>JACRAY010000017.1 GCA_016213325.1 Burkholderiales bacterium | reverse complement strand
CGTGCTGGACCGCAAGCAGTTCGGCAAGCCGCTGGCGGCCAACCAGTTGATCCAGAAGAAGCTGGCCGACATGCAGACCGAGATCACGCTGGGGCTGCAGGGCTGCCTGCGGCTGGGGCGCATGAAGGACGAGGGCACGGCCAGCGTGGAGATCACCTCGATCATGAAGCGCAACTCGTGCGGCAAGGCGCTGGACATCGCACGGTTGGCGCGCGACATGATGGGCGGCAACGGCATCAGCGACGAGTTCGGCGTGGCGCGGCACCTGGTGAACCTGGAGGTGGTGAACACCTACGAAGGCACGCACGACATCCACGCGCTGATCCTCGGGCGCGCGCAGACGGGGATTGCGGCTTTCTGAGTGCGGTGGGCAGCAAAGCTGCCCACCATGCGCCGTCAAGCCGGAACCGGCCGCCCTCGGAAATACTGCATCGCCAGCGCCACCAGCACCAGCGCCATCCCCAGCAGGTCCGACACGGGCGACGGATACACCAGCGCGAACCCCGCCACCAGGAACATCACCCGTTCCACTGCGTTCGTCTTCTTGATCGCCCAGCCCTGGAAGCCCGCCGCCAGCGCCGCTACGCCCAACGCCGCGCTGAACGACACCCCCGCGATCGACCACCAGTTCGCAGTAGCCAGCGCCTTCGACGACCCCATCAGCAGCAGCCCTTGCCCGGCCGGGTCCAGCACGAACACGAAAGGCACGAGGAACGCCGGCACGGTGTACTTCCAGCACTGCAGCGTCGTCTTGTACGGGTCGCCGCCGGTGATGGCCGATGCGGCAAACGGTGACAGCGCTGTCGGCGGCGACACCTCGGACAGGACCGCATAGTAGAAGATGAACATGTGCGCCGCGAAGTCCGGCACGCCGAGCTTGATGAGCGCCGGCGCCGCTATGACGGCGCAGATGATGTACGAGGCGGTCACCGGCACGGCCAGCCCGACGACCCACACGACGAGCGCCGTGTAGACGGCCGTGAGGAACAGCGAGCCCGCCGCCAGGTCGATGACGATCGAGCTGAACTTCAGGCCCAGCCCGGTGAGTGTCACCACGCCGACGATGATGCCGGCGCCCGCACAGGTCGCCGCCACGTTGAGCACGCCGGTGGAGCCGGCGGCCAGCGCCTGGATGAAATTCGACTCCCACAGGCCCCGCCACACCGGCACGCGGCCGCGGAACAGGTCGTAGGGCACCAGCGCCGTGTCGCGCCTCAGGAAGCTGGTGACGACCGTCACCACCGTGGCCCAGAACACCGACAGCACGGGCGAAAAGCCCCACAGCATGAACGCGATGATCGACACCAGCGACAGGAAGTGGAACCAGTACTTGCGCGTGAGGCTCCACAGCGACTCGGGGGTTGCGAATGCCATGGCGCCCATGCCGTACTTGCGCGCGTCGATCTCCACCATGAGGAAGAGCGCGAAGTAGAACAGCAGCGTTGGGATCACCGCCATCATCAGCACGTCGAGGTACGAGATCTTCAGGAACTCGGCGATCAGGAACGCCGCTGCGCCCAGCACGGGCGGCGAGATGATGGCGCCCAGCCCGCCTGCGGCCAGCAGGCCGCCGGCCGCGTTGCGCTCGTAGCCCACCTTCGCGAGCATCGGCCACGCGACCGAACCGAGCGTCACCGTCGTCGCCACGCCGGAGCCGGAAGGCCCGCCCAGCAGGAACGACGCCAGCACCACCGTGCGGCCGGCGCCGGTCGGCTTGCCGCCCATCGCGGCGAACGAGAAGTCGATGTAGAACTTGCCCGCGCCCGTGTAGTGCAGGAACGCGCCGAACACGGTGAACAGGATGATGAGCGACGACGAGACGTCGACCGCCACGCCGAAGATCCCCTCCAGCGTCATGTACAGGTGGCCCACCAGCCGGCCGATGTCGTAACCCTTGTGGGTCCACGGGGCCGGCAGTTGCGCGCCGAGCAGGGCATACGCGACGAAGCAGGCCGTCACCACCGGCAGCACCCAGCCCATGCTGCGGCGCATGGCCTCCAGCAGCAGCACGATGAGCGCGATGCCGAAAGCGATGTCCCACTTGTTGGGCGAGGTGTTGCGGTCGGTGAAGTCGTCGCCGCCCCACAGGGCATAGGCACACACCGCCACCGACAGCAACGCGGCGGCGACGTCCCACCACATGATGCGGTGCCGGAAGCGCCGCGTCACGGGGAACAGCAGGTAGACCAGGAACAGCACCATCGCCACGTGCACGTTGCGCATGACGTGCGTGGGCACGATGTCGTAGGCGCCGTAAAGGTGGAAGAGCGACACGGCCACCGCCGCGAGCGTGATGAACCGAGCGCGCCAGCCGGTCAGCCGGTGCGCTGCGCCTTCCTCTTCCTCGATGTACTCCTGCGCCCGGGACAGGGCTTCGTCGGAGACCTGTCCGGTGTCTTCGCTCATGAAGGGCTCAGTTGATCTTGATGCCCTTTTCGGCGAAGTACTTCAGTGCGCCCGGGTGCCACGGCATCGGCGACGCGGCCGCCTTCTGGTTCTCGAGCTTGAAGTTCTCGGCTTCCTTGTGTACGGCCACGAGGTCGGCCTTGCGCTCGAAGATGGTCTTGACGATGTCGTACGCGACCTTCTCGCTCATCTTCTCGTGCGCCACCAGCAGGTTCATCACGGTCGCCTGCTTGTTGTCGGCATCCATGCCCTTGTAGACCGCCTTCGGGATCGCGTCCTCGACGTACAGGTTGCCCCACTTCTGGTTCATCTTGCCGACCAGGTCGGCGTGGTCGACCAGCTTGATCTTGGTGCCGGGCGTGTTGGCCAGGTCGGTGACCGCAGCGGTCGGCAGGCCGCCCACCCAGAAGAACGCGTCGATCTTGTTGTCCTTCATGGCGTTGGCCGACTCGGCGACGCCCAGGCGCTCGCGCTTCATGTCCTTGTCCTTGTCCAGGCCCGCGGCCTCGATGACGCGGAAGGCCATCACTTCGGTGGCGCTGCCCGGCGAGCCGGTGGACACGCGCTTGCCCTTCAGGTCCGACATCTTCGAGATGCCCTTGCCCTCGACGGTGACCACGTGCATGCGGTTGGGGTACAGCACCGCCAGCGTGCGCACCGGCACCTTGTTGTCCTTGAACTTGTCCTCGCCTTTCAGCGCGTCCTGGCCGGCGTCGGCCATGGTGAAGGCGACGTAGGGCTTCTCGCTGGCGATGAGCTTCAGGTTGTCCACCGAGCCGCCGGTCACTTCGGCCGTGGCCGACATGCCCGGCACGTACTTGGACAGCGCCGCCGCGAGGCCGCCGCCCAGCGGGTAGTACACGCCGCCGGTGCCGCCGGTGGCGATGGAAAGGTTCTGCGCCGGCGCAAGGCCGGCGAATGCGAAGGCTGAAAGCGCGATTGCGATTCGCGCAAGGACACGGGTCATGCTTGTCTCCTGTGGGTTCGGGGTGCCCGACAGATGCTAGGGCGCGGCGACGGCCTGTCAATGCGCTGAAACGCTGGGGTGCGTCGCTTTCGCTCCTTACCACCAGCCTACGAATACCAACGCATCACATACCCTTGCCTAACCTGCCGCTTCCAACCCGTTGCTGAAGTGCTCCTGCATGCGCCGCGTAGCCGCTTGCGGGTCGCGCCGCACCAAGGCGTCCATCACCGAGCGGTGCTCCGCCAGCGACTCGCGCACGCGCCCCGCCTTCAGCAGCGACTGGTGGCGGTTGAGCTTCATCACCTTGCGCAGGTCGGCCACCATCTGGTTGCGCCACTTGTTGCCGGCGATCTCCAGCAGCCGCATGTGGAAGCGCTCGTTCACGGCGAAGAAGCGGTCGCGGTCCTTCACGGCCGACTCCAGCTCGGCGTGCAGCGCCTTCAGCTCCTGGATCTCGGCATCCGTGGCCTTCTGGGCCACCACGCCCGCCGCATCGCTTTCCAGCAGCGAGAGCAGGTGGTACACCTCGGCCAGGTCGTTCTCGGACACCTCGGTCACGTAGGCGCCGCGCCGCACTTTCATGGTGACCAAGCCCTCGGCGGCCAGCACCTTCAGCGCCTCGCGCAGCGGGGTGCGGCTGATGCCGTACTCCTGCGAGAGCTTCACCTCGTCGATCCAGCTGCCCGGCTCCAGCTCGCGGCGGAAGATGCGCTGGCGCAGCAGCTCGGCCACCTCTTCGTAGAGGGCCCGGGGGGCTAGGGCGGCGACTGCGGTCATGGCGCCATCATACGGCAATTTAAAATGCTTTATCAATAATTATAAATGACATAGAATCCGGGCCAACCCGCAGAGAATCGCTCATGAGCCAAGTTCCTTCCTACAAGCCCGCCGACCCCACGGCCTGGGTCGACGCAGCCGCCAAGTCTTCGCCCGGTGGCAAGGTCGAAAACCTAGCCTGGGTCACGCCCGACGGCATTGCCGTGAAGCCCCTGTACACGGCGGCCGACATCGCGGACTTGCCGCACACCAACACGCTCCCAGGGTTCGAACCCTTCCTGCGCGGCCCGCAGGCGACCATGTATGCGGCGCGCCCCTGGACCATCCGGCAGTACGCGGGCTTCTCCACCGCGGAAGAGTCCAACGCCTTCTACCGCAAGGGCCTGGCAGGCGGCGGCCAGGGCGTGAGCGTGGCGTTCGACCTGGCCACGCACCGCGGCTACGACAGCGACCACCCGCGCGTGGTGGGCGACGTCGGCAAGGCGGGCGTGGCGATCGACACCGTCGAAGACATGAAGGTCCTGTTCGACGGCATCCCGCTCGACAAGGTGAGTGTGTCCATGACCATGAACGGAGCGGTGCTGCCGGTGCTGGCCGGCTACGTCGTCGCGGCCGAAGAGCAGGGCGTGAAGCAGGGCCGGCTGTCGGGGACCATCCAGAACGACATCCTGAAGGAGTTCATGGTCCGCAACACCTACATCTACCCGCCCGAGCCCTCGATGCGGATCGTGGGCGACATCATCGAGTACACGGCGAAGAACATGCCGAAGTTCAACTCGATCTCGATCTCGGGCTACCACATGCAGGAGGCCGGTGCCAACCAGGCACTGGAGCTGGCCTTCACGCTGGCCGACGGCAAGGAGTACGTGAAGACGGCCATGGCCAAGGGCCTCGACGTCGACGAGTTTGCCGGGCGCCTGTCGTTCTTCTGGGCGATCGGCATGAACTTCTACCTGGAGATCGCCAAGATGCGCGCCGCGCGCCTGCTGTGGTGGCGCATCATGAAGGAGACCGGCGCGAAGAACCCCAAGAGCCTGATGCTGCGCACGCACTGCCAGACGTCGGGCTGGTCGCTGACCGAGCAGGACCCGTACAACAACGTGGTGCGCACCACCATCGAGGCGATGGCGGCGGTGTTCGGCGGCACGCAGTCGCTGCACACCAATTCGTTCGACGAGGCGATCGCGCTGCCCACCGACTTCTCTTCGCGCATTGCGCGCAACACCCAGCTCATCATCCAGGAAGAGACCCACATCACCAGCGTGATCGACCCGTGGGCCGGCAGCTACATGATGGAGAAGCTGACGCAGGAAATGGCCGACGCCGCCTGGAAGATCATCGAGGAAGTCGAGGCCATGGGCGGCATGACCCGCGCGGTCGACTCCGGCTGGGCCAAGCTGAAGATCGAGGCGGCCGCGGCCGAGAAGCAGGCGCGCATCGATTCGGGCCGCGACGTGATCGTCGGCGTCAACAAGTACCGCCTGCAGTCCGAGGACCCGATGGAGATCCTCGAGGTGGACAACGTGCGGGTGCGCGAGCAGCAGATCGCGCGCCTGAAGGCCATCAAGGCCCGCCGCGACGGCGTTGCCGTGCAGGAGGCTCTGGAAGCGCTGACGGCTGCGGCCCGCAGCGGCACCGGCAACCTGCTGGCATTGGCCATCGAAGCCGTCCGCCGTCGAGCGACGGTGGGCGAGGTGAGCGATGCACTGGAAAAAGTCTACGGGCGCCACCGCGCCGATACGCAAAAGGTGACCGGCGTGTACGCAGCAGCTTATGACTCGGCCGAGGGCTGGGAGAAACTGAAGAAGGAAGTGGCGGACTTCGCCGAGGCGCAGGGCCGCCGCCCGCGCGTGCTCGTCGCGAAGCTCGGCCAGGACGGCCACGACCGTGGCGCCAAGGTGGTGGCCACGGCGTATGCCGACCTCGGCTTCGACGTCGACATCGGCCCGCTGTTCCAGACGCCCGAAGAGTGCGCACGCCAGGCTATCGAGAACGACGTGCACGCGGTGGGCATCAGCACGCTGGCGGCGGGCCACAAGACACTGGTGCCGGCGATCATCGCCGAGCTGGAGAAGCAGGGCGCCGACGACATCATCGTTTTCGTGGGCGGCGTGATCCCGCAGCAGGACTACGAGTACCTCTACAACGCGGGCGTGAAAGGCATCTACGGCCCCGGCACGCCGATACCGGCCAGCGCGAAGGATGTGCTGGAGCAGATCAAGAAGGCCGTCGCTGCGTAATGACTGCGGCCCTCCTTGCCGCCAAGCTCGCCCTCGGCCCGGTCCTGCTCCCGCAGGCGCGCTGGGTGCGGCGCACCGCGTTGCGCCTGCCCGAGGCCGAAGGCCCGCGCGACGGCGTCGTCGGTGAAGGCAAGCCCGCAATGCGGGTGCTCGTTGTCGGCGACTCTTCGGCCGCCGGCGTCGGCCTGCCCGACCAGGCCCAGGCGCTGGCCCTGCCGATGACGCACCGCCTGCACGAGCAGTTGGGGGCGACCATTGGCTGGCAGCTCGTCGCCCAGACTGGCACCGACTCGGCCGATGCGAAGCAACTGGTGCAGCGCGCGCCGCTCTATCCCGCTGACGTGGTGGTGACCGTGCTGGGCGTGAACGACGTGACCGCGCAGCGCACAGCGGCCACCTACGTCGGACAGCTCACCGCCTTGTGGCACGACCTGAGGCAGCGCACCGGCGCCAAGTGGGCCGTGTTCTGCGGCCTGCCGCCGATGGGCCTGCTCACTGCCGTGCCGCAGCCGCTGCGCTGGTACCTGGGGCGCTACTCCGACTGGCTCGACGAAGCGCTGCAGCGATGGGCTGCTGGGCACGGGTTCGGCTTCTGCAGCCTGCGCTGGGCGGCGGACCCCAAGCTGTTATCGCACGACGGCTTCCACCCCGGGCCGGCGCTGTACCCGGCGTGGTCCGAGAAGCTGGCCGGCATCATCGCCGCCAACCGCGAGCGGTGGGCATGAACCTCGCCGACCAGGTACTGGGCCCGGCGGGCGCTGCGCAGCGGCGGGCCATCGCCAAGGCCATCACGCTGCTGGAGTCGACGCGCCCCGACCACCGCGAGCAGGCGGATGAACTGCTCACGCACCTGCTGCCGCAAACGGGCCGGTCGTTCCGGCTCGGCATCAGCGGCGTGCCCGGTGTCGGCAAGAGCACGTTCATCGAGGCATTGGGGCTCTACCTGATCTCGAAGGGCCACCGCGTGGCGGTGCTGGCGGTCGACCCGTCGTCGTCGGTGTCGGGCGGCTCCATCCTGGGTGACAAGACCCGCATGGAGCACTTGTCGGTGAACGAGCATGCGTACATCCGGCCCAGCCCGTCCAGCGGCACGCTGGGCGGCGTGGCGGAAAAGACGCGCGAGTCCATGCTGGTGTGCGAAGCCGCGGGTTTCGACGTGGTCATCGTCGAAACCGTCGGCGTGGGCCAGAGTGAGACGGCGGTGCACAGCATGACCGACATGTTCGTGCTGATGCAGCTGCCCAATGCCGGCGACGACCTGCAGGCCATCAAGCGGGGCGTGATGGAGCTGGCCGACCTGGTGCTCATCAACAAGGCCGACATCGACCCCGATGCGGCCACCCGCGCGCAGGCGCAGATCACCAGCGCCCTGCGCATCATCACGCAGCACGGCCGGGTGCACCAGGTGCCCAAGGTGCTGCAATTGAGCGCGCTGAAGTCGGTGGGCGTGGATTCGTTCTGGCAGGCGGTCGTCGCGTATCGCGATGCGCGCACGGCCAGCGGCGAGCTCGAGGCGCGGCGCAAGCACCAGGCGCTGGGCTGGATGTGGGAGCGGATCGAGGGCGGGTTGAAGCAGGCTTTCAGGCAGCATCCCGCCGTGCGGCAGCTGCTGCCGCAGGTGACCCAGGCAGTGGAAGAGGGCAGGCTGGCAGCGTCGACGGCGGCGCGGCAGTTGCTGGGCAAGATGGACCCCGGGTCGAGCCCGGGGTGACAACGAAAGGAGAACAAGATGCACGACATCCTTGAACAACTGGAGAAGAAGCGCGCGGCGGCCCGCCAGGGCGGCGGCGCCAAGCGGATCGAATCGCAGCACAAGAAGGGCAAGCTCACCGCGCGCGAGCGCATCGAGCTGCTGCTGGACGAGGGCACGTTCGAAGAGTGGGACATGTTCGTCGAGCACCGCTGCACCGACTTCGGCATGGAGTCCAACAAGGTGCCCGGCGACGGCGTGGTCACCGGTTACGGCATGATCAACGGGCGCATGGTGTTCGTGTTCAGCCAGGACTTCACGGTGTTCGGCGGAGCGCTGTCGGAGGCGCATGCCGAGAAGATCTGCAAGGTGATGGACCAGGCCATGAAGGTCGGCGTGCCGGTGATCGGCCTCAACGACTCGGGCGGCGCGCGCATCCAGGAGGGCGTGGCGTCGCTCGGCGGCTATGCCGACGTGTTCCAGCGCAACGTGATGGCGTCGGGGGTGGTGCCGCAGATCAGCATGATCATGGGCCCGTGCGCGGGCGGCGCCGTTTACTCGCCGGCCATGACCGACTTCATCTTCATGGTGAAGGACAGCTCGTACATGTTCGTGACCGGCCCCGAGGTGGTGAAGACCGTGACGCACGAGGAAGTGACGGCCGAGGACCTGGGCGGCGCGGTGACCCACACCACCAAGAGCGGCGTGGCCGACCTCTCGTTCGAGAACGACGTCGAGGCGCTGCTGATGCTGCGGCGCCTGTACAACTACCTGCCGCTCAACAACCGCGAGAAGCCGCCGGTGCGCCCCAGCAACGACCCGGCCGACCGCATGGACTTCTCGCTCGACACCCTGGTGCCGGACAACCCCAACAAGCCGTACGACATGAAGGAGCTGATCACCAAGGCGGTGGACGACGGCGACTTCTTCGAGCTGCAGCCCGAGTACGCCAAGAACATCGTGATCGGCTTCGCGCGCATGGAAGGGCAGACGGTGGGGATCGTGGCCAACAACCCGCTGGTGCTGGCCGGCTGCCTCGACATCAAGAGCAGCATCAAGGCGGCGCGCTTCGTGCGGTTCTGCGATGCGTTCAACATCCCCGTGATCACCTTCGTGGACGTGCCCGGCTTCATGCCCGGCACCAGCCAGGAGTACGGCGGCATCATCAAGCACGGCGCGAAGCTGCTGTATGCCTATGCCGAGTGCACCGTGCCCAAGGTCACGGTCATCACGCGCAAGGCGTATGGCGGGGCCTACGACGTGATGAGCTCCAAGCACCTGCGCGGCGACGTCAATTTCGCGTGGCCCAACGCCGAGATCGCGGTGATGGGGGCCAAGGGGGCGGTGGAGATCATCTTCCGCGAGGACAAGGGCGACCCGGCCAAGCTGGCGCAGCGCGAGGCCGAGTACAAGACCCGCTTCGCCAACCCCTTCATCGCCGGCGCGCGCGGCTTCATCGACGACGTGATCCTGCCGCACGAAACCCGCAAGCGCATCTGCCGCTCGCTGGTGATGCTGCAGGCCAAGAAGCTCGACAACCCGTGGCGCAAGCACGGGAACATTCCGCTGTAAGAGGACCGCCATGTTCACCAAGATCCTCATTGCCAACCGCGGCGAAATCGCCTGCCGCGTCATGGTCACCGCCCGCAAGATGGGCATCAAGACGGTGGCCGTGTACTCCGAAGCCGACCGCGACGCGCGGCACGTGGAACTGGCCGACGAAAGCGTGTGCATCGGCCCGGCGCCCAGCCGCGAAAGCTACCTGGTGGCCGACAAGATCATCGCCGCCTGCAAGCAGACCGGGGCCCAGGCCGTGCACCCGGGCTACGGCTTCCTGTCGGAAAACGAAGAGTTCGCGCGGCGGGTGGAGGAAGAAGGCATCACCTTCATCGGCCCCAAGAACTACTCGATCGCGGCCATGGGCGACAAGATCGCCTCGAAGAAGCTCGCCAACGAGGCCAGGGTCAACACCATCCCCGGCTGGAACGACGCCATCGAGTCGGCCGAGCGCGCGGTGGCCATCGCCAGGGACATCGGCTACCCGGTGATGATCAAGGCCAGCGCCGGCGGCGGCGGCAAGGGCCTGCGCGTGGCCTTCAACGACAAGGAAGCCTTCGAGGGCTTCACCTCGTGCCGCAACGAGGCGCGCAACAGCTTCGGCGACGACCGCGTCTTCATCGAGAAGTTCGTCGAGGAGCCGCGCCACATCGAAATCCAGGTGCTGGGCGACTCGCACGGCAACGTGATCTACCTGAACGAGCGCGAATGCTCGATCCAGCGGCGCCACCAGAAGGTGATCGAGGAAGCTCCGTCGCCCTTCATCAGCGACGCGACGCGCAAGGCGATGGGCGAGCAGGCCGTGGCGCTGGCCAAGGCGGTGCAGTACCAGAGCGCGGGCACGGTGGAGTTCGTGGTCGGCAAGGACCAGTCGTTCTACTTCCTCGAGATGAACACCCGCCTGCAGGTGGAGCACCCGGTGACCGAGTGCATCACGGGGCTGGACCTGGTGGAACTGATGATCCGCGTGGCGGCGGGTGAGCCTCTTCCCCTGAAGCAAGCCGACGTGAAGCGCAACGGCTGGGCCATCGAGTGCCGCATCAATGCCGAGGACCCGTTCCGCAGCTTCCTGCCTTCCACGGGCCGGTTGGTGCGCTTCCAGCCGCCCAAGACGAGCATGTGGGCGTCCGACACCGGGCACTTGTCCGGCGTGCGGGTGGACACCGGCGTGCAGGAGGGCGGCGAGATCCCGATGTTCTACGACTCGATGATCGCCAAGCTCATCGTGCACGGCACCGACCGCAACGACGCCATCGCGAAGATGCGCGAGGCGCTCAACGGCTTCGTGATCCGCGGCGTCTCCAGCAACATCCCGTTCCAGGCGGCGCTGCTGGCGCACCCGAAGTTCGTCGCGGGGGACTTCAACACGGGCTTCATCGCCGAGCACTTCGCCAAGGGCTTCCACGCGGCAGACGTGCCGCACGACGACCCCGACTTCCTGGCGGCGCTGGCGGCCTACGTGCACCGCCGCACGCTGCAGCGCTCGGCCGGAATCAGCGGCCAGCTGCGCGGCCACGAATTCAAGGTGGGTGAAGAGTTCGTCGTGGTGCGGCTGGGCGCTGGCGGGCGCAACGAGAGGGTGCCGGCAAAGGTCACCGACTTCCAGGCTCAGTCCGGCTCCAGCGTGGTCGAAGTAGCCGGCAAGTGCTACGAACTCTGTAGCAAATGGCATTTGGGCGGCGCGCGCATCCGGGGCACGGCCAATGGCAAGGCATTCACCGCGCAGGTCGAGCGCGGCGCCGACCGCAACCCGCTGGCGGTGCGCATCACGCACGACGGCGCCAGGCTCGACGCCATCGTGCTGACCCCCCGCGCTGCCGAACTGCACGCGCTGATGCCCTACAAGGCGCCGCCCGACATGAGCCGCTTCCTGCTGTCGCCCATGCCGGGCCTGCTGGTGGACGTTGCCGTGCTGCCGGGCCAGAAGGTGCAGGCGGGCGAGCGACTGGCCGTGATCGAGGCGATGAAGATGGAAAACGTGCTGTTCGCCGCGGCGGACGGCGTGGTCGGCAAGGTGCTCGCTAGCAAGGGCGAGTCGCTCGCCGTGGACCAGCCGATCCTGGAATTCGCATGACGATAGGGCGCAGGCGATTGCTGGGGCTGGTGCCGGCACTGGCCATGGTGGGTTGCCAGACCGGCCCCGTCCCGCTCAATCGCGTCGACCCGCCACCGCCGCCGCAGGTGCCGCTGGCGCGCGTCGCCTTCACCTCCTGCGCCGACCAGTCCAAGCCGCAGCCGATCTGGGACACGCTGTACGCCGACCGGCCCGACTTGGTGATCTTCGGCGGCGACAACGTCTACGCGAGCCCGCAGCAATGGACGCCCGAGGCGCTGCGCACGGCCTACCAGGCCCAGGCGGCCATCCCCGGCTTTGCGCGGGTGCGCCGCAGCTTTCCGCACCTGGCGATCTGGGACGACCACGACTACGGCCTGAACGACGGCGGCGCCGACTTCGTGCACAAGCAGGCGTCCAAGGACCTGTTCCTGGAATTCTGGGAGGCCGGCGAGAAAGACCCGCGCCGATCGCACGAGGGCATCTACCACGCCGAAGTCTTCGGCCCGCCGGGGCAGCGCGTGCAGGTGATCCTGCTCGACACCCGCTGGTTCCGCTCGGCGTGGAAGCGCACCGACGTGCGCGATGCACCCGGCAAGGAGCGCTACCTGCCCGACGAGGACCCTGCCAAGTCCATGCTGGGTGCCCAACAGTGGAGCTGGCTCGAAGCGCAGCTGAAGCAGCCGGCCGACGTGCGGCTCATCGTGTCCGGCGTGCAGGTGGTGGTGGACGGCCACGGCTGGGAGCGCTGGGGCAACTTCCCGCTGGAACGCAGCCGGCTTTACAAGCTGGTCGCGGCCACCGGCGCCGGCGGCGTGGTGTTCCTGTCGGGCGACCGGCATATCGGCGCGATCTACCGGGAGGCGCGCGACGTGCCGTATCCCCTGTACGAGCTCACTTCCAGCGGCGTCACCCACCCGTGGGCGCAGGCTTCCGAGGCCGGCCCCAACCGCATCGGCGCGCTGTTCACCGAGCAGCACTACGGCACGGTCGAGATCGACTGGGCCGCGCGCGTGCTGCGGCTCGAACTCAAGGACCTGCGCGGCGCGGTGCGCCGCAGCCAGGCCATCGCCATGGACCAGCTGCAACCGAAACAGGTGACCCGATGACCAACCCCCGGCCTTTTCGCGTACTGGGCATCCAGCAGATCGCCATCGGCGGCCCCGACAAGCAGCGCCTGGCCAAGCTTTGGGTCGACCTGTTCGGCCTGTCCGTCACGGGCACCTTCCGCAGTGAAAGCGAGAACGTCGACGAGGACATCTGCGCGCTCGGCAGCGGCCCTTTCAAGGTGGAAGTGGACCTGATGCAGCCGCTGGACCCCGACCGCAAGCCTGCCGTGCACGCCACGCCCCTCAACCACGTGGGCCTGTGGGTGGACGACCTGCCCAAGGCGGTGGAATGGCTGGGCGCGCAGGGCGTGCGCTTTGCTCCCGGCGGCATCCGCCGCGGCGCGGCCGGTTTCGACATCTGCTTCATCCATCCCAAGGGCAACGAGCCGTTCCCGGTGGGTGGCGAGGGCGTCCTGATCGAGCTCGTGCAGGCGCCACCCGAAGTAACAGATGCATTCTTGCGCATAGCCGTTACAGAAAGGCACAATCAGGGCTGATTCCAGCAAGGCGCATCCATCGACACGGCTACACATAACCAGGCGGACGACGAGACGATCACGGCGACGGCTTGCCACGCCTGCGGTACCCCCAACCCCGAAGGCGCGCAGTCGTGCCGACGCTGCGGCGCCTCGCTCGGCCCACCGGCCACTGCCCCTGCCGGCGCACGCACCGGCGGCGGCGGCTTGGCCGCGCGCGTCATCGTCTTCGTGGTCGGCCTGTCGCTGGGCGTGCTGGCCGCGGGCGCAGGCGCCTGGTACTGGTTCGAGCAGCACAAGGGCGGCATCGAGCAGGCAGCCGCGCAGGCCGTGGAACAGAAGTACCTGGCCGCCCTGAAGGCCGAGCGCAAGCGGCTCGAAGAAGTGGAGCAGGCCCGCATCGACGCCGAGCAGCAGGCGTCCTATTCCCTGGCGAAACAGGCCGCCGAGAAGCGCGATGCCGAGGCCGTGCGGGCCGCCGAACAGAAGGCGCTGGCGCTGAAGGCCGCGCGCGAGGCGCGCCAGAAGAAGCTGGAAGAAGACCGCCAGCGGCAGGCGCAGGCCGCGGAACGCCTGCGCGCCGAAGAGGCTGCGGCGGCCGCTGCGCGGGCCGCACCGCTTTCCGTGGCGCGTACCCAGCCCCTGCCGCCCCCGACGCCGGTTGCACCGGTGGTGACGGCGCAGGCCTCGCCCGAGGCCCTGTGCCGCTCCATGACCAACTTCATCACGCGCGGCATCTGCGAAACGCGCGAGTGCATCAAGCCCCAGTACCAGTCGTCCGACTACTGCCGGTCGCTGCGGGCCCGCCACGCGCCACGCGACAACCCCTGAAGCGGCGGGGCCCCGCCACGTTGTGCTTGACATATCTCAAGCACGCAGGCGGAATCGATTGCGCCGATGCGGCCGTCGCGTTGCAATGCGCGACTGTCGGCCAGTTGCTTCGGGAATCCCCGGAGAGGTCGTGGTGAGGGTCGCAGCGTAGACTGGCCCTCGCAGGCTCCAGGAGCAAAGGTTTGCAGCCGACCAATATTTCGAATCCGGCCTACTTCCACAAGGTCGTCGATTGCCAGTGGGCCTGCCCGGCCCATACACCCGTTCCCGAGTACATCCGCCTCATCGCGCAGGGCCGCTACGGCGACGCCTACATGGTGAACTGGGTGTCCAACGTGTTCCCGGGCATCCTCGGGCGCACGTGCGACCGGCCCTGCGAACCGGCTTGCCGGCGCGGCCGCGTCGAAAGCAACAACGGCGAGCACCCCGAACCCGTGGCCATCTGCCGCCTGAAGCGCGTGGCGGCGGACATGAAGGAAGAGGGCATCTCGTCGCGCATGCCCAAGGCCCCCACCCGCATGAACGGCCGGCGCATCGCCTGCGTGGGCGCCGGGCCCGCGTCGCTCACGGTCGCGCGCGACCTGGCGCCGCTGGGCTACGAAGTGACCGTGTTCGAAGGCGAGGCCAAGGGCGGCGGCTTCATGCGCACGCAGGTGCCGCGCTTCCGGCTGCCCGAGGAAGTGATCGACGAAGAAGTCGGCTACATCTTCGACCTGGGCGTCAAGTTCGTCGCCGGCCAGCGCGTCGAGTCCATGAAGGCGCTGATGCAGCAGGGCTACGACGCCATCTTCGTGGGCTGCGGCGCGCCGCGCGGGCGCGACCTGGAAATCCCCGGGCGGCGCGAGGCGGCGCGGCAGATCCACATCGGCATCGACTGGCTGGCTTCGGTGTCCTTCGGCCACGTGACGCAGGTCGGCAGGCGGGTGATCGTGCTGGGTGGCGGCAACACCGCCATGGACTGCTGCCGCTCGGCGCGGCGGCTGGGCGGCGACGACGTGAAGGTGATCGTGCGCAGCGGCTTCGAGGAGATGAAGGCGTCGCCGTGGGAGAAGGAAGATGCCATGGAAGAAGGCATCCCCATCATCAACTACCACGTGCCCAAGGCCTTCGTGCACGAAAACGGCAAGCTGAAGGGCATGAGCTTCGAGGTGGTGCGCGCCGAGTACGACGCCAAGGGACGCCGCTCGCTGGTGCCCACCGGCGAGCCCGACCCTTTCTTCGAATGCGACGAGGTGCTGATCGCGGTGGGGCAGGAAAACTCCTTCCCGTGGATCGAGCGCGACTGCGGCATCGAGTTCGACAAGTGGGGCCTGCCGGTGCTGGACGCCCGGACCATGCAGTCGAGCGTGCCCAACGTGCTGTTCGGCGGCGACTCGGCCTTCGGCCCCAAGAACATCATCACGGCCGTGGCGCACGGCCATGAAGCGGCGGTGTCGATCGACCGGCTGCTCAACGATGAAAACCCGGCGCAGCGCCCGTCGCCGCTGACCAACCTGATGTCGCAGAAGATGGGCATCCACGAGTGGAGCTACGACAACGACACCTCGCTGGAAGCGCGCTTCAAGGTGCCATGGGCCAAGGCCGAGAAGGCGCTGGCCAGCATCAAGGTGGAGGTGGAACTGGGGTTCGACGCCGCCACGGCATTCCGCGAGGCGCAGCGCTGCCTGAACTGCGACGTGCAGACGGTCTTTACCCAGAACCTGTGCATCGAATGCGATGCCTGCGTCGACATCTGCCCGATGGACTGCATCACCTTCACCGGCAACGGCGAAGAGGACGACCTGCGGCAGCGGCTGAATGCCCCGGCACTCAACCTGGCGCAGGACCTTTACGTGTCGGGCGGCCTGAAGACGGGCCGCGTGATGGTGAAGGACGAAGACGTTTGCCTGCACTGCGGGCTGTGCGCCGAACGCTGCCCCACGGGGGCCTGGGACATGCAGAAGTTCCTGCTCAACACCACCCAAGCCGGCAGCGGGTGCCGCGACAAGGCACCGGCCGAACAGGAGCTCGCATGATCAAGCGCATCGAGGGGGTCAACGACTTCGTCATCAAGTTCGCCAACGTCAACGGCTCGGGCTCGGCGTCGGCCAACGAGCTGTTCGCCAAGGCGATCCTGCGCATGGGCGTGCCGGTGAGCCCGCGCAACATCTTCCCCAGCAACATCCAGGGCCTGCCCACGTGGTACGAGGCGCGCATCTGCGAGAAGGGCTATTCGGGGCGGCGCGGCGGCGTGGACATGATGGTCGCGATGAACCCCCAGACCTGGGACGCCGACCTGGCCGAGATCGAGGCGGGCGGCTACCTGTTCTACGACAGCACGCGGCCGCTGCCGCCGTCGAAGTTCCGGCCCGACGTGAACGTGATCGGCATGCCGCTCACCGAAATCACCAATGCGGTGTACTCCGACCCGCGGCAGCGCCAGCTGTTCAAGAACATCATCTACGTGGGGGCGTTGTCGGTGCTGCTCGACGTGGAAGCGGGCGTGTTCGAGAAACTGTTCCAGGAACAGTACCGCGGCAAGGAAAGGCTGCTCGACTCCAACCTGCGCGCGCTGCAACTGGGCCGCGATTTCGCACAGGAGCACTTGCAGGCCCCGCTGGGCATCCGCGTGAAGCGAGCCGACAACGTGGGCGACCAGATCTTCGTGGACGGCAACAGCGCCGCGGCGCTGGGCTGCGTGTACGGCGGCGCGACGGTGGCTGCCTGGTACCCGATCACGCCGTCGTCTTCGGTGGCCGAGGCCTTCCAGAAGTACTGCGACAAGTTCCGGGTGGACGCGCACACCGGGCGGCACAACTACGCGATCGTGCAGGCCGAAGACGAGCTGGCCTCCATCGGCATGGTGGTGGGCGCGGGCTGGAACGGCGCGCGCGCCTTCACCGCGACGTCCGGTCCCGGCATCTCGCTGATGACCGAGTTCATCGGGCTGGCGTACTTCGCCGAAATCCCCGTGACCATCATCAACGTGCAGCGCGGCGGGCCCTCCACCGGCATGCCGACGCGCACCCAGCAGGCCGACCTGCTGGCCTGCGCCTACGCGTCGCACGGCGACACCAAGCACGTGCTGCTGCTGCCGCAGGACCCGCAGGAATGCTTCGAGCACTCGGCCGCCGCGCTCGACCTGGCCGACCGGCTGCAGACGCCGGTGTTCGTGATGACCGACCTGGACATCGGCATGAACCAGCGGCTGTGCAAGCCGTTCGCGTGGGACGACGCCCACGAGTACGACCGCGGCAAGGTCATGACGCACGAGGAGCTGGAGGCCGGCAAGGACTTCGGGCGCTACAAGGACGTGGACGGCGACGGCATCCCGTGGCGCACGCTGCCCGGCACCCACCCCACCAAGGGCAGCTACTTCACGCGCGGCACCACGCGCGACCCGTATGCGCGCTATTCCGAGCGCGGGCCCGACTACATCTACAACATGGAAAGGCTCAGGCGCAAGTTCAAGACGGCCGCGGGCCTGGTGCCGCAGCCGGTGGTGCGCCACGCCGCCCAGAAGGCCGCCTTCGGCGTCATCTACTTCGGCTCGACGGCGCCCGCCATGCACGAGGCGCTGGACGTGCTGCAGGAAGAGGGCGTGCACCTCGACGCGATGCGCCTGCGCGCCTACCCGTTCCCGGAGTCGGTGGCGAAGTTCATCGCCGAGCACGAGAAGGTGTTCGTGGTGGAGCAGAATTGCGACGCGCAGATGCGCTCGCTGCTCATCAACGAGCTGGAGATCGACCCCGCGCGGCTGGTACGGGTCTTGCACTACGACGGCACGCCGATCACCGCACGTTTCATCACCAAGGCCATCGGCCAGCACGTGCCGGCTTCTCAGGCCCCGTCGGCGCCGCGCACCAAGGAGGTGGCATGACCTACATCGCCAAGCCCCGGCTGCACCACCCGACGCTCACGCGCAACAAGGTGGGCTACACGCGGCGCGACTACGAGGGCCGCATCTCCACGCTGTGCGCGGGCTGCGGGCACGACTCGATTTCCGCCGCGATCATCCAGGCTTGCTGGGAACTCGACATCGAGCCGCACCGCGTGGCCAAGCTGTCGGGCATCGGCTGCAGCTCCAAGACGCCGGATTACTTCCTCGGTGCATCGCACGGCTTCAACACGGTGCACGGGCGCATGCCTTCGGTGCTGACCGGCGCCAACCTCGCCAACCGTGACCTGCTGTACCTGGGCGTCTCGGGCGACGGCGACTCGGCTTCCATCGGCCTCGGGCAGTTCGCGCATGCGATGCGCCGCGGCGTGCGCATGGCCTACATCGTCGAGAACAACGGCGTCTACGGGCTGACCAAGGGGCAGTTCTCGGCCACGGCCGACCGCGGCTCCAAGAGCAAGAAGGGCGTGGTCAACAGCGACGAGGCGGTGGACCTGGTGGGGCTGGCGCTGCAGCTTGGCGCCACCTACGTGGGCCGCGGCTTCTCGGGCGACAAGGAGCAGCTGGTGCCCATGATCAAGGGCGCCATCAGCCACGGCGGCGCGGCCTTCATCGACGTGATCAGCCCCTGCGTGACCTTCAACAACCACGGCGGCAGCACCAAGAGCTACGACTACGTGCGCCAGCACGACGAGCCGGTGGTGCGCATCGACTTCATCGAGTCGCGCGACGAGATCACGGCGCAGTATGCGCCGGGCGAGGTGGTCGAGGTGCGCCAGCACGACAACTCGCTGCTGCGCCTGCGCAAGCTGCGCGAGGATTACGATGCGACGGACCGTGTCGCGGCAATGAACTACCTGCAGGCCCACCAGGCCCGCGGGGAAATCGTGACGGGGCTGTTGTACGTCGACCCGGTGGCCACCGATTTGCACATGGCGCTCAACACCACCGAGTCGCCGCTGAACATGCTGGGCAAGGACACGCTGTGCCCCGGGATGTCCGCGCTCGAGAAGCTCAACGCGTCGCTGCGGTAAGGGCGACTTTCGACCCAAGGAGGCCTACCATGGCCGAACGGACCTGTTTCCAGTCGATGTCCCAGAAGCGCGTGCTCAGCCTCGGGCCCGCCAACAGCATATGGGAAGCCGCCTGCGCGATGACGCGGGCCAACTGCGGCAGCATCCTGGTGATGGAGCCGCCCGATCGCCTGATGGGCATCGTGACCGAGCGCGACCTGATGACGCGCGTGCTCGCGAAGGCACTGGACCCGCAGAAGACCAAGCTGTCGGAAGTGATGACGCCCAACCCGATGTGCGTGCCGCCCGAGACGCTGGTGGCCGACGCGGTGGTCATCATGATCGAGCGCGGCTTCCGGCACCTGCCCATCGTGGCGCCGGGCAACAAGATCCTGGGCGTGTTCTCGGTGCGGGATGCCTTGCCGCGGGAGATCGGGACGGCGCTGTCGATGACGGAGTTCAATGAGCAGGTGAACGACGCGCTGGGTTGAAATGGTGGGCAGCGGAGCTGCCCACCATCAAGACCGCTTTGCCCGAGCCCGCGCCAGCGCCGCTTCGATCACGGCCCGCTTCCGCTCGACGTCATCGCCCTGGGTCAGGTTCGGCAAGTCCGCCAGCTTGGCCTGCGCTTTCTCTTCCAGGCGTTCGTCGTGCTCCGCCGCCTCGCGCTGTAGCCGCCATTGCCGGAACTCGTAGCGCCCGCGCGCCTCGTCGGCCTGCGGCTGCGACCAAGCATCCCACCCGGTGCGCTCGCCCGTGACGTTCTCCAGCGAGATGCAGTCCACCGGGCACACCGGGATGCACAGCTCGCACCCTGTGCAGTACGGCTCCACCACCGTGTGCATCAGCTTGTTGGTCCCCACGATCGCGTCGGTGGGGCAGGCCTCGATGCAAAGCGTGCAGCCGATGCACCATGCCTCGTCGATGACCGCGACGGTACGGGGCGCTTCGGCGCCGTTGTCGGGGTTGAGGGGAATGACCGGCTTGCCGGTCAGCGCCGATAGCCGTCGTACGCCCTCAGCCCCGCCCGGCGGGCACTGGTTGATCGCAGCTTCGCCCGCGGCAATGGCTTGCGCATACCCGGCGCAGTCCGGGTAACCGCAGCGCGTGCACTGGGTCTGGGGCAGGGCGGCATGGATCGCTGCCGCCTGCGGGCTCATCCCCGGCGCGAGCCGTTCGCGCGCTTGGGCTTGGCGCCCGGCCCGTCGTTGTATTGCAGGATGAAGTCGCGCACCTGCGGGTAAACCACGTCGCGCCAGCGGCGGCCGCTGAAGATGCCGTAGTGGCCCGCGCCCTTGACCTCCAGGTGCTTCTGGCGTGCCTTGGGCACGTTGAAGCACAGGTCGTGCGCCGCTTCGGTCTGGCCGCTGCCCGAGATGTCGTCCAGCTCGCCCTCGATCGTGAAGTGCGCCGTGGTGGTGATGTCTTCGGGCCGCACGCGTTCCAGGTCGCCTTCGGCGTTGATCACGTCCCAGGTGCCGTTGACCAGCGCGAACTCCTGGAACACGACCCGGATGGTTTCCAGGTAGTAGTCCGCGTCCATGTCCAGCACGGCGTTGTACTCGTCGTAGAACTGGCGGTGCGCCTCGGCGTTGGTGTCGTCGCCGGCGATCAGGTGCTTGAAGTAGTCGTAGTGGCTCGACAGGTGGCGGTCGGGGTTCATCGCCACGAAGCCCGCGTGCTGCATGAAGCCGGGGTAGACGCGTCGGCCGGCGCCGGGGAAGTTGGGCGGCACGCGGTAGATGACGTTGGCCTCGAACCACTCGAAGCTCTTGTTCATGGCCAGGTTGTTCACCGCGGTGGGCGACTTGCGCGCGTCGATGGGGCCGCCCATCATCGTCATGGTGAGCGGGGTGGGCTCGCCGCGCGACGCCATCAGCGACACGGCGGCCAGCACCGGTACGGTGGGCTGGCACACGCTGATCACATGGCAGTTGCCGTAGATGCCCTGCAGGTGGCGGATGAAGTCCTCGACGTAGTGCACGTAGTCGTCGAGGTGGAACTCGCCATCCTCCAGCGGCACCATGCGCGCGTTCTTCCAGTCGGTGATGTAGACCTTGTGGTCGCGCAGCATGGTCTTGACCGTGTCGCGCAGCAGGGTGGCGTAGTGGCCCGAGAGCGGCGCCACGATCAGCACGGCGGGCTGCCCCTTCAGGCGCACCAGCGTGTCGGGGTCGTCGGTGAAGCGCTTGAAGCGGCGCAGCTCGCAGAACGGCTTGTCGATTTCGACGCGCTCGTGGATGGCGATCTCGGTGCCCTCGACGTCTATCGTCTTGATGCCGAACTCGGGCTTCTCGTAGTCCTTGCCCAGCCGGTACATCAGGTCGTAGCCGGCCGAGACGCGTTGGGCCATCGGGTGCGAGCCGAAAGGGGTCAGCGGGTTGCTGTACAGCTTCGAAGCCGCCTGCGCGAAATCGGCAAACGGCTCCATCAGGGAGCGCTGCGCTTCGTAGATCTGGTAAAGCATCGTCGTACCTTTGATTGTTGCATTGCAATATACCAGCCGATACCTATATGCGCAGGCCAGTAGAACCACTAATGTTGAGGTGTCACATGCGGAACTTCGTCGGACACTTCCGTTATAAGAAGTAAGGACTTCAGATGAGCCAAGCTCCCGCCACGCGCCAGCCCGTGCTGTTCCTCGGCCACGGCAGCCCCATGAACGCCATAGAGGACAACGAGTTCCGCCGGTCGTGGCAGGCGCTCGGGCGCGAGTTCGGCGTGAAGTGGCCCAAGCCAGGGCTGGTGCTGGCGGTCTCGGCCCACTGGCTGACCCAGGGCTGGTGGCTGACGGCGATGGAGCAACCGAAGACCATCCACGACTTCGGCGGCTTCCCGCAAGAGCTGTTCGACCAGCAGTACCCGGCACCGGGCGCCCCAGGCGAAGCGCGCCGCATTGCCCAACTGCTGGGGGATGTGGGGCTCGATGAGTCCGAGTGGGGGCTCGACCACGGCACCTGGGGCGTGCTGAAGCCGATGTTCCCCGAGGCCGACATCCCGGTGGTCCAGCTCAGCATGGACTACGGCCGCCCGCCGGGAGAGCACTTCGCCATCGGGCAGAAGCTGCGGGCCTTGCGCGACGAGGGCGTGCTGGTGGTCGGCAGCGGCAACTCCGTGCACAACCTGCGCACCATGCGCCGGGACTTGGCCGCCAACCAGGCCTACGACTGGGCGGTGGCTTTCGACCGCTGGGTCGGCGAGAAGGTGCAGGCCGGTGAGCTCGCGGAGCTGGCCAACTTCAAGCAGCAGGGGCTGGCGGCACAGCAGTCACAGCCGACGCACGACCACTACCTGCCGCTGCTGTATGCCGCCGGCGCCGCGGAACCGGGCGAGCCGGTTCGGTTCTTCAACGAGAGCTACCAGGGCGGATCGATCGCGATGCGGTCGATCGTCTGGGGCTAGACCACCTTGGCGATCGACTCGCAGACGTAGTCGATGTTCTTGCTGTTCAGCGCCGCCACGCAGATGCGCCCGCTGTCCACGCCGTACACGCCGAACTCGTCGCGCAGGCGCACCATCTGGTCCTTGGTGAGTCCCGAGTAGCTGAACATGCCGATCTGGTCGGTGATGAATTCCATGTCCTGCTTGACACCGGCGCCCTTGAGCTTTTCGACTAGCGCCACGCGCATCTGCTTGATGCGGGTGCGCATGTCGGCCAGCTCCTTCTCCCACAGCGCACGCAGCTCAGGCGTGTTGAGCACCGTAGCCACCACCTGCGCGCCGTGCGTCGGCGGGTTGCTGTAGTTGGTGCGGATCGCGATCTTCAGCTGCGACAGCACGCGGTCGGCCTCTTCCTTGGTCGAGCACAGCACCGACAGGGCGCCCACGCGCTCGCCGTAGAGGCTGAAGCTCTTGGAGAACGAGGTCGACACGAAGAAGTCTTCGCCGGCATTCACGAACTTGGCGATGACCGCGCCGTCTTCCACGATGCCATGCCCGAACCCCTGGTAGGCCATGTCCAGGAACGGGATGAGCCGGCGGCTCTTGACGGCCGCGATCACCTGGTCCCACTGGGCGGGCGTCAGGTCGTAGCCCGTCGGGTTGTGGCAGCAAGCGTGCAGCACGACGATGGTGCCGGGTTCGGCGACGTTCAGCGACGTGATCATCCCGTCGAAGTCGATGCCGCGCTTCGCCGCGTTGTAGTACGGGTACGTCTCGACCGGGAAGCCGGCGCGCGTGAACAGGGCGCGGTGATTCTCCCAGCTCGGGTCGCTGATGAGCACCTTGGCGTTGGGGTTCACCTGCTTGAGGAAGTCGGCGCCGACCTTCAGCCCGCCGGTGCCGCCCAGCGCCTGGATGGTGGCCACGCGGCCGCTCTTGACAGGCTCGCTGCCGGCCCCAAATACGAGGTTCTTCACCGCCGAGTCGTACGCGGCAATGCCGTCGATCGGCAGGTAGCCGCGGGGCTTGGGCGCTTCCATCATCTGCTGCTCGGCTTTCTGCACGCACTGCAGCAGCGGCAGCTTGCCGTTGTCGTCGTAGTACACCCCCACGCCCAGGTTCACCTTGCGGGCGTTGGTGTCGGCATTGAACTGCTCGTTGAGTCCGAGGATCGGATCACGGGGGGCCATTTCGACGGCTTGGAACAGGGACATGTGAAAGTGCCTTTGGGATGTCAGTAGCGAAGGAGCCGCCCGATGATGTACGCTGGCCGGCTGCCCCGATTTTAGTCAATTGAGTTAAATGCCCGACCTAGCCGAAGTCGTTGCCCCGCAGAAGCCGGGCGAGTTCATCACCTACCCCGGCTCGCCCTTCGAGCTGTTCCAGCCGTACCCCCCGGCCGGCGACCAGCCGCTGGCCATCGACAAGCTGGTCGAAGGCGTCAACGACGGCGAGGTGTTCCAGACGCTGCTGGGGGTGACCGGCTCGGGCAAGACCTTCACCATGGCCAACGTCATCGCGCGGCTGGGCAGGCCCGCCATCGTCTTTGCGCCCAACAAGACGCTGGCCGCGCAGCTGTACTCCGAATTCCGCGAGTTCTTCCCGCACAACGCCGTCGAGTACTTCGTCAGCTACTACGACTACTACCAGCCCGAGGCGTACGTCCCGCAACGCGACCTGTTCATCGAGAAGGACAGCTCGATCAACGAGCACATCGAGCAGATGCGCCTGTCGGCCACCAAGAGCGTGCTGGAGCGGCGCGACACGGTGATCGTGGCGACGGTGAGCGCCATCTACGGCATCGGCGCCCCGGAGGACTACACGCAGATGCGCTTCATCCTGCGGGTGGGCGACAAGGTCGGCCAGCGCGACGTCATCGGCCAGCTGATCCGCATGCAGTACAACCGCAACGAGCAGGACTTCTCGCGCGGCACTTTCCGCGTGCGCGGCGACACCATCGACGTGTTCCCGGCCGAACACTCCGAACTGGCGGTGCGCATCGAGCTGTTCGACGACGAGGTCGAGGCGCTGCAGCTGTTCGACCCGCTGACTGGCCGCATCCGGCAGAAGGTGCCGCGCTTCACGATCTACCCGTCCAGCCACTACGTGACGCCGCGCGAGAAGGTGCTGGGCGCGGTGGAGTCGATCAAGCTCGAGCTGGACGAGCGGCTCAAGTTTTTCGTATCCGAGGGCAAGCTGGTCGAGGCGCAGCGTCTCGAGCAGCGCACCCGCTTCGACCTGGAAATGCTGTCGGAGCTGGGCCACTGCAAGGGCATCGAGAACTACACGCGCCACCTGTCGGGCGCAGCGCCCGGGCAGCCGCCGTCGACGCTGACGGACTACCTGCCCAAGGACGCGATCATGTTCCTGGACGAAAGCCACCAGATGATCGGCCAGCTGGGCGGCATGTACAACGGCGACCGGGCGCGCAAGACCACGCTGGTCGAGTACGGCTTCCGCCTGCCCTCGGCGCTGGACAACCGGCCGCTGAAGTTCGAGGAGTTCGAGGCGCGCATGCGGCAGGTCATCTTCGTTTCGGCCACGCCCGCCGACTACGAGAAGACGCACGCCGGCAACGTGGTCGAACAGCTGGTGCGGCCCACCGGCCTGGTCGACCCGCAGGTGGAAGTGCGCCCCGCGACCCACCAGGTCGACGACGTGCTGCAGGAAATCCACGACCGCGTGAAGAAGAACGAGCGCGTGCTGATCACCACGCTGACCAAGCGCATGGCGGAGCAGCTCACCGACTACCTGGCCGACAACGGCGTGAAGGTGCGTTACCTGCACAGCGACATCGACACGGTGGAGCGGGTGGAGATCCTGCGCGACCTGCGGCTGGGCACTTTCGACGTGCTGGTGGGCATCAACCTGTTGCGCGAAGGCCTGGACATCCCCGAGGTGTCGCTGGTCGCCATCCTCGACGCCGACAAGGAAGGGTTCCTGCGGGCCGAGCGCTCGCTCATCCAGACCATCGGGCGCGCGGCGCGGCACCTGAACGGCCGGGCGATCCTGTATGCCGACAACATGACCGAGTCGATGAAGAAGGCCATCGGCGAAACCGAGCGGCGGCGCGCCAAGCAGATCGCCTTCAACGCGGCCAACGGCATCACGCCGCGCAGCATCGTGAAGGAAGTGCGCGACCTGATCGACGGCGTCTACAGCGCCGCGGCCAGCCGCGAGATGGAAAAGCAGGAGCTGCAGCGCGCGATGGTCGAGGACATGTCCGAGAAGGACGTGGCCAAGGAGATCAAGCGGCTCGAGAAGCAGATGATGGAGCATGCCCGCAACCTCGAGTTCGAGAAGGCGGCCCGCGTGCGCGACCAGCTGGCTTTGCTGAAGCAGCAGGCGTTTGGGGCGGTGGTGCACGACAATGTGGTGCCCATAGTCCCCGGCAAGAAATGGAACGCAGAAGACGCAGAAACTGCGCAGAAGACGCAGAAGGAAGTCAGGAAATTTTGAAATGAAGTTTCTTGGCTGTTCTTCAGCGTCTTCTGCGCAACTTCTGCGCCTTCTGCGTTCCTTTCCAGGCCAATAGATGAAACACTTCGCCATCCTCATGATCTGCATGGGCAACATCTGCCGCAGCCCGACTGCCGAAGGCGTGTTCCGCCACCTCGTGCAGCAGGCCGGCCTGCAGGACCGCATCCGCATCGACTCCGCCGGAACGCACGACTACCACGTGGGCTCGCCGCCCGACCGGCGCAGCACCCACCACGCGTCGCTGCGCGGCTATGACCTGTCGCAGCTGCGCGCGCGGCAGGTCGAACGGGCCGACTTCGAGCGCTTCGACCTGGTGCTGGCGATGGACTGGGACAACTACGAGCGGCTCGAAAGGCTCTGCCCGCCTGGCCAGGAGCACAGGCTCAGGCGCCTGATGGAGTTCGCGCCGCCGGACAGCCCGGAAGAAGTCGCGGACCCCTACTACGGCAGCACCGACGGCTTCGAACGCGTGCTGAACGAAGTCGAGGCCGCCTGCGCAGGCCTGCTCGCCCACGTACGGCAGAGCCTCGACTGACTATTTCCTGAGTACCTGAGCGGGCCCCGGGGCTTTTCGGGTATACTTGAGGGAATTAGTCAGGAACCCGGAAAAAGCCAGAAGAGTCAATGGCTTGCAAGGCTGGCTGAAGGAGTCACTATGCGCCTCACCACCAAGGGCCGCTTCGCGGTCACCGCCATGATCGACCTGGCCCTGCGCCAGAACAACGGTCCCGTCACGCTGGCTGCGATCAGCCAGCGGCAACAGATCTCCCTGTCGTACCTGGAGCAGCTGTTCGGCAAGCTGCGGCGCCACGAGCTGGTCGAGTCCACCCGCGGGCCGGGCGGCGGCTACACGCTGGGCCGCAAGGCCGGCGAGATCACCGTGGCCGACATCATCGTGTCGGTCGACGAGCCGATCGACGCCACCCAGTGCGGCGGCAAGGAAAACTGCCAGGGCGACGGCGGCCGTTGCATGACGCACGAACTGTGGGCCGCGCTCAACCAGCGCATGGTCGAGTTCCTGGACTCCGTCACGCTGCAGAAGCTGGTGGACGACCAGCTCGCCAAGGGCGTGCAGGTCGAGGACAAGCCGGCGCCCAAGCGCGCGATCTCGAGCCAGCCGGTGGTCAAGCCGATCCGCGTGAACGCGCCGAACTCGGTCTTCGCGCTCGGCAACTCGTTCGTGAAGCAGTAAGGATTCTTGGCGGCGATTGACACCGGTCAACGGGCCGCAGGGCAGCCAGCATTAGAAAAAGCGCCAGCAACATGGACACGACACCGCACTTTCCGATCTACATGGATTACGGCGCCACGACGCCGGTGGACCCGCGCGTCGTCGACGCGATGATCCCCTGGCTGCGCGAGCATTTCGGCAACCCCGCTTCGCGCAGCCACGCGTGGGGCTGGGAGGCGGAAGAAGCCGTGGAGAAGGCCCGCCAGCAGGTCGCCGACCTGATCGGTGCCGACCCGCGCGAGATCGTGTGGACGTCGGGTGCGACCGAATCCAACAACCTGGCGCTGAAGGGCGCGGCCCACTTCTACAAGTCGAAGGGCAAGCACCTCATCACGGTGAAGACCGAGCACAAGGCCGTGCTGGACACCATGCGCGAGCTGGAGCGGCAGGGCTTCGAGGTGACCTACCTCGACGTGCAGGAAGACGGCCTGCTCGACCTGGACAAGTTCCGGGCGGCGCTGCGGCCCGACACCATCGTCGTGAGCGTGATGTACGTGAACAACGAGATCGGCGTGGTGCAGGACATCCCGGCGCTGGGCGCGATCTGCCGCGAGAAGGGCATCATCTTCCACGTCGATGCCGCACAGGCGACGGGCAAGGTCGAGATCGACATCAAGAAGCTGCCGGTCGACCTGATGAGCCTGGCGTCGCACAAGACCTACGGACCCAAGGGCATAGGCGCGCTGTACGTGCGCCGCAAGCCGCGCGTGCGGCTCGAAGCGCAGATGCACGGCGGCGGCCACGAGCGCGGCATGCGCTCGGGCACGCTGCCCACCCACCAGATCGTGGGCATGGGCGAGGCCTTCCGCATCGCGCGGGAAGAGATGGGCAAGGACATCGAGCATGCGCGCCGCCTGCAGCAGCGCCTGCTGGACGGCCTGAAGGACGTGGAGCAGGTGTTCATCAACGGCCACCTCGAGCAGCGCGTGCCGCACAACCTGAACATCAGCTTCAACTTCGTCGAGGGCGAGTCGCTCATCATGGGCATCAAGGGCCTGGCGGTGTCGTCCGGCTCGGCCTGCACGTCGGCGTCGCTGGAACCCAGTTATGTGCTGCGCGCACTGGGGCGCAGCGACGAGCTGGCGCACAGCAGCCTGCGCATGACCATCGGCCGCTTCACGACCGAGCAGGAGATCGACTACGCGATCGAAACGATCCGCCACAACGTGGCCAAGCTGCGTGAGCTGAGCCCGCTGTGGGAGATGTACCAGGACGGCGTGGACCTGAGCACCATCCAGTGGACCGCGCACTAGGCATACAGGAGTACTGACATGGCATATTCTGAAAAAGTCGTCGACCACTATGAGAACCCCCGCAACGTCGGCTCCTTCGAAAAGGGCGACGAGTCCGTAGGCACCGGCATGGTGGGCGCGCCCGCCTGCGGCGACGTGATGAAGCTGCAGATCAAGGTGAACCCGTCCACCGGCGTCATCGAAGACGCGCGCTTCAAGACCTACGGCTGCGGCTCCGCCATTGCGTCGAGCTCGCTGGTGACCGAATGGGTCAAGGGCAAGACGCTGGACCAGGCCGTGGAGATCAAGAACAGCCACATCGCCGAAGAGCTGGCGTTGCCGCCCGTGAAGATCCACTGCTCGATCCTGGCCGAAGACGCGATCAAGGCCGCCGTCGAAGACTACCGCAAGAAGCACACGCAGTAAGCTGATGGCCGTCACCCTCACGGAAGCCGCTGCGCGCCATGTGAACCGGTACCTTGCCAAGCGCGGCAAAGGGATAGGCGTGCGCCTGGGCGTCAAGACCACCGGTTGCTCGGGCCTGGCGTACAAGCTCGAATACGTGGACGACACCGCGCCGGAAGACGTGGTGTTCGAGACCCACGGCGTCAAGCTGCTGATCGACCCGAAAAGCCTGGCCTACATCGACGGCACCGAGCTCGACTTCGTGCGCGAGGGCCTCAACGAGGGCTTTCGCTTCAACAACCCGAACGAACGCGACCGCTGTGGGTGCGGGGAATCCTTCCGCGTGTAGCTTCTTGGCCAGGCCCGGAACGCAGAAGACGCAGAAGTTGCGCAGAAGACGCAGAAAGGATCCTCCATGAATTCTTCTGCGACTTCTGCGAAGTTTCTGCGTCTTCTGCGATCCAGGCCAAGCCAGTGAACCTCCAATCCTCCGACTTCGAACTTTTCGGCCTCCCAGAGCGATTCGCGCAGGACCGCGCGCAGGTCGACGCGCGCTGGAAGGAACTGCAGCGCGAAGCCCATCCCGACAAGTTCGCGGCGCAGGGCGGGGCCGCGCAGCGGCTGGCGCTCCAGTGGTCGGTGCGCATCAACGAGGCGTACAACCGGCTGAAGGACCCCTTGCGGCGCGCGGCCTACCTGTGCCAGCTGCGCGGGGCGCCGATCGAAGCCGAGAAGAACACCGCCATGCCCGCCGACTTCCTGGTGGAACAGATGGAATGGCGCGAAGAGCTGGAAGCAGCGCGTGGCGAGAGTGACCTCGACGGGCTGCGGCAGCAACTGGAGAAGTCGCTCAGCGAGCACATGATGCGGGTCGAGGACCTCCTGGACGCCGCCGACGACCCGCACGCTGCCGCCCAGCAGGTGAGAGCCCTCATGTTCATCGAGCGTTTCGGCGAGCAGGTCGAGTCGCGGCTGGAACAGCTGGGACAATAAGGGTTCCATGGCCCTCCTGCAGATCTCTGAACCCGGGCAATCGCCCGACCCGCACCAGCGCCGCATAGCGGTAGGCATCGACCTGGGCACGACCCATTCGCTGGTGGCGGCGGTGCGCAGCGGCGTCGCCGAATGCCTGCCCGATGGCGAAGGCCGCGTGCTGCTGCCTTCCGTGGTGCGCTACTTGCCCGGTGGCGGGCGGCAGATCGGCTACGACGCGCAGGCCGCGCAGGCCGAAGACCCCGAGAACACCATTGCTTCGGCCAAGCGATTCATGGGCCGCGGGCTGGCCGACATCGCCAGCCGCGCCAAGCTCCCCTATCGCTTCATCGACAAGCCGGGCATGCTGGCGCTCGAGACGCGCGCCGGCGAGAAGTCGCCGGTGGAAGTGAGCGCCGAGATCCTGGCCACGCTGCGTTATCGCGCCGAGGACACGTTCAACGACGACCTGTACGGCGTCGTCATCACCGTGCCGGCCTACTTCGACGACGCGCAACGGCAAGCGACCAAGGACGCTGCGCAGCTGGCCGGCCTGAACGTGCTGCGCCTGATCAACGAGCCGACCGCGGCAGCGATCGCCTATGGCCTGGACAACTCCGCCGAGGGTGTCTATGCCGTGTACGACCTGGGTGGCGGCACATTCGACATCTCGATCCTGCGCCTGAGCAAGGGCGTGTTCGAGGTGGTGTCCACCGGGGGCGACTCGGCGCTGGGCGGCGACGACTACGACCGCGCGCTGGCCGACTGGATGCTGCAGCAGGCGAATGCCCAGGCCACGACCGCCACCGAGAAGGCGGCCGTGAAGATGGCTGCGCGCCGGGCCAAGGAACAGCTCTCGGCCGTGGAACAGGTGACCGTGCAGTTGCCGGTCGCCAGCGGACGTGAAGTGACGGTCACGCGCACCGATTTCGAGGAAGTCACCAAGGAATTGACGGCTCGCACCCTGGCGGCGGTGCGCAAGGCCCTGCGTGACGCGAAGCTCGGCAAGGACGAGATCCAGGGCGTGGTGCTGGTGGGCGGCTCCACCCGCATGCCCCAGGTGCAGCGCGCCGTGGCGGAATTCTTCGGCCGCGAGCCGCTGACCAACCTGGACCCCGACGAAGTCGTGGCGCTGGGTGCGGCCGCGCAGGCCAACCAGCTCGCCGGCAACAACCCGCAAGGCGAACTGCTGCTGCTGGACGTGATCCCGCTGTCATTGGGCATCGAGACCATGGGCGGGCTCGTCGAGCGAATCGTGCCGCGCAACGAAACCATTCCCACCGCCAAGGCGCAGGACTTCACGACCTTCAAGGACGGCCAGACCGCGATGGCCATCCACGTCGTGCAGGGCGAGCGCGACCTGGTAGCGGATTGCCGCAGCCTTGCGCGCTTCGAGCTGCGCGGCATACCGCCTATGGTGGCCGGCGCCGCACGCATCCGCGTGACCTTCACCATCGACGCCGACGGCCTGCTGCACGTGGGCGCGAAGGAGCAGGGCAGCGGCGTGGAGGCGAAAGTGGAAGTGAAGCCGTCTTACGGCCTGTCCGACAGCGAGATCGCCCGCATGCTGCAGGAGAGCTTTACCACTGCAGAAGCGGACATGAAGGCGCGGGCGCTCAGCGAAGCGCGCGTGGAGGCTGAACGCATGCTGCTGGCCACGAAGAGCGCGCTGGACGCCGACGGCCAGTTGCTGGACGCGACCGAGCGCGCCGAAATCGACGCACTGGCGAGCCGCCTGCGCGAGGTGGCACAGCATAGCGATGACGCGGCGGTGATCGAAGCGTCGATCAAGGAGCTGGCGAACGGCACCGAGGCCTTCGCCGCGCTTCGCATGAACGAAGGCATCCGCCGGGCGCTGGCCGGCAAGAAACTGGAAGCGATCTGAGCATGGCGGTCATCAAGATCCTGCCCCACCCCGAGTACTGCCCCGCCGGCAAGGAGATCGAAGCGCCCGCGGGCACGTCGATCTGCGAAGCGCTGCTGGACAACGGCGTCGAGATCGAGCACGCGTGCGACATGAGTTGCGCCTGCACCACCTGCCACGTGGTCGTGCGCGAGGGCTTCAATTCGCTGAACGAGATGGACGAGGACGAGGAAGACCTGCTGGATCGCGCGTGGGGGCTGGAGCCGAACTCGCGCCTGTCGTGCCAGGCCATCGTGGACCACAAGGACCTGGTGGTGGAGATCCCGAAGTACTCCATCAACCACGCGAAAGAGAAGCACTAGTCGGCATAATCGGCGCCATGCGCCAGATCGTCCTAGACACCGAAACCACCGGCCTGTCGGCCGAAGCCGGCGACCGCATCATCGAGATCGGCTGCGTGGAGCTGGTGGGCCGCAAGCTCACCGGCCACAACAAGCACTGGTACCTGAACCCCGAGCGTGACAGCCATGAAGACGCGCTGAAGGTGCACGGCATCAGCAACGAATTCCTGCGCGACAAGCCGAAGTTCGCGGCCGTGGCCGAGGAACTGGTGGAGTACCTGCGCGGCGCCGAGGTCATCATCCACAACGCGCCCTTCGACGTCGGCTTCCTCGATAAGGAACTCGAGCTGGCGGGCCGCAAGCGCATCGGCACCGTGGTGGCGAACGTGGTGGACACGCTCACCATGGCCAAGGAAATGTACCCCGGCAAGCGCAACAGCCTCGACGCGCTGTGCGACCGCCTGGGCGTCGACAACTCGGGCCGCACGCTGCACGGCGCACTGCTGGATGCGGAGCTGCTGGCCGACGTCTACATCAACCTCACGCGCGGCCAGGACGCTCTGCTGATCGACGTGGTGGACTCGCACACCGTGGCCGGCATCACTACGCGCATCGACCTGCGCCAGTTCACGCTGCCCGTGCTGCTGGCCAACGAGCAGGAGGCTGCGGCGCACGAGGAGGTGCTGGCGCAACTGGACAAGGAAAGCAAGGGCCGGACGCTGTGGCGCATCGGCCCGACGAGCCCATCCGCGGCTATGGCATAATTCGCGCTTCGCTTTCTTGGCGAAGCCCTCGGGTGGTTAGCTCAGCGGTAGAGCATCGCCTTCACACGGCGGGGGCCATAGGTTCGATCCCTATACCACCCACCAGACAAATGCAAGACGCCACCTTCGGGTGGCGTCTTGCTTGGGGTGCGAGCTACTGCGCTCCTGCCCAAGTCTCCGACCATCGCAGCAACGCAATCCCGTTCGCAGCGCAGGCACGGCGGAATGGTTCGCTGATGCGCGAATCGCGAGATGCCTCGTCCCAGAAGGTGAGCGCTGCGCCAAGGACTGCCGCCCACCGGAGTTGTGCGTCGCGGGGGGGCATCGGCAGGTCGTGGACCGCGAACTCCGGATTACGGACGTCGCCGCCACGCAGCGGCGCATAGCGCATTGGCAACATGTCATAAACCGGAGCCAGTTCGAACAGCGTCCCGCGTGGCCGCAGGCCCAGGTTGGCATGGTGCATATCCGTATTTGCGATGAAACGGCCAAACCACCAAAGCTCTTCGACGCGCTCACGGACTCGAGCCGGGAAGAACTGCTTGCCAGCAGGCGAGCCCACCACCGCTGGCCACGCCAGCGGGCCGGCGCCTGACAGCGCTCCCTCCACGGCGGAGAGCGACACGACCGCGCTACGCCCATGCTCCCCGTGCCGGTCGAACCGCTCGCTCTCGAGGAAGGTTCGTCCGCCGGCTTCGATGATTCGACTGCGCGCCGCCGAGTGACCGTCAAGCGTCGAGATGACCTCACCCGCGAGGTGTTCGCAAACCAGCAAGTCGGCCCATCGCCGGGCAGGGCCAGTGTTCTCGCCCCCGGAGAACTTCACGATTACGTAGGGCGTCAGCGAACGCGCGGCGGAGCGTGCCGCCGTGAACTTCGGATACTCCCCGCCTGCGCTGGAGCCCGCACCAGCCTGCCTGTGTGAAGTCTGCGCACGTTCAACGTACTCCCGCTTCACGGCTCGATCGGGGATCACCCGCAGCTCGGACCGTTCGCGCGTCCAGAGTTGCATCGCTCGTTCCCCGACGATCAGGTTGCCCGGGGTGTCCGCCCCATGGTGCGCCAGGAACCACAGGACATCGTCGTCACTCCAGTCCTCGGGGCTTGTGGGAACGGCCAGTGTGGGGGCGAACTCCTGTGCCAGGACTCGACCCAGATAGCCTTGCGGGCGCATGTCGTAAAGAGGGTAAGGCAGGCCGTCCCACCACCCGCCCTGGGCAGCGTCCTGGGGCCACACGGCGGGGTCCAGCAGCGCGTAACAGCCGCTCGGCTGAACCAACTGGACATCGGGTCCACGGGCTGGGCGGCCGTCCTCGCCGATCACGAATGTTTCGAGCGTTGACATGGTTCCACGGACCTGGCGACGCAGTGCATGCTTGCGTTGGCGGGTCTGCCCGGCAGAGACGATCTCCGCCTGGAGTTCCTGGAGGATGCGCTTGGTCGTTGCCGCGCTGACGAGCGTGGCCCGTTCCAGGTCGCGGTTGGTCTTTGGGCCAAGCCGGAGAGTCGCTCGGATGCCCTCTCGTGCCGGAACGTCTCGGGGTCTCATTGTGAGCTCAATTATGAGCTAAAATTCGGGACGCAATCAAGGCCTTGTCTCTAGACGGAATCCCAATCTGTTCGACTTGAAAAGCCTTGGTTATGAGCTGAATCTTGTCCCTGTGGGGGTGAGCTAGGCCAACCGGCCGCGCAGCCAATCCCACACGAACTCCAGCCCCACCACCGGATTGTCGCTGTGGCAATGGGCGGCGCCGGTATCCGCCTGCGTCAGCAACTTCCATTCGGCAGCGACGCCGCTCGCGGCGGCGAATTCGAAAGCCTTGCGCGCAGTGTCGACGCCAAGGAAGTCGTGCTCGCCCTGCACGATGAGGTACGGCACGCGAATCTCGCCGAGCACCGCGGCCATGCCCAGCGCGCGGCTCTTCTCGATCACGTCGCGCGGGCTGCTGCAGCCGAACACCCATTCCAGCAGTTCCCAGCCTTGCCCGCCGGTCGCCGCAAGGTGGCTCTCCAGGTGCGCCGCCAAGTCGAAGATGCAGCTGTCGGAAACCACGCCGGCCAGGCGCCGTTCGTGCGCTGCCGCGCGCGCCGCGAGCACGCCGCCCAGGCTGCTGCCGCACAAGCCGATGCGTGTCGCGTCGACGCTGCCCTGCCGTTCGAGCCAGTCGCAGCAGGCCGCTACCGGCACCTCGACATCGCAACGCAGCGGCAGCCCGGCACGGCGCCGCGTCTCGCCCTGGCCCGGCAGGTCGACGACGAGCACCGCCATGCCGCGGTCGGTGGCGTGGCGCCACACGCGCGGCAGCATCTCTTCCTTGCAGGCGTCGAGCCCGCCGAACACGATGACTGCGGGAGACGGCGCGCCGCCGGGCGGCAGCGCGAAGTACGCGGCCAGCCAGCCGCCGTCCGGCAGCGGAATCTCCACCGGCGCGACGGTGCCGCCCGACAGCTCGGCCCAGGCGCGGGTGCATTTCACGCCGGCCGCGAAAGCGGCTTCGCGCGCCGCAGCACCCGGCGGGAGCAGGAACTCCGCGGCGCGGAAGTAGGCCGCGGCGCGCAGGAACATCGCGCGCGCGGTCGCACGGTGTCCTGCCTGTTGCACACGGTGCGCATCCGTGTGCACTCGCTCGGCGAGCGCCTGCCACTCGGCGTGCCAGCTCGCGGGGTCCGCCGGGTCGATGCGGGAGGCGGTGCGCAGGCATTCGCCGATGCTGCCCGCGCCCAGTGACACGCCGCCCAGCACGCGCGTGAGCAGCGCGCTAGGCTGCGGGTAGCCCGGCCAGTGGCACCAGCCGTCGCCGCGGTACTCGCCCGCCGCAGGCGTCAAAGCCTGAACTCGCGCGCCTGGCGGATCACGGCGGCCTTGTCGAAGTTGTTGATCTCGTCGATCAGGTCGTTGGTGAACACGTTCGACACGTCGCCCAGCTGCTGCGCCAGCTGCGGGTTGTTGGAGCTCTTCGCCGTCACGTCGATCAGCGTCTTCCACTCGGCCGCCGTCGACGCGCCCCAGCGCTGGTCCGGGTCGTCCGGCCAGCGGATCCAGTTGTTCTTGCGCTGACCCAGGATGATGCCGATTTCCTTGCGCGCTTCGTCCAGTGTCTTGCCGGCCGGCTTGGAGTCAGGGTACAGCTCCCAGTGGATGTTCAGCGCCTGCTCGAGGTTGGTGTGCGCGAACAACGTCGACTTCGCCATGGCACGGCAAAACGCAGCCACCTGCTTGCGGTTGTCCTTCACGTCCTTCTTGCGGAAGCCGAACCAGCCGGAGCCCAGCTTCGCGTACTGCGGCGGCTGCGGCAGGTAGCGGATGGGAAAGCCCAGCGCCTCCATGCGGCCGCCCACCGTGTCGAACGACACGTACGCGTCCACCTTCTTTTCCTTCAGTGCGGTGGCCGCAATGCCGACGTCGCCCACCGGCACGAAGTCGATGTTGGCAGTGGGCAGGCCGAGCTCGGAGTACATCATCTGCAGCTGCACGATGCCGCCGTCGCCCTGGTTGCGGATGCCGATGCGCTTGCCCACCGTGTCCTGCAGCGTCCGGATGGGGCTGTCCGCGTTGACGACGACGATGTTCGCATTGCGCGGCAGCCACTTGTAGGCGGCGATCAGGCCCAGGCCCGGCTCCCTGGCGATGGCCGGCAGGTACAGCGCCGGCGCCAGCGAGCCGATGTCGGCCTGGTTGGTCGCGATCGACATCATGGCCTGCACGATCGTGCTCATGTTCACGTACTCCAGGTCCACGTTCTCGGCAGCGAAGTAGTTCAGCTTCGGGTGCCGGCCGCAGGTGGCAAAAGCCTGCTGTGCGTCGAGCACGGCATTGGGGTTGCCGGCGCGGAACACGCGCTTGCCGTCGGCGCGCACATAGCTGGAAACGAGCGAGAGGCCGGCCGCGGCGGCGGCCAGGCTGAAGTTGCGGCGGTTGATCATGGGGTGTCTCCTGTGAAAAGGGGGTTCAGGTACTGATGGCGTGCTGCGATTCGTCGGCCGGCATCCAGGCGAGCAGCCGGTTGCGCAGCAGGCGCAGCAGGGCCGTGAACAGGACGCCGACGAGCGACAGGACGATGAACACGGCGAAGCTGCCGGCGGTGTCGAGCTGCGCCTCGCGCTGCAGGATCAGGACGCCCAGGCCGGCCTGCGCGCCGACGAATTCGCCCACGACCGCGCCGACCACCGAGAAGGCAGCGGCCATGTCGAGCCCGGCGAAGATGTAGGGCAGCGCGGCGGGGAACTTCACCTTGCTGAAGATCTGCCAGCGCGTCGCCGACAGCGAGCGCATCAGGTCGATGCGGTCGGGGTCGATCGCCTTGAAGCCGGCGATCGCCGTCACCAGCACCGGGAAGAACGTGATGAGCGTGACGATCGCCACCTTCGAGCCGAGGCCGAAGCCGAGCCAGGTGACGATGATCGGCGCCACGGCGACCTTGGGCAGGCTCTGGAACGCGGCGATGTAGGGGCGCGAGAGCACGTCCACCGTGTCGAACTCCGCGATCAGGATGGCGAGCAGCAGGCCCAGCGCGCTGCCGGCCAGGAACCCGAGCACGATCTCGCTCAGCGTGACGAAGGTGTGCAGCCACAGGCCGTCCTTCGCCAGCGGCGGCATCGCGAGCCCGCGCCCCAGCGCCAGCAGTACGTCGCTCACCGGCGGCAGCAGGAACTTGGGCACTTCGAAGAAGCGCACGCCGAACTCCCAGGCGAGCAGGACGACGACTAGCAGCGCCAGCGAGGCCGTCCAGCGCGGCAGCTTCCGGCGCGGCGCCCCTGCGGCAGGCGGGGCGGGGGTGGCGGGTGATGTGGTCATGGAAATGCTCATGGCAACCTCAGTCGAGCGAACCGGTATGCGAAAAAACGTCGCGGATCTCCTGCGCCGCCTGCGTGAACGGCGTGGAGCCCAGCACCTGCAGCGAGCGCGGGCGCGGCAGCGCCACGGGGATCACGCGGCGCACCGTGCCCGGCCGGGCGGACATCACATAGACCACGTCGCCGAGGAAGATCGCCTCGGCAATCGAGTGGGTGATCAGGATCACGGTCTTGCCGCTTTCCATCCAGATGCGCTGCAGCTCCAGGTTCATCTGCTCGCGCGTCAGCGCGTCGAGCGCGCCGAACGGCTCGTCCATCAGCAGCACCTTGGGGTCGTGCAGCAGCGCCCGCGCGATCGAGGCGCGCTGCTGCATGCCGCCGGACAGCTGGCGCGGCAGCTTCTGCTCGAAACCCTGCAGCCCCACCAGTTTGAGCAGGCCCATGGCGCGCTCGCGCGAGGCCGCCATGTCGAGCCCCAGCACCTCGGCCGGCAGCAGCACGTTGTCGAGGACCGTGCGCCAGGGCAGCAGGATCGAGCTCTGGAACACCATGCCCACGTCGCGGCGCGTGCCGCTCACCGGTTGCCCGTCCATCGCCAGCCGGCCTTCGCTCGCGCCGATCAGCCCGGCCATGATGCGCAGCAACGTGCTCTTGCCGCAGCCGCTGGGGCCCACGATCGACACGAAGCTGCCTTCGCGGATGGTGCAGCTGATGTCGCGCAGGGCGACGACGTCGCCGAAGGTTTTCGAGACATTGGCGAGGCGGATGTAGTCGTCAGCAAGGACGGCGCTCATGGTCGGGCTCCCAGGCAGAAGTTGCGGATTTCGCGCGCCACTCGCGCGGGGTCCTGCAGGACGGTGGCATGGCCCACGCCTTCGAGCAGCACGGCGCGCGCGTCGGGCATGGTCTCGGCAAGGCCGAGCGTGACGGGTGCCGGCACCACGCGGTCGATCTCGCCGGCCAGCACCAGCGTGCGCAGCGCGATGGCCGAAGACGCCAGCGCGGGGTGGTCGGCAACCGCATGCGCGCGGCGCAGGCCGCGCTCGCTTTGCGGCCGCGCGTTGCGGAACAGCTCGCGGTACTGCGGGTGCGCGGCCAGGTAGGGCGCGGGCAGGAACCACTCCACGAGTTCTTCCGCGCTGTCCGGCAATTGCGCGCGCAGGCGCTGGATGGCGGCCATGCCTTGCGGGTTCAGCCGGTCCAGCCGGTCCGGCAAGGCCCAGGTGCTGCCCAGCACGAGGCCGTCGATACAGGCGGGATGAAGGTGTGCGAGCGCCTGCGCGATGCGGCCGCCGAACGACGAGCCGAAGACGTGCGCGCGCGCCAGGCCCAGCGCCGAGAGCAGGTCGCGCGCGTCCTGCGCCAGCGACTCCAGTCCCACCGGCTGCGGCGGCGCCTCGGTCTCGCCGCACTCTCGCTGGTCGTAGGCGATCACGGTGAAGGTGTCTGATAGCTGCGCCCGCAGCCCGTCGAACATGCGCCGGTCCGCCTCGGCGCCGTGCATCAGCAGCAGGGCCGGCCCGGTGCCGGAGATCGAGCAGGCGAGGGTGACGCCGCCCGCGAGTTCCACGCGCCGCTCGCTCACACGGCCTCCTCGTCGAGGTAGTAGGTGAGTTCGACTTTCAGGCCGAACGGGTCGAACAGGAACAGCTGGTGCACCCGCGCGTCGGGCAGCACGTTCTCGCCGAACTCCACCTTGCACTCGCACAGGTGGCGCATCATCGCCTGCAGGCCGCGCGACTTGAAAGAGATGTGGTCCAGCGCACCGGTGGGGCCTTCGGCGCGCTGCTGCAGGTTGCCGAACAGGTGCACCACCGGGTGCCCGTCGCTGTACAGCCAGTGGCCCGGGAAGGGCATCACGGGCCGGTCGCCCGGCACGAGGCCCAGCGTGTCCTGGTAGAAGGCCAGCAGCCGCGGCAGGTCTTGCGGCACGCAGCGGATCGTGAAGTGGTCGAGCAGTCCGAGGCTCATGCCGTGATCTCCTCGAGGCACAGCAGCTGCTGCAGAACGTCGCCGAGCGTCGTCACGGGGTCGGACGCCAGCCACGCCGTGCGCCAGGCGACGTGGCCGTCCGGCCGCACGAGCACCGCGCCGCGCAGCCCCAGCGCGCAGCCTTCGCGTTCGTGCGGCGAGTCGAGCTGCTGGACGCGGATCGTCACGCCGGTGCGTTCGCTGACCTGCTTGGCCGCCTCCATCCAGCCCTGTGCCTGCGGGCCGGCGACCAGCACGAATTCCATGTCGAACCAGTCCAGCGACGACTTGGCGCGCGCGAGGTCCAGCCAGAAATGCGGGAAGCGCGCGCCCGGCCGGTCCGTCGGCAGGTAATAGCGCGGGTGCAGCGGCTGGCGCACCGTGCCGTCCGGGACGATCGCGCCCTCTTCGTAGCTGAAGCCGAGCGACTGGCCGCTGCTGTGCAGGTGGTTTTCGGTGTCGCGGATCCAGAACTCGATCTGGTCCCGGTTGCCCGAGCGCAGCGCTTCGTCCGTCATCAGGAAGCGCCGCTGGTTGCCCAGGCTGAAGTCGGCGTTGGACTCGGCAATGGGCTTGCGCTCCTGGTCGTACGTGGCCAGCAGGCTTTCACCCGCCACGCCCGACAGCACCATGCGCAGCTTCCATGCGAGGTTGTGCGCGTCCGCGATGCCGGAGTTCATGCCGAAGCCGCCGTTGGGCGGGAAGCGGTGCGCGGCGTCGCCGATCAGGAACACGCGGTCGGCGCGGAAGCTGGCCGCGACCTGGCGGCTCAGGCGCCAGGTCGACCGGTTGATCACCTTCACCTCCAGGTTCGGCAGGCCGGTCTGGCGCCGCGCGAGGTCCACCACTTCGGCGTCGGTGCGCTCGGGCGTTCGTTCGTCGCGCTCCTGGCCGACGAAGCCGGCACTCAGCCAGCGGTCGCGCCCGTTGGTGTTCAGCACGGTCCAGACCGATTCGCCGGGGGCCTTGGGCCGTATGCGGTAAGCAGCCGTGGACGCAATGCGTGCAATACCCGAGAGGTCGGCCGTCCAGTATTCGTTGGCCATCACGGCCAGCGTCGCCGGCCCGCGCATTTCGATGCCGGCCTGCCGGCGTACCGTGCTGCCCGCGCCGTCGGCGCCCACCAGGTAGTCGCAGCTCCAGCGTTCCAGCTCGCCGCTGCGCAGGTTGCGCACCTGTGCCACGACACCCTGGTCCGATGCCTCGTACGAGAGGAACTCGCGCTGGTAGTGCACCTGCCCGAACGGCGAGCCGGCGAGGGCAGCGAACAGTTCCTCCTCCACTGCGTCCTGCGACACCAGGCAGCGCCAGGCCGGCGAGTGGCCGGCGTTCGGCTCGGGCACCGTGCGCCCGTATTCGTGGCCCGCGATGGTGTCGACCACGGCGAACACGTCGCTGCCGGGCGGCAGTCCGCGCGCGACCACCTTGTCTGCGATGCCCCATTGGCGGAACAACTCCATGGTGCGGATGTCGCAACCGCGCGCCTTCGGGTGGTCGGTGGTGGTGGTGCCCTTTTCGAGCACGGCAAAGGGTACGCCGAAGCGGTGCAGCAGCAGCGCCATCGTCAGGCCGACGGGGCCGCCGCCGACGACGAGCACCGCGCAATGCGGGGGAGTTGCAGGTCGGGTGTTCAAGGGTTCTCCTGTTGTGGGGTCGGCAGCCGCTTTAGCGGCCCACCGCATACGCTTGCATGCCGCGCGGATTTGCCGCGGCCTTGAGGATGAGGCGGCCAGCGCGGTCGCGCGTACGGCTGCAGGCGGTGAGGCGGCCTTCGGACCAGGGGCCGCCGACAATCACTTCATGGCCCCAGTCGCGCAGGCGCCCGAGCTCGGCGGGCGCGAACCGGTCTTCGATGTGCAGGCGGTTCAGGTGCAGCGGGCGCGGCCAGAACGAAGCCGGGTAGTGCTTGGCGTGGAACGCGGGCGCATCGATGGCTTCCTGCAGGTTCATGCCGTGCACCGCATGGCGCAGGAAGAAGGCGGCCTGCCACTGGTCCTGCTGGTCGCCTCCGGGGGTGCCGAACACCATGTACGGCTCGCCGTCGCGAAATGCCAGCGATGGCGAGAGCGTGGTGCACGGCGCGACGCGCGGGGTCAGGCGGTTCGGCACGCCCTCGTCGAGCCACGCCATCTGCAGGCGTGTGCCCAGCGCGAAGCCCAACGCGGCGATCGCCGGGCTGGAGGAAAGCCATCCGCCCGACGGCGTAGCCGACACCATGTTGCCGTGCCGGTCGATCACGTCGACGTGGCAGGTGTCGCCCACGAAGAGCTCGCTGTCCGCCCAGTCGCGCACCGGCGGCAGTGCGCCGAACGTCGGCTCGCCGATGCCGAACGATGCGTCGGCGCGGCGTAGTTCTTCCTCGCCGACTCGAAGGTCCGGCAGGCGCGGCGCCAGGCCGAGCGGGGAGCCCGGCCGCAGCTCGCGCGAAGCCTGCGCTGCGACGATCGCGCTCGCGCGTTCCGTGCAGTAGGACTGCGAGAGCAGCGCCTCCTGCGCCTGCGCCTGCGCGGCGGGTGCGCACCCGAACCATGCGAGCCGGTCCGCGAACGCGAGCTTGGCGGCTTCGGCGACGCGATGCACGAAGCGCGCACTGCCGGGCTCGTCCGCGCCCGCGCCGCCTTCCAGCATGCGCAGCATCTGCAGCATCTGCAGCATCATCGGGCCCTGGCTCCAGAAGCCGCACTTCGCCACTTCGAAGCGGCCAAAGCGCGCCGTGAGTGGTGCTTCGATGCGGGGCTGCCACTCGGCCAGGTCGTGCGCACGGAGGAACGCGGCATGGCGCTCGCCGTGCGCGTCGGGCTGGGGCGTGCGGCAGAACGCGTCGATCTCGCGGGCCACGAAGCCCTCGGTCCAGGCCCGCAGCGCCGCGTCGATCTCGCCGGTGCGGCTGCCACCGCCGTGGCGGCGCGCTTCTTCGACGATACGCTCGTACGTGCGGGCCAGCGCGGGCAGCTGCATCAGGGAGCCGGGCGCCGGCACCTTGCCGTCGCGCAACCACAGCTGCGCCGAGGACGGCCAGTGCGCCTGGAACACCGGCCGCACGCCGAGGATCGCCTCGGCCAGACGCCGCGACACCGGGAACCCGTCGCGCGCATAGCCGATGGCCGGTGCAAGCACGTCCGCCAGCGGCCACGTGCCCCATTCGCGCAGCAGCGTCAGCCAGCCCTGGAACGCCGCCGGCACCGTGGCCGCCAGCGGCCCGATGCCCGGCACGAGCCGCATGCCCCGCCGCAGGAAGGCTTCGGGCGTCGCATCAGCGGGCGCGCAACCCTGCGCGTCGATCGCGTGGACGTTCCGGCTGCCTTCGTGCCACAGCAGCATCGGCACCTCTCCCGCCGGCCCGTTCAGGTGCGGCTCGACCACCTGCAGCACGAAACCCGCGGCCACGGCCGCATCGAAAGCATTGCCGCCGCGCTCCAGCACGCCGAAAGCCACCTGCGAGGCCACCCAGTGCGTGGACGCGGCCACGCCGAATGTGCCGGCCAGCTCGGGGCGGGTGGTGAACGGGGGGGCTTCCATGATGTGCGTCAAAGTCGGGGCCGGGCTTGCGGTGTACAATTACCGTTCGGTAAAATCGTTTCGGATCGGAAATCTATCATTACCGATCCGTATGTCAAGCCTTTTTTCCTGTCATACTCATCCATGCCCCCTTCATCCCGCCGTGCGCCCACACCTGCCCCTGCTCCCAGCCGCGGCTGGCGCCGGCCCGAAACCGACCAGTTCGTCACGCAGGAGCTGGGGGCGCGCTTCAAGGCGGTGCGCGAGGCCAAGGGGCTTTCGCTCGCTGCGCTGGGTGAAATCAGCGGGGTGCCGGCCGCTACGCTGTCGCGCATCGAGAACAACCGCATGTCGCCGACCTTCGGCGTGCTGTCGCGGGTGATGGCGGGGCTGGGCGTCGACTGGGGCGCGCTGCTGCATGCCGCGCACGCGCCGGCCGGCGAGAAGATGGTGAGCTTCGCCGACCCGAACGAGGGCGAGTCGACCGAAGTGCGCGGTTCGCGCGCGCGCGTGCTGCACTCTGACGACAACGCGCGGGCGCTGCCGCTGGTGGTGGAACTCACCACGCCGCATCTCGAGGAGGTCGGCGGCCTGAACGCCCACCTGGGCGAAGAGTTCTGCTTCGTCCTCGACGGCACGCTGGTGCTGCACATCCAGGGCTACCCGCCGCGCATCATGCGCGCCGGCGCCAGCGCGCTGTTCGACAGCTCGATCCCGCATGCGTACGTCGCCGGCGCGAGCGGCAGTGCAACCGTGCTGATCGTGTCGCAGCGGCCCCAGGGCTTTCCGCGCTCGCCGGGCCAGCCGGCCACCTGAGAGGGACGGACCCATGTCGCTGATCGCGCAACGCCTTTCGTCGCTCGGCCTCGAACTGCCGCCGCCGCTACGGCTGCCGCCCGGGTTGGTGTTTCCCTTCCGGATGGTGCGCGTCGCCGGCGACCGCGCCTTCGTTTCCGGCCACGGACCGCAGGCGGCCGACGGGGCCATCGCGGCGCCGCTCGGCAAGGTGGGTTTGGACCTGACGGTGGAGCAAGGCTATGCGGCCGCGCGGCTCACCGGCCTGTCGATCCTCGGCAGCCTGCAGCGCGAACTCGGCGACCTCGACCGCATCGCCGGCTGGCTGCGCGTTTTCGGCATGGTGCAGTCAGCGCCGGGCTTCCAGCGGCAGCCCGCCGTCATCAACGGGTTCTCGGACCTGGTGATCGAAGTATTCGGCAACGACATCGGCGCCCACGCGCGCTCGGCGGTTGGCATGTTCGAGCTGCCGTTCGACATCCCTGTCGAGATCGAGGCCGAAGTGCTGCTGCGAGCCTGAGCGGCAGGGGCGTCGCGCCTCATGAGACGCGCGCAGCCGCGAATCGGCGATCATCCGCAGGATGAAGATCACCGAAATCCGCGAAAAGACCGTTCCCATCAGCTCGTCGATCCGCAACGCGTACATCGACTTCAGCAAGATGACCCTGAGCCTCGTGGCCGTCGTCACCGACGTCGTGCGCGACGGCAAACCGGTGGTCGGCTACGGGTTCAATTCCAACGGGCGCTACGGCCAGGGCACGCTGATGCGTGAGCGCTTCATCCCGCGCATCATGGAGGCCGACCCGGCGACGCTGGTCGACGACAGCGGCGACAACCTCGACCCTCACAAGGTCTGGCGGGCCATGTTCACCAACGAAAAGCCCGGCGGCCACGGCGAGCGCTCGGTGGCGATCGGCACGATCGACATGGCCGTCTGGGACGCCGTAGCCAAGATCGAAGGCAAGCCTCTGTTCCAGTTGCTGGCCGACCGCTACGGCAACGGCCAGCCCGACCGCAGGGTCTTCGTGTACGCGGCGGGCGGCTACTACTATCCCGGCCAGGACTTGCGCAAGCTGCAGGACGAGATGCGCGGCTACATCGACCGCGGCTATACGGTGGTCAAGAAGAAGATCGGCGGCGGCACGCTCGACGAAGACCTGCGCCGCATCGACGCCGTCATGGAGGTGCTGCAGGACGGCCAGAAGCTGTGCGTGGACGCCAACGGCCGATTCGACCTGGACACTGCGATCGCGTACGCGAAAGCGTTGTCGCAGTACGACCTGTTCTGGTACGAGGAGGCGGGCGACCCGCTGGACTTCGAGCTGCAGGCCACGCTTCGCAATTACTACGCCAACCCGATGGCCACCGGCGAGAACCTGTTCTCCATGCAGGATGCGCGCAACCTCATCCGCTATGGCGGCATGCGGCCCGATCGCGACTGGCTGCAGTTCGACTGTGCGCTCAGCTATGGGCTCGTCGAGTACCTGCGCACGCTGGACATGTTGAAGCAGCATGGCTGGTCACCCAGCCGTTGCGTGCCGCACGGCGGCCACCAGATGTCGCTGAACATCGCGGCGGGCCTGGGCCTGGGGGGCAACGAGTCGTATCCCGACCTGTTCCAGCCCTTCGGCGGCTTCCCCGACGGCGTGAAGGTGGAAAACAGCTACGTGACGCTGCCCGAGCTGCCGGGCATCGGATTCGAGGGCAAGGCGGACCTGTATCGCGAGATGAAGGCCTTGGCCGGCTGACTCAGGTGATCGACACCCTGCGCGCCACATCGAGCATGCGCACCGACAGCACCGCACCCAGCCCCATCGACAGTGCCAATGCTGCCTGCGGCTCCTCGCGCGACAGCTGCGCGAACAGCTCCGGCGACAGCGTCCACAGCACCGCCGAGCGCGTGACCTGCACGGTCGCGTTGCGCTCGACTGGGCAGAAGAAGGCGCCTTCGCCGACCACGGAGCCCGGGCCCAGCACGGCCAGCTGCAGCTCGCTGTTGCGGTGGCCGCGGTGTACGCGCAGCACACCGGCTTCCATCAGGTACAGCGTGCGGTCGCCGGAGCCCTGCACGATGAGGGTGCGGCCCACGCCCGCGGTCTCCATGACGAGGTAGCCCGCCAGCACGTCCCACATGTCGGCGTGCATGAAGCGGCCCAGCGAGTCTTCGGCCCGGTTCGAGCGGACGGCTTCGACGAGCCCTGAGAGGTCGGCCTTGGGTGTGCGCATGTCGGGCACATTATGTCCCCGCGGTTTGCGGCTGTACGCCACAATCGTGTCATGGAACCGATGATCCGCGTGGTGTCCGGCACCACCCCGCTCGTCCTCGACTCGCCGCACAGTGGCGAGCAGTACCCGGCGGACTTTCGCCACGCCTGCGAACTCGCGCTGCTCAGGCAGGCGGAAGATACGCACGTTGAAAAGCTTTACGACTTCGCGCCGTCCATGGGCGTCGCGTGGATAGAGGCGCTGTTCCCGCGCGCCTACCTCGACGTGAACCGCAACACCACGGAAGTGGACGTGGACATGATCGAGGACGGCTGGACGGGCGAGGTCGAAACCGATCCGGCCAGGCTCGCGAAGGTGCGCCTCGGCAAGGGCCTGGTGTGGCGCATGCTGGATGACGGCGCGCCGATCTACGACCGCCGCCTCAGTGCCGCCGAACTGCAGGACCGCATCGCGCGCTGCTGGCACCCGTACCACGCCGCAGTGGCGCGGGCCGTGGGCGAGGCGCACGCACGGCATGGCTACAGCATCCACCTCAATTGCCATTCGATGCCGGCAGTGGCGGGCAAGAACGCCACGGGCTATCCGGGCATGGTGCACGCCGACTTCGTGGTGGGCGACCGCGACGGCACCACGTCCGACCCGGGCCTGTCGCAGCAGCTGTGCGAATTCCTGCGCTCGCGGGGCTACAGCGCCGAACTGAACCATCCGTACAAGGGCGTGGAGCTGGTGCGCAGGCACTCCGACCCGGCCAACCACCGCCACAGCATCCAGGTCGAAATCAACCGCAAGCTGTACATGGACGAGAAGTCGCTGGAACCCAACGAAGGCTTTGCCAGGCTGCAGGCCGACCTGCAGGCCATGGTGCGCATGCTGCTGGCCACGGACCCGCGGTCGCCCGGCTGATGGACAGGGTCGATGCGGTGGTGATCGGCGCGGGCGCCGTGGGCCTCGCGGTAGGCCGGGCGCTGGCCCGGGCGGGGCACGAGACCATCGTGGCCGAGGCCGTTGGGGCCATAGGGCAGGGCGTGAGCTCGCGCAACAGCGAAGTGATCCACGCGGGCCTGTACTACACGCCCGGGTCGATGAAGGCCAGGCTGTGCGTGCGCGGCAAGGCACTGCTGTATGCGCTGTGCGCCACCCATGGGGTGGACCATCGCAACTGCGGCAAGCTGGTGGTGGCCAGCAGCGAAGGGGAGGCCTCCGCCTTGCGCGGCTTGCAGGACCGGGCGGCGGCCAACGGCGTGCCGGTGCAATGGCTCGATGCCGCAGAGGCGATGGCGCTGGAGCCCGCGTTGCGCTGCGTGGCCGCGCTGTCTTCGCCGACCACCGGCATCGTGGACAGCCACGGCTTCATGCTGGCGCTGCAGGGCGACCTGGAGCGCTCGGGCGGCATGGTGGCACTGGGCTCGCGGGTTGACTCGGCCGTCATGGGGCTTGGCAGTGCAGACCACGTGCTACGGCTGGCCGACGGCAGCGAACTGGCAGCGGGCATCGTCGTCAACTCGGCGTCGCTGCATGCGTGCGCGCTGGCGCGGCGCTTCGAAGGGCTGGATGCGGCGCAGGTGCCGCGCGAGCACTTCGCCAAGGGCAACTACTACTCGCTCGCGGGCAAGTCGCCATTCACGCGCCTGATCTACCCCGCCCCTGCGGACGCATGGCTGGGCGTGCACCTCACGCTCGACCTCGGCGGGCAAGCCAAGTTCGGGCCCGACCTCGAATGGCTGGACGCCCGCACGCCCGAAGAGATCGACTATTCGGTGGACCCGAAGCGCGCCGACAGTTTCTATGCGGAGGTGCGGCGCTACTGGCCCGCGCTGCCCGACGGCGTGCTGGCGCCCAGCTACAGCGGCGTGCGGCCCAAGATCTACGGGCCGGGCGAGCCGGCGCCGGACTTCCGGATCGACGGCCCTGCGCTGCACGGCGTGCCGCGCCTCGTCAACCTGTTCGGCATCGAGTCGCCGGGCCTCACGAGCGCACTCGCCATCGCCGAGCAAGTGGTGGAGCTGGTCGGGGAGCGTTGACGTGGACCTTGGGCCTGCGCCGGTACAACTGCCGCCCGTGACCATCACCGTCACGCGCACCGAGGCGAACCCGTTCGACGTGCCGGCCGCGGTTGACGTGATCCAAGGCCAGCGCTTGCGCGATGCCGCGCGGGCCGAGGTGCAACTGTCCGAATCGCTCGCGCTGGTGCCCGGCGTGACGGCGCGCGACCGGCAGAACTTCGCGCAGGACCTGCAGTTGTCGGTGCGCGGCTTCGGCGCGCGGTCCACTTTCGGCGTGCGTGGCGTGAGGCTGTATGTGGACGGCATCCCCGCCACCATGCCTGACGGGCAGGGACAGTTGTCGCACTTCGACCTGTCATCCGCGCAACGCGTGGAAATCCTGCGCGGCCCGTTCTCGGCGCTGTACGGCAATTCGTCGGGGGGCGTGCTCCAACTCTTCACCGAGAAAGGCGAAGGCGCGCCGGTGCTGACGGCCAGCATGGCATCCGGCAGCGACGGCCTCATGCGCCCGGGCCTGCGGGCAGCCGGGGCGAGCGGCGGCCTCGGCTGGCACCTGAGCGCCAATCACTTTCGCACCGACGGCTGGCGCGACCACAGCGCTGCACGGCGTGACGTCGGCAACGTGCGCCTCGACTGGGGTGACTGGATGCTCGTGGCCAATACAGTCGACGTGAAGGCCGACGACCCGCTGGGCCTTACGCGCACGCAGTTCGACGCCAGCCCGCGCAGCGTCGACCCGGTGGCGCCGGCCTTCAATACGCGCAAGACGGTGCAGCAGTCGCAGCTGGGGCTGGTGCACGAACGTGCGCTCGGTGGCGGCCACAAGCTGCGCGTCATGGCGTACGGCGGCGAGCGCACCACCGTCCAGTTCCAGTCCATCCCGCCCGGGCCGCAGGCGAACCCTCTGCATCCCGGGGGCGTCATCGACCTCGAACGCAGTTACGCCGGCACTGACTGGCGCTGGAGCTGGAAGCGGGAGCGACTGGAGCTGGTGGCCGGCCTCTCGTACGACCACCTGCAGGAGGCACGCCGCGGCTGGCAGAACTTCATCGGCCCGACCCTGGGCGTGCAGGGCGCGCTGCGGCGCGACGAGCGCAACGAAGTGAGCAACCTCGACCCGTACCTGCAGGCGCAGTGGAAACCCGCGCCCGCGTGGACGCTGGCGGCTGGCGTGCGGCGCAACAGTGTCAGGTTCAGCTCCGACGACCGGTACATCGCCGGTGCGAACGGCAACGACAGCGGCTCGGTGCGCTACGCCGCGACCTTGCCGGTGGCCTCGGCGATGTACGCCGTGTCGCCGCAGATCCACTTGTACGGCGCGGCCGGCCGCGGCTTCGAGACGCCGACCTTCAACGAGCTGGCCTACCGGCCCGATGGCGTGCCGGGACTCAACTTCGGCCTGCGGCCTTCGCGCAGCCGCAACTTCGAACTCGGGGCGAAGGCGCGGGCCGCAACCGGCGACTGGCGCCACGAAGGCACAGTTGCCGTCTTCAGCACGCGCACGAAGGACGAGATCGTCACGCAGTCCAACACCGGGGGCCGCAGCACGTTCCGCAACGCCGCGGCAACCGAACGGCGCGGCCTCGAGCTGGCGGGCCAGCTGTCATCGATGGGCGGCTGGCGCCTCGCGTTCGCGCACACCTGGCTCGACGCGCGCTATGCCGACGCCATCGGCGCGCGCATCCCGGGCATCGCGCGCAGCTTCACGGCAGCTGAAGCCGGCTGGCTGCCGCCGCAGGGCTGGCGCGGTGGCGTCGAGTGGCGGCGCTCGGGCCGCGTGTTCGTCAACGATACGAACTCCGACGCAGCCGCTGCCTGGTGGACGCTCGCGCTGCATGCGGGGTGGAAGCAGGACTTCGGCACGTGGGCCATCGAAGCCTCGGCCCGCATCGACAACCTGCTCGACCGCCGTTATGCGGGCTCGGTCATCGTGAACGAGGGCAACAGCCGCTACTTCGAGGCGGCGCCCGGACGACAGGCCACTATCAAGCTGGTTGCAAGTTGGCGGCTTTGAAGGCGCGCGCGATTTCGTCGACCAGCGCAGGGCCGCGATAGATCAGGCCGGTGTAGACCTGCACCACGTCGGCGCCGGCGCGCAGCTTGGACAGCGCGTCCTCGGCACTGAAGATGCCGCCCACGCCGATGATGGGGAAAGAAGGCCCCAGTTCGTCGCGCAGTTGCGCGATCACGCGGTTGCTGGCCGCCAGCACCGGCGCGCCGCTCAGGCCGCCGGCTTCTTCGGCATGCGCCATGCCTTTCACGGCCTCACGGCTGGTGGTGGTGTTGGTCGCGACGACGCCGTCCATGCCATGCCGCACCAGCGCCGCTGCGATGAAGGCGACCTGCGCCTTGTCGAGGTCGGGCGCTATCTTCACGAAGAGCGGCACGCGCCGCCCATGCTGGTCGGCCAGGGATGCGCGCTGCCGCGCGATGGCGGAGAGCAGGCCGTCCAGCGCTTCGTCACCCTGCAGGCTGCGCAGGTTGGCGGTGTTGGGGCTGGAGATGTTGACCGTGACGTAGTCGGCGTGCGGGTAGACGCCGTCGAGGCAGACCACGTAGTCGCAGGTGGCCTTCTCGATGGGCGTGGCGGCGTTCTTGCCGATATTCAGGCCGAGGATGCGGCCGTCCTTCCGGAACGACGAGCGCTTGACGTTGCCGATGAACGCTTCGAGCCCGTCGTTGTTGAAGCCCAGCCGGTTGATGAGCGCCCGGGCTTCGGGCAGGCGGAACAGGCGCGGCTTGGGGTTGCCGGGTTGCGGCTGGGGCGTGACGGTGCCGACTTCGACGAAGCCGAAGCCCATGGCACCGAAGGCGTCGATGCAGCGTGCGTTCTTGTCGAGGCCTGCGGCCAGGCCGATGCGGTTGGGAAACTGCAGGCCCGCCAGCTGCACCGGGTCTTCGACGAAACGGTTGCACCACGCCCATTGGGCCGGCGTGCCCTGCAGGCGCTGCAGCGACTGCAGCGTCACCTCGTGGGCGGTTTCCGGGTCCAGCCCGAACAGGAAGGGCCGGGCCAGCAAGTAGGGCAACAGCGACATTGGATAATCGGGGGCAAGCGAGGGATTGTCTCAGATGACACAGGATGAACTGAAGGCGGCGGTCGGCCAGGCCGCGCTGCATTACGTGGTGCCCGGCGAGATCGTCGGCGTGGGCACCGGCTCCACCGTCAACAAGTTCATCGATGCGCTGGCGTCGATGAAGGACCGCATCAAGGGAGCCGTGTCCAGCTCGAACGCATCGACCGAGCGCCTGCGCGCGATCGGCGTGCCGGTGTTCGATGCGACCGAAGTCGGCGAGCTGTCTGTCTACATCGACGGCGCCGACGAGATCGACCCGCGCGGCTACATGGTCAAGGGCGGCGGCGCGGCGCTCACGCGCGAGAAGATCGTGGCCGCGCTGTCGCGCCGCTTCGTCTGCATCGCCGACGAGTCGAAGGTGGTGCCGGTGCTCGGCAAGTTCCCGCTGCCGGTGGAGGTGATCCCGATGGCCGCGCGGCGCATTGCGGCGCTGTTCGAGGCGAAGGGCGGGCAGGCGCAGGTGCGCCTGAAGGACGGCGTGCCGCTCGTCACCGACAACGGCCAGCACATCCTGGACGTGCGGGGCCTGCAGATTGCGGACCCGCTGGCTTTCGAGAGCGAAGTCAACCAGTGGCCGGGGGTGGTGACGGTGGGCGTGTTCGCGCACCAGAAGGCTTCGGTGTGCCTGCTGGGGACGCTGTCCGGCGTGAAGACGATCGAATACTGAAAAACGCTGGGATGTTACCCCAGCCTACGCGAACCCGCGCGTCGGTCAGGCGTCAGAACTGGATGCCGGCCGGGTTGGCTGGCGCCTGGCCGCTGGGCGAAGGGCTTTGCGCGGCAGGAGGCGTGTCGGTGGCTGTCGCGCCGGGCGCGGCCGGCGGCGGGGCGGCCGAAGCGGCCGCCACCAGTGGCGCGGCGGGCGGCTGGCGGTAGGTGGCCGGCAGCATCGACGTGCGCGGGTAGCCCGCTGCGTCGAGGAACTGGGCCCATTCGACCTCGGAGAAGCCCTTCAACTGCTGCACGCCGATGGTGACCATGGGCAGGGTGGGCGTGCCCGTCAGGCGCTGCAGGGCCTCGATGTCTTCGTTGGATGTGATGGTGCGCTCGGCGTACGGGATGCCGCGGGCGACCAGGTAACGCCGACCGGCGTCGCAGGGGTTGCAGCCGGGCCGCGAGTACAGGGTGACCGGGTACTTGCTGGTCGCCGTGCGCAGCTCGAAAGGCAATGCCGCATTGGCGGCGTCGCCGCCTTGCAAGGTGACCACGGGCGCCATGGTCGCGCGGCCTGCCGCGTCCGGCGGCGGCCGGTCGCTGAAGGTCACGCGGCCGTCGGGGCCGACGATACGGTAGATCTGCTGCGCGCCGGCGGGCGCAACCCAGGCGGCCAGCACGGCCACGAGGGCCGCTGCCAGGGCGGGACGGGCAAGGGGGGACATCGCGCGAACCTCCATCATCCGGCTATTGTCATGCCATTCCCTGATGGCGCAAGAGGGCGTCCAGCGTCGGCTCGCGGCCGCGGAAGGCCTTGAACGACTCCATGGCGGGCCGGCTGCCGCCGGTTTCCAGGATGGCCTGCCGGTATTTGCGGCCCGTTTCCACGCTCGGCATGCCGTCGTTGCCGGCCGTTTCCTCGAACGCCGAATACGCGTCGGCACTGAGGACTTCGGCCCATTTGTAGCTGTAGTAGCCGGCGGCGTAACCGCCCGCAAAAATGTGGCTGAAAGTGTGCGCCATGCGGTTGAAGGCCGGCGGCTGGATGACGGCCACCTCGTCGCGGACGGCCTGCAGCAGAGGCATGAAATCGGCGCGCGGATCGTCTTGTGTATGCAACAGCATGTCGAAAAGGGCGAATTCGATCTGCCGCAGCGTGCCCAGCCCGCTCTGGAAATTCCTGGCCGCCAGCATCTTGTCGAACAGCGCGCGCGGCAGCGGCTCGCCGGTGTCGACGTGGGCGGTCATGTGCTTCAGCACGCCCCATTCCCAGCAGAAGTTCTCCATGAACTGGCTGGGCAGCTCCACGGCGTCCCACTCGACGCCGCTGATGCCCGAGACGTCGCGCTCGTCCACCTGCGTCAGCATGTGGTGCAGGCCGTGGCCGGACTCGTGGAACAGGGTGATCACGTCGTCGTGGGTCAAGAGCGGCGGCTTGCCGTCGACACCCTCGGCGAAGTTGCACACCAGGTGGGCCACCGGCATCTGCCGCCTGCCGTCGTCGGGACGCAGCCAGCGGGCGCGCACGTCGTCCATCCAGGCGCCGCCGCGCTTGCCGTTGCGCGCGGCAGGGTCCAGGTAGAACTGGCCGACCAGCTGGCCGCCGCGCTCGATGCGGTAGAACTCCACCGAAGGGTTCCACACGGGCGCGTAGTCGCGCCGGATGGCCACTTCGAACACGGTCTCGATGATCTTGAACAGGCCGGCCAGCACCTTGGGCGCAGTGAAGTACTGCTTGACCTCCTGCTCGCTGAAGGCATAGCGCTCTTCCTTCAGCTTCTCGGCTATGTACGGCCAGTCCCACGCCTGCGGGTCGCCGATGTCCATCCTTTCCCCGGCGAAGGTGCGCATGTCCGCCAGGTCCTTCTCGGCGTAGGGACGGGCCCGCCGCGCGAGGTCGCGCAGGAACTTGATCACTTCGTCGGGCGACTGCGCCATCTTGGGCACCAGCGAGACTTCGGCGAAGTTGCGGTAGCCGAGCAGGCGGGACTCTTCCTGCCGCAGCGCGAGGATCTCGCGCATGATCGCGCTGTTGTCGTACTTCGGGTCGCCCTGGTCGCTGGCGCGCGTGACGTAGGCGCGGTACAGCCGCTCGCGCAGCGGCCGGTTGTGGCCGAACTGCATGACGGGCAGGTAGCTCGGCATCTTCAGCGTGACCTTGTAGCCCGCCTTGCCTTCGGCCTCGGCTGCAGCACGGGCTGCCTGCACCACGTCGTCGGGCACGCCGGCCAGCTCGTCTTCGGTCGCGTAGTGGGCATAGGTGTCGGTGGCGTCCAGTGCGTTCTCGCTGAACTTCTGGGTCAGTTCGGCCGACCGTTCCTGGATTTCGGCAAAACGCTTTTTCGCGTCACCCTGCAGTTCGGCGCCCGACAGCACGAAGTTGCGCACCGCGTTCTTGTGGGCCTGCTTCTGGTCCTCGCGCAGCGACTCCGGGGTGATCGACTTGTACTTGGCATACAGGCGCTCGTCGCTGCCGAGGCGGGTGAAGAAGTCCGTGACCTTGGGCAGGGCCGCGTTGTAGGCGGCGCGCAGTTCCGGCGTGTCGGCGACGGCGTTCAGGTGGCCGACCACGCCCCAGGCGCGCCCCAGCCGTTCGGTGGCGACGTCGAGCACGCGGGCTATGTCGTCCCAGCGCGAGGGAAAGTCGGGGGCGGTGACGGTTTCGAGCGCCCGGTCGGCCTCGGCGAGCAATTGCTCGACGGCGGGGCCTACGTGCTCAGGCTGGATGTGCTCGAAGAGGGGGAGGTCGGTGAAGTCCAGGAGGGGGTTGCTCATCCCCCTGATTTTGCGGCAAGCGCGGGACTTTCAACGGGCGGCGCGTTCCGCGGCTTCGATCGTGTTGACGAGCAGCATCGCGCGCGTCATCGGGCCCACACCTCCGGGCACCGGGGTGATCCAGCCCGCGACTTCCTTCACCCCCGCAAAGTCCACATCACCGCAGAGCTTGCCTTCTTCGTTGCGGTTCATGCCCACGTCGATCACGACGGCACCCGGCTTCACCATGTCGGCGGTCAGCACGTTGCGCTTGCCCACCGCAGCCACCACCACGTCGGCCTGCAGCGTGTGCGCCTTCAGGTTGGCCGTGCGGCTGTGGCAGATGGTGACGGTGGCGTCGCGTCCCAGCAGCATCATGGCCATGGGCTTGCCCACGATGTTGCTGCGGCCGATGACCACCGCGTGCTTGCCCTTCAGGTCGTAGCCGATCGTGTCCAGCATCTTCAGGCACCCGTGCGGGGTGCACGGCCAGAAGCCGGGCTGGCCGACCATCAGCGCACCGGCGCTGGCCACGTGGAAGCCGTCGACGTCCTTGGCCGGCGAGATCGTCTCGATCACCTTCTGCGAGCCCATGTGCTTCGGCAGGGGCAGTTGCACCAGGATGCCGTGCACCCTGGGGTCGTCGTTGAGCGCCCGGATGCGCGCCAGCAGTTCGGCCTCCGTCATGTCCGCCGGGTAGCGTTCCAGCGTGGCCTTCAGCCCGGTCTGCTCGCTGTCGTTGGCCTTGTGCTTCACGTAGACCTGGCTGGCCGGGTCAACGCCAACGAGCACGATGGCCAGGTGCGGCTCGACCCCTCGTGCCTTCAGGGCCGCGGTGCGGCCGGCGACTTCGGCGCGGATCCGTCTGGCGAGGGCGTTGCCGTCGATGATTTGGGCGGTCATATGGGAATCAATTCAACAGCCGGACGCAAAGGACGCAAAGGTTACGCAAAGGACGCAAAAGAATTCCTTCAAGGTCTTCTTTTGCGTCCTTTGCGCAATCTTTGCGTCCTTTGCGTCCGATATTGGTATTCAGGGGACTCAGGGCTTCGGCGGCGTCTGCCCCAAAGCGATCTTCAGCAGGTCGGCTACGGTGTTCGCGTTCAGCTTCTCCATGATGTTGGCGCGATGCGCTTCCACCGTCTTGATGCTGATGCCCAGGTCGTCGGCGATCTGCTTGTTCAGGCGGCCGGCCACGATGCGTTCGAGCACCTGCGCCTCGCGCGAGGTCAGCTTGGACAGCAGCGCGTCGCGGCTCGCCGCGCTCTGGAACTCGGCAAACGTGTCCTTGGCCCGCTCCAGCATGCGCTCGACCAGGCTCACCAGCTCGTCTTCCTTGAAGGGCTTCTGGATGAAATCCATGGCGCCCTTCTTCATGGTGTTCACCGCCATCGGCACGTCGCCGTGGCCGGTGATGAACACGATGGGCAGCGGCGACTTGCGCTCCACCAGCCGGTCCTGCAGCTCCAGGCCGGTCATGCCGGCCATGCGGATGTCGACGATCAGGCAGGCGACCTCGCGCGGGTCGTAGCGGGCCAGGAAGGATTCGGCGGAGTCGAAGCAGCGCACCCGGTAGTCCTTGCCTTCCAGCAGCCACTGCAGCGAATCGCGCACCGCCTCGTCGTCGTCGACGACGTAAACGGTGCCCTTCTTGGGAATCAAACTCATACTGTCACCCCGGTGTTGTGCCCTGCTACTACATTGATAGCGCCGGAGACAGGAATCCAGAAGGAGAAACGGCAGCCGGCGACATCGGTGCCATTGTAGATGTTCTCCGCCTGCATCCTGCCCTGGTGCGACTCCACGATGGTGCGGCACAGGTTCAGGCCGATGCCCATGCCTTCGGCCTTGGTGGAGAAGAACGCTTCATACAGACGGTCCATCACTTCGGGCGCCAGGCCGGCACCGGTGTCGAGCACCGAGAACTCCACCACCGGCTGCTCGTCGACCTGCTTCGGGATGACGCGCAGCTCCACGCTGCGCCGTGCCGCGGGCCGCTTCGCATGCTCGATGGACTCGGCCGCGTTCTTCAGCAGGTTGACCAGCACCTGCTCGATCAGGATCGGGTCGACCAGCAGCTTGGGCAGGCGGGCGGCGACGTAGTGCGACAGGCGCACGTTGCGGCGGCGCAGCTCGATCTCTGCCAGTTCCACCGCCTCGGTCACCATCACGTTCACTTCCGACAGCGTGCGGTTGGGCTCGCTGCGTTTCACGAAGGACCGGATGCGCTGGATGATCTGCCCGGCGCGGGCCGCCTGCCGCGCCGTCTTGTCCAGTGCGGCCAGCATGTCCTCTTCGCTGATCTGCTTGCTGCGGATGCGCGAGACGAGGCCGTTGCAGTAGTTGCTGATGGCGGTCAGCGGCTGGTTCAGTTCATGCGCCACGCTCGACGCCATCTCGCCCATGGTCACCAGGCGGCTGGCCGAGTGGGCGCGCTCGGCCTGCGCGGCCGACTGCTCCTCGGCGTGGCGGCGCGCACTGATGTCGGTGGCGATCACCATCTGCGCGAGCCGGCCGTCCACCCAGTTGAGGTAGCGCGAGCGCACTTCCAGCCACTTGCCCAGTTCGTTGACGAAGATCTCGGCGTGCTCCGAATGCGCAGTGGTCAGCGAACCGGTGGGCAGCCCCACGAAGGAGTCCACGTCGTCCAGGTGCTCGTCGTTGCGCGGCTGCTCGGGCACGCCGGCCTGCGCCACCATCTGCAGGTGCCCCGCCGCCTGCCCGCCGAACCACAGGCGGTACAGCTTGTTGGCGAACAGCAGCTCCTCGCTGCCCAGCGGCGCGACCGACACCGACGCGTCCAGCGCCTCCAGCACGGTCGTGAAACGCTCGTGCGATGCTTGCAACTGCTCGCGGATGCGGTTGGGCTCGGTGATGTCCGTCATCGACGTCATCCAGCCGGTCTGGTGGCCCTTGGCGTCGACCAGCGGCGACACGTACAGGCGCGCATCGAAGAGCGTGCCGTCGCGGCGTTTCACGCGCACCTGGATGCCGCCGGGCTGCGTGCGCCCGTGGATCTCGTCGTCCAGCCGCGCGGCGAGTGTCTCGCGGTCTTCCTCGGGCCAGTAGGGGAAGGGTGGTGTGCGGCCCACCAGCTCGGGCTCGCTCCAGCCGGTCATCTGGCAGAAGGCCGCGTTCACGTAGCTGATGCGGCCCTGCATGTCCAGCGCGCGCATGCCGGTCAGCATGGAGTTCTCCATGGCCCGGCGGAAATTGGTTTCGGCCACCAGCGCCTGCTGCGCCTGCACGCGCCGGCGCGTGTGGCGCCAGTTGGCGATGAGCATCCAGGCCGTCATGGCGGACAGGACGATGACGAGCCAGAACACCGCGCTGCCGATGACGCCGAGCGAGGTGCGGTAGGCCTGCGCGCGCAGGATCAGGCCGTTGCCCACGGGGGAGACCGGCACTTCGTATTCGTTGGGCTGCGACGTGAACGGCAGGAGGTGGGTTGCCGGGTTGCGCGTGGGCAGCGACGCGCCGGCGAGCAGGCGGCCCTTGCCGTCCATCAGCGAGACGGCGTACTTGGCCGAGACCTCCGACGGCACGCCGAAGCGCAGCAGGCCGTCGATCGAGTATTCGCCCAGGATCACGCCGCCGAAGCGGCCCTGGTCGGCCAGCGGCACGTGCAGCTGCAGCAGGCCGCTGCCGTCGCTGGCTGCCGGCTGCGAATACACGGGCTGCTGCAGGTCGCGCGCCAGGCCGTACATGCTCTCGGTCTCGCCCGGGCGCAGCACCACGCCGGCCACCCGCAGCTGGTTGCCCGGCACGCTGGGCGCGGCATAGCTGGCCTTCACGCGGCGCCGCTCGTCGATCCACGTGAGGACCTGAAGCTCGGGATACTGGACCACCATGGATTCGGCGCGCACCACGAACTCGTCGCCGTCGACCTCCTTGTTGGAAATGTCGCGTGCGATCCGCATCAGCTGCTCCTGCCGTTCCAGCAGGCGCAGCCGCAGGCGTTGCTGGGCGTACTCGACGTCGCGCTTGACCGCTTCCTGCTCGCGGTCCATTTCCTCGATGCGCAAGTACCAGAAGGCTGAAACGATGGCGGCCAGGAACAGCATCACCGCCGCCAGCGGTGCCAGCATGGCAAAGCGGTCCTGCCGGGTAGGGGGCTGGCGGCGCCACCAGAGCCGCCACCACGCGGGCGCGGCCGCTTCCGGGATTTCGGGAGCAGGATGGGGGTCGTGCATTGGCTGCAAGTGTAGCCCGCGGAGGGGCCGGGGCTACGTAATATCCACATTATGAAAACGACAGGCACCATTTGAAATGTGGGAAAAGTTATGCGACACTCCCGCCACCGTAAGCCGTGACGTACTAAATTCACCCCGCACAAGAGGAGACAAGCCACATGTCTGCACAGCCTGACAACCTGTACGGCGCCGCCGCCAACGACGCCGATGCCCAGGAAACCCGCGAGTGGCTGGACGCCCTGTCCGCCGTGGTCGGCTCCGAGGGCAAGGAGCGCGCCCACTTCCTGCTGGAGCAGTTGCTCGAACAGGCGCGCCAGGAGGGTATCGACATGCCTTTCTCGGCCACCACGGGCTACGTGAACACCATCGAGCCGAACGCCGAAGAGCGCTGCCCGGGCAACCTCGAGATCGAGGAGCGCCTGCGCGCCTACATGCGCTGGAACGCGATGGCCATGGTGGTCAAGGCCAACCGCCTGCACCCCGAGGACGGCGGTGACCTCGGCGGCCACATCAGCTCGTTCGCCTCGCTCGCCAACATGTTCGGTGCCGGCTTCAACCACTTCTGGCATGCCGAGAGCGAAAACCACGGCGGCGACTGCCTGTACATCCAGGGCCACAGCGCGCCCGGCATCTACGCCCGCGCTTACCTCGAAGGCCGCATCAGCGAGGAACAGCTGCTGAACTTCCGCCAGGAAGTCGACGGCAAGGGCCTGTCGTCCTATCCGCACCCCAAGCTGATGCCCGAGTTCTGGCAGTTCCCCACCGTGTCGATGGGCCTCGGCCCGCTGATGGCGATCTACCAGGCGCGCTTCCTGAAGTACCTGCACGCCCGCGGCATCGCCAATACCGAGAACCGCAAGGTGTGGGCCTTCCTGGGCGACGGCGAGATGGACGAAGTGGAATCGCTGGGCGCCATCGGCGTGGCGGCGCGCGAGAAGCTCGACAACCTGATCTTCGTCGTCAACTGCAACCTGCAGCGCCTGGACGGCCCGGTGCGCGGCAACGGCAAGATCATCCAGGAGCTCGAAGGCGAGTTCCGCGGCGCCGGCTGGAACGTGATCAAGCTGGTCTGGGGCAGCTACTGGGACCCTCTGCTCGCGCGCGACAAGGACGGTATCCTGCGCAAGATCATGATGGAGACGCTGGACGGCGACTACCAGGCCATGAAGGCCAATGACGGCGCCTTCGTGCGCAAGAACTTCTTCGGCCGCCACCCGAAGGCGCTGGAGATGGTCGCGAAGATGAGCGACGACGACATCTGGCGCCTGAACCGCGGCGGCCACGACCCGCAGAAGGTCTACGCGGCCTACCACCAGGCCGTCAACCACAAGGGCCAGCCGACGGTGCTGCTGATCAAGACCGTGAAGGGCTTCGGCATGGGCAAGGCCGGCGAGGGCAAGAACATCGCCCACCAGGCCAAGAAGCTGGGCGACGACGACATCCGCGCTTTCCGCGATCGCTTCAACATCCCGATCCCGGACGAGAAGCTGGCCGAGATCCCGTTCTACAAGCCCGAAGAGCACACGCCGGAGATGAAGTACCTGCACGAGCGCCGCCAGGCGCTGGGCGGCTACCTGCCCAAGCGCCGTGCCAAGGCCGACGAGCAGCTCAAGGTGCCGGCGCTCGACGCCTTCAAGGCCGTGACCGACCCGACGGCCGAGGGCCGCGAGATCAGCACCACGCAGGCCTACGTGCGCTTCCTCACCGCGCTGCTGCGCGACAAGGGGCTCGGCCCCCGCACGGTGCCTATCCTGGTGGACGAGGCACGCACCTTCGGCATGGAGGGCCTGTTCCGCCAGATCGGCATCTACAACCCGGCGGGCCAGAACTACACCCCGCAGGACCGCGACCAGGTGTCCTACTACAAGGAAGAAAAGGACGGCCAGATCCTGCAGGAAGGCATCAACGAGGCGGGCGGCATGGCCAGCTGGATAGCGGCGGCGACGTCGTACTCGACCAGCAACCGCATCATGATCCCGTTCTACATCTACTACTCGATGTTCGGGCTGCAGCGCGTGGGCGACCTGTGCTGGGCGGCGGGCGACATGCAGGCGCGCGGCTTCCTGCTGGGCGGCACGTCGGGGCGCACCACGCTGAACGGCGAAGGCCTGCAGCACGAAGACGGCCACAGCCACATCCTGGCCGGCACCATCCCCAACTGCGTGAGCTACGACCCGACCTTCGCGCACGAAGTGGCGGTGATCATGCACGACGGCCTGAAGCGCATGGTGGAGCGGCAGGAGAACGTCTTCTACTACATCACGCTGCTGAACGAGAACTACCCGATGCCCGGCCTGCAGCCCGGCACCGAGGAGCAGATCGTGAAGGGCATGTACCTGTGCAAGCCGGGAGCGGCGGGCAAGGTGCGCGTGCAACTGCTGGGCAGCGGCACCATCCTGCGCGAGTCGATCGCGGCGCAGGACCTGCTGCAGAAGGACTGGGGCGTGTCGGCCGACGTGTGGAGCTGCCCGAGCTTCAACGAGCTCACGCGCGACGGCCAGGACTGCGACCGCTGGAACCTGCTGCACCCGACCGAGACGCCGCGCGTGCCGTTCGTGGCGCAGCAGCTGGGCAAGCACGACGGCCCGGTAGTGGCGTCGACCGACTACATGAAGGCGTATGCCGAGCAGATCCGCCCCTTCATGCCCAAGGGCCGCACCTACCGCGTGCTGGGCACCGACGGCTTCGGCCGCAGCGACTTCCGCAGCAAGCTGCGCGAGCACTTCGAGGTGAACCGCCACTACGTCGTGGTTGCGGCGCTCAAGTCGCTGGCCGACGACGGCGTGGTGCCGGCGGCCAAGGTGGCCGACGCCATCAGGAAGTACGGGATCAAGGCCGACAAGATCAACCCGCTCCACGCCTGACGCGGCCGCCACGAGGAGAACAACAACATGGCAATCGTTGAAGTGAAGGTCCCCGACATCGGGGACTTCAAGGAAGTCGCGGTCATCGAACTGCTGGCGAAACCCGGCGACACCATCAAGCCCGAGCAGTCGCTGCTGACGGTGGAGAGCGACAAGGCCTCGATGGAGATTCCGTCGAGCCACGGCGGGGTGCTGAAGGAGCTGAAGGTGAAGATCGGGGACAACGTCTCAGAAGGTTCGCTGATCGCCGTGCTGGAAACGAGCGAAGCGAGCGCTCCGGCACCGGCTGCGGCAGCTGCAGCCGCTGCGCCCGCACCCGTTGCGGCGGCACCGGCACCGGCACCCGCGGCCGCGCCGGCCGCTGCTGCCGGTCCGATCGAAGTGCGCGTGCCCGACATCGGCGACTTCAAGGACGTCGCCGTCATCGAAGTACTGGTCAAGCCCGGCGATACGGTCAAGGTCGAGCAGTCGCTGATCACCGTCGAGTCGGACAAGGCCTCGATGGAGATTCCCTCCTCGGCCGCCGGTGTGGTGAAAGAGCTCAAGGTCAAGGTCGGTGACAAGGTCAACCTCGGCGACCTGGTGGCGATCGTAGAAGGAGCAGTTGCTGTCGCACCCGCTCCTGCCGGCGCAATGGGATCCCCCCCACCCCAGCCCTCCCCCTCAGGGGGAGGGAGTACTGCTGCGACTCCGGAGCGCCAGCCGCCCACGGCCGCGTTGCCCGCGCACGAGCCCTCGGCCCCCACCGGCAACCTGCCGCATGCGTCGCCCTCGGTGCGCAAGTTCGCGCGCGAGCTCGGCGTGCCGCTGGAAGAGGTCAAGGGCAGCGGGCCCAAGGGCCGCATCACGCAGGAAGACGTGCAGTCCTTCACCAAGGCGGTGATGAGCGGCGCGGCGCAGACGAAGGCTGCGGCCGCCAAGGCGCCTGCGGGCGGCGGCGGCGAGGCGCTGGGCCTGATCCCGTGGCCCAAGGTCGACTTCGCGAAGTTCGGCCCCGTGGAGCGCAAGGACCTCGGCCGCATCAAGAAGATCAGCGGCGCCAACCTGCACCGCAACTGGGTGATGATCCCGCACGTCACCAACCACGACGATGCGGACATCACCGAACTCGAAGCGTTCCGCGTTTCGACCAACAAGGAAAACGAGAAGAGCGGCGTGAAGGTCACCATGCTCGCCTTCCTCATCAAGGCCTGCGTGGCCGCGCTGAAGAAATTCCCCGAGTTCAACAGCTCGCTCGACGGCGACCAGCTCGTCCTGAAGCAGTATTACCACATAGCATTCGCAGCCGACACGCCCAACGGCCTGGTCGTGCCGGTCATCAAGGACTGCGACAAGAAGGGCGTGCTGCAGATCAGCCAGGAAATGGCCGAGCTGGCCAGGAAGGCGCGCGACGGCAAGTTGAGCCCTGCCGACATGTCGGGCGCCTGCTTCACGATTTCTTCGCTCGGCGGTATCGGCGGGCGTTACTTCACGCCCATCATCAACGCTCCGGAAGTCGCTATCCTTGGCGTCTGCAAGAGCCAGACCGAACCGGCCTGGGACGGCAAGCAGTTCCAGCCCAGGCTGATGCTGCCGCTGTCCCTGTCGTGGGACCATCGCGTGATCGATGGCGCAGCGGCCGCCCGGTTCAACGCCTACCTCGGGCAGATCCTCGCGGACTTCCGCCGCGTCTTGCTGTAAAGCTGTCGAACAACCAGAAGCACATGACCACTGTCGTCGTCGTCAGGAAAGCCGGCCAGATCGCCATTGCGGCGGATACTTTGGTGACTTTCGGCGACACGCGGCTGGCCCACCGCTTCGAGGACAACACCAAGATCTTCAAGGTCGAGGCGGACGACGGGCCCAGCTACATCGGCATGGCCGGCACCGTCGCGCATTTCCCGGTGCTGCGCAAGGCCATGGGCTCGATGCCGCGCGAGATCATGAAGCTCTCGGGCAAGGACGAGGTGTTCGACACCTTCACCAAGCTGCATCCCTACCTGAAGGACAACTTCTTCCTGCAGACGAAGGAAGAAGACAGCGACCCGTACGAGTCGAGCCAGTTCAGCGTGGTGATCGCCAACGCGAGCGGGATCTTCGGCCTGTACAGCTATCGCGAGGTGTTCGAGTTCAAGGAGTTCTGGGGCATAGGCTCCGGGCGCAGTTTTGCACTGGGCGCCATGCACGCCGTGTACGCCAGGGCCAAGACCGCGAAGGAAGTGGCTGAAGCCGGCATCGCCGCGGGCTGCGAGTTCGACCGCAACTCGGCGACGCCCTGCGACATCTTCACCATCAAGGCGAAAGAAAAACAATGAGTTCCCTGACGGAAGTGAAAGTCCCCGACATCGGGGACTTCAAGGAAGTGGCCGTGATCGAAGTGCTGGTGAAGCCCGGCGACACGATCAAGCCCGAGCAATCGCTGGTCACCGTGGAAAGCGACAAGGCTTCCATGGAAATTCCTTCCAGCCACGGCGGCGTGGTGAAGGAGTTGAAGGTCAAGGTCGGTGACAAGGTGTCGGAAGGCACGGTGTTGCTGCTGGTCGAAGCGGCAGCGGGCGCGGCTGCGCCGGCAACGGCTGCCGCTGCGCCGGCTCCCGCACCTGCGCCTGCGCCTGCGCCTGCCGCAACCGCGGCTGCTGCCATCGCACCGCCGGCGGGCAACTACGACTGCGACATGCTCGTGCTGGGCGCCGGCCCGGGCGGTTACTCCGCCGCGTTCCGCGCCGCCGACCTCGGCATGAAGACCGTGCTGGTCGAGCGCTACGCCACGCTGGGCGGCGTGTGCCTCAACGTCGGCTGCATCCCGTCGAAGGCGCTGCTGCACGTGGCCGCCGTGATGGACGAAGTGAGCCACTTCGACTCGCTGGGCATCTCCTTCGGCAAGCCGGTGATCGACCGCGCCAAGCTGCATGCCCACAAGGGCAAGGTGGTTGGCAAGCTCACGGGCGGCCTCGCGGCCATGGCCAAGATGCGCAAGGTGAGCATCGTGCGCGGCTACGGCGCGTTCGTCGACCCGCACACGATCGAGGTCGAGGAGACCACCGGGGCCGGCCAGGACAAGACCGGCAAGAAGCAGCGCATCACGTTCCGCAATTGCATCATCGCGGCGGGATCGCAGGCAGTGCGCCTGCCTTTCATGCCCGACGACCCGCGCGTGGTCGACTCCACCGGCGCGCTCGAGCTGGCTACGGACCCCAAGCGCATGCTGATCCTCGGCGGCGGCATCATCGGGCTGGAAATGGGTACGGTGTACTCCACGCTCGGCGCTCGGCTCGACGTGGTCGAGATGCTCGACGGCCTGATGCAGGGCGCCGACCGCGACCTGGTGCGGGTGTGGCAGAAGATGAACACGCCGCGCTTCGACAACATCATGCTCAAGACCAAGACCGTCGGCGCCGAAGCGACGAAGGACGGCATCCGGGTGAAGTTCGAAGGCGAGCAGGCACCGAAGGAGCCGCAGGTCTACGACCTGGTGCTGCAGGCGGTGGGCCGTTCGCCCAACGGCAGGAAGATTGCGGCTGAAAAGGCCGGCGTGACCGTCAGTGACCGCGGCTTCATCCCGGTGGACATCCAGATGCGCACCAACGTGCCGCACATCTTCGCCATCGGCGACATCGTCGGCCAGCCGATGCTGGCGCACAAGGCCGTGCACGAAGCCCACGTCGCTGCTGAAGCGGCAGCCGGCGAGAAGTCGGCTTTCAATGCGCGCGTGATCCCGAGCGTGGCCTACACCGACCCCGAGGTCGCGTGGGTCGGCCTGACCGAAGACGAAGCGAAGAAGCAGGGCATCGCCATCAAGAAGGGCCACTTCCCGTGGACCGCCTCGGGGCGCGCCATTGCGAACACGCGCGACGAAGGCTTCACCAAGCTGCTGTTCGACGCGGCCACGCACCGCATCCTCGGCGGCGGCATCGTGGGCACGCATGCCGGCGACATGATCGGCGAGGTGGCGCTGGCCATCGAGATGGGCGCCGACGAGATCGACATCGGCAAGACGATCCACCCGCACCCGACGCTCGGCGAGAGCATCGGCATGGCGGCGGAAATCGCACACGGCACGTGCACCGACGTGCCGCCGGCGAAGAAGTAGTCAGGGCCGCACGGCCGGCGTTTCGACCGGCATGCCCCGCGCACGCGCGGCGAGTTGCAGCTCCAGCTCGACCATCTCCACGCTGCCGTGCGCCAGCGGCTCCGCGCGCACGCCCGTCATGCAGTTGCGGATGCGGCGGCCCAGCGAGCCGAGGCCCTGCCACTCCAGCCGGTAGATCGGGTAGCCGGTGGCCTGCCCCTGCGGGATCACGCTGCCGGCGAGGCGCTGCCCGGCGCGCTCGGCGTGGCACTGGGCGCACGACAGGTCGATCTGGCCGATGCGCTGCCGGTACAGCCTGGCGCCGTTGCGCAGGGACGCAGCCAGGCGTGGGTCGTCGGGTGGCGAGATCGGCATGCCGCGCGACTGCATGGCAACGGCCGCCTCCAGAGCCAGCAAGTCCGCCTGCTCCGCGGACCATGCAGGCTGGTCCAGGTAGCGCTGCCGGCACAGGTTGATGCGGGTGCCCAGGTTCACCGGGCGGGACAGCTTCTCATCCCAGGCCGGGTAGCGCGCCGCTACGCCGCGCATGCCCTTCAGCTCGCCGTGGCACGAGGCGCATTGCGAGGCGAACCGCTGCTCGCCGTCGCGCACCCACAGCATCGCGGGGTTGGCCGTGTCGTCGCTCTGCATGGCCTGCGTGGATGCGCCCATGTCCTCGAAGCCCGAACGCCGCGCGTCCTGCACGACCGCTGCGCAGCCCACGACGAGCAGCACCGCCGCGAGCCACGCTGCGCGCTTCATGCCACTTCCAGCTTCACCCGCTCGACCTGCGCGAAGCCGTTGTCGCCCGTCCACTCGAACTCCAGCGTGCCGCTGGCGGTGGCTACCGTGTGGAAGGCGAGGTACGGGTTGGCGCTGATCGCCGGGTGCAGCTCGGCACTGAACACGGTCTCGCCGTCGTAGCGGCAGGCGAAGCGCCGGATGATGTCGCGCGGCAGCACGCGCCCGTCGGAGCCCGGCCGGTAGCCGGTCTCCATCGGGTGCGCGATCACGGCGCGGATCTCGATCACTGCACCGCGCGCTGCGGTCGCCGGCATGTGGATCAAGGTGCGGGCCACTTCAGCCGTCCCCTTCGATGCAGGCGGCCAGCACCACCACGACGTCCACCGTGTCGGACCACCAGCTGCCGTCGGCCATGCGCGCGACGGCCGTGAGCTTCTGGCTGGTGGCCAGCCGGATGCGCGTGGTGACGTGCGCCTTGCCGGCACGGGGCCCCAGCGAGAAGCGCGCAACGTCGCGCTGCGGGTTCTTCTCGTTGAAGACGGCGATGGCGCTCACGTGGTCGGTCGCCGTCATCGGCGAATCGACCGTTACGGCCAGCGGCACCACGTTGCCGTTGTCGACCAGCGGCGCGATGTCCAGCTTGACGCGGCCCCGCTGCACCGCAGCGCCCCCGGTGAACTCGCGCACCGCGTCCGCCAGCGCGTCGCCCTGCTGGGCCAGCGCGGGCGTGACCAGCACGGATGCCGCGCCCGCCAGCACCTGCCGCCGCCTCATTCCTTCAGGGTGCCCAGCCATGCGACCACGTCTTCCACTTGCTGCGGCGTGAGCAGCGCCTTGCCGCGCCATGCGCTCCCCACGCGGGTGAAGCCTTCCGTGCGCAGGTACGACGGCATGATGGTGCCGGGCTGGATGCGGCGCGAATCGGCGACGCGCAGCCGCAACTGGCCCGCCGTCCAGCGGCTGCCGGAGCCTGCGAGCGGCGGCGCCAGGTTGCCCTGGAACCTTTCTTCGGCAATCGGCGCGCTGTGGCACAGCAGGCACAGACCCACCTGCCGGTCGGCGACGATGGCGCGCCCGCGCTGCGGGTCGCCCGGCACGGCGGTCAGGGGCGGCATCTCGCCCGTGGCCACGCAGGCGAGGGGCAGGGCGAGCAGCGCGCCCGCAGCGTACTGCCTCGGCTTCACGCCCGCTTGAGGCTGTGGTGCTTCAGCGGCAGGTCGCGGATGCGCTTGCCGGTGGCCGCGAAGACCGCGTTGAGCACGGCCGGCGCCGCCACGGCGATCGTGGGCTCGCCCACGCCGCCCCAGAAGCCGCCCGAAGGCATGACGATGGTCTCCACCTTCGGCATGTCGCGCATCATCACGACCGGGTAGGTGCTGAAGTTGTCCTGCTCCATGCGCCCGTCCTTCAGCGTGCATTCGCCGAACAGCGCTGCCGACAGTCCATACGCGAACGAGCCCTCGACCTGGGCTTCGATCTGTTGCGGGTTGACCGCGTGGCCCGGGTCGGTGGCCGCGACGATGCGGTGGATCTTGAGTTCGCCCGCCGCATTGACCGTCACTTCCGCGCAGGCTGCCACATAGCTGCCGAAGCCCATGGTCTGCGCCAGGCCGCGATACACGCGATTGCCGCCGATCGGCGCGCTTTCCCGCCCCCAGCCCACCTTGTCGGCCACGGCGTTCAGCACGGCCAGGTGCTTCGGGTGCGCGGCCATCAGCTTGCGCCTGAGCGCCAGCGGGTCCTGCCGGGTGGCGTGCGCGACCTCGTCGATGAAGCATTCCAGATAGATGGTGTTCTGGTTCAGGTTGACCCCGCGCCAGAAGCCCGGCGGCACCGGCGGGTTGCGCATGGCGTGGTCGACCAGCAGGTGCGGGAAGCCGTAGCCGATCGATGCTTCCGGCCCCGGCGCATTGAGGCCCTGGAAGACGACGGGGTCCTTCCCGTCGCGAATCATCTGCGGGAACACGCCGGCCAGGATCGACTGGCCCGAGATGCGCATGTGCAACGCCGTCACGTTGCCTTGCGCGTCGACACCGGCGCGCAGCTTGCACTGCGTGACGGGGTGGAAGCGGCCGTGCAGCATGTCCTCTTCGCGCGACCACAGCAGCTTCACCGGCGTGCCCGGCATCTGCCTGGCAATCTCCACGGCTTGCCGCACCCAGTCGTGCACCGCGCCGCGCCGGCCGAAGCCGCCGCCCAGGTGGATCTTGTACACCTCGCATTGCGCGGCGGGCAGGCCGGCGGCCTCGGAAGCGGCAGCCAGTGCCGCCTCGCCGTTCTGCGTCGGCGTCCACACTTCGCAGCGCTCGGGCGTCCACCTGGCCGTCGCGTTCATCGGCTCCATGGTGGCGTGGTTCTGGTGCGGGTACGAATACACCGCCTCGATCACCCGGCTGGCCGAAGCCAGGGCCGAACGCGCGTCGCCGTTGCTGTTGCCCACCGCGGCTTCGGGTGCATCCAGCCCGGCCTTCAGCATCGCTGCCACGGTCGCGCTCGACTCCCTCGCGTTCGGGCCGTTGTCCCATTCGATGGGCAGGGCGTCCAGCGCCGTCTTGGCGTGCCACCACGTGTCGGCCACGACCGCCACCGCGCTGTCGCCGACCCGCACCACCTTCTTCACGCCGGGGCGCTTGTCGATGGCAGCGGCATTGAACGACTTGAGCTTGCCGCCGAACACCGGGCAGTCCCTGATCGCCGCGTTGAGCATGCCGGGCAACTTCAGGTCGGCGCCGAACACCTGCTTGCCCGTCACCTTCTCGACGGTGTCGAGGCGGGCCATGCGCTTGCCCACCAGCTTCCAGTCCTTCGGGTCCTTCAGCGGCACATCCGCGGGCGGTGTGAGCTTGCCCGCCGCCACCGCGACCTGGCCGAACTTCAGCGTGCGGCCCGTCGGCGTATGCGTGATGACACTGCTGGCAGCGCGGCACTCTTCCGCCGGCACCTTCCACTGGTCGGCCGCTGCCTGTACCAGCATCGCGCGCGCCGTGGCGCCGCCCTTGCGCACGTACTCGTGCGACTCGCGGATGCCGCGGCTGCCGCCGGTGGAGAAGTTGCCCCATGCGCGCTTGCGCGCGAGGTTCTGGCCCGGTGTGGGGTATTCGGTCGTGACCTTGGCCCAGTCGCATTCCAGTTCTTCCGCCACCAGTTGCGCCAGGCCGGTCAGCGTGCCCTGTCCCATCTCGGAGCGGGCGATGCGGATCACCACCGTATCGTCGGGCCGCACCACCACCCAGGCGTTCAGCTCTTCGGAAGCCTGCTGGGCCGAAGCGGCAAAGGGAATGTGGAAACCCACGACCAGGCCGGCCTGCAGGAGCGTGCGGCGCTTCATGACGGCGCTCATGTGCTGCTCCCGTCGGCATGCTGGATCGACAGGCCCGCGCTCTTCAGCTCGCCGCGCGCCACCGCATGGATCGCCGCGCGGATCCGGTTGTACGTGCCGCAGCGGCAGATGTTGGACATCGCGTCGTCGATGTCCTCGTCGGTGGGCCGCGGCTTGGCCTTCAGGAGCGCCACCGCCGTCATGACCTGGCCGCACTGGCAGTAACCGCATTGCGGCACGTCGAGCGCCACCCAGGCGCGCTGCACGGGGTGCGAGCCATCGGGGGACAGGCCTTCGATGGTGGTGATCTTCTCGTTGGGGCCGATGGTGGAGAGCGGCCGCACGCAGCTTCGTGTTGCCACGCCGTCGATGTGCACCGTGCACGCGCCGCAGGCGGCGATGCCGCAGCCGTACTTGGTGCCGGTCAGCCCGAGCTGCTCGCGCAGCACCCACAGGAGCGGCGTGTCCGCCTCCGCCTCGAACTCGCGCACTGCGCCGTTGACGTGAAGTCTTGCCATGCCCTGACGCCTCCTGCCGGTTGACCGGCAGTTATGCATGGCTGCGCGCCCGGGCGCAAGCGGATTGTCCTAGGGGGCCGTGGCGTTGACCGGCGTAGGCTCCCACACCGGCCGCTGCAGCAGGCGCCGCGCGCCGTCGAAGCGCGTCTTCCAGTAGTTGGCACCCATGTCTTCGACGCGCACCTGTGCACCGGGCTTGGGCGAGTGGATGAACTTGCCGTCGCCCACGTAGATGCCCACGTGGCTGAAAGTGCGCCGCATCGTGTTGAAGAACACCAGGTCGCCGGGCTGCAGGTCGGCCGGCTGCACGTGCTCGCCTGCGTGGGCCTGCTCGTTGGCGCGGCGCGGCAGGACCAGGCCCAGCGTCTGCTCGTACATCGCCTTCACGAAACCGCTGCAGTCGAACCCGGTTTCGGCCGATGCGCCGCCGCGGCGATAGGGCATGCCGAGGAAGGCCATCGCATTGATCACGAGGTCGGAAGCGCGTTGCGCCACCTGCCCCGCGCGATCTGCAACGAGGAAGGCGCGGTCGCCCACGTTCTCGGTGACGGACTGCCGGACCTGCTGCCAGCGATCCAGCAGGCCCCTTTCACCCAGGGCGCGGGCGTTCGGGTCATCGGCTATGGTCGGCGGCGCGGCGTGTGCCACCGTCGCGCAGGCGGCCAAAAGCCAGATGCTGAGCCATTTGCACATAGGTGCGGACTGTAGCATGCCAAATTCCGCGAACTCAAGCGAAGTTGCAGGTGTAAGCTGTTGATCCATATGAAGATCACTGACGCTTTCCTGATGGCGTGCGGCCTGGTGGCGGCGCTTCCCGCCCTGGCGCAGGCGCCGCGCGTGCAGACCGTGGCGACCGGCCTGGAGCATCCGTGGGCTGTCGCCATGCTTCCTGACGGCCGTTTCCTCGTGACCGAGCGGCCGGGGCGCATGCGTGTGGTCGGTGCCGACGGCCGCCTCGGCCCGCCGCTGGGCGGCGTGCCCGAAGTGGTGGCGCGGGGGCAGGGCGGGCTGCTGGACGTGGTGCTCGATTCGGGCTTTGCCGGCAACCGGCAGGTCTACTTCTGCTACTCCGAAGCCGGCGGCAGCGGCAACAGTACCGCGCTGGCCCGCGCCCGGCTGGCCGCCGACGCGAGCCGGCTCGAAGACGTCAGGGTGATCTTCAGCCAGAAGCCCAAGGTCGCCAGCACGTTCCACTTCGGCTGCCGCATCGTCGAGGCGCGCGACGGCACGCTGTTCCTCACGCTGGGCGAGCGCAATTCGCGGCGCGACGACTCGCAGACCCTGGACAACCACCACGGCAAGGTGGTGCGCATCAACAAGGACGGTTCGGTGCCGCGCGACAACCCCTTCGTCGGCCGCGCCGGCGCGCTGCCCGAAACCTTCAGCTACGGCCACCGCAACGTGCAGGGCGCCACCCTGTCGCCCGACGGCGTGCTGTGGACGCACGAACACGGGCCGCAGGGCGGTGACGAGATCAACCTGCCGCAGCCGGGCCGCAACTACGGCTGGCCCGTGGTCACCTACGGCGAGAACTACGGCGGCGGCAAGGTCGGCGAGGGCCTGACGGCGAAGGCGGGCATGGAGCAGCCGCTGCACTACTGGGTGCCTTCGATCGCGCCTTCGGGCATGGCCTTCCTCACCAGCGACCGCTACGCCGGCTGGAAGGGCAGCCTGTTCGTCGGATCGCTGAAATTCCGTTACCTGGCGCGGCTGGAACTGGCGGGAGGCAAGGTGGCGCGGGAACACAGGATCGACGTGGGCGACCGCGTGCGCGACGTGCGGCAGGGCCCGGACGGATGGCTGTACCTGGTGACCGACGAATCGGACGGCAAGCTGCTGCGGCTTGCGCCGTGATGCTCAGGGCTTGACCAAGCCCTTGCGCACCGCGTAAAGCGTCAGGCTCGCGATGTCGTTCAGCCTGAGCCGCTCCATGATGCGGGCGCGGTGCACGTCCACCGTCTTGGGCGACAGCCCCAGCTCGAAGGCGATCTCCTTGGACGCCTTGCCCTGCGCGATGAGCTTGAGGATCTCCACCTGCCGCTGCGTGAGCTCGTCGTCGGCCGTGGGCTCCGAAGGCTGCAGCAGCCGCTGCGCGATGGACGGGCTGAAGTAGCTGCCGGTCGCCATCACGCTGCGCAGCGCCTGTTCCAGCTCGTAGGGCGGCGCGTCCTTCATCAGGTAGCCGCAGGCGCCGTTGGCTACGGCGCGCTTCACGAAGTCGACCGTGTCGTACATCGACAGCACCAGCATCCGCACCTCGGGGTGCCTGGCATGGATCTCGGAGATGGCCGTGATGCCGTCCATGACGGGCATGGAAATGTCGGTCATCACCACGTCGGGCATCAGGTCGCCCACCAGCGCCACGAGTTCCTGCCCGTTGCGTGCCTCGGCGATGACCTCCACGTTCCCCAGCATCTCGAGCAGGGCGCGGATGCCCGAGCGGACCAGGTCATGGTCGTCGGCCAGCACGACGCGGATCGGCCTGGAAGCGGCTGCATTCTTCATGTTGTTTTCCCTGAGGGCTTCCCCCTTTCCATTACAGCACTGCGCGGACCATCACGCCATGCCCCGGGCGCGTGCGGATGTGGATGCGGCCGCCCGCAAGCTCCGTGCGTTCGATCATCCCGTACAGCCCCACGTTGCGCTCGCTCGGCTGGCCATCGAGCAGGTCGGCCTTGTCGAAGCCGATACCGTCGTCCGCGACCAGCACGCCGATGCGCTCGCCGGGCAGGAAGCGCAGGCGCACCGCAACGCGCGACGCCCGCGCATGCCGCACCACGTTGGTCAGCGCCTCCTGCACCAGCCGCACGGCGACGGCCGCGTTCGTGCCGGGACGGGCCGGCTCGGTGCCGCGCGAAGTCACCTCGAAAGCGAGCCCTGCAGGCTCGGCGACGCGCTGCACCGCCGTCTGCACCGCGGGCATGATGCCCAGCAGGTCGAGCTGCGCCGGCCTGAGCGAGAACGACAGCGTCTTCAACTGCGCGATGGCGCCGTTGGCCATCTCCATGGCGATGTCCAGGTGCTTGCGCGCGCCCTCTGCGTCGGCGGTGCGCTGCGCCGCATGCAGGTGGATCACCACGCCCGTCAGCTGCTGGCCCAGGTGGTCGTGCAGTTCGCGCGAGATCAGCGAGCGTTCGCGCTCCTGCGCCACCACCAGCCGCGCCGACAATTTCTTCAGGCGGGCGTAGGCGGCCTCCAGTTCCAGGTCCAGTTTCTCCTTGTCCAGCGCCCGCTGCCGCTCCGACATCACGCGCTCGATGATCTGGGGCAGGGTGCCCAGCTTGTCCTTGGTCACGTAGTCCTTGGCCCCGCAGCGCAGCACGTGCACCGCGGCCTCTTCGCCGATGGCGCGAGTGACGACCACCAGCGGCGTACTGCTGCGGCTGGCCAGCAGGATCTGCAGCGCTGCATACGGCGAGAAGCGCGGCATGTTGAAGTCGCACAGGATCACGTCGTAGCCGCGGTCCAGCGCGCCGGCAAACGTGGCGGCGTCGTCAACCCGGTGCAGTTCGTAGCTGCGGTGCGGGTCGGCGCGCTCGAGCGCGATCGACATCAGTTCGACGTCGTCGGGGTTGTCCTCGACGCACAGCAGGCGGATGACGGGCGCAGTGGGACTGGTGGCAGGCATCGGCGGGTGCGTGGACTTCGCATGCAGTGTAGTCACATCCCCACGCCTGTGCGGCTGATACCTTTGTACTTAACCCCGGCTGCTGTCCAGAGACATACACTCCGGTGGGGCAGGCAAAAAGACAGGGAGTGATGAAGCGTGTAATCGGCCTGAGGGCCGCACTGATCATGCTCGTGCTGATCGCGATCGCGCCGGTGTTCGCCGTCGTGGTCCAGGCTTCGCTGGCCGAACAGCGCACGCGCCTGCTGCGCGCCGAGGCCAGCCTGAAGTCACTGGTCGAGCTGGCTGCCGCGCACCAGGAACGCCATGCCCAGAGTGCCAGGCAGCTCGAGACCAGCGAAGTGCTGCGCAGGTTGAGCATTCCTGCCGACACCACGCTGCTCGTCGCGGACGCCCGGGGCGTGGTGCTGGGTGGTGCGGGACCGATGGCACCGGCTGCGGGCAGCGACCTGCCCCCCGGCTTCCTGCGCACGGCCCTGCTCGAGGGGCGGGCGCGCTCCGGCCGCAGCCGCGATGTACAGGGCCAGGAGTGGCTGTTCGCGCTGCAGCCGGTAGGCCTGCCGGGACACGGCCGCGTGCACGTGGCAGGGCTCATTGCTGCCCGCGAGCTGCTGGCGCCCTCGTCGCAGCGCCTGCGCACCCAGCTGGGGTTGATTGCCCTGATCGCGCTGCTGGGCGCGGGGCTGGCCTGGGCGTTCGCCGACCGGGTGCTGCTCGGTCCCATGCGGCGGCTGCTGGACCGCGTGGATGCGCTGGCGCAGGAAGACCAGCGGCTCGACGTGCCGCCACCTGGGGCCAGGCTGCGCGAGCTGGGGGAACTGCATGCCAGGGTGCACGAAATGGCGCGCCGGCTGGCCGAACGCGCGGTGCAGCGCGATGGTGCACTGGCCGAACTGGAGCACCAGAACCACCTGCTCGAATCGGTGCTGGAGAGCATGGCCGAAGGCGTGCTGGTGGTCGACGCGCGCGGGCGCTTCGTGCACGTCAATCGCGCCGCCCACCGCATCCTGCCGGGCCTGCAGGTGCGGGGCCGCAGCTTCCGCGAGGCGCTCGACTGGCTGGCCGACGGCGAGTTCAGGCATGAAATCAGCGGCGAGCTGGCGTGCGGCCGCACGATCGTTATCCAGGGCAGTGCGCGGCCGATGCAGCGGCCCGGCCAGGCGCCGACGGGCTCGGTGATCGTGTTCTCCGACATCACCGATGCCTGGCACGCCGAGCGCTCGCTCAGGGACAGCGAGCAGCGCTACCGGTCGCTCTTCGAGTCGAACCCGCACCCGATGTGGGTGTTCGACACGCAGACGCTGCGCTTCCTTACCGTGAACGACGCGGCGGTGGCGCACTACGGCTACTCGCGCCAGGAGTTCCTGGCCATGAGCATCGAGGACATCCGGCCGGCGCATGACGTCGAGGCGCTGCACCGGCGGCTGGCGCTGCAGGCGGGCAAGGTGCTGGGCGGCCCCGACATCTGGCTGCACCGGCGGCGCGACGGCAGCCTGATCCACGTGGAGGTGACCTCGCACGCGCTCGACTACGACGGCAGGCCGGCGCGCATGGTGCTGGCGCACGACGTCACCGAACGCCTGCTCGCCCAGGAGGCGCTGCAGACGATGAACGAGACGCTGGAGCGGCGGGTGGAGGAGCGCACGCGCGAGCTGGCGGTGGCCAACGAGGAGCTCGAGTCGTTCTCGTACTCGGTGTCGCACGACCTGCGCGCGCCGCTGCAGGTGATCGACGGCTTCGGCCGCGCCCTGACCTCGCGCCATTCGGACCGGCTGGACGGGCAGGCGCGCCACTACCTCGACCGCATCCGCGAGAACACGCGCCAGATGGCGCAGCTCATCGACGACCTGCTGGCGCTGGCGCGCGTGACGCGCGCCGAACTGGTGACCGAGCCCTTCGACCTGTCGGTGCCGGCGAAGCGCGCTGCCGACCGGCTGCGCCAGCGGTATCCCGAGCGCGAAGTCGACTTCGCGGTGCAGGAGCCGATGCCCTGCACCGGCGACGCGCGCCTGCTGGCGATCGTCATGGACAACCTCGTGGGCAATGCGTGGAAGTTCACTTCGCGGGTGCCCCGCGCACGCATCGAGGTGGGCGCCAGCGCGCAGCCGGACGGCAGCACCACCTATTACGTTTCGGACAACGGCGCGGGCTTCGACATGACCTACGCCGACAAGCTGTTCAAGGCCTTCCAGCGCCTGCACGGCGCGGCAGACTTCGAAGGCACGGGCATCGGGCTCGCCACGGTGCACCGCATCGTCACGCGCCATGGCGGCAGTGTCAGTGCCGCTTCCCGGCCGGGACGCGGGGCGACGTTCAGTTTCACTCTTAAGCCAAATCCCTAAAGCGCAGGACGCTTTTGCCTAGTTTCCAGCGGTAAGCACATGTTGTGATTGCAACCAGCGCGCAAGGATCGCGCCGAAACAACCGCAGGAGAGGCTGATCGTGAACCCCGCATTCCAACCTACCGCCGTCCTGGGCGCCCTCGACCCCGACTGGGACCCCCTGCCTGCTCGCGCCATCCCGCGCGCACTGCGGCTGGCGGGCGCCACGCTGGGCATGGTGGCCCTGGGCCTGGCCATCGTTGCCACCCTGGCCGAAGCCAACGCCGCACTGGTCGCGGCACTGGCCCTCGCCTGCGCGGCCGTGGGGTCGGCCGCACTGCAAGCCGGCACGGCGGCCGAGCGGCGGCAGGCCGAGTTGCGCGGCTGGATCGATGCGCGCAGCGGCCTGCACAACTCGATGGGCCTGGCCCGCGCCGGCGACGCGATGCTGGCGCAATCGGGTGGGGCCGGCGCCCTCGTGGTGCTGGAGTTCAGCGACCTCCTGGAAGTCAACGAGATCTACGGCCGCGAGACCAGCCGCAAGCTGCAGCAGCGCGTGGTGGACCGCATCCGCGTGCTGGCCGGCGCGCGGGGCCTGGCGGCCCGCACGGGCCGCACGCAGTTTGCCGTGCTGCTGCCGGGCCACTCGCAGGAGAAGGCCGAAGCGGCCGTGAAGCGCGTGCTGGGCAAGCCCAGCCGCATCGAGTTCGACGCCGGCGACAGCGAGATCGTGCTGGTGCCCGACATCCTGTGCCGGGCCGTGCAGCCCGGCGATGACAGCGTGGGCGACCTGCACTTGGCGACCTCGGCGCGCATGGCCGACCAGCGCTCGCGCGAACTGCGCCGCCACCGCGAGATGCAGCGCCAGCGCGAGCGCCACTCGCGTCCCATGAGCCTGCCGCCTTCGGGACATTGATACGCCCATAATCGGGGTTCGAAAGAGGAACCCCGATGCTCCTGGAAGCCGACGACAGCCAGCTGGTGCTGGTGGACTACCAGCGCCAGCTGATGCCGGCCATGCACGACGGCGAGGCCGCCGTGGCCAACGCCCTGCGCCTGGGCCAGGTCGCGGGGCTGCTCGAGGTGCCTGCCTGGATCACCGAGGAAAACCCCGCAGGGCTCGGTCCCACCGTCGAGGCGTTGCAGGCGGTGGGCGCGACGGTGGTCACCAAGATGGCCTTCGACGGGTCGCACGCGCTGGCCGGCCGCCTGCGGCCGCCGGCGCGGCCCGCGGGCGGCAACGCGCGCAGCATGCCCAAACACCTGCAGAAGGCGAACGCACCCGAGCGCAGCAGCGTCGTGCTCGCAGGCTGCGAGGCCCACGTCTGCCTGCTGCAGACCGCGCTGGGGCTCATCGAGCTGGAATTCGACGTCTGGGTCGTCACCGATGCCTGCACGTCGCGCACCGAACGCAACCGGGACGCTGCTTTCGACCGGCTCGCCGCGGCGGGGGCCGAGCTGGTGACCACCGAGATGGTCGCCTTCGAGTGGCTCAAGACTGCGGAACATCCCCGATTCAGGGACGTATTGACGCTGGTCAAATAGGCTGACGCTGCGCGCCTCGTGTCAGGTCCCGGCAAGCGCCGTGATTCCCAATGCGGCGCAACCGAAAACGATTAGGAGACCGGCCATGGGCTACGCAGACTTCCACCGCCGCTCGATCGAGGAGCGTGACGCATTCTGGGCCGAACAGGCTCGCCTGGTCGACTGGCAGGCGCCGCCCCGGCAGGTGTGCGACAACTCCAGCCCGCCATTCTCCAAGTGGTTCGCCGGGGGCACGCTCAACCTTTGCCACAACGCGGTGGACCGCCATGTGGCAGCCGGGCGGGGCGACCAGCGCGCGCTGATCTACGTGTCCACGGAAACGGACCAGGAAAAGATCTACACCTTCTCCGAGCTGCAAGCCGAGGTGCAGCGCATGGCCGCGGTGCTGAAGTCCCTGGGCGTGGGCAAGGGCGACCGCGTGCTGATCTACATGCCGATGATCCCGGAGGCCGCTTTCGCCATGCTGGCGTGCGTTCGCATCGGCGCCATCCACTCGGTGGTGTTCGGCGGTTTCGCGTCCGTCTCGCTCGCCTCGCGCATCGAGGACGCGACGCCCAAGGTCATCGTCAGCGCCGACGCGGGCTCGCGTGCCGGCAAGGTGATGGCGTACAAGCCGCTGCTGGACGAGGCGATCCGCCTGTCGAAGCACAAGCCCGGCTCGGTGCTGCTGGTCGACCGGGGGCTGGCGCCCATGGAACGAACGGGCGGGCGCGACCACGACTACGCACCGCTGCGCGAGCAGCACCTCGAAGCGCAGGTCCCGTGCGAATGGGTGGATGCCGCGCACCCCAGCTACATCCTCTATACCAGCGGCACCACCGGCCGGCCCAAGGGCGTGCAGCGCGATACCGGCGGCTATGCCGTGGCGCTGGCATCGAGCATGAAGGACATTTTCCTCGGCAAGGCGGGCGAGACCTACTTCTCCACCAGCGACATCGGCTGGGTGGTGGGCCACAGCTACATCGTCTACGGGCCGCTCATCGCGGGCATGGCGACCATCATGTACGAGGGCCTGCCGATCCGCCCGGATGCCGGCATCTGGTGGAGCCTGGTCGAGAAGTACCAGGTGACCTCGATGTTCAGCGCGCCCACGGCGGTGCGGGTGCTGAAGAAGCAGGACCCTGCCTTCCTGAAGAAGTACGACCTGTCGAGCCTGCGCGCGCTGTTCCTCGCCGGCGAGCCGCTGGACGAGCCGACGGCGCAATGGATCGCCGACGGGCTGGGCCGCCCCATCATCGACAACTACTGGCAGACCGAAACGGGCTGGCCGATCCTGTCCATCTGCAACGGCGTGGAGCCGGCGCCTTCCAAGTTCGGCAGCCCCGGCAAGGCCGTGTACGGCTACTCGGTGAAGCTGTTCGACGAGAACACGGGCGAGGAGCTCACGGGTGCCGGCAAAAAGGGCGTGGTGGCCATCGAGGGGCCGCTGCCGCCCGGCTGCATGCAGACCGTCTGGGGCGACGACGAGCGCTTCGTCAACACCTACTGGAAGAGCATTCCCAACCGCCTCGTGTACAGCACGTTCGACTGGGGCATCCGCGACGAGGACGGCTACTTCTTCATCCTCGGCCGCACCGACGACGTGATCAACGTAGCCGGCCACCGGCTCGGCACGCGCGAGATCGAGGAGAGCATATCCAGCCACCCCAACGTGGCCGAGGTGGCCGTGGTCGGCGTGGCCGACTCGCTGAAGGGGCAGGTGGCGATGGCGTTCGCCGTCGCCAAGGATGCGTCGGGCCTCACCGACGAGGCGGCCAAGCTCAGGCTCGAAGGCGAAGTGATGAAGCTGGTCGAGCAGCAGCTCGGCGCGGTGGCGCGGCCCGCCCGCGTGCGTTTCGTGACGGCGCTGCCCAAGACGCGCAGCGGCAAGCTGCTGCGCCGCGCGATACAGGCGGTCTGCGAAGGGCGCGACGCCGGGGACCTGACGACCATCGAAGACCCCTCGGCCCTGCAGCAGATCCGGGACATGGTCCAATAGGAGGCATGCAAAGACGCGATTTCGTGCTGGGGGCCGCGGCGGCAGCCGGCTGGCTGCCGGCGCGGGCGGCCGACGCCCCGGGATGGAACCGCAATGCCTTTTCGGCCAGGACATTCGCCGACGTGGTGAAGGCGCTCGGCGGCGGCGTGGCACAGGAGAGCAAGGACGTTGCCTTCCTGCAGGCGCCCGAGATCGCCGAGAACGGCACGTCGGTGCGCTTCGCGGCCGAGAGCCGGGTGCCCGGCACGACACAGGTCGCCTTCGTCGTCGAGAAAAACCCCTTTCCGCTGGCCGCCCTGTTCGACGTGCCGGCCGGCACCGACCCGTCGTTCACCCTGCACCTGAAGATGGGCGAGTCGTCGCGCGTTTATGCGCTGGCGCGCGCGGGCGACCGCTGGCTCTATGCGGTGAGGAACGTCACCGTCACGCTCGGGGGCTGCGCGGCATGACCGAAGCCAGCCGCATCCGCGCGCAGGTCCAGGGCGACAAGACCGTGGTGCGGGCCCTGCTCGCCCACGAGATGGAAAGCGGCCAGCGCAAGGACGACGCCGGCAGGGTGATCCCGGCGTGGTTCATCCAGTCGGTGCAGGCCACGCACAACGGCCGCGTGGTCATGAGCGCGCAATGGGGCACCGCGGTTTCGAAGAATCCCTTCGTGCAGTTCAGTTTCAAGGGGGGCAAGGCCGGGGAGAAGGTCGCCATCACATGGGTCGACAACCGGGGCGCGCGCCGCACCGACGAGGCCGTGATCGCCTGAATCCGGCCCCGGATAGGCAGCCGTAAGCAATCGATGGCAGAATTGCGGCCGCACAGGGCCCTTCCAGCCACAGTCGCGTCCGCCAACCGGTTCAGCCGTGCCGCGGGAGGTTTTTCAACCAGCTCATGCTTCCCCCAGGGAGGCAGAAAGTAGCGAAACATGAGTGACTCCACCGTCTATACGGCCTACCGGAGCAATTCGTACCTCTTCGGCGGCAACGCGCCGTACGTGGAGGAGATGTACGAAAACTACCTGGCCGACCCCACCAGCGTCCCCGAGATCTGGCGCGACTACTTCGACGCGCTGCAGAACGTGCCGGCCGTCGACGGCAGCAACGCCAAGGACGTGCCCCACCTGCCGGTGGTCAACGCCTTCGCCGACCGGGCCAAGCAGGGCGCCACGCCGATCGTGGTGGCCACCGACGCCGACTCGGAGCTGGGCCGCAAGCGCACCGCCGTCCAGCAGCTGATCGCCGCGTACCGCAACGTGGGCGCCCGCTGGGCCGACCTGGACCCGCTGAAGCGCGCCGAGCGCGAGAAGATCCCCGAGCTCGAAGCCTCGTTCTACGGCTTCACCGACGCCGACCAGGAGTTCGTGTTCAACATCAGCAACACGTTCTTCGGCAAGGACACGATGACGCTGCGCGAGCTGACGAACGCTCTGCGCGAGACGTACTGCGGCAGCATCGGCGCCGAGTACATGTACATCAGCGACCAGGCGCGCAAGCGCTGGTGGCAGCAGAAGCTGGAGTCGATCCGCAGCAAGCCCAGTTTCAGCACCGAGAAGAAGAAGCACATCCTCGACCGCGTGACGGCGGCCGAGGGCCTGGAGCGCTTCCTGCACACCAAGTACGTCGGCCAGAAGCGCTTTTCGCTGGAAGGCGGCGAGAGCTTCATCCCCTCGCTGGACGAGGTCATCAAGCAGGCGGGTGCCAAGGGCGTGCAGGAGATCGTGATCGGCATGGCCCACCGCGGCCGCCTGAACGTGCTGGTCAACATCATGGGCAAGATGCCCGCCGACCTGTTTGCGGAGTTCGACCACACCGCCCGCGAAGACCTGCCGGCCGGCGACGTGAAGTACCACCAGGGCTTCAGCTCCGACGTGTCGACCCCCGGCGGCCCGGTGCACCTGTCGCTGGCCTTCAACCCGTCGCACCTGGAAATCGTGAACCCCGTGGTCGAAGGCTCGGTGCGCGCGCGCATGGACCGCCGTGCCGACCCCGGGGGCAAGCAGGTGCTGCCGGTGCAGGTGCACGGCGACGCCGCCTTCGCCGGCCAGGGCGTGGTGATGGAAACTCTGGCGCTGGCCGAGACGCGCGGCTACTTCACCGGCGGCACGGTGCACATCGTCATCAACAACCAGATCGGCTTCACCACGTCCGACCCGCGCGACAGCCGCTCCACGCTGTACTGCACCGACGTGGTGAAGATGATCGAGGCGCCGGTGCTGCACGTGAACGGCGACGACCCCGAGGCCGTGGTGCTGGCCACCCAGCTGGCCGTCGAATACCGCATGGAGTTCGGCAAGGACGTGGTGGTCGACATCATCTGCTTCCGCAAACTGGGCCACAACGAGCAGGACACGCCGGCGCTCACGCAGCCGCTCATGTACAAGAAGATCGCCCAGCATCCCGGCACGCGCAAGCTGTACGCGGACAAGCTGGCGGCGCAGGGCCTGGGCGAGACGCTGGGCGACGACATGGTAAAGGCCTACCGCGCGGCCATGGACCAGGGCAAGCACACGGTCGACCCGGTGCTGACCAACTTCAAGAGCAAGTACGCGGTCGACTGGACCCCTTTCCTCAACCGCAAGTGGACGGACGCGGCCGACACGGCGATCCCGCTGGCCGAGTGGAAGCGCCTGGCCGAGCGGATCACCACGGTGCCCGGCACCTTCACGGTGCACACGCTGGTGCGCAAGGTGCTCGACGACCGCGCGGCGATGGGCCGCGGCGAGGCCAACGTCGACTGGGGCATGGGCGAGCACATGGCGTTCGCCTCGCTGGTCGCCAGCGGCTACCCGGTGCGCCTGTCCGGCGAGGACTGCGGGCGCGGAACGTTCACGCACCGCCACGCGGTGCTGCACGACCAGAAGCGCGAGAAATTCGACGAAGGGACCTACGTCCCGCTGCAGAACGTGGCCGACGGGCAGGCGCCGTTCGTGGTGATCGACTCGATCCTGTCCGAAGAGGCGGTGCTGGGCTTCGAGTACGGCTACGCGTCGAACGACCCGAACACGCTGGTGATCTGGGAAGCGCAGTTCGGCGACTTCGTGAACGGAGCGCAGGTGGTCATCGACCAGTTCATCGCCTCGGGCGAGGTCAAGTGGGGCCGCGTCAACGGCATCACGCTGATGCTGCCGCACGGCTACGAAGGCCAGGGCCCCGAGCACAGCTCGGCGCGGCTCGAGCGCTTCATGCAGCTGTCGGCCGACACCAACATCCAGGTGTGCCAGCCCACCACGGCCAGCCAGATCTTCCACCTGCTGCGCCGCCAGATGATCCGGCCGCTGCGCAAGCCTTTGGTGATCATGACCCCCAAGTCGCTGCTGCGGCACAAGGACGCCACCTCGCCGCTGGCCGAATTCACCAAGGGCGGCTTCCAGACCGTGATCCCCGAGAACAAGGAGATCAGGGCCGACAAGGTCAAGCGCATCGTGGTGTGCTCGGGCAAGGTGTATTACGACCTGGCCAAGAAGCGCGAGGAAAAGGGCGCGGACGACGTGGCGATCCTGCGCGTGGAACAGCTCTACCCGTTCCCGCACAAGGTGTTCGCGTCGGAGCTGAAGAAGTACCCGAACGCCACCGACCTCGTGTGGTGCCAGGACGAGCCGCAGAACCAGGGTGCGTGGTTCTTCATCCAGCACAACATCCACGAGAACATGCAGGAAGGCCAGAAGCTCGGCTACGCCGGCCGCGCGGCCTCGGCTTCGCCGGCGGTGGGCTATGCGCACCTGCATGCGGAGCAGCAGAAGGCGCTGGTTGATGCCGCATTCGCGAAGCTGAAGGGCTTCGTCCTGACGAAATAAGCCGAAGCTGGGGTGTTACCCCAGCCTACATGCGGTTCGTAGTCTGGAGTAACACCCAGCACCGCGCGCGACATCCAAGGAAAACTCAAATGGCTATCGTAGAAGTCAAGGTCCCGCAACTCTCCGAATCAGTTGCCGAAGCGACCCTGCTGCAGTGGAAGAAGAAGCCCGGCGAAGCCGTGGCGCTCGACGAGATTCTGATCGAGATCGAAACCGACAAGGTGGTGCTGGAAGTGCCGGCGCCACAGGCCGGCGTGCTGGCCGAGATCGTGCAGGGCGACGGCGCGACCGTCGCTGCCGATCAGGTGATCGCGAAGATCAACACCGAAGGCAAGGCCGCTGCGGCCGCGCCTGCGGCTGCATCCACCGCGGCGCCCGCGCCCGCCGCTGCAACCGCTGCCGCCGGCGGCGACAAGTCGGGCGTCGCGATGCCCGCTGCCGCCAAGATCATGGCCGACAACCAAATGGCCGCCGGCTCCGTCGCCGGCACCGGCCGCGACGGCCGCGTGACCAAGGGTGACGTGCTGGGCGCGCTGGTAACCGGCGCAGCGAAAGCGGCCGTCACGCCGCCGGTGCCGGTGGCGGTCGCCACCAAGGCTGCATTGCCCCAGGTGGCTGCGCCCGTCGGCGCCCCCGACCTCGGCAACCGCCCGGAGCAGCGCGTGCCGATGACGCGCCTGCGCGCGCGCATCGCCGAGCGCCTGCTGCAGTCGCAGTCGAGCAACGCCATCCTTACCACCTTCAACGAAGTGAACATGGCGCCGGTGATGGAGATGCGCAAGCGCTTCCAGGACAAGTTCGAGAAGGAGCACGGCGTGAAGATCGGCTTCATGTCGTTCTTCGTCAAGGCCGCGGTGCATGCGCTGAAGAAGTACCCGGTGCTCAACGCCTCGGTGGACGGCAACGACATCGTCTACCACGGCTTCTTCGACATCGGCATCGCGGTGGGGTCGCCCCGCGGCCTGGTGGTGCCCATCCTGCGCAACGCCGACCAGATGAGCTTTGCCCAGATCGAGAAGAAGATCGCCGAGTTCGGCCAGAAGGCCAAGGACGGCAAGCTGGGCATCGACGAGATGTCGGGCGGCACCTTCTCGATTTCCAACGGCGGCGTGTTCGGCTCCATGCTGTCCACCCCCATCATCAACCCGCCGCAGTCGGCGATCCTGGGCGTGCACGCGACCAAGGACCGCGCGGTGGTGGAGAACGGCCAGGTGGTGGTGCGGCCCATCAACTACCTCGCCATGTCGTACGACCACCGCATCATCGACGGCCGCGAAGCCGTGCTGGGGCTGGTGGCCATGAAGGAAGCGCTGGAAGACCCGGCCCGCCTCCTTTTCGACATCTGAGGAGGCGAAGATGTCGAACACATTTGACGTCGTCGTCATCGGCGGCGGCCCCGGCGGCTACATTGCCGCAATCCGTGCGGCCCAGCTAGGGTTCAGCACCGCGTGCATCGACGAGTGGAAGAACGACAAGGGCGGGCCCGCCCTGGGCGGCACCTGCACCAACGTCGGCTGCATCCCGTCCAAGGCGCTGCTGCAGTCATCCGAGCACTTCGAGCACGCCGGCAAGCACTTTGCCGACCACGGCATCAAGATGACCGGCATGACGCTGGACGTCGCGACCATGCTCGCGCGCAAGGACACCGTCGTGAAGCAAAACAACGACGGCATCCAGTTCCTGTTCAAGAAGAACAAGGTCACTTTCTTCCACGGCCGTGGTTCGTTCGTAAAGGCGGGCGAAGGCGGCTACGAGCTGAAGGCCGGCGAAGAAACGGTGACGGCCAGGCACGTCATCGTCGCCACCGGCTCCAGCGCCCGCGCCTTGCCGGGCGCGCCGTTCGACGAAGAGAACATCCTGTCGAACGACGGCGCGCTGCGCATTCCCGGCGTGCCCAAGCGCCTGGGCCTCATCGGCTCGGGCGTGATCGGGCTGGAGATGGGCTCGGTGTGGCGCCGCCTCGGCGCCGAAGTGACCGTGCTGGAAGCGCTGCCCACTTTCCTGGGCGCGGTGGACGAGCAGATCGCCCGGGAAGCCAAGAAGGCTTTCGACAAGCAGGGCCTGAAGGTCGAGCTGGGCGTGAAGGTCGGCGAGGTGAAGAAGGCAAAGGGCGGCGTGAGCGTTGCCTGGGCCAATGCGAAGGGCGAGGCGCAACTGCTGGAGGTCGACAAGCTGATCGTGTCGATCGGCCGCGTGCCCAACACCACCGGCCTGAACCCCGAAGCCGTCGGCCTGAAACTGGACGAGCGTGGCGCCGTCGTGGTCGATGACGAATGCCGCACCAACCTGCCCAACGTGTGGGCGGTGGGCGACGTGGTGCGCGGCCCGATGCTGGCGCACAAGGCGGAGGAAGAGGGCGTGGCGGTGGCCGAGCGCATCGCGGGCCAGCACGGCCACGTCAATTTCAACACGATCCCGTGGGTGATCTATACCAGCCCCGAGATCGCGTGGGTGGGCCAGACCGAGCAGCAGCTCAAGGCGGCGGGCGTGGCGTACAAGGCGGGCACCTTCCCGTTCATGGCCAACGGCCGCGCCCGTGCGCTGGGCGACACCACGGGCATGGTGAAGTTCCTGGCCGATGCGAAGACCGACGAGATCCTGGGCGTGCACATCGTGGGCCCGATGGCCAGCGAGCTGATCTCCGAAGCCGTGGTGGCGATGGAGTTCAAGGCGTCCGCCGAAGACATCGCCCGCATCTGCCATGCGCATCCTTCGCTCTCGGAAGCCACGAAGGAAGCGGCGCTGGCGGTGGACAAGAGGACGTTGAACTTCTGAAAAGTTCCTGAACGCAGAAGACGCAGAAACCACGCAGAAGACGCAGAAGGATTCCTGAATGAAAACTTCTGCGTCTTCTGCGCAACTTCTGCGTCTTCTGCGTTCTGAAGCCAGATGAGTGTCAAGGAAGTCTACGAAGCCGAACTCCTGGCCCGAGGCTACGAGAGCGACCCCGCCCAGCTGCGGGCCGTGCAGGCGCTGGAGCGGTGCGCGAAAGAGTGGGGGGCATACAAGGAGCAGCGCTCCAACCTCTTCAAGAAGCTGATCAACCGCCCGGACATTCCACGCGGCGTGTACATGTACGGCGGGGTGGGGCGGGGCAAGAGCTTCCTGATGGACTGCTTCTTCCAGGCCGTGCCCATCGTGCGCAAGACGCGGCTGCACTTCCACGAGTTCATGCGCGAGGTGCACCGCGAACTCGCTGAATTGCAGGGCACGGTCAATCCGCTATCCGAGCTGGGCGAGCGCATGGCCAGGCGCTACCGGCTCGTCTGCTTCGACGAGTTCCACGTGGCCGACATCACCGACGCGATGATCCTGCACCGGCTGCTGGACGCGCTGTTCGACAACGGCGTGGGCTTCGTCACCACCTCCAACTTCAAGCCCGACGACCTGTACCCCAACGGCCTGCACCGCGACCGCATCCTGCCGGCCATCGCGCTGCTCAACCAGAAGCTGGAAGTGATCAACGTGGACAACGGCACCGACTACCGGCGCCGCACCATGGAGCACCTGAAGCTCTACCACACGCCGCTGGGCGAACAAGCCGACCGCGCCATGGACGAGGCTTTCACGCAGCTCGCGGAAATGCACGACGAGGACCCGGTGCTGCACATCGAGCACCGCGAGATCCGCGCGCGCCGCCGCGCCGGCGGCGTGGTGTGGTTCGGCTTCAAGACGCTGTGCGGCGGCCCACGCTCGCAGAACGACTACCTCGAAATAGCCACGCAGTTCCACACCGTGCTGCTGAGCGACGTGCCGCGCATGTCGGCGCGGCTCGCTTCAGAAGCGAGGCGCTTCACCTGGCTGGTCGACGTGCTGTACGACCGCCGGGTCAAGCTGATCCTGTCGGCGGAGGTCGAGCCTGAGGCGTTGTACACCGAAGGCCCGCTCGCCCACGAATTCCCGCGCACCGTTTCGCGCCTTGCCGAAATGCAGTCGGCGGACTTCCTGGCGCTGGAACACCGGGCCGTCGACACCCGCCTCACATGAAAGCCTGCGCCGCCATTGCCCTGCTTCTCGCCGCGCTGCCTGCCTGGCCGCAAGGCATCGACGCGGCCGCCGAACGCTCGCGCATCGCGGCCGAGCGCCGGCAGGTCGACGCGCGCTTCGAAGAGGAAGAAAAGGCCTGCCGCGCCCGCTTTGCCGTGAACGACTGCACGGCCGAGGCCAGGGCGCGCCAGCGGCAGGCTTTGGGCGAGTTGCGGCGCCAGGAGGTCACGCTCAACGAGATGGAGCGCAAGCGCAAGGCCGCACAGAAGGTGCGTGAGCTCGACGAACGCCAGGCGCCGCCCAGGCAGCAGGATGCACAGGTGCAGCAGCGCGAGCGCGAGTCGCGGGCTGCCGACAAGTCCGCCAAGCGGCAGCAGGAAGAAGCCGTCCGTTCCGCCAAACCGGCCAAGCCGCCAGCGTCGCAGGTCCAAGCCAAGGCCCCCGCCGTCTCGCCTGCCCAGGCAGCAGCCAACCGCCGCAACCACGAGCAGCGCATGAAGGAGGCCGAGGAGCACCGGGCCAAGGCTGCGAAGCGCGCCGCCGAAAGAAAGAAGAAGCCCGCCGCACCGCTGCCGCCGCCGGAGCCGGACCGGAAGTAGCTTCAGGCGCTGCGGTACTCGCGGTACCACGCCACGAACTTCTCCAGCCCGCTTTCCAGCGAAGTCGTCGGCTGCCACCCGGTCAGCTCCTGCATCGCGCGCATGCCGGCGAAGGTCATCGTCACGTCGCCGGGCTGCATGGGCAGCAAGCGCCTTTCGGCCTTCTTCCCGAGGTAGCGCTCCAGCAGCGTGATGAGCGACTCCAGTTCTTCGGTCTGTCCGCTGCCCAGGTTCAGGATGCGCGGCTGCCCGGGCGGCATCGCCAGCACCCGTACCACGCCCTCCACCACGTCGTCGATGTAGGTGAAGTCGCGCTGCATGCGCCCTTGGTTGAAGACATCGATCGGCCTGCCCTGGGCAATGGCTTCAGCGAACGAGAAATAGGCCATGTCCGGCCGGCCCCACGGACCGTAGACGGTGAAGAAGCGCAGGCCCGTGCACGGCACCGCGAACAGGTGCCCGTAAGTCTCGGCCATCAGCTCGCCCGCGCCCTTGGTGGCCGCATACAGGCTCGAAGGGTGCACCACCGGGTCGTCCTCGGAGAAGGGCACCTTGGTGTTGCGCCCGTACACGCTGGAGCTGCTGGCGTAGACGAGGTGACGCACCGGGTACCGGCGGCAGCCTTCGAGGACGCCGAGGAAGCCGGTGACGTTGCTGTCGATGAACGCGAACGGGGCCTCCAGCGAGTGGCGCACGCCGGCCTGCGCGGCCAGGTGCACCACCGACTCGAAGCCGCCGGCCGCGAACAGGGCCGCGAGGGCCTCGCGGTCGGTGATGTCCAGCTGCCGGAAGCGAAAGCCCTTCAGTGCGCGCAGCCGGTCGAGGCGGGCCAGCTTGAGCGCCGGGTCGTAGTAGCTGTCCAGGCTGTCCACGCCGGTGATGTCGTGGCCGTCGGCCGCGAGGCGCCGGCACAGGTGCATGCCGATGAAGCCGGCGCATCCGGTGACCAGCAGTTTCACGGGCGGCCCACGCCGTGGTAGACGAAGCCCGCGGCGCGCACCACGGCCGGGTCGTAGATGTTGCGGCCGTCGAAAACCACCGGCTGCCGCATGGCGGCTTTCAGTTGCCCGAAATCGGGGCTGCGGAACTCGGTCCACTCGGTCACGACCAGCAGGGCATCGGCACCCTCAGCCGCTTCCATCGCGGTGGAGGCGAACGACAGGCCGGGGACCCCGGCCAGCACGCGCTGCGCCTCCTCGCGCGCTGCCGGGTCGTAGGCCGCCACCGTCGCGCCGGCCCCCGTGAGCGCGCGCACGATGTCGCGGCTGGGCGCCGCGCGCATGTCGTCGGTGTTGGGCTTGAAGGCCAGCCCCCAGAGCGCCAGGCGGCGCCCGTGCAGGTCATCGCCGAAATGGCGCCGGACCTTGCGCGTCAGCATCCCCTTCTGCGAGACGTTGGCCTGGTGCACCGCTTCCAGCACGCGCAGCGCGCCGCCGTCTTCGCCTTGGGCGAGCCTGAGCAGCGCCTGCACGTCCTTGGGAAAGCACGAGCCGCCGTAGCCGCAGCCGGCGTAGAGGAAGTCGAAGCCGATGCGCGGGTCCGAGCCGATGCCGCGGCGGACCATCTCGATGTCGGCGCCCAGCCGCTCGGCCAGGTTGGCCATCTCGTTCATGAAGCTGATGCGCGTCGCCAGCATCGCGTTGGCCGCGTACTTCGTCAGCTCGGCGCTGCGCACGTCCATGCACACCATGCGCTCGTGGTTGCGCTGGAACGGCGCATAGAGCTGCCGCAGCAGGGCGACGACGCGGTCGCCGGAAGCACCGACCACGATGCGGTCGGGCCGCATGAAGTCGCCGACCGCCGCGCCTTCCTTCAGGAATTCGGGGTTGGAGGCCACGTCGAACTCGAGGTCGGCGCCACGCGCCGCCAGCTGTTCGCGCACCGTGCGGGTGATGCGGTCGGCCGTGCCCACGGGCACCGTGCTCTTGGTGACGATGGCCTTGTAATCGGCGGCATGGCGGCCTATCGCCCGGGCCGCGGCCAGCACGTGCCGGACGTCGGCCGAGCCGTCCTCCTCGGGCGGCGTGCCCACGCACACCAGCTGCAGCGCGGCGAACGCAGTGGCCTCGGCCGCGTCGGTGGTGAAGGCGAGCCGCCCCGTGGCCATGCAACGCCTGACGACGTCGGCCAGGCCCGGCTCATGGATGGGCACCACGCCCTGCTGCAGCGAGGCGATGCGAGCGGCGTCGACGTCGAGGCAGAGCACGTCATTGCCGACGTCGGCCAGGCAGGCACCGGTCACCAGGCCCACGTAACCGGTGCCGATGACGGTGACCCTCACGCAGTCAGCCTTCCAGCGGCTCGAGCTTGACGACGATCAGCGACAGGTTGTCGCCGCCGCCGCGCGCCCGCGTGCGTGCCTTCTCGATCAGGAACTCGGTGGACTCACGGGCCGACAGCGACGACAGCACCGAGCCCAGCTCGTTCGGGCTGAAGTAGTGCCACACGCCGTCGCTGCAGGCCATGAGGATGTCGCCCGGCATCAGCTGCGGGATGTAATGCAGGTCCGCCGGCGGGTCCTCTTCGGCGCCCAGGCAGCCCATCAGGATGTTGGACTGCGGGTGCACGTTGGCTTCCTCTTCGGTCAGCTCGCCGCGGTCCACCAGCGTCTGCACGTACGAATGGTCCATCGTGCGGCGCACCAGCTTGCTGCCGTGGTAGTGGTAGATGCGCGAGTCGCCGGCGTGCACCCAGTGGCATTCGCCGTTGGGGTTGATGAGGAAGGCCACGATCGTGCTGTGCGGCTCCTGCTCGGAGGAAATCGCCGTGAGCTTGATGACGAGGTGCGACTCCTGCACGATCTGCTTGAGCAGCGACGGGGCATCGTCGTGGTCGGGCGAGTAGCGCTCGAACAGCTGCTTGCAGGTGAGCATCACCTGGTCGGACGCCTTGCGCCCCCCGCTGCGCCCGCCCATCCCGTCGGCCACGACGGCCAGCAGGCAGCCGCTGGCGCGCGGATGCGAGATCAGCTGCAGCTGGTCCTGCTGGTATTCGCGGTCACCCTTGTGGATGCCGGTCGAAGCCGTGAGTCGGTAACCTTTGCTCGCCATACTTCCAGTCTGCCCGGCACAGCCCGGGCCTTCGGTGGATTATTGCTTGGGACGGACGTATTATCGAACGGTCGCGTGCAGCGCCCAAGCAACAAACCCTTGGAATCCAACCTCCATTCCCCCGAAAGGCGCCTGATCGAACTGCGGATGGAGCACGCCGACCTCGACGCCCTGATCGACCGCGCGTCCGAGCAGACCCCGGTCGACGAGCTCATGATGCGCCGCCTGAAGAAGCGCCGGCTGGCGCTGCGCGACGAGATCGCCCGGCTCGAACTCATCCTCGATCCGAAGGAGCCGGCCTGAAAGGTGGCCGCCGGGTTCGGGGACAATCCCGTCCATGAGCCTGCAAGACCTGTCGCGCGAAGCGTTCGCCCCCGAAGGCGCCCTGTCGCGTGCAGCCGACCAGTTCCGGCCCCGTGCAGGCCAGACCGACATGGCCGTCGCGGTGGCGCGCACCATCGAGAACGGCGGCGCGCTGGTCGTCGAGGCCGGCACCGGCGTCGGCAAGACCTTCTCGTACCTGGTACCGGCGCTCCTGAGCGGCGAACGCGTGCTGCTGTCCACCGCCACCAAGACCCTGCAGGACCAGCTGTTCGGCCGCGACCTGCCGCGGCTGGCCGAGGCACTGGGCCTGCCCGTGCGCAAGGCGCTGCTGAAGGGCCGCGGCAGCTACCTGTGCCTGCACCGGCTGGAGCTGGCCCGGCGCGATGCGACGCTGCCGGACCGCAGCTCGGTGCGCTCGCTGGCCAAGGTGGAAGAGTGGGCGCAGCTCACGCGCACCGGCGACCTGGCCGAGATGCCCGGGCTGGACGAGCGCTCGCCCATCATCCCGCTGGTGACGTCCACGCGCGAGAATTGCCTGGGCTCGGACTGCCCGAAGTTCCGCAACTGCCACGTCAACCTGGCGCGCCGCGAAGCGCTGGCCGCCGACGTGGTGGTGGTGAACCACCACCTGTTCTTCGCCGACCTCGCGGTGCGCGAGTCGGGCATGGCCGAGCTGCTGCCCAGCGTGCGCATCGCGATCTTCGACGAGGCGCACCAGCTCAATGAAACCGGTGTCCAGTTCCTGGGCGCCCAGCTCGGCACCGGGCAGCTGCTGGATTTCGGGCGCGACATGCTGTCGGCCGGCCTGCAGCTGGCACGCGGGCTGGCCGACTGGCAGGGGCTGGCCTCGGCCAACGAGGTCGCCGCCCGCGACCTGCGGCTGGCCGTGGGGCGGCACGCCCCGGGCGCCCGGCTGCGCTGGGTGGGCGAGGCCCCCGAACACGTGCCCGCGGCCGACTGGCAAGCCGCGCTGCAAGGGCTGGACCACGCGCTGCAACAGGCCATCGATGGACTGGACACGGTGAGCGAGCTGGCACCGGATTTCGTGCGGCTGCACGAAAGGGCTTCGATGCTGGCGCGCCGGGTCTCGGCATTCCTCGGCCCGGCCGAAGAGGGCTCGGTGCGTTGGGTCGACGTGGGCAACCAGCTGCGGCTGGTCGAGTCGCCGCTGGACATCGCCGACGCGGTGCGCGAGAAGATGCTGGGCGAGGGCCGCGAGGAAGCCTCGCGCCGTGCGTGGATCTTCACGTCCGCCACGCTGGGCGACGACGAGCGCCTGGGCTGGTTCACCGAGCCGTGCGGGCTGGAATCGGCCGAAGTGCGCCGGGTCGAAAGCCCCTTCGACTACGCGGCGCAGGCCGCGGTGTACGTGCCGCGCACGATCCCCAAGCCGAGCGACCCCGGGCACAGCCCCGCCGTCGCGGCCCTTGCCGGCGAGTCGGCACGCCGCCTGGGCGGCCGGACGATGGTGTTGACCACCACGCTGCGCGCGCTGCGCACGATCGGCGAAGCCTTGCAGGCTCGCTTCGAAGGCTCGTCCGAGGTCGAGGTGCTGGTGCAGGGCCAGTGGCCCAAGCGGCGCCTCATCGAGCGCTTTCGCGAGGGCGCGGGCGAGGGCCGACCCGGCTGCCTGCTGGTGGCTTCGGCATCGTTCTGGGAAGGCGTGGACGTGCCGGGCGATGCGCTGCAGCTGGTGATCATCGACAAGCTGCCTTTCCCGCCGCCCGGTGACCCGCTGGTGGAGGCGCGGTCGCAGCGGCTGGAGGCCCAGGGCCGCAGCCCCTTCAACGACTACTTCGTGCCGGAGGCGGCAGTCGCTCTGAAGCAGGGCGCAGGCCGCCTGATCCGCCGCGAGACGGACCAGGGGCTGCTGGTGATCTGCGACTCGCGGCTGGCGACCATGGCCTATGGCCGCCGGCTCATGGCGGCGCTGCCGCCGATGCGGGTGCTGGCCACGCGCGAGGAATACCTGGAGCGCCTGTCGGGCCTGTGCGCGGCCGAGCCGCAGTGAGTCACACCCAGGGCTCGTAAGCCAGGCCGGTCTGCGCCAGGCCGGCGAGCCCGACCTGGGCTGCGTTGAGTGCCGTCTCGCACGCGAGCAGGCCCAGCGAGGCTTGCGTGAAGGTGCCGCTCTCCAGCAGCGCGACGAAGTATTCCAGCTCGCCCGGCGCAGGCAGCGAACCGACGACGTTCTCGTACACGTGCCGAACGAAATCCGTATGGGAGCGTGAACCTGCCAGCTGCTCGAACACGCCCGTGCCGATCGCCAGGCCCACCAGGTCCTGGTAAGTCACGCCGTCGTCGAGCAGCGAAAGGCCGATACCGGCGAATTGCCCGTGCGCCACGTACTGCGGCCCGAACATCGCGCCCAGCACCTTGGCCACGGTACCGGCGTGCCCCGCGACATCGATGGCGACGTGCCCGTCGGCAAACTCCAGCCGTTCGACGCGCACCAGCGTGTCGCCCTCGACGGCTGCGCCCTGCACCAGCCACGTCCCGCCTTCCTGCGCCGAGAGCTGGTAGGCGGCCCGGGCCCCCGAGTAGGCGGCCGTGTCGATGCCGGCGCCGCCGTCGATGCCGGTCGCCGCATCGGCGAGGCCCGCGTCCTCGAAACGGTCATTGCCGGCCCACGTGCGCAGCAGCCGGCTGCCGTTGCGATCGGCCACCGTGACGTCCTGCGTGAAGTCCACGGACGGGTCGAGTTGCAGCGGGACGTTCCAGTACGTCACGAGGTTGATGGTGTGGCCGTCGCGCTCGGACCAGAGCGACACTTCAGCCAGCAGGTTGATCCTGCCGCCCGCCAGGTATTCGATGAAGCGGAACGGCGCGGGGCCGCCGCCAGTCTGCGCCATGATGGCTTCGGTGATGGCGGCAAACTCGTCGTGTATGTACACGTGCAGGCGGCCGCTGCCGTCGTTGAGCAGGATGTAGTTGCTGTGCTTGTCTTGCGGCGCGGCAAGCTGTCCGGCGAGGAAGTAGCTGTCGATGCCGCTCGCGTCGATGTCGACCATCTGCATCGAGTAGTCCACTTCGGCCGAAGTGATGTCGTAATCGGGATTGAGGGCCGCGGTCACGTCGTCGAACTGGGCGCCGCCGGTGTTCTGGAACATCTGCAGCACCGAATAGGGCTGCGGGAACAGGGACACGCCCGCCAGGATGTCCGGGCGGCCGTCGTGGTTGAAGTCGTCGGCCCAGACGCGGTAGGTGTGCGACAGTCCCGGGCCAATGTACGACGAGATCGAAGCGTAGGCCGGCTTGCCGTCGAAGTAGGGCTGCAGCTCGGCCAGCGGGGCCCCGGTGGCGGCTATCAGGTCGGCCAGGTCGAAGACGACGGTCAGGTAGGGCCCGTCGTCCATCCCGGGGCCCGCGAGCACATCGCCCATGACGATATCGAGGTCGCCGTCGCCGTCGAAATCCGCGAACGCGGCAGTGTCCCCGGCAGCCGGCGGCACGGGGTATCCATTGCTGGTCTGCCCCTTGGCCTCGTCCACCAGCTGGGTCTGCACGAAGGCGCCGTCGACGAACTGGTAGTACGGGTGGGGATCGCCGTCGAATCCCGTCAGGAAGACCGTGGGCTTGCCCTCGAACGTCGCCAGCGTCGCGTGGTGGGCCCAGACCTCGTCGCCCAGGTCCACCTTGTCGAAGGTGCCCGCGGCATTGGACAGGTAGGCCGTGCTCGACTTGAACAGGACCGGGGCCTCGGAAAACGCCGCCAGGAAGATGTCGTCGTGCCCGTCGCCGTTGAAGTCGGCCACGACCACCGAGCTGGACCCGTTGGTCCATGGGTCGGCGAGATACTGCGCGGTCGCCTCGACCATCGTGCCGTCGTCGGCCTGGGCGAAGATGGCGGTGGAGACCGGGTAGAAGTTGCCGTCGTGCCCGATCGACCACGCGCTCAGGACCAGGCCGTTGCGCCCGTCCGGCAGGACGATCGCCGAGTAGAAAGGGCCGACGTAGCCGATCGGGACGCCGCCCGCATCGGTGGCGCCGTTGGGAGCCCAGGCACCGGCGATGCTGAGCACGTCAGCTCACCAGAATTTCCACCACGGCTGGTTCGTGCGGAAACCCCGGGTGAGGTAGTCGCTCTTCGGGTAGTTCTTCTCCAGCACGCGCTTCGTGTCGTCGCGCAGCTGCGCCATGCCCAGCGCATCGTACGAACGCACCAGGATGAACAGCGCCTCTTCCAGCGCGGGCACTTCGCGATAGTCGGCCAGGGCGGCCTGCGCGCGGTTGATCGCGGCCACGTAGGCGCCGCGGCTGTAGTAGTAGCGGGCTACGTGCACTTCGTACTGCGCCAGCGAATTGACGATGTACGTCATGCGCGCACGGGCGTCGGGCGTGTAGCGCGAGTCGGGGAAGCGGGTGACCAGTTCCTTGAAGGCCTCGAACGATTCCTTGGCCGCCTTCTGGTCGCGCTCGGCCAGGTCCTGCTGCGCGATGAAGCCGAAGATGCCGAGGTTGTCGTTGAAGTTGACGATGCCCTTCAGGTACAGTGCGTAGTCGAGCGCCGGGCTTGCCGGGTGCAGCTTCATGAAGCGGTCGATGGTGGCCAGCGCCGAGGCCTGGTCGTTGGCCTTCCACTGCGCATAGGCGCGTTCCAGCTGCGCCTGCTGCGCGAGCGGCGTGCCCGCCGCACGGCCTTCCAGCCTTTCGAACAGGCTGATGGCACGGTCGAACTGGCCCGCGGCGAGCTCGTCGCGCGCCTCGGCATAGATGCGGTTCGGGCTCTGGCGGGCGCTCCGGTCGTCGTCCGGCGTGGACGAGCAACCGGCCAGCAGGGCCGAAGCGGCGATCGCCAGGATGGCGACAGCGGATAATTTGCCTCGAAACATCACGCAAGACTCTCTTGGAACTAAGCCGCGGCATTATATCGACCGACCCTCTCGCCGAAGAGGGCGATGTAGCCGTCGCCGAAGCGGAGTCGCGCGAATTCGCCGTCGGCGCTGCCTTGCACGGCCAGCGGCTCGACCGTGCGCTGGCCGAACTGGTGCCGGAGTTTTCACGCAGTTACCTGCAGCAATTGCTCGAAGCCGGCGCGGTGACGGTGAACGGCGTGCAGGCCACCCGCTCGTCCCAGAAGGTCAAGGCGGGCGACCGCGGCACCATCGAACTGCGTCCCACACCCCAGAGCCAGGCCTTCAAGCCCGAGGCGATCCCGCTGGACGCCGTGTTCGAGGACGAACACCTGCTGGTGATCCACAAGCCCGCCGGGCTCGTGGTGCACCCGGCGCCGGGCAACTGGAGCGGCACGCTGCTGAATGGCCTGCTGGCACGCGACGCCGCGTTCGCGCAGTTGCCGCGCGCCGGCATCGTGCACCGGCTCGACAAGGACACCAGCGGGCTGATGGTGGTGGCGCGCAGCCGCTTCGCCATGGACCGCCTGGTGGCGATGATCGCGGCGCGTGAAGTGAGCCGGCAGTACCTCGCGCTGGCGCACCGCACGTGGGAGGGCGCCGCGCACCGGCACGTCGAGAACACGATGGGCCGCGACCCGCGCAACCGCCTGCGCATGGCCGTGGTGGACCGTGAGCGGCATCCCGGCAAGCCGGCGGCAACGACGTTCGACCTGGTGGCGAACGCCGAGGCGGGCTGCCTGGTGCGCGCCACCCTGCACACCGGCCGCACGCACCAGATCCGTGTGCACATGGCGCACATCGGCCACCCGCTGGTGGGCGACGAACTCTATGGGGGTGCACCGGCCGCGGGCTTGCACCGGCAGGCACTGCATGCCTTCCGGCTGGGATTCGTGCATCCGGCCACGGCGGCCGGCCACGTCTTCCACGCGCCGCTGCCAAGGGATATCACCGACGCTTTGCAAGGCTGGGGCCTGCGATACAATGAAACGGACGGCTCCTGAGAGCCCGTCGACTGCGGCGGCCGCACCTGCAGGGTCCCCCGCCAAAGAGCGCGCCGCCGGCGCCTTCCCGGACTACCTGAACAAGACCATGAATACGGCGGATGCCAAGCGCGTCCTCGAAACCGCCTTGATCTGCTCCCAGCAGCCGCTGCCGCTGCGTGAGCTGCGCGTGCTATTCAACGACGAGCTGGGTGCGGACACGCTGCGCTCGCTGCTCGAGGAACTGCAGGACGACTGGGCGCAACGCGGGGTGGAACTGGTGTGCGTGGCCTCCGGCTGGCGCTTCCAGAGCCGCCCGGCGATGCGCGAGTTCCTCGACCGCCTGCACCCCGAGAAGCCGCCCAAGTACACGCGGGCCACGCTCGAGACGCTGGCCATCATCGCCTACCGGCAGCCCGTCACGCGCGGCGACATGGAAGACATCCGCGGCGTGACCATCAACACCCAGCTGCTCAAGCAGCTGGAAGACCGTGGCTGGGTCGAAGTGATCGGCCACCGCGAGGCTGCCGGCCGCCCGGCGCTGTACGCCACCACGCGCCAGTTCCTCGACGACCTCGGCCTGCAGTCGCTGGACCAGTTGCCCGAACTCGGCACGCCGGGCGAGGGCAGCGGCCTGCTGGAGAAACTGGCCGCCGACGACGCGCAGCCAGACCTGCAGATCGACGCGCCCACCGCCGAGCCCGGCCCCGACGAATCGTCTTCCCCCGACACGGCGTCCGCCGTCGAGACCTGAGAGCATGAACCACCCCACCGACGCCAAACCAGCCGAAGAAGAAGAAGACGGCCGCGCCCGGCCCGCGCCCATGGACGACGAGGCCGACGACGACGAGGTCGAAGTCGACGCCGGCCCTGCGGCCGCAGCGGCGGCCCAGGCCGCGCAGGCCGCGCGCGAGCCCGAGGCGGACCGCTTTGCCGACGTGGTCTCCGGCCGCTTCGACGCGGAGGAGGAAGCCGAGGTCGCGCCGGCCAAGCGGGTGCTGTCGCCGCTGCCCGAAACGCCCAAGCTGCACAAGGTGCTGGCGCAGGCCGGGCTGGGCTCGCGGCTCGAGATGGAACAGCTCATCATGGAAGGGCGCATCTCCGTCAACAACGAGCCCGCCCACATCGGCCAGCGCATCCAGTTTGGCGACCAGATCAAGGTCAACGGCAAGCCGATCCGCGTGCGCATCGCGCCGCCGCCGGCGCGCGTGATCGCCTATCACAAGCCGGTGGGCGAGGTGGTGACGCACGACGACCCGCAGAACCGCCCGACGGTGTTCCGCAAACTCCCGAAGCTGCAGCAGGGCAAGTGGCAGTCGGTGGGCCGGCTCGACCTGAACACCGAAGGCCTGCTGCTGTTCACCAACTCGGGCGAACTGGCCAACCGTCTCATGCACCCGCGCTTCGGCCTGGAGCGCGAATACGCCGTGCGCGTACTGGGTGCGCTCAGCAACGAGGAAAAGCAGCGGCTGGTCGACGGCGTGGACCTCGAAGACGGCCGCGCCCAGTTCGGCAGCATCGACGAAGGCGGCGGTGAAGGCTCGAACGTGTGGTACCGCGTGACCATCAGCGAAGGGCGGCACCGCGAAGTGCGGCGCCTGTTCGAGGCGGTGGGGCATGCGGTCAGCCGCCTCATCCGCATCCGCTACGGCGCCATGGTGCTGCCGCGCGGGCTCAAGCGCGGCAGCTGGCTGGAACTCGACGAGCGCGACATCCGCCAGCTTACCCAGGCCGCGGGCATGCCCCAGCAGGCTCGCGGCGAAGGCCCCGAAGAGGGCAAGGGCGGCGGCGGGCGCAACAAGCGCCGCCGGGGCGGCAACCGCGGCGACGGGCCGCGCCCGCAGGGCCCGCCCCAGCAGAAGCAGGGACAAGGCGGCGGCGGGCAGGGCAGCCGCCGCAACAAGCCCGACCGCGGCGCAAGCGGCGGTGGCGGCAGCGGCGGCCAGCCCGACCCCATGAAGACCTCATTCGGCTACATCGGCGCCGACAGCTTCATGCGGCATCGGCAGGGCACCGGCGGCCAGGGCGGGCAGGGTGGCCGGGGCGGGCAACGCCGCGGCGGTGGGGGCGGCGGTGGCGGGGGCCGCGGCCGCTGATTTCACCCTCGCGGGTTACAATCCAAGGTTTGCCGAAACTTATCGCCCAGGGCGATCAAACCAAGTTCCATCAGGAAAAAAGACCAACATGGCTATCGAACGCACCCTCTCCATCATCAAGCCCGACGCCGTGGCCAAGAACGTGATCGGCCAGATCTACGCTCGCTTCGAAGCGGCGGGCCTGAAGGTCGTCGCCGCACGCATGGCCCACCTGTCGCGCCGTGAAGCCGAGCAGTTCTATGCCGTGCACAGGGAGCGCCCTTTCTTCAAGGACCTGGTCGATTTCATGATTTCCGGCCCGGTGATGATCCAGGTGCTCGAAGGCGAGAACGCCATCCTGAAGAACCGCGACCTGATGGGCGCGACCGACCCGAAGAAGGCGGCCGCCGGCACCATCCGCGCCGACTTCGCCGACAGCATCGACGCCAACGCGGTGCACGGCTCCGACGCCCCTGAAACCGCCGCCGTGGAAGTGGGCTTCTTCTTCCCGGCCATGAACGTCTACTCGCGATAGCATGGTGCCCCCACGCTCCACTGCGTTCCGCTGCCCCCCGAGGGGGCTTCGGCGCGCTTGGGGCGGCCCGGCGCTGCGCCGGCGCAGTACCCCATGCGATGACCGCCAACCTGCTTGATTACGACCTGGAAGGTCTGGCCGCGTATTGCGAAAAGCTGGGCGAAAAGCGCTTCCGCGCCGTCCAGCTGTTCCGCTGGATCCACCAGAAGGGCGAGCAGGACTTCGACCGCATGAGCGACCTGGCGAAGTCGCTGCGCGAGAAGCTCAAGGGCCACGCCCGCGTCCAGCCGCTGGTCCCCGTAAGCGAGCAGGCGTCTGCCGACGGCACCATCAAGTGGCTGTTCGACGTGGGCGGCGGCAATGCCATCGAAACCGTCTACATCCCCGAGGACGACCGCGCCACGCTGTGCATCTCGTCGCAGGCGGGCTGCGCCGTCGGCTGCCGCTTCTGCTCCACCGGCCACCAGGGGTTCTCGCGTAACCTCACCACCGGCGAGATCGTCGCGCAGCTGTGGTACGCCGAACACTTCCTGCGCCGCAAGCTCGGCACCACCGAGCGCGTCATTTCCAACGTGGTGATGATGGGCATGGGCGAGCCGCTGCAGAACTACTCCGCGCTGGTGCCCGCCCTGAAGACGATGCTGGACGACCACGGCTACGGCCTGTCGCGCCGGCGCGTGACGGTATCCACCTCGGGCATGGTCAAGCTGATCGACCGGCTGGCGCACGATTGCCCGGTGGCCCTGGCGGTGTCGCTGCACGCACCCAACGACGACCTGCGCGACAACCTGGTGCCCCTGAACCGCAAGCACCCGCTGGACGAACTGCTGGACGCGTGCAGCCGCTACCTGGCGTTCGCGCCGCGCGACTTCATCACCTTCGAGTACTGCATGCTCGATGGCGTCAACGACCAGCCGGAGCATGCGCGAGAGCTCGTGCAACTGGTGCAGCACCACGGCGGCCACGGCATCCCCTGCAAGTTCAACCTGATCCCGTTCAACCCGTTCCCCGAGTCGGGGCTCCTGCGTTCCCCGCAACACCGTGTGCAGGCTTTCGCGAAAATCCTCAGTGATGCTGGTATCGTCACCACTGTGCGCAAGACACGCGGCGACGACATAGCCGCCGCGTGCGGGCAACTGGCGGGCGACGTGAAGGACCGCACGCGTGTGGGTGAGCGCATCGCCCGCCAGCGGACCATCATGCTCAAGCCCGTCCACGACCGCCAAGGAGACGGATCGACATGAGGAGCAATTTCATCCCGCTGGCCCTGGCGCTGGGCCTGGGCGCAGCCGCCGCCCTGCTGGGAGGGTGCGCGTCGCAGCAGTCGATCAGCGACCAGCAGCAGCAGGTGGTCACGCCGTCCGACGAGTCGGACGGCCGGCGCCGCGCGCGCATCCGCCTGGAACTGGCGGCCGGCTATTTCGAGCAGGGCAAGACGGACGTCGCGCTCGACGAGCTGAAGCAGGCGATCGTCGCCGACCCGACGTTTCCCGATGCGTACAACCTGCGCGGGCTGGTCTTCATGCGGCTGGGCGACATGCGGCAGGCCGAGGAAAGCTTCCGCCGCGCGCTCGCGCTGAACTCGCGCGACTCGAACACGCTGCACAACTACGGCTGGATGCAGTGCCAGCAGGGCCGCTACGACGAGGCGGTCCGCACCTTCGACCAGGCGATGGCCAACCCGCTGTACGGCGACCGCGCCAAGACGCTGATGGCCCAAGGCCTCTGCCTGGCCCGGTCGGGGCGCAACGACGAGGCCGAGCGCTCCCTGTCGCGGGCCTACGAGCTCGACGCCGCCAACCCCATCACCGGCTACAACCTCGCGGCGTTGCTCTACCGCCGCGGCGAGTTCAAGCGCGCGCAGTTCTACATCCGGCGCCTGAACAACAGCGAGCTCGCCAATGCCGAGTCGCTGTGGCTGGGCATCAAGGTCGAGCGCCGCATGGACGACCGGCAGGCGATGGCGCAGCTCGGCGAAGTGCTGCGCAAGCGCTTCCCGCAGTCACGCGAACGCCAGTCGTTCGACCGGAGCGCGTTCGATGAGTGACGCGGCGGTTGAGCCGCCGGTCGCCCAGGATGGCGTAACCGCCGGCACGCTGCTCAGGCGCGCACGCGAGGCGGCCGGCATGCACGTGGCCACGCTCGCCGTGTCGCTGAAGGTGCCGGTGCGCAAGCTCGAGGCGCTGGAGGAAGACCGCTACGAGCAGCTGTCCGACGCCGTGTTCGTGCGCGCGCTCGCCTCCAGCGTGTGCCGCACGCTCAAGATCGACCCGCAGCCGGTGCTGGACCGCCTGCCCCAGGGCAGCAAGCCGCGCCTGCTGCAGGCCGGCGACGGCATCAACACGCCTTTCCGGGCACCGGGCGACGGCCCCGCGCCCGGCTTTGCACAGCAGCTCACGCGCCCGGTGGGCCTGGCCGTCATGGGCCTGCTGCTGGGCGCGCTGGTGATCATCCTGTTGCCGGGCGTCAATCGCGACGAAGCACCGCCGCCCAAGGTGAACCCTCCGGCCGAAGTGGTGAAGCCGGCCGCGTCGGAGCCTTTCGTGCCGGTGGTGGTTCCTTCCATCGACCCGCCGGCCCAGGCGGCATCGTCCGCGGCGCCGGTTTCGGTCGCTGCGCCTGCCGCTTCGCAGGTAGCGGCGGCCGCGGAGCCGGCGCCCGCGGCGTCCGCTGGCTCACCGCTGGTGCAGACGCCGGGCATCGTGGTGTTCCGCGCCAAGGCGCCGTCATGGGTACAGGTGGTCGACGCGCAGGGCAACCCCGTTTTCCGGCGCCTGATGGAGACCGGCGAAACCGCATCGGCCACCGGCGCGCTGCCGCTCACGGTCACGATCGGCAGCGTCAAGTCCACCGAGGTCCTGGTGCGAGGCAAGCCGTTCGACCTGGTCCCGGTCACGCGCGACAACGTCGCGCGCTTCGAGGTGAAGTAAATGCCTGAACCCGTTTCCTGCCTCCCCGTTGCTGCTGCCGCACCGCTGGTGCGCCGCACGCGCCAGGCCAGCATCGCGTGGGGCTCGCAGGTCGTCACCGTCGGCGGTGACGCGCCGGTGCGCGTGCAGTCGATGACCAACACCGACACGGTCGACGCCATCGGCACCGCGATCCAGGTGAAGGAACTCGCGGTGGCGGGCTCCGAGCTGGTGCGCATCACGGTCAACACGCCCGAAGCCGCGCAGCAGGTTCCGTACATCCGCGAACAGCTCGACCGCATGGGCATTTCGGTGCCGCTGATCGGCGACTTCCACTACAACGGCCACCGGCTGCTCACGGACTACCCGGCTTGTGCAGAGGCGCTGTCGAAGTACCGCATCAACCCGGGCAACGTGGGCAAGGGCGACAAGCACGACCGGCAGTTCGGCCAGATGATCGAGGCGGCGCTCAAGTGGGACAAGCCGGTGCGCATCGGCGTCAACTGGGGCAGCCTCGACCAGGAACTGCTGGCGAGCCTGATGGACGAGAACGCGCAGCGCGCCGAGCCGTGGGATGCGAAGCAGGTGATGTACGAGGCGCTCATCACTTCAGCTATCGAGTCGGGCAACCGGGCCGTCGAGATGGGCATGCGAGCCGGGCAGGTCATCCTGTCGTGCAAGGTAAGCGGCGTGCAGGACCTCATCTCGGTCTACCGCGCACTCGCCGAGCGCTGCGACTACCCGCTGCACCTGGGCCTGACCGAAGCCGGCATGGGCACCAAGGGCACCGTGGCCTCGTCGGTGGCACTGGGCATCCTGCTGCAGGAAGGCATCGGCGACACGATCCGCGTGTCGCTCACGCCGCAACCCGGCGAGCCGCGCACGCAGGAAGTGGTGATCGCCTCCGAGATCCTGCAGGCGCTGGGCCTGCGCAGCTTCGTGCCCAGCGTCACCGCCTGCCCCGGCTGCGGCCGCACGACCAGCACCACCTTCCAGGAACTCGCCAAGCAGATCGACGATTTCCTGCGCGCGCAGATGCCCGTGTGGCGCAAGAAGTACCCCGGCGTCGAGAAGATGAAGGTCGCCGTGATGGGCTGCATCGTCAACGGCCCCGGCGAGAGCAAGCATGCCGACATCGGCATCAGCCTGCCCGGCACCGGCGAGGCGCCCGCCGCGCCCGTCTTCATCGATGGGCAGAAGGCGCTCACGCTGCGCGGCGAGAACATCGCGGCCGAGTTCCACCAGATCGTCGAGAACTACATCGAGAAGCGTTTCGGCCACCGCGAAGCCGAACACGCCTGAACCTGACAGCCATGGCCGAGAAACTCAGTGCCGTCAAGGGCATGAACGACATCCTGCCTGCGGGCGTCGACCGCAAGGAGGTATTGCCGCGCAACACCACGTGGACATGGTTCGACGAGGTGCTGCGCCGCGTGATGGCACGCTACGGCTACCAGTACATCGTGACGCCGGTCGTCGAGCCCACGCAGCTGTTCGTGCGCGGGCTGGGCGAAGTGACCGACATCGTGGAGAAGGAGATGTACTCCTTCACCGATTCGATGAACGGCGACAAGCTCACGCTGCGCCCCGAAGCCACCGCCGGCATCGTGCGTGCCGTGGTCGAGCACAACGCGCTGTACAACGGGCCGCTGCGCATCTGGACCACCGGGCCCATGTTCCGCCACGAGCGGCCGCAGAAGGGCCGCTACCGCCAGTTCCACCAGCTCGACGTGGAGGCGCTCGGCTTCCCGGGGCCGGACGTCGACGTCGAGCTGATCCTGATGGGCCGCGCGTTGTGGCGCGAGCTCGGGCTGGTGGCCGAAGAGCACTACCGGCTGGAAATCAACACGCTGGGTGACCCGGCCGAGCGGCAGGCGCACCGCGCCGCGCTCATCGCGCACTTCGAAAAGCATGCGGACCAGCTCGATGGCGAAGCCAGGCAGCGCCTGCACAGCAACCCGCTGCGCATCCTGGACACCAAGAACCCGGCGATGCAGGCGGTGGTGGAAGCGGCGCCGAAGCTGATCGATTTTCTCGGCGGCGAAACGCGTGCGCACTTCGACGCGACCTGCCGGGCGCTGGAAGCGGCCGGCCAGCCCTACCGCGTGAACACGCGGCTGGTGCGCGGCATGGACTACTACAACCGCACGGTGTTCGAGTGGGTCACCGACAAGCTCGGCTCGCAGGGCACCATCTGCGGCGGCGGGCGCTACGACGGCCTGATCGAGCAGATGGGCGGCAAGGCCGCGCCGGCCATCGGCTTCGGGCTGGGCATCGAAAGGCTGCTGCTGCTGCTCGACCAGCTCGGGCTGCAGGGCCCCGGCGCCGCGCCCGACGCATACTGCGTGCTCCCGGGCGAAGATGCGTGGCTCAGCGCGGTGCCCGCAGTCGAGGCGCTGCGTGCTGCGGGCGTCGACGTGCTGGTGCATGCCGGCGGCGGCTCTTTCAAGAACCAGCTGAAGAAGGCCGACGCCAGCGGGGCGCGCTTTGCCCTGATCTTCGGCGACGACGAACTGGGGCGTGGCGTGGTGACCGTGAAGGCCCTGCGTGACGGCACGGGCGCCCAACAGCAGCAGCCGCTGGCCGACCCGGCGGCCTGGGCAGCGTCCCTCCTACAATCGAAGGCTTGACCCGAACTCACCCATGGCCCGACACCTAGACCTCGAAGAGCAGGAACAGCTTGCCAACCTCAAGCACTTCTGGAACCAGTACGGCGACTTCATCACCTGGGTGCTGATCGCCGTGTTCGGCACTATCGCCAGCTGGAACGGCTGGCAGTACTGGCAGCGCTCGCAGGCCACGCAGGCAGCCGCGCTGTACGACGAAGTGGAACGCGCCGCCGAAGCGGGCGACGTGGCACGCGTGGGCGTCGCCGTGGGCGACCTGAAGGACAAGTTCGGCTCCACCACCTATGCGCAGCAGGCGGGCTTGCTCGCCGCGCGCGTGCTGCTCGAGAAGGGCAATGCCGATGGCGCAAAGACGGCACTGGGCTGGGTGGCCGAGAAGGCATCCGACGAGGGCTACCAGGCCAGCGCGCGCCTGCGCCTGGCCGACCTGAGCGTGGGCGCCAAGGCGTACGACGAAGCCCTGAAGCACCTGGCCGGGACCTTCCCCAAGAGCTACGAGGCGCTCGCCGCCGACCGCCGCGGCGACATCTACGTGCTGCAGGGCAAGAAGGCCGAAGCGAAAGCCGAATACCAGAAGGCCTGGCAAGGCCTGGACGAACGCATCGACTACCGCAACATCGTCGAAGTGAAGCTCAACGCGCTGGGAGTCGACCCGCGCGGCGCCAGCAAGACCGCCGCGCCCGCGGCAGCAGCCAAGACATGATGAAACCCATGGCCACCCTCCGCCTTGCGGCGCTCGGAGCAGCATTCGCCCTGCTGGCGGGCTGCTCGAGCATTTCCTTGCCGTCCCTCCCGTTCTTCTCCAGCGCCGACAAGCCGAAGCCGGCCGAGCTGGAGCCCGACCCGGCGAGCCTGGCGATCCGCCAGGCCTGGGCGGCCAAGGTGGGCGAGGTGAGCTTCCCGCTGACGGTGCAGGTGGTCGGCACCACGGCGTACCTGGCGTCCACCGACGGGACCGTAGCGGCCATCGACGCCGCCACCGGCCGCGAGCTGTGGCGGGCTAGCGCGGGCGGCCCCATCGCTGCGGGCGTCGGCAGTGACGGCACGACCACCGCCGTGGTGACGCGTGCCAATGAAGTCGTCGCTTTCACCGGCGGGCGCGAAGCGTGGCGCCAGAAGTTGCCGGCGCAGGGTTACACCGCGCCCTTCGTGGCCGGGGGCCGTGTGTTCGTGCTGGCCGCGGACCGTTCGGTTACCGCACTGGACGGCAAGACCGGCTTCAAGCTGTGGGCGCAGCAGCGCCCCGGCGAACCCCTGGTGCTGCGGCAGGCCGGCGTGATGCTGGCCGTGGGCGACACACTCGTGGTGGGGCAGGGCGGGCGGCTGGCTTCGCTCAACCCGGCGGGCGGCACCGTCCGCTGGGAAGCGCCGATCGCGTCGCCGCGCGGCATCAACGACGTCGAGCGCCTGGTCGACCTGGTCGGGCGCACCAGCCGCGTGGGCAACACCGTTTGCGCGCGCGCCTTCCAGGCCGCGGTGGGCTGCGTGGACGCCACGCGCGGCACCGTGCTGTGGAGCCAGAAGGCCAATGGCGCCGAAGGCATCCATGGTGACGAAGCCAGCGTGTACGGCACCGAAAGCGACGGCAAGGTCGTGGCGTGGCGCCGCGACACCGGCCAGCGCGCCTGGGTCAGCGAGAAGCTGCTGTACCGCGGCTTGTCGGCGCCCCTGGCGCTGGGCCGTGCGGTGGCGGTCGGCGACTCGTCCGGCTTCGTGCACCTGCTGTCGCGCGAAGACGGCAAGCTGCTCAACCGCCTGGCCACCGACGGCTCCGCCATCGCCGCAGCACCGGTGGCCGCCGGCAACACGATGATCGTCGTGACGCGCAGCGGGGGCGTGTTCGGCTTCATTCCCCAGTGAAGCCCGTCATGGCCCTGGTGGGCCGCCCCAACGTCGGCAAGTCGACCCTGTTCAACCGGCTCACCAAGTCGCGCGACGCGATCGTGGCCGACTTCGCGGGCCTCACGCGCGACCGCCACTACGGCAACGCGAAACAGGGGCGCTACGAGTTCATCGTCATCGACACGGGCGGCTTCGAGCCCACGGCCGAGACCGGCATCTACAGCGAGATGGCCAAGCAGACGCGGCAGGCCGTGGCCGAAGCCGACGTGGTGGTGTTCGTCGTCGATGCGCGCGCGGGCCTGTCCGCGCAGGACCACGAGATCGGCAACTACCTGCGCAAGCTGGGCAAGCCGGCCCTGCTGGTGGCCAACAAGGCCGAGGGCATGACCGAAGGCGTGCAGCTCACGGAGTTCTATGAGCTCGGCCTGGGCGAAGTGCTGCCCGTATCGGCGGCGCACGGGCAGGGCATCCGCACGATGGTCGAGATGGCGTTCGAGCCGCTCAACCTGCCCGAAGTCGACGACCAGGCGGCCGAAGCCCAGCAGTCCGGCATCATCAAGCTGGCCGTCGCGGGCCGTCCCAACGTCGGCAAGTCGACCCTCATCAACACGTGGCTGGGCGAGGAGCGCCTGGTCGCCTTCGACCTGCCCGGCACGACACGCGACGCCATCTCGGTCCCGTTCGAGCGCAACGGCCAGAAGTTCGAGCTGATCGACACGGCCGGGCTGCGCCGCAAGGGCAAGGTGTTCGAGGCCATCGAGAAGTTCTCGGTGGTCAAGACGCTGCAGGCGATCGAGTCGGCCAACGTCGTGCTGCTGCTGCTCGACGCAACCCAGGGCATCACTGACCAGGACGCCCACATTGCGGGCTACATCCTCGAGTCGGGCCGTGCCGTCGTGCTGGCCATCAACAAGTGGGACGCCGTCGACGACTACCAGCGCGAGCTGCTGCGCCGCCAGGTCGAAGCCCGGCTGCCGTTCCTGAAGTTCGCCGACCTGCACTTCATTTCCGCCAAAAAGCGCCAGGGCATCGGGCCGCTCTGGGCTTCGATCACGCAGGCCTACAAGGCCGCTTTCGTGAAGATGACCACGCCGGTGCTGACCCGGCTGCTGCTCGAAGCCGTCCAGTTCCAGCAGCCCAAGCGCTCGGGCATGTTCCGCCCCAAGCTGAGGTATGCGCACCAAGGCGGCATGAACCCGCCGGTGATCGTGGTGCACGGCAATTCGTTGGAACACGTGACCGACGCGTACAAGCGCTTCCTGGAAGGGCGGTTCCGCAAGGAATTCAAGCTGGCAGGCACGCCCCTGCGCATCGAAATGCGGACTTCGAAGAATCCTTATGCCGACAAGGATTGATGCCCCTTGAATCCTTGGAGGCGGGGGCCATATAGCCAGCACGGCTCAGCCGCCTACTTGCGCACGCCCTTTGCTGTGGTAATGTGCAACTTCCAACAACACTAGAACACGGAGAATATCGTGAGCAACAAAGGGCAGCTTCTACAAGACCCGTTCCTCAACACCCTGCGTCGCGAGCACGTGCCGGTTTCGATCTACCTGGTCAACGGCATCAAGCTGCAGGGGCAGATTGAGTCTTTCGACCAGTACGTCGTGCTGCTGCGCAACACGGTGACGCAAATGGTCTACAAGCACGCGATCTCCACCATCGTCCCCGGCCGCGCTGTGAATTTCCAGCCGGCCCAGGAGGGCGAGGGCGGCGGTAGCTGACCCAGCCGGACGGCCAACAAGCAGTTTGAGTCCTTCACCTGAGCGCGCCCCCGCCGCCACCATCCTCGTGGGGGTTGACCTGGGGTTGCCCCACTTCGACGCCGGGCTGGAAGAGCTAGGCCTGCTCGCGCAAACCGCCGGCATGCAGCCGGTGGCCCGCGTCACGGCCAAGCGCCGTGCACCCGACGCCGCCCTCTTCGTGGGCAAGGGCAAGGCCGACGAGATCAAGGCGCTGGCCGCCGAGACCGGCGCCACCGAAATCCTGTTCGACCAGTCGCTGAGCCCGGCGCAGCAGCGCAACCTCGAACGCCACATGGAGCTGCCGGTCAACGACCGCACGCTGCTCATCCTTGAAATCTTCGCGCAGCGCGCGCGCAGCCACGAAGGCAAGCTGCAGGTCGAGCTGGCGCGGCTGCAATACCTGAGCACGCGGCTGGTGCGGCGCTGGTCGCACCTGGAGCGGCAGCGCGGCGGCATCGGCACGCGCGGCGGCCCGGGCGAGACGCAGATCGAGCTGGACCGCCGGATGATCGGCGAAGCGATCAAGCGCACGCGCGAGCGGCTCGAAAAGGTCAAGAAGCAGCGCAAGACGCAGCGCCGCCAGCGCGAGCGGCGCGACTCGTTCAGGATTTCGTTGGTGGGCTATACCAACGCCGGCAAGTCGACCCTGTTCAACGCGCTGGTGAAGGCGCGCGCCTATGCGGCCGACCAGCTCTTCGCCACGCTGGACACCACCACCCGCGAGCTGTACCTGGAAGCGGCCGGGCGCTCGGTGTCGCTGTCCGACACCGTCGGGTTCATCCGCGACCTGCCGCACACCCTGATCGACGCTTTCGAAGCCACGCTGCACGAAGCGGCCGATGCCGACCTGCTGCTGCACGTGGTGGACGCCGCCAACCCGCACCACCTCGAGCAGATCGGGGAAGTGCAGCGCGTGTTGCAGGAAATCGGCGCGGCCGACGTGCCCCAGCTGCTGGTGTTCAACAAGCTCGACGCGATCGATGCGTCGCAGCGGCCACGCCGCCTGCACGACACTTTCGAGATCGACGCCCGGCAGGCGCCGCGCGTCTTCGTCAGCAGCCGCACCGGGGCGGGCCTCGCCGAACTGCGCCGGGCGCTGGCCGAGGCGGCCGCACCGGTCCCCGAACCCGCTGCGTGATTCGGCACAATGACGCCCAGCAGAGCACAAAGAAACCCAAGCGAATGAACCTCCAATTCGTCAGCCTGCCATGGGCCCGGCTGAAAGGCCGCCTCCGGGGCATGTTCAACCTGAACGATCCGCGCTGGGGCCGGGGCGACGACAACAAGCCGCCCGAAGGCAACAAGCCCGACCCCAATGGCAACGGCCGCGGCCCCAACCAGGGCCCGCCTGACCTCGACGAGCTGTGGCGCGACTTCAACCGCAAGCTCGGCGGGCTGTTCGGCGGCAAGCGCGCCGGCCGCGGCGGCGGCACGGGCGGCGGCGGCGGCAACGGCGGCAACTTCCAGCCCGACATGCGCAGTGCCGGCGTCGGGGCGGGGCTGATCGCGGCGGTCGTCGTGCTGATCTGGCTGGGCACCGGCTTCTTCATCGTGCAGGAAGGCCAGCAGGCCGTCATCACGCAGTTCGGCAAGTACAAGTCGACCGTCGGCGCCGGCTTCAACTGGCGGCTGCCGTACCCGATCCAGCGGCACGAGGTGGTGTACGTCACGCAGATCCGCTCGGTCGACGTCGGGCGCGACTCGGTGATCCGTGCCACCGGCCTGAAGGAGTCGGCCATGCTGACCGAAGACGAGAACATCGTCGAGATCAAGTTCGCCGTGCAGTACCGCCTGAACGACGCGCGGGCCTGGCTGTTCGAAAGCAAGAACCCGGCTGAAGCCGTGGTGCAGGCGGCCGAGAGCGCGGTGCGCGAAGTGGTTGGCAAGATGAAGATGGACACGGCGCTGGCCGAAGAACGCGACCAGATCGCCCCGCGCGTGCGCGCGCTGATGCAGACCATCCTGGACCGCTACAAGGTCGGCGTGGAAGTGGTGGGCATCAACATGCAGCAGGGCGGCGTGCGCCCGCCCGAGCAGGTGCAGGCCGCGTTCGACGACGTGCTGAAGGCCGGCCAGGAGCGCGAGCGCTCGAAGAACGAGGCGCAGGCCTACGCCAACGACGTGGTGCCGCGCGCACGCGGCGCCGCGGCGCGCCTGAACGAGGAGTCCAACGCGTACAAGGCGCGCATCGTGGCCCAGGCTTCGGGTGACGCGCAGCGCTTCAAGTCCATCCTGGCGGAATACCAGCGCGCGCCGCAGGTCACGCGCGACCGCATGTACATCGAGACCATGCAGCAGGTCTACTCGAACGTCACCAAGGTGATGGTCGAGTCGCGGCAGGGCTCCAACATGCTGTTCCTGCCGCTCGACAAGATCATCCAGCAGGTGGCGCAGGGCGGCACCGCCGCGGTCGAACCCGCGGCGCCGGCCGTGCCCGCGGCGCCCGCCGGGGCGGCCCCGGTCGATCCGCGCACGCGCGACGCCGCGCGCAGCCGCGAACGCGAAACGCGCTGAGGGAAGGCCGCCAATGAACCGCATCGGATTCATCGTTTCTTCGCTGCTGGTGGCGCTTGCGCTGCTCAGCTCCATGCTCTTCGTGGTCGACCAGCGCCAGTTCGGCGTGGTCTACGCGCTCGGCCAGATCAAGGAAGTGATCACCGAGCCGGGCCTGCACCTGAAGCTGCCGCCGCCGTTCCAGACGGTGAGCTACATCGACAAGCGCCTGCTCACGCTGGACAGCGTGGACACCGAGTCGATGCTCACCGCCGAGAAGCAGCGCGTGGTGGTCGACTGGTACGTGCGCTGGCGCATTGCCGACCCGTCGCAGTACATCCGCAACGTGGGCCTCGACGAGGCGGCCGGCGCCAACCAGCTCAACCGCGTGGTGCGCAACGCCTTCCAGGAAGAGATCAACCGCCGCACCGTGCGCGAGCTGCTGTCGGCGCGCCGCGAGCAGTTGATGAGCGACGTGAAGCGCGAAGTCATCGAAGTGGTGAAGGGCGCCAAGCCATGGGGCATCGACGTCATCGACGTGCGCATCACCCGCGCCGACTACCAGGACACGATCACCGAGTCGGTCTATCGCCGCATGGAGGCCGAGCGCAAGCGCGTGGCCAACGAGCTGCGCTCCACCGGCGCCGCCGAAGGCGAGAAGATCCGCGCCGACGCCGACCGCCAGCGCGAGATCACCATCGCCAATGCCTACCGCGACGCCCAGAAGATCAAGGGCGAGGGCGACGCCCAGGCCGCGGCGCTGTACGGCGAGGCCTTCGGGCGCGATCCGCAGTTCGCGCAGTTCTACCGCAGCCTCGAGGCCTACCGGGCGAGCTTCAGCAAGAAGAGCGACGTGCTGGTGGTCGACCCGTCGGGCTCCGAGTTCTTCAAGGCTTTCCGCGGCAGCGCAAGTCCGCAACCATCGGCGCCCGCCAAGAAGTAGGTCTTGGACAGCGACATCTTCTGGGCCGCCCTGGCCCTGATGCTGGTGCTGGAAGGCCTGTTCCCGTTCCTGTCACCCACCGGCTGGCGGCAGACCTTCCTGAAGCTGCTGGAGCTGCGCGACGGGCAGCTCAGGTTCTTCGGCCTGTCGAGCATCCTGCTCGGCCTGGGGTTGCTCTGGCTCGTCAGTTGACTCCCGTGGCGTCCTCGGAGGCTTTGAACGCAGAAGACGCAGAAACTTCGCAGAAGACACAGAAAAATTCCATGGGCTTCTTTTGCGTCTTCTGCGCAATTTCTGCGTCTTCTGCGTTCCATACCCCCGAAGTCGGCTCGACTTGGGCGTGGATGGGACAATTGCACACATGAGTACCCCCAAAGTGGGATTCGTGAGCCTGGGCTGCCCCAAGGCGCTGACCGATTCCGAACTGATCCTGACCCAGCTGAGCGCCGAAGGCTACGCCACCTCGAAGACCTTCGAGGGCGCCGACCTCGTCATCGTCAACACCTGCGGCTTCATCGACGACGCCGTGAAGGAAAGCCTGGACACCATCGGCGAGGCCCTGGCCGCCAACGGCAAGGTCATCGTCACCGGCTGCCTGGGCGCCCGGGCGGGCCACACAGGCGACAACCTGGTGCGGGAGATGCATCCTTCGGTGCTGGCCGTGACCGGGCCGCATGCGACGCAGGAAGTGATGGACGCGGTGCACTCGCACCTGCCGAAGCCGCACGACCCGTTCACCGACCTGGTCCCCAACCCGCTTGCGGGTTCTTCCAGGTTCCCCGGCATCAAGCTCACGCCCCGGCACTACGCTTACCTGAAGATCAGCGAAGGCTGCAACCACCGCTGCACTTTCTGCATCATCCCTTCGATGCGCGGCGACCTGGTGAGCCGGCCCATCGGCGACGTGCTGAAGGAAGCGCGCGCGCTGTTCGAAGGCGGCGTGAAGGAGCTGCTGGTGATCAGCCAGGACACGTCGGCCTACGGCGTCGACGTGAAGTACCGCACGGGCTTCTTCGACGGGCGGCCCGTCAAGACGCGCATGCTGGAGCTGGTGCAGTCGCTGTCGGAGCTGGCCGAGCCGTACGGCGCGTGGGTGCGGCTGCATTACGTCTACCCGTACCCCAGCGTCGACGACGTGATCCCGCTGATGGCCGCAGGCAAGGTGCTGCCCTACCTGGACGTGCCGTTCCAGCACAGCCACCCCGACGTACTCAGGCGCATGAAGCGCCCGGCCAGCGGCGAGAAGAACCTCGAGCGCATCCGGCGCTGGCGCGAGGGCTGCCGCGAGATCGTGATCCGCAGCACCTTCATCGCCGGTTTTCCCGGTGAGACGGAAAGCGAGTTCCAGGACCTGCTCGACTTCATGCGGGAAGCCGAAATCGACCGCGCCGGCTGCTTCGCCTACAGCCCGGTGGAAGGCGCCGCAGCCAACGAACTGACCGGCATGGTGCCGGCCGAAGTGCGTGAGGAGCGCCGTGCGCGCTTCATGGCCGTGGCCGAGGAAGTGTCCGCGCGCAAGCTGCTGCGCCGCGTGGGCGCCACCATGCAGGTGCTCGTCGATTCGGCCCCGGCGCTGGGCCGCAAGGGCGCGACGGGCCGCTCTTATGCCGATGCCCCGGAGATCGACGGGACCGTGAAACTGCTGGCGCCGGAAAAGCTGAGCAAGCGGCTGGCGGTGGGCGACTTCACGAAGGCGCGCGTGGTCGCCACCGAAGGGCACGACCTCGTTGCCGTGCCGGTCTGACGCGCGCTACAAAACAACAAAGCCGGTGGCCCTTGACGGTGCCACCGGCTTTATCATTTGCATTTGGTGCCCAGAAAGGGACTCGAACCCCCACGCCTCTCGGCGCTAGTACCTGAAACTAGTGCGTCTACCAATTCCGCCATCTGGGCGCTTCAGGAAAAGAAGGATTGTATATCAAAAATAATTTAGACCGCATGCCCGGACTCCTCGACGAGATCGAAGGCGTCATCCAGGGACACCGCGACGGCCACGGCTACGTCGTGCGCGACGACGGAGAGGGCGACATCTACCTGCCCCCCAACGAGATGCGCGCGGTGCTGCACCGCGACCGTGTCAAGGCCCGCATCATCCGTTACGACCGCAAGGGCCGCGCCGAAGGCCGCGTGGTGGAAATCGTCGAGCGGCCGCCGCAACCCATCATCGGCCGGCTGCTGCACGAAAGCGGCGTCTGGCTCGTGGCGCCCGAAGACAAGCGTTACGGCCAGGACGTCCTGATCCCCAAGGGCGCGACCGGCCTTGCCAAGTCCGGCCAGGTGGTCGTGGTCGAACTCACCGAACCGCCCAGCCTGTACGGCCAGCCGGTGGGCCGCGTGAAGGAAGTGCTGGGCGAAATCGACGACCCCGGCATGGAGATCGAGATCGCCGTGCGCAAGTACGGCGTGCCGCACGAGTTCTCCGAGGCATGCATTGCGATGGCGCGGGCGTTGCCCGACAAGGTGCGCCCGGCCGACCGCAAGAACCGGGTGGACCTGACCGACGTGCCGCTCGTCACCATCGACGGCGAGGACGCGCGCGACTTCGACGACGCCGTCTATTGCGAGCCGGCGCGCGTGGGCCGCGGCAAGGGCTGGCGGCTGCTGGTGGCCATCGCGGACGTGAGCCACTACGTGGAGACCGGACACGCCATCGACGTCGATGCGTACGACCGCGCGACCAGCGTCTACTTCCCGCGCCGGGTCATCCCGATGCTGCCGGAGAAACTATCGAACGGCCTGTGCTCGCTGAACCCCGAAGTGGACCGCCTTTGCATGGTTTGCGACATGCTGGTGAACGCCTCGGGCGAGGTGCATGCCTACCAGTTCTACCCGGCGGTCATGTGGAGCCATGCACGGCTCACCTACACCCAGGTAGCCGCCATCCTGGCCAATACGCGCGGCCCCGACGCCACCCGGCGCAAGGACCTCGTGCCGCACCTGATGAACCTGCACGACGTATACGTGGCGCTGCTGAAGGCGCGCAACGCGCGCGGAGCGGTGGACTTCGAGACGGTGGAAACGCAGATCATGTGCGACGAGAACGGCCGCATCGAGCAGATCGTGCCGCGCGTGCGCAACGACGCCCACCGGCTGATCGAGGAGGCCATGCTCGCCGCCAACGTCTGCGCGGCCGACTTCATCCAGCAGGCCGAGCACCCGGGGCTGTACCGCGTACACGAAGGCCCGACGCCGGAGAAGAAGGACATCCTGCGCGGCTACCTCAAGGCCATGGGCGTGGGGCTCACCATCAGCGAGGACCCCAAGCCCGCGGAGTTCCAGAAGATCGCCGCGGCCACCAAGGAGCGGCCCGACGCGCAGCAGATCCACACCATGCTGCTGCGGTCCATGCAGCAGGCGATCTACACGCCGATCAACAGCGGGCACTTCGGGCTCGCCTACGACGCCTACACCCACTTCACCAGCCCGATCCGGCGCTACCCGGACCTGCTGGTGCACCGCGTGATCAAGGCGATCCTGGCCCGGGACCGCTACGAGCTGCCCGCGTTGCCCACGCCGGGCGAGGCGCACGAGAAACTGGCCCGGCGGCTGGCTGCGCGCGTCGCAGCGCCCACCCACAAGCTGAAGAAGGCGCCGCCGCCGCCCAGCCGCGAGGTGCAGGCCTGGGAAGCCGCGGGCTTCCACTGCAGCGCCAACGAGCGCCGCGCCGACGAGGCGAGCCGCGACGTGGAGGCGTGGCTCAAGTGCAAGTACATGCGCGACCACCTCGGCGAGGAATACTCCGGGCTGGTCAGCGCGGTCACCAGCTTCGGCATCTTCGTGACGCTGGATGCGATGTACGTCGAGGGTCTCGTGCACATCACCGAACTCGGCGGCGAATACTTCAAGTTCGACGAGACGCGGCAGGAACTGCGCGGCGAGCGCACGGGCATCCGCTACGCCATCGGCACGCGCCTGCGCGTGCAGGTGAGCCGGGTGGACCTGGACGGCCGCCGCATCGACTTCCGGCTGGTGCGCGAGTCCGACGCGCTGGTGGCGCGCGCCATGAAGGAGAAGGGCGTGCCCGAAGAGGAGCACGTGCCGGCCAAGCGCAAGGGGGCACCGCGCAAGGCGGCGACGAAGACGGCGCGTTCGCCGCTGCAGACGTCCAGGGGCGCGGCGAAGAAGGCCACAGCGAAGTCCAAGGCGCGTAAGCCGCGGCGCTGAAACGTTAAGGTCGGGGGGTTTGAAACGTAGGCTGGGGTGAAACCCCGGCAATTGGAGGAGCAACAATGGAAAACCACACCAAGGTCGCCATCGTCACCGGAGGCGGTACCGGCATCGGCAAGGCCGCAGCGCTCGCGCTGCTGGGTGCGGGCTGGCGCGTCGCCGTCACCGGCCGGCGCATCGAACCGCTGCAGGAAACCATCGCCCAGTCCGGCGCAGCCGACCGCGGGCTACCCGTCACCTGCGACGTCACGGACCCCGCTTCGGTCGAAGCCATGTTCGCCAGCGTCGTCAAGGCCTTCGGCCGCGTCGACCTGCTGTTCAACAACGCGGGCGTGTCGATCACCCAGCCGATCGAGGACTTCCGCATCGAGGACTGGAAGAAGGTGGTCGACACCAACCTGAACGGCATGTTCTATTGCCTGCAGCAGGCCTTCCGCATCATGAAGTCGCAGCAGCCCATGGGCGGGCGCATCATCAACAACGGCTCGATCTCGGCTTATGCGCCGCGGCCGAACTCGATCGCCTACACGGCCACCAAGCACGCCGTCACCGGCCTTACCAAGACGGCGGCGCTCGACGGGCGCAAGTACGACATCGCGGTGGGCCAGATCGACATCGGCAACGCGGTGACGGAACTGGCCGCGCGCATGGCCAAGGGCGTGCAGCAGGCCAACGGCGAGATCAAGCCCGAGCCGATGATGGACGTGGCGATCGTCGGCCAGTCGGTGCTGTACATGGCGAGCCTGCCGCTGGAAGCCAACGTGCTGTTCCACACGGTCAAGGCGACCAAGATGCCTTTCGAAGGCCGCGGTTAACGGTAGTGCGGGGCCGGCGCGCGCACCGCGCGCGCATCCCGCCGTTCAGCGCGCCAGCATCGAAGCCGTCAGCGCACGGTCCTTCGGCCACTCGTCCGCGGCCTTGCCATGCAGGTACACCGCGTGGCAAGCCGCATCGAAAGCGCTCGCGCCGTGCGCGAGGCGCGCCGCGACCATGCCGGCCAGCACGTCGCCGGTGCCCGCGGTGGCCAGCCGCGGGTTACCGGTGGGATTGATGCGCGCAACCTCACCCGGCGCCCCGATGACGGTGCCTGAACCCTTCAGCACGACCACCGCCGCGTAGCGCTTCACCAGTTCGCGCACCGCGGCCAGGCGCTGCATCTGCACGTCCTGCGTGGTCGCATCCAGCAGGCGCGCGGCCTCCAGCGGATGCGGCGTCAGCACCGTCGCTCGGCTGCGCCGGCCGCGCGCTTGCAGCAGGGCCTGCAGTTGCGGGTCGGCCGCGATGGCGTTGATGGCGTCGGCGTCCAGCACCAGCGCCTTCGCGGTCGACAGCAGCTTGGGCAAGGCTGCGCGAATGGCGTCGCCGCCGCCGCAGCCGGCAGCCACCGTCATCGACGCGAAGTCCAGCGAATCCCAGGCGCGGAACATCAGCTCCGGCTGTCGCCAGTCGACCCCCGGTGCGGCTCCGTCCAGCATGGCGACGTAGACGCGGCCGGCACCTGCATGCAGTGCGCCCGAGGCCGCCAGCAGCGCGGCGCCTGTCATGCCGGGCGCACCGCCGACGACCGCGATGTCGCCGTAGCTGCCTTTGTGCGACGCGTGGGGGCGCTTGGCCACCGGGGGCGGGCCGGCCAGCAGCGCGCTCATGCCCGAAGCGGGCTGTTCCACGCCCAGGTCGTCCAGCCACACTTCGCCCGTGGCGTCCCGGCCCTCGGCCGTGAAGAGGCCGGGCTTCAGCCCCAGCATCGTCAGCGTGTGCGTCGCGCGCACGTGCATGCCGCAGCCGCTGTCGGCCGAAAGCCCCGTGGGTATGTCCACGGCGAGCACCGGCGCGCGGCTGCGGTTCAGCCAGTCGGCCGCGCCCAGCACGCTGCCGTCCGGCGGCCGGTTGCCGCCGATGCCCAGCAGCGCGTCGATGGCCAGGTCCCACTCGGCAGGCGGCCGTTCGATGAAGTCGACCTCGGCCTCGCGCGCCAGTTCCAGCGCGGCCATCGCATCGCGAGGCGTCTTGCGTTCGGTGCCCAGCCACGTGACCAGAGGCTCGCGCCCCCAGCGCTTCAGGTGCGTGGCAGCGGCCAGGCCGTCGCCGCCGTTGTTGCCGGGCCCGCAGGCGATCCAGATGGTGCGCGCATGCGGCGCTATCGCCATCGCCAGCCGGGCTACCGACAGCCCGGCGCGTTGCATCAGCGTGTGGGGCGGCAAGTTGCCCGAGGCGGTGCGTTCGATGCCGCGGATGGCCGCGACGTCGAAGAGCGGCCAGGGGCGGTCGGGGGTGACGCGCTGCATGGGGGCATTGTCACCCAGCCAGCCGCTCGACGCCGAGGCCCTCGACATCGATCTCGGGCGCGCGCCCTGCGACCAGGTCGGCCACCACGCGGGCGCTGCCGCATGAGAGCGCCCAGCCGCTGGAGCCGTGCCCCAGGTTGACCCAGACGCCGGGCGTCCCCGTGGCCCCCAGCACGGGCGGGCCGTCGGGCATCATGGGCCGCGCGCCCTTCCACTCCTGCACCGCCGCGCCGGTGTTGGCCAGTTGGGCCGCGCCGGGAAACCAGTCATGCAACACCTTGTAAAGCGTCTGGATCGCCGCGGGCCGCTTGCGCTCGGGGTCGCCGCCGATCTCGGCGCTGCCGGACACGCGCACCCGATTGCCCAGCCGCGAAATCGCGACCTTGTAGCGCTCGTCCATCAGCCCGCTGCGCGGCGCGTTCAGCGGCTCGCGGATCGGCGCGCTCACGGAGTAGCCGTGCACCGGGGCCAGCGGGATGCGCAGGCCCAGCGGGCGCAGCAAGGGGGCCGACTCGACGCCGGAGCACACCACGACCGCGTCGAAGCGGGCCCGCACCGTCTCGAGCGTCTCCTGCTGCGTGATCGTGAGCAGCGCCGGGTCGGCGGCATCCAGCGGTGCCACGGCCACGTTGAACTCGAACCGCGCGCCGATGGCCTGGGCATGGCCCTTCAGCAGCAGCGCGAACTGGCGGCAATTGCCGACCTCGTCGTCCGGCAGGTGGATCGCTGCGGCAAAGCTGGTGTCGGGGTTCAGCGCCGGCTCCACCTCGCGTGCCTGCGTGGCGTCGATCTCGCTGAACTTGACGCCGGCATCGCGCAGCAACTGCAAGCCGGGCTGCGCCAGCTTGCGGTCGCGCTCAGAACGCAGCATCACCATGTAGCCGGGGCTGTGGTCGTACTCGATCTGCAGTGCATCGCGCAGCCCGTGCAGGCGCTCGCGGCTGTAGAAGGCCAGCCGCTGCATGCGCGAGCGATTGGCGAGGTAGGTTTCGAGCCGGCAGGCGCGCCGCCAGGCCCACATCCAGCCGATGTCGCGCGCGGTGAGCGGCCAGGCCAGCCGCACCGGCGCATGGCGGCTCAGCAGGTAGCGGCCCACCTTGCCCGGCATGCCCGGCGCTGCCCAGGGCGTCACGTAGCCGGGGGCGACCACGCCGGCGTTGGCGAAGCTGGTTTCCAGTGCGGCGGCGCCGCGGCGCTCGAAGACGGTGACTTCATGGCCGTCGGCGGCCAGTTCGTAGGCAGTGGTCACGCCGATGATGCCGGCGCCCACGATGGCGATTCTCATTCGATGTTGGGGGCCAGCGCGGCTTCCGCCTGTAGTGCGAGGTTCAGGATCGTATCGTCTCGCAGCTGCCCGTGCCACAGCATGAGGCCCACCGGCAGCTCGCCGCGCGCGTGGCAGGGGATCGAAATGGCGCAGCCGTCGAGCATGTTGACGATGCTCGGGTTGCGCAGCAGCAGGTTGTTGGTGCGGAAGAAGGCTTCGTCGCGCTCGGCGCCGGGCGCCACGTCCGCGATCGGCGGTGCGACGATCGGCAGCGTGGGCGACAGCACCGCGTCGTATTCGTGCAGCGCCGACTCCATGCCCGCGACGGCATGCCCTCGCTCGGTCATCAGCTCAAGGTACTCGTGCGCCTTCATCTGGTCGCCGCGCACGATGCGCATGCGCACGCGCGGGTCGTAGTCCTGCTGGCGCGCCTCGAGCAGCTTGCGGTGCCAGGCAAAGGCCTCGGCGCCGGTGAAGCCGCCCGCCGCCTGGATGGCGACGATCCGCTTCACCTCGTCGAGCGCGATCTCGTCGATGTGCGCACCGCCATTGCGCAACAGCGCAAGCGCACGTTCGAATGCGCGTGCCACCCCCGGTGCCAGCGCATCGAGCATGTGGGTGCGGGCGACTGCGAGCCGGTAACCCGCCAGCGGCGCGGAGGAACGCGTGACGCTGCGCGCCGCCAGGATCTCATGCGCCAGGATGGCGTCACGCACCGAGCGCGTCATCGCGCAGGCGGTGTCGAGCGTGGTCGACAGCGGGATGGCGCCTTCCGTGGGCACCAGGCGGGCGGTGCACTTGAACCCCACCACGCCGCAAAGTGCCGCCGGGATGCGGATCGAGCCGCCGGTGTCGGAGCCCAGGCCGATAAACGCCGCGCCGGTGGCGACCGATACGGCAGCACCCGACGAGGAGCCGCCCGGGATGCGCGGCGTGGTCGCGTCGGCCGGGTTGGCGGGCGTTCCGTGGTGGGGGTTCACGCCCACGCCCGAGAAGGCGAACTCGGTCATGTTGGTGCGTCCGACGATGGCCGCGCCGGCGGCCTTCAGCCGGGCGACAGCGGGCGCGTCGTGCTGCGCGGGCGGCGCATCGGCCAGCACCAGGGAGCCGGCCGCCGTGACTTCGCCCGCCACGTCGAACAGGTCCTTCACCGACACGGCAAGCCCCGCCAGCGGCTTGCCCGCGCCGGCCGCCGCGGCGCGGCGGGCGCCCTCGGGGTCGGTTTTCAGGAAGGCATGCCGGCACGACGGCGACTGCGCTGCAGCCAGCGCGCTTTCGAGCTCATCGGATGCGGTGGACTCCCCTTGGCAGAGGCGCTCGCGCGTCCCGAGCAGGTCAGGTTGCATGCTATAATCTCACGGTTTTGCTGGGTGTTGTCGCGTCGTGCGCCGCCACTGCAGCAAGGCGAAAACGCGGATCCGTCCCAACAAGGTGTCGCCCCTCTTTGCAGAGGACAGCGATTTCGGAGCGGATTCTAGACCCAACCTTTGGAGCAACCATGTCCGTCACCATGCGTGAAATGCTGGAAGCCGGTGTCCATTTCGGGCACCAGACGCGCTTCTGGAACCCCAAGATGGCCCCGTATATCTTCGGCCATCGCAACAAGATCCACATCATCAACCTGGAAAAGACGCTGCCGATGTTCCAGGACGCGATGAAGTTCGCGCGCCAGCTGGCAGCCAACCGCGGCACCATCCTGATGGTGGGCACCAAGCGCCAGGCGCGCGAGCTGGTGGCCACCGAGGCCGCGCGTTCCGGCATGCCCTTCGTCAACCAGCGCTGGCTGGGCGGCATGCTGACCAACTTCAAGACCGTCAAGACGTCGCTGAAGCGCCTGAAGGAGATGAAGGCGCAGCAGGAAGCCGGCCTCGAAGCCATGAGCAAGAAGGAGCAGCTCATGTTCACCCGCGAGATGGACAAGCTGGAGAAGGACATCGGCGGCATCCAGGACATGAACACCCTGCCGGACGCACTGTTCATCGTCGACGTGGGCTACCACAAGATCGCCGTGGCCGAAGCCAAGAAGCTGGGCATCCCGATCATCGCCGTGGTGGACTCCAACCACTCGCCCGAGGGCATCGACTACGTGATCCCCGGCAATGACGACTCCGCCAAGGCCGTCACCCTGTACGTGCGCGGCATCGCCGACGCCGTCCTGGAAGGCAGGGCCAACGCCGTTGCCGACGTCGCCCGCGCCGTCACCAATGCCGGCGGCGGCGACGAATTCGTCGAAGTCGAAGAAGGCTCCCAGGCCTCCTGAGCGCACCGGCGCCCTGGAGCAGCAGAAGGGGGCTTTCACAGCCCCCTTCGCACAACCGGATTCAACTGATCAAGAGGACAAGAAATGGCTGCTATCACCGCAAGCATGGTCGGCGAACTGCGCGCTAAGACCGACGCGCCCATGATGGAATGCAAGAAGGCGCTCACCGAGGCCGACGGCGACATGGCCCGTGCCGAGGAGATCCTGCGCGTCAAGCTGGGCAACAAGGCCGGCAAGGCCGCCTCGCGCATCACCGCCGAAGGCGTGGTCGCCTCGCACATCGAGGGCACCACCGGCTCGCTGATCGAAATCAACTGCGAGACCGACTTCGTCACCAAGAACGACAGTTTCCTGGCGATGGCGAAGGCCGCTGCCGAACTCGTGGCGAAGAACAACCCCGCCGACGTCGCCGCGCTGGGTGCGCTGCCGCACAGCCAGGACGGCTTCGGCCCCACCCTGGAAGACGTGCGAAAGGGCCTCGTCGGCAAGATCGGCGAGAACATGAGCTTTCGCCGCTTCAAGCGCTTTGCCGGCAGCAACAAGCTGGTGAGCTACCTGCACGGCACGCGCATCGGCGTCATGGTCGAGTTCGAAGGCGACGAGGTCGCCGCCAAGGACGTTGCCATGCACGTCGCGGCGATGAAGCCGGTGGCGCTGTCGTCGGCCGAGGTGTCCGCCGACCTGGTGGACAAGGAGCGCTCCATCGCCCAGCAGAAGGCCGCCGAGTCGGGCAAGCCCGCCGACATCGTGGCCAAGATGGTCGAAGGGTCGGTGCAGAAGTACCTGAAGGAAGTGTCGCTGCTGAACCAGGCGTTCGTGAAGAACGACAAGCAGACCGTGGAGCAGATGCTCAAGGCCGCCAACACCACCGTGAAGGGCTTCACCTTGTACGTGGTGGGCGAGGGCATCGAGAAGAAGGTGGACGACTTCGCGGCCGAAGTGGCGGCGCAGGTCGCCGCCGCCCGCCAGGGCGCCTGAGCCGGCCGCAAGGCCGCTAAACTCCACACCGTCTGGACCCGGAGAAAGCCTACATGCCCGAGAAGCCCGCCCACAAGCGCATCCTGCTGAAGCTGTCCGGCGAGGCGCTGATGGGCGATGACCCGTTCGGCATCAACCGGGCCACCATCGTCCGCATGGTCGAAGAGGTGGCCGAGGTGGTGAACCTGGGCGTGGAGGTGGCCGTGGTCATCGGTGGCGGCAACATCTTCCGCGGCGTGGCGGGCGGCTCGGTCGGCATGGACCGCGCCACCGCCGACTACATGGGCATGCTGGCCACCGTGATGAACGCGCTGGCGCTGGCCGACGCGATGGACAAGCAGGGGCTGGTCGCGCGCGTCATGTCCGCCATCAACATCGAGCAGGTGGTCGAGCCCTACATCCGGCCCAAGGCGCTGCAGTACCTGGAAGAAGGCAAGGTCGTGATCTTCGCGGCCGGCACCGGCAACCCCTTTTTCACCACCGACACCGCGGCCGCGCTCAGGGGCGCCGAGATCGGTGCCGAGGTCGTGCTCAAGGCGACCAAGGTCGACGGCGTCTACACGGCCGACCCGCAGAAGGACCCGTCGGCCACCCGGTATGCGCGCATCAGTTTCGACGAAGCCATGGTCCGCAACCTCGGCATCATGGACGCCACCGCCTTCGCGCTGTGCCGCGACCAGAAGCTGCCGATCAAGGTGTTCTCGATCTTCAAGCACGGCGCGCTGATGCGCGTGGTGATGGGCGAGGACGAAGGCACCCTGGTGACCGCCTGACAGCCCCGAAAAGCACAAGAGGAGAGAACCATGGCCCAAGCCCAGACCATTGCCGAAATCAAGCACCAGGCGCAGCACAAGATGGACGCTAGCATCGCCGCGCTGAAGACGACGCTCAGCCACATCCGCACCGGCCGTGCCAACCCGGGGCTGCTCGACACGGTGCACATCGAGTACTACGGCTCCGTGGTGCCGCTGTCCAACGTGGCCAACATCGCGGTGCTCGACCCGCGCACGCTGTCCGTGCAGCCGTTCGAGAAGGGCATGGGCCCCAAGATCGAGAAGGCCATCCGCGACAGCGACCTGGGCGTCAACCCGGCGTCCATGGGCGACCTGATCCGCGTGCCGATGCCCCCGATGAGCGAGGAGCGCCGCAAGGAGATGACCAAGATCGTGCGCCACGAGGGCGAGAACGCGAAGATCGCCATCCGCAACCTGCGCCGCGACGCCAACGAGCACATCAAGAAGCTCGTGAAGGACAAGCATGCCTCCGAGGACGAGCAGAAGCGCGCCGAGAACGACATCCAGAAGGTCACCGACAAGCACGTGATCGACATCGACGCCCTGGTCCACTCCAAGGAGAAGGAGATCATGGCCGTCTGATGACCACGCCCCACCACATTGCCATCGTCATGGACGGCAACGGGCGCTGGGCCACCCGGCGCCTGCTGCCGCGCGTAGCCGGCCACAAGAAAGGCGTGGACGCGCTGCGCAACTGCGTGAAGCACTGCATGGAGCGCGGCGTGAAGGTCCTCACGGTCTTCGCGTTCTCTTCCGAGAACTGGAACCGGCCCGCCGAGGAAGTGTCGGGCCTGATGGAACTGCTGGCGCTGGCGCTGGCGCGCGAAGTGCCGCAACTGCAGGCTGAAGGCGTGCAGCTGCATTTCGTGGGCAACCGCGAGGGCCTGTCGGACAAGGTCCGCGCCGGCCTGGCGCAGGCCGAAGCCGCCACGGCGGGCAACCAGCGGCTGGTGTTCAACGTTTGCTTCAACTACGGCGGCCGCTGGGACATCGCCCAGGCCGCTGCCGCGCTGGCCGCGCGCGGCGAGCCCATCACCGAGGGCAGCCTCGACCGCGCCATGTCGCTGGCCCATGTGGGCGACCCCGACCTGCTGGTGCGCACCGGCGGCGAGCAGCGCATCAGCAACTTCCTGCTGTGGCAGGCGGCCTACAGCGAGCTGTACTTCAGCGACAAGCTGTGGCCCGACTTCGACGAGGCGGCGCTCGATGCGGCCATTGCGGATTACGCGGGCCGCGAGCGCCGGTTCGGCCGCACCCCCGAGCAGCTCACCGCCCCCCGCGCGCGGCGCGCCGCCTGAAACCCAGCGCGCCATGCTGAAGCAGCGCGTCATCACCGCCGTCGTCCTGCTGGCCATCCTGCTGCCGGCCCTGTTCTGGCGCACGCCCGAGCCTTTCATGGTCGTCACGCTGGTCCTGATGGCCGCGGCCGGCTGGGAGTGGGGAAAGCTGAATGGGCTGGGGCAGGGCGCCAGCATCGCGTGTGCCGGCATCCTGCTCGCACTCTGCGCGGCCGGCTGGGCCGGCGGTGCGCTGGACCAGCCGCGGCCGCTGCTGTGGTCGCTGGCCTCCGCGGGCTGGGTGCTGGGCGGCGCTGCGCTCATCGCCGGCGGCGTCGCCGGCTGGCCGAAGATCCCGCGCGCGGTGCGCCTGGTGGGCGGCATCCTCGCACTGTGGGTGGCGTGGCTGGCGGTGGCCGATGCGCGGCAGGTCGGCGTGAACTTCCTGCTGTCGGTGCTGGTGCTGGTGTGGATGGCCGACATCGCCGCCTACTTCGCCGGACGCGCCTTCGGCCTGAAGTTCACCAAGCGCAGGCTGGCACCCGCCATCAGCCCCGGCAAGAGCTGGGAAGGCGTGTGGGGCGGCATGCTGGGCGTCCTGGTGCTCGCCGTGGCCTGGGTGTGGGCCGACGCCGCGAACGCAGCTTCGGTGCCCAGCCTCTACACGCGGCTCGCGGCCCTCGGCTGGCCCCTGCTCGTGATCGCCGCCGTGTTCCTGGCCGCGATGAGCGTGGTCGGTGACCTGGCCGAGTCGCTCGTCAAACGCGCTGCCGGCATGAAGGACTCCAGCAACCTGCTGCCCGGCCACGGCGGCGTGCTCGACCGCGTCGATGCGCTGCTGCCGACGCTGCCGATTGCCATGATGCTCGCGACCCTGGCCGCCCGATGATGCAGCGCGTCGCCGTCCTCGGCTCCACCGGCTCGATCGGCGCCAGCACGCTCGACGTGATCGCGCGCCACCCGCAGCGCTTCGAGGTGTTCGCGCTCAGCGCAGCGGCCAAGGTCGACCTGATGTTCGCGCAGTGCGCGCGCTTCCGCCCGGCATTCGCCGTGATGGCGCAGGAAGGCGCGGCCCGCGCATTGGCGCAGCGCCTCGCGGCCGAGGGCCTGCCCACCCGCGTGTTGTCGTCACCCGCTGCGCTCGACGAGATCGCTTCGCACGAGCAGGTGGACGTGGTGATGGCCGCTATCGTGGGTGCGGCGGGCCTGTCTTCCTGCCTTGCCGCAGCGCGGGCCGGCAAGCGGCTGCTGCTGGCCAACAAGGAGGCGCTGGTGGTCGGCGGCGACCTGTTCCTCGCGGCGGTGCGCGAAGGCGGCGCCACCCTGCTGCCGATCGACAGCGAGCATTCGGCGGTGTTCCAGTCGCTGCCCGAAGACCCGTCCACCTGGGCGTCCCGGGTCGAGAAGATCATCCTCACCGCGTCGGGCGGGCCGTTCCGCACGCGCGATGTGGCCACACTGCGCAACGTGACGCCGCAGGAAGCCTGCGCGCATCCCAACTGGGTGATGGGCCGCAAGATCTCGGTGGACTCCGCCACCATGATGAACAAGGCGCTGGAGGTGATCGAGGCGCGTTACCTGTTCGGCCTCGCGCCGTCACGCATCGAGGTGGTGATCCACCCCCAGAGCGTGATCCACTCGATGGTGCAGTTCCGCGATGCCTCGATCGTGGCCCAGCTGGGTACGCCCGACATGCGCGGCCCGATCGCCTATGGCCTCGCCTGGCCCGACCGGGTGGCGTCGGGCGCGGCCACGCTCGACTTCGGCTCGCTGGCAGCGATGACCTTCGAGTCGCTGGACAGCCGCGGCCACCGCGAGCGCTTTCCCGGGCTGCAACTGGCATGGGACTGCCTCGAAGGCGCGGCGGGCAGCACCGCGGTGCTGAACGCGGCCAACGAGGTCGCGGTCGAGGCCTTCCTCGCCGGGCGCATCCGCTTCGACCATATCCACTCGGTAAATCTTGCAACTTTGGAAAAAGTAGCACCCTCCAAACCGGGGGCGCTTGGGGATCTGCTGGCGCTGGACGCACAATCGAGGCGTTCCGCCCAGGAATCCGTCTTGCAGCTGGCCCACTGAGCGCCCAACGAGAGAGCCCATGGTCACCGTCATCGCCTTCATAGTCGCCCTCGGGCTGCTGATAGCCGTCCACGAGTACGGCCACTATCGCGTGGCCGTCGCGTGCGGCGTGCGCGTGCTGCGGTTCTCGGTGGGTTTCGGCAAGCCCCTCGTCCAGTGGAAGCTGCGCAAGCCCCGGCCGGGGCAGGACACCGAGTTCGTGATCTGCGCCTTCCCGCTGGGCGGCTACGTGAAGATGCTGGACGAGCGCGAAGCCCCCGTCGCGCCCGAGGAGCGGCACCGCGCCTTCAACACGCAGCGCCTGCGTTCGCGCGCGCTCATCGTCGCGGCCGGCCCGGCCGCCAACCTGCTGCTGGCCGTGCTGCTGTATGCGGGCGTGAGCTGGTACGGCCTGAACGAGCCGCAACCCATCCTGGCCAGCCCGGTGGCAGGTTCCATCGCGCACGACGCCGGCCTGCGGGGCGGCGAGCGGATCGCCCAGGCGGCTTTCGACGGCGCGCCCTTCGAGGACGTGGAGTCTTTCGAGGAATTGCGCTGGCTGCTCACGCGCGGCGCACTGGACCAGCGTGACGTGCGGCTGCGCACGGCGCCCGGCAGCCCGGGAGGCGGCCGCGAGCTGCTGCTGAACCTGTCGCGGCTGGAAGTGAAGGAAGCCGACGCGCAGCTGTTCCGCAAGGTGGGCATCCTCGGGCCGTGGACCCGGCCGGTGCTGGGCGACATCATGGCGGGCAGCGCCGCCGAGCGGTCGGGCCTGGCCAGGGATGACGTGGTGCTCGCCATCGACGACAAGCCGGTGGTCGACGGCCAGCAACTGCGCGAGCGCATCCGCGCCCAGGTGGTGCAGGGCAAGGCGCAGGCGGCCACCTGGCGGGTACTGCGCAACGGCCGCGAGATCGACGTGAAGGTCGTGCCAGACGTCGTCACCGCCGAGGGCGCGCCCGCGGTTGGGCGCATCGGCGCCTATGTCGGCGCTCCCCCTGCCATGGTGCTGGTGCGCCGCGGGCCCCTCGACGGCTTGTGGAGCGGCGTGGTGCGCACCTGGGAGGTGTCGGAACTCACGCTGCGCATGCTGGGGCGCATGGTCATCGGGCAGGCGTCGCTGAAGAACCTGAGCGGCCCGCTCACCATCGCCGACTACGCGGGCAAGTCGGCCAGCCTGGGGCTCACGCAGTACCTGATGTTCCTGGCCCTGATCAGCGTGAGCCTCGGCGTGCTGAACCTGCTGCCGCTCCCGGTCTTGGACGGCGGGCACCTGATGTATTATCTTTGGGAGGCCGTCACGGGCAGGAGCGTTTCCGACGCCTGGATGGAGCGCCTGCAGCGCGGTGGCGTGGCAGTGCTGCTGGTGATGATGTCGATCGCCTTGTTCAACGACGTCACGCGCCTGTTTGGATGAACCCACCGCGGCCTGCCGACGTCACTGCCGGCGGCCAGTGCCCGGCATAACTCGAATTCAATGAAGAAACACATCAAGCGCTTCCGCGTTCGCACCGTTTCGGCCGTGGTTGCGTTGGCCTTCGCGGCGAACGCATGGGCCGTCGACCCGTTCACCGTGCGCGACATCCGCGTCGAAGGCCTGCAGCGGGTGGAACCCGGCACGGTCTTCGCGTCGCTGCCTTTCCGGGTGGGCGACCAGTACAACGACGAAAAGGGCTCGGCCGCGATCCGGGCCCTCTTTGCGCTGGGGCTGTTCAAGGACGTGCGCCTCGAGGTCGCCGGCGACGTGCTGGTGGTGATCGTCGAGGAGCGCCCGTCGGTCGCCGACGTGAACTTCGCGGGCATCAAGGAATTCGAGTCCGACGCGCTGAAGAAGGCGCTGCGCGAGATCGGCCTGACCGAGGGCCGCCCGTACGACCAGGCGCTGGCCGACCGCGCCGAGCAGGAACTCAGGCGCCAGTACATCAACCGCAGCCTGTACGCCGCGGAGATCGTCACCACCGTAACGCCGGTCGAGCGCAACCGCGTGAACCTCACCTTCACGGTGACCGAAGGCGAGCCCGCGAAGATCAAGGACATCCGCGTCGTCGGCAGCAAGGCCTTCACCGAGTCGCAGTTGCGCAGCCAGATGGAGCTGGAAACCGGCGGCTGGCTGTCGTGGTACACCAAGTCCGACCGCTACTCGCGCGCCAAGCTCAACGCCGACCTGGAGGCGCTGCGCTCGTTCTACCTGCAGCGCGGCTACCTGGAGTTCCGCATCGACTCCACGCAGGTCGCCATCTCGCCCGACAAGCAGGACATCACGATCACGGTGAACGTGACCGAGGGTGACCGCTACGTGGTGTCGGGCGTCAAGCTCGAAGGCAATTACCTCGGCAAGGAAAACGAGTTCAAGAGCCTGGTGAAAATTCGCCCCGGCGAGGCGTACAACGCCGACCTGGTGGCCGAGACCACCAAGGCCTTCACCGAATACTTCGGCAACTTCGGCTACGCCTTCGCGCAGGTGGAGGCCCGCCCCGACATCGACCGGGTGAACAACCGCGTGGCGTTCACGCTGCTGGCCGACCCGTCGCGCCGCGCATACATCCGGCGCGTCAACATCTCGGGCAACAACCGCACGCGCGACGAAGTGATCCGCCGCGAATTCCGCCAGTTCGAGTCGAGCTGGTACGACGCCGAGAAGATCAAGCTGTCGCGCGACCGCCTGGACCGCATGGGCTTCTTCAAGGAGGTCAACTTCGAGACCAGCGACGTGCCCGGCGCACCCGACCAGGTGGACCTGAACGTGACCGTGAGCGAGAAGCCCACCGGCAGCCTGCAGCTGGGCGCCGGCTTCTCCAGCGCCGAGCGGCTGGCCTTCTCGTTCGCTGTCAAGCAGGAAAACGCCTTCGGCACGGGCACCTTCCTCGGCGCCGAAGTCAATACCAGCAAGTACAACCGCACGCTGGTGCTCAACTCCATCGACCCGTACTTCACGGCCGACGGCGTCTCGCGCGCCTTCGACCTGTACCACCGCGAGTCCAAGCCTTACCAGGACCAGGGCGGCAACTACGAGCTGGTCACCTCGGGCACGGGCCTGCGCTTCGGCGTTCCGTTCAGCGAAGTCGACACGGTGTACTTCGGCGGCGCGATCGAGCGCACCAAGATCAATCCCGGCACCAACATCCCGGCAGCCTACCTGGCCTATGCCCAGCAGTTCGGCAACAGCACCGTGCTGCTGCCGCTGTCGGTGGGCTGGTCGCGCGACGACCGCGACAGCGCGGTCACGCCTTCGCGCGGCCGCCTGCAGCGGGTGGCGGGCGAGTGGGGCGTGTGGGGCGACACGCGCTACATCCGCGGCTCGTACCAGTACCAGGAATACTTCCCGCTCACGCGCACCTTCACGCTCGCGCTCAACGGCGAACTGGGTTACGGCAAGGGGCTGTCGGGCAAGCCGTTCCCGGTGTTCAAGCACTTCTACGGCGGCGGCCTCGGCTCGGTGCGCGGCTTCGAGCAGGGCACCCTGGGCCCGCGGGACGTCACGGGCTCCACCATCGGCGGCCCCAAGAAGATCACCCTCAACGCCGAGCTGATAGCGCCGTTCCCCGGCGCCGGCAAGGACAAGTCGCTGCGCTGGTTCGCCTTCGTCGACGCGGGCAACGTGTTCGCCGACCACGAGCCTTTCCGGCTCGGCGAGCTGCGCGCTTCGGTGGGGGTCGGCGTCTCCTGGCTCTCGCCGATCGGGCCGCTGCGCATCGCCGCAGCCAGCCCGGTGCGCAAGTTCCCAGGCGATAGAATCCAGAAAATGCAATTCCAGATCGGAACCTCCTTCTGATGAAGTACCTGTCGCGTCAATGCCTGCTGCTCGCGTTCGGCGCGCTCGCGCTCAGCGCACAGGCGGCCGCCGAGGATTTCCGCGTCGGCTTCGTCAATACCGACCGCATCTTCCGCGAGGCCAACACGGCCAAGGCGGCGCAGGCGAAGCTGGAGCAGGAGTTCTCCAAGCGCGAGAAGGAACTCAACGACCTGGGCAACACGCTGAAGTCGGCTTCCGAAAAGTTCGAGCGCGAAGCGCCCACGCTGGCCGAGTCGCAGCGCCAGCAGCGCCAGCGCCAGCTGGTGGAGCAGGACCGCGAGTTCCAGCGCAAGCGCCGCGAGTTCCAGGAAGACCTGAACGCCCGCAAGAACGAGGAACTGCAGCAGGTGCTGGACCGCGCCAACCGCGTGGTCAAGCAGGTGGCCGAAGCCGAGAAGTACGACCTGATCCTGCAGGAAGCCGTCTACATCAATCCCAAGCACGACATCACCGAAAAGGTGATCCGGGCGCTCAACTCCGCGCGTTGATGTGGCATTGACCCTGGGCGAGATCGTTGCGGCGCTCGGCGGCGAGCTCCATGGCGATCCTGCCCTCGCGGTCAATCGGCTCGCGCCGCTCGACACGGCGCAGCCCGGCGAACTCTCCTTCCTCAGCAACCCGCGCTACCGCCAGCAGCTGGCGGGCTCGCAGGCGGGCTGCGTGATCGTCGCGCCGGCGCTGCAGGACGAAGCGCGCTCGCGCGGCGCCTGCATCACCACCGCCGATCCCTACCTCTATTTCGCCCGGCTCACGCGGCTGTGGAAGGAGCGCCACGCCGGGGAGTCCGGCGCGCGCATCCACCCCAGTGCGGCCATAGACCCCGGCGCGCACATCGACCCGACGGCTCGCGTGGGCGCGCTTTGCGTGGTCGAGCGTGGCGCGCGCATCGGCGCGGGCACGGTGCTGAAGGCGCGCGTGGTGGTGGCGGAGGGCTGCGTCGTGGGCGAGCGCTGCGTCATCCAGTCGGGTGCGGTGATCGGCGGCGACGGCTTCGGCTTCGCGCTGCACGAGGGCGCCTGGGAGAAGATCGAGCAGCTCGGCGCGGTGCGCATCGGCAACGACGTGGAGATCGGCGCCAACACGTGCATCGACCGGGGCGCGCTGGACGACACGGTGATCGAGGACGGCGTGAAGCTCGACAACCTGATCCAGGTGGCCCACAACTGCCGCATCGGCCGCAACACGGCCATAGCCGGCTGCACCGGCATCGCCGGCAGCACGGCCATAGGCGCCAACTGCACCATCGGCGGCGCGGCCATGATCGTCGGCCACATCACGATCGCCGACAACGTGAACATCTCCGCCGGCACCTTCGTGAGCCGGTCCATCCGGCAGCCGGGCACCTACACCGGCGTGTTTCCCATGGACGACAATGTGTCCTGGGAGAAGAACGCCGCCGCGCTGCGCCAGCTGTACCGGCTGCGCGAGCGCGTCAAGGCCCTCGAGAAGAAATGAAGCCATGATGGATATCCACCAGATCCTGAAGCAGCTGCCGCATCGCTACCCCATCCTGCTGGTGGACCGCGTGCTCGAAATCGACAAGGGCAAGCGCATCAAGGCGCTGAAGAACGTGACGATCAACGAGCCGTTCTTCATGGGCCACTTCCCGCACCGGCCGGTGATGCCGGGCGTGCTGATGCTGGAAGCGCTGGCGCAGACCGCGGCGCTGCTGTCCTTCGACAGCATGGGCGTCACGCCCGACGAGAAGACGGTGTACTACTTCGCCGGCATCGACGCCGCGCGCTTCAAGCGCCCCGTGGAGCCCGGCGACCAGCTGGTGATGGACGTGACCCTCGAGCGCCACAAGGCCGGCATCTACAAGTTCAAGGGCGTGGCGCGCGTGGGCGAGGACGTGGCCTGCGAGGCCGAGCTCATGTGCACGATGCGCCGCGTGGGGTGAGCACGGGCAATGGGCGGCATCCACCCCACGGCCATCGTCGACCCCAGGGCCGAAATCGACCCGACCACAGCGGTCGGCCCGTATTCGATCGTCGGGCCCCACGTGAAGATCGGCGCGGGCACGACGGTGGGCCCGCATTCGGTGATCGAGGGCCACACCACCATCGGCCGCAACAACCGCATCTTCCAGTTCGTCTCGCTGGGCGCGGCCAACCAGGACAAGAAGTACCGGGGTGAGCCCTGCGAGCTGGTGATCGGCGACGACAACACGATCCGCGAATACAGCACCTACCACATCGGCACGGTGCAGGGCGGCGGCGTTACGCGCCTGGGCAGCGGCAACTGGATGATGGCGTATACCCACCTCGCGCACGACTGCGTGGTGGGCGACAACACGATCTTCGCGAACAACGCCCAGATCGCGGGTCACGTGACGGTGGGCGACTGGGTGATCCTGGGCGCCTTCACCTGCGTGCACCAGTTCGTGCGCATCGGCGCGCACGGCATGACGGCGATGGGCACCGTGCTGCTGGGCGACCAGCCGCCTTTCGTCATGAGCGAGGGCAGCCCGGCGAAGGCGCGATCGATGAATTTCGAGGGCCTGCGGCGGCGCGGCTTTTCGGCGGAGCGCGTTTCGGCCGTCCGTGCCATGCACAAGGCCCTTTATCGCGAAGGGCTCACGCTGGAGCAATCCATCGAGAGGATCGGGGCGCTGGCTACGCCTGAGACTCAGCCCGACGTCACCATGATGGCTGCCTTCCTTCGCGCCGTTTCGCCGCAGCGCGGAATCATCCGGTGAATTTGCTTCCTTTGTGCCTGCGGCGCTACCTCAGGTCCCCCACTCTCCCCCCCGCCCCTCCCTACCCCCGCGGGGTAGGAAGGGGAGCCTTCTACACATTGGCTCGTCGTGCCGTGACAGGGCCGGAGACTCTACGGCTTATCCAGGCACAGCCAGGTGTAGCGATAGGGTCTCCGGCCCTGTCAGGATGGACGAGCCAATGTGTAGAAAGGCTCCCCTTCCTACCCCGCTGGGGTAGGGAGGGGCGGGGGGGAGAGTGGGGAGGGCTCGGCGCAGCCGAATGCCTCCGGCCAACTGCAAAGGTGGGATGAACATCCGGCATCGCTTCGCCATGGTCGCGGGGGAAGCCTCAGGCGACTTGTTGGCTGGCTTGCTGCTCGACGGCATGAAGGAACGTTGGCCTGGCATGCGGTCGCAAGGCATCGGCGGCCCGCAGATGGCGAAGCGCGGGTTCGAGGCGTGGTGGCCGCACGAAAAGCTCGCCGTGCGCGGCTACGTGGAGGTCCTGAAGCACTACCGTGAGATCGTGGGCATCCGCAGGCAGTTGCGCGACCGCCTGCTGTCCGAGCCGCCGACCGCCTTCATCGGCGTGGATGCGCCCGACTTCAACCTGGACCTGGAAGCCGATCTCAAGGCGCGCGGCATCCGCACAGTGCACTTCGTCTGCCCGTCGGTGTGGGCCTGGCGCGCCAAGCGGCTCGGCAAGATCCGCGCAAGCTGCGACCACGTGCTGTGCATCTTTCCGTTCGAGCCGCAGTTGCTGGCGCAACATGGCATCGCGGCCACGTATGTGGGCCACCCGCTGGCCAACGTGATTCCGCTGGAGCCGGACCGCCCAGCGGCGCGCCGGGCCCTGGGGCTCGCCGGAGGCGCCGACGTGGTGGCCATCCTGCCCGGCAGCCGGGCCTCCGAGGTGCAGTACCTGGCCGAGCGATTCTTCGAGGCCGCCCGGCTGGTGGCGCGCGAGCGGCCCGGCGTGCAGTTCGTCGTGCCGGCCATCGCTTCGCTCAAGGCGCGCGTCGAACAGGCAGCGCTCGGCGTGCCGAACCTGCAGGTCCTGGACGGCCAGTCGCACACTGCCATGGCGGCCAGCGACGTCGTGCTGGTGGCCAGCGGCACGGCCACGCTGGAGGCGGCGTTGCTGAAGCGGCCGATGGTGATCGCCTACAACATGAACCGCATCACGTGGGAGCTGATGAAGCGGCGCAAGCTCCAGCCCTGGGTGGGCCTGCCGAACATCCTGTCCGGGGAATTCGTCGTACCGGAGTTGCTGCAGGACGACGCCAACCCGCGCTCGCTGGCCCGCGCCCTGTTGGACTGGCTGGATTCGCCTGAGAGAATGGCGGCCGTGCGGGAAAGGTTCATGGCGCTGCATCACGAGCTGCGGCGCGACACAGCGAAGCTGGCGACGGATGCCATCGAAAAAGTCATCGGCTAGGCCCACCCAGGCCAGCCTGCAATGGGACCCCATCGGCCTGACGGCCGGTGTGGACGAGGCCGGGCGCGGCCCGCTGGCGGGTCCGGTGGTGGCCGCGGCCGTCATCCTCGACGACGCCCGCCGCATCCGCGGCCTGGCCGACTCCAAGGTGCTGACGCCGCTGGCGCGCGAGAAGCTGTTCGACCAGATCCGCGAGAAGTCGCTGTGCTGTGCCGTCGGCGAGGCGAGCGTGGACGAAATCGACACGCTCAACATCCTGCAGGCGACGCTGCTTGCGATGAAGCGTGCCGTCGAGGGACTCAGGCTGAAACCGGCCAAGGTGCTGGTGGACGGCAACCGCCTGCCCCGGCTGGAGGTGCTGTGCGAGGCCATCGTCGACGGCGACGCCAAGGTCAAGGCGATCTCCGCCGCTTCCATCGTCGCCAAGGTCACGCGCGACCGCATGCTCGCGCAGATGCACGATGAGTTTCCGCAGTACGGCTTTGCCTCGCACAAGGGTTACGGCACGCCCGAACACCTCGAGGCGCTGCGCGTCCACGGCCCCTGCGTGCACCACCGCAAGTACTTTGCGCCGGTGGCCATGCGCGTGATGATGGGCGACGACCAGGCGTGAGGACACAGGTCCAGCACATCCGCTCGCGCGACAACGCGCTGCTGAAGGACTTGCGGCGGCTGGCGCAGGACAGCACGGCGTACCGCAAGCAGGGCCGCGTCTGGGTCGAGGGCGACCACCTCTGCCGCGCGGCGCTGCACAAGGGCGTCAAGCCCGAGGTCGCCGTGTTCTCCGAAGGACTTTGGACCACCGACTCGGGCGAATGGGAGGGCGCGGCCTGGCGCTCCGTGGTCGTGCCCGACGAGGTGTTCGAGTCGCTGAGCGGCCTGGACTCCCCGGCGCTCATCGGCTTCGTCATCGAGCTGCCCGAAGCGGGCGCGCTCGACCCGGCGGCCGCCACCGTGGTGCTCGACGGCGTGCAGGACGCCGGCAATGTGGGCTCGGTGCTGCGCTGCGCCGCAGCGTTCGGCTTCCGGCAAGTGGCCGCGCTCAAGGGCACGGCCGCGCTTTGGAGCCCCAAGGTGCTGCGCGCCGGGATGGGCGCGCATTTCGGGCTGAAGCTGCTCGAGGGGCTGGATGCGCTCGCACTCGACGGGCTGCAGGTACCGCTGCTCGCCACCAGCTCGCACCAGGGCGACTTGCTCCACCACTCGAAGCTGCCGTGGCCCTGCGCCTGGGTGTTCGGCCACGAAGGGCAGGGCGTGAGCCGCGACATGGCCTTGCGCGCGGGCCAGTGGGTGCGCATCGTGCAGCCCGGCGGCGAGGAGTCGCTGAACGTGGCAGCAGCAGCCGCCATCTGCCTGCACGCCAGCGCCGCGGCGGCCCCCGGGCTATAATGAGAGGCTATCCCGCAAACCCGTACGCCTAGCGCATTCAAGCCGCCACTCCCCCGACAAAAAGCAGCATCGAGAGCCCCTGTCTTGATTCGCGTTTGGGCGTACCCGTAACCATCCGGAGAACCCAGTGCTTTCGTCGCTTCAGGGAGCTTTCCCGCCCGCCATCCTGGCGCTCGCAGACGGCACGGTCTTCATTGGCAACTCCATCGGCGCACCCGGCCTGTCGGCCGGTGAAGTGGTGTTCAACACCGCGCTCACCGGCTACCAGGAAATCCTGACCGACCCGAGCTACTGCCAGCAGATCGTCACGCTCACCTACCCGCACATCGGCAACTACGGGGTCAACCGCGAAGACGTCGAAGCCTCGAAGGTGCACGCCGCCGGGCTCGTCATCCGCGACCTTCCGCTCGTCGCGTCGAGCTTCCGCGCCGACATGACGCTGCAGCAGTACCTGCAGCGCGAAGGCACCGTGGGCATCGCCAACATCGACACGCGCAAGCTCACGCGCATCCTGCGCACCAAGGGCGCGCAGAATGGCTGCCTGATGGCGCTCGAGGCGGGCGAGGAAGTCACGCCCGCCGCCATCGACCGGGCCGTGGCCGCAGCGAAAGGCGCGCCCGACATGGCCGGGCAGGACCTGGCGAAGAAGGTGACGGTGACCGAGCCCTACGACTGGACCGAGACCGAATGGCACCTCGGCGAGGGCTACGGCCACCTCGCCACGCCCCGCTACCACGTGGTCGCCTTCGACTACGGGGTGAAGAAGAACATCCTGCGCATGCTGGCCGAGCGCGGCTGCAAGGTGACGGTGGTGCCGGCGAAGACGTCGGCCGAAGCCGTGAAGCAGTTGCAGCCCGACGGCGTGTTCCTCTCCAACGGCCCCGGCGACCCCGAGCCCTGCGACTACGCGATCGAGTCCACGCGCGAATTGATCGACGCGGGCTATCCCACCTTCGGCATCTGCCTGGGCCACCAGATCATGGCGCTGGCATCCGGCGCCAGGACCTTCAAGATGAAGTTCGGCCACCATGGCGCCAACCACCCCGTGAAAGACCTCGACAGCGGCCGCGTGAGCATCACCAGCCAGAACCACGGCTTCGCGGTGGACGAGAAGACGCTGCCTGCAAATTTGCGGGCGACGCATGTCTCGCTGTTCGACGGCACCCTGCAGGGCCTGGCGCGCACCGACAAGCCCGCGTTCTGCTTCCAGGGCCACCCCGAGGCGAGCCCGGGACCTCACGACATCTGTTATCTCTTCGACCGGTTCACCGACCTGATGGAGAAGCGTAGGCTGGGGTGAAACCCCAGCGTTCGAACCGCTGGGGTTCCACCCCAGCCTACATGGACATCCCGGACAGCAACGAATGCCCAAGCGCACAGACATCAAGAGCATCCTCATCATCGGCGCCGGCCCGATCATCATCGGGCAGGCGTGCGAGTTCGACTACTCCGGCGTGCAGGCCTGCAAGGCGCTGCGCGAAGAGGGCTACAAGGTCATCCTGATCAACAGCAACCCGGCCACGATCATGACCGACCCGGCCACGGCCGACGTGACGTACATCGAGCCGATCACCTGGCAGACCGTCGAGAAGATCATCGCCAAGGAGCGGCCCGACGCGATCCTGCCCACCATGGGCGGCCAGACGGCGCTGAATTGCGCGCTGGACCTGTGGCGCAACGGCGTGCTGCACAAGTACGGCTGCGAACTGATAGGCGCCACGCCCGTGGCGATCGACAAGGCCGAAGACCGCCTGAAGTTCAAGGAAGCCATGACGCGCATCGGCCTGGGCTCGGCGCGCTCCGGCATCGCCCATTCGCTCGAGGAAGCCTGGGGCGTGCAGAAGGTGGTGGGCTTCCCGGCCGTGATCCGACCGAGCTTCACGCTCGGCGGCACCGGCGGCGGCATCGCCTACAACTCCGAGGAATTCGAAGCCATCTGCAAGCGCGGCCTCGAAGCCTCGCCCACCAGCGAACTGCTGATCGAGGAGTCGCTGCTCGGCTGGAAGGAGTTCGAGATGGAGGTGGTGCGCGACCGCAAGGACAACTGCATCATCGTCTGCTCCATCGAGAACCTCGACCCGATGGGCGTGCACACCGGCGACTCGATCACGGTGGCGCCGGCGCAGACGCTGACCGACAAGGAATACCAGATCATGCGCGACGCGTCGCTCGCGGTGCTGCGCGAGATCGGCGTGGACACCGGCGGCTCCAACGTGCAGTTCTCGATCAACCCCGAAGACGGGCGCATGATCGTGATCGAGATGAACCCGCGCGTGTCGCGCTCGTCGGCGCTGGCGTCCAAGGCCACGGGCTTCCCGATCGCCAAGGTCGCCGCCAAGCTGGCCGTGGGCTACACGCTGGACGAACTGCGCAACGACATCACCGGCGGCGCGACGCCGGCGAGCTTCGAGCCCAGCATCGACTACGTGGTCACCAAGATCCCGCGCTTCGCCTTCGAGAAGTTCAAGGACGCGAACGACCGCCTCACCACCCAGATGAAGTCGGTGGGCGAGGTGATGGCCATGGGCCGCACCTTCCAGGAGAGCTTTCAGAAGGCACTGCGCGGGCTCGAAGTGGGCGTGGACGGCATGAACGAGAAGACGCAGGACCACGAGGTGCTGCGCAAGGAACTGGGCGAGCCCGGCCCCGAGCGCATCTGGTACGTGGGCGACGCCTTCGCGCAGGGCTTCTCGGTCGACGAGGTCTACGACCTCACGAAGATCGACAAGTGGTTCCTGGTGCAGATCGAGCAGATCGTGAAGATCGAGCTCGACCTGGACAAGCTCACCGAGCAGAAGGGCGCCGGGGCGCTGGCGGCCATCGACGCCGCCACGCTGCGTACGCTCAAGCGCAAGGGCTACTCGGACCGGCGCCTCGCCAAGCTGCTGAAGACCACCGAGAAGGCCGTGCGCGACCAGCGCCGCGCGCTGGGCGTGCGCCCCGTCTACAAGCGCGTGGACACCTGCGCCGCGGAGTTCGCCACCAACACGGCCTACATGTACTCGACCTACGAGGACGAGTGCGAGGCCGAGCCGACTGGCCGCAAGAAGATCGTCGTGCTGGGCGGCGGGCCCAACCGCATCGGCCAGGGCATCGAATTCGACTACTGCTGCGTGCACGCGGCGCTCGCGCTGCGCGAGGACGGGTACGAGACCATCATGGTCAACTGCAACCCCGAGACCGTGTCGACCGACTACGACACCTCCGACCGCCTGTACTTCGAGCCGCTGACGCTGGAAGACGTGCTGGAGATCGTCGACAAGGAAAAGCCCACCGGGGTGATCGTGCAGTACGGCGGCCAGACGCCGCTGAAGCTGGCGCTGGGCCTGGAGGCCGAGGGCGTGCCCATCATCGGCACCTCGCCCGACATGATCGATGCGGCGGAAGACCGCGAACGCTTCCAGAAGCTGCTGCACGAGCTCGGCCTGCGCCAGCCGCCCAACGCCACCGCCCGCACCGAAGCCGAGGCGCTCGAGAAGGCCGCGTCGCTGGGCTACCCGCTGGTGGTGCGCCCGAGCTACGTGCTGGGCGGGCGCGCGATGGAGATCGTGCACGAGCAGCGCGACCTCGAGCGCTACATGCGCGAGGCCGTGAAGGTGTCCAACGACTCGCCCGTGCTGCTGGACCGCTTCCTGAACGACGCCATCGAGTGCGACGTCGACTGCATCGCCGACGCCACGGGCCGCGTGTTCATCGGCGGCGTGATGGAACACATCGAGCAGGCCGGCGTGCATTCGGGCGACTCCGCCTGCTCGCTGCCCCCCTATTCGCTGCGCCAGGAGACGGTGGAGGAGTTGAAGCGCCAGACCGCCGCCATGGCAAAGGCGCTCAAGGTGATCGGCCTGATGAACGTGCAGTTCGCCATCCAGGAGAAAGAAGGCCAGGACGTGATCTTCGTGCTGGAAGTCAACCCGCGCGCCTCGCGCACGGTGCCCTACGTGAGCAAGGCCACCGGCATCCAGCTGGCCAAGGTGGCGGCGCGCTGCATGGTCGGCCGGTCGCTGGACGAGCAGGGCATAGGGCACGAAGTGAACCCGCCGTACTTCAGCGTGAAGGAGGCCGTGTTCCCGTTCGTCAAGTTCCCCGGCGTGGACACCATCCTCGGCCCGGAGATGAAGTCGACCGGCGAAGTCATGGGCGTCGGGCGGACTTTCGGCGAAGCCTTCGTGAAGAGCCAGCTGGGCGCCGGCACCCGGATGCCCACCTCCGGCAAGGTGTTCCTCACGGTGAAGAACAGCGACAAGGAGCGCGCCGTCGAAATCGCGCGCCAGCTCCACGGCATGGGCTTCCAGATGGCCGGCACCAAGGGCACGGCGGCGGCGATCAACGCCGCGGGCATTCCCTGCCAGTCGGTCAACAAGGTGGCCGAAGGCCGCCCCCACGTGGTGGACATGATCAAGAACGGCGAGATCGCCATGGTGATCAACACGGTGGAGGAGCGCCGCAACGCCATCGCCGACTCGCGGGCCATCCGCACGACGGCGCTGACGGCGCGTGTGACAACTTTCACGACCATCGCCGGTGCCGAAGCGGCCGTCGAGGGCCTGAAGTCGATGGATTCCCTCGACGTCATCAGCGTCCAGGAAATGCACGCCCAACTGGCATAAAATCAGCCGATTCGAAGATTGAATGACCGCCGGGCGGCAACGCCCGGCGGTTTGCCTTTGTGGAGTCAGACGACAGTGGCCACCATCCCTATTACCAGGCGCGGCGCCGAGAAGCTCAAGGCCGAACTGCACAAGCTGAAGACGGTCGAGCGCCCGCACGTCATCGCGGCCATCGCCGAGGCGCGGGCGCAGGGCGACCTGTCCGAAAACGCCGAATACGACGCTGCCAAGGACCGCCAGGGCTTCATCGAAGGCCGCATCCGCGAGCTCGAAAGCAAGCTGGCGGCGGCCCAGGTCATCGACCCTGCGGGGCTGGACGCGGGCGGCCGGGTGGTGTTCGGCGCGACGGTCGACCTCGAGGACGAGGACTCCGGCGCCAAGGTGCGCTACCAGATCGTCGGCGAGGACGAAGCCGACCTGAAGCACGGGCTGGTCAACATCTCCAGCCCGATCGCGCGCGCGCTGATCGGGAAGGTTGAGGGCGACACCGCCGAAGTGCAGGCGCCCGGCGGCGTGCGCCGTTACGAGATCGTCGCGGTCCAGTACGTTTGAAGCTCGGCGACCGGGTTCCCGTCTTTGCGGCCGCCCTCTGGTGGGGTGGCATGACGGCGCTCGGCTTCATCGCCGTGCCGCTGCTGTTCGCCCACGTGCCGCTCAAGGCCGACGCGGGCCGGCTGGCGGCCAGGCTGTTCACGGCCGAGGCATGGCTGGCGGTGGGCTGCGGCATGGTGCTGCTGGCCTGGATCCGCCGCGCCGGCCGCAACGAATGGCTGGGATGGGTGCTGGGCGGGATGCTGCTGGCCCTGCTGGTCGAGTTCGCCGTGGCGCCCCGCATCGTGGCGCGCCAGGACCTGGCTTTTTGGCACACCCTCGGCAGCGCCATGTATGCGGTGCAGTGGGCCTGCGCGGGAACGGTGCTGTGGAAGCTTACCCGGCCCGCTTCTTGACCGATTTCTGCTTGGGCTTGGACTTCTTGACCTTGCCGCCGCTGGTCAGGCGCTGGTTGCCCAGGACGCGGACGTTCTTGACCTCGGGGCGCTGGCCGCCACGCGAGCTGTTCTTGATCACCTTGAACTCGCGCGGGCCGGGCTTGCGGTCCTCGGCAGCGGGTTTTTCCTTGGCGGGCTTGGGCCGCCACAGGACCAGCAGCTTGCCGATGTGCTGGATGGGTGCGGCGCCAAGCTCTTCGGCCAGCTCCTGCAGCATCGCCTCGCGCTGTTCGCGGTCGTCCCCGAGCACCCGGATCTTGATCAGGCCGTGCGCATTGAGCGCGTGGTCGGCTTCCTTCTTGACGGCGGGCGTCAGACCGTCGTTGCCGACCATCACGACCGGGTCGAGGTGGTGGGCTTCGGCCCGATGCGCCTTGCGCTCGGCCACTGTCAGTTGAATCGCGGGCATAGCCCCTATTATCCCCTTGGCATGAAAGTTAAGACGAAGAGCAAGAAGGTCAACAAGGCGTGGTTGAACGACCACGTCAACGACCCCTATGTGAAGCTCGCGCTGAAAGAGGGGTACCGCGCCCGCGCCGCCTACAAGCTGAAGGAAATCGACGAGCAGTTGAGCCTCATCAAGCCCGGCATGCTGGTGGTGGACTTAGGCTCTGCACCGGGGGCGTGGAGCCAGTACGTCCGCCGCAAGCTGTCTCCGCAGGGCGCCGCCGTGGGCGAATTGGACGGCACGATCGTGGCGCTGGACCTGCTGCCGATGGAGCCGGTCGAAGGGGTGACCTTCCTGCAGGGCGACTTCCGCGAGGACGAAGTGCTGGCGCGGCTGGCCGAAGTGCTGGCAGGCCGTCAGGCCGACGTGGTGGTGTCCGACATGGCGCCGAACCTGTCGGGGATAGAGTCCGCCGACGCCGCGCGAATCTCGCATCTGGTCGAACTGGCGGTCGAATTCGCCCAGGGGCACCTGAAGCCCGATGGCGCGCTGGTGGCCAAAGTCTTCCACGGCAGCGGCTACAGCCAGCTGGTGAAGCTGTTCAAGGAACGATTCAGGGTGGTGAAGCCTCTGAAGCCCAAGGCCTCGCGTGACAAGTCGGCCGAGAACTTCCTGGTGGGCATGGGCCTGAAGGCCCAGTCCCGCCCGTAGCGAAAATGCACCGGTCCAGGGCTTGAAACCCCTAGAATGGACGGCAACTAGCCCTCTCGGGGGCTAACCCTTAGCGGAGACAGATTCTTGAACAATCAGTGGTTTTCGAAGATCGCCGTCTGGCTGGTGATCGCACTGGTGCTCTTCACCGTATTCAAGCAGTTCGACACCCGCGGCGCCGCCGGCGCATCGGTCATGGGCTACTCGGATTTCCTGGAAGAGGTCCGTAACAAGCGCATCAAGAACGCGGTGATCCAGGAGGGCCAGGGCGGCACCGAAATCGTCGCGATCACCACCGAGGACCGCAAGGTGCGCACCACCGCCACTTACCTCGACCGGGGCCTGGTGGGCGACCTGATCAACAACGGCGTCAAGTTCGACGTCAAGCCGCGCGAAGAAGGGTCGCTGCTCATGACCCTGCTGGTGTCGTGGGGGCCCATGCTGCTGCTGATCGGCGTGTGGATCTACTTCATGCGGCAGATGCAGGGCGGCGGCAAGGGCGGCGCCTTCAGCTTCGGCAAGAGCAAGGCGCGCATGCTGGACGAGTCCAGCAACCAGATCACCTTCACCGACGTGGCGGGCTGCGACGAAGCCAAGGAAGAAGTGAAGGAAGTCGTGGACTTCCTGAAAGACCCGCAGAAATTCCAGAAGCTGGGCGGGCGCATCCCGCGCGGCCTGCTGCTGGTCGGGCCCCCCGGCACCGGCAAGACGCTGCTGGCCAAGGCCATCGCCGGCGAGGCCAAGGTGCCGTTCTTCTCCATCTCCGGCTCCGACTTCGTCGAGATGTTCGTCGGCGTGGGCGCGGCCCGTGTGCGCGATATGTTCGAGAACGCCAAGAAGAACGCGCCCTGCATCATCTTCATCGACGAAATCGACGCCGTGGGCCGCCAGCGTGGCGCCGGCCTGGGCGGCGGCAACGACGAACGCGAGCAGACGCTCAACCAGATGCTGGTGGAGATGGACGGCTTCGAGACCAACCTTGGCGTCATCGTGATCGCGGCCACCAACCGGCCCGACATCCTCGACTCCGCGTTGCTCAGGCCCGGCCGCTTCGACCGGCAGGTCTACGTGACCCTGCCCGACATCCGCGGGCGCGAGCAGATCCTGTCCGTTCACATGCGCAAGATCCCGATCGGCCAGGACGTCAAGGCCGAGATCATCGCGCGCGGCACGCCCGGCATGTCGGGCGCCGACCTGGCCAACCTGTGCAACGAAGCGGCGCTCATGGCCGCGCGCCGCAACGCGCGCGTGGTCGAGATGCAGGACTTCGAGAAGGCCAAGGACAAGATCATCATGGGGCCGGAGCGCAAGTCGATGGTCATGCCCGAGGAAGAGCGGCGCAACACCGCCTACCACGAGGCCGGCCACGCCATCATCGGCAAGCTGCTGCCCAAGTGCGACCCCGTGCACAAGGTCACCATCATCCCGCGCGGCCGTGCGCTGGGCGTGACGATGAGCCTGCCCGAGAAGGACCGCTACTCCTACGACAAGGAGTACATGCTCAACCAGATAGCCATGCTGTTCGGCGGGCGCATCGCCGAGGAAGTGTTCATGCACCAGATGACCACGGGCGCCTCGAACGACTTCGAGCGGGCGACGCACCTGGCGCGCGACATGGTCATGCGCTACGGCATGACCGACGCCCTGGGCCCGATGGTCTATGCGGAGAACGAAGGCGAGGTGTTCCTCGGCCGCTCGGTGACCAAGACCACCAACATCTCGGAAACGACGATGCAGAAGGTCGACGCCGAAGTGCGCCGCATCATCGACGAGCAGTACTCGCTGGCCCGCAAACTGATCGAGGACAACAGCGACAAGATGCACGCCATGGCGAAGGCCCTGCTCGAATGGGAAACCATCGACGCCGAGCAGCTCGACGACATCATGGCCGGCAAGGAGCCGCGCCCGCCCAAGGACTTCACGCCCCGCGCTTCCGGCGGCGACGGCCCGGGCGGCTCGTCGGTCAAGGCCGACCCCGCGCCCAACGCGGCCTAGGCCCGTCATTGCGGGCTGGCCCCGTGCGCTGGCAGACGTCGCGCTTCCTCATCGACCTTGGCAAGCCCAGGGTCATGGGGATCGTCAACATCACCCCCGACTCGTTTTCCGACGGCGGCCGCTACGCCAGCACCAAGGCGGCGCTGGCGCGCTGTGAAGCCCTGGTGGCCGAAGGCGTCGACATCCTCGACCTGGGCGGCGAGTCGAGCCGGCCCGGCACGCCGCCGGTCTCGCTGGAAGAGGAGAGGGCGCGGGTGCTGCCGGTGCTGCGCGAGGTGATGCAGTTCAACGTGCCGGTCTCGCTGGACACCTGCAAGCCGGCCCTGATGCGCGAGGCGCTGGGCCTCGGCGTGGACATCATCAACGACATCTGGGCCCTGCGCCACGCCGGCGCCCCCGAAGCTGTGGCCTCGCACCCCAGCTGCGGCGTGTGCCTGATGCACATGCATGGCGAACCGCAGACCATGCAGCGCGAGCCGATGACCGGCGACGCGGTGCCGCAGGTGCGCGAGTTCCTCGTGCAGGCCAGCGAGCGGCTGCTGGCCCTGGGCGTGGCGCGTTCGCGCATCGCATGGGACCCGGGCATAGGCTTCGGCAAGACGGTCGCGCAGAACTACTCGCTGCTGGCGCGCCAGCAGGAGCTGGCGACCGCGGGCTACCCGCTGCTGGTGGGGTGGTCGCGCAAGTCGTCGCTCGGCTCGGTCACCGGGCAGCCTGTGAACGACCGGCTGGCCGCCAGCGTCACGGCGGCCGTGCTGGCGGTGGAGCGCGGGGCGCGCATCGTGCGCGTGCACGACGTGAAGGACACGGTGGCCGCCCTGAAGGTGTGGGCCGCTACAATTTCGGTAGCAGCAAGGCAGGAAGCCGTTCAATGAGCAGAACCTATTTCGGGACCGACGGCATCCGTGGCACGGTGGGCCAGGAGCCCATCACGCCCGACTTCGTGCTTCGGCTCGGGCACGCGGTGGGCCGGGTGCTCAAGCGCACCGAGCAGCGCCCAACGGTGCTGGTCGGCAAGGACACGCGCATCTCGGGCTACATGCTCGAAAGCGCGCTCGAGTCGGGCTTCAACTCCGCGGGGGTCGACGTGGTGCTGCTCGGCCCGCTGCCGACGCCCGGCGTCGCCTACCTCACGCGCGCGCAGCGCGCCAGCCTGGGCGTGGTGATCAGCGCCAGCCACAACCCTTATCCCGACAACGGCATCAAGTTCTTCAGCGCCAAGGGCTCCAAGCTGCCCGACGAGTGGGAGCGCGACGTAGAAGCGACCCTGAAGGAGGCGCCCCAGTGGGCCGACTCGGCCACGCTCGGCAAGGCGCGCCGCCTGGACGACGCGTCGGGGCGCTACATCGAGTTCTGCAAGAGCACCTTTGCCGGCGACCTGACGCTCAGGGGGCTGCGCATCGTGGTCGATTCGGCCAACGGCGCGGCCTACCAGATCGCTCCCAAGGTGTTCCACGAACTGGGTGCCGACGTGCACAGCATCGGAAACACGCCCGACGGGCTGAACATCAACGACCGCTGCGGCGCGACCCATCCCGAAGCGCTGGTGCGGGCCGTGCGCGAACACAAGGCCGACTTCGGCATTGCGCTGGACGGCGACGCCGACCGCCTGCAGCTGGTGGACGCCGAGGGCCGCCTGTACAACGGCGACGAGCTGCTGTACCTGATGGTGGCGGACCGGCTGGACCGCGGCGAGCAGGTGGAGGGCGCCGTCGGCACGCTCATGACCAACATGGCCGTCGAGCTGGCTATCCAGGCGCGGGGTGTCGAGTTCGTCCGCGCGAAGGTTGGCGACCGTTACGTGCTGGAAGAGCTGGAAAAGCGCGGCTGGCTGCTGGGCGGTGAGGGCTCAGGCCACCTGCTGTGCCTGGACAAGCACACCACGGGCGACGGGCTCATCAGCGCGCTGCAGGTCATGCAGTGCGTGGCGCGCAGCGGCCAGTCGATGGCGCAGCTGCTGCAGGGCGTGCGCCTGTTTCCGCAGACCCTCATCAACGTTCGGCTGCAGCCCGGGCAGGACTGGAAGTCCAATGCCCGCCTGGCGGGGGAAACGCAGAAGCTGGAATCTGAACTCAACGGTTCCGGCCGGGTGCTGATCCGACCCAGCGGCACCGAACCGGTGCTCCGCGTCATGGTCGAAGCCAGCGACGAGGGAGTGGCGCGCAAAGGCGCCGAGCGCCTGGCCGAGGCCGTCCGGGCGGGATAGAAGGTTCTGGGTCCCCGCCTGCGGGGATGACGCTTCGCGTCACTTGTTGCGCCGCGGCAACCGCCTGTCGCCGGGCAGCCACATCCCATAACCATGGCTCTGGCGCGGGAGTCCGGCGCGGTCTACATTTGGATGCATGGGTCCCGTCCTCCGCTCCACCGCAAGGCTGCTGCTGGCTGCAGGGTTGGCCGCGGCACTGGCGCCGGCCCACGCCCTGGATTTCAGCGCCAACTACGACCTGACCCGCCCGGCGGTGCCCACCTGGGACACTGACTTGGTGCCGCGCGGCGCCGGCTTCGCGCTGGGTTCGGCGCGGGTCATGACGGCATTCGGCAGCACCACGGGCGCCGGCCTGTCGGTGGAAGCCGGCCGGCAGTGGTTCGGCCGCCTCACCATCGGGCGCAGCATGGAAGCCGAAGGCGTGGCGCTGGGCGGTGGCTACCGATGGAGCGACGGGCAGTCGGTGTCGATGCAGTTTTCGCGCACGCTCGGCAGCGAGAGGCTGGGGCTGGCGGTGCGCTACGACTGGCCGCGCTACTACGTGCGCGTGGGCTACGAGCTCAGCCCGCGTACCGGGACGTCTTCGGACACCCTGCGGTTCTCCGCGGGTGTCCGGTTCTGACCCCCCGGCACCGCCACTTCCTTCGTCCATGCAGCGCATTCGCTGGTTCGCCTTCGCGCTGATCGCCGCCCTCGTGCTGGCGCAGGCGCTCGGCGCCATGCACCGCATCGCGCACTTCGGCCATGCACCGTCGCACGCGCAGGAAGCCGCCGGTTCGGGCCACTGGGTCGCTGCCCTGTTCGACGCCCACGGCGAGAAGGAATGCCCGCTGCTGGACGGGGTCGCGCACGACCTGATCACGGCTGCCACCACGACATCCGCGGACCTGCCCAAGGCCCGCCTGCTCGCTCATTCCGAGGGTGAAGCCCTCGCGCGGTTCGCGGCGCTGTTCAACGCGCGCGGCCCTCCCGTTTCCTTCTTCGCCTGACCGTCGACAACGGCGTCCCTGCGGCCTGGCCCGCACGGCGCGCCTTTCCGCATCGTCCGAACGAAGGAATTCCATGGACCCCTTTTTCGTGCGCGCCCTCGTGGGCGCGCTGTGCGTGGCCGGGCCGGCCTGCGCACAGTCGCAGGCCGGCGCCACGCTGGCACCCGTCATCGTCACCGGCAACCCGCTGGGTGCGACCGATCTCGTCACGCCTGCCGCCTCCTTGTCAGGCACCGGGCTGGCGCTGCGTTCGCAAGGCAGCCTGGGCGAGACGCTCAACGGCCTGCCCGGCGTGTCCAGCACCTATTTCGGCCCCGTGGCGAGCCGGCCCGTGATCCGCGGGCTCGATGGCGACCGCGTGCGCGTGCTGGCCAATGGCAGCACGCTGGGTGACGTCTCGGGCCTCAGCTACGACCACGGGGTGGCGGCCGACGCCATTGCCGTCGAGCGCATCGAAGTGCTCCGCGGGCCTGCGGCGCTGCTTTACGGCGGCACCGCCATCGGTGGCGTGGTGAACGTCATCGACAACCGCATCCCCCGCGACCGAATCGAAGCGATGGCTGCGAAGCTGGACGCGGGTCATGTACCCGGCAACCGCGAAGGCAGCGCCGCAGCGCTGCTCGAAGGCGGCACCGGCCGCATGGCGTGGCACGGCGACTTGTTCCGACGCAGCAGCGGCGACGTGCGCGTGCCGGTGCAGCTGCCGTGTACCAACGGCGCCGCGGCGTGGGTTGCCAACCGCATCTGCAATTCGTCGGCCCGCGCCGAAGGCGCATCGGTCGGCGGTTCGGTGTTCTTCGACCATGGCTATGCAGGCCTGTCGGCAGGGACCTTCAGCAACCGTTATGGCTCCGTCGCTGAGGACGAAGTGACGCTGGCCATGCGTTCCAGGCGTCTCGCCTTCGAGGGTGAATGGCGCCGGCTGTCCGGCTGGTTCGAACGCATCAAGGTGCAGGCCAGCCGCAACGACTACACGCACACGGAATTCGAGGCGGCCGTTGCCGGCACGCGCTTCGCACAAGCCGGCAACGACCTGCGCGTCGAAGCCGGGCACCGTGCCTGGCACAGCCTGCGCGGCGTGTGGGGGCTGCAGGCCGACGGCTCGCGCTTCTCCGCGAGCGGCACCGAGGCCTTCACGCCGTCCAGCCGCACGCGGCAGTCGGCCGTGTTCGCCTACGAGGAACTGGGCGTGCCGTGGGGCCGGCTGGACTTTGGCGCGCGCGTCGAGCGGGTCGACGTCCGGTCGTTCGCCGATCCGATGGTGCCGCGCTTCGGCGCCGCCATGCGCGGCTTCTCGCCCGCCAGCGCATCGGCAGGGGCTCTGTGGAACGTGCTGCCCGACTGGCAGCTCACCGCCAACCTGGCGCGCAGCGAGCGTGCACCCAGGGACTACGAACTGTTCGCCGACGGTCCGCACCTGGCAACCGGCGCGTACGAAGTGGGCCGGCCGGGACTGGGCGTGGAGCGGTCGACCAGCTTCGAGCTGGGCGCGCGCTGGAAGCGCGGGCCCCACCGCTTCGAGCTGAACGCGTGGCGCACCCGCTTTCGCGACTACATCTTCCTGGCCCGCACAGGGGCGGCGCGCGAGCAGGAGGACGGCGAGACCTTGCCCGAGTTCGCGTATACGGCAGCGAATGCGGCGTTCCGCGGCGCCGAGGCCAACGGCCGCATTCGCTTGCTCGAAGGGTCGCACGAAGTCGACGCCGGGCTGCGGGCCGATCTCGTGCGCGCGCACCGGCTCGACACCGGCGAGCCCTTGCCGCGCATCGCACCGCTGCGCGTGGGAGTCGAGGTCGAATGGAAGCACTGCGCGTGGGGGGCGAGGCTGGGTGCCGAGCGGCACGCGAGGCAGGTTCGCGTGCCGCTCGGCGAACTCGCGACGCCCGGCTACACGCTCGTCACGGCCGCCGTCACGTATCGCCTCACGGCGCCACCGGGCAGCCTGCTGGCATACCTGCGCGTAGGCAACGCAGGCGACCGGTTGGCGTACAGCGCGAGTTCGATCCTCACGCAGTCGCAGCCGGGTCGCGTGCCGCTGCCGGGGCGCAGCGTGAAGCTGGGCTTGCAGGCCACTTTCTGAGCGGCTGCCGGACCGGCCCGCGAAATACCGCAAGCACTTCCTGACGGAGTGATGCGCTCCGTCAAGAAGTTGTCACGCGACTGGTGAACACTGGCGGATGTCTCATAATTCTGTCATGGCTCATGTGTGACGCCGGCGTGACGGTGGTTCCCTTCCTGGACCGAGACCACAGCATCCTCGCCTTCAACGAGCGGGTGCTCGACTGGGTCGACCGTCCCGGCGTGCCGCTACTCGAGCGGCTGCGCTTCCTCACCATCGTTTCGTCCAACCTCGACGAGTTCTTCGAAGTGCGCGGCGTGCCGCAGCTGGCAGCGGCAACTTCCGTGGCGGCCCATCGCCTCGTGGACCGCCAGTACGCGCTGTACAACGACGAACTGATGCCGGCCTTCGCGAAAGAGGGTATCGAGATCGTCTCGCACGGCGAACGCAACGAGGTGCAGAAAGCCTGGGTGCACGACTACTTCGAGCGCGAGGTGCGGCCCCTGCTCATCCCCGTGGGGCTCGACCCGGCGCACCCCTTCCCGCAGGTGGCGAACAAGTCGCTCAACTTCATCGTGCGGCTCTCGGGCAAGGACGCCTTCGGCCGCGAGAACGAGATCGCCATCGTGAAGGTGCCGCGCGTGCTGCCGCGCCTGATCCGCATGCCGGCCAAGGTGGAGGGGCGCAAGACGCTGTTCGTGTCGCTCTCCAGCGTGATACGGGCGCACCTGAACCTGCTGTTCCCGGGCCGCGAGGTCGGCCAGTTCTCGCAGTTCCGCGTGACGCGCCATTCGGACCTGGCGGTGGACGAAGAAGACGTGCGCAACCTGCGCACCGCACTGCGCCTGGGCCTGCAGCAGCGCCATTACGGCGAGGCCGTCCGGCTCGAAGTGTCCGCCGGCTGCTCCGATTACCTGTCGTCGTTCCTGCTGCGCCAGTTCGGGCTGCCCGAAGCGGCGCTCTATCGCGTGCACGGCCCGGTGAACCTGGTGCGCCTGCAGCAGCTGATCGACCTGGTGGATGCCCGCCGGCTGCTGTTTGCGCCCTACAAACCCTGCTATCCGCGCCAGCTGGCGCCGGGCCGCTCGATCTTCGAGCAGCTCAAGCACGGCGACGTGCTGCTGCACCTGCCCTTCGAGAGCTTCGACGGCGTCCTCGACTTCCTGCGCGAGGCCGTCAACGACCCGCAGGTGCTGGCGATCAAGCAGACGATCTACCGTGCCGGCTCCGACTCGGAGATGGTCGACCTGCTGTGCGAGGCGGTGCGCCGCGGCAAGGAAGTGACGGCCGTGGTCGAACTGAAGGCGCGCTTCGACGAAGAGGCCAACATCAACTTCGCCGAGCTGCTGGAGTCGGTGGGCGCCCAGGTGGTGTATGGCGTCGTCGGGCTGAAGACGCACGCCAAGATGCTGCTGGTCACGCGGCGCGAGGGCCGCCACTTGGTGCGCTATGCGCACCTGTCCACCGGCAACTACAACCCGCGCACGGCGCGGCTGTACACCGACATCTGCCACCTGACCGCCAGCCCGGAACTCACCGCAGACGTCGAGCACGTGTTCGTCCACCTGGCGGGCCAGAGCAAGCTGCCGCGGCTGGCGCAGGTATGGATGGCGCCGTTCCACCTGCACCGGCGCATGGTCGAGCAGATCGACCTGGTCGCCGAAGCGGCGGGGCAGGGACAGGATGCTCGCATCGTGCTGAAGATGAATGCGCTGACCGACGAGCCGCTGATGCAGGCGCTGGTGCGCGCGTCGCTCAAGGGCGCGAAGGTCGACCTGATCGTGCGGGGCGCGTGCATGCTGCCTGCGCGCCTTGCGGGCGTGACGGACAACATCAGGGTGCGGTCGGTGATCGGCCGTTTCCTGGAGCACTCGCGCGTCTTCTACTTCCGCGCGGCGGGCGCAGAGCAGCTCTACCTGTCCAGCGCCGACTGGATGAACCGCAACATGCTGCGGCGGATCGAACTCGCGTGGCCGGTGACCGACCCGCACCTGCGCCAGCGCATCATCGACGAGTGCCTGGTGGCCTACCTGCACGACGACCGGGATGCCTGGGACCTGCTGCCCGACGGCAGCTACCGCAGGGTGAAGGGCGCGGGAGATCCACATTCGCATGGCGCGCAAGCCGCCTTGATGGAACGATATGCAGCCTCGCCGGCGGAGGCGGAGCCAGCATGGACCTGATCTTGTGGCGGCATGCGGAAGCCGAAGATGAAGCCGAGGGCCAGGATGACCTGCAACGCCTGCTGACGCCGCGCGGCGAAAAGCAGGCGGCGCGCATCGCGGCCTGGCTGGACCGGCACCTGCCGGAAGGCACGCGCGTGCTGTGCAGCCCGGCCCGGCGCTGCGAGCAGACGGCGCAGGCCCTGGGCCGCAAGTTCAAGGTCAGGCCCGAACTGGCCCCCGGCGGCGATGCCGCCGCCGTGCTGCAGGCAGCCCAGTGGCCGCACGGCAGGCAAGCGGTGCTGGTGGTCGGCCACCAGCCGATGCTGGGCGAGGCCATCGCCCAACTGCTCGGCCTGCCGGCTCCCGGCTGCCCCGTGCGCAAGGGTGCGGTGTGGTGGCTGCGCTCGCGCGAGCGCGACGGCCACGAGCATGCGGTCGTCTTTGCCGTGCAGTCGCCGGAGTCGGTCTAGGCTTTCGCGGGCCGTCCCGTCTTGATGCTGGGAACGCTGGCGACGCAGGCCAGGAAGGCCGGGTCGGCCATCGCCTCCAGCGCCTTCACGCCGGCGCGCAGCAATTCGCTCTTCTTCGCCGGCTTGCCCAGGCGCGCGGCGCGCTGCTTGAGGATGTCGATGACGGCGTACTCGGCCTTCGGGATCGTGAAGCTGTCGCGCACGAGCTTGGGTTTTTTCGGCTTGTCGTCCTTCAGGGGCTTGGGGGTCTTGACCGGCATGGCGACCTGCACCGGCCTGGCCGGCTTGGGGGGCGGAGCGGCCTTCGCAACGCGTGCAGTTTTCCTGGTGACCATGGGATGCCTCCTTCGTTAAAACGATATATACAGTTTATACCGTTTATACCGTTTCCAGCGCCAGCGTCCACGGCGTCTTCTGCCAGGCCACGATCTCCTCGCGCAGCAGGTGCGCCGACTGCGGCCAGGCGCCTGACCACTCCGCCGGCACGGCAAGGGTCACGCTGTGTTCGCCCGCCGTGGCGCGCAGCCCGGCGAGGGCCGGGTCGAGCCTGGCGTGGCACAGGATGACGGCCAGGCGCAGGGCCATCAGCTGGTGGATGAAGAGCTCGTCGCCGAAGTCGATTTCGAGCTTGCGCAGCTTGCCGCGATGCCCCAGTACCAGCTGGCCCAGCCGGTGCAGCTCGGCCTGGTCGAAGCCGGGTGCGTCGGCGTGCTCGAGGATGTACGCGCCGTGCTTGTGCGAGTCGCTGTGCGAAATGATGCTGCCGATCTCCAGCAACTGCGCCGCCCACTGGCATTCGCGTGCCGGCCACGGGTCGTGGTCGGGGCGTAGCTGGCGCAGGAAGTGGACGGCCACGCGGCCGACCCGCCTGGCCTGCATGGCATCGGTCTCGAACTTGCGCGCCAGCACGCCCACCGTGGTCGCGCGCACGTCGGTGTCGGGGCTCTCGCGGTCCAGCATGTCGTAGAGCACGCCGTGCCGCAGCGCGCCTTGCGCCGGCCGCATTTCCTCGATGTTGAGCAGGGTGAACAGCGCCCGCAGCACGCTGAGCCCGCCGCCGATGACGGGCCGGCGGTCGTCCTTCATGCCGGCCAGCTTGACGCGGTCCGCGCTGCGGGCCGCCAGCAGCGTGTCGTACAGCCAGTCCAGGCCGTCCCGCCGGATCACGCCGGCCTCGTGCCCGGCGGCTTCCAGCACGTCGGCCACCGCGCCTATGGTGCCCGAGGAGCCGTACGCGACGTCCCAGCGGTCGCGGCGGTAGGCTGCGAGCGCTTCGTCCAGCAGGGCCTGCGCCGCGATCTCCGCCTTCCCGAAGGCGGACTCGGTGAACTGCCCGTCGGCGAAGTAGCGCGTGGACCATGCCACGCTGCCCACGCGATAGCTTTCCGTCACCTGCGCATCGAACTGCTGCCCGAGGATCAGCTCGGTGGAGCGGCCGCCGATGTCGATCACCAGCCGGCGCTCGTCGGACTGCGGCAGCATGTGCGCGACGCCCTGGTAGATCAGGCGCGCCTCTTCGCGGCCGGAGATCACCTCGATGGGAAAGCCCAGCACCTGCCGGGCGCGGCGCAGGAACACGTCGCGGTTGCGCGCCTCGCGCAGCGTCTGCGTCGCCACGGCGCGAACGTGGCGTGCGTCGAAGCCCGCCAGCCTCTCGGCGAAACGCGCCAGGCAGTCGAGGCCGCGCGCCATGGCATCGGGCGTGAGGTTGCGCTCCTCGTCGAGCCCGCCGCCCTGGCGCACCGTCTCCTTGAGGTACTCCACTCGCCGCACCTGCCCGTGGTCGTGCCGGCCGATCTCGAGCCGGAAGCTGTTGGACCCCAGGTCCACGGCGGCAAGAAGGCTCCCATTCTGCATGTGCGGGGCAGCATAGCAGCCTGGCGGCCGTCACGGTCCCGTCATGGATGAGTCACGCAGGGGTCACCTTGGGAAACCAGACTTGCGCTGGTCCCCAACGACAGAGTGAACGAATGAAACGACTCTTCCCGTCACAAAACCGTCACGAGACCTTCATACAGTCCCTCATAGACCACCATATCCGGAGTCCCGCCATGCAAAATTCCCTGAAGCACACCTTTGCGCTCGCCGCCCTCGCGGTTGCCGTCCTTCCCGCCGCTGCCCAGGTCGTCAAGGTGGACGGCTCCAGCACCGTGTACCCTGTCACCGAAGCCGTTGCCGAAGAGTTCCAGAAGGCCAACAAGGGCCTGAAGGTCACCGTCGGCGTGTCGGGCACCGGCGGCGGCTTCAAGAAGTTCTGCCGCACCGAGACCGACGTCTCCAATGCCTCGCGCCCCATCAGCAAGTCCGAGATGGAAGACTGCAAGAAGGCCGGCGTCGAGTACTTCGAGCTGCCGGTGGCCTTCGACGCGCTGACCGTCGTGATCAACCCGAAGAACGCCTGGCTCAGGCAGGCGACCGTGGCCGAGCTGAAGAAGCTGTGGGAGCCGGCAGCCCAGGGCAAGGTGACCCGCTGGAACCAGGTCAACCCGGCGTGGCCGGACCAGCCGGTCAAGCTGTTCGGCGCGGGCTCCGACTCGGGCACGTTCGACTACTTCACCGAAGCCATCGTCGGCAAGGCCAAGTCGAGCCGCGGCGACTACACCGCGTCGGAAGACGACAACGTGCTGGTGCAGGGTGTCGCCGGTGACGTCAACGCCATCGGGTATTTCGGCTACGCCTACTACGCCGAGAACCAGCAGCGCCTGAAGGCCCTGTCCATCGTGGAGAAGGACGGCAAGCCGGCCGTGTCGCCCAGCGAGGCGTCGGTGCTCAACGGCAGCTACCAGCCCCTGTCGCGCCCGGTCTTCATCTACGTCAACGCCAAGTCGCTGGCCAGGCCCGAAGTGAAGAAGTTCGTCGACTTCTACATGGCCAACGGCGCCAAGCTGGCCAAGGAAGTGAAGTACGTGCCGCTGCCGGCCGATGCGTACAAGGTCGGGCTGGAACACATCGCCAAGGGCAAGAAGGGCACCGTGTTCGGCGGCAAGAACGAAGTCGGCATCACCATCAACGACCTGCTGAAGCGCGAAGCTTCGATGTGAAGCCGCGGGTGCGGTCCCTACAATGAGCGCCACCACAACAACAACGGAGCGCATGGTGACCGCAACGCCCCTGACGGGCGAGGCGCGCCTCGCCCAGCTGGCCAAAGCGAAGGCGGCGCGCAAGCGCAAGGACAGGATCGTCGAAGCGATCCTGCTGGCGGCTGCCTGCGTCTCCGTCTTCACCACACTGGCCATCGTCTACATCCTGGTCAGGGAGTCGCTGGTCTTCTTCAGCAACGTGCCGCTGGCCACTTTCCTGTCGGACGACCAGTGGACGCCGCTGTTCGACGACGCACACTTCGGCATCCGCGTGCTGCTGGCGGGCACGGTGAGCAGCTCGCTGGTGGCGCTGGCCATCGCCATCCCGCTGGGCACCATCATCGCCATCTACCTGTCCGAGTTCGCCGGCTACCGCACGCGCGAGACGCTCAAGCCGGTGCTGGAGATGCTGTCCGGCGTGCCCACCATCATCTACGGCTTCTTCGCGCTGCTGGTGGTTACGCCGCTGATCCAGAAGGTCTACCCGGAGCTGCCGACCTTCAACGTGCTGTCGGCCGGCATCGTGATGGGCATCATGATCATTCCCTACGTGTCTTCGCTGTCCGAAGACGCGATGCGCGCGGTGCCCATGAGCCTGCGCGAGGGCGCGTACGCCATGGGATCGACACGCTTCCAGGCGGCGACGCGCGTGGTGGTGCCGGCGGCGCTGTCGGGCATCGCGTCGGCCTACATCCTCGGCATTTCGCGCGCCGTCGGCGAAACCATGATCCTGGCCGTGGCCGCCGGGATGCAGCCCAACCTCACGCTCAACCCGCTGGAGCCGGCCGCCACCGTTACTTCGTACATCGTGCAGGTGGCGCTGGGCGACCTGCCGCACGGCAGCGTCGGCTACCAGACCATCTTCGCCGCCGGCCTCATGCTGATGCTGCTGACGCTGATGTTCAACCTGCTCGGCTACTGGCTGCGCAAGCGCTTCCGCGAGGCATACTGATGCAAGACCCCAGGCAGGACCGGACCGAGGCGCTGCGCGCCATCATCCGCTCGCACAAGCGCTGGGACACCATCTTCGGCGTGGTCGGCCTGCTCGCGATGTCGGTGGGCATCCTCACGCTGCTGGCGCTGTTCACGCAGATGGCCATCGACGGCTTCCCGCGCCTCACCGGCGAGTTCTTCACCAGTTTCGCGTCGCGCCGCGCCTCCTCGGCCGGCATCCTGTCGGCCTGGGTCGGCTCGCTGCTTGTGATGCTGGTGACGGCCCTGTTCGCCATCCCGATCGGCATCGCAGGCGCGATCTACCTGGAAGAGTACGCGCGCAAGAACTGGTTCACAGACCTCATCGAGATCAACATCACCAACCTGGCGGGTGTGCCTTCCATCGTGTACGGCCTGCTGGCGCTGGGCCTGTTCGTCTACACCTTCGGCTTCGGGCAGAGCATCCTGTCGGCGGGGCTCACGCTGGGCCTGCTGATCCTGCCGATCGTGATCGTGGCCACGCGCGAGGCGCTGCGCTCGATCCCGCAAGTGGTGCGCGAGGCTGCGTATGCCTGCGGCGCCACCAAGTGGCAGGTGTGCTCCGACCACCTGGTGCCCTACGGCATGCCCGGCATCCTCACCGGCGTGATCATCGGCCTGTCGCGCGCCATCGGCGAGACGGCGCCCATCATCACGATAGGCGCGCTCACCTTCATCGCCTTCCTGCCGCCCGTGCCGTTCACGGGCGACCCGCCGGCGGGGCTCTTTGACTGGCTCTACTCGCCGTTCACGGTGATGCCGATCCAGGTCTTCAACTGGACGTCGAGGCCCGACCCGGCCTTCCATGCGAACGCCGCGGCTGCCAGCCTGGTGCTCGTCGTCCTCACGCTCGGCATGAACGCGCTGGCCATCTGGCTACGCTTTCGCCTGCGCAAGAACATCAAGTGGTGAAACCCTCCATGGCATCGACGATCACGTTTCCCGAGAAAGCGCCGCCGCTGAAAGCGCAGTCGAAGGACCTCGACTTCTACTACGGCGAGTTCAAGGCGTTGAAGGGCATCTCGATGCCCATCTACGAGAACCGCGTCACGGCGCTCATCGGCCCCAGCGGCTGCGGCAAGTCCACCTACCTCCGGTGCTTCAACCGCATGCACGACCTGTACCCGGGCACGCGCTACGACGGCACCATCGAGCTGCACCCGGACAACGTGGACCTGCTGCATCCCAGCGTCGACCCGATCGAGGTGCGCATGCGCGTGGCCATGGTGTTCCAGAAACCCAACCCCTTCCCCAAGTCGATCTTCGAGAACGTGGCCTACGGCCTGCGGGTGCGCGGCGAGAAGTCGCAGTCGTACCTGGAGGACAAGGTCGAGGCGGCGCTGAAGGGCGCGGCGCTGTGGAACGAGGTGAAGGAGCGGCTGGACGAGGTGGCGGTCAACCTGTCGGGCGGCCAGCAGCAGCGCCTGTGCATCGCCCGCGCGCTGGCGACCGACCCCGAGATCGTCCTCTTCGACGAGCCCACCTCGGCGCTGGACCCCATCGCCACCGGGGCCATCGAGGAGCTGATCGGCGAGATCAAGAACAAGGTGACGATCCTCATCGTCACGCATAACATGCAGCAGGCAGCGCGCGTCTCCGACTACACGGCGTACATGTACCTCGGCGAGCTGATCGAGTACGGCGTGACCAGCGACATCTTCATGAAGCCGCGGCGCCAGGAGACCGAGGACTACATCACCGGCAGGTTCGGCTGAGGAAGGCCCCCCATGGATAAGCATCTTTCGAGCCAGTTCGACAGCGAGCTCAGCGCCGTTTCCACGCGCGTCATGGAAATGGGCGGGCTGGTCGAGTCGCAGATCCGCACGGCGGTCTACTCGCTCGCGCAATTCAACGAGGAGGCCGCCCGGCAGGTGCTGGAGATCGAGGCCCGCGTGAACGCGATGGAAGTCGACATCGACCGCGACCTGTCGACGATCATCGCACGCCGCCAGCCGACCGCGCGCGACCTGCGGCTGCTGATCGCCATCTCCAAGACCACGGCCAACCTCGAGCGCGCCGGCGACGAGGCCGAGCGCATCGCCCGCATGGTGAAGAAGATCATCGATTCCGGGTCCCAGCGTGCGCTGCCCGCGTCCGAGCTGCAGGTCGGAGCCGACCTGGCGTCGGCGCTGCTGCGCAAGGCGCTGGACGCCTTCGCGCGGCTCGACGCGAGCGCGGCGGTTTCCATCCTGAAGGAGGACGACGCCATCGACAAGGAGTTCGACGGCTTCGTGCGCAAGCTCATCACCTACATGATGGAAGACCCGCGCACCATCTCCGCCAGCCTGGACCTGCTGTTCGTCGCCAAGGCCATCGAGCGCATCGGCGACCATGCGAAGAACATCGCCGAGTTCATCATCTACGTGGTCAAGGGCGCCGACATCCGGCACACCTCGATCGAGAACGTCGAATCCGTCGTCCGATGAAAAAGCCGCCCCGCATCCTGATCGTCGAGGACGAGCCGGCGATCGCCGAGCTGATCGCCGTGAACCTGCGCCACAACGGCTTTGCGCCGACCTGGGCGGAGGACGGAGCCGTGGCGCAGCGCGAGATGGATACCGCGTTGCCCGACGCCATCCTGCTCGACTGGATGCTGCCGGGCCAGAGCGGCCTGGTGCTCGCGCGCAAGTGGCGCGGCGACGCCCGCACCAAGGACATCCCCATCCTGATGCTCACCGCGCGCGGCGACGAGCCCGACAAGGTAGCCGGGCTGGACGCCGGCGCCGACGACTACATCACCAAGCCGTTCTCCACGCAGGAACTGCTGGCGCGCATCCGGGCCGTGCTGCGCCGCCGCTCGCCCGAGCCGGCCGACGAGACGATCGAAGTGGGCGGGCTCAGGCTCGACTCGGCGACCCACCGGGTCACCTGGCACGGCCGCGCGCTCAAGCTGGGGCCGACCGAGTTCAAGCTGTTGCAGCACCTGATGAAGTACCCCGAGCGCGTGCACAGCCGTTCGCAACTGCTCGACAAGGTGTGGGGTGACCACGTCTTCATCGAGGAGCGGACCGTCGACGTGCACGTGAAGCGCCTGCGTGAGTCGCTTGGGCCGGCGGGAGCGATGGTGGAGACGGTGCGCGGTGCCGGCTACCGGTTGACTGCACAGGCGGCCGAACGCGAGGCTTCCTGACCCGATGTTCCAGCGGCTGACGGCCTTCCTGCTGTGCGTGCTCGGCGGCGGTATCGCCGGCTGGTGGCTCGAGCACGACCGCGGCCTGGCGGCGGGCCTGATCGCCGGTGCGACGGGCTGGTTCGTGGTGGAGAGCGTGCGCGCGGCCAAGGTGCTGCAGTGGCTGCGCAGGGGCGGCCCCGAACCGCGGGTCGGCGGCCTGTGGGGCGAGGCGCTGGACCGCATACGGCGCGCAATCAGGCAGCAGGAGAGGGATGGGGCCGACGCGCGGCAGCGGCTCGACGACTTCCTCGCAGCCATCCAGAGCTCGCCGTACGGCGTGATCCTGCTGGACGCCTACGGGCGCATCGAGTGGTGCAACGAGACGGCCGCCGGCCAGTTCCGGCTGGACCCCGTGGGCGACCGCATGCAGAACATCGCCAACCTCGTGCGCGACCCCTCGTTCGCGGCTTACCACCAGGGCCGGGCTTACACCCAGGAAGTGGTGGTGGAAGGCCCCGGCAGCACGCCGTTGCGGCCCATGAAGCTGTCGGTGCACCTGCACCCCTACGGCGAAGGCCGGCTGCTGCTGCTGTCGCGCGACATCACGGCGCTGGAGCAGGCCGAGGTGATGCGCCGCGACTTCGTCGCCAACGTGTCGCACGAAATCCGTACGCCACTCACGGTCCTGACGGGATTCGTGGAGACCCTGCAGAACATCGACCTGCCCCCGCCTGAGCGCAACCGCTACCTGGCGCTGATGGCCCAGCAGGCCCAGCGCATGCAGACGCTGGTGAGCGACCTGCTCACGCTGTCGCGGCTGGAAGGAAGTCCCTTGCCGGGCTCCGGTGAGTGGACGGCGGCCGGCTTGCTTGCGAGCCAGTGCGAGCAGGAAGCGCGGGCCCTGTCCGCCGTGCTGGGGCGCGACCAGCAGATAGCCTTCGGCCCTGCGCCTGCCGTCGAACTGGCCGGCTCGGCGCCCGAGCTGCAGAGCGCCATGTCCAACCTGGTGAGCAACGCGGTACGCTACACGCCGTCCGGCGGCACCGTCGACGTGCGCTGGCGCAGCCTCGCCGACGGCCGCATCGAGTTCAGCGTGCGCGACAGCGGCCCGGGCATCGCGCCCGAGCACATCCCGCGCCTCACCGAGCGCTTCTACCGCGTCGACCGCAGCCGCTCGCGGGAGACCGGCGGCACGGGCCTGGGGCTGGCCATCGTGAAGCACGTGCTGCAGCGCCATGGGGCGGAACTGCGCATCGAGAGCACGCCGGGTTCGGGCTCGACCTTCAGCATCCTGCTGCCCGCCTCGCGCGTGCGCCCCCCTCCCGAACCGTCCCGTGAGGTGGAAGCGGGGCTCAAGCTGCCGGCGTGAAGAACCTGAGCAGGCGCGCCAGCAAGTCGCCGTGCGCCGGCTGCGGCGTGCCGGCCCGGGCCATCCGGGCGCCGAGTTCCGCGCTTCGGCGCTCGGCGATGGCCGCCACTTCGTGCGCCACTTCGGGCCGCAGCTTCAGCAGTGAAGCGAAGCCCGCCTTGTCGAGGCGGTAGCAATCCATGGCGGTGAGGGCCACGACGGTGGCGCGCCGGGGCTCGCCCGTCAGCATGCCCAACTCGCCGAACACGTCGCCGCCGTGCAGCGTGCCAAGCGCCACCGGGCCGTTCGGGCCGTCGGCGCTCACCGCGGCCTCGCCCTCGATGACCAGGTACAGCCAGTGCGCAACCGACCCCTCGCGGGTCATGATGTCGCCGGCCGCGAAGGGGGCATGCACCAGGTGCGCAGCCAGCTGTGCCTGCTCGGGCTCGGGCAGGTGCGCGAACAGCTCGGTGGACCGTATCGCCTGCAGCCGGCGCCCGGACTCGCGGCGCTCGGCGGCGGCTCGCCAGCTGTCGTTCTCCTTCACGGTCAGGCGCTCTTCCACCGGAACGCCGGGACGCACCCCGGCTCGCGCGAGCGCGGCCAGGGCATGGACCCGCACGGCGGAGTCGGTGGGGTCGTCGAACTGGGGGTCGGCCAGCCAGTAGCGCAGCGTGTAGCGACTGAACCCCGAGCCCAGGTCGCCCAGGATCGCGCTGGGTGGCGGATGCGCCAGCACATGCGGGATGCGCGCGTCGAGCACCGAGTGCTCCAGCGCGGTGGCCACGCGGTCCGGGTCCGCCGCGGGATCGACGTTGAAGCTCACGGCGCGCCGCCACGCAAGCTGCCCCCCGTCCGGGGCGCGGATCACGGTGAAGCGGTTCTTCATCAGCCAGCTGTTGGGCACGACCACCCGTTCGCGGCTGCGCGTCTCGATCGCGGTATAGCGCCAGCGGACGTCGACCACGCGCCCGCCGGTGTCGTCGATGCGGACCCAGTCGCCCACGCGCAGCGAGTGGTCCAGCTGCAGCATCACGCCGCCGAGCACGTTGCCCAGGGTGTCCTGCATCGAGAAGGCTACCACGGCGGTGATGAGGGCAGAGGTGGTGAAGAGCTGCGTGGGCTCGACGCCGGCCATTCGCAACCACAGCAGGCACCAGGCCAGCGACAGGCCCGTGACGGCCAGGTCCTGTGCGATGCGCGGCGCCGCCAAGTGCACCGCTGGCAGCGCACCCCGGAACAGGAGCGTGCAGGCCAGCTGGATGGCGGCGAGCCCGGCCAGGGCGACTGCGGCGGCCCATGCTCCCTGCGCGAGCGCTCCCGACGTGAACGCGGCCAGCGCTTGCGCGCCCAGCGCCAGCAGCAGGCACCACCAGGTGCCGCCCAGCGACCGGTGCCCGCCGGCCCGCGCCAGCCGGAACACGCCCGCCGCGGCCCCCATGCCCAGCAGCAGCCAGAGCAGCTCGCGTTGCCCGGCTGCCGACGGGTCGAGGGGGTTCACCTGCTCCCCAGCGCAGCCTCGATGCGCGTGCAAAGGTGGCGCAGCACCTCGATGCGCGAGAACAGCTTGTCGTCGGACGCCACCACGTGCCAGGGCGCCACTTCGGTGGATGTCCGCTCGACCATGTCGCCCACGGCGCGTTCGTACAGCGGCCACTTCTTGCGGTTGCGCCAATCCTCCTCGGTGATCTTGAAGTTCTTGTGCGCGGTGGCCTTGCGCTCCTCGAAGCGCCGCAACTGCTCGACGGGCGTGATCGCCATCCAGAACTTCACGACGATCGCACCGGCCTCGGCGAGCTGCTCCTCGAAGGCGTTGATCTCGCCGTAGGCGCGCATCCAGTCGCCCTCGGCGCAGAACTTCTCGACCCGCTCGACCAGCACGCGCCCATACCAGGAGCGGTCGAAGATCGTCGCGTGGCCGTGGCGCGGCACATGGCGCCAGAAGCGCCACAGGTAAGGCTGGGCGCGCTCCTCGTCGCTGGGTGCGGCGACCGGCACGACACGGTAGTGCCGCGCGTCCAGGGCCTGGGTGATGCGCCGGATCGTGCTGCCCTTGCCCGCGGCATCCATGCCTTCGAACACGAGCACGATCGAGCGCTTCGCGAGCCGCGGGTCCCGGCTCAGCATGGCCAGCCGGGACTGCAGGTCCTCCAGTGCCGCGGCGTACTTCTTGCGCGAGAGCGAGCGAGTGTAGTCACAGGAGGCGAGCAGGGTGCGGCCGTCGACCGCGGGCGCCGGCACGGCCACAGGGGCCGCGGGGGGCTGCGCCCGGCGGGTAGCCGCGTGCAGCGCCTCGAGAAGGTGCTGGCCCGCAGTGAGCGACCGGTACGCCGGGTCGGTCCCCTCGACGACCAGCCAGGGCGCCTCGCCGCTGCTCGTCTTGCGCAAGGCCTGCTCCGACACGGTGACGAATTCGTCGTAGTGCTTGAAGCGCTTCCAGTCGTCCCTGGTGACGCGCCACGAGTTCTTCGAGTCGCGCTCGAGGATGCGGAAGCGCTGCTTGGCCGCCGCCTTCGACAGGTGGAACCAGAACTTCACCAGCACCGCGCCCTCGGCCACCAGCATGCGCTCGAAATGGCGGACCTGCTCCAGCCGGTGGGCGAACCGCGCCTTCCTGTCCGAGCCCATCACGTGGGCGAGGATCGGGTCGGTGTACCAGGAGCCGAACAGGATGCCGATGCGCCCCTTGGCCGGCAGCACCTGCCAGAAGCGCCACATCTCGGGCCGCTCGCGTTCCGCGCCGGCCATCGGCCCGAACGCCTCGGTGCGGATGTGGCGCGGGTCCATCCACTCGTTGAACAGGTTGACGGTTTCGCCCTTGCCGGCCCCGTCCACGCCGTTGACCAGCACGATGACCGGGCGCTTCTGCTGCGCGAGCAGCGCGTACTGGGCGTCGAGCAGCGCAGCGCGCAGCGCCGGCTCGCGTTCCTTGTATTCCTTCTTGGGAATGCGGTGCCCGATTTCAGCGGACTCGAACATGGTGCAGTTCTCCGGCAGCCTTGTGTGCCCCATTCGGCTCCCGGCTCGCGCTCAGGTGTTTGACCGGAGTCAAGGTCCGGGGGCCTGGGCGACACGGAAGGCGCGCACCGCGCGCCACAGGATCAACGGCAGGATCAGCGAGAGCAGTGCCAGCGCCACGGCGGCCGCGATCCAGAAGGCAGCCGGCGACTGCTGCGCGGGGATCGTCCCGATGCCGCGATAGGCCAGCACGAAGCCGCCCGCCAGGCCCAGCCCCCACAACAGCACGCAGTACGCCACCAGCGGCGCCACGGCCACGCGGTAGCAGCGCAGCAGGAAGACGCAAAGGCCCTGCGTGGCGTCGCCCAGGTGGAACAGCGCCAGCCAAGCGAGCAGCCCCGCGGCCACCGCTGCGACCTCGGCGTCGGACGAGTACAGCGACGCGATGCCGTGCCGGCCCAGCAGCACCCCCAGCGACATGCAAGCAGCCAGCGCCAGCCCCAGCTTCAGCCCCGTGCGGATCGCGCCGCGCGCGAGCTTGGCATCGCCGGCGCCCAGCCAGAAGCTCACGCGCGCGCTGGTGGCGATGGCGATGGACAGCGGCATCATGTACAGGATGGCGGCGAGGTTGGACGCGACCTGGTGCGCCGCCGAGGCGAGCGTGCCCTGCCGCGCGATGAACAGCGCCATCAGGGTGAACGAAGTCACCTCCACCAGGATCGCCGCCGCGGCCGGCACACCCAGCCGCGCGAAGCGGGCGATCGTCGGCCAGTGCGGCGGCTCGATGCGCGCCCAGATCGCGAAGGGCTGGTACAGGGCGCGCGTGCGCAGAATCCACAGCGAAGACGCCACGAACAGCCACATCACCACGACCGTCGCCAGGGCGCAGCCGACAGCACCCATTGCGGGCACGCCAGCCCCGCCGAAGGCAAACCATGTCGTGAGCGGCACCTTGATGCCCAGCGAGCCGATCTGCAGCCACGTGACGAGCTTGGGCCTTTGCAGCGCCTGGTTGAGCGTGCTGTAGACGCGAAACAGCAGCGAGGCCGGCAGTGCCAGCGCCAGCACCGCCAGGTACTGCCGCACGATCTCCTGCAGGGCAGGGGGCACTTCGGTCCACTGCAGCAACGCGCCGGGGAACAGCAGCGCAAGGACCCCCGCGGCGGAAGCGAACGCGACGAGATACAGGGCCTGCCGCACCGACCGGCCCAGCTCGGGACCCTTGCCGCCGCCGTACAGCTCGGCCCACACCGGCAGCTGCGCCTGCAGCAGCCCCATGAAGGAGACGAATACCGTGATGTAGACCGCCGAGCCGACCGACAGCGCCGCCAGCGCTTCCTGCGAGAAGCGCCCAGCCACCACGGTGTCGGTGACACCGAATGCCATCACGGCGAGCTGGCCGACGAGCACGGTGCCCGCGTGGCGGGTGATGAGCGACAGCTCAGCCACGTCTTTAGCCGGCGCGCCGGTACAGGGCCAGGTTGTCGTTGCGGTCGGCAGGCCGGCGCACCGTGCCCACGTGCTGCCATTGGCGCTCGTTCATCGCGATGCGCAGCGCGGGCTGCAGGGCCTGCGGCATCAGCAGCCAGGGGCAGGCGTTGTCGCCGCCGGCCTGCCGCAGGTCGAGCCGCGCGTGGTAGCGGAAGGCCGCGAGCTGGCCGCGATTGAGGCCGAGCACCTCCACGCAGCCGGGCCGGTTGTCCATGAGGCGGGTGACGCCCTGCACCACCGGCACATAGCTGCGCGCGTAGTCCAGCACCGGCAGCCACAGCGTCATCATCAGCAGCCAGCACAGCGCGGCGCCGCCTGCCGGCAGCACCAGGCTCTTCCAGATCGCTTCGCGGTTCCGGCCCGTACGCCACGTCACCAGCCATGCCCAGGCGGCAGTGCCGGCAAGCGCGGCCAGCAGGTGCAGCAGCGAGAAGGTGGGCTCGAAGCCGGGTGCGAGCTTGGCCACGTTGGCCGCGGGCTTGGCCGGGAAGCCGGTGTGCATGGAAATCCACACGACCCAGATGACGATGGCCGCGCCGCTGAAGAAGAGGAGCGTGAACCAGTCGATCAGCGCGGCCGCGCTGCGCTTGAAGGTGGGCAGGGCGAACGCCGCCAGCGCCGCCAGCGCCGGCAGGGCGAGCAGCATCGAACGGTCGGAAGAACGCGTGACGAACGTCGTGGCGACCGCCACCAGGGCAAACCACAGCGGCAGCAGCACGTGGCGGCTGGTCAGCTGGCGCCGCCAGCGCCAGGTGGTCCACAGCGCCAGCGGCCACGCGGGCCAGGTGAACCACACCGTCAGGCGCAGCGCGCTGCGCAGGTCGGCGGCCGGCTCCGGGAAGCTGGCGATGCGCCAGCGCCACGCGTCGAGCGAGGTCCCCAGGGCCGCCACCAGCATCGCCGCTATGACGATGAGCGCGGCCCAGCTCCACTTGGTGCCGCGCAGGCTGGCGTCATCCGGGTGCGCGAGCACGGTGACGGCGACGCCCCCGGCTGCGAACAACAGCGCCATGGCCGGCGCGCCGCTCAGGGCGAGCCCGGCGAGCCCGGTGGTCAGGGCGGCCGCCGGCACCATGCGGCGGTACGGCAGGGCCGCCAGGCCGTAGAACGTGACGGCCGTGAACCCGAGCTGCACCAGCGATGGCGTGGTCTCGTGCGACAGTTGGGCGAGCCCCAGGCAGGCGATGAGCGCCAGCAGTGCGGCGTCGGCCATGGCCCGCGCGTAATCGGCCGGCCGCGCTTCGCCGCCGAAGGCAAAGGCCACCGGTTGCGCCCGCGGGCTGCGCGCGAGGTGGTAGACGCCGTACCAGGTGGCCAGCAGCGTGAGCACGAGCAATGCGATGAAGGGGATGCGCGCCGCGAAGTCAGCCGGTATCCATGCCGGCGCCAGCTGCATCGCCCACGCGCCCAGCCAGTAGGGCAGCAGGGCGTCGAATTCGGGCGGCTGGCCCACGAGGCTGGGCGCGAGCCAGGGCGAGGTGCCCTGCGCCATCTCGAACATGTAGCCCAGCGCCGTCATGTCCTGGTTCTTCCACGGCTCGCGCCCCACGAAGCCGGGCAGCACGTAGGCCGCGCACAGCAGGAGCAGCGCCCAGCGCGGGAGGCGCCGCGCGGCGCCTTGCGTCACGATGGCTGGGGTCGGCTGTGAGTTCACGCCCGGGCGAGTTTATTGCAGGCAAACAAAAAGGGCAGCCGCTGGGGCTGCCCTTTGCCGTGGCCGGTTGCGCGGCTTACTTCTTGCCGAAGCGGTTGCGGAACTTCTCGACGCGGCCGCCCATGTTGTCCACGGACTTCTGCGTGCCGGTGTAGAACGGGTGCGACTCGCTGGAGGTGTCCAGCTTGAACAGCGGCAGTTCGCGGCCGTCGTCGGTCTTGCCGGTTTCCTTGGTCTGCACGCACGAACGCGTGACGAACTTGAAGCCGTTGGAGAGGTCCACGAACAGGACGTCTCGGTAGTTGGGGTGAATGCCTTCTTTCATGGGGTCCTCGTCAGCTGCGACAGCCGCACCGGGACATCCGGTGTACTTTTCGCGGGAAAGCCTTGAATTATAAGGTTTTTTGGATCACGCTGCATGATATTCCGCGCAGTCTTCGAGGCGGGCAGGTATGCCCGCCGGGTCTTCTCGCACCGTGAAGCGTTCAGCCGCCGCGACGCATCATGTCGAAGAACTCGACGTTGCTCTTGGTGGCCTTCATGGACTTCAGCACCATCTCCATGGCCTCGATCTCGTCCATGTTGTACATGAACTGGCGCAGGATGCGGGTCTTCTGCAGGATTTCGGGGGCGAGCAGCAGTTCCTCGCGGCGGGTGCCCGAGCGGTTGAGCTGGATCGAGGGGAACACGCGCTTCTCGTAGAGGCGGCGGTCCAGGTGGATTTCGCTGTTGCCGGTGCCCTTGAACTCCTCGAAGATCACTTCGTCCATGCGTGAGCCGGTGTCGATCAGCGCAGTGGCGATGATGGTGAGCGAGCCGCCTTCTTCCACGTTACGGGCGGCGCCGAGGAAGCGCTTGGGGCGCTGCAGGGCGTTGGCGTCCACACCGCCGGTCAGCACCTTGCCCGACGACGGCACGACGTTGTTGTAGGCGCGCGCCAGCCGGGTGATGGAGTCGAGCAGGATCACCACGTCCTTCTTCAGCTCCACCAGGCGCTTGGCGCGCTCGATCACCATCTCGGCCACGTGCACGTGCCGGGCGGCCGGCTCGTCGAAGGTCGACGCGATCACTTCGCCCTTCACCGAGCGCTGCATGTCGGTCACTTCCTCCGGGCGCTCGTCCACCAGCAGGACCATCATGTAGCTGTCGGGGAAGTTGGCCGCGATGGCGTGTGCCATGTGCTGCATCATCACCGTCTTGCCGCTCTTGGGCGGCGCCACCAGCAGGGCGCGCTGGCCCTTGCCGATGGGCGCGATGATGTCGATGATGCGGCTGGTGATGTTTTCCTCGCCCTTGAAGTTGTCGCGCTCCAGGCGCATCTGCTCGCGCGGGAACAGCGGCGTCAGGTTCTCGAACATCACCTTGTGCTTGTTCTGCTCGGGCGGGCCGCCGTTGACGGCGTCGAGCTTGGTCAGCGCGAAGTAGCGCTCGCCGTCCTTGGGCGTGCGCACCTCGCCTTCGACCATGTCGCCGGTGTGCAGGTTGAAGCGGCGCACCTGGCTGGGCGAGATGTAGATGTCGTCGGTGCTCGCCGTGTAGCTGGTGTCGGGGCTGCGCAGGAAGCCGAAGCCGTCGGGCAGGATCTCGAGCACGCCGTCGGCAAACACCTGCTCGCCCGCGCGGGCGCGCTTCTTGATGATGGCGAACATCAGCTCCTGCTTGCGCATGCGGCCGGTGTTCTCGATCTCGAGCTCTTCGGCTTGCTTGAGGACTTCGGAGACGTGCAGCGCCTTGAGTTCGTTCAGATGCATGGAGTTACCCCTGTGGCGGAGTTCTTGATGGTTCTTGGGGGAGGAGGGTGCGACGGCGGGATGTTGCCGCGCAGGCCGGAAACTCGAACCGAGCCCGCTTTGGGTGGGCGGGCCGGCGATCTGGGGGGATTATATGCAGGAAAACGGGGCCGCAGGCCCCGACACAAGGACGGGGTTCCGCAGGAACCCCGTTATCCTCCGTTTACGCCAACTGCTGGTCCAGGAAAGCGGTCAGCTGCGCCTTGCTCATCGCGCCGACCTTGGTCGCCAGCGGCTGGCCGTCCTTGAACAGCATGAGCGTGGGGATGCCGCGGATGCCGAACTTGGCCGGGATCTCGCGGTTCTCGTCGACGTTCATCTTGGCGACCTGCAGCTTGTCCTTGTAGGTCTCGGACACTTCCTCGAGGATGGGCGCGATCATCTTGCACGGCCCGCACCATTCGGCCCAGTAGTCGACGAGCACCGGCTTGCCGGATTTCAGGACGTCGGACTCGAAGGTGGCGTCGGAGATGTGCTTGATCAGTTCGCTGGCCATGGGTGATTCCTCGGGAAAATGCGTTTCGTTGGGCGATGCCACCAGGGTGCGGTCATTGTCTCAGAAAGCAAGGACCCTCGTTCCCGGCGGGGGCCCGCTGCGCGCTATCGTTGCGATAGCGGCGGGCCATCGGCCGGGCCACCGGTCAGAAGCGTACGCGGTAGTACACCATCGGGCCGCCGTGCTTGCGGCGAATGCTGATGCGCCCGCCGTTCTCCAGCTGCATGCCGATGAAGCCGCGCTCGGAATCGAAGCTGGACTTGCCGGCCCGCTGCGGGCTCAGGTTCAGCTCGACGCGTGCCCCGTACGTGGGCTCGCGCTCCTGCATCAGCAGCGGCAGTTCGCCCGCCTGGGGCACTCGGCGCCAGGCCGTGAGGCCGATCGCATGGTTGCTGTCGAGCGTGTGGCGCATATGCAGACCCAGGTCGACGGCAGGCGGCATGGTGGGTGCGAGCCCCGCACCCGTGATCGTCGAGGGAGCCGAGAATCCGCGCACGCCTACCGCCAGTCCGACGGCCGATGGCCTGGGCGGCAGCAGCGTCAGGTCGACACGCTGCGCAGCGCTGGCCGCGTCGATGGCGTCGGCCCGCATCGAGGGCGTCGCCGCCACCTCGAGCCGCGTCGGGGGCTCGAAAACGAAAACGGGTACCTGTGCCGATGCGGCGTGGATCACGGCGAAGCCGGCAACCGGCGCCAGCGCCAGTCGCAGCCACTTTCTCCCATTCCCTTTGTGTGTACCAGCCATGGCACACTCTCCTTGGTCGCGCCCCGGCGCAACGTGAAGACCAGTCTAGGAGGCTGCTGGGTTCAGGGGTGTCGGAGAGTACTCATGTTCACTGTCAGCGGCCAACCGGTAGGCGCGGCCCGCCCGGCGGCGCATGCTGTCAGGAAAGCTGCCGTTCGTCGGTGCCCGGCAGGCGCGGGGGCGTGAAGAAGTTGACGAGCCTTACCCCCGGCACTGGGTCCACAGTTAGGGCTGCTTGGTTCCCCACCTGACCCGTTTGGCCGCTTTCCCATGCGGGGAGGCCCGTCAGGCGCGATTGTAGGCGACGCTGCAATTTGATGGCCGACAAGCATGCGGGCATTCCCGGTGCCTAGAGTGGAATTGTCACCACTGCGGGAGCCGCCATGCGACCTTCCTCCAGCATGATCCTGCGTTCCATTGCGTTCGCGGCCTTCGCGGCCGCTTCGTCCGGCGCACCAGGGGCGGACGCGACGCTTTCGGGTGCCGCGGTGCGCGATTCGGTCCAGGCGAGCGGCCATGCCAGTGCCAGCGCCGCGCACGCCATCGCAGCATCGGGCCGGGCGACGCTGGGCGTGCTGGCGATTCCGCTGGGCATCAGCGGCACGGTGTCCGCGGCGGCCGGCGCTGCCAGCACGGCCGCCGCAATGGACTCGGCGCGTGCGGCCAACCTGCCCATCGGCACGCCGCTGGAGATCACCGATGAAACCATCACGGTGACGCCGCCGGACCAGGCCTTGCGCGCGGCCCCACCGCCGCTGCCGGCACAGGGGAGGCGCGAATGAAGCGCCGCACCTTCGTTACCGCAGCGGCAACGGCCGCGCTGATGCCGGCGGCACAGGGCAGCGGATTCAGCACGGCGAGCAGCACGGCCGGCACGCGGCTGAACTTCACGCCCGAGCAACTCGCCGGGTTCGCCAAGAAAGTGGAGCGCGCGCTGGCCGCCCAAGGCGCGCACGTGGCGCTGCTCGCACGCATGGGCCGGCCGCTAGCCGAGATGCCAGCAGGCATGCAGTTCACGCACGTCGGCATTGCGGTGTACTCGTCGATCACCACCACGGACGGCCGCAAGGTGCCTGGTTATGCCATCTACAACCTGTACCAGAAAGACGGGAAGCCGGACGTGAGCGAGCTGGTGCAGGACTACCCGGTGGACTTCTTTGCCGGTGTGTCCGTGCTGGAAGCCGGCGCGATCGTGCCGACGCCCGCCCTGCAGCGGCGCATCCTCGGTGTGATCGCCTCACCGGTGTACGCGGCGCTGCACGACTCGCGCTACTCGCTGATCGCGAACCCGTACAACCTGGGCCGCCAGAACTGCACGGAGTTCGTGCTCGACGTGGTCGAGTCGGCCCTGGGCGAGACTTCCGATCCGGCGGCCATCAAGGCGGCGCTGCACAGCGGCTTCAGGGCCCAACCCGTGCGCGTGAACCCGCTGAAGCTGGTGGCCGGCGCACTCTTCAGCGCCGAAGTTTCGCTCTCGGACCAGGACGGCACGCCCGTCACGGCCACATTCGAGACGATCGCCCGGTACCTTCAGGAACGTGACCCGGGAACGAAGGTGCTGCACGTGCTGCCGGATTAGCGGGATGGGGATGGCCATGAGGACACTCTTGCTGGCGGCCGTGATGGCGGCCGCATTCGCCCTGCAGCCGCCCCTTGCGGCGGCTGATTTCAGCGGCGCTCCCACGCAGCAGGCGGCGCCGGCCATTGCTGCCGCACAGGTCATCGCGTTCTCGAAGAAAGTGGAACGCGAACTGGCAGCGCGCGGCGCGCGAGTGGCGATCGTCGCGCGCGCCGGGCGGCCGGCTTCGGAGATGCCGCCTGGCATGCGCTACACGCACGCGGGCTTTGCCGTGTACTCGGAGATCCTCACCGCCGACGGGCGGCGCGTGGCCGGGTATGCGATGTACAACGACTACCAGTCGGACGACGAGCCGGACACGAGTTCGCTCGTGCAGGACTATCCTGTTGACTTCTATGCCGCCGTGAAGAAGCTCGAAGCGGGGTTGATCATCCCGTCGCCCGAGCTGCAGCGGCGACTGCTCGAGCTGATCGACACGCCCGCTTACCGGTCTCTGCACGAGCGGCCCTACTCGGCGATCGCCAATCCCTACACGCTGGGCAAGCAGAACTGCACCGAGTTCGTGCTGGACGTGGTGCAGGCCGCGATCTACCGGACGTCCGACATTCGCGTGCTCAAGGCCCATACGCGGGCGTACTTCGCGGCGCAGCCGGTGCTGGTAGGCCCGTTCAAGCTCGTGCTGGGCTCGCTCTTCAGCCGTGAGATTTCCTTGTCGGACCAGCCGCAGATGCCGCCAGTGACGGCGACTTTCGAGACGATCGCGCGCTACCTCCAGCAATACGACCAGGGATCCGTGGTGTTCGAGGTGCTGCCCGACTGAAGCGCGGCGGGCGGGCGATGGCGACCCTTAGAATCGGTCGCATGGTGCGTCGTGACGCTGAGCAAGGACTGAGCCCCGAAGGGGGAGGGCCGAGCTTGGTTTGCTGCGCCACTCCAACGGGTGAGAGTCCCGACCCGGTAGGCGTCGGTGCGCCGGGTAGCAGGCCCCAGGTATTGGAGGGAGACCTCTGTGCCCGAGCGGGGCGTCAAGAGCCCACTTCAGGTGGGGAGCAAGCACGCGGGCCGCAACATGAAGTGAAGCCTGCAGCCTCGACAGATTTACAACCCGCAGGCCGAGCCG
>JACRAY010000016.1 GCA_016213325.1 Burkholderiales bacterium | reverse complement strand
GGCCACCGTGTCGAACGGTTCCGGCAGCACCGTGGGCAGCGCCGCCAGCAGCCGGCGTTCGCCCTCCCAGGCTTCGGCCACGCTGGTTCCGGTGACGGGGCAGCGCAGCCGCGCGGCTTCACGTTGCATTTGCTCGTCGCTATAGCGCTGCAGTTCCCCCAGGTTGGCCCAGTGCTCGCGCAGCGGATCGATGCTCGCGCGAGCAGCGCGCACGCGCCGCTCGATCTTGCCCTTGGCCTGCGGCTGCCTGGGCAGGCACAGGTCCACGTGGAAGCGCACGACCTTGGCGTAGCGCCGGTACGGCTCGCTCAGGCGCCCCCAAGGGCCCGCGCCGTGCGCCACCGCGGCGGTGTCGTTGTCGATGCGGATGACCGCCGGCACGCCACCAATGCGCCGCAGCAACTCGTTGTGCCCGGCCAACCACGACAGCTGGTCGCGCCGCAGGCTCCACCACAGCGCCGGGTAGCGGCTGTACGACAGGCTCAGTAGCAGGGCACTGAGTTCGCGGCGCTGCCCACCGATGCTGACACCGGGGAAGATCGCCCAATCGAGCTGGGCTTGCGCCCCCGGCGGCGTTTCCACCCGGCGGCGCGCTCGCCTGGGTGGCGCACCGTAGCGCTCGCCCACGAAGCGCTGCACCGAGCGCAGCGAGCCGGGGTAGTCGTGTTCGGCCACCAGCCACTCGTGCAGCGCCACCAGGTTGACGGCGGCGCCTTCGTGCTGGCACATCCAGTGCTCGATCGCCTCTGCGACCACGCCGGCACGGCGCGGGCGCAGCGAGCGGCGGTCGCCCACCGCAAGCCGGATGCGTTTGAGGTGGTACCGAACGTTGGATTCGGGCATCTTGAGCAGTCGGCCGATCTCCGCGCAGCTGGTGCCGCGCTCGGCCAGGGTCTTGATCGTCATGCGGATCTCCGGATTGATCCCAGCCACTGCTCGGCCCTCCCTCGAAGGCCTTGCAGGCTAACGGCGATCCTTCAATCCGCAAATCTATCTGTCGCCTTAGCTCAGGATAGACCTGTCCTCCTACAGCGCTCGACAAATCCACCTTCACCGGAACGCTGACCCGGTTGAGTAGTGCCTGTGCGCGCAATGCCCATCTAAACGCGCTCTCGCTTGAATTTGCGGCGAAGGCGGCGAGACAGCTCGCCGAGCAACGTACCGAAGCAGCTGAGAAGGCAGACTCATACGTTGGTCTAAGTCGTGCTTTGCTGCCGCTTCACAACGCCGAGGCGAAACTCCATTACCAGCAGGCGCTGGACGTCGCGTCAAAGATCGGTGACGAGAATCTGGCGCGGTGGCAAAGCGTAGTCTTGCTTGCTCAGGCTGCGGCTGACCCTGCGCACCCTTCTCCAGAACGAGCCTACCGCCTTGCCAGAGCCGCGGAATTGACATATGAGTTCGTTTACCGAGACAAGCATTTCGACTGGGAGGCAACTGTCGAAGCGATCGCAATGGTGTGCCCGATCTCGGCCGTCGCCATCCTGAGCCGGTGGCGGGACCGAAACTTTGGCAATTGTCAACGACTGCTTCCGGTACTGGTTGACCATCTATTACAGGCGCACCTCCTCAACCCTAAAGTGGCAGCAGCACTGTATTGCTTTCAAGCGGATTGGTCCCTCGATACCTTCTTGACAGCCGTGCTAAGCCGCACGGCCGCCGGGCCCGAGCGGAATGAAGTTGCGGGCTTGCTTTGGAACTACATCCGACTAGATCTGCACTCGCTACGCGTTTGGCGAAAGATTATCAAGGTCGCTCAAGAGTTCGGCGTCAATTTTCCAGAAGCCGAACAGTTCGCGGAGCAAGCCGAGCGACGGGAGGAGCGTTCAAGGCAAGGAAGCGACGATCACCGGACCCGCGATCAATCGCCTCCACAGGAGGTCGATTGGGACGCAGTCTTCGACGGACTGACGCCGCATTCATTGCCGGACCTCGCGCAAGCACAGAAGCGATGCGAACTCACGGCGAAGTACGGCGCGAAGTCGCAGGTTTTCATTCGGGCGGCGCATCGAGTGGCGGTTGGCCATGAAGATGAGTTGATTGCGACGCTCCCTGATCTTCCTGGGTTCGAACTCTATGAGCTGCAACAGCTTTTGGGAGAACTACCTGCATCCTGGGCTCACCAACAGTCAACCATGGAAGCCCTGCGGGCGCTGGTTCGGGAACTTGCAGCGCGTCATTGCTTGCGGATCACCGTAAGAACCGCCTACCAGCCGCTACCGCTCGATGTGGTCGAGCGAGTCTGCGGTCTGCCTAGAGCCCAAGTCATTGGTGCGGCGGTGCACGCGATCGCAGATATTGCCGATCCGCTCGGTGCGGAATCGCTGTTCAACCTCGTCGGCCTCCTCAGTACGCGATTAGATGCGCGGGAAGGAGCTTCTGCGCTGGAGTACGAACTGGCCCGCATGGAAGAGGCCATGTCGGACGCCGACGGCGATGGTGCTTGGCATGTCGCACTTACTCCTGGCAGGGATCTGAGCAGTGCTGTCGCCTCCTATGTTTGGGCGGCACTTGCAGCGCCCGAAGCCAGCTACCGATGGGAGGCCGCGCACGTGGTGCGCGCGCTGTGTCGATTGCGGTGCGACGTTTCCATCGACACTCTGACGTCCTGCCTGGCGGGGGCGATACCCAAGCCATTTGTCGACAGCAGACTGGTGCACTACGAGCTCCACGCGCAACAGTGGTTGCTCATCGGATTGGCCCGCGCCGCAATCGAGCGGCCTGATGCGGTTGCAAAACACGTCCCGCAGCTCGTGGAGCTTGCGCTGAAGCCAAATTCACATGCACTTATCCGCTCCTTCGCCGCGTCCGCCGCGCTCGCCGTACATCACTCCGCCAATGTGGTACTTGAGGAATCCGTACTGAGCCGGCTGCGCGTCATAAACCAGGAGAAGATTGACCGTACTCACGGCCCCAGAGACAGGTGGCATCGGGAAGAGCTGACCGGGCCGCGACGGCCACTTGAGCTTCACTTTGGCATTGACATGCCGCACTACTGGTTCGACCGCTTGGGCGGAATCTTCGGGTTGAACGAGACTGATATGTGCGAGCGCGTCGAGAAGGTCGTTCTCCATGACTGGGGCGTTCCGATCGAGACTTGGGACCACGACCAGCGGATGCGAAGGCGAATTATCGACGGTGAGGAGACTCGTCATTCGCATGGCACCTATCCGAGAGCGGACGATCTTCACTTCTACTACTCCTATCACGCAATGTTCGTCGTTGCAGGGCAGCTCGTGGACGAGATTCAGCTCCAGGCTGTCGAGGACGAATGGCACACGTTCGAGAGCTGGCTCCACGGGCATGCGCTCACGCGCAAGGACGGTGGTTGGCTGGCAGACCGGAGAGATCCCGAGCCCTTTGAGGAAGTTGACTGGTCGGAGATCAAGGACAACAAGGAATGGAAATGGTGCGTCAGTCGCGATGACTTCGACAGGGTGCTGTTTCAAGGTGCTGAGGCTGTCGTTGTCGCGGGCCATTGGGTTGTCTCACACGAGCCCAGGCGCGAAGAAGTCGACGTTTCGAGCGCCTTGGTCACGCCGGAAACTGCACTCTCGCTACTTCGCTCAAGGCAGTGCAGTGCGGATATCGACCGTGATCCACCGTTGCCTAGCGCTGGCAGCGACAACGAGCTGGAGGACGACGGATTCGTCCTGAAGGGATGGATTGTGGACAACAGCAGTGAGGCTGAACTCGACAAATTCGACCCTTGGGCTGCCGACATTCGCTATCCCCCGCTCGGTCCGGCAAAGTTCGTAGAAGAGCAGTTGTCATTGGAACGGGATGACGAGCGGCGAGCGTGGCGCAAAGCCGGCACTGGGGTGGTCGAGTTGTCGTCGCGCACATGGGCATATCCTCCAGCCGGTCGGCGCGAGGACAAAGAGCCCAGCCGCGGGCGACGGCTCGAGGCATCGAAGGATCTCATCCTGCAGCTACTTGTCTCGACGGGCATGAAATTGCTCGTCGAAGTGAGCATTCGCCGCCGCTTGGCATCGTCGTATGAGTCGAAGGACGACGATGACGCAGTTGGCTATCCTCCTCCCTATGCAAAGTACTTCCTCTTTGACGCAGATGGAACCATTACAACCGTTTAATCCCGCTGTGATCGAGCTGGGGCGTCGGCTCGTCGATGCGTTGGCATCTGAAGGTCACGATGACGTGCTGTCCAAGTGGATTGCCCACCACATCGCGAGCCTGATGACTGAAGCGGAGCGGGCGGAGCCGGGGGCCCGCCGGGCCGAAGCTGAGCGCGCCTGCATGGAAGGTGTCCTCAGACTTTGGACTCATCGGAGCGTGCTGCCGAACGGGTCTCGCCCCTTTGAAAATGCCGAATCCGCCTTGAACACACTGACGAAGTTGGATCCGACCGTTCCGGGCAGTTTCTATTTTCGCCTGCGTGACAGGCACGATGAATCGGACCCGGTCGAAGGCGTCAAATGGCTCCGCTCTGCAGAAGCTGTGGATCTGGCGGCCCGGACGCTAATTCGTTTCTGCCTCGGTCAAGCCGTCGCAAAGGACCAGTCAGGGCTCACCGAATTGGTAGAACTGGCAAAGAGCCTCGATGCACCGTCGGAGTGGGATGTCCTGCTGGTCTCCTCGTTAGTCGAGGTCGGCAAGGAGTCCGTGCCTGAGGAATTTGCTCGTCGCAATGCAGCCAAAGCACGCGACTTGTCCATGAAAGTCGCCTCTTTGATTCCCGTTCTGCAAGCGCTGCAGAAAGATCTCGACGGGGCACTTGACGATGGTAAGCCGTCTCCGTCGCCAACGCAGTGACGGCCGCGGGTAGTTTGAACGACGGGAACGCCAACAAAGCGCTCGAATATTGCAGCGCCACTATAGCGATTGGCTTACTGAGCGAGGTCACTCTGGCGTCGAGTTCCCGGTTGAAGGGATATGTCCGGCTGGGATTCAGTGAGACCGAAACGAAGACGCGGAAACGTGCCGAGATCGCTTCCGACAGCATAGACGCGATCCAGTGCGCCAAGGAACGAATACTCGTCAAGCAGGTGCGCCGTATACATGTGAAGCTCCGGATAGTCGAGCGCGACGCATGGGATGCCAGACTCTCCGCTTAGTTGCAGCAGAGCAGGCGTGTAATCAGAGTAGTCTTGGGGGAACAATTCCTTCGTGATGACCAAGCCTCTCGCGGATTTCTCATCGAGGGACAGCGCGATCTCCGCACCGGCGACAGTCATCCTCATCGGCGATTGCGACCGCAAATATCGAAACGCGCCCCGCATTTGCCCCACCGCTTTTCGCAACGATTTAAGAGCCGTCGCACGCTTCCGTTCAAGCGTGTTTCTTAGTGCCTTTTCCGTGTTGGGGCTGTCTTTCGCCTGGACAAAAATGACACTCGTTGGTGAGGCAACGATCAGATCGGCAATTTCCTCGCCGTCAGTGATTCGTTCGGGGTTGAGGTAGATGTCATGTGGAGCAAAGATTCGTTGAAGCAGAAGCGCAATGTCTCGCTCCTGAAACACTCCTGGTTCCTCCCTTACAAGAGTAGTTGAACTGAAAGGCGCGCTGCCTTGAAATGAATGGTTCTCCGGCCGCAAGTCTTGAACAAACAAGTCATCTGGAACGAGTGCTTCGCAAAAGCTGATTGTTATCGCCGCCGCGTCGTCATCAGGACCTCTCAAGGAGAACCAGTGCGGCATCTGGTTCAAAACGTTCCTTGCGGATTCCATTGAAAATGGGCGGAGAGCGCTCGCAGTTGATTGAACTCTCGCGTCGGACTGACAGAAGCAACCTTGGCCCGGTATCCGAGCAACTCTCGGCTGTGTTCGTCAAACAAGTGGACGTCAAGGTCCGGCATCAGCAACGCGGCGACTAGATCGCGGACGTCGTCAGCGTCGAAGAGGGGCGTTTGAAAGATCAAAGGTTGATCCGCATCATCAAAGAACGCCGAGATCAAACCGTTCGTCCTTACCCCATCGAGATCGATCGGCACAACATAGATCTTGAATCCATGGTTCATCTTTGCAGCCAAAAGCATTTCTTTCGGTGCCTTCACAACCAACTTGAAGGTCCCATCCGCTACGCGCAATGGCAAAGAGACCACCAGGATATGCTTGGACCGCCGGGAGAATATGTGGATGAAGAAGCGTCAGCATTGGAGTGTCGGAGACGGGAGGACCCGATTCAATAGCTAGGGACAGCTGCAGCTGGCTTGGCCGAAGGCTCACCAAGAAGAACGACAGTCCAACCGCGATCACGTAACGCCTGAACATGAACGTCAGGCGCACGCTCCCGGTTCATGGCGAGGCAGAGCAGGTTGGTGGGGCGCGAAGCCGCCACATACAGGTTGCGATAAAAGCTGCGTGTGGACTCGGTTGCCTTGTGGCTCAAAGCTGCTCCTGTGGCAATACTGTGAAGGGCGCCCTCCAGGTCGTGGCACTTGGCCGGATAGCCATGGGCCTCCAGGACGAGCGTGGCAAAGTGTGTTTCACCTTTGACGGAGGCTACGGTTCCAAGATGGATCGTCAGTGAGCGCTGTTCGTGGAGAACCACATGTTGGTTGGTCGGCCCGATTTGTAGTGCCTCGGCGCCAACAGGCGCCTCGAATACGTCCAACGCCCTGAACGCGGCATGATCCGTCGCTGGCGGCATCAAGTGCTCCAGCGCGGCAAACATTGAATCGACGCATGCTGGCCAGTTCGCCGCTGCGGTGTGTCCTCGCTCTGTTGCCAGATACTGGCACAGAGAGCGGACTGGCGCGGCGTCGAAGCCTGCCATTTCCAGCCGCCGCAGGAGATATACCGGATCTCGGATGTCGTTAACGGCCACACTTTTGGCCGCTCGCAGGGCGAGAAGGATGGCGCGCTTCACATCCCGGACCCGCAGTTCAAGATTCACCGCCTTCACACCGAATTCTCTTGGATCGGCCAGCAGGCGATGAATGCTCTCGTGGCCAGTCGACGTTGCCGCAGAGGCAAGGAACGCGGGCCAGTAGTCGCAGAGGTGCCGTCCCGGAAGGCTCTTTGACTCTCCCTGTTTTCGCGCACAAATGGCCTTCACGGGTCCGCGGCGCAACTCGTCGTCCGAAAAGGCGGAAAGCATGTGATTGCCGAACGCATCAATGACCTCAGCGACGGCCTTGGTGTCATAGAGCATGAGTACCGGCGGATGCGCTCCCGGACTGGCTGGGGCGGTCACAGCCTCACCATGCACCTGCACTGACCGTACTACACCGGCTATGGACTCAGGGAAGCGCATGGTCGACGTCACGTTCAAGTGCCCGATTCGGGGAAACGTAAGCTTCGTGGAATCACCACCTGGTCCGAGGATTCGCTGATTGCGGTCCCCGTAGCGCTGAATGACCACGGTGTCGTCGAAAATTCTGGACAGAAGGTCCTCCTGCTCCCTGCTCGTATCCTGCATCTCGTCGATCAGCACAAGTGGAAAGCGATAGGACAGGCGTTTCGTGATGTCTGGAAATCGAACCATCAATCGCTCGGCGAACGCGAACATGTCATCGAAGCGAAATACCCCTTTCGCCCTCAACTGGTCCTTTAAGGCCTGCGCCTCCGCCCTTGAGGGGGAACCCACACCTGGCAAGTCGCCTTCTTCCCAGCCCAACACCAGCTCGGCGCCTTCATACCGAAGCGAGGCGATCGCCTTCGGTCCGTTGTGAGGGTTGTTCTTTACCCAGGCTTTCAGTTTCCACTTGTACTGGAGAAGGGACATAGCCCGCGCAGCGAAAATGTCGTTGTCAACAACGTCTACAACCTCGCCATCGCTTCGAAGGAGCGGCAACGCCAAGAACTGATTCACGAACGCGTGGATCGTCCCTACGAAGTGCGGGTACCCGAGCAGCCTAGCCCCAGTGGCAGTTGCGCTCAATCGCTTCGAAATCTCCTCGCGCGCGACGTTGGTGTGGCTCAATACGCAGATGCCGCGGCCGGGATGGGTCCATTTGCCGCTCATCAGCAGGAGCTTGGCGGCGAGCAGCGTGGTCTTCCCGCTTCCGGGTGCGGCTTGCACATCCCTTGAGCCGCCCTCAAGGAGGACCGCTCGCCGTTCTGGCGACGTGAAATCCAGCGTAGGAAAGGCGATCGTAAGCACCTCAAGATCCGCAGCAGTGAGCACGGGTATTGTCACGCCGCGGCCTTTGCAACCGCAGGCGCGGGATCCATAGTTCCGGTTAGATGCCGCAATGCATGCTTGAGGTAGAGCGGAAGCGCTTGGAGGAGGGCATCGCCAGTACCGTAGTTGCCGGTACGAATCAGCTTTGCGGCGTACTGAGCAGTCACCGCCTTGGAGGCGTCCTTCTCGTACAGGGGTTGGTAGATCACCGCGGCCAGCTCCGTTGCGACTGGATGTTTTGCCTTCAGTCCCGGCCAAGCAGCCTGGGCGCTTGCCAGAACAAGCTTCTCGTCGGCCTCGGCAAGTCGCTCTCCTTTCGAATGCTCTGTCTGACCAAGGGCACAGGCTATGAACATCAGCTCCGCCAGTCCCGTCGTGGCCAAGTCATACTCAAGAGTCCATTGGTCCGACACGAAAACCTTGACTGCCGGGTCGTCAGCGGCTTCGACTCGGTCAACTTTGCGCGTTACCGCCAAAGCCGCCGCTGCCGGCGTGTAATCGCTTTCGAACCGGGGTTTGCCATTCTTGGGCTTGGTGACATAGGTGGCGATGTCAGGAACGATGTCGCGATCGGTGATACATGCGACGGGCACTGGAATCGCCTCGGCTGCGGCTGCACGCTGGAAGATTCGGGCGTAGTGGTACAACCCAACGTCGCCAACATTGACGATAGAAACGCCATACTTTGAGAACGACAAACCGGCCACTTCGGCAATGGCGGGCAGAAGCAGCGCCTCGGCTGGTCCTTCGACGATGGCAACGCCTCGGGCAAAAAACAGATTCGACTTCGTCGCGTCGATGAACCGACGCAGGTACTCGTAGTCCGTTCGCGCCAGCTTGGTTTCTTCTGGACGCAGTGAGTACGTCCGGCCAGCGTGCACGAGCGTCATGGAATCGATCGCGGCCCCTGCGGCCAGCGAGGGGCTGTGAGTGCTCATCACCACCTGCACAGGACGCTGATTTACCAAAGGCGGCTCCTGGATGAGCTCAACGACTCGCTCCTGCAGCTGGGGATGAAGATGGGCTTCGGGTTCTTCTATGAGAAGCAACGCGAGCTCGTCGCCAGTGCGCAGTAGGACAAGCTCTGTCGCCATGAACAAGGCGTTGTTGTAGCCAAGCCCTCGGGGACAGCGTTCGTTGGCATGAACGCTCTTTGGAGGAAGGAGGCTAAGTTCGAACCGCTCAAGGATTTGCGTCAGACTCGCGTCACCAATGATGCGAACCTGCGACGCAAGTGCATCGCCGGCGAATGACATGCGGCTTAGGTAGTTGTCGTTGATGTCGGTTTGCACCGCACCAATCGCCTGGTGGCCGCCAATCTGATGCTGCGCCTGGTTCATCATGCCTACCAGAGTCGTAGCAAGAACCATCGGGTTGGCCGGGTCAAAGTCGCTCTTGTCTTGGCCTGCCATCAGCTCGTGAGCCCCTAGTATTTGAGACAGTCGAGACTGCCGTCCCGGGCGCAACTCGGCTTCGGCGTCACGAAGTGGGCGAAGGTAGGTGGCGCGCACCAAGTCTCGGACTGCCGCGCCGATCTCAGGCCCAGTGCCATTTCGGCCTGAACGGGTAATTGCATCGATACGTGCGCGACGCCCAGGTTGCGGCGGCTGGCGCTTCGCCTGGAGATTCAGTACCAGGCTCCGTGACCCATCGGCCTCGTAAGTGAGCCATTCCAGAACCGCCGCTTCCTGGCTGGGAGAAAGATCGCGCAGCGTCGCCTCAAGGACCAAGGTGTTGGCCCTGCTCGCGCCGCAAACGTGGAAGTCTTGTTCCTGAAGGCGGACGTTTTCGAAGCTGGTGGTCCACAGCAGAAGCCGTATGGCGTCGATGATCGCGCTCTTTCCGGCATCGTTCTCCCCAATGAGGATGTTCATGCCCGGATTGAGGCGCCAATCCAAGACTGGCACGCTCGTACCGTCGCCAAACGCACGAAAGTTCTGAGCTCGGATGTGTTGTAGATGCATGTTCCTCCCCTCTCTTGGTTCTGCTCATGGCGCCGGTCCACCTCTTATTGGAATCGCCGGATTTTTGACAAACTGTAACTCCTTGACGTTTGGAAGCTGCCGGCGTGCCTCTCTCCCAAATAGGCAGACGCTGTCAATCGGTGCGCGCCGGGGCGGCACGTAAGGCCGGAGGTCCGGGCTATCATTCAAGTCCACAGAAGAACGCCGAGAACCCTCGGATCCCGAAGAACGAACATGCCCAATATCGCCACCGTCCTCAAAGGCGAAATTTCCCGTATCGCTCGCAAAGAAGTCCGAGCTGAGACGGAAACCCTTAAGAAGCAGTCGTCTCAGTACCGAGGTCAGATCGCCGCGTTGAAGCGGCAAGTCGCCGATCTGGAGAAGTTGCTGCGTAAGCAGTCGAAGGGCGTGAGAGCGGCGCCTGCTGCACCGGCGGACGAAACTGATGGGACAGTTGGACTTCGTTTCCGATCGAAGGGTTTCGCCACTCACCGGAAGCGGCTCGGACTGTCAGCGGCCCAGGCGGGCGCCCTGTTGGGCGTTTCGGGCCAGACGATTTATCACTGGGAAGCCGGCAAAGCAAGGCCGCGAGCGAGCCAGCTTCCGCGGATCGATGCGCTCCGGAAACTGACGAAGAAGGGCGCGGCTGCGGCCGTCGCCCAAGTCATGGGCTGATTGGAGTCAGCCATCACGCGCGCCGGCGCATCAGACTTCCGGCCAAACGCCGATGCTTGTAGGGGCTGATGAAGTCTTGCGCCACCTTGGCGAACTGCAGCAATCCGGCAACAGCCGCGAACAGCGCCAAGTATTGCACGGTGAACACCACCATTGCGAGCAGCAGCATCGGAATCGGCCCATCGGGCCAGAGCCACAGGTCCACCACCGTCGGCATTGCGTAAAACCAGGCGTGGAACAGGCCGTCGCTTGCCGCCGCGTCAGCTGGACCGAGGTTGACCAGGAACGGCGATGCGATGCCCAGCGCGATCGCAACAGCGCACAACTTCAAAACGGTGTATTTACGCATGCAGGCTCCTCATATTCTTGTTCGGAGTCTAGAGTTCCGCCCGCCATGCAGCACGGGTCAAACTGAGCATGCTCTCGGTGAGAAATTTCCAAGTTGCCTAGCGTCCCGGCGTTCCGCCGTCGGGCTCGCGGGCGCTGCCCCGCGCCTTGTCGTCGCGGCCATTCGGCTTTGATCCCTGAGTGCGACCTGAAAGTCGCATGGTTTTCTGTTTCACGGAGGTGTTATGAACTGATGAAACCGGCTGCTCCATCAGCCGTTCCCTACCCGGACATGCGGAGCTGGTAACGGCTCGGTGTGAAGCTCTGGGGACAACGTAGCCGCCGGATATCCGGTACACCAAGCCGTGAGGCGAGGTGAAACCTGCCAGCATGAAGGCGGGGAGGCGCCAGGGATGAATGGGTACGACCAACACATGTGAACGTCCGTCAGGCATCGTCACAAAGAACAAGCCAAACGTGCTGACAGGCTTGAACCAAAAGGTACGCGGCAAGGTATGGCCTTCTCTGGGTGGGCCATCATGGACAGCTCGCCGCCGATGTTGTGGACGGGTCCGCCCCATTCGGAGAATCATGCGGAACAGGGTAAGCCCAATGCGCTGCCGGCAACGGCAGGCGGACCGCGAGGAACGCTGTTGGCGCAGTGGGTAAAGGAGTGCGGAGAAAGCGAATGCCTGGCTGTAATGGCCGGGATACGGGCTGCGACATCGCCCGGCGCGAAAGCGGGCTGACTTCCGCATGGTCATTCATGGCGAGAGAATTTTGAGCAATCGTTGTACGAGGAAAAGCAGATGACGGAGAACGGCATTCACATGTCGGGAACTGGTGCGTCCTCGCCCGCTGCACAGATGTGGGACCAGGCGAACTGGCTTCATATCGAGGCAGAGGTGAAGCGGCTTCAGATGCGTATCGCCAAGGCAGTTCGGGAAGGCAGATGGGGCAAGGCGAAAGCCTTGCAGCGTCTGCTGACCCGCTCGCATAGCGGCAAGATGCTTGCCGTGAAGCGAGTGACGGAAAATCGAGGCAAGAGGACGCCGGGGGTGGACGGCAAGGTCTGGCTGTCCCCGGCGAACAGATGGAGGGGGATGGTGTCAATGCGGCATCACGGCTACCGTGCAATGCCGCTGCGGCGTGTCTACATCCCCAAGAGTAATGGAAAGAAACGTCCGCTAGGAATTCCGTGTATCCGGGACCGCGCGATGCAGGCTTTGTGGAAGCTCGCGCTGGAACCCATTGCGGAGACACTGGCAGACCCGAATTCCTACGGCTTCCGGCCGGAACGTTCGACGGCGGATGCTATCGAGCAATGCTTCAACGCCTTAGCCAAACGTGCGTCGGCGGAATGGATACTGGAGGGCGACATACGGGGTTGTTTCGACAACTTCAGCCACTCCTGGATTCTGGAGCACATACCGATGGACAAAGTCATCTTGCGCCAATGGCTGGAAGCCGGCTACGTCGATGAGGGATTCTTGTTCGAGACACGGGCGGGTACTCCCCAAGGGGGAATCATCTCGCCCGTGATTGCGAACATGACGCTGGATGGGTTGGAGGCAGTGGTTCACGCAAGTGTCGGCAGGTCGGCACGCGCGCGCCGATCCATCAAGACCCACGTCGTCCGTTATGCCGATGATTTCGTGGCGACCTGTGCGTCAAAAGAGGTGCTCGAATCTCAGGTGCTACCCGCAATACGAGGCTTCATGGCCGAACGCGGGTTGGAACTGTCGGAAGCGAAGACCAAGATCACGCGCATAACGGAAGGATTCGACTTCCTGGGGCAGAACGTGCGCAAGCACGGCGACACCCTACTGATCAAGCCAGCGAAGAAGAGCATCAAGTCGCTGCTGGCCAAAGTCAGGGACACCGTCAAGGGCAACAAGAGTGCTACGCAGGAACTGCTGATACGGCAACTCAACCCGGTCATCCGTGGTTGGGCCATGTACCACCGCCATGTCGTAGCCAAGCGGGCCTTCTCGTCAATCGACGCTCACATCTGGCGCATGCTCTGGCAATGGGCAAAGCGACGACATCCCAATAAGAATGCGCAATGGGTGAGGAATCGGTACTTCCGGATCAACGGAAATACGGCTTGGAACTTCGCCACGAAGGGATCGGCTGATGGCACAACCATCGGAATCGAACTCTTCCACGCGTCGACGGTGGAGATCATCCGTCACGTCAAGGTTCCCGCAGCCGCGCACCCGTTTGATCCAGGATGGATTGAACATCTGAACCGTCGCCGCGCCTCGAAACGCTACGTCAGACTGCTCGGTGCCAACCCCTGGTGCTGACGAATGGCTTGAGCCGGATGCGGAGTGATCCGCATGTCCGGTTCTTAGGGGGCGGCGGCGCAGCAATGCGCCGCCGCTACCCGACCGCCTCCGCCGGTTACGCCGGCTGCGCGCTGCACTTGCAGCAGGCAGTGGAGGGCAGGGAGCGGTCTTGCTGTTCCCTTTACCGTACCACGCCGTTCTCGTGGTCAAGGTCTGCGCGCCCTGCGCTTTGCTGGTGCGCTTGCGTCCTGGCGGCCGTCTTCGAACCCTGACAACTGCGCTGCGACGTGTTGGTGCCGGTCCTGGGCAATTCCGCCCGGATCACGGAGCCGACCATGTCGCACGATTTCTCTACTCTCCATCCTTCCGTTCTCTTCGTCCAGGACGTTGCGGGCACCTACCGTCCGGCCCAGGCCGACGAGGTCCTTCAGGCTGCCCAGCGTTTGCTCTTGAGCCGGGTGCGAAACACGGAAATCTTTTCCTCGCCCCATGCTGTGAGGGACTTCCTGCGGGTGCGCCTGGCTGGCCTCGAGCACGAGATGTTTGCCGTCGTGCATCTGGATTCGCAGAACCGCGTGATCGAGTACGTCGAGATGTTCCGGGGCACGGTGGGCCAGACCTCGGTGTATCCGCGCGAAGTGGTCAAGGAGACGTTGGCCCGCAACAGCGCCGCCGTGGTGCTGGTGCACAACCACCCGAGCGGCACGGCCCAGCCGTCGCGCGCCGATGAAGCCTTGACGCAGACGCTGAAGGCGGCCTTGGCTCTGGTGGACGTCCGGGTACTGGATCACCTGATCGTGGCGGGACCAGACATTCTTTCCATGGCCGAGAAGGGGCTGATGTAGTCCCGGGGGCGCAGCCCCATTGTTTGCTCACCGGCGATGGTGCACATTGCGCCCCACTCCAGGGGTCGGCTTGCAGCCCACCCCGCCGCGCAGGCTTGGCGCCCCGGTATACCGCCGAACAGGCTGCGCCTGATCGGCCGGTGCACAAGGCCGACTTCGCGCTCCGCGCTTCGGTCACCTCAAGCCAGGCGTGCTGCGCACGCAGTGGCGCTCGCCGCGCGGCGTTGGTTCGTCGCCGACATGGCCGTTGGCGGGGTTCCCGTCTTTCCATTCCTTCATCGCTGAACCCGCGACCGTAGCCGGCGTTGCCTGGCCGTCAAGGCGCGCAGGGCCGTGTCCTCGCCGGAGGCTGCGGGCCGCCCCAACCCCCTGCGCTTGCTTCCTTGACGGCCAGTCCCCGCCGGCCCGGTTGTTTCGCGGGCGATGAACTCAGGAAAGACGGCGGCAACGGCGACCGGCCCAGGTCACTGCGCCGAACCCACCGAAGCCAACACCGGGCTCCGAATCTTGGAATCCGGCCGGTTTCGGAAACCACAGGAGGCCGCGCATGCAGACACCGACACCGTGAACCACGACCGAATTTCTTTTCATCTCTTTCATCTTCAACGTCCCCGCGAGGGACAGGAGCTATCACATGAACACATCCACCCTTCCAGAAATCCAGGCCCTGCAAACCGCTGCCGTTGTACCGGCCGAGCTGCTGCTGATCCCGCTGTCGCGGCTTCGCCCTTCGAGCCGCAACGTGGGCAAGAGCGGCGGCACGTCGATTCCCGAGCTGGCCGCGAGCATTTACCGCATCGGTCTTTTGCAGAATCTGGTCGTCATCCTCTCGGACGATGGCGAGTACTACGAGGTCGTGGCGGGCAAGCGGCGGCTGGCCGCACTGAAGCTGCTGGCCAAGCGCCGCAAGATCGGCAAAGACCGCGAAGTGCCGTGCCTGCCGGTAGCCGATGCCTCAGCGCGCACCGTGAGCCTGACCGAGAACGTGCAGCGGGTGGCGATGCACCCAGCCGACCAGTTCGAGGCCTTTGCTGCGCTGGTGGCCGAGGGACGGCCGATCGAGGACATCGCGGCCGACTTCAGCGTCTCGCCGCTGGTAGTGCAGCGCCGGCTCAAGCTCGCCAATGTCTCGCCGCGCCTGCTGGCCGACTACCGCACCGATGCGGTGACGCTGGAGCAGTTGATGGCGCTCGCCATCACCGACGACCATGCGGCGCAGGAGGCGGCGTTCTACGAGTCGCCGGAGTGGCAGCGCAGCCCGCAGGCGCTGCGCGACCATCTGACCCACGAGGAAATCGAGGCGGGGAAAGATGCGTTGGCGCGCTTGGTCGGTGTCGAAGTCTACGAGGCGGCGGGCGGCGGCTTGCGCCGCGACCTGTTCTCGGACGAAGAGCAGGGCCTCTTCCTGACCGATGCCGCGCTGCTGGACCGGCTCGCGCGAGACAAGCTCGCTGGTGTGGCCGATCAGGTTCGCGCCGAGGGCTGTTAGGTTGCATTCTTAAGTGTCAACAGGATTGCCTCTTCACCAGCGCTACCTACACTGAGTGACGCCCGAGCAGCCCAGGCCTCTTTCAGAGGCGAGTAGCCCGGCGCGCAAGATTTTTTGCGGCGAACTTTGTGGGGATCACGGTGGTGGTAGCGCGCAGATCATTCAGTGCAGCGACGTTGACACGGCTTCGCGAGATGCCGGCCGGCGAAGCTCTGGCGCTGCTGGCGATCGACGTCAAGGCCGACCCGACCTACCTGCCACTCAAGACCGATCACAGCCGCCGCTGGCACGTGCACACGACGCGCGGCGAGTTCGAGATACTGACCACCGGACCCAAGTGGTACGACATGCGAACGCACCAGGGCGGTGGCGGCGCCATCGACCTGGCAATGCACGTCCTCGGCCTGTCGTTCGTGGATGCGGTCAAGCACCTGACCAGAGAGGTCGGCCGGCATGGTCCAGATCATTCGTAAGGCGCAACTGCCGAATCCCTCGGAGGTCGTCGAGCGTCTGGGCCCGGTTGCAGCACAGGCGCATTCCATCAGGTTGCGCGAGCCGAGACCCGCGGGCTTCCCGCTGCTCTTCACCGCCGACCTGCAAATCATCGAACCGGCGGTGGCCTTCTTGCATGAGCACTTCGTGCAGCGGGCGCACACGGCCGAGACGCTCAGAACCTATGCCGAGATCCTCTACGACTGGTTCGAGACGCTCGAGCAGAACGCTGTTCGCTGGGACGACGCCGACGCGGTGGACCTGATGGCCTACCGCAACCGCATGGTGCTGCAGCCGAGCGGTCACACCGGCCGGCCTTACCAAGTCTCGACCATCAACCACCGGGTGCGCGGCGTGCTGCGCTTCTACGAATGGGCGGTCCGCACACGCTGGCTGGACGCATCACCGCTGGCGGGCAGATCGCACGACTTCGCGTTGGCCAGACAGCAGCGCCCGGCTCGCGCCGAGAGCATGCGCGGGGCCGATCACAGCCTTTTCGTGTTGCGCCAGTTCGAACCCTTGCCACGCCCGCTCGTCTCGGAGCAGGCACGCGAACTCCTGGCGACACTCCCGCCGCCTTACGACTTGATGGCGCGATGGCAGATCTACACCGGGCTGCGCGTGAGCGAGTTGCTGCGGCTCGGTGTCAAGGACGTCACCGGGCGGCGTGCGTCGGCGGCCTCGCACCACACCATCGACGTAACGCGCAAGGGACGCAAGCCCGGCTACGTGATTGCCTCGGCCAGTCTGCTCGATGAGACGGCAGGTTATCTGTCCGGTCACCGCCGCGCCTGGCTGCAGCGCGCCCTGAGCAAGGGCCGCGGCGTCAGGCCCACGGCGCTGTTCATCAACGCCCGTGGCGCGCCCGTCGGCAAGAACGCCTATCAACGCGTGATCAGCCGTGCCGGCCAGGCCTGCGGCTTCAAGGCGACCACCCACCTGCTGCGCGCCACCTTCGCCTGCATGTTGCTGGCCCGGCTCGAGCAGCTCGCCAGCCAGGGCGCCGCAATCAATCCGCTGCTCGTGGTCAAGGTGCTGATGGGCCACGAACGCATCGAGACCACCGACCGATATCTGCGGGCCATTGCTGTCGATGCGTGTGTACTCAAGGAGGTTCTGGACACACTGCTGTCCGGGACGCAATGACCATGGGTGCGCGGCGTCAGCCGATGTCACGGACGCTGCCGGGCAAGACCGCGGCCACCTCAGCCCAGGGGATACAGCCAACTCGCCCGGACGCGCCGCGACAGGTGCGCAAGACCGTCATCGACTTCACCTCGCTGCACATGCCCGAGGACGTACGTCTTGTCTTGGCCGAGGCGTTTTGGAGCCACTACGGCGTGCAGTCCGCAAACACCATCAAGGCGCACTGGATCCACGTCAGGACCTTTGACCGTTTCGTTCGCGAGTCTCAGGCAATCAAGGGGCTCGCCGACGTGCACCGCGCCGTGTTGGTGAGGTACATCGAGTGGCTCAATGTGCAGTGCAGACTCGATGGACGGCCATGGAGCAAGGGGAGTCGAGCCGCCCCGTACACTGCGTTGCGCAAGCTGCTGCAGTGGCTGGCGCGCTGCCGTCCTGGAACGATCACGGGCATCGACTACCCCTTCAGCCCCTTTCCCGGAAGGGATCGCGACAGTCAGCCACACGGCAAGATTGCCGCGCGCCACCTGCGAGCTATCCTCAATGCCTGCGAAGCAGACATCGCCCAGATTCGCTCGGCCCGCGAGGCCGCCACGGCACAGAGGGCCGCCGCCGATGGTTCGCTCGACACCCTGGGCGGCCTGCTGCAGCATATCGACCGCCACTGCGACGGCATCATTCCAACTGCGCTCGAACTGTCGCGCCCTGGTCAGGTTCAGTTCCGGACGGCGTTGGCCCGTTCCGGTGGCTTGAGGCAGGTCGAGCCCTGCCTGTACCCGCGCTCCGAGTCGCTGCTGCCGTATTACCTGGCGATCCTGATTCACACGGCAGGCAACCCCGAACCTATCGTCGACCTGCAACGCGATTGCCTGCAGCTCTTGCCGCTGCTCGATGATCGACAGACGCTGGTGTGGCGCAAGGGTCGCACCCCGCACGTGCAGCGGCGCACATTCAGCATCGCGGCAGCGTTCGAGCCGCCGGCGTTGGTGCGCGAGATCCTTCAGTGGAACGAAAGACTGCTGCCTTTGGCGCCGCCGACACAGCGCAATCGCCTCTTCTTGTTCAAGGCGAAGGGCCTGCACGCGGTCACGGCTTTTTCGGCATCGACCGTGAAGTACGCGCTCAAGCTTTTCTGCGCGCGTCACAGCTTGCCAGCATTCACTCTGGCATCCATCCGTCCCAGTGTCCTCTCGGCTTTCTATCGCGCTTCCGGCGACTTGCGCCAGGTCAGGACCGTGGCGAACCATGTTCGCCTTGCGACGACGGTGCGCTACGTCGAAGCCCCCGAAGTGCAGGCGCTGCACCGAACGCGCGTGGCGGCATTGCAGAGCGCCTTTGTCGGGCACATCGGCAAGTACCAAACGCCCAAGAGCGCAGCCCATCCGATCGCGCCAGCCGACGCGCAAGCGATTCCACCACCCGCGCAGGCGGTCTCCCTGTTCGGTTTCGGCTGCAAGGATCCGTTCGCCGGAACAGCCCCAGGTACGCGCAGCGGCGAGCTGTGCATGAACTTCATGGGCTGCTTCACCTGTCCGAACGCCATCATCGCGCCGGACCCCTCCACCGTTGCCCGCCTGCTGCAAGCGCGCGACCATCTGCGCGCAGCGGCCACGACGCTGCATCCGGCCCGCTGGCGCGCGGTGTACGCCCCGCAACTGCGCATCCTGGAGGAAGACATCCTCGCGCGCTTCGCCGCGCGGGAGATCGCCGCTGCCGAGCCCCTGCTGGCACAGCTGTCGCCGTTGCCGGAGTTGCGATGACGACCGACCACGCGCGACGCCCAGCCGATTTCCCAAGGCCTGACGCTGCGCCGGGCGAGCGCGCATGGTTTCTGCGCAGCGGCTCTCATTGGCAGGACGCCGTCTGGAGTTTGAAGCCGACCAGTACGCTGGACGAGGCAAGGCCATTGGAGTTGCGCTGGGACTTCGCACTTCCCAGTGGCCGCCGTTTCACTGACAGGCGATACGCGTCGCTGCTGGAATCCTCCAGGCAACTCATCGCGCTAATCCGCACGCGGTCCCTGAGCACCGGGCTGTCGCAGCGGGGGAACACGGTTCGGAGCTATTTCTCGTATCTGCGTGAGCTGGTCCGCTGGATGGACCGCGAAGACATTGCGCGTTTCGCCGACCTTGATGCGACGGCGCTGCTGCAGTTCCAACGCGCGATCAGTTGCCGTCCCGGCAAGAGCGGTACGGCGCTCGCGCCAACCACCGTTCAGAAGTACCTCTACTTGCTCACCTACCTCTATCGGTTCCGCCGCGACCTCGACGACGCGTTGCAGATCGACCCGTTTCCTGGGCAGAGTCTCGGCGCCGCAGCCAAGGTCCGCGAAGGCGATATTCCTCGGCTGCCCTACACGCCCGAGCACGTGGCTATGGCACTGATCCAGGGTGCCATCGAGGTCGTAGAGCGCTCGCCACAGGTTCTGCATGCAAGAGATGTCTATGCTGCAGCCATTGCTCAGGCACAGCAAGAAGGCTTGAGCCGGTACGTATGGACCGCCGCGGCGACACGCGCGCTGCAGGAATGTCCGCGTTGCTGTCCTCCCGGCGGCATGGCTGCGATCACGTCGCCTGACGAGCTGGCGCAGCGGATCGACATGCTCTATGCCGCTTGCTTTGTCGTCATCGCTTACCTTGTCGGACCACGGGCGAGCGAGATTTTGCATCTGCAAGTCGGCTGCGTGCAGCACCGCGGCGGCGACCCGACCCACAGTGACGACGCCGTCACGGCGATCGTAGGCGCGATCTTCAAGGGCGAGGCCCAGTATCAAGGCCGGCGCCATGAATGGGTTGCGCCGCCGTCGGCAGTGCAGGCGATAGCGGTGCTCGAATCGTTGTCGGCAGCGCACCGGGCGAGAAGCGCGCGCAATGAGCTGTGGCTGCGCCGGTGCGAGTTTGGCGTGACGGAATGGAGGCACGATTTCACGGGCCGCCTGGAACTACCGACGAGCGGACGCATATGCCATCTGCTGGCGCGCTTTTCTGACTGGCTCGGTCTGCCGCAACATGAAGGCAAGCCTTGGCGCCTGACCACGCACCAAGGACGCAAGACCTTCGCCCGCTTTGTGGCCCTGCGGGACAGGTCCGCCCTGTTCGCGCTGGCCCAGCACCTCGGGCACCACGAGCGGGCGATCACCGACCTCAGCTATGCCGGTTCGGACTATCGGCTCAACTGTGAGATCGATGCGGCGGTCCTTGAGCAGTCAGTTGCTGCCTGGGAACACATGCTCGCCGCGCCCGGTCTGGGCGGCCGTGCCGGCGTGGAGATCGTCGCCAAGCGGCCGCGTTTCAGGGGCGCGCGACTCAAGCAGGACCTCAAGAGCTACGCGCGCATGCTGGTAGATGCCGGCCTTGTGCTCGGTGTGTGCGATTGGGGGTTTTGCGTCTACCGGGAAGAGCACAGCGCCTGCTTGGGTAACGCCGCAGGCCCGAATCCAGCACGCAGGGAACCTTCCACCTGCGCGCGCTGCAAAAACTTTTCCGTATCGACCCAGCATCGGTCCTATTGGGTGGAACAGGTGACTCGGCATGAGGCACTTCTCAACGAACCGGCATTGCCGATCCAGACCTTGCGCATCGTGCGCGAGCGGCTCAACGAAGCGCACACGCTGATCCGTGCGATCGATGCGGATGCAAGCAAGGAGCGCAAGCATGGGCGCCAAGCCAACCACTGATTCGCCTCGCCAACCACCTGCTGAACGGCCTGTGGCCGACCGGCTTCGCCAGGCCCTGGCAGAGATGGTCCGCCAGCAAGGCTTGGGGAGTGAGCCCCGGGCGCTGACTGCGACGACCCTTTGTCAGCTCGCCGCAGTCTCGCGCAACGCGCTTTACCGGTATCACCCTGATGTGCTGCACGCGCTGCGCAAGATTCAACGGGAGTACCGTTGCGCCCCAGATCCCGCGAGGCGTGTCGTCCAGCAAGTACGTGGCGAGAACGATGCGTTGCGCGAGCAGGTGACCAGGCTCGCCGCTTTGGTGGACCATTACTACGCGGCATGGATGGAGAACCGTACGCTGCTTGAGCGCAGGGAGCGCGAGCTTGCCGAGTTGCGGCGGAACATCAAGCCGCGCGTCACTCCCATCAGGAACTGATCACCGGCAGTGGCGGCACGGCCCCCACGTTGACACATCGAAATCAACATAAGGGCTGGGGCTGGGTGGACGTGGTGCCGCGCGCCACGCATGCGGACTTGCACACTTTTCAGCGGGCGCGGCGCACGCGCCGGGAGCCGAGCAAGAGCGAGGCCAAGCGCATCGCCAAGCTCGAAGCCAAGCAGCGCGAACTGCTGGACCGGCTCGATGATGGGGAGATGGACTTGCCCGATGCGGAGGTGCAGGCGCTGCAGGAAGAAATCGACGGTCTCGGCAACGAGTTGGACGTCATCGAGCAATCCCTGGTGCTCTATGCGCCCGAGGCCGTGGCGCTGGCGGGTGCAGTGATATCGGTGGATCACCTGGGCGGCTTCGTGGTCTATCGCGGGCTGTTGCGGGACGATCAGGCCAAGGCGCTGCGGGCGCAGGAGCGGCAAGAGGCCGGGACGGCGGGTAGCAATTCCGGCGAAGGCGCGGGGAAGCCGGGCAAGTGCGGGATTTCGGAGAAGCTGGCGAAGCGGCTGAGCGCGCATCGCACTGCCGCCTTGCAGGCCGAGGTAGCGCGCCATCCGCAGGTCGCGCTGGTGGCGGTGGTGCACCGGCTGGCGCTGCGCGTCGTGTGCAAGGCCTACGGACTGGGCGAGATGCCGATCAACATCGAAGCATCGCCGCAGGATGGGCTCGAAGCGCATGCGCCTGACGTGGCGGAGGCACCTGCCGCTGTCGGCCTGCGCGAGGTGCGGGATGCCTGGGCGCAGCGCCTGCCCGACGACCCGGACGCTTTGTTCGCCGAACTGCTGGCGTTCCCGCAGCAGGAGTTGCTGTCGCTGCTGGCGGTGTGCGTGGCAACCACCGTGAACGCGGTGACCGCGCTGGAGAGCGGCGCGCCCGCCGCCACGCTCGCGCGGGCGGTCGGATTGGACATGCACGCGTGGTGGACGCCGACTGCGGCCGGGTACTTCGAGCATGTGTCCAAGGCCACCGCATTGGAAGCGGTTCAGGCGTTCGCGCCGGAACAGGTCAACCGCCTCGCGAAGCTCAAGAAGGGCGAGCTCGCCGCCGAGGCCGAACGGCTGGCGGCCGGGACCGGATGGCTGCCCGACATGCTTCGAGGGTCGCAGGAGGCCATCGCCATCGAATCTGCGGTGGACGTGCAGCCCGACGAGCATGAGCATGTAGACGCTGCGGCGTAAACAACGAGCTCCCGGCTCGTGCCGGGGCTTCTCCCGGAACGAGTGCGACGCGCGCGGCAGGTGTGCCGCGCGCGTTTTTTGTTTTGGCTTGAGCGCTCTGCGGCGAGCGCTGCTACGCCCGAGTACGCCCCAGCGGGTTGGCTCGGCGTGCCTTGCACGCGAGCATCGAAGAGCACCGATTACCGGGTCGAAGCGACCTGCGCTGATCGCCGTGCCTTCATCAACCATTACTCCCGATTTCATGAATCATCAAGGCGTCAGCGAAATATTCTTTGAAGAGTCCTATACCGTGCCGGTCGATCAGACGGCGCGGTCCTTGTTTGCGCGGTTGCCGCATGGCAGCGAGTACGCGCAGAAGATGATCGAATGCCTGGCGACCGGCTACCTGGTCGCGGTGCTCGAATCCATCTGCATCCGGGAGATGCAGCAGCAGGTCGATCCGCTCGTTGAAGTGGTGGTGGGCCGCGCCATCCGCATCGAGCATCGGGCGCCGATCCCGCCGGGATCGGCGCTGCAGCTGAGCGGATGGGTTCAATCGCTCAGCGAGCGAAGCGCGACTTTCTGCGTGCAAGCTCACGACGACCACGAGATGGTTTGCGAGGCCACCGTCACGCTGGTGGTGGTACGACGCGCTTCGATGGACTTGCGAATCGCCACCAAGGTCCACGCGCTGCAGGCCGTTCGCTAAAAATCGCGCCCCGCCGCACGGGCGGGGCGCCGGAGTACGACACGCTTTGCTGCGCTGGGTGTCGGATCGCCTTTCCGCCTCCGACACTGGCGGGCATGCCGTCCGGGACGACGGTGGCTCACCGACAGGCCCTCCACCTTGCTCTCTCCATTCCACACCGATTCCATTTGCCGCCTCGATGCGGCGGAACGTTCTGCCTTGTCGCGTCGAGATGGGCCTGGATCGCGTCACGGTCGGTGCCGGAATGCTTTTGCGATGGTGCTGGTACCTGAGCCATGCGTCCTTTCGAAGCAAGATCGCACCCACAGCGGCCTTGTATTTGTCGTGAATCCTGACGTGGGCACGGCTTCGCCTCGGGCTTATGCGCCGCAACCGTCCAGACCGACAAATTTCCCCGGCCTGCGGCCTTCCTCGCGAGGCAAATTTCTCGTTCCTCCCGGTCTTCCGCTGCGCTGCGGCCGCTTGCGCGGTGCGGCGCGCCCGGACCCCCGCCTCAACGGATCACGCCAAGGCCGCGATGGTCGCGACCTGGTCAAACACGAAAGGACTTTTCAATCATGGCTCATATCGGCACCTTCACCGCCCAAGGCAACAGCTTCACCGGCACCGTTCGCACCCTGACGCTCAACGTCAAGGTCAAGTTCGTCCCCAACGACAAGGAAAGCGAGAACGCCCCGGACTACCGCATCCAGGCCGGCGGCACCTACGAGATCGGCGCGGCCTGGAAGAAGGTCAGCAAGGCGGAGCGGCCCTACCTGTCGGTGACTCTGGATGACCCCTCGTTCCCGGCCACCATCTATGCCCGCCTGGTCGAAGGTGAGGACGGCGCGCACAACCTGATCTGGTCGCGCAGCAAGAACGACTGAGCGTCGTTCTCGGCGCCCCGCCCTTGCGGCGGGGCGTTTTGGCGCCTTTGCGGTAGGGACTGCGATCATTTTGACTCGCGCGTGACGGCTAATCAGTGCGTGTTTAGCAGCTTCTTATCACAAGGCCGAGTAGACCCACACCCGGCCGATGGTGATGCGTCAACCGGTCCGGTGTCACGATCACAGGAAGGTGGCGCGCCGATTCTGTGACTACTGAGATCATGCAGGTCCCAGCAATGACCCGGGAGGTCTGAATACGATCAGCGCGGCGAATCATCCGGGTCGAGCACGAACGAACCGCACGCGACTCTTTCGAAACGATGAAGTACCGCACGTTTCCGCTGCCACAATCGTGCTTCGTTGAGAGAAGGTACCGGCGCATGTTTCGAACGCTGCTTAGATCTAAAATCCATCGCGTCGCGGTCACGCATTGTGAACTGCATTACGAAGGCTCGTGCGCCATCGACGAGAACCTGCTCGAGGCCGCCAACATCGCCGAGAACGAACAGGTTCACATCTGGAACATCAACAACGGTGAGCGCTTTACCACCTACGCGATCAAGGGCCAGCGTGGCAGCGGCATGATTTCCATCAATGGTTCTGCTGCGCGTCGCGCCGCAGTGGGGGACCTGATCATCATCGCCGCCTTTGCCCAGGTTGCCGAGGACCAGGTGCCCGCGCACAAGCCGCAGCTGGTATTCGTCGACGAGGCGAATCGCCAGATCGGTGAACGCCAGCACGTACCGACCCAGCAACTTTGACATGAGCGAGTCCCTGGCCGCGCGCAGCGTGCGCACTGTCTGGCATCCCTGCACGCAAATGAAGCTGCACGAAGCGCAGCTGCCGATTGCCATCGCGCGTGCATCGGGGCCGTGGCTGCATGATGTCGATGGCAAGCGTTACCTGGACGGCATCAGTTCGTGGTGGGTGAACCTCTTCGGCCACGGCCATCCGCACATCAAGGCGGCGCTCACTGATCAGCTGGAGCATTTGGATCACGTGATGCTGGCCGGCTTCACGCATGCCCCCGTGGTGGAGCTGTCCGAACGCCTGGCTGCGCTCACCGGGCTGGGCCATGCGTTCTACGGCAGCGACGGCGCCAGCGCCACCGAGATCGCGCTGAAGATGAGCGCACATTACTGGCGCAACCGCGGGCGGCCCACGAAGTGCCGTTTCGTCGGATTGGCGGGCGGGTACCACGGAGAAACCGTGGGCGCTCTGGCGGTGACCGATGTGCCGCTCTTTCGCGAAGCGTATGCGCCGCTGGTGCGGCTGGCGGCCACGGTCAGCAGTCCGGATGCGCGCGGTGCCAAGGCCGCAGAGACTTCCATCGATGTGGCGCGGCGCTGTGTTGCTTCGTTGGAAGCTTGGCTCATCACATACGCGCAGGACACTGCCGCGCTGATCGTCGAGCCGCTCGTGCAATGCGCGGCCGGCATGGCGATGTACGACGCCGAATACCTGCGTGTCGCGCGTCAGCTATGCGACCGCCACGAGGTGCACCTGATCGTCGACGAGATCGCCACAGGGTTCGGGCGCACCGGCACGATGTTCGCGCACCAGCAAGCCGGCATCCGTCCCGACTTCATCTGCCTGTCCAAGGGACTGACGGGAGGCACCTTGCCGTTGTCGACGGTGCTCACCACAGACGATGTGTATGAAGCCTTTTACGACGATGAAGTGGCTCGCGGGTTCCTGCACTCGCATTCCTATACCGGTAATCCGCTGGCTTGCCGCGCCGCCTTGGCCACGCTGGAGATCTTCGAGCGGCTGGACGTGTTGACTGCCAACGTTCGACTGGCGCGCGACCTGGACAAGGCACTTGCGCCGCTTTCGGCGCATCCCCGCGTACGCGATGCGCGCCATCTCGGGATGATCTGGGCCTGGGATGTGGAGACGGCGCTGCCCGATTTTGCGCGGCGCTACCACCGCCATGCGATGGCCCATGGCGTACTGCTGCGCCCCATCGGCCGCACGCTCTACGCGATGCCTCCGTATGTGCTGGACGCCAAGGCCGTTCAATGGCTCGCGCAGGGAGCCTTGGCGGCTCTCGAGGCCACGCTGGCCGAAGAGCGGACCGCGGCATGATCGGCTGCTTCATCACGGGCACCGACACCGGTGTTGGCAAGACCCACGTCGCGGCGTCCTTGTTGAATGCACTGGCGCTTCATCATCGACGCGTCGTGGGCATGAAGCCGGTCGCCGCCGGCGTCGTTCGCATGGGCGAGCGGTGCATCAGCGAAGACGCGGTAGCACTGCGCGCGGCGTCCACGATCGAAGTGCCCCCCGAGTTGGACAACCCCGTCTTGCTGCCCGACCCGCTGTCGCCGCATATTGCAGCGGAGCGTGCCGGCGTGCGGATCGAAATCGGCCACATCGTGCGGTGCTACCGTGAACTCGCGCGCCGAGCCGACGCCGTCGTGGTGGAGGGCGCGGGCGGCTTTCATGTGCCCTTGTCAGAAACCGAAACTGGCGCCGATCTCGCGCAGGCGCTGGCACTGCCCGTGCTGCTGGTAGTCGGTCTGCGGCTGGGTTGCCTCAACCATGCGGTGCTCACCGCCGAAGCGATCCGCGCGCGCGGCCTCGCGCTGGCGGGCTGGGTCGCCAATCGCATCGACCCCGCGATGGATGCCCAGGATGCCAACGTCGCCTGGCTGGAACGGCGGCTCGCTGCGCCCTTGCTGGCTGACATTCCGCACCAGAGCCCGCCTGAGGTACGGGGTGCGTTCTTCAAACTTCCTAACGCATGGACATGAATTCTTCCTGGATTGATGAATTTCCCGGCCGCATCGCCGAGCTCGACCATAGTCTCTTGCGTCGGCGCCGACGGGTGGTCGTTCCCGAAACCGGCGCCCGTCTGTTCGTCGATGGCGAATCGATGCTCGCGTTTTGCAGCAACGACTACCTGGGTCTGGCCAGTCACCCGGACCTGATCGAAGCGGCCTGTGCCGGAGCGAGGGAGCTCGGCGTGGGTGCCGGCGCCTCGCCCCTGGTCAGCGGTCACAGCGCTGCCAACGAGGCGCTTGAGCAGGAACTGGCCGATTTCACCCAGCTGCCGCGCGCCCTGTACTTCTACGCGGGCTATGCGACCAACATCGGCATCATCCCCGCCCTGGTCGGCGAAGGCGACGCGCTGTTCTCGGACTCGCTCAACCATGCCTGTCTGATTGATGGCGCCCGGCTGTCCCGTGCAAAGATTCACCGCTACGCGCACGCCGACCTGGGTGCGCTGGAGTCTGCGCTGGCTGGCAGCACTGCGCCGCGCAAACTGGTGATCAGCGATGCGGTGTTCAGTATGGACGGTGACGTCGCCGACATCCCGCGCCTGCTGGCACTGTGCGAACGTCATGACGCACTGCTGCTGCTGGATGACGCACACGGCTTTGGCGTGCGGGGCCCGCAGGGCCGCGGAAGCCTCGCGCATGTGGGACTGACCGGCAGGCGAGCGTCGCATCGGGTTCTTTACATGGCGACGCTCGGCAAGGCGGCCGGTGTGGCCGGTGCGTTTGTGGCTGGCAGCGATGTTCTGATCGAATGGCTGCTCCAGAAAACCCGCAGCTACATCTTTGCTACCGCCGCGCCGCCTATGCTGGCGAGCGCGCTGCGCGCGAGCGTGCGCCTGATCGAGGCCGAGCAATGGCGCCGCGAGCACCTGGATCGCCTGATCGCGCAGCTGCGCGGCGGGTTGGGGGTTGTACTGCGCAGCACAAGCTGGAAGCTGGTCCGGTCGAGCACTGCAATCCAGGCGCTGGTCATCGGCTCCAACCACGAGGCATTGGCCGTGATGGAAGGACTGCGCGAACGGGGCCTCTGGGTACCCGCGATCCGCCCGCCCACGGTGCCCGAGGGCACGGCACGCCTGCGCATTGCGCTGTCTGCGGCCCACAGCCACGCCAATGTGGATCACTTGATCCTGGCGCTGTCCGAGCTGGCTGCCGGTGCACCGCTCAGCGGCCCACGTTCAAACCTCGCGCTGGCCTGAGTGCCAGCCGTCCTTTACTTGGAGACACCTTTGAACAGCCTCGTCGAGCAAGCAGTGACCCTTCATCGGCCCTTACCCGCCGCCTCCCGGCCCGCCGCAGCCAACCGTTGGACGGTGCACGAGGTGCAAGCCTTATTTGAGTTGCCGTTTCCGGATCTTCTGCATCGTGCGCAATCCGTGCACCGTGAACGCTTCGATCCCACTCTCATCGAGTTTGCCACCTTGTTGTCGATCAAGACCGGCGGCTGCCCGGAGGACTGCAGCTACTGCCCCCAAGCGGCCCGCTACGACACCGGCGTCGAAGCTTCCAAATTGATGGAACCTGCCGCAGTGCTGGCGGCCGCGCAACGCGCGAAGGATGCCGGCGCAACGCGCTTTTGCATGGGCGCGGCGTGGCGCGCCCCGAAGGACCGCGACGTTGAGAAAGTCGCCGAGCTGGTGGCGACAGTGAAGTCACTCGGCCTGGAAACCTGCGCAACGCTCGGCATGCTCGAAGACGGCCATGCGCAGACGCTGCGCGGTGCCGGCCTGGACTATTACAACCACAACCTGGACAGCGCGCCCGACTTCTACGGCGACATCGTCACCACGCGCGACTATCAGGACCGGCTCGACACGCTCGGGCGGGTGCGAGAGGCGGGCGTGAAGGTCTGCTGCGGCGGAATCGTCGGCATGGGCGAGTCGCGCGTGCAGCGCGCCGGCCTCGTCGCGCAGCTCGCCAACCTCGATCCGTACCCGGAGTCGGTCCCGATCAACCACCTCGTGCGCGTGCAAGGCACGCCGCTAGCCGACCAGGCGCCACTCGATCCGTTCGAATTCGTTCGCACGATCGCGGTGGCGCGCATCACGATGCCCAGGGCGCGCGTGCGCCTGTCCGCCGGCCGTCAGCAGATGGGAGATGCGGTGCAAGCGCTGTGCTTCCTTGCCGGCGCCAATTCCATCTTCTACGGCGACAAGCTGCTCACCACCGGCAACCCCGACACGCAGGCCGACCTCGATCTGCTGGCAAGGCTGGGTCTGAAGCAAGGCCAGCTCACGCCCATCGCATGAACTCCATGACCGACTCGCGCAAGCCCCTGACCTTGCATCGCTTGCGTGAGATGCGCGCTGCCGGCGAGAAGATCGCCATGCTGACTTGCTATGACGCCGCCTTCGCGCGTCTTCTGGACAACGCGGGGGTCGATTGCCTGTTGGTGGGAGATTCGCTCGGCATGGTTCTTCAAGGCCAGCCTACCACCATGCCCGTGACCTTGCGGCAGATGGTCTACCACACCGAATGCGTGGCGCGCGGCAACCGCAGTGCCTGGATCATCGGCGACCTGCCCTTCGGCAGCTACCAGGAATCCAAGGAGCAGGCACTGCGCAGTGCCACCGCGCTGATGCAGGCCGGTGCCCAGATGGTCAAACTCGAAGGCGGCGGTTGGACGGCGCCGACCGTACGCTTCCTGGTCGAACGTGGCGTTCCCGTCTGCGCCCATTTGGGACTGACACCGCAATCCGTCCACGCGCTCGGGGGCTATCGCGTCCAGGGCCGCGATGAACAAGCCGCCGCCACCCTCAAGCAGCATGCGAGCGAACTCTCGGACGCTGGTGCCGCGATGCTGGTGCTGGAGCTGGTTCCTTCCAGCCTGGCACAGGAAGTCACCGCCGCACTGCCGATTCCCGTGATCGGCATCGGCGCCGGCGTGCATTGCAGCGGCCAGGTGATGGTGCTGCACGACATGCTGAACCTCACGGCCGGCAAACTGCCGCGCTTCGTGCGCAACTTCATGCATGGAGCCGGCAGCGTGGACGACGCGGTGCGCCGCTATGTGACGGCGGTGAAGGACCAGAGCTTTCCCGACGCCGAACTGCATACCTACTGAAGATCGACACCATGCATATCGCCCGCACCATCGCCGAATTGCGTCACATGTTGGACACCTGTCGAAAACCCGCGTTCGTGCCCACCATGGGGAATCTGCATGAAGGCCATCTGGGGCTGGTGCGGCAAGCCAGGGCGCTGGGCGACCTCACGGTCGCCAGCATCTTCGTGAACCGCCTGCAGTTCCTGCCGCACGAGGACTTCGATACCTACCCGCGCACCTGGGGATCCGACTGCGCGGCGCTCGAAGAAGCCGGTTGCGATGTGCTATTCGCCCCCGACGAGATGGAGCTCTACCCCGAGCCGCAGACGTACAAAGTCCATCCGCCGGCGGAACTGGCCGATATCCTGGAAGGACATTTCCGGCCCGGCTTCTTCGTGGGGGTCAGCACAGTGGTGATGAAGTTGTTCTCCTGCGTGCAACCGCGCGTGGCAGTGTTCGGCAAGAAGGACTACCAGCAGCTGATGATCATCCGGCGTATGGTGCGGCAGTTCGCGCTGCCGATCGAGATTGTGGCGGGCGAAACCCGGCGCGCCGGGGACGGGCTCGCGCTGTCGTCGCGCAACGGGTACCTGTCGCCGTCCGAACGCGAGGAGGCGGTGCAGTTGTCGCTGACGCTCAAACGGATGGCCGTGGCACTGAAGTCGGGCCAGAGCCATCACGCGGCGATCGAATCCGACGCCGAGACGTCGCTGGCGCGGCGCGGCTGGAAGCCCGACTACATGGTCGTGCGGCGCCGAGCCGATCTTCTGCCGCCCACCGGCGATGAACTGCTGGTCGTGTTGGGTGCGGCCAGGCTGGGCAACACAAGGCTCATCGACAACATGGAGGTATGAATACCAAGGCGGTCAAGAATCGCGTGTGGGCTCGCCAGGGCCGGGCGTCATCAGCATTCCCCGGCGAAAGGTTTCTGAGATCACCATGCGCGGGCCTTCGGGTGTTGATATGCAGTAGGTGCGAGAGGCGTCCAGGTCGGGCAGCCCCACGGCGCCCCATAGCTTCGCATACAGCGACGGCTTCGCATCGAGGATCGAGCGGCGCACCCACATACGCGACAACAGGTGGCCGATCGGCATGACGCCGTCCTCCAGATCGCGCCGAACGTCCGGGGCCAGGCCGTCCAGGGCAATGTAGGACAGGTTGTCCATCAACACCTCGCCGTGTGCCGCCAGGCAGGTAATGCGCTCGAGGAATCTCGCGCCGGGAAGCACGGCGCGAACTTCGGCAGGCACGGTACCCACGATCTGCTGTTCGATCATGTGCAAGGTCACAGGGCCCGCTGCGATCGCTTCGCACAATCGTGTGGTCGACCCGTCCTGGGCCAGCAGCAGCTGCAACATGCTCTTGGCATGTGCCGCCAGGGCGGGGGATGCGGAAGCATCGTGGAATCGTCGGCGTTGGAGTGACTGATCAATGAGTGAAGACATTTTTGAGACGGAAGTGACGATTCGCCCCGTGGACCTTCCCGACGGGCCCCGCGACACCATGTCGCGACTGCGCGGCGCGGGTCGGTTCGCACTTCTGGAAAGTGCGCTTCCCATGCCGCGGCAAGCTCAGTGGTCCTACATTGCCGGACCATCGCTGGCCACACTGTACACAGACGAGGCGGCCACCCGTCTCGAAGTGGGCGGCGCCGAGACTGCAACATGGGCCGATCCTTTCGAAGCGCTCGCCGAAGTCGCTGCCGGCCGCGCTCGGAGCATCAACATTGTCGGTGAATGCCCGGACGGCATGGACTTCATCGGCGGCTGGGTGGGGGTGCTGGGGTATGAGCTCGCGCGCCCGGACGCACACGGTTTGTCCACCGCGCGAAACGACCCCAAGCTGCCCCGACAGTGGTGGATGGAAGTGGATCAAGTGCTCGGGTTTCATCATCCCACTGGCCGGTGGTGGCACGCGACCACGCGAAGGCGTCCCGAGCCGCCATTTCGGTTTCACGGCGATAGTCGTGAGGCGACCTGGGCATTCACGCTCGCGCGCGCTCGGGGCGCTTTGCCTGGGCGGGGTTGTTGGCGCGTCGGATCTCTTCGCCAGCACACCCCACGGCCCGAGTTCGAGGCGGGCGTCCGAAACATCAGCGAAGCCATCGCACGTGGCGATGTGCTGCAAGTCAATCTGTCACGCCTCGAAGATGCTGCTTTCGAGGGCGACGCCTGGGCCCTTTACGAAGACCTTGTGGCGGTTCACCCGGCGCCGTTCGCCGCTTATCTGGAAGGACCGGGTTTCGCAGTTGCCAGCTGCTCCCCAGAGCGATTCCTGCGCCGACGCGGCGACTGCGTGGAGGCGCGCCCGATCAAAGGCACGGTGGCGCGCGGCAAAGATGTCGCCGGGGATGAGGCGCAGCGCCAATGGCTGGCTTCGAGCGCGAAGGACCGTGCCGAGAACGTGATGATCGTCGATCTGATGCGCAACGATCTTGGTCGCGTGGCCGCGATCGGAAGCGTGCGCGTCCCCGAACTGTTCGCACTCGAGCCCTACGCCAGCGTCTGGCAGATGGTTTCTACGGTGCAGGCGCAGTTGCGTCCGGGCTGCGGCATCGATGAATTGCTGCGGGCCTGCTGGCCGCCGGGTTCGATGACTGGAGCTCCGAAGGTGAAGGCGATGGAAATCATTGAGACAATCGAGCCGCTTCACCGCGGTTGGTACGCCGGCTCGATCGGCTATCTGGACTGCCGCGGCAACATGGACTTGTCGGTCGTGATCCGCACGGCAGTTATTGCTGACGGAAGAGTGATGTTGCAACTCGGCGGCGCCGTGGTCGCGGATTCGGATCCGGCGGCCGAGTGGGCGGAAACTGTGGCAAAAGGGCGCGACATCGTCGCGGTTCTAGAGAACGGCGGCAGGCCGGATCACTTCCGCGCCGCCTCTGCCGCCGATATGGATCGGTCAACGGCCGGATCGCCGGCAGCGCTCCTGGCGGTCGGTGACAGGGCGGTTGGCACCTGCGTTTGACGCATCAGCTAGCCGGGATCGGAGGGAGTCTGGCAGCCGTCGCAGTTTCACTTTGCGTCGATTCATCGTCGTGCTGCGCATCGAGCCGTTGGCCCAAAGGCTTCCATCACTGAGGGCTGCGCGCTTCGCTTGCCTCCAGGGGACTGGCTGAAGCCAATCCCCGCCGCGCGCACTTGGCGCCCCTGGAAGTCCGCCGAACAAGGCTGCGCCTGATCGGCTGGCGCGCTTCATTGCTTCTCGCCGATTTCGAGGATCGGGCCTCCGCAGATCGTCGGGGTCCACGACGTTCGGCCTCCATGCATGGCCGCATTCCCATCGGACAAGCAGCGCAGCTTGGCGCACGCCGCACTGCCGTCAACCCCCGGCCCGCACCGGACCGAGTTGGGGGTATGACTGCCGCGCTATGCGCGCGCGCGCCGATCGCAGCGCTCCGATCGGGAGCGTCCATTCAAGGAGTTGCAATCATGAATCTCATCCCCGACGCGCTGCGCGCGCAGATGCTGGCCAACGGCCGTCTGTCCGTCGAAAACGAGCGCTTCGATCCCCCGCCCGTGGTGAAGCTGTTCACCCCTGATGCCGGTGCGACCTGGTTGCTCACGGAGATCGATCCTGACGATGCGGAGCGGGCGTTCGGCCTGTGCGACCTCGGTCTGGGCTTTCCTGAGCTGGGCTTTGTGAGTCTGGCGGAACTCGCCACGGTGCGCGGGCCTCTGGGACTGCCTGTGGAGCGTGACCTCCACTTCCTGGGCGACAAGCCGATCAGCGTCTACGCACGCGAGGCCCGGCTGGCGGGAAGAATCATGGCGTAACCGCCAATGCGCCAGCGCTTCTGCGCTGGCGCTTCAAGACTTTGAAGCGTCCTTCGACATCAACACCGCATCCAACTCCTCTCGCAAGCGAGTGAACAGCTTCTCGATGGCTTTGCCGTCCGTAGCATAGGACAGCGTGAGCAGCGTCAGCGGGTGAACTTCCAAGACCGCGCAGAGCTCCGCCACCTTGTTCAGCGTTGGGCTCTTGAGCCCTCGTTCGAGCGAGCTCAGATAGGTGCGGCTCGACACATCCGAGAAGGCTTCCTGGCTCAAGCCGCGGGCTTTCCGAGTCGTTCTCAAGGCCGCAGCAAAGGAGCTCTTCTGTGTCATTCGTTCGTTCAGGTGTGAACGTCGATGACAACTGAATGAATCTCATAGGGCTACAATCTATAGGACTCATTTGTCAGTTTCTAGCGCTTTCCTGATGGCCGTTTTCCCTTTTCTGTGCAATACCGCTTCTATGGGAACCCGCTTTTCCTCCTCTCCACCTTTGCACGTATGCGATTTCTCGCGTTGACGTCGTTACGGGTCGGCGCATCCACGGATGCGAGCGGTTCCGCAATGCCGCTTTGGCTTGTTGGTGTGATTGCGCCACTCCGGGTCTCCGTGTTTGCAGAGATGCGTGCTTATGGCTTGGCTTGTTCGCGGGATGAGAAATCCGCGTCGCACGGGAGATCGTCGTGAGCCTCATCACCGGCGAACAACGCGAGCAACTCCTCTCAAACGGGAGAGCGGCGGCCAAGGGCGCTCGCGGCGACCCCTTTCCCGTGGTCAAGCTGTTCACACCCGACGCGCACGCAGTCTGGTTGTTGACCGAACTGGATCCAGCCGACGGCGACACGGCCTATGGCCTCTGCGACGTTGGCATTGGTGCTCCCGAACTGGCCCATGTGAAGCTCTCAGACCTTGAAGCGATTCGCGGTCCGAACAAACTGCCCGTCAAGCGCGACTTGCATTTCAAACCCAGACGGCGCATCAGCGAATACGCTGCGCAGGCAACGGCGGACGGATCGATCAACGACTGATGCCGCCGAACGCGCAGCGCGCGGGTCGGCACGTAGGCTTAGTCAGTGAATCAAAGTCACGACTCAGACTCGTCGAGTCTTGGTTTCAAAAAATGCGTCCCGTTTAGAGCCGAGGCCGCGCGGGGGCGCGATGATCGCTCCGCCGGTTATCGCGAAACGCAATTTGGCACGGGCGGTGCCGCCATTCCGTTAAGACTCAAATGCATCTTTGCTGATTTCAGGTTCCACGGAGGACACACGATCTAGGAAACGCCGACTCGCTCTCGTCGATCCGCTCCGCCTGTGGATTGGTGAACAGGGGACGGGTCATCGAAGCGGAATCAACGAGCTGGCAGTCGCCGGCGGCATACCTGTACATCTTGCGACTCGACGGGCCATCGCTGGCCTGGGAGTACCTGCGGCGCAACGCTGAGTACCGAGCCGAATGGTCTCGGCGGCATGGCAACGACACGGGCGATCCCACTTCGCGCTGGCACATCGAGACGCTCGAAGACCCGCACGCGGATGCACGGGTCGCGCGTCCCGTGTGGCGCGTGGCGCGTAGCCACCGAGTCAGGCTGCAGGCCGCCCCAGAACCCGACGAGCCCGATGACACGGAACGCTTCAGTCTCTGGTCCATCCCCGGCCAAAAGCGGCTAGTTCACGATGGCAAGCACGTTCTCCTGACGGGCTTTGCGGGAAGCGAGCAGTTGCGCCTAGCGATCGGGCACGATGTGCGGGAAGGTATGCCTTTCGAATACGTTCTGAGGCCGGGCCCGCACGCCGACAAGACTTGGCGAGCTTTCAGTAAGCACTGGAGATCGGCGCCCGATCGAGCCGATCGATCTGCATCCGCGCCCAGCCGCCCCGACCGCATGGCACTTCTGCACATGCGCGCCCTTCAAGCATTCGATGGCCTCGGAGCTGGCGCTTCGCAACGCGAGATTGCGAGGCACGTTTTCGGCGACGAGTCTGTCGCCAAGAGCTGGAACCCGGACAGCGAGTTGCGCGCCCAGGTTCGTCACCTGATTCGGCGCGCGCGGGCGTTAGTGAGCGGCGGCTACCGGAGCCTCGTCGACCAGTGATCGTCCGAAGGGAGATGAGCGCCATCTCGCCGAATCTCCCTGCCCGCAACGCCTGAGCGCGCCGACAGTGGCGGCGTCCGGCAGCACTTGGACTGCCGGCGATCTTCACCGATGGAGACCGACGCCGTGACCGACGATTCGCCGCAGCCCGCCCAACCTGTCAGCAGCGCGGCGCCCCGATTCCTGAACAACGCCGAAGCGGCCGAATTTCTGCGCCTCTCGCCGCGCACGCTGGAGAAGCAGCGCGTGATCGGCGGCGGCCCACGCTTTCGGAAGTTCGGCCGACGCGTGATGTATGCGGTCGAAGACCTGCAGGCGTGGGCCAACGCGCGGTCCTTCGAGATGACCTGCGACCCGGAATACCTGGCGCTGCGCGCCGCAGGACGGTGAGCCCGCGGCCATGGCCAAACCCGATGTGATGGATCCTGTCCGCGAGCAGCTTGAACTGTTTCGGGCGCTGCCGGGCGCAATGGCGCCGCGCGATGCCCAAGACTTGATGGCCTGGCCATTCTTCTCGCTCGCGAAATCGCGACGCATCGAGCCGATTGATTTCCAGGCCGGCGGCGTCATGGTTCGAGTCGAAGGAACCGTGGAACACGGTTTGGCGACGATCTGGGATGCCGACGTGCTGATCTGGGCCGCCAGCCAGATCGTCGAGGCGCGCGATGCCGGCATCCGCACCTCGCGGCTGATGCAGGCTACGCCTTACGAAATCCTCACGTTCATCGGCCGCGGCACTTCCGTGCGCGACTACCTGCGGCTGAAGGCCGCTCTGGACCGGCTCCAGTCGACCAGCATCGCAACCACGATCCGCCAGGCTCCCGGCCGGCGCATGCATCGGTTCTCGTGGATCAACGAGTGGAAGGAGCGCGCCGACCGGGCGGGCCGGCCGCAGGGGATCGAGCTGATCCTGCCGGACTGGTTCTACGCCGGCGTGATCGAGGAGGCGCTGGTGCTGACGATCGATCCCGCCTACTTCGAGCTCACCGGCGGCATCGAACGTTGGCTGTATCGGCTGGTGCGAAAGCACGGGGGGCGCCAACGCGCCGGCTGGCAGTTTGACTTCCGTCATCTGTACGCCAAGTCCGGCAGCATGGCGCGCTTCTCCGACTTCGCGCTGGACATTCGGCGCATCGCGACGCGCCAGACCCTGCCAGGCTATCGCCTCGCGGTCACCCGTGCTACCGGGCGCAGCGACACGTTGCATTTCCATCCCCTGTCGCGCGGCGTGCCTGACACGGCACTGTTGGCAGCCGGTGGAAGCGCAGGGGACAAGCAGTGAATCTTCTCGTGCCATCAGGCGCACCCAGCCGCGTGCTATCAGGCGCAAACGCCTCGTGCCATCAGGCGCACCAACGGTCCGCGAACCAACGCCAGTTAACGGTTTCGGAGCTTGCTAACTCTTCTAACTCTGAGTTCATAACGATTCAAAGAGAGGCGCGACCGCTGTGGACAAGTTCCACGCGCGCCGCGAAAACACGATGATCATCGCGCTGCTCAATCAAAAGGGAGGCGTCGGCAAGACGACGCTAGCCACGCACATTGCAGGCGAACTCGCCCTCTCGGGCAGCAGAGTCGCCGTCATCGATGCAGACCCCCAGGGTTCGGCATTGGACTGGGCCCAACGCCGAACCCAAAACCGCTTACCAAGAGTATTCGGGGTGATTGGGCTCGCGCGGGAAACGCTGCATCAGGAAGCACCAGAACTCGCCAAGACCGTCGATCACGTCATCATCGATGGTCCACCGCGCATCGCCGCCCTCGCGCGCTCTGCGTTGCTCGCGGCCGATCTGGTGCTGGTGCCCGCGCAGCCCAGCCCCTATGACGTCTGGGCCAGCGCCGAGATGGTGTCGCTGATTTCCGAAGCACGGGTATTCAAGCCCTCTCTGCGCGCCGCCTTTGTCGTCAACCGGCGGGTCGCGCGCACGATCATCGGCCGTGAGGCACGCCAGGCGTTGGCTGACCAGGCGTTGCCGGCGCTGGCGGCTGAAGTGCGCCAGCGCATCGTCTTCGCCGACAGCGTGGCGGCCGGCAGGCTGGCGCGCGAACTCGATGCGGACAGCATCGCCGCACGCGAGATCGCCGACCTCGCCGCTGAAATCACGAAGCTGGTGCCATGACCGGCCGGCGTCCGCAACGTGCGCCCATCGGCCGCCGACCCGCCGCCGATCCCGCGGCGCAGGCCTGGATCAAGCAACTCGAGTCCGGCGTCCCCAGCAACGCATCTGTGTACACGGCGCGCCTGACTATCGACGTCACGCCGGCGCTGCGGGGGCGAATCAAAGTCCTCGCCTTCGAACGCGGCGTGACCGTCGCTGAAATGCTTCGCGAGCTGCTCGAACGCGAGTTCACGAGCACGGGAGATGGGCCGTGAGCACGCCGATTGGGGGCCTCACGCGTGTTGTGCTGGCGTTCGTGCCCGATCGCGTTAACAACCGCCTCCGCTTCGGCAAGCCCACATACGAGATCGTGCTTGATCGCTGGCGAAGCTCGGCGCATTTTCTGCCCGACGCCGTCTTCTGCCGCGTCTGTTGGCTGGCCAACGACTACGGCACGACCGTCTGGAACCTCTCGGTGCTGCAGGCTGGCCGGCCGGGCCAGCCGCTGCAGCGCATGGCCGGCGTGCTGCCGGGAGCGCAGCGTCTGTTGCACGTTTCGGGCGAACTGAAGGTGCGGCAAGTGCTGCAGTTAGTCGACGGCATCGAGGCCAGCGGCATTGCCCCGACCGCTGTCTCGCCGGCGTACTGGCAGCTGCTGCACGGACGCCTCTCGGCGCGCGGGCCGCTGCCCGACTACACGCTCGAACGGCACGCGGCACATCTGGCTGGTGAGGTACTTCGTTGAACAAGATCATCACCATTTTGTGCACGCTGATCGGCGTAACCGCTGCAGTTGCACCTACGGCCTATCGGCCGAGCGTGCGCGTCGTCTACAACGCCAGCAGCAGCGCGCCACTGGGCTGGTACCGCATTCAATCCGTCACGTCACCCAAGGTCGGCGACTACGTCCTGGCAACCTTGCCAAGGGGTGCTGCCGCGCTCGCTGCGCAGCGCGACTACCTGCCGGCCGGCTTGCCCATTCTGAAGCGCGTTAGCGCCGTCGCGGGCCAGCATGTCTGCGCCCGCGGTGAAGCATTGATGATCGACGGCACGCCGAATGGCCGCATCCTGCGCAGCGACCGACAAGGCCGCCCGCTACCGACGTGGCGGCATTGCCGAAGCCTTGCTGGTGGTGAACTCTTCCTGCTCAGCGCTACCAATCCGGCGTCCTTCGACAGCCGGTACTTCGGACCGGTGCCGGCATCGTCGGTGCGCGGCCAAGCGGTGCCACTTTGGACATGGAGGGCGTCATGACGCTGCACTGGCCCTGCTGCGCGCGTTGCACTGGCGCTGCGCTGCCGGCGCCCGCGCTTGCGCGGCCCTCGTGCAGATCATCACCGCCCGAGTATTGCCGCCAGTCGTCGTTCGGAGCGGGAAAGACGGAGGGCAAGATAGAAGGGGACGGCACTGCGAGGCCTTGCGAGTCCCGTCTGCACAAGGGTGGGCGCGGCACTCACCGCCGCATATTGCGTGCTGCGCCGAACCTGGTTTCCGCGCCTACGGTTGGTGAGCCGCGTGCCGTGTTCGCCCCGGTACGTCCTGATGCGATGGAGTCAGCTGCATGAGCGGGCGCGACGAAAGGGAGTTCAAGGTCAAACCGACGGCGCCGCGGAGCCGGGACCAGCGCTTCCTCACGCGCGTCCTGACGGAACTCAGCAAGGCTGGCGGGAAAATCCTGAAGCCGGCGCTCGCGCGCACCGCCCGCACCGGCGCACGACTCGGGCGCGGCCAGGTCGCCGCCGGAATGGCAGGCCGCTCACTGGGCGCTCGTTCGCGACGGGTGATCATCAAGACTCGCCTCGTCCTGCTCAAAAAGGCGGGCGCACGTTCGACGCGCACGCACCTGCGCTACATCGAACGCGACGGGGTGAGCCGCGACGGAGAACGCGGCCAAGCCTACGGTCCTGCCACCGACAAGGCCGATCTCTCCGCCTTCGAGGAGCGGGGCCTCGGTGACCGGCATCAGTTCCGCTTCATCGTGTCGCCCGACGACGCGGACCTGATGGAGCAATTGCGGCCCTTCGCCCGTGAACTGATGTCGCGGATGGAAACCGACCTCGGCACCCGCCTTGACTGGGTGGCGGTGGATCACTGGGACACCAATAACCCGCACACCCACGTTGTGCTGCGTGGCAAAGACCAGACCGGCAAAGACCTGGTCATCGCCCGTGACTACATCGCCCATGGCATGAGGCAGCGGGCCTGCGAGCTCGCTACCGAATGGCTTGGGCCTCGCACGGAACAAGAGGTTCGGCAGGGCCTCGCCCGCGAGGTCGATCAGGAGCGCTGGACCAACCTTGATCGCCAGCTTCAGTCCCGGCTCGACAACGGAAGCGTCAAACTCGATCGGAATTCGCAGGACGCGGCCACACGGCAGCGCAGAACGCTGCTCGTCGGACGGCTGCAACGCCTGCAGTCCATGGGGCTGGCCCGGCAGGTCGCACCAGATCGCTGGACGCTGAGCTCGGTTCACGAGAGCACCCTGAGATCCATGGGCGAGCGTGGCGACATCGTTCGGGCCATGCAGCGTGCGCTGGGCGGCCAAACCCGGGAACTGGCCATACCCGACGCGATAGCAGATGCTGGTGTAGTCGTGGGACGCATTGCCGGCAAGGGGCTGGTGGACGAACTTCATGAGCGCGGCTACCTGGTGGTGGACGGAATCGACGGCCGCGCGCATTACCTGCGTCTGCCAGGCGGTGCGGAGTTGGAGAGCTTTCCGACGGGTGCCATCGTCCAGGTTCGCGGCAATAGCGACGTTCGGAAAACGGATCAGACCATCGCGAGTCTGGCCCAGGACGGGCTGTACCGGACCGACATTCACCTGGCGCGGGTTCAGGCTGCTTCGCCCGCTCGTGATCCGGCCAGAGACGTGGAATTCCACGTGCGCCGGCTCGAAGCCTTGCGCCGGGCGGGAATCGTCGAACGGGTGGCGGACGGCTTGTGGCGCGTTCCTGCCGACTTCGCGGCGCGGGGGCGCCAGTACGACAGCGAACGCGGCGGCGGCTTCGTCGCGGAACTGCGGTCCCATCTACCCATCGAGCGCCAGGCTCGCGTCATCGGCGCGACCTGGCTGGATCAGCAGTTACTGGACGGAGAGAGAGCCGTCGCCAACCGCGGCTTTGGTGCCGAGGTGAAGAGTGCGCTCAGGGAAAGAGTGGATTTCCTGGTATCCCAAAGGCTGGCGGATCGGCAAGGCCAGCGCGTGGTGCTTGCCCGGGATCTTCTGGCGACTCTGCGCAATCGGGATGTCGAGATTGCGGGGCAGGCACTCCAGAAAGAAACCGGCCTTGCGCATCGGCCACTCGCGGATGGCGAGCGCGTAACCGGCGTCTATCGCCGCACGGTGCTGCTGGCCAGCGGCACCTTCGCCATGCTCGACGACGGCATGGGCTTTAGCCTCGTCCCCTGGCGGCCCGTGATCGAGCCGCGGCTCGGGCAAACCATGACCGCCACCGTGCGGGGCAGTGGCGCTTCGTGGGAATTCGGCAGGCAGCGCGGAGCGTCGATTGCCTAAAAGAATCACTTTTTCTTGGTGATGAATTGCCCAGGTGTTTGTAAACAAATGTGGCATTCGTAACGACCAACCCTACACCAGTCTTACGCCTCTTCGCGCCGACATACCCCCAATTTCGCTGCTCTGTTACCGGTTGCGCATTGAGACAGGGCACGTCTTCAACCCTCGCATTTGCGGTCTTTGACCAGCCTTCCGGCAACAGAGATTCTTCGCCCCGCGCGTCTCAATGGCGATGCGTTCAAAAAAAGAAATCAGGGGAAGAGAAGTGCAGGATGCCAGCGTCAGAAGCGTCACCGGTGCGACCGGAATTCTTGTCGGACAGGTCGTCACGGTCTGCGGCGTCGCGACCCTCGGTATCTGGAGCGCCACTCAATGGACGGCTGCTCAATTGGGCTACCAGGACCGCCTGGGCGCCGCATGGTTCGAGCTGTTCGAGACACCAATCTATCACCCTTGGCGCCTGTTCGAGTGGTGGTACTTCTTCGATGCCTATGCGCCTGCTGTCTTTCTGGCCGGCGGAGTGATCGCGGCCTGCAGCGGTCTCGCCGCCGCTGCCGTCGCCATCGCGATGTCCGTCTGGCGGGCCCGCCAATCCAAGCTGGTCACCACTTACGGTTCCGCGCGGTGGGCCTCCGAACATGAAATCATCGCCGCAGGCCTGACGCACCAGGCCGGCGTGTTCCTCGGCCGCGTGCGCATTGGCAGCGCCAGCCAGTACCTGCGCCACGACGGCCCCGAGCACGTGATGACTTTCGCGCCCACCCGCTCGGGCAAGGGTGTCGGCCTGGTCGTGCCCACGCTGCTGTCCTGGCCCGGCTCCGCCGTGATCCACGACATCAAAGGCGAGAACTGGCAGCTCACGGCCGGCTGGCGCTCGCGCTTCTCGCATTGCCTGTTGTTCAACCCGACGGATGCGCGTTCGGCCGCGTACAACCCATTGCTGGAAGTGCGCCGCGGCGACCACGAGGTGCGCGACGTGCAGAACATCGCCGACATCCTGGTCGATCCCGAGGGGGCGCTGGAGCGCCGCAATCACTGGGAGAAGACCTCCCATGCGCTGCTGGTCGGCGCCATCCTGCACGTGCTCTACGCCGACGCGGACAAGACTCTGCGCGGCGTCGCCAACTTCCTGTCCGATCCGGCGCGGCCCTTCGAGCTGACGCTGCACCGCATGATGACGTATGCCCACCTGGGCGACCGCCCGCACCCGGTGGTCGCCTCGGCCGCACGCGAAGTTCTGAACAAGAGCGACAACGAGCGCTCCGGCGTGCTGTCCACCGCCATGAGCTTCCTGGGCCTGTACCGGGACCCGACGGTGGCAGCGGTGACGTCGCGCTGCGACTGGCGGATCGCCGACCTGATCGATTGCGACAACCCGGTCTCGCTCTACCTGGTCGTGCCGCCCTCGGATATCAGCCGCACCAAGCCGTTGATCCGTCTCTTGCTCAATCAGATCGGCCGGCGTCTCACGGAGTCGCTCGATGGCTCGGACGGGATCGCGCGCCGGCACCAGCTGCTGCTGATGCTGGATGAATTCCCCGCACTCGGCCGCCTGGACTTCTTCGAGTCGGCCCTGGCCTTCATGGCCGGCTACGGCCTGCGCGCCTTCCTGATCGCCCAGTCCCTGAACCAGATCGACAAGGCCTACGGCCCCAATCACTCCGTTCTGGACAACTGCCATGTGCGGGTTGCCTTCGCCACTAACGACGAGCGCACCGCCAAACGAATCTCCGATGCCCTGGGCACCGCCACCGAGCTGCGCGCGCAGCGCAACTACGCCGGGCACCGCTTGGCGCCATGGCTCGGGCACCTGATGGTGTCGCGCCAGGAAACGGCGCGCCCGCTGCTCACGCCTGGCGAAGTGATGCAGCTGCCACCGGATGACGAGGTCGTGATGGTCTCGGGACATCCACCGATCCAGGCGCGCAAGTTGCGCTACTACCAGGATGCGAACTTCAAGCTGCGCGTCCTGCCGCCGCCCGTACTGGCGCTGGACCGCTACGCGGACACGCCGCCGCCGCGGCGGGTGGATTGGGACGGTCTGACTGTTGCGCCCGAGACCGTACCGGTCGTTCCCGCCGGCTTGACGGGGACTGGTGCCGTCGATTCCGGTGGGCTGCAGCTCAAGCCGGAATTGGAGGAGCAGCCGCGGCCCGGCGCCGCACCCGAATTCGACGAGGGCGACCTGGCGTTGCTGGACGATGACGCGGCGCTTGCGCCCGCGGCAGGTGCACAGCGCCGGTCGCTGCGCAACGCGCGTCTGGCCGCCCTTGATCCCGACGACGGGATCGTGCTGTGAGCCGGACGCGACTGAACATCTTCCTGGAGCCCGACCATGCGCGCCGGCTCGACGAGCTGGCCGCGATGAAAGGCCTTTCGAAGTCGTCCATCATCGCGGCGGCGCTGGCATCCTTCCTGTCGCCGGACAGCGCGGACCGACGCGAGGCCACGATCGCGAAGCGCCTGGACCGCCTCTCCAACCAGTTCGCGAAGCTGGAGCGCGACCAGAACATCCTGATCGAGACCGTGGCGCTGTACGTGCGCTACTTCCTCACCGTGAGCACACCGGTGCCCGAGTCGCATCAGGAGGCGGCCCGGGCGCAGGGCCGGGCGCGCTTCGAGCAGTTCATCGCGCAGGTGGGCCGGCACCTGCTCAAGGGCCGCAGCCTGGTGAAAGAAGTGCACGAGGAGATCGTGCCGGACCAGAGCCAGTTCTTCGGGATTCCCGAAGAGGCCGGTGGGGTGGCTGACGCAACAGGGGGGCCGGCATGAGGGATCCGGCCGCCAAGCCCCCTACGCCAGCCGCGACCTCACTGGACCGCCGCATCCGCATGCTGCGCACGGCCATGGGTCCGGCGATCGCGCGTGCTCTGGAAGACCCGGAAGTCGTGGAGGTGCTGCTCAACCCCGATGGCTCGCTTTGGGTGGATCGCCTTGGCTCCGGCCGCGCGCCCACCGGTGTCACCATCGTGCCGGCCGACGCCGAACGCATCATCCGCCTGGTCGCAGCGCACGTGCGCGCCGAGGTGCACGCCGGCATGCCGATTCTCTCGGCCGAGCTGCCGGAAACCGGCGAGCGCTTCGAGGGCGTGCTGCCGCCGGTGGTGCGCGCACCGGCATTCGCGATCCGCAAGCGCGCGGTCGGCCTCATCAAGCTGGAGGCCTACGTGGCCGACCGCATCATGACTGAGGAGCAGGCCGAGTTCCTCCGCCAGGCGGTGCGCGACCGGCTGAACATCCTGGTCGCGGGTGGCACCAGCACCGGCAAGACTACGCTGGCCAACGCCCTGCTTCATGAAGTTGCCGCCACGCGCGACCGCGTGATCATCCTGGAAGACACAGTCGAACTGCAGTGCGTGGCCGACGACCATGTGCCGCTGCGCACGCGGCGCGGCGTGGTGTCCATGTCGGAGCTGGTGCGCTCGACCTTGCGCCTGCGGCCCGACCGAGTGGTCGTGGGTGAAGTGCGCGGGCCTGAGGCACTGGACCTGCTCAAGGCCTGGGGCACCGGCCACCCGGGCGGGATCGCGACCATCCACGCCGGCTCGGCCCAGGGCGCGCTCACGCGCCTCGAGCAGCTCATTCTGGAAGTGGCGGTGACACCGCCGCGCGCCCTGATCGCCGAAGCGGTGAACGTGATCGTCTTCATCGCCGGACGCGGCCGGGCTCGCCGGGTGCAGGAGATCGTGCGCGTCACCGGCTTCGATGCGCAGGGCTACTACCTGTCGCCGCCCCTGGTACCTGACTTCCCGCTGCTCAACCCCGAATTGCTGCCGGCCGAAGTGCCGGAAGCCGGCCTTCCCTCGATTCCCGGAGAACCCACATGACGACTTCACGTATTTCCGTACACCCGTGCTTGCGTGCCGCAACGCTGGCTGGACTGCTGCTCGCGCTTGCAAGCACCGCGCACGCCGCCGGGTCGAATATGCCCTGGGAAGCACCGCTGGAATCGATCCTGGACTCGATCCAGGGGCCGGTCGCGCGCATCGTGGCGGTGATCATCATCATTGCCACGGGACTGACTCTCGCTTTCGGCGACACGAGCGGGGGTTTCCGGAAGCTGGTCCAGATCGTCTTTGGTCTGTCGATCGCCTTCGCCGCCTCCTCGTTCTTCCTCACCTTCTTCAGCTTCGCCGGCGGGGCCGTGATCGGATGAGCGCCCTGAGCATGCAATCCGCGGCGGGCTTCGAAGTACCGCTGCACCGGTCGCTGACCGAGCCGATCCTGCTGGGCGGTGCCCCTCGTACCGTGGCCATCTTCAACGCCACCCTGGCCGCGGCGGTTGGCCTGGGACTGCGCCTGTGGCTGCCCGGGCTCGCGCTGTGGATGGCGGGCCACGCCCTGGCCGTGTGGGGCGCGCGGCTCGACCCGCAGTTCATGCAGGTGTTCGCGCGGCATCTGAAGCACCGCGCCTTGCTGGATGCCTGAGCCATGCTGAACCTCGCTGAATTCCGCAAGCGCCCGGCGTTGCTGGCCGACTGGCTGCCCTGGGCCGGACTGGTCGCGCCCGGCGTGGTCCTGAACAAGGATGGCTCCTTCCAGCGCAGCGCGCGCTTTCGCGGGCCGGATCTGGACAGCTCCACCGAGAGCGAGCTGGTGGCCAAGTCGGCCCGCCTGAACAACGCGCTGCGCCGGTTGGGGTCCGGCTGGGCCGTGTTCGTGGAAGCGCAGCGGCGCTCGGCCGCAGACTATCCGCAGTCGAATTTCCCCGATCCTCTGTCCTGGCTGATCGAGGAAGAACGCCGCGCCGCCTTCGAGGAGGCCGGCAGCCATTTCGAGAGCGTCTACATGCTCACCCTGCTATGGCTGCCGCCGCAGGAATCGACCTCGCGCATGGCCGGCATGCTGTACGAGGGATCGGCCGTGGCGCCGGCGTCCGCGTCCGCCGCGCCGGCGCAGTGGCGCGAGCACCTGGCTGCTTTCCAGTCGGAGTCTCAGCGCCTGTTCGACCTGCTCGACGGCGTGATGCCGGACATCGCCTGGCTGGACGACAACCAGACGCTGTCGTACCTGCATGCGACGGTCTCCACGAACCGGCAGACGGTCGCGGTGCCCGAGGTGCCGTTCCATCTGGATGCGCTGCTGGCGGACCAGCCGCTGACGGGCGGACTGGCGCCGATGCTGGGCACGCAGCACCTGCGGGTGCTGACGGTGCGTGGCTTTCCGACTTCGACTTGGCCGGGCCTGTTGGACGAGCTGAACCGGCTGGGTTTCGCCTACCGCTCGTGCACCCGCTTTCTCTTCCTGGACAAGAGCGAGGCCGAGCGCGAGCTCATGCGACTGCGCCGGCAGTGGTTCGCCAAGCGCAAGAGCGTGGTGGCGCTGCTGCGCGAGACGATCTTCCAGCAGGAAAGCCCGCTGGTGGATTCGGACGCGGCCAACAAAGCCACGGATGCCGACGCGGCCCTGCAAGAACTGGGCACGGACCAGGTGGCCTATGGCTACCTCACCGCAACGGTCACCGTAATGGGGGCCACGGCTGCCGAAGCCGACGACAAGCTGCGCGCCGCCGAGCGCGCGATCCAGAGCCGCGGCTTCATCACGATGCCGGAGAGCCTGAATGCGGTGGATGCCTGGCTGTCCTCGATTCCGGGGCACGCCTACGCCAATGTGCGCCAGCCGATCGTCTCCACCCTCAACCTGGCGCATCTGATGCCGCTGTCGGCGGTGTGGGCGGGGCCGGAGCGGAACGTCCATCTGGGCGGGCCGCCGCTGGTCGTCACGCGCACTGACGGCTCCACGCCGTTCCGGCTGGTAACGCACGTGGGCGACGTGGGGCACACCCTGGTGGTGGGCCCGACCGGCATGGGCAAGTCGGTCCTGCTGGCCACTTTGATGCTGCAGTTCCGGCGCTACCCGGGCGCGCGCATTTTCGCCTTCGACAAAGGGCGCTCGGCGCGGGCCGCGGTGCTCGGGCTGGGCGGCGAGCACTACGACCTCGGCGCCGATAGCGCGATCGCATTCCAGCCCCTCGCGCGCGTCGACGCCGAGGCGGCCCGCGCCTGGGCGGCGCAGTGGGTGGGCGACATTCTGCAGCACGAGGGGGTGCAGGTGACGCCCGAGGTCAAGGACAGCGTCTGGTCGGCGCTGAACAGCCTGGCCAGTGCACCGCTGGAGCAGAGGACGCTCACGGGTTTGTCGGTGCTGTTGCAGTCGAACGCCTTGCGGCAGGCGCTGCAGCCCTACACGCTGGGCGGGCCGCACGGGCGGCTCCTCGACGCAGATGAGGATCGCCTCGGCGATGCCTCGGTGCAGGGGTTCGAGATGGAAGAACTGATGCACGGCAAGGCCGCGGTGCTGCCGGTGCTGGGCTATCTGTTCCATCGGCTGGACCAACGCTTCGACGGCGCGCCGACGCTCCTGATCCTGGACGAGGCCTGGGTCTTCCTGGACAACCCGGCATTCGCCGGGCGCATCCGCGAGTGGCTCAAGACGCTGCGCAAGAAGAATGTTTCAGTGGTGTTCGCAACGCAATCGCTGGTCGATGTGCAGACCTGCTCGATCGCGCCTGCCATCGTCGAGAGCTGCGCGAGCCGCATCTTCCTGCCGAACCCGCAGGCCACCGAGCCGCAGATCCGCGCCATCTACGAAGGCTTCGGCCTGAACGCCCGGCAGATCGGCATCGTCGCGCACGCCCAGCCCAAGCGCGACTACTACTACCAGTCGCGTCTGGGCAACCGGGTCTTCGAGCTCGGACTGGGCCAGGTGGCGCTCGCGTTTGCCGCCGCCGCGTCGCCCGAGGATCAGCGTGCCATCGACGAAGTGCTCGCCGAGAGCGGCGCGAGCGGCTTCGCGGCGGCGTGGCTGCGCCATCGGCGCGTCGGCTGGGCCGCCGACCTCATGAACGAATTTCCCCCACCGAAGGAACAACTCCCATGAAAAAACTTCTTCTTCTTTCCGCCACCGCGCTCGCCTTGATGACCGCACCGGTGCATGCGCAATGGATCGTGTTCGATCCGTCGAACTACGCGCAGAACATCATGACTGCGGCGAATACGCTGGAGACCATCAACAACCAGATTCGCCAGCTGCAGAACGATGCACTGAATCTCACTCGCCTGAATATCAGCTCCCTGCCAGAGCTGCGGGCGGCGCTGGCCAGCGCCAACCAGCTGATTCAACAGGCGCAGGGGCTCGCGTACCAGGTGTCGACCATGCAGGCTGAGTTCTCGCGCCTGTATCCCGAGGCCTACACCTCGGCGACCTCGGGCAGCCAGATGGCACTGGATGCGCGCCAACGCTGGGACTATTCGCTCAAGGCCCTGGGTGCCGCCATGCGCGTGCAGGCGCAGGCGGTGCAGAACTTCGCCAGCGACGAGAACACGCTCACGGATCTGGTCAATCGCAGCCAGAGCGCTGTTGGGGCGCTGCAGGCGGCCCAGACCACCAACCAGTTGCTGGCGCTGCAGTCGCGCCAGGCGATGCAGGAGCAGCAGCTTCGCGTCACGCAGGACCGTGCCGTGGGTCTTGAGCTCGCGCGCGTCGTGGCCGCCCAGGAGCGGGCGCGCGAGGTGCGCCGGCGCTTTCAGGGCGACGGCACGCGCTATACACCGCAGCCGGTGAGTTTCTATTCGCCGTGAGCAAGTTCATCGACATGCATCGTGCGCTGCTCAAGGCAGCGTGCCTGGTGATGCTGGCCGCGTGCAATCCGGTGAAGGTGCCTGCCGCTGACGCTCTCGCCAGCGACCCGAACCGGATGAGGGACTTGATGCGCCAGTGCAAGATCGAGTGGGCCAAGGTGGGCGATGCCACCTGCACGGCCGCTACTGAAGCCTGGCGCCGGCGCTTCTTTGGAAAGAGCGCTGCAACGAACGCCACGACGTCGTCGGTGCGGCTACCGCGCACTGAGGACTCCGCGCCATGAACGACCTGTCGGTCATCGACCGCTTCCTTAACGTTTTCTCTCAGTACATCGACTCGGGCTTCGGGCTGCTGGGGGGAGAGGTGGCGTTCCTCACGGCCACGCTGGTCGCGATCGACATGGTGCTGGCCGGCCTGTTCTGGGCCATGGGCGGCGTGAACGGCAGTGGCGAAGACGTGACTGCGAAGTTGATCAAAAAAACGCTCTACGTCGGCGCCTTCGCCTTCATCATCGGCAACTTCAATGCGCTGGCCGGCATCCTGTTCCGATCCTTTGCGGGCCTCGGACTGGTCGCATCGGGCTCGGGAATCACCCAGGCGCAGCTGCTGCAACCCGGGCGCCTGGCGCAGGTCGGCGTGGATGCGGGGCGACCCATCATGGCGCAGATCGGGGACCTGGCCGGGTTCCCGGAAGTCTTCCTCAACCTGGACAGCATCGTGGTGCTGTTCCTGGCCTGGCTGGTCGTGATCGTGAGCTTCTTCGTGCTCGCGGTGCAGATGTTCGTGACGCTGATCGAGTTCAAGCTCACGACCCTGGCCGGCTTCGTCCTCCTTCCGTTCGCGCTGTGGAACAAGACCGCGTTTCTGGCGGAACGGGTGCTAGGCAACGTAGTGTCGTCGGGCATCAAAGTGCTGGTGCTCGCAGTCATTGTGGGCATCGGCTCCGGCTTGTTCGCCGAGTTCCAGTTGCCGCCCGGCTCCGAGCCTTCCATCGACAACGCGCTAGCGATCATGCTGGCATCGCTCACCCTGTTCGGGCTGGGGATCTTCGGGCCGGGGATTGCGACCGGGCTCGTGTCCGGTGCGCCGCAACTCGGCGCCGGTGCTGCGGCGGGCACCGCACTTGGAGTAGCCGGTCTGGCGGCAGCGGGCACGGCCGTCGTGGCCGCGAGCGGTGCGGCGGTCGCCGCCGGCGCCCGGATGGTTCCCGGCGCGGCGCAGCGCGTGGCGTCGGGACTGGGCAACGCCGCGCGCTCGGCGTCGCCCGGCGGCTCTGCAGACACCGACAGCAAACCTGCAGCCGCCGTCACGGCTGCAGACCGCCCGGCCAGTCCCTCCACCGAGGCGCCCGGCTGGGCCAAGCGCCTGCAGCGCCGGCAGCAGATCACCCATGGCGCCTCCATCGCCGCGCACGTGCTGCGGTCTTCCGACCACAGCGGTGGCGGCGCCTCCCCCAGCTTGCGAGATGAAAGCCACACATGACCTTGCGATTTCGACGACCCGAAGTGCGTTACTCCGACACCCCGGCCCCCGTGACCCCGTACCAGGCGGCCGCCCAGGTGTGGGACGAGCGATTGGGAACTTCGCGCGTCCAGGCGCGCAACTGGCGGTTAATGGCTTTCGGCTGTCTGGGACTGGCCCTGCTGATGGGCGGGGCGCTGGTGTGGCGCACCAGCCAATCGATCGTCACGCCCTACGTGATCGAAGTCGAAGCGGCCGGCCAGGTGCGCGCGATCGGTGAGGCGCTCACGCCTTACAAGCCGACCGATGCCCAGACGGCCTTTCACCTGGAGCGCTTCATCTCCAACGTCCGCTCGCTGTCCATCGACCCCGTCATCGTGCGCAAGGGCTGGCTGGACGCCTATGACTTCACGACCGAGCGTGGTGCGGCGGTATTGAACGAGTACGCGCGGACCAACGATCCGTTCGCGCGCGTGGGGCAGAAGACCATTGCTGTCGAAGTGACCAGCGTCGTGCGCGCGAGTGACGACACCTTCCAGCTGCGCTGGATCGAGCGCAGCTTCTCGAATGGGTCACTGGCTTCAACCGAGCGGTGGACTGCCATGGTGTCCATCGTGGTCCAGACGCCCCGCACCGAAACGCGGCTGCGGCGCAATCCGCTGGGTATCTACGTCAACGGCTTGAACTGGAGCCGCGAACTCACCACAACCGAAGGAAAGACCCCATGAACAAACTTGGCTCGCTTTTGGCCATCTCGGCGCTTTCTGCCCTGCTGGGATGCGCCACCAAGCCCGTGCCGGCGCCGGAGATCCGGCTGGACGAACCCGTCGAGGCGGTGCCGGTGCCCGAGCCACCGGCGCCGATGGAAGTCGTCGCCATTCCGCAGCTCCTGCCCCTGCCGGAGCAACTCAAGCCCGCAGCGGAAGCCATCGAGTACTGGCCCAAGCCGGAGGCGGCGAGCGTGCCGGACCGCGTCGAGCAGGCGAACAAGGAGGCGCGGGTCACGCCGACGCGCGAGGGCTACGTCAACGCGATCCAGGTATGGCCGTATTCGGAAGGCGCGCTGTACCAGCTCTACGCGAGCCCGGGTCGCGTCACGGTCATCATGCTGCAGCAGGGCGAAGAACTCGTGACGGTCTCGGCCGGCGACACGGTGCGATGGATCGTCGGCGACACAGCCAGCGGCACAGGTGCGGGCCTGCGCGTGAACATCCTCGTCAAGCCGATCCGCTCGGGCCTGAAGACCAACCTGGTCATTACAACCAATCGGCGCACCTACCTGCTTGAACTCAGTTCCACGGAGCGCACCTGGATGGCCTCCGTGTCCTGGGACTACCCGGCGGATCGCATGCTCGCGCTGCAGAAGCAGGCGCAGCGTGCCGAGGCGGCAGCGCCGGTGGATGCCGGCATAGCGTTGGAGCGCCTGAAGTTCCGGTACGAGATCACAGGGGGCAATCCGGCCTGGCGGCCCGTGCGCGCCTTCGACGATGGCGAGAAGGTCTACATCCAGTTTCCCGCGGGCATCGCCCAGGGCGAGCTGCCCCCGCTGTTCGTGATCGGCGCGCAGGGCGACGGGCAGCTGGTGAACTACCGCTTCCGTTCGCCGTACTACATCGTCGACCGGATGTTTGGTGCGGCCGAACTGCGGCTCGGCACGGACAAGATGCAGACCGTTCGCATTCAGCGCACCGATGCCGTGCCGCGGAGCGGGCAATGAGTACGGAACGCATGCAGACGAAGGAGCCACCGGAAAGCGCGGCGCTTCGGGCAACGCCCCGACCGGTCATGCGCTTGAACCGGCGAACGCTGGCCACTGTGGTGGGTGTGTCGTGCGCGGCGATCCTGGGCGCTACGGTGTGGTCGCTGCAGAGTGCGAGCCGCAGCCGTGGTTCCACAAGTCCGGATTTGCACAATGTCGACCGGGTCTCGAAAGCTGAGGGGCTGGGTCAGCTGCCCGCGGACTATTCGAAGTTGGCGTCCGCGGCTTCGGTGCCCGTGCTGGGACCTCCGTTGCCTGGGGATCTGGGGCGGCCGATGCTGCGCGCGGAATCAGGGCAGGGAGGTGCTGCCGGGCGGCCCATGGGCTACGACGAACAGGCCAACGTCGAGCGCTTGAGCCGCGCACGGGAGGCCGAGGAGGCGGCGAAGGCGCCGGTCATCTTCAAGCAGGGCAGTCGCACTCCCCTGGCCAGCGGGCAGGCTGCGGCACCGGCTGAAGGACCCGAGCGTGCGGCTTCGAGGGACCGGAACGACTCAGTTGCGAATGCCGGCGAATCGGGCTCCGGAGCAGGAGCACCCACGCAAAGCACCACAGATCGCAGGCAGGCATTCCTCGATCGGCCGAATGATTCGGCGACGCAAAGCGCCAGCCGGCTGCAGCTGCAGGTGTCGCGATTTCTGGTGTCTGCAGGCACGGTGATTCCGGCGGCGCTCGTGACCGGCATCAATTCCGACTTGCCCGGCCCGGTCGTTGCGACGGTGACGGAGTCCGTGTACGACTCGGCCACGGGTCGCTACCTGCTGATCCCACAGGGGAGTCGCCTGATCGGGCGGTACGACAGCCAGGTGTCGTTCGGCCAGCGGCGCGTCCTGATGGTGTGGACGCGGCTGATCCTGCCGGATACTTCTTCCATCGCGTTGGACCGGTTGCAGGGACTGGACGTCGCGGGACACGCTGGGCTGGAAGATGGCGTGGACTGGCACTGGGAACGACTACTCGCCGGCGCGGGGTTGTCGACGTTGCTGGGGGTCGGCGCCGAACTCGCAGCGCCTCAGCGTGGCGGAGGCGAGGGCCAGGTCATCATCGCAGCGCGGCAGAGCGCGCAGGATACGGTCAACGAGGTGGGCAAGGAACTCACCAAGAAGAATCTGGATGTCCAGCCGACCCTCACCATTCGTCCTGGATTCGAGTTGCGCGTCATGGTGAACAAGGACATAGTGATGCGACCATACCAGCCGCTGTTTTTCAGCAGGGGGACACCATGACCCCCGAACTGCGCTTGGGGCCACTGCCGAAGACTGCGATGGTGAAGCTCACCATCGCCATCCCTGAAAAACTCAAGATGGATCTGGACCGCTATGCTGAACTGCATTCGGCGCGATGGGGTGAGCCGATCGATGCGGCTGCTTTGATTCCGCATATGCTGGAGCTATTTATCGTGCGCGATCGTGGATTCAAGAAAGCACGTCCGTCGAGTCGGCGCCCGAAGCAAGCTCCCGGGCCAGCTCAATAAAGGCTTCCAGCGGCTCGGATATGCCGCTGTCGGAGTGCAACAAGTACGTTGTGAGCGATGGGACCGCGCCCCCGATGGGACGGAGCACAATACCTCTTCGATTGACGCCCGTCATCTGAGCCGAGCCGACTAGCCCGATTCCGTGCCCTAGGGCGACAAGTCCCAACATGATGCCGAGCGAGTTCGCACGGAATGCGATGACGGGATTGGCAAGTGTGCCCACGAAGTTGTCAATCCGAGATCCACCGCCCAAATCCGACTCGGTACTAAACAGGATCAAGGAATGGCGGGTGAGGTCAGCAGGCGAAATGAGATTGGCGCGCGCGAATGGGTGCCCGGACGGAACGACTGCACACACAGTGTCGCTTGCAACGGCTTCTGCCTCAATTCCGTCGCGATGTGCACCGTCAAGAGATATAGACGCATCGAGTAGGTCGTCTCGAATGGCGCTAATCTGCTGGGGCAGAGACATCTCGCTGAGCCAAACCGAAACCTCAGGCCGGCTCTCACGATAGCGGGAGAAAACTTCTGCCATCCACCCATATGCCGTGCAGTCTGAAAGGCCGATGCGCAGCTGATTGCTGTGGCCTAGGGCGGCAGATCTGGCATTTGCTCTGCCTTGCTCCAGTAGGGCCACCGCACGTTTGGCGTATTCCAGCAGGACCTTGCCGGCGCGCGTAATCCTTGTGCTGCGCGTGTTGCGTTCGAACAAGCGGACGCCAAGCAGCCGCTCCATTTCGCGTATCGCCCTGGATAGCGGTGATTGTTCCATTTGCAAGCGTTCAGCGGCGCGAGCAAAGTGCAACTCCTCTGCGAGTGTAATGAAGTAGCGCAGATGCCGAAGCTCCGGCAACTCCTCTCGTTGTCTGACCACGTCGTTCCATTCCCTGAACAAAAATGTGCCAGAGATCTGTTCGAACTGTCCCTTTAGCACGTAAGTGGGTTCGCGTCCAAGCTCCCCACATATTGGATGATTCATTAGCCGATTCGCTTGAGTCCTTACTCGGCGATCTGCATAAGATTCTGTGGAGTCGCTTCATCAAATGTGGCATTTGGAGACGTGCGACTACATGCTCTCGCTCATGCGAGCATGGGATTTGGCAGCGCGTGTCCTTGATGCGAAAGGATCCTAGAGGTCGGAATGCTTCCGGGCGAATCGACCTTCGGGTTTCGATCGATAAGCGCGCGCAAGGGAACCGCGCCCAGATCGTCGGCGCGGACGGGTGACAGCGCGCCACCGTAGCGGCCGAATGGCGTGCGTACCGCGTCGCAGACAAATGCTTGACTCATTTCGAAGAAGAGATGTTGGCGGCGGCCGTCAGTTGCGCTGGCGCAGCCAGGAGCTGACGCGGTACCTTTCGCCGCGGTAGTGGCGGTCCAACGCCTCGAGCAGACCGACGACACGCGCCGTCCCCATGCGTGCGAGCCATTCGAACGGGCCCGCGGGGTAGTTCGTTCCCAGCTTCATTGCCGAATCGGCGCCTTCGGGCGTGCACACGGAATGCTGGACGGCGTCAGCGGCTTCGTTCACCAGCATCGCGAGCGTCCGCGCGACGACGAGTGCCGGCAAATCCGCGATTTCGACGGGCTCCCAGCCCAGCGCCTGCAGCCAGGCGGGCACCTGCGCGCACCAGGCATCACTGCCGCGCGCGGCATAAGCGAGCGTGCCCCGAGCCTGTGTGGGCAACTCGTCGAATACTGCGACATCATCAGTGCCCACATCCCGCGCAACCCGCCATGCCGGCCTGCCATCGGTCAACCGAAGTTGCCGTGTTCCGATCTCCATGCCTATCCAGTTGCTTTCGAGCACGCGGGTGAAGGGGACCGACTGCATTCCGGCCGCGGCCTGGGCGAGCCTGTCCGCCACCACCCCACTTCCGTGAATCTTCAAGCCGGCGCCCGGATCCGGAGCGGGGTAGGACTTCAAAGGCAGCGCCGGTGGGCCTTCGGGATACGTGTAGAAGCCCCGGCCGGATTTGCGACCGTACAGGCCGCCTTCCACCAGCTCGCGCTGTACAAGGCTCGGCGCAAAACGCCGGTCGAAAAAGTTCGCCTCGAAAACCGACTGTGTCACGGCGAAGTTGGTGTCGTGCCCGATCAGGTCCATGAGCTCGCACGGCCCCATGCGAAAGCCTGCGGCGCGCAATGCGGCGTCGAGCACCTCCGGCGGGGCCGCGCCCTCCTGGCACAGCATCAACGTCTCCCCGTAGTACGGTCGAGCGATGCGATTCACGATGAAACCCGGCGTGCTGCGGGCATGTACCGGCACCTTGCCCCACGCTCGCGCCAGCCGCTCGATCTCCGTGGCGAACTCCGGTGCCGTTTCCAGTCCGCTCACCACCTCAACGAGCGCCATCAATGGAACCGGGTTGAAAAAGTGCATGCCGACGACACGCTGCGGCCGCTGGAGACCTGCTGCCAGTGCAGTCACGCTGATCGAAGATGTATTAGTCGCGAGGATTGCGTCGGGGGCGAGAAGCGCCCCAAGCTCGCGCAGCAGGGCTTGCTTAGGCTCGAGCTTCTCGACGATCGCCTCGATGGCGACGCGCGCGGAACACGCATCGGCCAGCCTTTGAATGGGCAACAGCCGGCCGAGCGTCTCCCGGGCCTGTTGCCCGGTGAGCTTGCCCTTTGCGACCAGCTTTTCAAGCACGTCCCCGATCTGAGTCACGGCTTTCGCCGCGGCCTCTTCACGCTGGTCGAACAGGAAGACACGATGGCCGCTTTGCGCCGCCACTTGCGCGATGCCCATGCCCATTACGCCGGCACCGATCACAAGGATGTCAGGGTCGGTCATCGCGGCACCCAAGCTGCTGGTCGCTTTCCAAGAAAAGCGGCAAACCCTTCGAGCGCCTCATCCGTGCCTCTCACACGTGCGATCGTCTGCACAGTAAGTTCGCGAACATCCTCGGTGACCGGACCCACTTCCAGCTGTGTGAAGAGCGTCTTGACCTCGCGTTGTGCTTCCGGTCCCGCCTGCAGCAAGTCCCCCACGGTGGCTTCGACTGCGGCGTCGAGCCGATCTGGAGCGACCACCTGGTGCACGAGGCCGATGCGAAGCGCCTCTTCCGCATTGATGCGGTTGGTGGCGAGTGCGAGCCGTCGGGCATGCCGTCTGCCGATCGCGTTGACCACGTAAGGGCCGATAGCGGCCGGCAGGATTCCGAATCTCACCTCGCTGACAGCGAACACCGCCTGCATTGAAGCAATCGCAATATCGCAGGCGCATGCCAGCCCAACACCTCCGCCGAGTGCTGCGCCCTGAATGCGAGCCACAGTGGGCTTAGGGCAATCATCGATTCGCGCCAGCATGGCGGCGAAGCGCCGCGCGTCAGCAACATTCCAGTCACGGTCGGCTGCGGCTGCACGCTGCATCCACTGGAGATCCGCCCCCGCACTGAAATGCTTGCCGCTGCCGGCAAGAACGATCACGCGCACGCTGTCATCCAACGACAACGACGCGAATGCTGCGTCGAGCTCCTGAATCATCGCTTCGTCGAACGCATTGAATACGTCGGGACGGTCCATCGACACCTGCCCGACGCCGGGCGCGGGGCGTGTCACCTGCACAGCGGCGGGCATCAGTACGTCTCCAGATGCAGGCGGCCTTCGCGCTTGAGCGCTCCCGTGACCGTTTCCCATTCCAGGCCCGCGCTGGTGGCGATATCCCTCAAGGCCTGCACCACGCCCTCTTCCATTGCTTTCAGGCCGCAGACGTAGAAGTGGCTGTCCGCATCGGCAAGCATTCGCGCCAGGTCCGCCGCGCGCTCGCGCATCGCGTCCTGCACATAGCGCTTGGGCTGGCCGGGCGTGCGGCTGAAGGCGAGGTTGATGTCGATGAAGTCCTTCGGCAGGTTCTGCAGCGGGCCGAAGTACGGCAGCTCTTCCTGTGTACGGGCGCCGAAGAACAGCATCAGCTTGCCGCCTTCGAACTTGCCGCTGTTGCGCAGGCGCCGGCGCCACTCCGTCATCGCGCGCATCGGGGCCGAGCCGGTGCCCGTGCAGATCATCACGATGTGGCTTCGGGGGTGGTTCGGCATGAGGAAGCTCGCACCGAAGGGCCCGATCACCTGCACCCTGTCACCCACCTGCAAGTCGCACATGTAGTTGCTCGCCAAGCCGCGTACGGGCTTGCCTTGGTGGTCTTCCAGCACGCGCTTGATCGTGAGCGACAGGTTGTTGTAAAGCGGCCGCTCGCCGTTGCGCGGGCTCGCCACGCTGTATTGCCGTGAATGGTGCGGCTTGCCGTTTGCATCCACGCCTGGCGGCACGATGCCGATGCTCTGGCCTTCGAGCACGGGGAATGGCGTGCGTCCGAAGTCCAGCACGATGTGGTGGGTGTCGTACGGCATGCCGACCGCGGTGACGCGCACATTCCCCGTCACGGTGGCGGTGATGAATTTCTCGGGCGCGCGCGGGCCGTAAAGGTTGGTGAACGCGTGCGCGGCCGACCAGGGCGGGACGGTGGCGCCGTACGCCGCGCTGTTGAGCGCCTCCTCGTGGGCAAGGCCTGCTATTGCATCCGAAGACGGCGCCCCGTTCAGTGCCGCTTCGTTCACCTCGGCCAGTGGCCCCGGCAACTCGCTCCAGCTGAACTGCTCTTGCAGCGTGTAGGCACGTTCCTTGGGCACCACGCGCCAGTTGTCGATGCTTCCCGTGGGGCACGGAGACACGCACGCCATGCACAGGTTGCAGACGTCGGCATCGACGACGTAGTTGTTGCTGTCGTGGGTGATCGCCTTGACGGGGCACACGGACTCGCACGTGTTGCACCGGATGCAGATCTCCGGGTCGATCAGGTGCTGCTTGAAGAACTGAATGTCAGACGCGCCCATGGCGATCTCCCGCGCCGCTCAGGCGAAGCGCACGTACTCGAAGTTCACCGGCTGACGGTTGATGCCGATGACAGGCGGCGCGATCCAGTTGGCGAACTTGCCTGGCTCGACGACACGGCCCATCAGGCTCGCGACGAACGCGCGGTCTTCCGCGTTAGGCAGCCATTCGCCAACCATGGCCTTCCACTCCGCTTCGCTCACCACACGGCCGTCGGGCGACACCTTCACGCCGGCCAGGGCGCCGATGTTGCGGTGGAAGGCCTTGTGCGGCGTGACCAGGCGAAACGGGATACCGGCCTTTTCGATGACCTTGTTCCAGCGGCCCACGCCGGCGACGCTGTCCTTGATGTAGTCGTCGCGCAGCACTTCGTTGAGCGCATTGAGCATCGGCACTTGGCGCTCGACCAGCTGGCCGTCCACGGCGTTGAGAACTTTGTACACCTGCCCGCGCAGCTGGTGGTCGTCGCCGCGCTTCCCTTCCTCGAACCGGCCTTTCAAGCCCGTGCTGTAGAAGGTCGCCGCGTTGCTCGACTCGTCCGCGCCGAAGAGGTCGATCGTTACGCTGAAGTGGAAGTTCAGGTAGCGCTGCAGCGTCGGCAGGTCGATCACGCCCGCTTCGCGTAGCTTCTTCGGATCGTCGGTCTTCAGCTCGTTCATCACCTGGCAGGTGCGCTGGATGACGCGGCTCACGCCCGCCTCGCCCACGAACATGTGGTGCGCTTCCTCGGTCAGCATGAACTTTGTCGTGCGGGCCAGCGGGTCGAAAGCGGACTCGGCCAACGCGCACAGCTGGAACTTGCCGTCGCGGTCCGTGAAATACGTGAACATGAAGAAAGACAGCCAGTCCGGCGTGCGCTCGTTGAAGGCCTGCAGGATGCGTGGGTTGTCCTCCTGGCCGCTGCGCCGCTCCAGCAGCGCTTCGCCTTCGTCGCGGCCATCCTTGCCGAAGTACTTGTGCAGCAGGTACACCATCGCCCACAGGTGGCGCCCCTCCTCGACATTCACCTGGAACAGGTTGCGCAGGTCGTATTGGCTCGGGCACGTCAACCCGAGGTGGCGCTGCTGCTCCACGGAAGCGGGCTCCGTGTCGCCCTGCGTCACGATGATGCGGCGCAGGTTGGCGCGGTATTCGCCGGGCACTTCCTGCCACGCGTCCTCGCCCAGGTGGTCGCCGAAGTGGATCGTGCGGTCCTTCTCGCCCGGGTTGAGGAAGATGCCCCAGCGGTAGTCGGGCATCTTCACGTGGCCGAACTGCGCCCAGCCTTCGGGGTCCACGCTTATGGCGGTGCGCAGGTACACGTCGAAGTTCTGGCTGCCGTCCGGGCCCATGTCGTTCCACCACGACAGGTAGTTGGGTTGCCACTGCTCGAGCGCGCGCTGCAGCGTGCGGTCCTCGCTCAGGTTGACGTTGTTGGGGATCTTCTCGCTGTAGTTGATCGTGCTCATGAGGTCTTTCCTGTGCGGGGCATCAGACGCGGTTGAAGTCGAAGGCGGCGCGCTCGCCCTTGCCGTACACCTTGAGGGCGCCCTTGTCGCCCACGGCATTGGGGCGCTGGAAAATCCAGTTTTGCCAGGCGGTCAGGCGGCCGAAGATGCGCGTGAACATGGTCTCTTGGCCGTTGAAGCGCAGATTCGCTTCCATGCCGGTCAGCGCATCGGGGCTCATAGAGACCCGCTCTTCGATCGCCAGGCGCGTCTCGTCGGCCCAGTCGATGTCGTCCGGGTTGCTGGTCACAAGCCCGAGGGCCATCGCCGCATCGCCATCCAAGGGCTGGCCGGCCTTCGCGCGCACCGCTTCGAGCGCAGGGGCTTCGTCGTAGAAACGGCGCCCAAGGCGGCTCTGGCCTGTGGCCATCGGGTAGGTCCCGAAGTTCAGCGCGCCCACTTCGATGTGCGGCGCACGCGAAGAATCGGAAGGCACCGACAGCTGATAGCTGCGGTCGCAGGCAAGCGCTAGTTCGAGGAATGTGCCGGTGAAGCAGGAGCCCGGCTCGATCAGCGCGAACAGGCTGCGGCTGGATACGTCCAGGCGGCTGAACACGCGGCGCAGCAGGCCCGTCGTTTCGCGCACAAACCAGTGCTCCTGGTGGGCCAGCAGCGCCGCGTCCATGGATCTGACGTTGGCCGCGCTGCCTTCGGTCTTGATGATCCAGGTGCCGACGTCCAGCTCGTTGGTCCGCATCGAGAGGATCGCGTCGTCGAGTTCACGGGCAAGCACGAGCGGGTACCAGTCGCAGCCCGCCGCTTCGATCGCCGCGATGTCGGCCTGCACCGGCGAAGCCGGCGCCTGGACCACGAAGGTGGCGATGCGGCGCGTGCGGTCGATCTCGACAGTGACGTGCGAATAGCGCCGCGCGTCGGCTTCGATCGTGCGTGCCAGCGGCTTTAACTCCACGCCCTTTGCATTTGCAGGGCGTTTGCTCGCGGCCGCGAGTTCGAGCGCGCGCTCCTGCACGCGCGCGGCGAACTGCGCGGGACGCACCACTTCATCCACCAGCCGCCAGTCCTTCGCGCGCTGGCCGCGCACGCCTTCGGCGGTCGTGCAGAAGATGTCGGCCAGGTCGTGACGCACGTGGCGTTTGTCGGTCACGCGCGTCAGACCGCCGGTGCCGGGCAGAACGCCGAGCAGCGGGACCTCGGGCAGGCTCACTGCGCTGTTGCGGTCGTCCACCAGGATGATCTCGTCGCACGCGAGGGCCAGCTCGTAGCCGCCGCCCGCGCAAGCCCCGTTCACCGCGGCGAGGAACTTCAGGCCACTGAATTTCGACGAGTCTTCCAGGCCATTGCGCGTCTCGTTGGTGAACTTGCAAAAGTTCACCTTCCACGCGTGGCTCGACACGCCCAGCATGAAGATGTTGGCACCTGAGCAGAACACCTTTTCCTTCGCGCTGGTCACGATCACCGCGCGCACTTCGGGATGCTCGAACCGGATGCGGTTGATGGCGTCGTTCAGCTCGATGTCGACGCCCAGGTCATAGCTGTTCAGCTTGAGCTTGTAGCCAGGACGCAGCCCGCCGTTTTCATCGAAGTCCGCGGCCAGACGGGCAACAGGGCCGTCGAACGACAGTTTCCAGTGTCGATAGCGGGACGGATGGGTTTGGTAGTCAACCGGGCTGGGCGCGCCGGTATGCAGGTGCTGGGTCAAAGGTCTCTCCGGTAGAAGCACTAAAGTGCCGTTCATCGCAGCGGATAAACGGCATCATAATGCACATCATGGAGAGCTGACAAGCAGTTTTTTGCCTAAGCTTTTGCATCGAGCTGCAGCGCCTTGCGTACCATCGCGCGAAGCGACAGGAACGTTTCGTCCAGCGGCTTTGCGCTGGTGTCCAGGTGCAATTCCGCCTTCGCATAGAAAGGAGAACGGTGCGCGAGGATGCCCCTCAAGTCTTCCATTGCTTCGGCGTTGCCAGCCATTGGCCGGGTGTCGCCTTGGGCCTGCACGCGCTGCATGTGGTCTTCGGGGTGGGCTCGCAACCAGACCGTCGTGCAATGCGACAGCAGCAGGTTCAGCGTGGCGGGCTCGGCGACCAATCCGCCTGGAGTGGCGATGACAGCCTCGGGGTAGGTCTGGATGGTTTCTTCGAGGGCGCGGCGCTCATATCGGCGGTATGCGTTCTGGCCGTACAGCGCCTGGATCTCACTGACCGTGCAACCCGCGAATGTCTCGATGGCCTTGCTTAGCTCGACGAACGGGTAGTCCAGATCCTCCGCCAACATACGCCCGAGCGTGGACTTGCCCGCCCCGCGCAGACCGATCAGCGCGACGCGCGTGGGCCGCGGGCCGGCCGCGGACGTCGAGGCATCCACGATCGGCAGGATGGTCTCGCGCGCACGGCGCAGCGTCGCCTCGTCCTGGTTCGCCAGCAGTTCGCGGATCAGCAGCCACTCGGCCGACCGCGCAGCCTGCTCGTCGAGCAGCTCGGCGGGGCTGGTCTTCAGCGCCTGCGCCACCTGCAAGAGGATGAGGACGGAGGGATTTCCAACTCCCAGCTCGAGGTTCCCCAAGTGGCGCTCGGACACCTCAGCAGCCTCGGCCAGCGCCTTGCGCGTCATGCCGCGGCGGCTGCGCAAAGCACGGACCCGGTCGCCCAAGCTAACTAGGAAAGGGTGCTTGGCTGAAGCATCCTGCAGCTGCCTACTTGGTGAAAACGGCTGTTCATGCAATATTGTGCTTGACATAGGGCAAATTTCAGAACTACAGTGCGCATGCACGATATTGCATCTTAACTGCCGATGCAAGGTTGAGCCAAGTCAGTTTTCCTCTGCTTTCTATTTGCGATGCACTCGATCCAGCAGCCCACCCCCGAACTCTTCCGCTCGCAGCTCGAATCACTTGCAGTCGAACTGGACGGCCGCCCGCTCAACGCAGAACTTGCGCAATGGCTAAATGCCCGTCACGGCGCCATGTCGCCGGTGTACGAGCTCCTCAAAGCCTGCTGGAGGCCGGCGTCGCCCAAGGCTGGCTCTGCAACCGCGAGGGTGGCGGCATCCGCTATGGGCGCATCTTCAAGCCCGACGCGAGCCTGCACGGGCTTTCGGTCGACGTCGTCGACATGAAGGACGTCGCGGGCCCGCATCACATTCATCCCAACGGCGAGATCGATCTCGTCATGCCGCTGGACGGCGAAGCGCGGTTCGACAGCCAACCGGCAGGCTGGGTCGTCTACCCGCCCGGCAGCGGCCATCGTCCGACCGTGGCAAATGGGCGTGCGCTCGTCCTCTACCTCTTGCCGCAAGGTGCCATCGAATTCACCCGCTGATTAAGTCTCGTGACCGAACTACTTTCCAACTACCTGGCGGGTCGTGCGCAGCACGGAACCGGACCCGGCGCGCCGCTGTTCGACCCTGTCCTGGGGCATGAACTCGTCCGCGTTGATGCGAGTGGCCTGAATCTCGCCGAAGGCTTCGCATTCGCGCGCGAGAAGGCCGGCCCCGCGCTGCGCGCCATGAGCTACGGGCAGCGCGCGAGCCTGCTCGACGCAATTGCCAAGGTGCTGCAGGCCAGGCGCGACGACTACTACGAAATCTCGACGGCCAACAGTGGCACGGTGCGCAACGACACAGCAGTGGACGTGGACGGCGGCATATACACCCTCACAACGTTCGCGAAGCTGGGTCAGGCGCTGGGCGAGCGCCACCGCCTGGTCGATGGTGAGATGGCCCGCCTCGGCAAGGACCCGGCGTTCCAGTCGCAGCACGTCCTCGTGCCCACACGTGGCGTTGCCCTGTTCATCAACGCCTTCAACTTTCCCGGTTGGGGGCTTTGGGAAAAGGCCGCGCCCGCGCTGCTGGCCGGGGTGCCGGTTGTCGTCAAGCCTGCGACGGCGACGGCGTGGCTGACGCAGCGCATGGTGCATGACGTTGTGCAAGCCGGTGTGCTCCCTCAAGGTGCCCTGTCCGTCATTTGCGGCTCCTCGGCCGGACTGCTGGACCAACTGCAGCCCTTCGACGTGGTCTCCTTCACCGGTTCGGCAGACACTGCATCGATCATCCGATCACACCCGGCCATCAGCCGTCGCTCCGTGCGCGTGAACATCGAGGCCGACAGCATCAACAGCGCATTGCTCCTCCGCAGTGATCCAGCCGCGCCGGAAGCGCTCGACCTGCTCGCGAAGGAAGTGGCCCGCGAGATGACGCAGAAATCTGGCCAGAAGTGCACTGCGATCCGCCGGGTATTCGTGCCGGAGGAACTGTTCGAAGAGGCGGCAGAAGCGATTTCGGCACGCCTGGCGAAGACTGTCGTCGGCAACCCCCGCAACGACGCCGTTCGCATGGGGTCGCTCGTGAGCAAAGAGCAGTTCGTTTCCGTGCGGGAAGGCTTGGCCGAACTCAAGGCACATACGCAAGTCCTGCACGACGGCGCAGCGCATCCAATAGTGGATGCAAATCCGCAAATCGCGTGCTGCATCGGCCCGACCTTGCTGGGCGCGCGCGATCCCGATCGCAACTCGCAATTGCACGACATGGAAGTCTTCGGCCCCGTGGCCACGCTGATGCCGTATCGCGATACGGAACACGCGCTTGCACTGCTGCGCCGAGGTCAAGGATCGCTAGTTGCCTCCTTGTACGGCAGTGGCGCAGACATGCTTGCCGCAACTGCGCTCGAGCTCGCGGACAGCCATGGGCGCGTTCACGTGATCTCGCCGGATGTGGCCGAATCGCAGACCGGCCATGGCAACGTCATGCCGCAATCGCTGCACGGCGGGCCCGGTAGAGCCGGTGGCGGTGAAGAGCTCGGAGGCCTGCGCGCCCTGAACTTCTACCATCGCCGCGCGGCCGTCCAGGCAGCGACCACTGTGCTGTGTGCTTTGAACTGATCGATGAGCCGTATGCCACCTACCACGGTCACTCCGCCGCCAGACCTCTTCAACTTCGCGGAACACCTCCTCACGGTGAACGCCGAACGCGCAGCGAAGGCTGCGTTCATCGACGACGACGGCTCGCTCTCGTACGGCGCACTCGACGAGCGCGTGCGCCGCATGGCCGCGGCGCTGCGCGCGCTAGGAATCCGGCGCGAAGAGCGCGTGCTGCTGGCGATGCACGACTGCAATGACTGGCCTGTCGCGTTCCTGGGGGCCATCTATGCCGGCATCGTGCCCGTTGCCGTCAACACGCTGCTCACGGCTGACGACTACGTGTACATGCTCGAACACTCGCGTGCCCACGCCGTGCTCGTGTCCGGGTCGTTGCTGCCGGCCATCACTTCTGCATTGACGCGCAGCGATCACGAAGTGGCGAAGGTGATCGTGTCGCGCCCCGTCGCACCACTGCATCCAGCCGAAGTCGAATTCGAGGTCTTCCTCGAGAACGCGACCCTTGGCGCACGTGCGGCACGAACAGGTCCCGATGATCCCGCCTTCTGGCTGTACTCGTCGGGTTCCACCGGGCGCCCAAAGGGCACAGTGCACTCCCACGGGAATCCGTATTGGACCTGTGAGCTTTACGCCAAGGGTGTATTGCAGATGCGCAGCGACGACGTCTGCTTTTCTGCGGCCAAGTTGTTCTTCGCCTACGGGCTGGGCAACGCTCTGACTTTTCCACTTTCAGTCGGCGCCACGACGATCCTCATGGCGGAACGGCCGACGCCCGAGGCGACGTTCAAACGCTTGACGGGCGGGGTTGGAAACGTTTGCCCCACGATCTTCTATGGCGCTCCAACTGGCTTCGCAGGAATGCTCGCGTCACTTCAGCTGCCCCCGCGCGAGAGTGTCGCTTTGCGGCTCGTTTCGTCGGCCGGCGAGGCGCTCCCCGCTGAACTCGGTGAGCGATTCAAGGCGCACTTCGGTGTTGACATCGTGGACGGTATCGGCTCGACCGAGATGCTGCACATTTTCCTTTCGAATCGGCCCGGCGAAGTCCGGTACGGGACTACGGGATGGCCTGTACCCGGCTACGAGATCGAGCTGCGTCGCGACGATGGAGAACCGGTGCCTGAGGGCGAGCCGGGCGATTTATATATCCACGGCCCGAGTGCCGCCATGATGTACTGGGGCAACCGGCAAAAAACCCGCGAAACGTTTCAGGGCGGCTGGACGAAGAGCGGGGACAAGTACGTCCGAAACTCCGACGGCACCTACACGTACGCCGGTCGCAGCGACGACATGCTCAAGGTCAGCGGCATCTATGTGAGTCCGTTCGAGGTGGAAGCGACGCTGGTGCAGCACCCCGCTGTCCTGGAAGCCGCTGTGATCGGCGTCGAGGACGCGGAAGGGCTCACCAAGACGAAGGCCTTCGTAGTCATCAAGCAGGGAGCGGCCACCACCGATGCGGAATTGAAGGCCTTTGTGAAGGACCGACTCGCGCCCTACAAATATCCGCGCGCGATCGAGTTCGTCGATGAGCTGCCAAAGACCGCGACGGGAAAGATCCAGCGCTTCCGACTGCGCGAGCGCGAGCGCGCGGCCCAAGCCAACTGAGGTCGGAAGCCAACAGGCGCCAGAGGCGCATCATGGCCGCCGGACACCCAGGGCAAGTTTGCTCAGGCGACCTCCGTCGGAACGTTGACTTGCAGGAGGGCCGGCCCGATGTCCGCCACCCGAGGCGTGCCACACAGCTGCATGGCCCGTCGCAGTTCCTCGGTGAGTATGGCCAGTGCTCGTTCAGCCCCAGCTTCCCCGCCAGCTGCTGCGCCGTACAGCGTCGCACGACCGATGGCCACGGCCTGCGCGCCGAGCGCAACCGCTTTGACGATGTCCACGCCGCGCCGCACGCCAGAGTCGACCAGCAACGGAATGCGTCCGGCCACCGCCTGCGCCACCTCGGGCAGCGCGTCGGCGGAGGCGATCGCGCCATCGAGCTGGCGCCCGCCATGGTTGGACACCCAGACGCCGTCGACGCCGAGGCTAGCCAGCCGCTCCGCATCCTCCCCGCGCGCAACGCCTTTGACCAGCAGCTTGTGGTGCCACGCATCGCGCAGGCGCTGCAGCCCGGCCCAGTCGAAGGAAGCGTCGAGGTTCTGCGCCAACTTGGCCGCAACCGCGGCGCGCGGCTCCGCCGCGCCTTGGAAGCCGGCCAGGTTGTCGAAGCGCGGCTGCCCGTGCTTGAACATCTGCCAGCACCAGGCCGGATGGCTCGCCAAGTCGCGAAAGGTCTGCCAATTTGGCCGCAGCGGTACCGTGAACCGATTGCGCAGGTCGCGCTCGCGCTTGCCCCCCACCGCGAGATCCACCGTCACCACCAGTCCCTCGAAGCCGGAAGTGGCGGCTCTCTGCAGCAGCCTCTGCACGAAGGATGCGTCCCGCACGACGTACAGCTGGAACCACAGGCGCCCCCCCGCCTGTTTCGCGATCTCCTCGATGGTGTTGGTGGCGGTCGTGGACAGCGTGTACGGAATGCCCAGGCGCGCAGCAACCTTGGCGATTGCCAAGTCCGCATTGGGCCAGCCGGTCCCGATTGCGCCGGTAGGGGCGATCACGATAGGTGCGGCCGCTGGCGTACCGACTATGCTCGTCGACAGGTCCGGCTGCTGCACGTCCACAAGCATGCGCGGCCGCAGCCGGATCCGCTCGAAGCGTTCCCGGTTGGCGCGCAGGGTGGTCTCGTCCTCCGCGCCGCCATCGAAGAAGTCGAAGACCGCCCGCGGCAGCCGCCGACGCGCGAGCCGGCGCAAGTCCTCGATCGAATGCGCGTTCGTGAGGTTCATCGTTCAGGCGCGCTGCGTTTCGCGGCGCCGGATCACAACGGGGGAGCCGCCGAAGCGGTGCTGCATCAACCAGCCGGCGAGTCCCTGGTCCATCACGCGGGCGTGCTCGGGAAACCAGTCGGCCAGCGCGTGCGCAAAGGAGCGCACCACTTCCCGGCGACCTTCGGCAAGAGCGACCTGGACCTCCGCGAGCGAACGCAGCACGGCCTCGTGCTCCTCGATGTGGCAACCCGCGTTGCCGTAAGCGGTCTGCCGCATCTGCTCGTCTTCTTCTGCGAAATGCCGGCGCACGTGGTCGCCGAAAGCTTCCAGCGCGTCGTGCAGGCTCACATCGTCTGCGCGAAGCAACGCGTCCACACACGCGACGAACTCCCGGTGCGTGTTGTCCATGGGTGCGTGACCTAGCGCGAAGTCGTCCTGCCAGGCAAGTATCGGCTCTGTGATTGCGTGTGTCATTTGAAGCCTTTCCGACGCGAAGCGCCCATCGGCGCTAGGTCGCGCCAGGTGCACGCCTCGAGGACACGAGCGGGGCGGCTGCTTGGCCTGAGCAATGCGCTGCCTCGCACGGCGGCCCGGTGTTCTCAGATGCTGTAGAAATCGAGCATGGTCGGAACGCAGTCATTCATCAGTGTCACGTGCTTGCGAGCGATCTTCCAGCTGTCGTCGACCTTGCGCAGCGTGTACTGGTAGCGTCCGAAGAAGCAGTGCTGCACCGTCGTGATGGGGCTGTACACGTGGACGGCCCCCCCGGACAGCAGCTTGCATTCCGTCTCCGACCCGCCGGGCTGCACCATGATGCTACCGAGCACGTGCGTCGTGCGATGCAATGTCTCGGAGGCCCGCGAGAGGCCCGACGTGACCCGCCAGACGCGCTCCTTGACTGCGCCGATCCCCCGCAGGTAAATCAGGGAGAGCTGGGTTTGCGGGTCGTTTGTGGGCTCGTTTTCCGTGCGCCACGCCGGCACCCAGAACTCTACGTCGTCCGTGAACAGCGCCAGCCAGTCGTCCCACCGCCGGCTGTCCAAGAGGAACGCTTCGTGGGCCAGTACTTCCGCTGCTTGTTGCGCCCCGGATGCCATCATGCCTGCTCCCCTTTGCAGGCCGCGGCGTTGCGCCGCGCGCCCTCGACCAGGTGGCGATGCCACACGCGATAGCTGGTGCGCATCAAAGTTTCGTCGTACAACTCGATGGCGCCTTCTACCGAGGCGACAGGTCGTATGCCCAGTTCGCGCGCATGCGCGTTTGGTTCGGCGGACGTGACGGTCCCGCCTCGCATGTAGCCAAGCTGCCGCTGCCGCGTTGGTGCGGAATAACCGAGCTGGCAGTCCTCATAGGCGACCGTGTCGTCGGGGGTCGCCAAGCCGCTCGGGTTGAAGAAGTCTTCGTACTGGCGGATGCGCTGCGCCCGCGCTTCGCGGCTCTCGCCGACCGGGCCGAAGCAGTAGGTCGTCATCTCGGTGCGTGTGGCGGAGATGGGCCGCATCACACGCAGTTGACTGGCTGCGTTCTCGGCAATCTGCAGGTTCGGGAAGATCGTGGAGCTTCGGTTCGCGAACATCCACTTTGCGCGATCGCTGCCGACCCGTTCCTGCAGCTCCTGCAGGCGCCCGATCAGCGGGTGATTGTCGAGATTGACTTGTGATGACCAAAGCAGGCTGTGGCCATGCTCGAAGCTGAACGTGCCCAGCTTCGCGTCGCTCGACTCCCAGGGACGGTTGTTGTGCCAGACTGTCTTGACGCCGCCCGTTTGCTTCGCATTGCGCGCGCGCTGCTCGACCAGGCCCAAGAACGATGAGTGCGTCGACGTGAAGTGGTACCCATCGCTACAGTTTTCGAGCTGAAACTTCCAGTTGCCCTCGAAGGTGTACTTCACCACGCCCGGAACCAGCTCGATGCCGTCGGGGCTCTGGTCGATCATCAGGTCGAGCATAGTCCGCGCATCCCCGAGGTACTCCTCCAGGTCGATTGCCTTCGGGTTCAGCGTCCCGAAGAGCATGCCGCGATAGTTGCCGAAACGAGCGACCGCTTGGAGGTTGTGGTCTGCTTGGTTGAACGCTTCCGCATAAGCACCGGCTTCGCGCGCTTTCACCAGCTTGTTGCGGCCACTACTGTCGAAAGCCCAGCCGTGATAACGGCAGACCTTGACACGGGCATTGCCAGAGGCCGAATGAAACAGGGTCGCCCGCTTGTGCGGGCAGCTGTTGATGAACGCGTTCAGCCGCCCTTCCATGTCCCGCATGACCACGACCGGTGCACGGCCGAGCCACGTCGTGAAGTAGTCGTTCGGCTTCGGAGCCTGCGACGCGTGCCCGAGGAACACCCAGTTGGCTTCGAACACGTGCTGCATTTCCAGCTCGAAAACCTCTGGGTCCTCGAATGCACGGCGGTCGATTCGGAATATGCCCCACTCAGGGCTGTCCTCCAGCAGGGTGGCTACGTCTGATGCGTTCATGAGCGTTCGACCCGTGGGTGGGCGAGGGACTGAGAGATCCGGAAATCGTTCATTGGCGTTGGAGGCGGATCGTGAGGATCTGGTGGTGAAAAAGCGAATTGCGACCGTTGGTCGTAATCTGACTATTCATCATTCTTTGACATAGATCATACTGTTTGCATTCGTAAAAACCCGAATGACGTCCTGCAGGCGCTTGAGCCGCTTGCTGCCGCTCGCATGCGTCAGGGTTTTTACCGATGCTAATTTTTTGATCTAAATCAAAGATTGAGTGGAACTCAGGTTGCGAATGCCGATCATCAGGCATCCGACCCATTGCCACCAGCCAAGGACCTACATGCATGTCACGAGCTCAGACCTGATCGTCCAGCGAACCAGGCTCAGAATTCAAGGCGCCGGCACCGACGGCCCCACCGTGCTTTATCTGCACGGTGCGGGCGGTCTGCACGGATTCCCCTCATTCCTTTCGCAGATCGCGCAGGGAAGACGACTGCTGGCGCCCGATCACCCCGGATTTGGCCTGTCAGACGACGGCGAGTGGATCGCGGATGTGCCCGATCTCGCGATGTTCTACCTGGACCTGCTCGACCAGCTTGATCTGCGTGACGTCCATTTGGTCGGTCACTCGCTCGGCGGATGGATCGGTGCAGAACTGGTGGTCCGAAACGCCAGCCGCATCAAGAGCCTGACACTCATCTCGGCCGCCGGCATCCGCGCGAAGGGCCACCCCATGGGCGACATCTTCATCTGGGCGCCGGATGAAGAAGTCCGCAACCTGTACAGCGACCAGGCAATGGCCGAGCGGATCCTCTCCGAAACACCGACTCCCGAGCAGTTGGACATCATGCTCAAGAACCGTTTCGCGTTCACGAAGCTCGCGTGGCAGCCGCGCGGCTTCAACCCTTCCCTGGAGAAGTGGCTGCACCGTATCAAGGTACCGACCGCCGTCATCTGGGGACGCGATGACAAGGTGCTGCCCCATGCGATCGGGCAGCGTTGGGGCGATCTCCTGCCGCACGCCCGCGTGTCGACCATCGAGGCTTGCGGGCATCTGCCGCCATTGGAAAAGCCCGACGAAACGGCACGTCTTGTCAACGCACACCTGAACGAGGTTCGCTAATGAAGGTCATTTGCTTTTCACTGATGCCGTACCGCCCGCTGGATCTGGCAGCGGCGAGCAAGCATCGTTCCTCGTGGGTTGTGCTGCCCAATTCGTTTTACGATCCCGAGAAGGGCGCGGACGAGTACGAGAGCTACATCGACATGCTCGCGTCGGCCGAGGCGCTAGGCTTCGATGGCATCGGCGTGAATGAGCACCACCAGACTGCGTATGGCCTCATGCCGGCCCCTAACCTGATTGCGAGCGCGCTGATTCAGCGCACCAAGAAGGTCAAGATTGCAATCCTGGGCCGTGCACTCCCCCTCGTCGGAAACCCGCTCTATATCGCCGAAGAACTGGCAATGCTGGATAACCTGTCGCGCGGCCGACTGATCTGCGGCTTCGTGCGCGGAATCGGTGCCGAGTACCACGCCTCCGGCGTGAATCCCGCGTTCTCCCACAGCAGATTTCACGAAGCGCACGACCTCATCATCAAGTCGTGGACCGAGCCGGGGCCTTTCCCTTGGGAAGGTGAGCACTACAACTTCAACTACGTCAACGTGTGGCCGCGCATGTACCAGCGGCCGCACCCGCCGATCTGGATCCCATCGCAAGGCTCGCAGGAGACCGTCGAATGGGCTGCGACGCCGGAGCGCCGATATCCCTTCATGGTGACCTTCTCGCCGCGTGATGCCGTGGTCAAGAACCTCAACGCTTATCGCGACCAGGCGCGGAAGTACGGATATGAGGCTACCTCGTCCCAGTTCGGATGGTCCGCGCCTGTGTACGTGGCCGACACTCTGGATCGCGCGATCAAAGAGGCACGCGAAGGCATCGAGACAATGTTCAACAACTTCCTAATGATGCCGCAGCGCATGCTCATGCCACCGGGATATACCTCGCTGGCCTCAATGAAGCGAATGTTGTCGTCGCGCGCCGGTCTCGGCACGTCGCGGGTCACGCTCGAGCAGCTGATGGAGCTGGGCACCGCGGTGGTGGGCACCCCGCAGATGGTGCGCGATCGTCTCGACTGGATGCGCGAGAAGACCGACCTCGGCATCTTCATCCCGCTTTTGCAGTGCGGCACCATGAACGACACGCTGACCCGCCGCAACATGGCCCTGTTTGCGAGCGACGTGCTGCCGCACCTCCAGAAATCGTGAGTGCGGCGTCCATGGCTTCTGACAGGTTCGACCTGAGAGATCAGGTCGCCGTTGTCACGGGCGCAGCCCGGGGCTTGGGCGCTGCATATGTCCAAGCCCTGCTGGACCAGGGCGCGCATGTCGTGGCGGTCGACATCAACCCCATCGACACGGCACAGTGGAATGTCGCTGGCGGCGACGTCGCAGCCGTCGCGATGGCTGCTGATGTGGCGGACCCTCGCTCTGTCGACGAGATGGTGAGCTCCACGCTGCGGAAGTTCGCGAGATTGGACATTCTCGTGAACAACGCTTCGATCGCCGCCGACCTCAAACGACAGTCGCTGCTGGTGATGGAATCGGCAGAATGGGACCGCGTGATGTCGGTGAACGCGCGCGGCAGCTTCCTGTGTCTGCAGGCCGCAGCCCGGGTCATGGTGAAGCAGGGGCGCGGCAAGATCATCAACGTCGCTTCAGGTACCTTCATGAGCGGGGAGCCCCGCATGCTGCACTACGTCGCGTCGAAGGGGGCGGTTATCGGCATGACCCGCGTGGCGGCGCGCGAACTCGGCGAGCATGGCATCACAGTCAACTGCCTCGCCCCCGGGCTCACCATGACCGACACGCTGAAGCAGTCCGCGATGTTCAGCGGCCAAGCCTACGAGACCAGGGTACGCCGGCGCGCGATCGCGCGCGAGGCCGTTCCCGAGGATCTGTGCGGCGCGATGCTTTTCCTCGCATCGCCCGCGAGCGACTTCATCACTGGGCAGACCATCGTCGTCGATGGCGGCGGCGCAATGCTGTAGCCGGCCCGGCCCCGCAAGCATCAAACCAAATGGAGACAACCATGCTGAATCGCCGCAACTTGCTCATTTCATCGGGCGCCGCGCTCACTGTACCCCGGTGGACGTCAGCCCAGACTCCGGCTGTTCCGTTTCCGACGAAGCCGATCCGAATCGTGGGGACGTCGGTTGTCGGGTCGCCGGCGGACAACGCCGTGCGGCGAATCGCTCCGACGTTGTCCGAAGTGCTTAAACAGCCCGTGATAGTGGACCCCAAGCCTGGCGCAAACGGTGTCATCGCCGCTCGGGAGGTCATGAGTGCGCCGCATGACGGACACACCGTGCTGAATGCGAACACCAGCTACGCCGTGAATGATGTCCTTCGACCAGGAATGGGCCCCAGACTGCTTGACGAGCTCCTCCCGGTGACGGATCTCTCGCAGGGTCCCCTGGTGTTGTTGGTCCACCCCTCGGTGCCAGCGAGGACTGCACGCGAACTGGTCGAGTATGGCAAGTCCAATCCGGGGGCGCTGAATTACGGATCCGGCGGACCCGGGAGCTTTCTCCAGCTCACTGGCGAGCGGGTGAAGATTGCAACCGGGCTGCCGATGCGGGAAGTGCCCTACAAGTCGCCCGGCGCCGATATCGCGGACCTCGTCCCCGGTCACATCCAGGTTGGTTTCACCGTATGGGCTGCGGCCGAACAGTTCGTGACGTCAGGCCGCCTGCGGGCGCTGGCCGTCGCCAGCGACAAGCGCATCAAGGTCGCCCCGGAGTTGCCGACTTTCGCTGAAGCTGGACTCACGGCAATCACTGCCACTGCCTGGACGGGAATGTTCGTGCCGGCGGGTACGCCCCGGGAAATTGTCCTGCTGCTTCAACGCGCGTTCGCCCATGCAGTGACCCGGCCCGACTACGTCGAGTTCTGGACCAAGGACGGCAGCGACGTGGGCGGCAAGACGCCCGAACAGTTCGCGCAATTCATCCGCGCCGAGCAGGCCATCTACCGGCAGGTCGTCGCCACGGCCAAGATCAAGGTCGATTGACCGGAGGCTTCGCAGTTCTGCGCAGATGATCCCGGATCCTGCGCACGATTCGCTTGGCTTCGGTCTGCGACACGCCCTTCTGCAGCAGGATATGCAGCGCGACATCAAACTTTGCGGCTGCCTCGAGTCGGCCTAGCACGATGTCCCTGATGACGCCTGCGATCATCCATGAGCCAATGCGCCATTGCATGCTCAACTCCGCCTCTGACCCCGAGATGGCGCCGCTGCGCACTGCATCGTGCAAGTTCGCCAGCGCGAACTCGCCAATTTCATCGTGTAAAGCGTCGTTGAATGCGTCGAAACGTTCCACCAAGGCGCGCCAAAGCGGGTCAGTGACCCCTTTGTCAACGATCGCCACGCACGCATAGGCAACAAGCTCCAGCGGTTCGAGATTCGGCCGTTCGCTGCCTTTGTTGAGAAGCTCGCGGGCGTATCGGTTGATCAGTCGCCGAACGACGGACAGTGTCAACGCTTCCTTGTTCGGGAAATAGTTGTACAGCGTGCCTTGCGCAACGTCGACCTCGGTCGCGATGTCCTGCATGGTGGTCGCGCCGATTCCCTTCGCCAGGAACATTTGTGTCGCACCTTCAAGGATTTCGTCTTCCACGCGCTGGCGGCGGCGCTGGCGTCGCGTCGGGGCTTCGGTTTCGATGGGCTCGGGTTGAGATTTGGTGGGAGGCATCGCAAAGGAAAACTAGGGTCCGGCCTCAAGAAACAGATGAGGCTCCCCTGGAGTCTACAAAATTCGACCAACGTTCATTCTGTGAACTCGGTCTCGCTTCTAGGTGTTTCCCCTACTTATTGATTTGGATCAAAGTCATAAACTGACTTTCAGTCATTTTCGCGGAACGACCGCCGGAGGTAGCTATGTTCTATGGATCTTCCCCGACTCAACCGCTGATCGTGGGCATCGGTGGCACAACGCGGTCAGGATCTTCCTCCGAGCGGGCGCTGCGAATCAGCCTCGCGGCGGCCGAGGCGGAGGGCGCACGTGTTGCGCTGCTGGCGGGTCCCGAGCTGGACCTGCCCATGTATGCCCCTGAGCGGCCCGAGCGCGTGGCGCGCGCGACCCGTTTGGTGAAGTTGCTGGGCGAGTGCGACGGACTCATCGTGTCGTCCCCGTCGTACCACGGCTCGATCTCAGGGCTGCTGAAAAACGCGCTGGACTACACCGAAGATTTGCGTCAACACGAGCGCTGCTACCTGGACGGTTGCCCGATCGGTCTGATTGCATGCGGCGCTGGCTGGCAAGGCGCAGCGGCCACGCTGTCTGCGCTGCGATCCATTGCGCACGCGCTTCGTGGTTGGCCAACGCCGCTGGGCGTGATGCTGAACACCGCGGAGCCCAACCTCTTCGATGCTAATGGCCGATGCCTCGTGCCCAGTTCGCACGCACAGCTGGAAACTGTTGGTCGCCAGGTGGCGCAGTTTGCATCGGCCCGAAAGCAAGCCCAGTTGGAAGTGGCAGTGCCATAAGCGTGAGCATCCACGCTGCGGTGGGGTACCCCCAGTTGCGCGCCTCTACCGAAGAGAGCCCACCCCCTTTCTCGTGCGGACGCGGACCCATCGCATTCCGGAAAGCCCGCCAGCGCGGACCAGAGCAGCGGAGCGGCTGACAGTGAGACGCGATGTGCGCTCGCACGCATCGTCTTCGACGTGCGCGATTCCGAGTGAGTTGCGCAAATCTGATTGCCGATTCCCTGCGCCGCGGCAACTATCGTTGTCGTCCAGCCATCACGCCACTTCGGTCCCGAAATGCGCGGCGCCCAATGGCATAGATCTTAAGGAATCGCGATGAGTACTGTAGCAATCGAGAGGCCCGCACTCACAACTGAACCCGGCGGGAGTGAACGTACGAGTCTGCGCTTCCAGTCAGGTTCCGAAACCTGTCACGCGTGGCTCTACAAACCCGTTGCGAGCGGGAAAGAGCGGTCTTTGCCGATTGTCGTGATGGCTCATGGACTTGGCGGGGTCAAGCAAATGCTGCTCCATGAGTACGCCAAACGCTTCCAAGACGCCGGTTACGCCTGCCTGGTCTTCGACTATCGCTATCTCGGCGAGAGCTCTGGCGAACCTCGCGGGCTAGTGAACGTCAAGGACCAATTGGAGGACTTTCGCGCAGCCGTCGCCTTCGCCCGAAGCCTGCCCGGAATCGATGCCGAACGAGTGATTCTCTGGGGCACTTCGTTTGCTGGCGGACACGTCATCGTGACTGCCGCCCAAGATGCGCGAATTGCTGCAGTGATCTCGCAGTGTCCTTTCACCGATGGGCCCGCGACGGGCAGCATCATCGACCTCTCCACGAAGATTCGCCTCACCTTGAAGGCGACAATGGATGTTCTCGCCCGCTTGTTGGGCAGGAAACCGGTCCGAGTGCCACTGGTAGGCAAGCCGGGCGAGGTTGCCATCCTGACAACGCCGGATGCGGCGCCTGGATTCGACGCGCTCTTGAAGGCGTCCGGCGTTCGCTCAGTCGTCGATCTGCCAGCACGAATCGTGTTCCAGTTGCTTCGCTATCAGCCCGGCAAATGGGCCAAAGCCGTGCAGTGCCCGGCCTTCTTTTGCATCTGCGACGGCGACAGCGTTGCCCCTGCAGCCACAACGATCGCGTATGCCAAGCAAGCCGCGAAATCCGAGATCGGGCACTACCCAGAAGGTCACTTCGAGATTTACGTCGGCAAGCCAATGGAGAGGATCGTGGCCGATCAGATCGCCTTCCTGGCAAAGCACGTGCCGGCGTCGTCCGACGGCCATTGACCTCAAACCCAAAGTTCAGATACTCGGAGCCGCCCGCATCGTATTTCATGAGCACGCGACGTTGTACGCTGGCGGGACCGAAGTGCCCGGCGGCGTCGCTACAATGACGAACAACACAACCCTAGGGATCGGATTTTCGCCGACATCAAGCAGCTGTTCCTGAAGACGACTGCCAGCGGCGTCCTCCTTGGCGTTCCTTCGTCTGCGAAGGTCACTCTGAATCCCACGGTCTACAACATCGGGCTCGCGGTGGACTTCTAAGCTAAGGGGCTGCGCTCGCACGCTGGGCGGCAGCTCGTTCTGCCGCAGCTGTCACTGGTTTACGCGGGCGGCTCAACTCGCAACCCATAGAACAGCGACACGAGGGTCTCGCGCAACCACTCGCCGCCGGGGTCACGGTGATACCGTTGATGCCAGGCCATAGCTACGTCAAAGCCCGGGAACTGCACGGGGGGTTCGATCAGTTGAAGCGGAACGTGTGCAGCCACGACTGCGGCCAGATTGCTCGGCACCACCCCGATCAGGTCGGTATCCGCGACCACGGGACCGACGCATAGAAAGCTGTGCACGCGCAGAGCCACGCGGGCCTTCACGCGCGGGCTGGCCAACACCTTTTCCACCGCCGTCGCATGCTCCATGCCTCTCGGGCCGCCAACAACGTGAGGCAGCACGCGCAGCTGCTCGCGCCGCAGTTTCCCATCGACCACCGGATGCCCTTGACGTGCAACATACACGAATCGCTCTCGAAACAGACGCCGCTGGCGCATCTGTTTGTTGAGTTGGCCGAGGAAACCCACGGCCAGATCGACTCTGCCGGATTGCAGCGACTCCTGGAGTTCTCCCTGGCTCGGGGATATCGCTTCCACCGCAATGCCCGGGGCGTACTGCGCCAAGTGAGCCATCAAGCGGGGCAAGAAGAGGCGCTCACCGATGTCGCTCAGGGCGACCCGGAAGGCGCGGCTTTCCGTTCGTACATCGAAGGTAGGCCGCTGAAACGTGCCTCGGAGGGTGTCTAGTGCAGACGCGATAGGCGCCGCGAGGGCTTCGGCGAACGGCGTCGGAGCCACGCCGCGCGGGCGCCGAATGAAGAGCGGGTCGTCATACATCTCGCGCAGCCTGGCAAGCGCGCGGCTGACCGCCGGTTGTGACATTCCCAACTCCGCGCCCGAAGCCGACAGATTGCCGGTGCGACGAATGCAATCGAACAACTGCAGCAGCGTCACGTCGAGGTTGCGAGGCAAAGGCTTGCGCATGGGCGCTTGATTCACTTTACGCATATTAGGAATCCACTCAATTCATTTCTCAGATGCGGCTTCACATCCTACATTCCCCGGAGTCAGTCGGCGCATATCAACGCAAGGAGACGACGGCGATGCTCGCCAGCGATGAAGCAGTGAAGGGAATACACGCAGCATGATCGACCTGCTCGACATCCGTTACGTGCGGCTGGGTACCCGCGATCGAGCTCACGCGGACAGATTCGCGCGCGAGGTGCTCGGTCTGGAGTTGGTGCGCGAGGAAGGCGGCGCCACCTACTTTCGCAGCGACAACCGAGATCACACGTTGGTCTACTTCGAGGGTGACCCAATCGACCATACCGTCGGCTTCGAGTTGCGCACGGCTGAAGATCTCGAATCCGCAGCGAAGGAGCTGAGCAACAGCGGCATCGACGTGCGGGCGGGTACGGCGCAGGAATGCGAGCAACGCCGCGTTAAGGCGTTCGTACACTTCAAGGATCCGACGGGCAACAAGATCGATCTGGTGCTGCAGCCGCACCACAGCGGCCGGCGCTACTTTCCCTCTCGCGACGCGGGTATCACCGGCTTCAGTCATGTGGGACTGTGCACGACGGATGCCGCGCGCGACGAGCGTTTCTGGACGCAGGTGCTGGGCGCGCGCGTCAGCGATCGGATCGGCGAAGCGGCGCTTCTGCGCATCGACGAAGTGCACCACAAGGTCGCGCTGTTTCCCACTACACGCGCCGGCGTGCAGCACGTCAATCACCAGGTGGAAAGCATCGACGACGTCATGCGGGCCTGGTATCTCATGCGCAAGCTGAACGTGCCGATCGCTTTCGGGCCTGGCCGGCATCCTACGTCGGGGGCGATGTTCCTGTACTTCCGCGGGCCTGACGACATGATCTTCGAGTACTCCACCGGAGTCCGGCTGATCTGCGCGGAGGACGAGGCTACATACCAGCCACGCCAGTTTCCTCGCACCAACGAGTCCTTCTGCATGTGGGGCTCGGTGCCCGACATCGCGGAGTTCCGCGGACCCCAGAACCAGGAGGGGGAGGCGTGATGCCGTCGCAGGCCGACCAACGGCGTCTACGCGTTGCGGCGCGTGCGCTCGGGCGGCATGGGCTCGCTCACGCGTACGGGCACTGCAGCCTGCGGTTGGACGGCGAGCGGTTCCTCGTGTGCGCACCACGGCCGATGGGGCTGATCGGAGTGGGTGAACCAGGCCAGGTGGTGCCTGTCGAAGGTCCACTTCCGCCCGGAGTGCTGGGCGAGGTTCGCCTCCATCAGCAAATCTATCGCCGCCGCCCGGAAGTGCAGGCGGTCGCGCGCTCTATGCCGCCCGCTCTGATGGCACTGGGCACCGCGCGCCTGACACCCTCGGCCCGGCACGGAATGGGGTGCTACTTCGGCGCTGGCGCCGCACTGTGGGATGACCCGCAACTGGTACGCGACGACGACCGTGCCATCGCCGTCATCAAGGCGATGGGCGAGGCGAATGCGATTGTCATGCGCGGCAATGGTGCGATTGTCGCGGCCGACTCGCTGGAGCAAGCCGTCTCACTCACGTGGTACCTGGAGGATGCGGCGCGGCTGGAACTGACGGTGCGCGGCGCTGGGCTGGAACAAATCTCCACCGTTCTCGAGCCTTCCGAGCGTGATCTTCGGGCAACGAGCAGCGGCGGCATCTTCGAACGCATGTGGGAATACCTCACCGCGGGCGACCCCGAACTTCAAGTGCAGGACCCACACCCGTGATACTCAATTTCATCGACGGCCAGTACCGCGAGGGCGGCGGCCGCATTTTCAATGACATCAACCCTGTCGACGGATCGCTGATCACCCACGTCAGCGAAGCGTCGCGCGAGGGCGTGGACGACGCAGTTCGCGCTGCCCGCGCAGCGTTGGCCGGCCCGTGGGGGTCGCTCAAGCTCGCCCAACGCTGCGACCTGCTGTACGCCGTGGCGGCCGAGATCGATCGTCGCGCAGAGGACTTCCTTGCCGCCGAGGTCGCCGATACCGGCAAGCCTCGTTCGCTTGCTTCGCATCTGGACATTCCGCGCGGCGCCGCGAACTTTCGCGTGTTCGCCGACGCCGTGCGCAACGTGCCCACCGAGGCGTTTACCAGCCACGCCCCGGACGGCAAGCCGGCGCTGAACTACGCGCTGCGCCGCCCCAAGGGGGTCGTCGCGGTGATCTGCCCGTGGAACCTGCCGCTACTGCTCATGACCTGGAAAGTCGGGCCGGCTCTCGCTTGCGGCAACACGGTCGTGGTCAAGCCGTCCGAAGAAACGCCCGCTACGGCCGCACTCATGGGCGAAGTCATGAATGCCGTCGGCGTGCCCAAGGGAGTCTACAACGTGGTGCACGGCTTCGGCCCAGGCTCGGCGGGGGAGTTCCTCACCACGCACCCGGACATCGATGCAATTACGTTCACGGGCGAAACTCGCACCGGCGCTGCGATCATGCGAGCGTCCGCAGCCGGCATCAAGCCGGTGTCCATGGAACTCGGCGGCAAAAACCCCGCCGTCGTCTTTGCGGACTCCGACCTCGACGCCACGATCGCGGGCCTCACCCGCTCGGTGTTCGAAAACACCGGACAGGTGTGCCTGGGGACGGAGCGCGTGTATGTCCAGCGCCCAATCTTCGAAACCGTCGTCGCGAAACTGGCCGACGCAGCGAGCCGCCTCAAGCCCGGACGCCCGGACGACGCCAATGCGAACTTCGGGCCGCTGATCTCGGCGGAGCACCAGCAAAAGGTGCTGGGCTACTACGCGCTGGCGAGGGAAGAAGGCGCCACCGTCGTGTGCGGCGGCGGCGTTCCGCAGATGCCCCGCGACCTGAAGCAAGGTGCGTGGATAGAGCCGACCGTGTGGACGGGCCTGTCGCACCAGTCGCGGACGGCGCGCGAGGAAATCTTCGGGCCCTGCTGCGCGGTGATCCCGTTCGACACGGAGGCCGAGGCCCTGCGCATGGCGAACGACACGCGTTACGGCTTGGCGGCGTCCGTGTACACGCGAGACATCGACCGCGCCCACCGCTTTGCCAGCGCGCTGAAAGTCGGCGTGGTGTGGGTTAACACATGGTTCCTGCGGGACTTGCGCACGGCCTTCGGCGGATCGGGTTCCTCGGGAATCGGACGGGAAGGCGGTGTGCACTCGCTCGAGTTCTACACCGAGCTGTCGAACGTGTGCATCAAGTTCAATGGAGCAACTGAATGAATGCGCGAGAGATTGAACTGGCGGCGAACCTGTTGTGGAACGCCGCCGAAGCGGGCGAGGGCATCGCACCACTGCGCGAGAGCTTCCCCGGGATGACGGGAGAAGACGCCTACGCGATACAGGAGCACAACACCGAGCGGCGGCTCGAGGCGGGTGCGCGCCTCGTGGGCCGAAAAATCGGCCTCACCGCTCGTTCGGTTCAGCAGCAGCTCGGGGTCGATCAGCCCGATTACGGGATGCTGTTCGCCGACATGTCCGTCGCTGACGGTGAGCCGGTGAGCTGGTCGCGCCTGATGCAGCCGAAGGTCGAAGCAGAAGTGGCGCTGGTCATGGAGCGTGACCTTGCGGAGCCGGGTATCACGTCGGCGCAGCTACTGCGTGCAGTAGCCTTCGCATTGCCTGCCATCGAAATTGTGGGCAGCCGCATCGAGAACTGGAATATCCGATTCGTTGACACGGTGGCTGACAACGCCTCCAGCAGCGCCTTCGTTCTCGGCAACACGCCCGTCAGCCTGAACGGCCTGGACCTGCGGTTGGCCGGGATGGTCATGGAGCGTGCGGGCGAGCAGGTCTCCCTCGGCGCGGGTGCCGCATGCCTCGGTCACCCGCTGAACGCGGCGCTCTGGCTCGCCAACAAGATGGCCGCGCTCGGCCGCGGCCTCAAGGCTGGCGATGTCGTGTTGACGGGCGCGTTGGGCCCGATGGTGCCCGTTCGCCCCGGCGACGCGTTCGAGGCACGTATCGGCGGCATGGGATCAGTGCGTGCGGTGTTCGAGGAGAAGCAGCAATGAATGAGGAACGCATCGCCGCCCTGGCCGAGCGCGTCGACACGGCGGCACACCGCGCACAGGCAATTTCGCAGTTCGCCGAAGCGGAAGAACTGCGCGAAGAGGACGCCTACGCGGTACAGGCCGCATCGATCGCACGCCGCATCCAGCGGGGCGAATGCCGCACCGGCGTGAAGATGGGCTTCACCAGCCGCGCCAAGATGGCCCAGATGGGCGTTCACGACATGATCTGGGGTCGACTGACGGACGCGATGGCGCAAGCCGATGGCGCTCCGATGTCCCTAGGACGATTCGTGCATCCGCGTGTCGAGCCGGAGCTGGCCTTCCTGCTGAAGAAACCGCTGCATGCGCTTGTGAGCTTTCCGGAGGCGCTCGATGCAGTGGCCGCGATCGCGCCGGCGCTGGAGATCATCGACTCACGTTTCGAAGACTTCAAGTTCACGCTGGGCGACGTGGTCGCGGACAACGCCTCGTCATCGGGGTATGTGATTGGCCCGTGGTGCGCGCCGGACCGCGACTTCTCCAATCTGGGTCTGGTGATGTCCGTCAACGGCAGCGCCCGCCAGGTCGGTAGCACCGCCGGCATCCTCGGCCATCCGCTGCGCTCGCTCGTGGCCGCCGCTCGGCTCAGCGCCGCTGCCTATGAACCGCTGCAGGCCGGCTGGATCGTGATGGCCGGCGGCGCCACGGCGGCCGAGCCATTGAAGCCTGGTCAACACGTTTTGCTGGAAATGCAGGGGCTCGGCCGAGTCGAGTTCCATACCACTGAATGAGAAACGCAATGCCATTGATCCAGGTCACGATGATCGAAGGTCGCAGCACGGACATGAAGACCGCGCTGATCCATAGGCTGACCGAAGCCGCCGTTGAAGCCACCGGCGCGCCGCGCGAGTCCATCCGCGTCATCCTGCAGGAGGTGCCCGGGGCGCACTGGGGCGTAGGCGGCGTTCCCAAGTCAGCACCCAGCGGGGGGCAAAGATTGACTGAACGAAAACTGAAAGCTGCGATCGTCGGCAGCGGCAACATCGGAACGGACTTGATGATCAAGATCCTGCGCCACGGCGAGCATGTCGAGATGGGCGCGATGGTCGGCATCGATGCTGCGTCTGACGGCCTGGCTCGCGCCGCGCGGCTGGGGGTGGTCTCGACGCACGAAGGCGTGGATGGCCTGACGCGGCTGCCGGTGTTCGACGACATCGACATCGTCTTCGACGCGACATCCGCAGCTGCGCACGTCAAGAATGATGCGATTCTGCGCACACTCAAGGCCGGCATCCGCTGCGTGGATCTCACGCCGGCCGCAATCGGCCCATACTGCATTCCCGTCGTGAACGGGGCCGATCATCTTGACGCGCGAAACGTCAATATGGTGACGTGCGGCGGACAGGCCACCATTCCGATGGTGGCTGCCGTGAGCCGGGTCGCCAAAGTGCACTACGCTGAAATTGTTGCCTCGATCTCGAGCAAGAGTGCGGGTCCAGGTACGCGTGCCAACATCGACGAGTTCACCGAGACCACATCGAAGGCGATCGAGGTCGTCGGGGGCGCGGCCAAGGGCAAAGCCATCATCATCCTGAATCCCGCGGAGCCACCGCTCATCATGCGCGACACGGTGTATACGCTCAGCGAAATCGCTGACGAAGCGGCGGTCGCAGCCAGCATCGAAGAGACCGTCGCCGCCGTGCGCCGCTACGTGCCGGGATATCGCCTCAAGCAGCAGGTGCAGTTCGATCGGGTCGAGGCGCTGAATGTGCCGGGTGTCGGGCGCGTGTCCGGACTGAAGACCTCCATCTTCCTGGAGGTCGAAGGCGCCGCGCACTATCTGCCTGCCTATGCGGGCAACCTGGACATCATGACGAGTGCGGCGCTGGCGACGGCGGAGCGCATTGCGGCACGCATCCTGGCGACGGGAGCAACCGCATGAAGAAGATCTACATTTCGGATGTCACGTTGCGTGACGGCAGCCACGCGGTGCGCCATCAGTACAGCGTCGCCCAGGTCCGCAAGATCGCGCACGCGCTGGATGACGCGGGCGTCGATTCGATCGAAGTCGCGCACGGCGATGGACTGCAGGGTGGAAGCTTCAACTACGGGTTCGGCGCGCATACCGATCTCGAGTGGATCGAGGCGGTAGCAAGCGTCGTCAAGCGTGCGCAGGTGGCGACTCTGCTGCTGCCTGGGATCGGCACGGTCCACGACCTGAGAGCAGCCTACGACGCCGGTGCACGCGTCGTGCGCGTCGCCACGCATTGCACGGAAGCGGACGTGAGCAAGCAGCACATCGAGTATGCACGCACGCTCGGGATGGACACCGTCGGATTCCTGATGATGAGCCATATGACGACCCCGATTGAGCTGGCACGACAAGCCAAACTCATGGAAAGCTACGGCGCTACTTGCATCTACGTGGTCGATTCCGGCGGTGCACTGAACATGAGCGACGTTCGCGAGCGCTTTCGCGCGCTCAAGTACGTGCTCAAAGCCGAAACGCTCACCGGCATCCATGCTCACCACAACTTGAGCCTTGGTGTCGCGAATTCGATCGTCGCCGTTGAAGAAGGGTGCGACCGCGTCGACGCCAGCCTCGCAGGCATGGGTGCCGGCGCGGGGAACGCGCCACTCGAAGTGTTCGTCGCGGCAGCCGATCGCATTGGCTGGGATCACGGCACGGACGTGTTTAAACTGATGGACGCAGCAGACGACATCGTGCGCCCCTTGCAGGATCGCCCGGTTCGCGTCGACCGTGAGACGCTTGCACTTGGCTACGCGGGCGTCTATTCGAGTTTCCTGCGCCATGCGGAAGCTGCGGCGCGCAAGTACGGTCTGAAGACGATAGACATTCTCGTGGAGCTCGGGCGACGGCGCATGGTTGGCGGACAGGAGGACATGATCGTGGACGTGGCGCTGGATCTTCTCAAGGTGCGCGGCGCGGTGCCTGCGAACAGCGCAGGCTTCGCGAGCTCGTAGTGTGTCGCACGCAACGGGGACATCCAGATCACGGTGCGCGTGGGTCAGTTCAGGCGCACGGGGCGAGATGCCGGCGTGCGTATGCTGCGGTCTCGAGATGAAATGCTCCTTTCGGAGGGGCGCTGACGCCGACCGAAAGTGAGCAACTGTCTCGGAACACCATGGATGTGGCCTCTTCTGAGGGTCGGCCGTCGGGACCGAACGATCGAGCGCACGAGTCAGCTCTCGGCTGGAGCGCACATGATTGAGGTCTTCCGCGCCGACAGCGAGCCAGGTGCCCTGCTGGCTTTCACGTGATGAAGCACATCTGCCCGGGCTGCACGTCAGATCTTCCCGTTCAGGTGAACCGGATCTCGCCCTGCGGCAGCAGGTACATCACCAGCAAGCGGCCGCCTGTCGTCGTCGGCGAGTGCGCGGTGCCCGGGCCGTAGACGACCCAGCCGGCGGGATGGCCATCGAAGCGCGCGTCGCCTTCCTGCGGCATCACCAAGTCGATCTCTCCGGTAGGGTGCTCATGGCGCCGCCCAGCTACGTCGTTCATTTCGACCACGTCGACCGAGAAGCCGTGCAGGTCCACTGCGGGCTCGAAGATCCGACTGAAGCGCACCCGGCCGTTCGTCTGGGTGCAGAGCCACCCGGCGCGGGCGCCGGTCTCGCAGGCGGCCTTCAGCTGTTGGTACAGCTCGCTTTCGGGGCCGATCTGGTCGTTCAACCAGGCCTGCAGGCCGGCATCGAGCGGCCGGCCCTCGAGCCGCGCGGTGACCTGCGCGACCAGGCGGCGGAAATCGGCGGGGGTGGTGTCCATCATGCTGTTCTCCTTAAGATTGGCGTTCAGTGGGCGTCTGCGACGCGCTGCGCCGCGTCGGCCGCGTCGGACTGTTCGGCCCAGTCTGCAGGCGCTGCCCGTACTCGGTGCGCGCGATCTCCAGCAGTCCGCAGCCCAAGTAGCGCACGGGCGGCTGCTTGGCATGGACCAGCGCCAGCCCGGTAGTCAGAGGGGCGCCCGGGGTGAGGCCGCTCCAAATCTGGAATCGCATCCAGCGCCTGCAAACCGACTTCGCCGCAGGCCGCGACCTGTCGGCCCTCGCGCGTGACGCCGGCATCAGCCCATCGACGTTCCATGCCCGCTTCACTGCGATGGCGCTGCAACATGCCGACCCTGCCATTCACTCGACAAGCGCCGATTGCACGAGGTCGGCATAGCGCTGATGGCGCTCCCAGCTGTAGCTGTCCTCCATCAGACCCGAGGACAGGAAGACGTAGGTCAGCTCGTGCTGGGGGTCGACCCAGAAGCAGGTCGAGCCCGCGCCGATGCCGCCGTAGGTGCCGGGCGAGGCGAGCTGACCGAAGGCGTGCGGGAAGACACCTTCCCCGCGCAGGTAGAAACCCAGCCCGTGGTAAGCCGGGATCGGCGGCCAGCCGCGCATGCCGTGCGCGTAGTCCCAAAGACTGTTCGTCATGTCGCCGGTGGCATTGGTGGTGGCGCGGCGCAGCACAGCGGGGCTGAGGATGCGCGCGCCGTCGAGTTCGCCTCCACGTCGGCACGCTTCGGCGAAGCGGAACCAGTCAGCCGCAGTGGTCAAGCCCCCGCCTGCCGGCATCTCGAAGCCTTCCTGCATGAACGCACCCACCCCTTCCAGGGCCTCCGCATCGAACAATCCCGGCCTACGGTCGCGGGCGACGACGGGAACGCGGCGCGCGGCAAGATCTGCGCGTCCGCCGATGCTCGTGTCGGCCATGCGCAGCGGCTTCAGCAGCCCGTCGGCAACAATCTGACGGAAGGCGCGTCGGCCACCGTCGAGGCGACGCACGATCTCGGCGAGCACACTGTGGCCGATCATGGCCGAGTACCGGACCGCAGTTCCCGGCACGACCTCGGGCACCAGATTGCAGGCGTAGGCGGTGACGGCCTGGATGTCGCCCAGCTGTTCGGGCGGCAGTGGCGGCACGCCCAGCGGCAGGCCGGCGGTATGCAGCAGCAGGTCGGCGATGGTCGTCGTTTCCTTGCCTTTGACGCCGTACTCGGGAATCACGTCGCGGACCTGCGTCGTGAAGGCGATCTCACCGCGGTCGATGCGCTGCAGCACGGCGGCGTTGCTCAACTGCTTGAGGATGGAGAAAGTGAAGAAGACGGCATCGCGCTGCATCGGTTTTTCCGCGGCGCGGTCAGCATGACCGATCGCTTCGTGCAGCACGACTTCGCCACGCCGGGCAACGAGAACGACCGCGCCGTCAAACTTGGCGGCGCGGATGTCGGCCGTGATGGCCGCAGGAAGCAGTGAAAGCCGATCGGCATCGAAGCCGAGGGCGGTGGCGCTTGTGATCACGAAGATTTCCTCTATGACAGGTATGCCGAATCAGACGACCAAGCTATCGTCCGCTTTTGCCGTGCGGCGAGGCAATCGGAAAGGCGCAAGGAGATCGGAAACGCGCAATTGCGCATTGGCTCTCAGCCTCTCGCCCCAAGCCACGCCCTTCAGTGTGTGCTACGAAGCCACTTGCAACTGCTCCGTGGGCACGCGAGGCAGCAGTTCCCCTCAGTAAGTTCAGGTCTGAGCCCGGCGTGGCGCGCCGGGCTCTTTCCATATAGAGGTCACCACGAGCCAAGCCAATGCCTGTCATCGGGTTTTCGCCAATGTCATTTTGACAATCATCGACAAATACTGATTATCAGTCACATGACGACTAACGATCATAACGACCGTTTTCAATGGGATGCACGGGCCCGCTGATGCTGACGGTGCACCGCTCGGTGCCGGCCACGACCGCCCGAGTCGGGTCCTGCCATGAACAACCTACTGGAACTCAACATTTGGCGCTGAGGAGACATTCATGACGAGGTGCAGCAAAACCGCCCTGGGCTGGGTCATCGCCACCGCGTGCCTGGGAGCGGTGGCCCAGACGCAGGGCGTCGAAAGGAATCAGATCGTCGTGGGCAGCATCACCGACCTGTCGGGGCCGGTGTCAGCTGTCGGCAAGCCGACGCGACAGGGCATGCTTCTGCGCATGGAGGAACTCAACGAACTCGGCGGGGTGCACGGGCGCAAGTTGCGGCTGGTCGTCGAAGACTCCGCTTACGACCCACGCCGCGCGGTTCCGGCGGCGCAGAAGCTGGTGAACCAGGACAAGGTCTTTGCCATTCTGGGTACGCTCGGAACTGCGCAGAACGTGGCCACCATGCCGGTGCTCTTCGAGAAGAACGTCATCAACTTCTATCCAATGGCCGCCGCGCGCGAGATGTTTGAACCCGCGCACCGCCTGAAGACGGCGTTCATGCCGACCTACTTCGACCAAACGCGCATTGCCGTGCCACGCCTCATGCAGGAGCGCAAGGCGAGCAAGCCCTGTGTTCTCTACCAGGACGACGACTTCGGCCTCGAGGTGCTGCGCGGCGCCGAAGCCGGCGCCGCCACCCTGAAGGTCGCGCTGGTGGAGAAGGCGAACTACAAGCGCGGCGCCACCGACTTCTCCTCGCAGATGGCTCGGCTGAAGGCGGCGGGCTGCGACTTGGTAGTGCTGGGCACGATCTTGCGCGAGACGGTGGCATCCGTGAGCGATGCGCGCAAAATCGCCTTCAACCCCGTCTTCCTCACGTCCATGGGTGCGTACTCGGGAGTCACCGCGCGCCTGGGCGGCAAGGCGATGGATGGCCTGTACGCGACCATGATGGCCGAGATCCCTTCGGCCGACGCATCGACCGAGCAGGTGCGGCATTGGATGGCCCGCTACCGTACGCGCTTCAACGAGGAGCCCAGCGAATATGCAGCCTACGGCTATCACATCGCGGACTCGTTCATTCGCGTGCTTCAGAAGGCGGGCCCGAAGCTGGACGTCGACTCGTTCGTGAGGGCCCTGGAAACCGTGCAGATCCCGCGCGACATGTTCGGTTTCATGGAAGAAAGCTTCACGCCCACTCGCCGGCTGGGGAACCCTTATCCGCGGCTGTCGCAGCTGTACGACGGTCGCTGGCGGGTGGTCTCGGACTACATCACCTTCAACGAACTGAAGGTCCAGCTCGGCAAGGATGGACGCCTGACCGTGTCTTCAGAAAAGTTCGACCGACCCTGACACGAACCAGATCAAGGGCCGATCCGACCTGTCGCCGCTCCTTACGCGGGCGCATGAGCGTCCACTGCCACGAGCGCGTCGCATCGCGAAATCTCGCGATGTTGGGCATAGTTGCATCGATGAGAATCAGGGTAAAGCACCATTCATGACCTCGGTGCGCGCGCTGCGAAGCAGAAGGAGACAAGAGTGGCAACCGCCGCCGAAGCCGACGAGATACTCGAGACTCAACGCTCTCTGCGTCACCGTCTTCTCAAGAGTGGAGCCGCAGTAAGCTGGCGACCGGCACGGGACCTTGCCGCACACATGTTGCTCGAACTTGACGATGCTTCTTCGTGCTGGGGCCTCGCAGTCGATTGGATTCGCAATGCAACGAGCAGTGATCGAGCAGATGGCGGGTATGCCACGCCCTCTCAGACAATCTATCGTCCGGGGTTTGCAGAGGCGCTTTCCAGTGACTTCATTGTGCCGTCGTTACGCGACGTTCGAGTGAACAACTGGGACAACGGCGTTAGGTTGCTTTGGCTCAGCTCGCGGCCAGTTGTTTTTGCCGACGTGGCTCAGGAGGCGCGATTTGGCCCAGGACTTCGGCGGGACCTGTTGGCCGCACACACGGTCTCGAAGATCGCCTGTTCATTGTGGGATGGCCGCTTGCCAGTCGGTCTAATCTGTGTCGACTGGACGGACAGCGGCGCGAATCCTGCGCGCGCGCAATACGCAAGGGCATTCGACTGTTTCGAATCGACATGTCGGGACGTGATCGCCCCCATTTTGGCGGCAGCACACAGGTTCACCGGCGCAGAAGCCATGCCCGCCAGCGAGCCTTCCCAAGTTCGCACACTCACTCGTGCGGAGCGTGAGGTCGCGAAACTAGCCGCAAGAGGGCTTCGATACAAGCAGATCGCAGCGGAGCTCAATCGATCCTTTTCCACCGTGGATCACCAGTTGCGCAGCATTCGGCAAAAGTTCGGTGTTTCCAACAATCCGGCGCTGATAGCGCGGCTTGCGCGCGGCGATTTTTCGCTATAGGTGCTTCTCGACAGCCTCCCTACGATGGGGAGCCGTTCCCGTTGAGGAACGTCCACTTGTTAAGGAGACTACGATGGATAGAGTTGTCGAAAGCGAAACGCCCAAGCTTGAAAGTTTGTTGAGCACCGAAGAAAGGCGCATCATCTCGCGCCACGATGTCTACGGCATTCGTGATCAATACGTGTCTGCGGATGAGAGCTTGTATCACCCGTTCGTCGGAGACGATTTGCTGTTGAAGCCGCTGCGCTTTGATCTACGAAATTCACTTTACGTGTGCATTCTCTGGGCAAAGCATCCCGGCGTGCTGGGCCGCCATCGACACCGGAGTCCCGTTACGGCTTACACGCTTGAGGGCGCGTGGCGCTACGCCGAGTACGACTGGATCGCTCGGCCGGGTGATTTTGTTCAAGAGAATCCAGGGGTGATTCATACCCTGATCGCGGAGCAAGGTATGAAGACGCTGTTTTTCGTCAATGGCTCATTGGAGTTTTATGACGAAAGGGATGCGCTCCAGAACACTATGGATGTGTTCTCCTTTCTTGACATGTATCTGTGTCATTGCGAAGCGCGCGGTTTAGCGATTAATGAACGATTGATCTTCTGAGCGCGCCCGTGATTGCTGTTGGCGCCGCAGCCCAAGTGTGGGCGGCGCCAGGTGCGCGACGTCTCGCCCAAGGGGCAAGGTGGGCAGGCGCAACGGACGCACCTATGTCTGCGACGCGCGCCACAGGCAGCTACTGACGGTGGCTCTGTTCGATGACCTCTCCGTGCAGCCCGGCTGCGCCCCATGCTTTCGTTCGCGGGCATCGAGAAAGAGCCGGTCGCGCGTCTCACTGCTGTGTCCACACGAGCCGCTCGTGAACGGCGCCGCTTGGCCGAACATTGTCAAGCCCGCTCGCTCAGGGCACATCGACAACCAGTTTCAGAGCATTCGACGGCCAAGCAGCCGGAGTAGTTGCCCGCTGCTATCGACTTGCATCTTGCGCATCACATTGGCGCGATGTACATCGACCGTCTTGGGGCTGATGTTGAGCCGACGTGCGATCTCCTTGCTTGTGCGGCCTTCCAACAAGCCGTGCAGCACGTCCCCTTCGCGAGCGGAGAGTTGCTGCAATCGAGCCTCGATCTCCCGACGGGCGACCCTCGCTTCGTACCTGTCGCGCGCAAGGCGCATCGCCTTGCGCACGCTCGCCAGGAAGGCATCGGGGTTGAACGGCTTTTGGACGAAGTCGATCGCACCGGCCTGCAGAGCGTTGACTGCAGCGGGCACGTCACCATGAGCGGTCAGGAATACGAGCGGCATGTCGCAACTTCGCTCCGCCAGCGCCTGTTGCAGCTCCAGCCCGCTCATGTCCGGCATGCGCAGATCGAGGATTGCGCAGGCCGGGCCGTCGAAACAATCGATCGCTCGAAGAAAGTCGACCGGCGAATCGAAGGACGTGGCCGGAATGCGCACGGACTCGAGCAGCCACTTCAGGCTGGCGGTCACGCTCGGCTCGTCGTCGACGAGGAAGACCTGGATAGGCTGGGGCGACGAGTCGTTCATACGGGGGCGGCTAGCCGCAGCGTAAAGCGGAAGGAGGCGCCCGTGCCGCGCTGGCGGACGTGCCGCAGCGAGCCACCATGCGACTCGACGATCATGCGGCTGATCATGAGCCCCATGCCTAGCCCGGACCGCTTCGACGTGACATAGGGATCGAACATCCGGGCGGCGATATCAGGAGACACGCCGCAGCCCGCATCGGTGAGCTCGACCGTCGCAAGGCGACTGTCCGTCGAAGTCCGGATCTCGATCTTCCGGCTGATGGGCGGCGTCTCCGCCATTGCTTCGATCGAGTTGACGATCAGGTTCACCACCACCTGCTGGATCTCGACCGAATGGCCGCGAACGAGCACGTTATCCGGCGTCGGACTGAGTACTGTCTGCACCTGCGCCGTGCGCAGTGGCAGCTCCAGGAGAGCAAGGGTCTGCCGAAGAAGCGGCTCCAGCTTGATAGTCTCGAACATCGGGGCCGGCTTCGACACGAAGTCGCGCACGTTACGGATGATCTGCCCCGCCTGCACCAGTTGGTCGCACGCCCGGTCCAGCGCCTGCAGCAGCTCGGGTTGATCGACGAGCAGCGGGTCAAGGCGGTGCCGCAACCCGCTCAAGTAGCTTTGGCAGGTGTTCAGCGGTTGGCCCAGTTCGTGCGCGAGCGCGGACGCCATCTGACCCATCAGCGAGAGCCGTGACGCGTGTGCCAGCGTCTCCTGCTCGCGGTGCTCCTGCTGCCTGCGGCGATGCTGCTCACTGACATCTGCGAAGGTGAACACCGCGCCGCCCGACGCGCCCAACGGCGCCGCGACCGCGGAAATTTCGCGCGGGCGGCTGGCGCGCCCCAGCCATGAGAACTCGAAGCGCTGAACACGCGGCTGATCGCCCCCGCAGTGCTCACCGACGATGGTGGCGAGCGAGCAAGTGGTACCGTCGCTGCGCAGCACGCGCGCGTCCTCGTGGATCAGCCCGTGCAGCTGATCTCGCGTCGTCGCGCCGAGGTAGGTGCGCAGTGTGCGGTTCGCTTCCGCCGGCATGCCGTCCGCGCCGACAACCAGCACGCCAAGGGGCATGTTCGTGAACAGCGTGCGGTACTTCTCGCGGCTGGCAACGGCGGCCTGCCGCAGTTCGCGGCCGCGTTCAATCTCGGCCTTCAAGGCCGCGTTCGAGCGTTGCAGGTTCACTGTGCGGCGCTCGACGATGTCTTCAAGTCGCTGGTTGATGCGCCTGAGCTCGTCCTCGGCGCGCTTCTTGTCGCTCAAATCCTGGACGACCCACACCGAGGGCATGCGCGCGTCGCCTTCGCGCAGCATGCGACCGGAGATGCGGCACCAGATGAGTCGACCGTCCTTGCAGGCCATCGCGCGCTCGTGCGTGACGAAACGGTCGCTACTCGCTTGCGCCATCAGGCGCCCAACATCGTCGTAGTCCTCCTGCGTCGCATAGAGGCGCCGGACGACCTCGCCGTCCAACTCGCCGGGAGCGAAGCCGAAGATCTCGGCCATCCGGGCATTGGCCCAGAGGAAGCGACGGTCCTGCATGTAGCTGATCCCGACGATCGTGTTCTCCAGCACGAGCTGCCAAGGAAACGTCGCGCGGTCGAGCTCGCTCGACGGCAGTTGCGTCTGTCCATCAAGAGATATCGGCGTCTCGGAATTCATCGGCATGCGGAGTGACAGCGTCGAACCTCGCAGCATCGCGCTGGCGTGCAATGGGGCTTTCCCTATATTGCATTGCACTACGGAATCTCTTTACGCGGCGCGTGTTCGCTCCTGATGACGCTACCCGGCCGCCGCCGGATCATGCCGGCACCACAAGGTCGCCATCGCGGCCCGACGACAGGAGACAGCATGTTCACTGTGGACATCGACACCGGCGGCACCATGACCGACGCCCTGGTGTCAGACGGCGCCCGGCGCCACGCCTTCAAGGTCGACACGACGCCGCATGACTACACGGTGTCCTTCCTGGCATGTCTGCAGGAGGCTGCCAGCGCGCTGGGCGACGGCAGCGTCGAACGTTTCTTGCGCGACGTGAGTCTGATCCGCTGGTCGTCCACCATCACGACCAACGTGCTCGGCGAGCGTCGCGGTTCGAAGGTCGGGCTCCTGGTGAGCGAGGGGCATGAGGAGGACCTATACGGCAAGAGCCGCTCGCCCATCGTCGGCGAACTGGTCCCTGACGGCGCGATCATCGGCCTGCCCGCCCGGCCTTCCGCGACGGACGTGCTGAGCGGCGTCAAGGAGTTGCTCGAGGCCGGCGTGCGGCGCATCTGCGTATGCCTGTCCGATGCCTTCCCGGACAACGCCGCCGAGTCCGCGATCAAGGCGGTCGTCGAGGACCAGTACCCCGACCACATCATCGGTGCCGTGCCGGTGCTCTTGGGCAGCGAGATGGCAGCGCTGCGCCACGACCAGACGCGCGCGCACTACTCCGTCATGAACGCCTACACACACGCGCAGCTTGCGAACTCGCTGTTCAAGGCTGAGGACCTGCTGCGCGACGACCACGGCTGGAACGGAACGCTTCTCATCGGACATACCAACGGTGGCGTCGCCCGCATCGGCAAGACCAAAGCAGTGGACACCATCGAGTCAGGCCCCGTCTTCGGCACGTTCGGCGGAGCACACATGGCTCACGTCTATGGCCTGCGCAATGCCGTGTGCTTCGACGTCGGCGGAACGACGACGAAGGCGTCGGTAGTGCGCGACGGCGCCCCGGTCTACCAGCGGGGCGGCGAGCTGATGGGTGTGCCGGTCCGCACCTCGTTTGCGATGCTGCGCTCGGCTGTCGTGGGCGGTGGCTCGGTCGCGCGCGTCCGCCGCGGATCAGTGGGGCTGGGACCGGAAAGCATGGGCGCGGCCCCAGGGCCTGCCTGCTACGGGCTTGCGGGCGATCAGGCGACCCTTACCGATGCGCTGCTCGTGCTGGGTTACCTCGATCCGGCCAATTTCCTGGGTGGTCGCCGCACGCTGAGGGCCGATCTGGCCGCGGCGGCGATCGAGAAGCACGTGGCACGTCCGCTCGGCGTCTCGATCGACGTGGCGGCGCTGTCCGTGCGCGACGAGGCGGTCGCGATGATGGCCGAACTGGTCGGCAACATCCTCTACGAAGGCAGGATCGACGCTGCCGAGACGCCGCTGTTCGCCTTCGGTGGCAACGGCCCGATGTTCGCAGCCTTCGTCGCCGAGAAACTTGGGATGCCCGCGGCCTATGCGTTCAACCTGGGGCCGGTGTTCAGCGCCTTCGGCTCGGCGATCTCTGATGTCGTGCACAGCTACGAGCGCGGCCTGGACTTGATCTGGGACGACCATGCCGGGAAGTTCCTCACGCCCACCGTACAGGCAATGCGAACGCAGGCCGCGCGCGACCTGCGGGGCGAGGGGTTCGATCCGGTACAGGCGCGCTACACATGGGAGCTCGACTTCGGGCCTACCGAGTCGGAGATCACGACGGTTCGAGCCGAGAGTGCGGACCCGCAGACGGAAGCAGTGATCAGCGCACTCGCACGTGCAGTCGACCACGCCCGCCAGTCGAGCCAGCCGCTGATCGCGCTGCGCCTGGCTACGCGCCACGCTGTCGGCAGCTTCGACATCGGCAGACGCACCGACCGCGTGGCAACCCAGCATCCAGGGCAGCGCGAGGTTCGCTTCACGGCGAGCGCACGCGAGCGCGTGGCCGTTCATCGTTGGGAGGAGCTCAATGTTGGCAGCGTCATTGACGGGCCTGCGATCGTCAATGGGGCAACGCTGACGTGCCCGGTGCCTGCCGGATGGCGTCTGGGCGTCGACGAGTACGGCAACGCTCAGCTGCAACGGATCTGAGCGCAACGACGACGAAGGAGACTCTTATGCACGAACGCATCCGCTTCACCGAGTACCTGGACCTCGACTTGAACGACGAGCACTGGTACTGCCACGATTGCGGCACCCGGCTGATCAGCGCCCGCGAGAACTACAAGCGTGGCTGCCTCGTCGCCGAGCGCATGCCCGAGGAGATCCACGAGCCGGTAATCGATGGCCCGTACACCTTCGCGCCAGACAAGGACTGGGTGCGAATCCTCGAGTTCTACTGCCCGGGCTGCGCGCGCCAGATCGAAACCGAATACCTGCCGCCCGGGCACCCCATCACGCACGACATCGAGGTCGACATCGACAGCCTGAAGGCACGTCTCGCCCGCGGGGAGTTGATCATCCGCGAAGGCAAGCTCGTGAAGCCGGCGCGGCAAACGGAGGTGGCGCAATGACCAACACGACGAACAGTGAGACCATCAACTCCATCGACATCGACGTCGGCGGCACGTTCACCGACCTCGTGCTGACGCTGGACGGCGAGCGCTTCATCGCCAAGTGCCCGACGACGCCGCACGATCTGTCGGTGGGCTTCATCAACGCCGTTGAGGCGGGAGGTGACAAGGTGGGCCTGAGCGTCGAGGAGTTGCTGCCGCGCGTGGACGTCATCCGGTACAGCACCACCGTCGCACTGAACCGCCTCTTGCAGCGGCAGGGTCCGCGCATCGGCCTGCTCACCACCGAGGGCCACGAGGACGCCATCCTCATCGGCCGTGGCGCTCAATGGACCGACGGCCAACGCGTTTCCGAGCGGCGCAACATTGCCGCCCAGCACAAGCCCCACCCGCTGATCGAGCGCAGCCTGATTCTTGGCGTCAAGGAGCGCATCGACTCCAGCGGCCACGTCGTGCGACCGCTTGACGAAGATGACGTGCGCCACAAGCTGCGCCTTCTGATGGACCGCGGGGCGCGGGCAATCGTCGTCTCGCTGCTGTGGAGCTTCATGAACCCGGCGCATGAGAAGCGCGTGCGCGAGATCATCCGCGAGGAGTACAAGGAGTACCACATCGGCTTCGTCCCGGTGGTGCTGTCCTCCAGCGTCGTCAGCAAGATCGGCGAGTACGAGCGCACGATGACGGCGGTGCTCGATGCCTACTTGCAGCGGTCGATGCAGAACGATATCGGCGCCACCTGGGACAAGCTGCGCGAGCGCGGCTATCGTGGCGCCTTCCTCATGATCCACAACTCCGGGGGGTCGGCGGACATCTTCAAGACGCCCGCCAGCCGCACCTTCAACGGCGGGCCCGTGGCCGGGCTGATGGGATCGGCCTACTTCGCGAGCAAGCTCGGTTTCAAGAACGTGATCGCCGGCGACGTGGGCGGCACCAGCTTCGACGTCGCACTCGTGGTCGAGAGCGGGGTGCGCAACTACACCTTCCGCCCTGTGATCGACAAGTGGATGGTCAACGTGACGATGATGCAGACCCTATCCGTCGGCGCGGGGGGCGGCTCGATCGCTAGCGTCGAACAGGGTCGGCTCACGGTGGGTCCCCGCAGCGCCGGCTCGATGCCGGGGCCGGCGTGCTACGACCTTGGCGGCACGGAGCCGACGGTGACCGATGCCGACGTCGTGCTCGGCTACATCAACCCCGACACCTACTACGGCGGCCGCATGCCGCTGAACAAGGCCAAGGCCGTGAAGGCCATCCGCGAGCGCGTCGCGCAACCGCTGGGCATCGAGGTGGTCGAGGCTGCAGCGCTGATCCGGCGCGTCGTCGACGAAAACATGGCCGGCGCGATCAAGCGCGAGGTGCACATGCGCGGCTACCACCCGGAGGACTTCGTCCTCTTCGCGTTCGGGGGCGCGGGCCCGACGCATATGAGCGGCTTGCGCGGCGACGTGCCGAAAGCCGTGGTGTTCCCGGCCGCACCGGTGTTCTGCGCGATGGGCAGCTCGATCATGGACATCGTCCACATGTACGAGCAGAGCCGCCGCATGGTGTTCATGGAGCCGATGAGCGAGCGCCTCGTGGTGGACGCGGCGGCGTTCAATGCCACGGTGGATGCCTTGGTCGAGCGGGCCCGCGCCGACCTTGCCAGCGAAGGGCTGGACGCCAGCGCCGCCCGTTACGAACTGGAGCTGGACATGCTCTACGGCGGCCAGGTCAACCTGAAGCGCGCCTCCTCGCCGCGGCTGCGTATCGACAGTGCGGCCGACACCCAGGCGATCTACGACGCATTCGAGCGCGAATTCAGCGAGGCGTTCTCGCCGCTGGTCGTGAACAAGCCTGGTGGCGTGTTCCTCGACAACTTTGTCCTTCGCGTCACGGTGCCGACTTGGAAGCCCGAGGTGCCCGAGTTTCCGCTGCAAGGCGAAGACCCGGTCGGCGCACTGGTCGGGGAACGCCAGGCCTACTGGCCGGAGAGCCGAAGCTGGGCGACGACGCCGGTCTTCCAGTTTGAACAACTGCAGGCCGGCAACGTAGTCAGGGGGCCTGCCGTGGTGGAAGCCGAGCTCACGACGATCGTCGTGCCGCCGGGGCAGAAGTTCACCATCGAGAAGCACGGCCTGGGTATCCTCGAAGCCGTAACACCGCCACCGCCGCGCCGGCGCGTCACCTCGCGCGTGGCCGTGGCCGCTTGAACCTGGATCAGGAGACATCATGGGCATCCCTACCCTCGAGCAGAAACTCACCTGGCTGAAGCCGTCCCCGCCATCCCAGGAGGAGCTGGACCTGGCAGCGCAGATCGACGCCGCCACCTTCGAGATCGGCTTCCAGCGCACCAACGACATCCTCGACGAGGGCATGGACGTGTTCGTCCGGTCGTGCCGGTGCGCGATGGGCGTCGCGGGCGATTCCCTGATTGGCATCATGACAGCCGACGGCGATCTCGTGAACGGCAGCTGCGGGACCTACCTGCACGCGGTGATCCCGCCGCTGGTCATCAAGTACATCCTCGCGAACTACGGCGACGAGCTGCGCGACGGCGATCTCTGGTTCGCCAACGATGCTGTCTATGGGGGAGTGCACAACCCTGACCAGATGGTGTGCATGCCGGTCTTCTACGAGGGCAGGCTGGTCGCATGGACGGCGGCCCTGGTTCACACGACGGAGACCGGGGCGATCGAGCCCGGCGGCATGCCGGTGTCGGCCACCACGCGCTTTGAGGAAGGCATGAACCTGCCGCCGATGCGCATCGGACGCGACTTCAAGCTCGACGAGGACATCGTGTCGATGTTCGTCGCGTTCGGCATCCGCGCGCCATCAATGATCTCGGTCGACCTCAAGGCGCGCTGTACGACAGCGGACCGGGTGCGCACGCGGCTCATCGAGTTATGCGATCGCGAAGGGCCGGATTACCTGCGCGGCCTGTTCAGGCGCATGCTGCAGGAGGCCGAGACCGGGGCGCGTGCGCTCATCGAGCAGTGGCCCGACGGCAAGTACCGCTGCGTCACGTTTAGCGACGCAGTTGGCCTGAAGCAAGGTCTGGTCAAGAGCTGTGCGATGACCATCGAAAAGCAGGGCGACCGCATGCTGGTCGACCTGTCGGGTACCGGGCCCGAGACGCCATCGCCGTACAACGCGCACCCGCAGGCTGCGATCGCGCACTTCTCAAACTACATCTACGAGTACCTGTTCCACGCGCTGCCGATCAGCAATGGCACGTTCGCGAGCATCGACTTCAAGTTCGGCGTGCGCACCTGCCTGTCGCCCGACCCGCGCGCTGCCACGTCGTGCTCCGTGATGATCTCCACCGGCGTGATGAGCGCGGTGCACAACAGCTGCGCAAAAGCCATGTTCTCCACCGGACTATGGAAGCAGAGCGGCGCCTCGATGGGCAACGGTGGCAACGCGCTCGTGCTCGCCGGCCTGAACCAGTGGGGTGCGCCCTTCGCCGACATGTTGGCCTACTCGATCAACACCGAAGGGCAAGGCGCGAGGCCGACTGCCGACGGCATGGACGCATTCGGCTTTCCGTGGTGCGTGTTTGGCCGCGCGCCCAACACGGAGCAGGTGGAAAACGAGTTTCCTCTGCTCGTGCCTCTGTCCAACCACTGGAAGGACAGCTGCGGTCACGGCAAGTACCGTGGCGGCGTCGGCACCGTGCAGCTGTGGGTGGCGCACCATGTTCCGGCGGTCTACATGATGGCGATCGCCGACAACAGCAAGCTGCAGACGCCCCAGCCGCTGTTCGGCGGCTATGCGCCGTGCACGGTGCCAGGCATCGGCATCCGCAATGCGAACGTCAAGCAGCTGATGGCCGAGGGCAGCAAGGTGCTGGACCTGGACGTGCAGGATCTGCTCACGACGAAGCCGATCGACGGCCAGTACGAGGTGGAATTTCAGGGCCGCTCAGTGCGCCCTTACAACAACGGCGATGTCGCCACCTTCGCCTTCAGCTGCGGCGGCACCGGCTATGGCGACCCGCTGGACCGCGATGCAAAGGCGGTCGAGCAGGATCTGGTGAAAGGGGTACTGTCGGCGCAGGCTGCTCGCGACATCTACAAGGTGGCATGGGACGAGGTGCAAAGGCGCGTGGACCTGGACGAGACCGCGCGCTTGCGCGGCGCAGAGCTGGCAGCACGCAAGGCCCGCGGCCGCGCGTACGACGCTTTCGAGGCCGAGTGGCTGAAGCAGAAGCCGCGCGACGAGATCCTGGCCTACTACGGCACTTGGCCCGACGCCCGGGAAGTCGCCCCGTTGCTGCGGGCCTGAAGGGGCGGCGATGTGGCGCAGGCGCATGCAGGATCTGGCGCGCGGCGCGGGCCGCGACCACGCGCCGCTGTTCGCACCGCTGCTGTTCGGCGTTGCGGCACAGATCGAGGCCATCGCGCCCGAGGCGATGGCTGAAGATGCAACGCGGATGCGCAAGAACGTTGGCGAATTGCAGCGCATGCTGAGCACCGACGCTGTCTTCTGCAGCGCGCCCGGCGAAGCCGAGGCGATGGTGCTGTCGCAGCACGGTCAGGAGATCTCCCCAGGCATGCTGGCGGCGCACCCGCGCATCGCGGCTTCGCTGGAGGCCGCCAAACGGTGGCAGGCCGACAGCGGTGAACCGGTCGTCGTGGCCGCGCTGACCGGCCCCGCGACGCTGGCCGCGAGGCTGCGTGCGCGGGGCGTCGCGGCCGACGACGAGACGCTGTTCGAACACGTCGGGCGCGGCCTCGCCGGCCTGGCGCGGCTGTTCTGCGAAGCAGGCGTGCACGTGCTGCAGTGGCACGAAGCGGCGCTACCCGGCGAAGCGCAGTCCGAGCACTGGCGCGCCGCGCTGAGCACCGTGGGCAACGTGGCGCGCTTCCATCGCGTGCCCCCCGTGCTGGTCGTGCAGGGAGCCGCGCCCCCGTCATGGCCGTTGCAGGCAGTCGCCTGCCCGACGCACGATCAGCAACCCGCCCCACTGCCCCGTCCGCATGGTCGCGCATGGGACAGCGACCCCGCAGCGTGGCCGCTGCTGCCCGACGACACCGCGGCCGAGCGCCTCGTTACGACGGTTGGCGAGGTGCCGGCGGACGCAGATCTTCAGACGCTGATGGCGCAGGCGCGCCACGTAAGGGGCCGGTGAGATGACGGCGTCCGCAGGCTTGTACTGGAACCCGGAGCTGGAAACCCTGCCGTGGCCCGAGGTGGAACGCTGGCAGGCGCAGCAGATCGAGCGTGCGCTCCCGGCGATCCGTCGCCGATCGGCGATGTACAGGGAGTTGCACGAGGCGCTGCCCGAGGATCTTCGCCTCGCCTCGTTGGCCGACCTCGACCGCCTGCCCTTCACCCTCAAGGAGCACGTCAGGGCGGCGCAGGATGCGGCGAGCGACGATGCACCCTTGGGGCGCAACCAGGGTGTGCCGCTGCGCGAGATCGTGCAGGCTCTCAGCTCGAGCGGCACCACGGGCAAGCCGCTGTACTACGGGCTCACCCGGCACGATTGCGAGGTGTTTGCCGATGCGATTGCCAACACCTGGTACACGGCGGGGCTCCGCGCCGAAGACGTCGTCGCCCATCTGGTCGGCTTGCCGATGGTGGCCGGTGGCCTGCCGTATGCCGACGGCTTCCGGCGCATCGGCGCCACCCTGTGCTGGCTGGGCGGGTTTCCAACCGACCGCATCCTGCGGGAGATGCGGCGGCTGCGTTGCACGGCCTTGCTTGCCACCACCTCGTTCGGCTTGTACCTGTCTGAACAGTGGGAGGCGGTGGGCCAGGAGACCGGCGTGCCCTCGCGCCTGGCGAAGGTGGTCTGCGGCGGAGAACCCGGTCTGAACCAGCCGGAGATCCGCCACCGCATCACCGAAGGCCTGAGCATCACGCACTTGCGCGAATGCATGGGGCTGGGCGACGTGATTTCCGGCATGTGGTCCGAGTGCGAGGCCCACGAAGGCATGCACTTCAACGCGCAGAAGCATGTCGCCATAGAGCTGATCGATCCGGCGAGCGGCGAAGTGCTGCCGTGGCGGCAGGGTGCCACCGGAGAAATCGTCTACACGGCATTCGACCGCGAGGCGACACCGATGGTGCGCTACCGATCGCGCGACCACGCGCTCGTGGTCGGCATGGGTTGCTCGTGCGGCCGCACGTCGCCCCGCATCCGCTGCATCGGCCGCACCGACGACATGCTGATCTACAAGGGCATGAACGTCTTCCCCACGGCGATCCGCGACCTTGTCGCCTCCAGGTTCGCGGGCCACATCGAGCCGATGCTACGCATCTGGAAGGCAAGGCGCGAGCAGGTTCGCTTCGACGACCCCCTGCCGGTGGACGTCGAGGCCGCCGCGGGGCTGCCCGCGCACCGGTACGCCGAGTTCGCGCATGCCATCGAGAACGAGGTCCGCAGCCAATGTCAGGTGCGAGTGCAGGTCAGCGTGCAGCCACCCGGCTCCTTGCCGCGCGGGGTCTACAAGAACGCGCTCGTGGTCGTTCGCGAAAACTGAAGAGACGCCCATGGCCGTACGCCTGACCACGCCCGTCACCATCGTCACAGGCTTCCTGGGCAGCGGCAAGACAACCCTCGTCAATCGTCTTCTGGGCCAACCCGGCGGAGCCCGCATGGCGGTGGTCGAGAACGAGTACGGCGAGGTGGGGGTAGATGCTGAGTTCCTTGCGAGCGGCGGCGCCGAAACCATCGTGCAGCTGGTCAACGGCTGCCTTTGCTGCACTGTGCGAGGCGACCTGGCCAGGGCACTGCACGAGCTCGCGCTGGCAGCCGCCAGCCGGCAGCTGGCATACGATCGCGTGCTGATCGAGACCACCGGTCTTGCCGATCCGGGTCCCGTGATCCAGACCTTCCGTGCCGAAACCGCGATCGAGGCCCAGTTCCACCTCGACGGCGTCGTGGCGGTCGTCGACGCTGTGCACGCCGCGGCGCAGGCGGAGCGGATCGAGTTCCAGGCTCAGGTGGCCTATGCGGACCGGCTCGTCCTGAGCAAGGCCGACGTTGTTGAGCAGGACATCAGGCCGACCGTGGAGGCGGAGTTGGCGCTGCTGAATCCCCAAGCGCCGATCCTGGTCTGCGATCTTCACCAGGATCCGACCGAGAAGCTCCTCGCCCATGTCTTCGAAACCCGTGCGTATGCCATCGACCACGTGCCTACGCAGGAGCTGCAGAGGGCACTGAGCGGCATCGCGTTGGGCTCACCGGGCGACGGCAGGCTGCGTGCGCCGGGACCCGGGCGCCACACGCGGCACGTGCGTTCCTGCGTCTTCACCACTGACGATCCGCTTGACCTCGACGCGCTCAATGCGGCGCTCGACGGTCTGATTGCCCGCTACGGCCAGCGCCTCTGGCGCTGCAAAGGCGTCGTACATGCGGCCGGGCGGCGCGCGCGCCTGATCCTGCAGGGCGTTCAGGGCACCATTCAGATCGGCGGCGGTACGATGTGGCGTCCGTTTGAGCGGCGTCGCTCGGTCCTCGTGTTCATTGGCGAGGGGATCGAGTCGAGCGTCGTCGAAGCCACCCTGGGAACCTGCGCAGTATCATGAAGCTTGCCGCCTGGCCGGTGTTCGGCCGTATCGATTTCGCCCGCTCGCGTCTGTTCGAGACACACGATGTCGACGAGGCACGTCAACGCGCCGCACGCGCCCTGCTGCCGCACGACCTTCGGGTGGATGCCGCCGGGGCGCGGACCTTTCGCGCCCGCATGGACGTGCTGGCGATGGGCCCGCTCACGGTGTGCAGGATGGCCTGGAACGCGGCGGTCGAGATCGACGTCGGCACGCTCGACGATGACTACCTGCTGTGCTTGCCGGTGCGCGGCAACGCCGAGTGTCGCAACGGTGCTGTGCGCTTCACTGCGGCACGTGGATCGGCGGTGCTGGCCGGTGGCGGCGAACGTTTCCAGCTGCAGGCGAGTGCGGACTACGAACCGATCATCGTGCGCCTTGCGCGCAAAGCCGTCGACGATGCATGGCAGGCGCTGAGCGGCGATGAACCGCGGCGGCCGATCCGCTTCGGCCCGGTGATGCCCACCGACGGCAACGCGTGGCGCGCCATCGAACCCGTGCTGAAGATACTCGCCGATGAAGCGGACCCCGATGCTGGCGAATCGCGCCCGCGACACCTGCATGCGCGGCTGCAGGACATGCTGGCGACGACGATGCTGCTGAACCAGCCGCACAGCCTCGCGCGTCAGCGCCTGCCGGCCGTCGGCACGCCCGCTGCGCGCGTCCGGCGCGCCGAGGCCTACATGCTGGAGCGGCTGGGCGACACGCTGACGCTGACCGGGATCGCCAGTGCCGTCGGGTTGCCCACGCGCACCCTGCAGTGGGCCTTCCAGTCGGCGCATGGAATGGGGCCCATGCAGTGGCTGCGCCGGCAAAGGCTGCTTGCCGTGCGCGAGGCGCTGCAGGTTCACCCCGCGCCGCGCATCGCGGACACCGCGCTCGCCTACGGGTTCAGCCACCTTGGCGAATTCTCGCGTCACTACCGGCAAGAATTCCGGGAGACCCCGAGCGACACCGTGCGCCAGCGCCTCTGACCCGCCTGGGTCTCCGATTGACTGGCGCTTGCCTGATGGCGCCTGAGCGCGGCACCTCGCCCTGCTTCAGTGCCTTTGTCGATTAGCGGCGGACTCCCCTGTCTGTCGCAGGCGGGCTGCGGCATTTGCTGAGGCGGGTGGCGGCTGCCGATCAGGCAGGTTGCAGGCGCCAACCCGCTATGCAGTCGAGAAATTCACACACCGAAGGCACGGTCCAGGCATGCCGCTGGGGCAGGTCAACGTCATGCTCGGGTTTTTACCAGTATCCATTTTATGCTTGTCAGCCAAAACTTGACGCAGGTTCATATTTCAAATTGAAATCATGCCCCGGTATGTGGCGCACTGCGCGTAGCTCCCGCCATTACCCCGCTGAAGCTGCAGAAGCCAATCTCACGCTACTCTTAGGAAGCCAACCGATGAATCGAGCAATCAGTCCCTGGTGGACAGTCGCGTCCGGAACGGTCAGCGGAACGCTGAACATAGGCACCGTCATGGTCTACGCCTTCGGCATTCTCACGCTGGGGCTGATGAAGGAGTTCGGCTGGAGCAGAGAGGTGATCGCAGCAGCGTTCACAGCGTTTCTTGTCGGGTCGGCCATCGGGCTTGCGGGGCTGGGCTGGCTGATCAGCCGCTACGGGGTCCGTGCGCCTGCAGCCGTTCTCGCGGCCACCTGCGGGCTTTCACTGATCTCAGTGGGGGTCATGCCGCCAGCACCTGAACTTTTCATGCTCATCTTCGTGCTGGTGGGTGTCGGCGGTGCGGCTACGACGCCGCTTCCCTTCGCTGTTGCCATCAGCGGATTCTTCGACGCCCGCCGGGGGCTTGCACTCGGGCTCGTGGTTTCGGGCAGTGGCCTGGGCGCCATTCTCCTGCCACAACTGGCCCAGTACACGTCGAGCCACTTCGGGTGGCGCGCAGGGTTCATGATCATCGGCTTGCTGATGGTGACGGTCCTTGTCACGTCGTTCGTTGTGTTCGTGCGAACCCCACCAGGAATCGTTGAGCGCAGGGACCTGATGCGAGCCGGCGCCGTGCAAGGTCGCACGGTACGGCAGATCTACACCGGAAACCGGTACTTCTGGCTGATCCTGCTGCCGATCCTTGCGGTCTCAATCGCGACGTTCGGCGCAATGGGAAGCCTCGTGCTTTTCAGCAAGGACAAGGGCTACACGGGCGAGACTATTGCATGGATCCTGTCCACGGTCGGCCTGCTTTCCTTGTTCGGACGACTGATCGTCGGCTACCTGCTGGATCGCCTGCCCGCGCCGTATGTCACCGCCACGATTCTCCTCCTGGCGGCTTTCGGGCTTCTTCTACTGACTGTGGGCAGCTCCGTCGGTATGGTCTGCCTCGGCGCAGTCTTCGTCGGCTTGGCCATGGGGGCCGAGGCCGATCTCCTGACATTCCTGGTGAGCCGCTATTTCCCGTTGGTCGAAATCAGCCGCGTGATCGCGATCAACTGGGTTGCGTGGGCACTGGGTGGCGCGCTCGGCGCGCCGCTGGCTGCCGCATCGTTCGCGCGCCTCGGGTCGTACTTGCCCGCCTATTGGCTGTTCGCGACCGTGCTTGTGCTTGGCGCACTCATCGTCTGTCGGCTCGGCCCTTACCTCAATCCAGTGCATCGCGAACTATCGGGCGGAACGCCGGAACCGGTCGCGACGTAGAGAGAGCCGTGCATGTCGAACGCCGATTTCGCATTGAAGAGCGGCTCTGGCGGACCTGAGGTCGCAGAGGCTGAACCGCCGGCTAGTTCGCATGCGCTGGAACAGGCGCCTGTACGGGGCGACCTTCGCATCGAGACGCGGGGGGTGGCGCCTACACCCAAGAACATCATGATTTCCGGAAAGATTTTTGCGCCTTAAGGAATCCCCATGGATCAAGCATCTCCTGCCCAACTTTCAGTGTCGACGGTCGGCGCCGGAGCAGCACCTGGCGGTGTTGCTGCCGTGCTTGGCCGCGTTACGGCCGAGGAGCGGCAAGCGCGAGTCGAACTCGCGGCGCTGTACCGGCTCGCTGCACACTATCGTTGGACCGACACCATCTACACGCACATTTCCATGCGCGTCCCCGGTGAGGAAACTTTCCTCATCAACCCATTCGGCTACCTGTATGAGGAGGTGACGGCCTCTTCGCTGGTCAAAGTTGACGGCGAAGGAAAGGTCCTCGATGACCCGACCGGCCTGGGCATCAACAAGGCGGGCTACGTCATCCACGGCGCGATCCACAACGCGCGGCACGACGTGCAATGTGTGATTCACACGCACACGCGGGCAGGTGCAGGAGTATCTGCACAAGAGGAAGGCCTGCTGCCGCTCAGCCAACACGCCGCGCTGTTCGTGGGCCGGATCGGGTATCACGACTTCGAGGGGGTTGCAGTCCGCGAGGACGAGCAGGCGCGTCTGGTGCGCAATCTCGGAAAGCACCATGTCATGATCCTTCGCAACCACGGTCTCGTCACCGCCGGTCGCAGCGCCGCCGAAGCGTTCGTCCTGATGCACACGCTCGAGCGGGCGTGCGAAATCCAGGTTGCGGCCGTCTCGAACGGCGCACCGGTGCGGCGCATCACACCCGAATCCATCGCGGCCACTCAAGCGGTGCTCGACACGGTCGAATTCAGCAGAGACTGGAAGGCCATGCTGCGGCTGCTGGACCGGATCGCTCCGGACTACAAGGATTGACCGGACGTGATCACGATCGTGGGTCCGGAGCGCGCAGGGGCATTCATCCAGGAGGTGGCCGCCGCGCTCGCGAAGGTCGGGTACGCGGCGCGGTGGCGTGTCTGCGATGATCTACTGTCGCTCCCGACGATTTCGGATACAGAGATCCTGATGTGCCTTGTGGTCCCTTGCGGCGCGCGGGAGATGGACGCGATGCCGCGGCTGCGGGGCATCGTCTCTCCCATCCTGGGCTACGACTGGATTGACGTGGCCGAGGCGACTCGCCGGGGCATCCCAGTCGTGAATGGAGAGGTGCCGGAGAACAGGGAGAGCATGGCCGAAGCGACGATCATGTTGCTGCTCGTCCTGCTGTATAGGCTGCACGACACGGAAGCGCAGATGCGCTCGTCGCTTCCGGGTCCGGAACCCCAACGCCGCATGTTGAAAGGGCGGACGGTCGGCATCATCGGCTCAGGTGGAATCGCGCGCCAGATCATCCGCCGGTTGCAGCCATGGGGGGCTGTCCTGCAGGTTCATACGCGCGTCCCGTCGCCGGACCTGCCGGGCGTGCGCCTGGTCGACCTCGACGACTTGCTCTCCACTAGCGACGTTGTCATCGTGATGACGAGCCTGGATGAGGGCTCACGTCACCTTCTCGATGCGAAGCGGCTGCGGCGCCTGAAGCGAGGCGCGCTGCTGATCAACACAGCCCGCGGTGGGCTGATCGAGCAAAGCAGCCTGGTGGAAGCACTCAAGTCCGGGCACATAGCCGCCGCAGCACTGGACGTGTTCGAGGTGGAGCCGCTGCCGGCGACTGATGCCCTGCGCGAACTTCCGAACGTGATCCTCACACCCCACGCGGTGGGCCACACAATGGAGATGCACGCCGCTCTCCCGCGTGCATGCGTGGAGAACGTACTGCAACTGATGCGCGGCCAGCTGCCGGACAGCTGCAGGAACCGCGAGGTTGCCGACCTTTGGCGCGAGTGATTCGGTAACCCTGGGTGGCGCGCCGTGATCTGCGCTCCAGTAGCTACCTGTTTGCATGTCGAGGGAACGACCGACATCTATCGGTTCGCCAGTAAAGTCGGATCGTGAAGGGCTGGACCAGACCAGATCGGGACGCATTCGCTTCGGTGCACGAAAGCCACGCTGATCTACAAGCGCACCAAGAACATCTGGCGATCCAGCTGCACGGCGGGGTCGCCGCTTGTCCCCCCGTGAACGGCGAAACGCTCTACCTCAGGGGGCTGCCCATGAATGGTCAGGTGCGGACACGGGCGGGCCGCTGCACCGCTGCATCGAGCAGGTTGGCAGCCATGGCGCGCGCGATCCGCACGGCGTCCACGTTGCCGTCCATCTGCGCCGCCATCACGGCGCCATCGAAAAGCAGCACGAACTGCTGCGCGAGGCCCGGCGCATTGCGCGCACCGGCATCCCGCAGCAGCGCAGTGAAGAGTTCGCGCAGCCAGCCGCGCGCCTGGGCATTGACTTCACTGGCTGGCCCATCGCCCGGCAGTTCGGATGCTGCGCGCGCGAACGGGCAACCGCGGTAGCCGAGCTGCGCCACCGTCTCAGCCACGGAGTCGAACACTGCGAGCGCCCGCTCGCGCGGCGAGCGGTGGCGCTCGATGCGCTCGAGCATCCGGGCCTTACGCGCCTCGTGGCGCGACTCCAGGTAGGCGCGCACCAGCTCGTCCTTGCTGCGGAAGTTGGCGTAGAGCGACGCCTTGGCCACGCCGGCGTGCTCGATCACACGGTCGATGCCGACGTTGTTGATGCCCTCCGCATAGAACAGTTCGTTGGCCGCCGCGAGCAGGCGCTCGCGCGCCGGAGCGCGTACGGGTGCTGTTGCTGTCATGCTTGATATCCTACCAGACAAGTCTGTATACTTTGATGAAGACAGACCAGTCTGGCTGTCGCAGCGCCGCGCAGGGCGACAAGAAGGAAACCGGATGAAGACGCTGAACATCAATGGGCGAACCGAGACGGTGGACACCACCGACGACGAGCCGCTGCTCTGGGTATTGCGCGATGAACTTGGCCACACGGGCACCAAGTTTGGCTGCGGCATGGCGCTTTGCGGCGCCTGCACGGTGCTGCTGGACGGCGAGCCGATCCGCTCGTGCGTCACGCCCGTTTCGGCCGTCGAGCGCCGCAGGATCACCACGATCGAGGGGCAGGAGCGCGACCGCGTCGGCCGCGTCGTGCAGGACACCTGGGTCGCCATGGGGGTCGCGCAATGCGGCTTTTGCCAGGCCGGCCAGATCAATACGGCCACCGCACTCCTGAAGAAGAACCCGAAGCCGACCGAGCAGCAGGTGCGCGAGGCGATGTCCGGCAACATCTGCCGCTGCGGCACCTACACCCGCATCAACGCGGCCATCAAGCACGCTTCGGCCAAGCTGACGGGAGGCAAGGCATGACCCCCTCGCACGGTTCACTGGATCGCAGAAGACTGCTGAAGCTGGCGGGCTCGGGTCTGGTGCTGGCGGTGAGCGCCAGCGGCCAGGTCGCGCGGGCGCAGGCCACCGACGCGCCAAGAAAATACGGCGGCCACGCCATGCCCGGCGGCATAGTGGACAACCCGCTGGTGTTCGTCTCGATCGGCCGCGACGGCACCGTGACCATCGTCGCCCACCGCGTCGAAATGGGCACCGGCATCCGCACCAGCCTGCCCATGGTCGTGGCTGACGAGATGGAGGCGGACTGGTCGCGCGTGAAGATCGTGCAGGCCGATGCCGGCGAGGTGAAGTACGGCAACCAGAACGTGGACGGCTCACGCAGCATGCGCCACTTCCTGGCTCCCATGCGGCGCGTGGGCGCTGCGGCCCGGCAGATGCTGGAGGCCGCGGCCGCTGCGCAGTGGAACGTGCCGCTCGCCCAAGTGAAGGCGGCGAACCACGAGGTGGTACACGCTTCGAGCGGCCGCAGGCTGGGCTACGGCGCACTGGCAGAGGCCGCGATGAAGCAGCCGGTGCCAGCCGCGGTTGCGCTGCGGCTGAAATCACCCGAGGCATTCCGCTACATCGGCAAAGGCAAGATCCTGCCGGTCGACAGCCGTGACATCGTCACGGGCCGCGCTCAGTATGGAGCTGACGTGCGCCTGCCGGGCATGCTGTATGCCGTCGTCGCGCGGCCGCCTGTGTTTGGCGGGCGCGTGAAAAGCTTCGACGCCGGCGCGGCGCTGGCCGTGCGCGGCGTGCTTAAAGTCGTCGAGGTGCCCCGCACCGAGGGCCCGCCCCGCTTCAACGCGCTCGGCGGCATCGCCGTGGTCGCGCGCACTACGGGCGCGGCGATCCGCGGGCGCCAGGCGCTGAAGATCGAGTGGGAAGACGGTCCGAATGCCAGCTACGACACGGACGAGTTCTTCAAGACACTGCAGACAGCCGTCGCCAGCGAGGGCAAGGTTGCGCGCACCACCGGCGATGCCCCAGGCGCCATCGCTGCCGCTGCCCAGGGCAGCACCTTGCAAGCCGACTACCATATGCCGCACCTCGCCCACGCGCCAATGGAGCCGCCTGTGGCTGTGGTGCAGATCCGCGATGGCCTCGCCGAGTGCTGGGCGCCCGTGCAGAACCCGGCCGCCGCTGTCACGATGGTGGCCGGCGCGCTGGGGCTAAAGCCGGAGCAGGTGACCGTCCACCCAACGCTGCTGGGCGGCGCCTTCGGCCGCAAGTCCAAGCCCGACTTCGCCGCCGAGGCGGCCATCGTCTCCAAGGCCATGGACGGCGCCCCCATCAAGCTGCAGTGGACGCGTGAAGACGATTTGCGGCACGACTACTTCCACACCGTCTCAGTGCAGCGGCTGCAGGGCGCTCTCACGGGGGACGGCAAGGTGGCGGCCTGGGTGCACCGCATCGCCCAGCCGCCGATCGGCTCGACTTTCGCTCCCAACGCCCGGTCGCTAGCCCCGAGTGAAGTCGGCATGACGGCAATCACCGTGCCGTGGGATGTACCCCACCTGCGCCTGGAGACGGGCGAGGCACCGGCCCATACGCGCATCGGCTGGTTCCGCGCCGTGTCCAACGTGCCCAATGCGTTCGCGGTGCAGAGCTTCGTCGCCGAACTGGCGCACCAGGCCGGGCGTGACCACAAAACCTTCCTGCTCGATCTGATCGGGCCGCCAAGGCGCATCAACCCCATGGCGGTTTCGGACACCTGGAACTACAACGAGGACCCGGCGCGCTACCCCATCGACACCGGCCGCTGGCGGCGGGTCGTCGAGGAGGCCACGCGCCGCGCCGGGTGGGGGCGCAAGCTGCCCAAGGGACGGGGACTCGGCCTGGCTGTGGCGCACAGCTTCATGACTTACGTCGCCGCGGTGGTCGAAGTCGAGGTGTCGCCCAAGGGCGAGATCGCGATCCCGCGGGTGGACATCGCGATCGACTGCGGGCCGGTCGTCAACCCCGAACGGGTGCGAGCGCAGTGCGAAGGCGGCGCAGTGATGGGGCTGGGCATCGCCATGATGAACGAGATCACGTTCAAGAACGGGCGTACCGAGCAGACCAACTTCAACGGCTACCGCGTGCCGCGCAATGCCGAGGCGCCCCAGCGCATCGAAGTCTGGATGGTCGAACCTGCCGACTTCAGCGTGCCGCCGGGCGGTGTGGGCGAGCCGCCCGTGCCGCCGCTGGCGCCGGCCTTGTGCAACGCGATCTTCGCGGCGACAGGTCGTCGCATTCGCAAGCTGCCGATCGGCGATCAGCTGGCGCCCGCATCAGTGGATGGAACCGTCTACCCAATGAGAACGCAGTGAACATCAAAGAATTCATGCTGGGCTACAAAGCCGCGTGGGAGCAACGCAACCCACCGATGTTTGCTGCACTCTTCCATCCCGATGGCCGCTATCACAATACCCCGTTCCAGGTGCAAAGCGGCACCGGGCAGCTCGTCGAGTACTGGAAGCGAGTGCAACTCCAAGAGGACGTCGATGTCATGTTCGAGGTCCTGGTCGACACGCCAACCGGCGGCGTCGCCCACTGGCACGTTACCTATCAGGTCGCCTCGGAAGAGCTTTTCCAGGTTTGGGCCAAGTCCGCGGGCACCAACCTGGTGGACAGAAAGTCCGGAGAGCCATTGCCGCGCATGGTGCTCGACGGAGTTCTCCGCGCGTCCTTCAGCGGCGGATTGTGTGTCGAGGCACGTATCTGGTGGCATACCATGCCCCAGCCGGTGAGGCCTGCGGACGGCAGGTTCAGTCCAGGATCACGGCAAGCGCTTGAGCAGCGTGCCGGCGGCCGCGCCCGCCAGCATCTCCTGTAGGGACCCCCCCGGCCTGGGTGGACACCTGTCCGAACACCTGTGCACTGTGCGAGCCCAGCTCGACGGCCTGCGGGACCGCGTGCGAACGGATGCAGCCGACGCGGATCCCGGACTCGCCAAGCTCGCCAGCGAGGTGGCGCACCAGGGCCCCTACGCCGGCGCAGGCGACACTGTGGCCCAGGAACCCCGGCCCCGCCGTGCGTGAAGCCGGGGTGCGAGAAACGCAGGGAGAGCAGTGCGTGACTATTGCGTGACTTCCTCTGGCGCTCATAGACACTGCGCGAGACCCCGTTGGCTGCTCCCACCAGCCTAGCGACCGTTGCCGTGGCGTAGTGCCTGGGCATGCCTTCGATGGCGTGCAGCCGCTGGCCAAAGGTGTGCCGCAGGTTGTGCACCCGGACCATGGGTAAGCCCACGTCCGCGCGCGCCTTCTGGAACGCAGCCGATTCATGGTGTCGACCCGTCCCGGCTCGTGACCAGGAGCGGCGTAGGTGAACACGTGTTTCTCATGGTCACCGCGTTTCGCCTCGACGATGGACCAGGCCACGTCGTTCAGGATCAGCACGTGTTTCCGGTTCACCTTGTGGGCTGATCGAGCAAAGCAGCCTGGTGGAAGCACTCAAGTCCGGGCACATTGCCGCGGCAGCACTGGACGTATTCGAGGTGGAGCCACTGCCGGCGACGAATGCCCTGCGCGAACTTCCGAACGTGATCGTCAGACCGCACGCGGTGGGTCACACAATGGATGTGCACGGTGCGGTCGTGGAGAAAGCACTGCAACTGCTGCGCGGCCAGTTTCCGGACAGCTGCAGGAACCGCGAGGTTGCCGACCTTCGGCGCGAGTGATTCGGTAACTATTCATGCGGAGTTGGCGGCCAGCATGGCGGGGGGCGGCAGGTGACTGCACGAGCCCGCGAGCGCCCAGCACGGCTCCCACCGTGGTGGGTCAGCAGATCTGGTGCGATGCAGGAGCCGATGGCCACTGTCCGGATTAAGGAGAGTCGCAAGCTGCGTCCGCCCGCCTGCGCATGAACGCGTGTGTGCATTTCGCCCTGATTCTGGCAACCCCGCCTGCCGCTAGGGAGACCCGTTGCTTCGCTTCTGCAGCAAGCCGTCCGACGCGGAACTCGACGTGCTCAATTCGGCCTCGGGCCAAGTGCTCCGTGCATTCAGCACGAGCAAACGCGCAACCTTCGCACCGTATTCACTGCGCGGTAATCCCACGAGCCTTGATGAGACGGCCCAATACCTGAGTTTCCTGCCGCAGAAATGCGGCGAACTCCGTTTGTGAACTTACGACCGGTTCTGCGTTGAGATCTGCCAGTCGCGCGACTACTTCCGGCGATCTGAGTGCCCGGGCAAATTCGGCGTGCACGCGCGCAACAATGGCGGCTGGCGTTCCGCGCGGAACGAACAAACCTGTCCATTGCTGCGGCTTGAAATCCGGATAGCCCGCTTCCGCGAAGGTTGGCACATTGGGCAATTGCGAGAGGCGCTTCTCGCTCGTTACGGCCAAGGCCCTCACTTTGCCGGCGCTCGCCTGCGGGACCGCCAGAGTGCCGGAAATCAGCAGTGCTTGGATATGCCCGCCGATCAGGTCTGTCAAGGCTGGTCCTCCGCCTTTGTAGGCCAAGTGGGGCATGTCGATGCCGCTGAGGTCCTTGAAGACTTCGAAATACAGGTGATTGCTCGTGCCGATGCCCGGGCTGCCGTAGCTGCCGCCGCGCGTCTTTGCAACCGCCACGAAGTCCTTCACCGTAGTTGCGGGAACATCGTTGTTCACCAGTAGCACCAACGGGATACGCGCGAGCATACTCACCGGAATCAGATCCTTGAATGTGTCGTACGGCAGCTTGGGGATGAGGTGGGGATTGGCAGGCACACTGTCGGCGCTCAGCAGCACGGTGTACCCATCGGGTGCCGCCTTGGCGAGCGCACCCTCCGCTAGCATGCCGCCGGCGCCGGGACGGTTCTCGATGACGACCGCCTGTCCAAAGCCCTCTTGAAGCTTCGGCTGGAGTGCACGTGCAATTGTGTCGGTCAGGCCGCCTGGTGCGAAGCTGACGAGAATGCGGATCGGCTTGGCTGGCCAGTCCTGCGCAATGGCATGCGGCGCCGCAAGGGCGATTAGGGAAGTGGCCGCGCCCGCAGCAGCGCGGCCAAGGAAAGCCCTCTTGTGCATGATGCTCCTGTGTGTGCGCCCCAGCACGGAGAAAGTATGTCCGCCTTATGGACAGTCGTATCTATTTTTTGACATGATCGGCTTTCTGTCAATCAGGTGACTCTCACCAAAATCACCTAGAACTTATGAATTACGAAAATTCTGAAATGGGCCAGGTGCCGGACAAAGGTAGCGAAGGAGTGCGGGCCGTGGAGCGCGCCATGGATGTGCTCTCGGCGTTCAGCCCCGGGCAGCCGGAGCTGCTGGTTGCGGACCTTGTCAAGCTGGTCGGACTCAGTCGGCCCACTTTGTACCGACTCCTGGCAACACTGGAGAAGAAAGGCTTTGTTTCGTCGTCAGGCGAACCGCAGCGTTTCCGGCTGGGCCCGTCGGTGGCAAGGCTTGCGCACGTGTGGAGCGCCAGCCTCGACCTTGTCGCCCTTGCGCGTCCGGTGATGGCGGAGGCGTTGACCATCACCGCGGAAACCGTGGCGTTGTTCGTCCCCAGAGGCGACATGCGCTTGTGCATCGCGGAGATGCAGAGCCCGCAGCCGATCAGTTTTCGCCGAGGTGTGGGTTACAGCGAGAAGCTCGTTCGAGGCGCCAGCGGCCGCGCGATCTTGGCATTCACCCCATTGCGATCGGGTGAGCTGGAGGCCTACGCCGCAGGAACCAATTCGGATCTGGAGTGGCTGCGCCAGCAACTCGAGGTCACGCGCGAACGGGGATACGCCATGGGCCACAACGAATTGATCCAGGGCGCTTATGCCGTCGCTGCCCCGTTCTTCGACGGGGCGGGAGCGGTTGCCGGTTCATTGGGTGTCTTCGGCCCGGATGCGCGCCTGACCGAAACGAGGGTCCATGAATTTGGTGTGGTCCTGAAGACCCTGGCAGCGCGGTTGACCGCCAGTCTGGGGGCTGCACCATCGACTTGACGGGTGAGTTTTCTGTTCGCATAATGGACATGTATTTCATGCTACGGACAATTCATGAGGGACATTGCGAAGACATTGGTGCGTACCGGACCCGGTACGCCGACCGGAAACCTGTTGCGGCGGTTCTGGGTCCCGATACTGCTTTCCAGTGAAATCGCCGAGCCGGACGGGCCGCAGGTTCGCGTGCAAATCCTGGGCGAGAAACTGCTCGCGTTCCGCGACAGCGACGGGCGCCCCGGTCTGATCAGCGAGTTCTGCTCCCATCGTGGCGTTTCGCTTTTTTTCGGACGCAACGAGGCGAACGGCATCCGCTGCAGCTACCACGGCCTCAAATTCGACATCCGGGGCAAATGTGTGGACGTTCCGCAGGCTCCGCACATGTGCGACAAGATGTCCATCACGGGTTATCCGTGCATCGAGCGGGCCGGCATCGTCTGGTCCTATATGGGTCCTGCGGACACGCAACCCGAGCCGCCCGGCATCGAATGGGTCAACCTGCCCGACAGCCACGTGTTTGTGTCGAAACGGCTTCAGGAATGCAACTACCTCCAGGCGATGGAAGGCGGTATCGACACCAGTCACGTCTCGTTCGTGCACAAGTTCGAGGTCGACAACGACCCGTTCCACCAGGGAACCAAGGCCAACGAATACATCAAGAGGGATGGCAATGTCACGTTCGAGATCGAGCGACATGATGGCGGTCTCACGCTCTTCGGGCGCCGCAACGGCGAGCCGGACTCCTACTACTGGCGAGTCACCCAGTGGATCTTCCCCTGGTACAACCTCATCCCCCCGTTCGGCGACCATGCGCTCGGCGGGCACGTCTGGGTGCCGATCGACGACCACAGCTGCTGGGCCTGGAGCGTCAACTTCCGTCCCGAAGCGCCGCTGTCGGCCGAAGAGCGCGCGGACCTCGAAATGGGCAAGGGTGTCCACTGCGAATACGAACCGGGCACGAACGTGCCGGGAGGAACCTGGCGTCCCAAGGCGAACCGGGACAACGACTACCTCATCGACCGCCAGGCGCAAAAGGATGGCCGCAGCTTCAGCGGGGTCATGGGGTTCGCGCCGCAGGACGCCTCGCTGCAGGAAAGCATGGGGCCGATCCAGAACCACGACATCGAGAAACTGCTGCCGTCCGATCGCGCCATCGTGATGGCGCGCCGCATGCTCTACGAAGCCACGGTCGCACTGGAGCAGGGGCAGGCACCGCCAGCCATCGCTTCACGTTCGCAGAGCGTACGGGCGGCGGGCGTGCTGCTGCCGAAGAACCAGAAACCGCAGGAGTGGGCGAAGAGCCACCTCGTCTACGGTGAAGACATGCCGGTGTACTCGCTGTGACCGGCCGCCTGCAGGGCAAAGTGGCCCTCATCACTGGAGGTGGCGGGGGGATTGGAGCCGCCACCGGCGCGCTGTTCTGCGCGGAGGGTGCGGCCGTGCTGCTGGTCGACCGCGATCCGGAGGCCCTCGCGCGCACCGAAGCAGCCATCCGGCTGCAGAGCCCGGAGGCTTCCTTGCGGACGCTTGCCGGCGACGTCGCCGACACCGCCATCGCGGGGCAGGCGTCCGCGCAGTGCGAGCAATACTTCGGGGGCATCGACGTGCTGGTGAACAACGCGGCGATGCGCAACTATGCGGCGCTCTCGGAGGCTCAGCCCGAAGAGTGGCAGGCCGTGGTCGGCGTGAACATGATCGGCAACGCGAACTTCTGCCGGGCCGCGCTCCCCTTCCTGCGCAAGTCCGGCAAAGGTGCGATCGTGAACGTCTCTTCCTGCTACGCCGTCAAGGGCCGCAAGGGCATGGCGATCTACGACGCGACCAAGGCCGCGATCATCGCGATGACCCGCACGCTCGCCTTCGAGGAAGCGGCGTGGAATGTCCGCGCCAACGTCGTCTGCCCCGGTTCGACCCTGACTGACTTCCACGTGAACCGGACCAAAGCTGCGGGCAGAGACGTCGAGGAGCTGAAGACGCAGCGCCAGGATACCTCGTTGCTCGGGCGCTGGGCCGAGCCGCTCGAGATCGCGCATCCCATCCTCTGGATGGCCTCGGACGAAGCTTCCTTCATCACCGGCACGACCCTCGTCGTGGACGGTGGACTGCACATCAAGTAACCATGATCGTCGAAAACCAGGCGGACCTTACCCGGGCGGTGCTGGCCGAAGTGGAGCGCACGCCGGACCCGCGGCTGCGTTCGCTCCTCACGGCCGCGGTGCAGCATCTTCATGCGTTCGTGCGCGAGACGCAATTGACCGAAGCGGAGTTCCGACAGATCTGTGGGCTGGTGGCCAAGGCCGGCCAGCTGACCAACGCTTCGCACAACGAGGTCGTGCTGGCTGCCGGATCGCTGGGCGTCTCGGCCCTCGTCTGCCTCCTGAACAACCGAGACGGCGGCCACTACGAGACAACGGCCAACCTGATGGGACCGTTCTGGCGAAAGGACGCGCCCGTCACCCCGCAAGGCGAATCCATCGTGCGATCCCCGACGCCGGGCGATGCGGTGTTCGTCACTGCCTGGATCCGGGATGCCGACGGCGCCCCGGTCGCCGATGCCGAGGTTGACGTCTGGCAGGCATCGGGCGAGGGCTACTACGAGAACCAGGATCCCCAGCAGGCGAACATGAATTTGCGCGGCAAGTTCCGGACGGGGCCGGACGGCTGCGTGCGCTTCCGCACCGTCAAGCCATCGGGTTACCCGATTCCCGTGGCCGGCCCCGTGGGAGCCCTGATCCGGGCGCAGGGCCGCCACAACATGCGGCCGGCCCACATCCACTTCATGATCCACAAGGCCGGCTACAAGACGCAGTTCTCGCAGCTCTATTCCAGCGACGACCCGCATCTCGAGACGGACGTGCAGTTCGGCGTCACGCGGGCGCTGGTCGGGCAATACGTTGCTCACGAGGGCGAAGCCGCGCCCGCGCCGGACATCCACGGCCGCTGGTACAGCCTGGAGCACACCTTCGTGATCGCGCCCGGCGACGACTCGCTCCCGGTTCCCCCCATCACGGCCAAGACCGACGGCCCGCGGCCGCCGCTCGTCGTGCTCGAAAGAACCCCTGAAGGATACAAGCCATGATCAGCCAACAGGAGCGGCAGCAAGCTGCCGACGCCCTTTTCGAAGCGGGGCGGACCTGCAAACCCGTCGCCCAGGTCAGCAAGACATGGCCGCAGATGGAGATCGAGGATTCCTATGTCGTGCAGCAGCTCTGGGCCGACAAGCGCGTGAAGGCCGGCGCCCGCGTGATCGGGCACAAGATCGGCCTGACATCCCGGGCCATGCAACAGGCGTCCAAGATGACGGAGCCCGACTACGGCATCCTGCTCGATGACATGGTCTATGCGGATGGCGCCCGCATCCCCGCATCGAAGTTCGCCGCGCCGCGCCTGGAGGTGGAGCTCGCCTTCGTGCTCGGCAAGCGCGTGGGCGGCAAGAACGTCACCATGTATGACGTGCTGGATGCCACGGCGTACGTGACGCCCGCGCTGGAGATCATCGACTACCGCACGGAAGTGCCGCGCGCAATCGTGGACACCATCGCCGACAATGCCGCGGCCGCCGGTGTGGTGACGGGTGGACGCGTGGTGCGCCCGATGGATGTCGACCTTCGCTGGTGCGCCGCCACCTTGTCCAAGAACGGCGTCATAGAGGAGTCCGGCGTGTCCGCTGCCATCATGGGCCATCCCTCCATGGGCATCGTGTGGCTGGCCAACCGCCTCGCGCGCCACGACATCATGCTGGAAGCGGGCCACATCCTGCTGGCCGGCTCCTTCACCCGGCCCGTGAACATCGCCGCAGGCGACGTCATTCATGCGGATTTTGGTCCTCTGGGTTCCATCGGCGTCTCGTTCAGCTGAGGCCGGCACGGCGCAGGAAGTACCAGATGGGTTCACTCGTCGTCCAGGTCCGGCGCAAGCGTCCGGAAGCCCTGCACATCGTCTCGTTCGAACTGGCGCGCCCGGATGGCACGCCATTGCCGGCCTTCAGCGCAGGTTCGCACGTGGACGTGCACCTGCCCGGGGGCGTCACGCGCCAATATTCCCTGTGCAACGACGACACGGAGCTGCACCGCTACCGGATTGCGGTGCTGCGGGATCCGACTTCGCGCGGTGGATCCGTGGCGATGCACGACACCGTGCGCGAGGGCGATCTGGTGGAGATCAGCGAGCCACGGAATCACTTTCCGCTGGTTCACGCACAGCGTTCGATCCTGTTTGCCGGCGGCATCGGCGTGACGCCGATGCTCTGCATGGCGCATCGGCTTGCGGCAACAGGTGCAGAATTCGAGATGCACTACTGCACCCGGTCGCGGGAGCACACGGCGTTTCGAGACGAAATCCATGTCTCGCGGTTTGCCGCCAAAGTGCAGTTCCACCACGACGACGGACCGCCACAGCAGCGGCTGGACGCGCCGGCCGTGCTTGCCCGTCCCGAGCCCGGCGTCCATCTCTATGTGTGCGGACCCAAGGGCTTCATCGACCACGTGACTTCCTGCGCCCGCGCACAAGGCTGGCCAGGGGATCAACTGCACGTCGAGCACTTCGGGGCAGCCCCGATCGACAGCACGGGCGACCGGCCCTTCCGCGTCCAGCTTGCGAGCAGCGGCGCCGTCCACGAGATCCCGGCGGACAAGACTGTCGTGCAGGCCCTGGCCGCGCAAGGCATCGAGATTCTCGTGTCGTGCGAGCAAGGCGTCTGCGGGACCTGCATCACCCGTGTCTTGTCCGGCGAGTGCGACCACCGCGACCTTTACTTCACGGATGAAGAGAAGGCCAGGAATGACCAATTCACGCCTTGCTGCTCACGGGCCAAGAGCCCGCTTCTCGTTCTTGACCTCTGAGATTCCCAGACCCATGACCTTGCCCGCTGCACGCCCGAATCGTTTCCTGCTCGTCTTGCGCAACCGCTCGGCGCCGGCTCAGTGGGGCCTCTGGTGCAGCATTCCAAGCCCGATGACCGGCGAACTTTGCGCCGGCGCCGCCTTCGACTGGCTGCTGTTCGACATGGAGCACGCCCCGGCCGACCTCAAGGACGCAAGGCAGGATTGGCGGTGACGAGCACGAGACCCGCATAGGCGGCCGCGTACTGCAGGATGACCCACTCCGGGACGTTCGGCGCGTAAACACAGATGCGCTCGCCCGGCTGGAAGCGCTCCAGCAGCCAGGCCGCACATTGCTGGGACTGCTGCCACAGCTGCGCGTAGGTCCAGCGTCGGTCGGTCGAATCGGCGCCAGTGAGGGATGGAGCTGCGGGCGAACCGACTTCCACCAGCGCTGTCCGCGCAGGGTGGGCGAGCGCAGCACGACTCAGGAGATCGCCAGCCGTGAGGTCCACCAGATCCACACCCGTGTCGGCCGCATGGTAGGAATCCTGCAATTGGGCGCGAAGCTCATTCATTCTCTTGCCTCCAGAATTGTCTTGACCACGTGGATCCATTGCGCGACCAGCTGCTGGCGGCGTACAGGACTTCGCAGAACGCTCGACAGCGCCAGGCCGCGTACGAACTCGTTCGTCATGGCGACGACTTGCGGCAAGGCAGGGTGACCGGCGAATGGCGCGAACAGCGCAAGGAGCACGCGGTCGCTGTCCTTCTTGGCGTCGCGCTCGGCCCGGGAAAGTGCGGCGCGCAGATCGGCGTCCGTTCGGGCGACCGCCCACAGCTCGAGCTCGGCCATGAACGAAGGGCGAATCGACGCAAGTGACAGCACCCGCACCGCACGCTCCACTGGGTCGGCGGTCCCGCTGAGTCGCTCCAGGCTCTCTCGGACCGCGGCCTCGTTCTGCCGAACGAGCTCTGCAACAGTGGCCGAAAGGAGAACGGCATGCGTGGGGAAATGATGGAGCAATGCGCCGCGACTCACGCCGGCGCGCTGCTGCACCTTGAGCGTGCTGGTCCGGGCCACGCCCTCGGTCACCAGGATGTCCACTGCAGCGGCAACGATTCGATGCTTGGCCGTGGCGTGCTGCGCCTGCTCTGCAGGTCCCGGCGGGGACGGCCGCCTTCTCGCCGGCCTTTTCTTGGAGTCAATCATGGGCGAAGTGTCCGACAGTCACTGCTGACTGTCAGTCGCGAACGTGACCAGTCAGCGCTGACTGGTCTGCTTAGAATCAATCGGATCAACACCACCGAAAACGATTCGCAAGGAGATCGACCGATGCCTACTTTCACAACCCTCACCATCGAGCAGGATGCGAGCTCGCCGCGATTCGCCAGATTGATCCTGAATCGACCGGAGCGATTGAACGCGATCAATGAGGAGATGCCCGGGGAGATCAAGGCTGCAGTCGAATGGGCCAACTGCAACGAGGCGGTCCATGTGATCGTGGTGGAGGGCGCTGGCAAGGGCTTCTGCGGCGGCTACGACCTCGTCAGCTTTGCCGAGAGTGAAATTGAGCATCCTTGCCAGCAGGAAGCCTATCCCTGGGACCCGATGGTCGACTACGCTCAAATGAAGAAATACACGGAGTGCTTCATGGCGCTTTGGCGAAGCGCCAAGCCCACGATCGCCAAGGTCCACGGCGCCGCAGTGGCCGGGGGCAGCGACATCGCCCTGTGCTGTGACTTGCTGGTCGTGGCCGACGACGCCCGCATCGGATACATGCCCACTCGCGTCTGGGGCTGCCCGACGACCGCGATGTGGACGTACAGGGTGGGGCCGATGCGCGCGAAGCAATTGATGTTCACGGGAGACGTGCTCAGCGGGAAGGAGGCCGCTGACTGGGGGCTAGCGACCGTGGCCGTCCCGCTAGCCGAACTGGAAGCCCGTACGAGGCAACTTGCGGAACGCATTGCTGGCGTGCCTCGCAGCCACCTCGCGATGCACAAGCTGGTGGTGAACCAGGCGATGCTGTCGATGGGCCTTGAGCAGACACAGATGTTTGCCACGCTCTTTGACGGCATCACGCGCCACAACCCCGAGGGGCTGTGGTTCCGTCGATATGCGCAGCAGGAAGGCTTCAAAGCCGCTGTCGAGTGGCGCGACGGCGGCCGCCCCATTCCTGAAGCGGACGAGGCCCGATCCTTGCTCCGTGCGATGGAGGCGAGCAGGGGCCGACGCTAGATCAGCACGCCCAGCAGGGCAGGTCGAGCGTATCGCCGCGGTGACGTCAAAGAGCGGACACGCTGGCACCCGCCCTGACTGCGCATCCAAATGACGAGTAGAGGGGTGGCTCGAAGAAAGTTGCGTGACTTTTGCGCGACTCCTCTCAGCGCCTCTAGGCACTTCACTGCAATTCAACGATGGAAGGACGCCCGTAAGTCGTTGAATTCACTAACCCCTGTTCACTGTTTCACAGGCTACGAACTAAGGGGTCGTGGGTTCGAATCCTGCCGCCGCACCAAGAATGTCCTTTTCAATCAACGACTTAGAGATTTTTGTCTCTAAGCTGCTTATTCTTTCTGCGTGGCTGTTGCGCACGCACGTTGCGGGCTCGCGCAACCAGGGTTAGAAGCGCGCACTTGGCCAAGTTGGAGCATAAAGCGGCGCGTTCCGGGGTACCATAAACTTGGCGTGCTGGCCGAATTGTCAGTGGTTTGGAGGTGCCAGCGGACGCTCAGTTTGGTGTACCCCAGCGTGTACCCTGCAGATAGGACGAATTGCGAGAGTGAGTCGTGGCGCCACCTGTGGCCGGTTTTTCGATTCCGCCCCAGGCCACCACTTCTCTTAATTCCCCCCCTTCGATACCAGCGGCGTTTCGCTCGCGAACGCTCTGACGCGCGGTAGCTCGCTGGTTCTCAATCCAGGCTTGCAAGTCCTGTGACCGCCACGCAGTTGAACGTCCTCCGAGAGCGACGGACGATACGTGCCATCTCTGATTCGGCGATAGATCGTCGAGCGGCGTAATCGTCGGGTGAACCCACGCTCTTAGCGCAGGCGCCTGATCGCGCGGTTCGCCTCATTGACGCTGAACGCGGTGGGATCGAACGGCCCGCCGTTCCATTGCCACATGCGCCGATGTTCCTCGTGCGTGGGTGTGCGTACCGCCTGGATGAAGTCCATGTAACCTGGCGGCCCGCCGACGTCTTCCGGCGGGCACGCGTTGGCGCCTGCAATGCACATTGGCCATGTGTTGTAGTGTGGCTGCGGCGCCGCACGTTTCTCGACGATGAGGCGATGCTCCCAGCCGTCGCCGAAATCGTATTGGTAGCCGAACTCCTCGATGTCCTGCCCGAGCACAGCGCCCGCAGTGAACTTACGCTCATCGAGCATGTCGCCCTCGTTGTCCCACTCGGGATCTGGTATGCCGTAACGCTTGCCCCCGATGTCCCAGTCATGCAGGTGGCTGTTGGTCCAGCCCATGGCGGCCTGCACAACGCGATCGAGTTTGGCAAGCGTCAGCGTATCGGGCACGAGGATCGTGCGCCAGATGCGCGGCTCGATGTGCCGCAGGTCAATGCGCAGCTGATAAATGCTTTTCGGCCCGGCACGGCCGGGCGGTTTTCGGGTACTCATCACCTCAAGCGTATCAGGCCGATTCGGCGAGCGCCCCCCAGATCCACACCCCCGGTGGCGGAGGATGCGGCAGTCGATGATCGCGAGGCCCTCGCTCAACCGACGGAAGCCGCGCACCGCCGCGCCGCATCGCGCACCAGATGCCCGATCTCGTGCCACTGGCTGCGGGGAATCTGGTTGCGGATGAAGGCGACGCTGATCGCCGCGACCGCGCGGCCGGCGGCGTCGCAAATGGGCGCCCCGATCGAGGTCACGCCCGGGTCGTGTTCTTCGTCCGCTGTGGCTACACCGAGCTTTCGAACGCGCGCAAGCTCAGCCGCGAAGCGGTCCGGATCGGTGATCGTCTTCGGCGTGCGGGCGGGGTAGGGCGCCTTGCCCAGGATCTTTGCCGCTTCCTCGGCTGGCAGTGTGGAGAGAACGGCCTTGCCCAATGCGGTCGAGTGCGGCGAGCAGACCGTACCCGGTTCCGCCCGGATCACCACGGCCCCTCGGCTTTGGGCCGTGTGCAAGTAGATGATCTGGCGTCCCTGCAGCACACCGAGGTACCCGTTGACCTGATGCGCTTCGGTCAGGCGCCGCAACTCGGCCGCCGCATCCACATAGAGCAGGTCGCTCCTGACGTGCCTGGCACCCAGCGCCAGCGCGCGGTGTCCCAACCGATACCGGCGAGTGTCCGCCATCTGCTCGAGGAAACCCGCCTCGCTCAGCGTGTTCACGAGCCGCTGCGCAATCGAGGCGCTGACTTCCAGGCTGCGTGCCAGTTCGCGGATGCCCATCGGCTGCGAGGCGCCATCGATGATCGCAAGCAACTGCAGGCCCCGGGCCAGGGATTGGTTGGTGCTCAAGAAGTGTGCCTATTAATGGAACGGTATGCCGATGTTTATACACCCAGGACTTGACAGCCTTGGGTGGCCTCGTCCAGGATGAATCAAGTATCGGAATACTGTTCTACATATAGGAACATATGAAACGAGGTCCTGCACCATGCTCCTGAACCAAACCCGCCTGCAGTCGCTGTGCGCCGAATCGTCGATCGACGCGCTCGTCGCCACTGCGCCCGAAAACGTCACCTACAGCACCGGCTACTGGGCGCTGTCCCAATGGATCCGCCGGGGCCCGCAATCGTTCGCCGTGCTGCCGGCGCGCGACATCGCAGCCGCGTGCGTGCTGGCTCCGACCTCATTGCTCGACCAGCTGGCGGACCAGGAGGATGTGTGGGTCGAGGACGTGCGGCGCTTCGGCTTCTTCCACATGGACCAGGCCGACGTCGAACTCGGCCCGCTGGACCGCGAGTTGGTGCGTCTCAACGCCTTGCCGGACAGGAAGGACGGCATCGCGGCGCTCCTTTCGGCTATCCGCGACATGGGCCTGGAGCGTTCCAGCGTCGGCATCGACGAGCTCGGGCTGATGCCGGGGCAGTGGGAGCAGCTTGTGCGCGAGCTGCCTCACTGCAAGATCTCGCCGGCTTCTGAGCTGTTCCGGCGCATTCGGGCCGTCAAGACGCCGGCCGAGATCGAGCGGCTCAGCCGCGTCGCCGTCATCGCGGAGAGATCGGTTGCCGCCGCACTCGCCATCGTCGAAGAGGGTGTCACCGAAATGGAGCTGGCCCGCGCCTTTCATACGCGCACGGTCCAGGATGATGCCTTCCCGGTGCTCGGCTGCATCGGCTTCGGCACCCGCAGCGCGATGCCCAATGTGCATCCCTCGCAGGCGCCGCTGCGGCGTGGCGACGTGATCCGCTTCGACGTGGGCGGCCGCTACAAGCACTACCGCGCCGACATCGCGCGCATCGCCACCTTCGGCGAACCCGATGCGCGCGTGAAGACGTACCATCGCGCGCTGCACAACGGCGTGAATGCCGCATTCGAAGTCATCCGGCCAGGCGTGACGGCCGCAGAAGTCTTCAAGACCGCGGTGGAAGCGGCGCAACGTTCCGGCATCCCGCACTACTCGCGAAACCACGTTGGCCACGGCATCGGCCTCGACGGCTACGACGTGCCCAATCTTGCGCCGGGCAGCAAGCAGGTCATCGAAGAGGGCATGGTGATGTGCGTGGAGACGCCGTACTACGAGTTGGGCTGGTGCGGCTTGCAGGTGGAGAACACGGTCGTCGTGCGAGCCGACGGTCCCCAGCTCCTGCATCGCACGGACGGCGCGCTGCAGGTTCTGGCGTGATGACCGCAGCGACCCTGGTCTGTGTGCGCTGCGGCGCGGCGCATGCCATGGGTTACGCCGGCTCGGGGTGCGCGCATTGCACAGGCGAGCAAGCGGCGAACCTGGCGGTGCATCACACCGACGCTGAGCGCGCGCGGTGGGACTTCAAAGCCGCGCTTCGCCGCCCTGCCGGCGTCTGGCGGTACGCGGACATGCTGGCCACCTCCGGCCAGCACCCGGTCAGCCTCGGCGAGGGTGGTACACCCCTGATCCAGCTGCATCGGCTGTCGAGCGGTCTCGGCGTGGACCACATGTTCATCAAGGATGAATCGCGCAACCCGACGAATTCGTTCAAGGACAGGCTCAGCACCGTCGCCGTCACGCATGCCGTGCAAAGCGGGATCGATACGGTAGCGACGGCGTCGTCCGGGAATGCCGGTGCTTCGCTGGCCGCATACGCGGCACGGGCGGGGCTGCGCTGCGTGGTCATCGCGGCCGAGGGCGCTGCGGGGCCGATGATCACCCAGATCCGCAAGCTGGGCGCGCAACTCGTGCTGCTCAAGCGCAAGGAAGATCGGTGGCCGCTGCTGCAAGCGGGCGTCGAGCGCGAACGCTGGCTCGCGACGTCGCCGCGCCGTGCACCTGTCGTCGGCAGCCTGCCCCTCGGCGTCGAAGGGTACAAGACGATCGCGTATGAAATCGCCGCCGATCTCGGGCACGCTCCGGACTGGGTTGTGCTGCCGGTCTGTTACGGCGATGCACTGTCGGCAGTGGCACAGGGATTCGCGGACCTGCTTGCCGCCAAGGTCATCGACCGCGTGCCGAGGCTCGTCGCTGCCGAGGCGCATGGCTCGCTCGCTGAAGCCTTGCGAGGCGGCCATGATGCGGTCCGTGCTGTGGCCATGCAGGAGGCGGCGCTCGCCAAGTCGGTCGGCGCGAGCCAGAGCAGCTACCAGGCATTGAAGGCGCTGCGCGAAACCGATGGCGTTGCCGTGCACATCGGCAACGATGGCCTCGTGGCTGCCCAGGAGCGGCTCGCCCGACGCGAGGGCCTGTTCCTGGAGCTGGCAAGCGTCATGCCGCTTCTCGCCGTCGAGCAGCTCGTGCATGCAGGAACGATCCGCCCGTCTCAAACTGTCGTCTGCCTCGGCACGGCAGGTGGATGGAAGGACTCGGACGTGTCCACGCAAGAGATGCCCCCGCCGGCGGTTGAAGACGGCACCGTCGACGAGATTCTGGTGCGATTGCGCCACGCCTACGCCGCGCCCTGACCGATTCACCCTATCCCTTCAAGGAGTCAAACCATGCCTCGTCGTACTTTCCTGGCCGGCCTCGCCGCAAGTTGCGCAGCCTTGCTGCTGCCGGCGCATGCCCAAACCGAGTTTCCGCGGCAGATCATCAAGATAGTGGTGCCTTATGGAGCGGGCAGCGGGCCGGACGTGGTTGCCCGCGTAGTCGGCGAGAAGATCGGCGCTGCCTACAAGCAACCCGTGGTGGTGGAGAACAAGGTCGGCGCAAGCGGGATGATCGGCAGTGAGGCAGTCGCGCGCTCGCCCGCGGATGGACATACGCTCCTGCTGGCCGCGCCATCGAACACGATTGCAGCCGTGTCAGGCCGGAAGTTCAGCTTCGATCCGGTTCGCGATTTTGCGCCCGTGGGAATGGTCGTCACTCTTTCTCCCATCCTGGTGACGGCGGCGGACTCGCCATGGAAAAACCTGAAAGAGCTGATTGCTGCTGCAAAGGCGCAGCCCGGCAAGCTGACGATCGCTTCCGGCGGCGTCGGCAACTCGCAGCATCTTGCCGCCGAGATGCTGAACGCGGCAGCCGGCATGGATCTTCTGCATGTCCCCTTCAAGTCGACGAGCGAGATCGTGACTGCCCTGGTGAACAAGTCGGTGGATGTGTCGTTCGTGGATCCGTCGGCCATTCCGATGGTGAAGTCCGGCCGCATTCGGGCCTTGGCTGTGGGTCCCGGCATTCGCTCGAAAGCACTGCCCGACGTCCCCACGGTCGCCGAAGCCGGCGTGCCGGGGTTCAACTATGTGAGCTGGTACGGCTTCATGGTGCCGGCACGGACCCCGCACGCCGTGATTGCCTCCCTGAATCGCGAGCTCCAGAAGGCGTTGGCGGACCCCGATGTCCAAGCCAAGCTCGTTGGCGCTGCCATGGAGCCGCGCGCGGGATCGCCCGAGGTCTTCGGGGAATTCATCGAGCAAGACATGGCTCGGTGGAAGAAGGTGATCGCAACCGGGCGCATCAGGTTCGAGTGAGCGATTACCAGCTGCTCGTCAGGCCATTCCCGGAGTTGCCGCGGCTTGGCTCTCGATCGCGACCCTCATCTCGCGTTCCGAGTCGACTTGGAAATCGGTGATGTTCAGGAACGCCGTGGCCCCGAGCGCCTTGCATGTGAACGCCACGCCCTGCAAGGCGATCGACGACTCGAGGACATGCCGCCGGAGTCGAGCGCAGACGAACGGAATCCGCTGCCACTCCGGGGAGTTCTTCGCCAGCCGCAGCAGGTCGAACATCCGCGACTCGTCGAAAAACACGGTGCAGACGATCAGGTCGAAGGTGCGCTGGTGCAGCAATTCCTCCGCCTGCGCCAATGTTTCGGCGCAAGACAGGTCATGCCCAGCCAGGATGCGCTCGAGCATCGCGCGCGGCTCCGAGGACGCCGCTACCAGGATCTTGGCCACCTGACACCCCCGCTCACACACCCAGTGCACAGCAATCCTACCAGTACGCCGGAGGCAGTTATCGCAAGGGGCGGCAACCTGATTCCGCGTTGCCTGACCCTATTTGGCACATGGAGATTGCGCTCGTCTGAGGTCTGGGACGTTGACATGTACCCGCTTGGGGTTCGTGGCGGCAGAGAGAACCACGGATTCTGCGCAAAAGGATCGCCACCCGCGAGTAATCCCCATTCAACGTTGACAGTCCGGGACCGCAACATGCCGCAATGCTGTACCGCGTTCTTGCCCTCCTCGCCGTCGCGAGCTGCCTCCTGACCGCCTGCGGCGGCGGATCGGACGCCTCGCCGTCTGCCGGCGCCCCGGCCCATTCGCACGCGGGCGCGACGCCGCAGCAGTCGCTGGCGGCACTGCGCACCCAGTCGAGACTCCTGGCCGCATCCAACGCTGTCGCGCCGCAAACCGCGGCGCAGCAGTTGATGGACTACGGCGAGTCGCAGTACCCGCAGTACTTTCCGGGCCACAAGCCCGCCGGCGCGGTGGACAGCTTCGTCTATCGCTACTACCCCGAGACCGGCATCTACCTCGGCGTCGTCGTCACCGCCGGCGGCCCCTTCGAATACCTGGGCGTGTACGTCATGGGTGGCGTGTTCGGCAACTCGCCCGCGTACATCGGTCCGCTGTCATTCATCATCACGCCGGTCGACTCCACCCCGGCCTTCGAGGCGCCAGCCGCGCAAGGGACCTCCGGCGCTACCCTGGCGGACCCGGGCCTCATTGCCATGATGGCGCCGGGCTTCCCGGCGATGTTCACGCATTCGCTGCCGATCGACTTCCAGGGAAACGGGCGGCCCGACCTTCTCGCGTGTCGAGCCTCCATACCGCCTTACGACGTCAAGTTTCCATGCCGGGTGCTCCGGCCCGAAGCCGACGGCTCCCTCGCCGATGTCACGAGCCAGGTGCTGGGCGCCGGCACATTGCCGGGCATGGAGCCCAGGGAAATCGTCGTGGAGGACTTCAACGGCGATGGCCGGCCCGATATCTTCCTGGCCGCCCACGGCTACGACGCCAACCCCTTCCCCGGCGCCGTGAACGTCCTGCTCGTCACCAACGCCAACGGCACTTACACCGACCGGTCGTCCACACTTCCGCAGACGCCCGACTTCACGCATTCCGCGTGTGCCGGAGACCTCGACGCCGATGGAAAAGTGGACATCTACGTCGGCAACACGTCGGGCGCCAACTTCGTCGGCCCTTATTTCCTCATGGGCAAAGGCGACGGGACTTTCACGAAGAAGACGACCGGCTTGCCGCCGACCATCCCCTCCTTGCAGGAGAAATTCCTCAGCTGCCTCATCGTCGACCTGGACCAGGACGGCTTTGCCGATCTTGTGCTCGGGACTCACGGCGACCTGGGGTACACCGACAGCATCGTGCTGTTCAACGACGGCAAGGGGGACTTCACGCAGCGGGCGCGTTATGTGCTGCCCGCGGGCCCGCTCGGCAGCGCAGACTCACTGACGCTGGACATCGTCTCGCTCGACATCGACCGCGACGGGCGGCCCGACCTCGTCTTGCTTTCGAGCAAGAGATCGAGCACCGCCGACGTCGGCATGCAGGCGCTGATCAACCAGGGCGGGGGCACGTTCTCCGACGAGACGACTGCCCGCTTCTCCTCGTCAGCGCACGCGACCGGCCGAGACTGCGGCGTGATCCGCGTCGCCGATCTCAATGGCGACGGCTGGGAGGACTTCTATTGCAACATCGGCCCGCAGGACGTGGCGAACCGCTACTGGATCAACACCGGCCATGGTCACTGGGAGGCCGGAAGCCCCAGCCTCCCGCGAGGCCGCGACTTCGGCATTCACGCAGTGGACTTCGACGGGGATGGCCGGCCCGACCTCGTGCAGCTGAGCCACACGGCTGAAGGCGGTATCGCTTACCAGTCGTTCTTCAACCGCACCACCCGCCTGGTTCCCAGCGAGCCGATCCTGCATGCGGCCGCCGCAGGTGATTCGATGGCCACGCTGACTTTCAGCGTCCCGCTGGGCGCAGGCGTGTCGCCGATCACCAGCTATGCCGCAAGGTGCAGCACGGGAACGGCCGCGGGCGTGGTCACGGCCACAGGGACTGCTTCGCCACTCATCGTGGCCGGTTTGGCGAATGGGGCGACGTACGCGTGTTCGGTGGCGGCTGTTACCGCCAGGGGCAGCAGCCTGGCGTCAGGTGAAGTGCGGGTGAAGCCGCAGAGTCAGTGAAGCCCTGGCGTCTTCCCCGGCACCGGGCGTATTTCACGCCCACACCCCGCCCGAAGCGGCCCGGAAAATAAACCACACCGCCGCGTGAAGTGCTTCGCGGTAATCCGTCACACCCATTTGTATTCGCCAAACCGCGAACTAGATTGCGCTCACCCCAGCGCAACCCACACAAGGTCACCCGCCATGCAAGCCGCCCGCCGCCACCTGTCCATCCTGCTCGAAGCAATCACCATGGCATGCGGCGTCACCTTCGGCCGCCAGGCGCTCGACAGCGTCGAGCTGCCCAGTCGCCTGCAGTACCAACCGCACGCTCGCACGCAGCGTCTGGTACATGGCGCCCAGCTGAGCGCCTGGTAAACAGAACAAACTCAGTCCACGAGCAACCCGCGCTTCTCCAGCAGCGGCTCGATGCTCGCGGCCCGGCCGCGAAACGCCTGGTACGCCTTGCCGGGCTCGACCGTGTTGCCCGCCGCATAGATGCACTTCTTCAGCCGCGCGGCGACTTCGGCATCGAACGGGTCGCCGGCCTCCTTGAAGGCGCCGAACGCATCGGCGTCCAGCACCTCCGCCCACAGGTACACGTAGTAGCCCGCCGCATAACCGTCATGGTTGAACAGGTGCTGGAAGTGCACCAGGCGATGCATGATGCCGGTGCCGTGCGGCAGGCCGCGCTCGCGCAGCACCTGCGCTTCAAAAGCGCTCCAGTCGTGCACGCTGGCCGGGTCGGGGTGGCTATGCGCGGCCATGTCGACCAGCGCGCTCGCGCAGTAGCGCACCGTCTCGTACCCCTGGCCGAAGCGGCGCGCTGCTTTCAGCTTGGCGATCAGCGCATCGGGGATCACCTGGCCCGTTTCCACGTGGCGCGCATGGCGGCGCAGCACTTCCGGCTCGGACATCCAGTGCTCGAACAACTGCGACGGCAGCTCGACGAAGTCGCTCAGCACCGCCGTGCCGGACAGCTTCGTGTACGTCACATCGGAAAGCAGGCCATGCAGGCCGTGGCCGAACTCGTGGAACAGCGTGCGCACGTCGTCAAAGCCAAGCAGCGCGGGCTCGCCCTTGTTGAAATTGCAGTTGTTGATGATGACCGGCCGCGTCACGCCGCCATTGCGCGCCTGCCACGCAAAGCCGTTCATCCACGCGCCGCTGCGCTTGCTGGGCCGCGCAAAGTTGTCGTGCAGGAACAGCCCCACCGGCTCGCCCTGCGCGTCGTGCACTTCGTACAGCTTCACGTCGGGGTGGTAGAGGGGCAAGTCGGTGCGCAGCGTGAATCGCACGCCGAACAGGCGGTGCGCGCAGTCGAAGGCCGCCTTCACCATCGCGTCGAGCGCAAAGTACGGCTTCACCTCGGCGTCGTCCACCGCGTACTCGCGCTGGCGCACCTTCTCGGCCCAGTAGCGCCAGTCCCAGGCTTCGATCTCGCCTTCGACACCATCAGTGCGCTGCGCGGCTTGCAGCATGGCGCGCTCACGCTCCACGGCGTGCCTGGCGCGCTCCCACACGTTGTCCAGCAGGGTGTACACCGCGGCCGGTTCGCGCGCCATGCGATCGACCAGGGCGTAGTCGGCGAACGAAGCGTAGCCGTGCAGCCGGGCCTGCTCTTCGCGCAGCTTCAGGATCTCGGCCACCAGCGGGCGGTTGTCATGTGCGCCCTCGTGCTCGCCGCGCGTGGTCCATGCGCGCCAGGCCTGCTCGCGCAGGTCGCGCCGTTCGGAAAACGTGAGGAAGGGCACGACGAGCGAACGCGACAGCGTGATCACATGGCCGTCGGCCACGCCGCGCTCCGCAGCAGCCGACCGCGCCGCCGCCCGCAGGAAGTCGGGCAGGCCGGCCAGTCCCGCCTCATTACGCAGTACCAGCTTCCAGTCGGTCTCGTCGTGCAGCACGTTCTGCGCGAAGGCGGTGTTGGCTTCGGCAAGGCGCTGCATCACCTGCGCGTAACGCTCCTGAGCGGAGGCAGACAACATGGCCCCGGCGCGCACGAAGTCGAGGTGCACCCGTTCCAGCAGGCGCAACTCTTCTGGCGCCAGGCCCAGGCGCTGCCGCGTCTCATGCAGCGCCTGCACACGGCCGAACAGGCCCATGTGCATGTAGGTCGCGCTGCGGTGCGCCGCCAGCGGCTTGGCCATGCGGCGCTGCGCTTCCTGCAGCGCCGGGGAGGTCTCGGACGCGCACAGGTTGTCGAACAGGGCCTCGATGCGCGCAAACAGGCGGCCGCTGCGGTCGAAGGCCGCTATGGTGTTGTCGAAGGTGGGCGCTTCGGGGTTGGCGGCGATCGCATCGAATTCTTCGCGGTGCTGGCGCATCGCGACCTCGAACGCGGGTTCGAAGTGCCCGGGCTGGACCCGATCGAACGGCGGCAGGCCATAGGGCGCCGTCCATGGTCGCAGGAGGGGGTTGGTCTCTTCGGTCATCGCGCATTCTAGTTAGCCGTTCTTCGGACAAAAGTAGACGCCACCTCGACAGCGGAGTAACGTAGCCGCCGCTGCCGCCCGTGCAGCCCGGAGGAGGCGCATGACGACTGCCCCACAACGCTTCGGCTACGGCCTGCCCGACCAGGCGCCGGCCGCACCTGCGAGTTCGCCTGCCGCCAGCCGGCACCCGCTGCTGCAACAACTGCGCGGCGACGTTGTGGGCGGCTTCACCGCGGCCATGCTCACCATCCCGGTCAGCATGGGGTACGGCATCCTCGCGCTGTCGGCACTGGGACCCACGATGCTCTCGCACGGCATCCTCGCCGGGTTGTATGCGCCGGCCATCGGCTGCATCGTCGCCGTGCTGCTCGGCGCCAACACCACGATGATCTATTCGCCCCGCAGCATCGTCACCTTCCTCATCGGCTCCATCGTGCTGAGCAGCCTGGTGCAATCGCAACTTCCCTTCCTGCGCAGCGCGACGCCCGACACGATGTTGGCGATCGTGTTCCTGCTGATCCTGCTGGCGGGGCTGATCCAGGCGCTGTTCGGCGTCCTCCGGCTGGGCACGCTGGTCAAGTACGTACCTGCGCCGGTGATCGCCGGCTTCGCCAATGCCGCGGCCATCCTCATCTTCCTGTCGCAACTCGACAGCCTGTTCGGGTTCCGCGATCACGTCCCGGCCTTCCTCATCCCTTTCAACCTCGACAAGGTGCAGTGGCCGAACCTGGTTGTCGGCGTGATCACGTGCGCCTTGATCCTGAAGGGCGCACGCATCACCAAGGCCGTCCCGCCCACCATCATCGGCATGGCCGGCGGCGTGGTTGCCTACTACCTGATGATGCTGGCCGGCCTGCGCGACAACCTCGGGCCGGTGGTGGGCGCCATCCCGTTCGCATGGCCCAGCCCGCACTACTTCGCCGACTTCGTGACCCTGGTTGCCGACCCCGCCTTCTGGCCGGTCGTGCCCGTGCTGCTCAGTGGCGCGGTGAGCCTGGCGCTCATCGCATCGCTCGACGGCATGTTGTGTGCGCGCCTGGTCGAAGCCGACTCGGGCAATCGCGTCCAGAGCAATCGCGAATTGGTGCGCCTGGGCGTGGGGAACATGATGGCCGCGGGCTTCGGCGGCATCGCCAACGGCATCAACCTGGGATCCAGCTTCGCCAACCACCGCAGCGGCGCACGCACGCCCACCTCGCTGCTGGTGCACTCGGCGGTGATCCTGCTGGGCATCCTGGTCCTGGCGCCCCTGATTGCCTACCTGCCCCGCGTGGTGATGGCCGCCATGCTGTTCTGCGTGGCCGTGCAACTGGTGGACCGCTGGACCATCACGACTTGCAGGCAGCTGCTGAAAGCCCAGTTCGCCAGCCCGCAGAGCGTCACGCTCGACCTGCTGGTGATCTTCGCCGTGTTGGTGGCCGCCGTCGCGGTGAACGTCGTGGTGGCCGTCGGCGTGGGCCTCGCGGTGACGATCCTGTTCTTCCTGGCGCGCATGAGCAAGTCGGTGATCCGGCGCAGCTACCGCTGCGACATCGTGCACTCGCGCCGCCGGCGTGAGACCGACCAGATGAGGCTGCTGGCCACGCAAGGCGCGAAGATCCTCGTGTTCGAGCTGGAAGGACCGCTCTTCTTCGGTACCGCCGAAGACCTCGCCGCGTCCGTGGAGGCCGCGCTGGGCGGATCGACCTCGCACGTGGTGATCGACTTCAAGCGCGTGAACGAGATCGACAGCACCGGCGCCAGGGTAATGCTGCAACTGCACGAGCGGCTGAAGAAAGACAAGATCGTGCTGCTGCTCAGTTCACTGGAGCAAGGCTCGCGGCTCGCCGTCTTCCTGGCCGACATGGGTGTGACCAAGGCAGTGACGCGATCGCGCATGTTCCAGGACCCGGACCGTGCCATCGAATGGGCCGAAGACCAGTTGCTGCAGGTGCTGGACAGCGAGCCGGCGCAGGACGCGCAGATTCCGCTGGACCAGTTCGGCGTGCTGGCCAACCTCGATGCGAACGAAGTCGCCACGCTGGAGCAGGCGCTGGAGCTGCGCACCTACACCAAGGGCGAGGCGGTGTTCCGGGAGGACGACACCAGCCGCGACCTGTACCTCATCGCCAGGGGCTCCGCCAGCGTCCACTTGCGCCTGCCGGGCACGGAGCGCGAAACGCGGTTGATGACGTTCTCGCCCGGCACCGTGTTCGGGGAACTCGCTCTGCTGGACAACGCCGCGCGTTCGGCCACGGTAGAAGCCGACGGCGACCTCGTGTGCTACGTGCTGCCGCACTCGGTGTTCGAGGCGCTGGCGCAAAGCGACCCGACGGTGGCGATGAAGGTGCTGGCGGGCATCGGCCGCGAACTGGCCTACCGGCTGCGCTATGCCAGCCGCACGATCTACCAGCTGGCGAGCTAGCTGGGGGTTCGCGTTCCTTCGATCAGCGACAGCGCCAGCTCCGCCCGCGCCCCCACCACAGGCTGCTTGGCCAGCCACGCCGCCGGTCCCGCGCCCTGCAGCGCCCGCTTGACCACGCCCTGCAGGATCGCCGAGCTCTTGTACAGCTGCAGCGCCAGGTAGAAAGTCCAGTCACGCACCGGCTGCCCCGTGAGATCGCAGTAACGCTGCACGAATTCCGCTTCGGACGGGATGCCCAGCGCCACCGGGTCGGCGCCGCCGAAGCCCACCGGCGGCTCGTCGATGTAGTAGCAGAAGCACGTGTACGCCAAGTCGCACATCGGATCGCCCAGCGTGCTCAGCTCCCAATCCAGCACCGCCAGCACACGCGGCTCGGTGGGGTGCACCAGGATGTTGTTGGGCCGGTAGTCGCCGTGCACGATGGTCGTGCGGCCCGCGGCGGGCACGTTGGCGGCCAGCCAGTTGCCCAGGCGTTGCATCGACGGCAGCTCGCCGGTCTGCGCGGCCTGGAACTGGCGCGTCCAGAGCTCCACCTGCCGTTTCAGGTAGTCGCCGGGCTTGCCGTAGTCGGCCAGCCCCAGCGCGGCGTAGTCCACCGCATGCAGGCGAGCCAGCACGTCGACCATGCTGTCGTAGATCGCCTTGCGCTCAGCCGGCGTGCAGCCGGGCAGGGTGGGGTCCGAGAACAGGCGGCCCTGCACATGGTCCATCACGAAGAACATGGAGCCCAGCACCGCCGGGTCTTCGCACAGCACGCGAACGCGGGGAACGGGCACATCCGTTTGCTGCAGCGCCTGCATCACACGGAACTCGCGATCCACCCGGTGCGCCGAAGGCAGCGCGGCGGCGGCGGGGCGCTTGCGCAGCACGTAGTGGCGCTGGTGGCCGTCGCGGTCGACCGTGTCGAGCGCATAGGTCGGGTTGGAAAATCCCCCGGGGAACTGCCGCACGCCGAGCGAGCCGCCGTACTCGGGCAGGTGCTGCGCCAAAAAGGCGTCCAGCGCGGCTTCGTCCAGCCGGTTCTGGGGCGGTACTTCGACGCTCTGCGGGATCATGCGCCCACTGTAGGCGGCAGGCCGGGCACCGGCATCGTCGGATGCGACGACGCGCACGCGCTTGCCGCGCGCCAGACTCGCGGCATGGACGTCCTGCTCATCGAACGCCACGGCGCCACGGCCGTGCTCACCCTCAACCGGCCCGAGGCGCGTAACGCCATGGACCCGGAACTGCGCGAAGCCTTCGCGGTCGCGCTGCCGCAACTGCGCGACGACCCCGCGGTGAAAGCCGTCGTCATCACCGGCGCGGGCGGTCACTTCTGCGCCGGCGGCGACGTCAAGCAGATGAAGCCCGCCCACCCCGCGCAGGACAAGGTATTCGGCACGCGCGAGCGGCTGTTGCGGCTGGACCGCTGGTTCGACGAACTGGTCGACATGGAAAAGCCCGTGATCGCCGCCGTCGACGGCGTTGCGTTCGGCGCCGGCCTGTCGCTGGCGCTGGCGGCGGACTACATCTTCGCCACGCCGAAGGCGCGCTTCTGCAGCGTGTTCGCGCGGCTCGGCTTCGTGCCCGATGCCGGCGGCATGTACCTGCTGCCGCGCGCCATCGGACTGGCTCGTGCCAAGGACATGGTGTTCAGCGCACGAGTGGTCGATGCGGCCGAGGCCCTGGCGATGGGCCTCGTGCAGCGCGTCTGCGAAGGCGACGTGCTGCAAGCCGCGCTGGCCCATGCGGCGCGCTTCCACGACGCGCCCACCGCCGCCATCGGCATTGCCAAGACCATCATGAACCACGCTTTCGAAAGCGACCGCCGCGAGGTGTATGCGCAGGAAGCGCTGGCGCAGGCGCTGTGCGCGCAAAGCGACTTCCACAAGGAAGCCGCGCGCCGCTTCGTCGAGAAAGAGCCGCCGCTGTACTTGTGGAGAGACCCCCATGCCCAATAGCCGCCCCGCCGCCACCGACCTGCTCGCCATCGTGCAGGGCTACCTGGAAAGCGAGATCTCGCCGCAGGTTTCGCCCGTGCACCAGTTCCAGCTGAAGATCGTGTCGCGCGTGCTCGCCACGGTGCGGCGCGAGCTCGAACTCGCCCCCGCCGCCAACGCCGCCGAGGTCGAACGCCTGCAGGCGCTGCTCGGCAGCGAAGGGTCCTTCGAAGAGCTCAATGCCGCGCTGGCCCGCGCCATCCGCGCCGGCGACTTTGCCGTCGACGACCCGGCGCTGCTGGCGCACCTGCGCGCTTCCATCGAGGACGCGCTCAGCATCAACAACCCCAAGTGGCTGGCCAAGGCGGCGTGACCCCGATGCTGCATGGCGCTCCCAACTTTCGCGACCTGGGCGGCCTGCGCACGCGCCACGGCCGCATGCTGGCCCCGGGCCGCCTGCTGCGCTCTGGCCAGCTCGGCGACCTGCACCAGGAAGACATCGAGCGGCTGCGGCTGTGGCTGGGCGCGGACATCTGCGTGATCGACCTGCGGGGTGAAGCCGAGCGCGCCAGGCACGCCTGCGCCCTGCACCATGCCGTCGTCCACTCGCTGCCGATCGAGCCCAGCGTAGCGCAGAAGCTCGACGCGCTGGCCGCGAGCGGCGAGCCCCTGACCGTGCCGGTTGCGCGCGGCTACATGGCCGACGCTTACCGGGGTTTCGTGCACAACGCACGCGCCCAGGTGGCCGGCCTGTTCGAACACGCGCTGGCGCGCGAGGGCCGGCCGATCGTGGTGCATTGCGCCGCGGGCAAGGACCGCACGGGCTTCATGGTCGCCCTGCTGCTCGCAGCACTCGATGTGCCCCGCGCACAGATCATGGACGACTACCTGCTGACCAATGAGCGCGTGCGTCCCAAGGAAAGCACGCGCTACCCGCCCGAGATCCTGGAAGTGCTGGGCACCGTGCGTGCCGATTTCCTGGAAGCCGCTTTCGAGGCCATCGAAGCCGGTTTCGGCGGCGTCGACACCTACTTGGCGCAGGCGGCGGCGCTCACGCCCGAGCGCCGCGCACGCCTGCAGGGCGCGCTGCTCAACTCCTGAGTTCGACGCCGGCCTTCAACAGCATCTCGCGCCACGCAACCTTCTCGCGCGCGTAGGTGGCGGTGAAGGTTTCGGCGTTGGCGCCAATCGGCTCCATGCCGATCTCCATCAGTTTCTGGTTCACCTCGGGGTCGTGGATGGCGGCCGAGTACTCGGCCTCGAGCCGCTTCAGGGCGGCAGCCGGTATCCCCGTGGGGGCAATGATGCCGATCCAGCCCGCGTACATCTTCAGCACCGGGTTGTCGAAGCCCTGCTCGGCGAAGGTGGGCACGTTCGGGAACACCTTCAGGCGCTTGGTGCCGGTGGCCGCCAGCAGCTTCACGCGGCCCGCTTCGGCCATGCCGCGAATGCCCGGCGGCGTGACCATCGCCATCTGGATCTGCCCGCCCACCAGGTCCTGCACCAGCGGCGCTTCGCCCTTGTACGGCGAATGCACCATCGCGGCTTCGTACAGGTCGCTCAGCTCCTTGACGACGACGTGGCCGAAATGGCCGACGGCCATGGAGCCGTAGTTGAGCTTGCCCTTCTGCTCGCGCAGGTACCTCGGCAGGTCCTTGATGTTGTTGACCGGCACCGAGGTGTTCACGGCCAGCACCATCGGCGCAGCCGCCAGCAGCGAGATGAAGACGAGGTCCTTCGCGACGTCCACCGTCGATTGCGGGTTGGTCAGGGGCGTGGCGATGAGTGTCGAGGTCGCACCCACGCCTATCGTGTAGCCGTCCGGCGCGGCCTTGGCCACCACGTTGGTGCCGACCACGCCGCCCGCGCCGGGGCGGTTGTCGATCAGGATCGGCTGGCCGAGCTTCTCGGATACCTGCTTGCTCACGAGCCGCAGGGTCACGTCGTTGGCGCCGCCCGGCGCGTACGGCACGATCAGCTTGATCGGCTGGTTGGGCCACGCGGACTGCGCGAAGACGGCAGGCCCCACGGCCAGTGCGGCCGCGCCGGCCGCGGACTGCTTCAGGAAGTTGCGGCGGGTGCGAGTGAATGTGTTCATGCTTGGTCTCCGGTGTGCGGGCCTCAGTCGAGCCCTTCGATGACGTTGAGCAGGTCGTAGACCGGCTCCTCGATGCGCCGCCCGACGGCGGCGAATTCCAGCTTGCGCTCGTGCTGGTGGCGCCACGCACTGGCGCGCCTCACACAGCCGAGCGCCCAGCGCATGGCACCCACCACCTCCCAGAAGCGTGCTTCTTCCGGGTCGACGGCGATGCCGGACGCTTTCTCATAAGCGGCGAATAGATCTTCGCGCGCGCCGAACCCGCCGACCGGGCCGCTGCCGCCGAAGCGCCAGGTGCGCATGCAGAGGTAGCCCAGGTCTTCCATGGGGTTGCCGACGTGCGCGATCTCCCAGTCGAGCACGGCGCGGATGCCCTCGGGCCCCACGATGAAGTTGCCGGTGCGGAAGTCGCCATGCACCAGCGTGGCCCGCGCGTGCTTCGGCGCGCGGTCGCGCGCCCAGCGCAGCGCCAGCTCCAGGTGCGGCAGCGGCAAGCCGGCCCGGTCGAGCGTGCGCTCGAACAACGCCAGCGTCTCCTTCGCGTCGAAGCGGCGCAGGAAGCCGAGATTGTCCAGCGGCACGCGATGGATGGCCGCCAGGATGCGGCCGCACTGCGCGGCCATGCGGCCGCGTGCCCGGGCCAGCTCCGGCGCGCGCAGCAGGCGGGCCGGAATGGTTTCGCCATCGACGAGCTCGGTCACCGCGCCTTCGCCCAGCCCATCTTCGGGGGCGAGGATGTGCCGCACGTGAGGAACCGGCACGTCGGCAGATTCCGCTGCCAGCATCACCTGGAATTCCTGGGTGCCGTCGAGATGCGGCACCCAGTCGTCCGGGCCTGCATCGGGATCGGGCGCGCCCGATGGCGCTTGTGTCTGAAGGATGAAGGCGCCGTCGGCGGTGCGAAATGCCCAGGTGCCCTTGTTGGCGCCGGCGGTGAGCACCTGGAAGTCGGCCATGCCGTCGTCCGCGCCCAGCCGGCTGCGTGCGAGCGCATCCACGCGCTGCTGCAACGTGTCGGCGTCGACTGGGACGTTCACGCCGCTTGCCATTGGCGCGCCACGCCTTTGTTCACCAGGGTGTCGATCTCGCCCTCGTGATATTCAAACTCGCGCAGCACTTCGCGCGTGTGTTCGCCCAGCCGCGGCGGCAGGCGACGCAGCGCCGGCGGCGTGCGCTTCAAGCCGATCGGGTTGGACGCGAAGCGCAACGTGCCTTCGGTCGGGTGCTCCCGGGTCTGCCAAAAGTCCACGCTCTTCAGGTGCGGGTGCTCCAGCATGTCGTCGATGGTGTTCACCGCGGACATTGGGATGTCGGCGTCGGCGAACAGCTTCACCCACTCGGCCGTGGTGCGTTGGGCGAGCGTCTCGCGCACGATGCCGAACACCGCGTCGTAGTTCTTCTGCCGTGCCGGGAAGCTCTTGAACTGCTCGTCGTGCGCGAGTTCCGGCCGGCCGATGAGGCGGAAGAACTTGTGCCAGTGCACGTCCGAGTACGGCAGGAAAGCCAGGTGGCCGTCTTTCGTCGGGTAGGGCTTGCGCACGCCGCGGCGCACGCTGTCGTAGCCCATCGGGCCCAGCGCCGGCTCGAAGGCCTGGCCCCACAGGTGCTCGGTCAGGTTGAAGGCCGTGATGGTCTCGAACATCGGCAGCTCGATCTCCTGCCCCAGGCCGCTTTGGGTGCGCTCGAACAGCGCCAGCGCGACCGCATAGGCCGCGTGGATGGCGCAGATCTTGTCGACGATGGACGAGGGCACGTAGCGCGGCTCGCCCGCCACCGCCGACTGCAGCATCGCGAGGCCGCTTTCGGCCTGCATGGTGTCGTCGAAGGCGGGCTGCCCGGCGAAGGCGCCGTCGTCCGAGTAGCCTTTCACGTGGCAGTAGACCAGGCGCTCGTTGAGCTTGCGCAGGTCTTCGTAGGTCAGGCCGATCTTCTTCGCGGGCGCCGTGCGCACGGAGTGGATCAGCACGTCGCTGCCGGCCACCAGGCGATGCAGGACATCGCGCGCGGCCGGCTGCTTCAGGTCCAGCACGATGCTGCGCTTGTTGCGGTTGCAGGTGATGAACACCGCGCCCATGTCGGTCGAATGGCGCGGCCCGACCGAGCGCATGAGGTCGCCTTCGGGCGCCTCCACCTTGATCACGTCGGCCCCCATGTCCGCCAGGTGCTGGGCGGCCACCGGCCCCATGATCACCGAGGCCAGGTCCAGCACCTTGATACCGCTGAGCGGTCCGCGTGCCTGCGTCATGCCTCGGCCTTCTTCTTGCGGGCGATCTTGTTCGGCCCGGCAAAGCCGAACAGGTAGGCCGCGATCTTGCGGATCTGCACTTCGTCGGAGCCTTCGGTGATGCGGTAACGGCGGAAGTGCCGGTAGATGTGCTCGAACGGCTTGCCGCGCGTGTAGCCGATGCCGCCGTGCACCTGGATCGCCAGGTCGGCGGCGTTGCAGGCCAGCCGGTTGGCGCGGAAGTTGGCAATCGCCACCTGGTCGCTCACCGCCTCCGCGGGCTGGCGGTCGAGCTGCTGCGCCACCTTGAACACGTAGTTGCGCACCATCTCCACTTCGGCGTGCATCTCCGCAATCGGGAACTGGATGGCCTGGTGCGTCGCCAGCGCCTTGCCGAAGGTCTTGCGCTCGCGGGCGTACTTCACCGACTCCTGCACGCAGAAGCGCGCCACGCCCGCGCTCTGCGCGGCCTGGCGGATGCGGTTCTGGTGCACGAAGTTCTGCGCCACGTGCAGGCCCTTGCCTTCCTCGCCGACGATGGCGGAGTGCGGCACGCGCACGTTGTCGACCTTCACTTCGGCGTGGTCCGACGGCATGTTGAAGCACCAGTGGTAGCACTCCACTTTCAGGCCGGGCGTGTCCATCGGCACCAGGAAGGCCGTGATGCCGTCGGCATCGCCCGGCTGGCCCGAGGTGCGGGCGAACACCAGGTCGGCGCTGGCCTTGTGCACGCCGCTGTTGAAACGCTTCATGCCGTTCAGCACCCAGCCGTCGCCATCGCGCGTTGCGGTGGTCTCCAGCCAGGTCGCGTCGCTGCCATGGTCGGGCTCGGTCAGCGCGAACGCCAGGAAGTCGTCGCCAGTGACCAGGCCTTCGAGGTAGCGCGCCTTCTGCTCGGGCGTGCCGAACTTGTGCATCAGGTGGACCATCGGGATGCTGGGCACCACCGACTGCTCGTCGTGCAGGTTGCCCTGCAGGCCGATGCCGCGCCCCGACAGGTGCTCGCGGATGATCACCACCGCCAGGTTCGAAAGCTCCTGGCCGCCCACCGCCTTGGGCAGGCCCATGCGCAGGAAGCCGGCGCGGTCGCAGCGGTTGCGCGCTTCGCGCACCACCGCCTCGTATTCGGCGCTCGGGATGCCGCCGCGCTCCCAGTCGGTGCGCGCATGTTCCCGGCGGTAGTCGAAGAACTGGGGGTTGGCCTGTTCCAGCGGCACCAGTTCGCGCTCGACGAAGCGGTCGATCTCGCTGAGCAGGCTGCGGATGTCCTGGGGAATGTCGAAATCCAAGGTGGTCTCCTACGTTCCCGGTGATGCTAGGAACCGGGGGGCCGGCCAGCATCGTCGCAACCGACGAAATGGGTGAAATCGTCTTAACCGACGATGGCCGCGCCGGAGGCGTTTCCTAGGATGCGACATCCCACAGGAGACACCATGGACCGATACAACCTTTCCCGCCGCCAACTGCTGGGCCACGCAGCCGCGGGCGGCGCACTGCTGGGCCTGGGCCCGCGCGCCTTTGCGCAGAGCGACTTTCCCAACCAGGCGATCAAGTTCATCGTTCCCTACGCGCCGGGCGGCGTCACCGACCTGGTGATGCGCACGGTGAGCAAGGTGGTGTCGGACAAGATCGGCCAGCCGATCGCCATCGAGAACCGCGCCGGGGCCGGCGGCATGGTGGGCGTGAACGGCGTCGCCAAGGCCACGCCCAACGGCTACACCATCGGCGCGACCGCGTCGTCGAGCATCATCGCCAGCCCCCTGCTCAACAACGAAGTGCCGTACAACCCCGCGACCGACTTCGCCTACATCAGCCTGCTGGCCACGGTGCCCATGGTGCTGTGCGTGTTGTCCTCGGTGCCGGCGAAGGACGGCGCGGAGTTCCTCAAGTGGGTGCAGGCCAACAAGGGCAAGCTCAGCTACGGCTCCACCGCCGTGGGCCACTATGGCCACGTGGCGCTGATGGAAGTGAGCGACTCGCAGAACGCCGGCATGGTCCACTCACCTTACAAGGGCGAGACGCCGCTGATGCAGGACTTCCTGGGCGGGCAGATCCAGATCGCCTTTTTCGCGCCGTCCACCGCCAAGCCGCTTTTCGAAGCCGGCAAGCTGCGCATGCTGGGCGTGTCGGGCGCCAAGCGCTTGAAGAACATGCCGGGCGTGCCGACGCTGGCCGAGCAGGGCTGGACGGCGCCGGTGTTCAAGATGAACCCGGGCTGGGTGGGCGTGATCGCCCCGGCCAAGACGCCGACGGCCATCGTGCAGCGCCTGTCCGCCGAGTACCAGGCGGCCGTGAAGACGCCCGAGGTCTTCGACAAGATCGTCGACAACGGCATGGACCCGGTGGGCGGCACGGGTGAGCAGTTCCTCGCGACCTACCAGAACGACAAGCCGGTGTGGAAGCAGCTGCTGTCCAAGGCCGGCCTCGAGATCAAGGGCGCCTGAGCGTGCTGGCGGTGCTGGCCCGGCGGTACGGGCCGCCCGAGACCTTGTCGGTCGAGGAACTGCCGGCACTGGAGCCGGCGGCCGGTGAAGTGGTGGTGGCCGTGCACGCCGCGGCCGTCAACTTCCCCGACACGCTGATCATCGAGGACAAGTACCAGATCAAGCCGCCCCTGCCGTTCTCGCCGGGCGGCGAGGTGGCGGGCGTGGTGAAGGTGCTGGGCGCCGGCGTCACCGGCTTTCGCGTGGGCGACCCCGTGATCGCGGCCTGCCGCTATGGCGGCTTCGCCGAAGAGGTGCTGGTCACGCCCGACCGGCTGGTGCCGGTGCCGCACGGGGTCAGCATGGAAGCGGCAGCGTCGCTGATGATGACTTACGGCACCACGCAGTACGCCCTGCAGGACTGCGCACGGATGCAGCCGGGCGAAACCCTGCTGGTGCTGGGCGCTGCCGGCGGCACGGGCCTGTCGGCCATCGAACTGGGCAAGCTGATGGGGGCGCGCGTGATCGCAGCCGCCTCCAGCGAAGAGAAGCTTGCGCTGTGCCGCGAACGCGGTGCCGACGAGGTCATCCTGTACACGCCGCAGAACCTGAAGGACGAGATCAAGCGCCTGACCGGCGGCGAAGGCGTGGACGTGGTGTACGACCCGGTCGGCGGCGAGTACGCCGAGCCGGCCCTGCGCGGCATGGCCTGGGGTGGTCGCTACCTGGTGATCGGCTTCACCGCGGGCATCCCGAAGCTGCCGCTGAACCTGCCGCTGTTGAAGGGCTGCAGCATCGTCGGTGTGTTCTACGGGGCTTTTTCGAAGAAGTTTCCCGGGCGGTATGCGCAATTGCGTGCCGAGCTGGTGCAGTGGCTGGCCGAAGGGCGGGTCAGGCCCGCGGTGAGGGCGCGCTACCCGCTGGAGCAGGCGGCGGAGGCGCTGCGCGTGGTCGCGGCGCGCCAGGCGATCGGCAAGATCGTGCTCACCACGGCGCTCGGTCGCGGCGAATAGGGTCTATCTACTTCGAAGGCGGCAGCAGCAGCTGCCCGTGCTTGGCCGCGGCGGCGGCGTAAATGGGGCCACCCTTGTCGGCCTTGTTCTTCTTCATCACGGCCTTGAATCGCCGTAGCTTGACGGCCAATTTGCCCTTGTTGCGCTGGTTCATGGTGGGTTCTTCCTGGGGTTGAAGATCCCTTATACGCCCTTCCAGCGCGGCGCGCGTTTCCCGGCAAACGCCCTCGGCCCCTCGACGAAGTCCTGCGACGCGTACATCGCCCGCGCGGCCGGATAGTCCCGCTCGTTTGCGATCGCTTCGGCCAGCGAGCGCTCATCGAGGCCGCGCATCATCGCCTGCTTGGACGCGCGCACCGACAGCGGGCTGCAGGCCAGGATTTGCGCGGCCCAGCGCTTCGCGGCGGCGAGCGCCTCGCCCTGCGGCACCACTTCGTTGACGAAGCCGAGCGCCAGCGCTTCCTGCGCGCTCACCTGACGGCCCGTCAGCACCATGCCCATGGCGCGCTTGGCGCCGATCTGGCGGCCGAGCCGCTGGATGCCACCGGCCAGCGCAGCGAGCCCGACCTTGGGTTCGGGCAGTGCGAAGCGGGCGTGCTCGGCGGCAATGATGAGATCGCACGCAAGCGCGATCTCCAGGCCGCCGCCCATGGCGACGCCGTTGACCGCGGCAAGCAGCGGTTTGTCGAGATCGAAGCGCGAAGTGACGCCGCCGAAGCCGGTGTCCAGCCGTCGCGGCCGACCCGAAGATGCCTGGTACTTGAGGTCGTTGCCCGCGCAAAACGCACGGTCGCCTGTGCCGGTGAGGATCGCCACCCATTGGTCCGGATCGGCCGCGAAAGCGTCGATGGCCGCGGACAGGGCTTCCTGCGCCGGCGGGTGCAAGGCATTCATCACTTCCGGGCGGTTGATGGTGATGATGGTGAGCGCGCCCTCGCGCTGCGTGATGCAGAAGGGTTCGCTCATGGCTGCCGCTCCTCGATGAACGCCCGCAGCACCTCATGGTCGTCGACCAGGAAGATCGGCGAGGCGGCGAGGTCGATGAAGTTGCGTTCGTCGGCCAGCAGCACGGCGTTGGCGCGGCGAGCGGCGTCCTTCTGTTCGGGCGTCATCGAGCGTTCGTGCCACCACAGCTGTGCGATGCCGTCGAAGGACGGCGGCGATCCGCGTTCCTTTGCCAGGCGCGACTGCACGCCCTCGGGCAGCGAGTGCGATTGCACGTAGGCCGACAGGCCCAGCGCTTCGGCGTGCGAGTGCACCAGCGGCCCGTGCACGTTGCGCCAGTAGTCCTGGAACTGCTCGCGCGTCAGGTGCGGCAGCCGGCGCAGGCAGAACATGAGGTGCGCCATGACCGCGGTCCCTCAGGGCTCTTGCGGCCCGCGCACCAGGCGGCCCGGGAAGTTGCCCGTGGCTTCGCCGTCGCGGTACGTCACCACGCCCGACAGCACCGTCGCGCGATAGCCCTCGGCTTTCTGCAGCAGCCGCTTGCCGCCGGCCGGCAGGTCGAAGGCCATGCGCGGTGCGGGCAGGGCGAGTTTGTCGACGTCGAGGATGTTGATGTCGGCCTTCATCCCGGGCGCGATCACGCCGCGGTCGTTCAGGCCCACTGTGCGTGCGGTGTCGGAAGTCTGGCGCTTGATCAGCCAGCTCAGGTCGAAGCCGTCGGCACGGCCGCACTCCTTGGCCCAGTGCGTCATCAGGAAGGTCGGGAAGCTCGCATCGGAAATCATGCCGACGTGCGCGCCGCCGTCGCCCAGGCCGATCACGGTGTTGGGGTCTTCCATCATCTCGCGGCACGCATCCAGGTTGCCATCGGCGTAGTTGGCGAAGGGCGTGTACAGGAAGGCACGGCCCTCGTCCTGCAGCATCAACTCGTAGGCCAGGTCGTCCGGGTTGCGGCCCGAGCGTTCGGCCTGGGCGTGGATGGAGGTCGACGGGTCGGGTTCGTAATTGGGCGGGTCGCCGAAGGGGAACAGCAGCTTCAGGTCGAGCCGCTTGCGCGTGGTGCCCGACAGGTACTCGAGCACCGACGCCTTGAAGGCGGGGTCGCGCATGATCGCGTAGCGCTCTTCGAGCGGCAGGTCGGCAATTTCGCGCACCATCGGCGAGCCCGAGAACGGGTTCAGGCTGCCCTGCAGGCCCAGCAGCATGCCGATGGGCCGCGGCGCAACCTGGCCGCGGATCGGCAGGCCGTCCTTCACCGCCTGGTCCACCAGCTTCAGCAGCTTGCGCCAGCCCTCGGGGTCGTCGTGCTTCTGCGCCACGGTGAACGACAGCGGCCGGCCGGACTTCTCGACCACGCGGCGCAGCATCGCGAACTCTTCCTCCAGCGACGGCGTGTCGAAGTCGGACAGCAGCTGCAGCACGCCGCGCCCGGCGTCGGCCAGGCCCATCGCAATGCCGGTCAGCTCGGCTTCGCTCGCCCGCAGCGACGGCGTGGGATCGCCCTTGATGGTGCGGTGGTTGATCGAGCGCGAGGTGCTGAAGCCCAGTGCGCCGGCGCGCATCGCCACGGCGGCGATCTCGCGCATGCGGGCGATGTCCTCTTCGGTGGCCGGTTCCAGCCGCGCGGCGCGCTCGCCCATCACGTACACGCGCAGCGCGCCATGCGGCAGTTGCGCGCACAGGTCCACGTCATGCGGGCGGCGCTCCAGCGCGCCCAGGTAGTCGTCGAAACTCTCCCAGGCCCAGTCCAGCCCTTCGTGCAAGGCGATGCCCGGGATGTCTTCCACCCCTTCCATCAGTTCGATCAGGCGCTCGCGGTCGTGCACGCGCACCGGCGCGAAGCCCACGCCGCAATTGCCCATGACCACGGTGGTCACGCCATGCCAGCTGGAAGACGCGAGCTGCGAGTCCCACACGGCCTGCCCGTCGTAGTGCGTGTGGATGTCGACGAAGCCGGGCGCAACCACTGCGCCCCTGGCATCGATCACTTCGCGCGCGTCGCCTTCGACCTGGCCCACGGCGCTGATGCGGCCGTCCTTGATGGCGACGTCGGCTTCGAACAGCGGGGAACCCAGCCCGTCGGCTACGCGGCCGCCGCGGATCAGCAGGTCATGCACGGTCACGCATTCACCACCACGGAAACAGTTTCGGCAGGTCCGTGCTGGCGCGGCCGGGAAACTCGGGCAGGCGCTTCTCGCGGAAGGCGGCGAAGCCCTCCTTTACGTCGGGGCCCTGCGACAGCGCCAGGTTCAAGGCCGAGTCGACCTTCAGCGCGTCGAACGGGCCGTCGGCCGCCGAGGCGCGCCACATGAGCTGGCGCGTGAGCACGGTGGCCACCGGCGAGGTGTTCTGCGCGATCTCGCGGGCGATCTCACGGGCGCGCTCCAGCAACTGCTCGGGCGCCACGACTTCACTGACGAGGCCGGCCGCCTTCGCCTCGTCCGCCGTCACGGTGCGGCCGGCATACACCCACTCCAGCGCCTTGGGCAGCCCGACGATGCGCGGCAGGAACCAGGCACTGCCCGCCTCGGGCACCAGCCCGCGGCGGGTGAAGACCAGGCCGAACTTGCTGCCTTCGGCGCAGATGCGGATGTCCATGGGCAGTGTCATCGTCACGCCCACGCCGACCGCGGCGCCGTGCATGGCGGCGATCAGCGGCTTGTGCGATTCGAACAGGCGCTGGCCGATGCCGCCCGGCGGCAGGCCCTTGCGTTCCATGCCCGAGCCGGCGCTGACCGAGCCGCCGTCGGAGATATCGGCGCCTGCGCAGTAGCCGCGGCCGGCGCCGGTGAAGATCACCACGCGCACTTCGTCGTCGCGGTCCGCCCGGTCCAGCGCGGCACCGATTTCCTGGCCCATCTGGGTGGTGAAGGCGTTCAGCTTCTCGGGACGGTTGAGCGTGATGGTGAGGATGCCCTCGGAAAGGGCTGTGGTGATGTGTTCAGGAGCCATGCCCGCAGTCTAGGAACGGCGCAGCGGGGGGCCATCGTCGGTTGCGACGAAATTTCAAACTCGTCGCATGCGACGATGCCGCAGCGGGCCTCCTCACGAAGAATTGGCTCCATGAAAAACCGCGTCACCGAACAGCTGGGCATCGCCTACCCCATCATCCAGGGCGGCATGCAATGGGTCGGGCTGGCCGAGCTCGCGTCAGCCGTGTCCAACGCCGGCGGCCTCGGCATCCTCACCGGGCTCACCCAGCCCACCCCCGAAGCCCTGCGCGAGGAAATCGCGCGCTGCCGCGCCATGACGGACAAGCCGTTCGGCGTGAACCTCACCATCCTGCCCACCGTCAAGCCGCCGCCGTATGCCGACTACGTGCGCGCCATTGTCGAAAGCGGCATCAGGATCGTGGAGACCGCCGGCAACAGCCCGAAGGACTTCATCCGGGTCTTCAAGGACAACGGCATCACCATCATCCACAAGTGCACGACCGTCAGGCATGCGCTGTCAGCCGAGCGCAACGGCGTGGACATGGTGTCGATCGACGGCCTGGAGTGCGCCGGCCATCCCGGGGAAGACGACGTCGGCGGGCTGGTGCTGATCCCGGTGGCGGCGCGCGTGCTGAAGATCCCGGTGATCGCATCGGGCGGCATCGCCGACGGGCGCGGCATGGCGGCCGCGCTGGCGATGGGCGCCGAGGGAATCAACATGGGCACGCGCTTCTGCGCCACGCAGGAAGCGCCGATCCACGACAACGTCAAGCAGGCGCTGGTGCGCGGCACCGAGCGTGACACCTCGCTGATCTTCCGCACGCTGAAGAACACCGCGCGCGTCTACCGCAACCAGATCGCCCACCAGGTGCGCGAGATGGAGTACCGCGACGGCGGCTGCGTGTTCGACGAGATCCGTCCGCTGGTGATCGGCACCCGGGGCCGGGCTGCCCTGCAGAGCGGCGAGGTCGACAACGGCGTCATCAGTGCCGGCCAGAGCATCGGCCTGATCGACGACGTGCCGACCTGCGACGAACTGATCAGGCGCATGGTGGCCGAATGCCGCGAGCAGCTGCGCATCGCGTCCGGCTGGGCGGCTGGAGGTCCCGATGTTCACGGCTGATTGCCTGCGCGTGACGCCGCTGGCGGGCGGCCTGGTGGAGCTGTGCTTCGACCGCGAAGGCGAGGGCATCAACAAGCTCGACGACAAGGCCGTGGCGCAGTTCGCGCAGGCCGTTCAGGCCATCGCGGCCGACGCCACCGTTCGCGGTGTGCTGGTGACCAGCGCCAAGGACGTCTTCATCGTCGGGGCCGACATCACCGAGTTCGGGCGCAAGTTCCAGTGCACGGCCGAAGAGGTGGCGCGCAGCGTGTTGCTGTCCAACCAGATCTTTGTGGCGTTCGAGGACCTGCCGGTGCCCACGGTGGTGGCGATCAACGGCTTCGCACTCGGGGGCGGGCTCGAACTGGCCCTGTCGGCATCGCAACGTGTCATGGCCGACGGCGCCCAGGTGGGCGTGCCGGAAGTGAAGCTGGGCCTGTTCCCCGGCTTCGGCGGCACGGTGCGCCTGGCGCGCGTGGCGAGTCCGCAGGTGGCGGTGGAGTGGGTGGCTGGCGGCAAGCCCGTGAGGGCCGAAGCCGCGCTGCTGGCCGGCGTGGTCGATGCCGTGGCCGCCCCCGGCAAGTTGCGTGAAGAAGCACTGGCCCGGCTGTGGCGCTGCGTCGAAGGCCAGGTCGACTGGCGCGCGGCCCAGCAGCGCAAGCGCGACCCGGTCGCGCCCTTCGACGCGAAGGTGTTCGACGACAAGCTGGCGCAACTCGCGAAGCAGGCCAGCAAGCACCAGCCCGCGGCGGAGATGGCGGTGCGCATGATGCGTGAAGCCGCTACTTGCGACCGCACGCGTGCGCTGGAGCTGGAGGCGCAGGCCTTCGGCGCCGTGACGCAGACGCAGGCCGCCAAGTCCATGGTGCAGTCCTTCCTGAACGAGCAGGCCGTGAAGAAGCTGGCGCGCCGCCATGCGGAGGGCGGCCGCAAGGTGCAGCAGGCCGCCGTGGTCGGCGCCGGCATCATGGGCGGCGGCATCGCCTACACCACGGCGTTGCGCGGCACGCCGGTGCGCATGAAGGACATCGCGCCCGCGGCGCTCGAACTCGGCATGGGCGAAGCGTGCCGCCAGCTTGCGAAGCAGGTGGAAGGCAACCGCATGGCGCAGGACAAGGCCGATGCCATCCTGGCCGCGATCACGCCGCAACAGGACGACAGCGGCTTCGATACGGTCGAACTGGTGGTCGAAGCCGTGGTCGAGAACCTCGCGGTCAAGCACCAGGTACTGGGCGCTTTGCAGCAGCAGTTGAAGCCCGGCACAGTGCTGGCCTCCAACACATCGAGCCTGCGCATCGACGACATCGCGGCGCCGCTGGCACGGCCCGAGGACGTGGTGGGGCTGCACTTCTTCAACCCGGTGCCGGTGATGCCGCTGGTGGAGGTGGTGCGCGGCAGCCGCAGCAGCGATGCGGCCGTGGCCACCGCGACGGCCTACGCCAGCGCCCTGGGCAAGACCCCCGTCGTGGTGAAGGACTGCCCCGGCTTCCTGGTCAACCGCATCCTCACCCCCTACATCATCGCGTTCTGCGACCTGGTCGCGCAGGGCGCCGACTACGAGCAGGTGGACCGCGCGCTCGAGGCCTTCGGCTGGCCCATGGGGCCGGCCTACCTGGAGGACGTGGTGGGCATGGACACCGGCAGCCACGTGATCGACGTGATCTCGGCCGGTTATCCGCAGCGCATGCGGCCGCCGCAGCGCAATGCGATCCGTGCGCTGGTCGCAGCGCGGCGCCTCGGCCAGAAAAGCGGCGGCGGCTTCTACGACTACGACGCCGCGGGCGGCAAGCCCAGGCGCAGCGCGTCGAGCGCGGCCCGGGCCCTCATCGCGCAGGTGCAGCAGGCGGCGCAGGCCCGCTTCACCGACCAGGAGATCGTCGCGCGCACCATGCTGCCGATGGTGCTGGAAGCGATTCGCTGCCTGGAAGAAGGCGTGGCGGCGAGCGCGGCCGAACTCGACATGGCGATGCTGCTGGGTGTCGGCTTCCCGGCCTACCTGGGCGGGCCGCTGCAGTACGCAGACTGGCTGGGGCTGGACCAGCTGGTGAGCCGCTGCGAGGCGCTGGCCGCCTTCGGCAGCATGTACGAAGCCCCTGTGCTGTTGCGCTCCATGGCGGCCAGCGGCCGCCGTTTCTACCCGGTGGCCTGAATGGACGGCCTGTTCTCGCTCGCAGGACGCAGCGCGCTGGTCACCGGGGCTTCGGCGGGACTCGGTGCACACTTTGCGCAGGTGCTCGCCGATGCCGGTGCCCAGGTGTGGCTGGCCGCGCGCCGCACCGATCGCCTGCAGGCGCTGCAGGCCGAACTGCGCAGCCGCGGCGCGCGCGCCGAGTGTGTCGCACTCGACGTGACCGATGCGGCTTCCGTCCAGAATGCTTTCGATACGATGGCGGGGGCCGGCACGCTGCCCGACATCGTCATCAACAACGCCGGTGTCGGACTCGGCACGCCCGCCCTGTCCACGTCGGAGCACGACTGGGACCAGGTGGTCGACACCAACCTCAAGGGCGCGTGGCTAGTGGCCACCGAGGCCGCGCGGCGGCTGTCCTCGGCCGGGCGGCCGGGCAGCATCGTCAACATCGCGTCGATCCTCGGCGAGCGGGTCGGCACGTTCGTCGCGCCGTACGCGGCGTCGAAGGCGGGCCTGATCCAGTTGACGAAGGCGCTGGCGCTCGAGTGGGCGCGCCACGGCATCCGCGTCAACGCGCTGTGCCCCGGCTACATCGCCACCGACATCAACCGGGACTTCCTGGCAAGCGTTGACGGCGAGCGGATGCGCAAGCGCATCCCGCAGCGCCGCTTCGGCGAGCCGCGCGACCTCGACGGACCCTTGCTGCTGCTGGCCGGCGACGCAGGGCGCTACATGACCGGCGCTGTAGTCGCGGCCGATGGTGGCCACCTGGTGAGCGGGCTTTAGCAACATGCAGTTCGAACTGGACCTCGAGCAGGAACAATTGCGCGACAGCCTGGTGCGGCTGCTGCAGGCGCAAGCATCCTTCGAGCGGCGCCGCCAGGCGGTGGCGACGCCGCAGGGTTGGGATGTGTCGCTCTGGCCGGCCCTTGGTGGACTGGGCGTGACCGCGCTCACGCTGCCCGAGGCGCACGGTGGCTTCGGCCAGCGGCCCGTGGCGCTGCTGCCGGTGCTGCAGGCGCTGGGGCACTCGCTGGCGGTGCAGCCTTTCCTGCCGTCGGCCGTGATGGCAGCGACCGCGATCTTGCGTGCGGGGAGCCAGGCGCAGCAGCTGGCCTTGTTGCCGGGCATTGCGGACGCGAGCCGCATCGTTGTGTTTGCGCATGATGAGCCGGCTGCGCGCCAGCCGTCCTTGTGGGTCGAGACGCGCGCGCGGTGCGTGGATGGCCGCTGGCGGTTGGACGGGCACAAACACAATGTCCTGTTCGCCGCAGGTTGCAGCATCGTTGTGAGCGCACGCGACGAAGAGCAGAAGATCAGGCTGTTCCTGTTGGACCCAACGCAACCCGGCGTCCACCTCACCCCCACGCGCCTGATCGACGACACCCCTGCCGCAGCCATCGAGTTGGTCGGCGCACAGGCAGAACCTTTGCTCGGCGACGGCCTTGCCGCACTCCAAGCCGCACTCGACGCCGGCAGCGCCGCCTCCTGCGGCGAAACCCTCGGCGTCGCGCAGCGCGCCTACGACCTCACCATCGACTACCTCCGCACGCGCCAGCAGTTCGGCCGCACCATCGGCAGCAACCAGGCCCTGCGGCACCGCGCGGCCGAGATGCACGTCGCGCTCGACACGCTGCGCAGTGCGGCGATGGCGGGCCTGCTGGCCCTCGAAATCGAAGACGAACCCGAACGAACGCGCGAACTCGCTCGCGCCCGCATGCTGGCCTCGCGCCATGGCACCTTCATCACGCAGCAGGCGATCCAGCTGCACGGCGGCATCGGCATGACCATCGAGTACGCCGTAGGCCACTGCCTGCGCCGCATGGCCGTGCTCGATGCGCTGTTCGGTGACGGCGCCGCACATGCAGCCCGGCTGGGCGCTTCGCTGGCCGTGCAAATCGTCGCAAGCGACGAAGGCCGCGCGGCACTTGCCGCCTAGCATGGACCGCATGGAACACCGACACGTCCGCATGCAGCGCGACGGCGACGTCGCCGTCATCACCCTGGACAACCCGGGGCGGCGCAACGCACTCAGCCGCGACATGCAGCACGGCCTGCGCGCGCTCGTCGACGAGGTCGGTGCCGCCCGTGACATCCGCGCCGTGCTGCTTACCGCCGCCGGCAACGCTTTCTGCGCCGGGGCCGACCTGGCAGGCAACGCGATACCGGAGGGCCAGGAGCACCTGTCGCGCGGCGAGGCCACGCAAAAGGTGATGGAAGAGCTTTCCAACCCGATCATCACAGGCCTGCGCGAACTGCCGGTGCCGGTGGTGTCGGCGCTGCCGGGTGCAGTGGCGGGTGCGGGCATCGGCATCGCGCTGGCAGCCGATGTCGTGATCGCCGCGCGCTCGGCGTACTTCTACCTGCCGTTCATCCCCAAGCTGGGCATCGTGCCCGACCTGGGCACCACCTGGTTCCTGCAGCAGCTGGTCGGCCGCGGCCGCGCCACCGCGCTCACGCTGCTGGGCGAACGCCTGGGCGCAGAGAAGGCCGAGCAGTGGGGGATCGTCTGGGCCTGCGTGGACGACGCCGTGCTGCAGGACGAAGCCATGAAGGTCGCGCGGCAGCTCGCCCGGCTGCCCGCCCATGCCGCGCTGGAAACGCGCCGCGCCTACGAAGCCGCGTCGCGCAACGACTTGCGCGCACAACTGCACTACGAGGCCGAGCGGCAGCGCGAGCTGCTGGACCGGCCGGAATTCGCCGAGGGCGTGCGCGCCTTCCTCGAAAAGCGCGAACCCGATTTCAGGAGACTCACTGCATGACAAACATCCTCGCCCGCGGCGCCTTGCTCGCGGCTTTCACGCTAGGCGCCGCCTTCGCGGCCCACGCGCAGGACACCTTCCCCATCGCCGGCAAGCCGGTCACTCTGATCCTGCCGGCCGTGGGCGGCTCCACCGGCGACCGCGTGCTGCGCATGTTCGCCGAGCGCCTGAAGGAAGACTGGAAGGTGCCGGTGATCGTGGATGCCAAGCCGGGCGCCGGGGGCGTGGTGGGCACCGTGCACGGCGTCAACGCCGCGCCCGACGGCCACACCATCCTGCTCGGCTACAGCCACCTGACGCAGGCCTACGCGTTCAACCAGAAGCGGCCGTACGACGCACTGGCCGACCTGATCCCGGTGGCGCGCATCTGTGACCTGCCGATGCTGTACCTCACGGCCGACCCGTCAATTCGCACTCTGCAGGACGTGGTCGCCAAGATGAAGGGCACCAAGGGCAGTTACGGCAGCTACGGCAATGCGACCACCTCGCACATCTACTCCGAACTCATCAACTCACGCAACAACCTGGGCATGGTGCATGCCGCGTACAAGGGCACGCCGCCGCTCATCACCGACCTGATCGGCGGCCAGATCAACACCGCCGTGGTGGACCTGGGCAACACGATGGTGCACGTGAAGTCCGGCAAGCTGAAGGCGCTGGCCATCACCGGCAACAAGCGCAGCCGGCTGGTGCCCGACGTGCCGACCTTCGCCGAGCTGGGCTACAACGAGGTGTCGCAGCCCGGCCGCTACTGGCTGATGCTGCCCAAGGGCACGCCGAGCGCCACGGTGGAACGCATCCGCACCTCGATCCTGAACGTGCTGAAGTCGCTGGAGGTGCAGGAGCAACTGCTTTCGATGGGCATCGACCCCGCGTCGTCCGAGCGCGAGGACGTGGCCGGCAACATGCGCGCCGACATCGACTACTGGAAGCGGGTGGTACAGGCCACCGGCATCAAGGCCGACTGAGGCCGTAAGGACACGAACATGGCCGGCCCGCTGGAAGGTTTGCGCGTCGTGGAAATGGCGGGGTTGGGGCCCGCGCCGTTCTGCGGCATGGTGTTCGCCGACCTCGGGGCCGACGTGGTCTGCATCGAGCGCCCCGGCACGCTACGCGATGCCACTGACATCACCGCCCGCGGCAAGCGCCATGTCGCGCTCGACCTGCAGACCGCAGCGGGCATCGAGGCCGCATTGGCTCTGATCGTCAAGGCCGACGTGCTGATCGAAGGCTTCCGCCCCGGCGTGATGGAGCGCCTGGGCCTGGGGCCGGCGCCCTGCCACAAGTTCAACCCGCGCCTGGTGTACGGCCGCATGACCGGCTGGGGCCAGACCGGGCCGCTCGCGCGCGCCGCGGGCCACGACATCAACTACATCGCCGTCACCGGCGCGCTGCACGCCATCGGCCGCAGCGGCGAGCCGCCGCCGCCGCCGTTGAACTACGTGGGCGACTATGGCGGTGGCGCCATGCTGCTGGCCGTGGGCGTGCTGTCGGCGTTGCACGAAGCGAAGGCCTCCGGCCAGGGCCAGGTGGTCGACGCCGCCATGACCGATGGCGCGGCGCTGCTCTCGTCACTGTTCTACGGCATGAAGGCCGCGGGCCGCTGGACGACGCAGCGCGGCGACAACCTGCTGGACGGCGCCGCGCACTTCTACGACACCTATGCGTGCGCCGACGGCAAGTTCGTGTCGGTGGGCGCGCTGGAGCCGAAGTTCTTTGCGCAGCTGTGCGAGCTGTGCGGCCTGGAAAGCGAATTCGCGGCCGGGCAGATGGACCGCTCGGGCTGGCCGATGATGAAGCTGCGGCTGGCCGACGTGTTCCGCACCCGCACGCGCGATGAATGGTGCGCGCTGCTGGAAGGCACCGATGCCTGCTTTGCGCCGGTGCTGGACTTCGACGAAGCGCCGCAGCACCTGCACAACCAGGCGCGCGGAACCTTCGTCACGCTGCAGGGCGTGGTGCAGCCGGCACCCGCACCGCGCTTCTCGCGCACGCCGTCAGCGCAGCCGCTGCCCGCCGCGCACGACGAGGCCGCGACCATCCTGCAAGGCTGGGGCGCGGCCCTGGCGGTGCGCGCGGAAGCCTAGGGCATGGCGATCCGCTTCGAGCGTACCTGGTCCGACCCCGAACTGGAGCTTTACCGCGACACCGTGGTGCGCTTCATCGAGGAGGAGCTGGCGCCCGGTGACGAAGCGGCACGTCGTGAAGGCAACGTCGGCCATGCGGTGTGGCGCAAGGCCGGCGAGCTGGGGCTGCTGTGCGCCGACATCCCCGACGACTACGGCGGCGGCGGTGGCGACTTCCGCCATGAAGCGGTGGTGTACGAGGAGATGACTCGCCGCAGCCTGACCGGCATGAACACGTCGGTGCATGCGATCGTCGCGCACTACATCCTGAACCACGGCACCGAGGCGCAGAAGTGCGCCTGGCTTCCGCGCATGGCGCGTGGCGAGCTGGTCGGCGCCATCGCCATGACCGAGCCGGGCACCGGCTCCGACCTGCAGGCGATCCGCACGCGCGCCGTGCGCACCGACAACGGCTGGCGCATCGACGGCAGCAAGACCTTCATCAGCAACGGCCTGCTCGCAGGGCTGGTGCTGGTCGTGTGCAAGACCGACCCTGCGCAGCGCGCCAAGGGCACGTCGATCCTGGTGGTCGAGACGGCGCAAGCCCAGGGCTATCGCGTCGGCCGCGTGCTCGACAAGATCGGCCTGAAGGCGCAGGACACGTCCGAACTGTTCTTCGATGGCGTGGAAGTCCCCGCCGGCAACCTGCTCGGCGGCGAAGAGGGCAAGGGCTTCTACCAGCTGATGGGCGACCTGCCGTACGAACGCCTGGTCATCGGCGTGATGGCGCTGGCCGCGATGGAAGGCGCCTACGAGGCGACGCTTCAGTACGTGCGCGACCGGCAGGTGTTCGGCAAGCCGCTGGCCGAGCAGCAGAACACGCGCTTCAAGCTGGCCGAGGTCGCCACGCAGATCACGGTGGGGCGTGCCTTCATCGACCAGTGCGTGCACCGGCTGCTCGCCGGCACGCTGGACACCGCCACCGCGTCCATGGCGAAGTTATGGGCCTCCGAAACGCAGGGCCGTGTGATCGACGAATGCCTGCAGCTCTTCGGCGGCTATGGCTACATGGACGAGTACCCCATCAGCCGCCTGTACACCGACGCGCGCGTGCAGCGCATTTACGGGGGAACCAGCGAGATCATGAAGGAAGTGATCGCGCGAGCCCTCTGAAGGAACACTTTCCATGGACCTGCAGCTCGCCGCCGCGCAAGCGGCTTTTCGCGACGACGTGCGCGCCTTCCTGCGCGAGCGCCTGCCGGGCGAACTGCGCGAACGCGTGCGCCTGGGCCTGCGGCCATCGCGCGAGCAGGTCGTGCAATGGCAGCGCGCGCTGCACGAGCGCGGCTGGGCCGCACCGCACTGGCCGCGCGAATTCGGCGGCGCCGACCTGGGCCAGATGGAGCGCCTGATCCTGATGGACGAGCTGCAGCTGGCGCCGGCGCCGCTGCCGCTGCACTTCAACGTGACGATGCTGGGGCCGGTGCTGCTGAAGTACGGCACGCCCGAGCAGAAGCGCGACTGGCTGCCGCGCCTGGCGCGGCTGGACGTATGGTTCTGCCAGGGCTTCTCGGAGCCGGGCGCGGGATCGGACCTGGCGTCGCTGCGCACCAGCGCCCGGCACGAAGGCGAGCACTACGTCGTCAACGGCCAGAAGACCTGGACCACCTACGCGCACATGGCCGACTGGATCTTCCTGCTGGTGCGCACCGACCCGCAGGCCGCGCGCAAGCAGGAGGGCATCAGCTTCCTGCTGGTCGACCTGAAGACGCCTGGCATCACGATCCGCCCGATCCACACGATCGATGGCGAGCATCACCTGAACGAAGTGTTCTTCGACGACGTGAAGGTGCCGGTGGCCAACCGCGTGGGGGACGAGAACAAGGGCTGGGACGTCACCAAGTCGTTGCTGGGCAGCGAGCGGACCGGCCTTGCTTACGTGGGCATGAGCCGCGACCGGCTGGACCGCGCGATCGAACTGGCGCGCAACACGCGCGACGGTGCGCGTCGCGTCATCGACGATCCGGCCATCCAGGCCGAAATCGCGTGGATCGACGCCGAGCTGCGCGGGCTGGAGGTCACGAACCTGCGGCTGTTGCTTTGCGCCCAGGCGCAGCGGGACAACCCGGCCTTCGCCTCGGTGCTGAAGCTCAAGGGCGTGGAGATCCAGCAGCAGGTCGCCAGCTTGATGCTGCGCATCGCCGGCCCGGCCGCACTCGCCCGCAGCGAGGACGAGCGCGGCGTGCCGGCGACCCGCTACTTCTTCACCCGCGCGTCGTCGATCTATGGCGGTACGACTGAAGTGCAGAAGGATGTGCTGGCGAAGGCGGTTCTGGGGTAGCGTCATCCCCGCCTTCGCGGGGATGACGCGCCTGCGCAATTCGTCGCTTCCGACGGTGCCGTGTCCTCCTCGCGGCCGCAAACTTCCCGTCATGAAACTCGACTCATCCATCGCCGCCGTCATCACGGGCGGCGCTTCCGGCCTGGGCGCCGCCACGGCCCGCCGCCTCGCGGCGCACGGCGTGCGCGTGGCCATCTTCGACTTCAACGCCGAAACCGGCGAAGCGCTGGCGCGCGAGATCGGTGGCACCTTCTGCAAGGTCGACGTCACCAGCGAAGAGCAGGTGGAGGCCGGCTTCGAAAAGGCGCGCGCGGCGCAGGGCCAGGAGCGCATCCTGGTCAACTGCGCCGGCAGCGGCAACGGCATCAAGACGGCCAGCCGCGACAAAGCCACCGGCGCGCCCAAGCACTTCCCGTTGCCCGATTTCGAGCGGATCATCCAGATCAACCTCATCGGCAGCTTCCGCTGCATCGCGCATTCGGCCGCCGGCATGCTGGCGCTGGAAACGCTGCCCGATGGCGAGCGCGGCGCCATCGTGAACACCGCATCGGTCGCGGCCGAGGACGGCCAGATGGGCCAGGCCGCGTACGCCGCATCGAAGGCCGGCATCGTCGGCCTGACACTGCCGGTCGCGCGCGACCTGATGGGCGAGGGCATCCGCATCAACACCATCCTGCCGGGCATCTTTGCCACGCCGCTGCTCATGGCCTTGCCGGACAACGTGCTGAAGGCGCTGGCCGCGTCGGTGCCGTTCCCCAAGCGGCTGGGCGACCCCGACGAGTACGCGCACCTGGCCGAGACCATGATCACCAACAGCTACTTCAACGGTGAGTGCGTGCGCCTCGACGGCGCGATCCGCATGGCGCCGCGCTAACCCCACACCCAGGAGAACCCACATGGCACAAGAAGCCTATATCGTTGCCGCCGCGCGCACGGCGGGCGGCCGCCGCGGCGGCAAGCTTTCGGGCTGGCATCCCGTGGACCTCGCGGCGCAGGTGCTCGACGCCCTGCTGGCGCGAGCGGACTGCGACCCGGCGCTGGTCGAGGACGTCATCATGGGCTGCGTCAGCCAGGTCGGCGAGCAGTCCACCAACGTGGCGCGCAACGCGGTGCTGGCCTCGCGCCTGCCCGAGTCGGTGCCCGGCACCTCGCTGGACCGCCAGTGCGGCTCGTCGCAGCAGGCCCTGCACTTTGCGGCGCAGGCCGTGATGTCGGGCACGCAGGACATCGTGATCGCGGCCGGGGTGGAGAGCATGACGCGCGTGCCGATGTTCACGCCCTCTGCGCTGCCGCAGCAGAATGGCATGGGCTTCTACATGAGCCCGCAGATCCGCAAGCGCTATGGCGACACCGAGTTCAGCCAGTTCACGGGCGCCGAGATGATCGCGCGCAAGTACGACCTGGCGAAGGATGCGCTCGACCGCTATGCGCTGCGCAGCCACCAGCTGGCCGCGCGAGCGGCCGAGGAAGGCCGCTTCGACGCCGAGATCCTGCCGCTGCGTGTGCGCGACGCCAATGGTGTCGACACCGATGAAGTGCACCAGCGCGACGAAGGCATCCGCGCCAATGCCACCCTGGAAGGCATCGCCGCCGTGAAGCTGCTGGCCGAGGGCGGCCGCATCAGCGCGGCGAGTGCCAGCCAGATCTGCGACGGCGCGAGCGGCGTGCTGGTCGTCAACGAACGCGGGCTGAAAGCCCTGGGCGTGAAGCCGCTGGCGCGAATCCACCACATGAGCGTGATGGGCCACGACCCGGTGATCATGTTGGAGGCGCCGATTCCTGCGACGCAGCGGGCGCTGCAAAAGGCCGGCATGAAGATCGAGGACATCGACTTGTATGAAGTGAACGAGGCCTTCGCGCCGGTGCCGCTGGCCTGGCTGCAGGCGCTGGGCGCCGATGCGCAGCGGCTCAACGTGAATGGCGGCGCGATCGCATTGGGCCATCCGCTTGGCGCATCCGGAACCAAGCTGATGACGACGCTGATCCATGCTCTGCAGCAGCGTGGTGCGCGGTACGGCTTGCAGACGATGTGCGAGGGCGGCGGGATGGCGAACGTGACCATCGTCGAGCGGCTCTAACGGCGCATTTCCCATGACGGGACCACTTGCGGGGATACGGGTGCTGGAGGCCGGTGGCATCGGCCCCGCGCCTTTTTGCGGGATGGTACTGGCTGACCTTGGCGCCGAGGTGCTGCAGGTCACGCGCGTCGGCGCCGAGGCCAGCCCGTTCGACGTGCCGGGACGCGGCCGGCACCGGCTGGCCGTTGACCTGCGCTCGGATGCAGGCCGCGCGACGGCGCTGGACCTTGCTGCCGCCGCAGACGTCCTGATCGAAGGATTCCGTCCGGGTGTGATGGAACGCCTGGGGCTGGGACCGCGCGAGTGCATGGAGCGCAACCCCCGCCTCGTCTACGGCCGCATGACGGGTTGGGGGCAGGACGGCCCGCTCGCGCAGGCCGCGGGCCATGACATCAACTACATCGGCCTGAGCGGGGCGCTGCACGCTATCGGCCGCCCGGGCGAGCCGCCGGTGCCGCCGCTGAACCTGGTGGGCGACTACGGGGGCGGGGCCATGCTGTTGGCAGTCGGCCTGCTCGCGGCGCTGCAGGAGCGCCAGGTGTCCGGCCGCGGCCAGGTGGTGGATGCGGCCATGGGCGAAGGCGCGACACTGCTGGCTTCCTTGTTCTACGGCATGCGGGCCAGCGGCCGCTGGAGCGGCGGGCGCGGCGAGAACCACCTCGATGGCGGTGCTCACTTCTACAACAGCTATCTCTGCGCGGACGGCCGCTACGTGGCCGTGGCTGCGACCGAGCCGCAGTTCTACACGCAACTGATGGCGCTCTGCGCCATCGAGGGCGACATGCCCGCAGCGCAGTGGGACCGCGCACGCTGGCCTGCATTCAAGGCCGATCTGGCGCAGGTGTTCCTCAGGCGCAGCCGCGACGAATGGTGCGCGCTCGCCTCCGGGCGTGACGCCTGCCTGACGCCGGTGCTCGACTGGGACGAAGCGCCGGCGCATCCCCAGCATCGCGCGCGCGAGGCCTTCGTCACGCTCGACGGCGTGGTGCAGCCGGCTCCGGCGCCGCGCTTCTCGCGCACGCCTGCGGGCGCGCCGCGTACGAGTCGTGAGGCCGATGCCGATTTCTTGCGGTCGTGGGGTGTGTTGACGAATTCTGGGAATGCAGATGGACTATGACTTGAAGATCACGGGCGGGCTGCTCGTGGATGGCACGGGTGCGCCCGGCCGGCGTGCCGACGTCGCGATCAAGGACGGGCGCGTCGTCGCCCTGGGCGAGGCCAGCGGAAGTGCCGCGCGCGAGATCGATGCGACGGGTCGCGTGGTGTGCCCCGGCTTCGTCGACGTGCACACCCACTACGACGCGCAGGTGCTGTGGGACCGGCTGCTGTCGATCTCCCCCTGGCACGGCGTGACCACGGTGGTCATGGGCAACTGCGGTTTCGGCATCGCGCCGGTTCGCCACGAGCATCGCCAGCTGCTGGTGCAGACGCTGGAAAAGGTCGAGGGCATGAGCGGCGCGGCGCTGCGCGAAGGACTGGGTGACTGGGGCTTCGAGACCTTCCCCGAGTATCTCGACGCGGTCGAGCAGCGCGGCACGGCGATCAACGTGGCGGCGCTGGTGGGCCACACGCCGCTGCGCCTGTACGTGATGGGCGAGGAAGCGACGGAGCGCGAAGCCACCGAAGACGAAGTTGCCGCGATGCGGCGCATCCTCGTGGAGGCGCTAGCCGCGGGTGCGCTGGGCCTGGCCACTTCCAAGCTGACCGCCCACGTCGGCTTCCAGGGCCGCCCCGTGCCCAGCCGCGCCGCCAGCTTTGCCGAAGTGCGGGAACTGGCGTCCACCTTGCGGGAGGCCGGGCACGGCATGCTGCAGACCACGCTGGGCGCCGGGCTGCTGCTGGAGCAACTGGAGCAACTCGCGCGCGAGACCGGCGCCTCGATCAGCTGGTCGGCGCTGCTCGCAGGCTCCGCCTTCGGCAAGTCCAACCACAAGGCGCTGCTGGAAAAGTCCCTGGAGATGGCCGGGCAAGGGCTTCGCATCGCGCCCCAGGTGACACCACGGCCGCTCAACTTCGAGTTCCAGTTCCGCGAACCGACGGTGCTCGAAGGCATGACCTTTTTCAAGCCGGTGGCTGCGGCCGACTTCGCGGGCAAGGTCGCGATCTACCGTGACCCCGCGTTCCGGCAGCAGTTCCGCGAGCGTTGGGACGGCGCGTGGCCCGAGCTGCGGCAGGCTTTCGATCTCATGGCGATCGTCGAGTTCGCGCTGGAGCCGGCGATCGAGGAGCGCCTGTTGGCCGACGTGGCCCGCGAGCGCAATGTGCATCCGGTGGACCTGGCGCTGGACATGGCGCTGGCCACCGAACTGCAGGCGCGCTTTCGCATGCCGCTGGCCAACCATGACGAAGCGCAGGTCGAGGAACTGCTGCTCAATCCCGCGATGGTGCTGGGCCTGTCCGATGCCGGCGCGCACGCGAGCCAGTTGTGCGATGCCTGCCAGGCCACGCACCTGCTGGGCCGCTGGGTCCGCGAAAAGAAGGCGCTCAGCGTGGAGCAGGCGGTGCGCATGCTCACCTCGCGCCCGGCCCAGGTCTTCGGCATCCGCGACCGCGGCGTGCTGTCGGTCGGCCGCCCTGCGGACGTCGTGGTGTTCGACCCCGACGCCGTTGCCGCCGGGCCGTTGCGCCGCGTGAACGATATGCCCGCCGGCGAGCCGCGCCTGGTGTCGGATGCCATCGGCGTCGACGCGGTGATCGTCAATGGCGTCATCGTGCGCGAGCAGGGCCGTGACGCGCTCACCGCAGGTGACACCATGCCGGGGCGCTTGCTGCGCAAGGGCCACGGGTGACAGCGGCCGTGATACACACGACTGTCCAGCGCAGCGAGCGCCATGCGGGCGGCCGCGTGTTCACCGAACTTTGCCTGGTCTCCGAGGGCGGGCTGAACCCCTTGTCGGGCGAGACGGTGGCACAGCTGCGCGCCGCGCTGCGCGAGGACGCGGCCAGCGACTCGAGCCACGGCATCGTGTTGCGCGCGCAGGGCCGCGCCTTCAGCGCCGGGGCCGACGTCAAGGAATTCCGCCGATTCAGCGTCGAAGACTTCCGCGCGGCGATGCAGAACATCCTCGCGCTGTATCTCGAGATGGTGCGGCACCCGCGTCCCATCGTGAGCCTGGTGCAGGGCGACGCGTTGGGCGGTGGCGCTGCGCTGGCCTTCTTCAGCGACTACGTCATCGCGGTTCACGGCGCGAAGTTCGGGTTTCCGGAGGTGCACCGCGGGCTGGCCGGCGGCGGCTACCTCATGCCGCGGCTGATCGGCAAGCATCGAGCCGCCGAGCTGGTCTTGCTCGGCCGCACCATCGATGCCGCGCGCGCGCACGCACTCGGCCTGGTTGCCGAGTTGTGCGAGCCGGACCAATTGGATATGCGCGCACAAGCCGTGGCAGATGAATTCGCCGCACTCGCGCCATCGGGTCTTTCGGTGGCCAAGCTGGGGCTGGCGCTGGGATTCGGCGACGACCTGGCCGCCAACATGGCCACGCACATCGAAGCACAGACCGCGGCCTTCGCTTCGATGAAGACCTAGCCGAACACCCCCTGCGCGCGGAGGCTCGCGATGCGCTCCGGTGCGTAACCCAGCAGCTCGCGCAGCACCGTGTCGGTGTCCGCGCCCAGCAAAGGCGCAGCCACCGGGTCGGCCAGCGGCGTATCGGAAAAGTGCATGCCCAATCCCACGTTGGGAATCGTGCCCAGCGTCGGATGGGGGATGCGGCTGACCAGTCCCAGTTCGCGGATCTCCGGGGCTTCCATGGCCTCGGCCACGGTACGGATGGCACCACCGGGCACGCCCGCTTCGTGCATGCGCGCGAGCCAGGTGTCGCGGTCCTGCAGCTTCAGCCGGGCGCCGATGTCGGCGATCAGCCGCTGCTGGTGGTCGCGCCGGCCGCCACTGGTCGCATAGGCGGGGTCGTCGGCGAGCGAGGGGTCGAGCAGCACGTCGCGCGCCAGGCGCTGGAAGGTACGGTCGTTCGCGCACGCCAGGTAGATCGGCCCGGTGGCGGTCTCGAAGGCGCCCACCGGCGCGGCAGTGGCCTGCGTGTTGCCGAAGCGGGTGGGGTTCACGCCGGTAGCCAGGTAGGACAGCGAGAAGTTGCCCAGCATGTTGATGGCCGTCTCGATCATGGTGGTCTCCACCAGCTGGCCGCGGCCGGTGCGCTGGCGCGCGATGAAAGCGCCCTGGATCGCATTGGCGGTCATCATCGCGGTGGAGATGTCCATGATGGATGGCCCCGCGCGAAAGCCCGGTTGCTGCGCCGGGTCGCCGGTCATCGAGATGAAACCGCTTTCGGCCTGCACGACCGGGTCGAAGCCGATGCGGTCGGCATAGGGGCCGCTGCGGCCGTAGGTGGAGACGCTGGCGTAGATCAGGCGCGGGTTGTCGCGCGAGAGCGTCTCGTAGTCCAGGCCCAGGCGCTGCATCACGCCGGTGGAAAAGTTCTCCACCACCACGTCGGCCCTGGCTACCAGGTCGAGCGCGACGGCACGGCCCTCGCGCGTCTTCAGGTCGAGCGACACGCTCTTCTTGTTGCGGTTGGCCCAGAGGTAGGGCACGCTCTCGCCGCCGATGGAAGGCGGGTAGCTGCGGAAGCCGTCGCCACCGGCGGCGCTTTCGACCTTGATCACCTCCGCACCCATGTCCGCCAGGATCATGGTGGCGAGCGGCCCGGCGATGAAGTGCGAGAAGTCCGCGATGCGCAGGTCGCGGAGCGGCGTTTGGCGGGCGATCATGGGGACACCGCCTCCGCCTCAGGCAGCACCAGCCCCCAGCGCTGCAGCAGTTCCTCGGGGCCCGCTGCGCGGGCAGGCTGCGGTGTCGCCTGGGGCGTGAGCGAGAAACGCGGTGCAGGCGCGGGCTGCACCACGCCGTCGATTTCCACGAAGGTGCCGCGAGCGCGGTTGTGCGGATGGGCCGGCGCTTCGTCCCAGTCGAGCACCGGCGCGAAGCAGGCATCGGTGCCTTCCAGCAGCAGGCACCACTCGTCGCGCGTGCGGGTGAGGAAGACATCGGCCATGCGCAGCTTCAGCAGCGGCCAGCGTGCGGCGTCCATCTGCGCGTCGAACAGCGGGTCGTCGATGCCGCAGCGCTCGCGCAGCAGCGCATAGAACTGCGGCTCGATGGCGCCGATGGAGATGTACTTGCCGTCGGCACAGGCGTACGTGTCGTAGAAATGGGCGCCGCCGTCCACCAGGTTCTCGCCGCGCAGGTTGCTCACGCGCCCCGCGCCGTGTGCGGCGTACATGCTGGCGCACAGCAGCGCGGCACCGTCGGTCATGGCGGCATCCACCACCTGCCCGCGGCCGGAGTTGCGAACCTCCAGCAGCGCAGCCAACATGCCCGTGGCCAGCATCATGGCGCCGCCACCGTAGTCGCCCACCAGGTTCATCGGCGGCACGGGCTTTTCGCCGGCGTTGCCGATCGCATGCAGGGCACCGCTGATCGCGATGTAGTTGATGTCGTGCCCGGCGGCCTTGTGCAGCGGACCGTCCTGGCCCCAGCCGGTCATGCGGCCATAGACCAGCCGCGGATTGAGCGCGAGGCAGGTGTCGGGTCCCAGGCCCAGGCTCTCCATCACGCCGGGGCGAAAGCCCTCGATCAGCGCGTCGGCACCTGCGATCGCAGGCAGCAGCGCCTCGGCCGAACCGGGCGCGCGCAGGTTGATGTTGACGGTGGCGCGGTTGCGGCAGTTCACGTCAGTGCTGCGCGTCGTGCTGCCGGGGCGCGCCACGCGCAGCACCTCGGCGCCCATGTCGGCGAGCATCATGGCGCAGAACGGCGCCGGCCCGAGGCCGGCGAACTCGACGATCTTGATTCCGTGCAGGGGTCCTGTCATGGGCGTGCTCATTTCTCGACCCAGCGCACGACGTCGGCCAGCGGCGCGCGCGGCGTGCGGAACCGGTTGGCGGGGTGCTCGGGATCCGCAAGGCCGAAGGAGATGCCGCAGACGATCAGGCGATCCTCGGGAATGCCGAACCAGCGCCGCAGGAAGGCCGAGCGCTGCGCGAGCGCGGCCTGCGCGATCGTGGCGACGCCGTGGGAGGCCGCCGCCAACAGGAAGTTGCTGACCCAGCCGCCGCAGTCGAGCACACCGTACGTGCCCAATGCCGTGTCGCTGGTGAGCAGCGCCAGGTGCGGTGCGCCGAACATGCGGAAGTTCTCGTTGGCCTGGCGTGCCGAAGCCTCGCGGTCGCCCTTGGCAACGCCCACTGCCGTGTAAAGGCCAATGCCGCAGGCGCGCCGGCGCTCCTGGTAGACGCCGCGGTATTCCGCCGGGGGCGGGATCTCGAATCCCGCCTGCTCCGGCTGCTGCGACTGCAAGGCCTGGCGCAGCATCTCGGTGGCTGGCGCGTCGGTGACGATCACCTGCCACGGTTGCGTGTTGTTCCACGAAGCCGTGCGCTGCGCCGTGGCCAGGATGCGCTCGATGAGCGGCCGCGGCAGGGGCGTGGGGAGAAATCCGCGGCAGCTCGACCGGGCTTCGAGCAGGCGCTCGAAGGCCGCAGGGTCCAGCGTGCCGCGGGTTTGGGGTAGGTCGCTCGTCATGGCCTGCATCAGATCGGCGGGATGGAACGGAACTTGGGCGGCATGCCCGGCTCGCGCCTGGCCGGCGCCTGCGCGAACGCATCGATCAGCCGCGCGCGGGTCTCACCGGGCTCGATCACGTCGTCGATGCCGAAGCCTTCGGCGGCCTGCACCGCGCTCACGCGCTCGCGGATGCCGGCAATGATCTCGCGGCGCTTCGCCGCCGGGTCCGGTGCATCCGCGAACTGCTTGCGGTAGGCCACGTCCACCGAGCCTTCGATGGACATCGCGCAGATCTCGGCGGTCGGCCAGGCCAGGCAGGTGTCGGGCTCGAAGCCGCGGCCGCCGCACATGGCCACGTAGCCCAGGCCGTAGCCCTTGCGCAGCACGACCGAGGCGCGCGGCACCGTGGCGTGGCCCAGCTCGTACAGCAGCTTCGCACTGCGCCGGCCCAGCGTGGTGCGTTCCGCGCGCGAGCCGATGGACATGCCCGGCACGTCCACCAGGTACACCAGCGGCAGCCCGTAGGCGTCGCACTGGGCGATGAAACGCGCCCCTTTTTCCGCCGCGGCGCTGTCGATCATGCCGCCCATGACCAGCGGCTGGTTGCCGATGAAGCCGACGGCCCGCCCGTCGAGCCGCGCGAAGGCGGTGACCATGTTGGCGCCGTGCGTGGGCTTGATCTCGAAGACCGAGTCGACGTCCGCGATGCGCGCCACCACCTGCCGCATGTCGTAAGACAAACGCGTGTTCGCAGGCACCAGCTGCGCGAGTTCGTGGCCGGCCGGCTCCAGCACCACCTGCGCGTCGGGGCGCGCGGCGCGCGCATTGGACGGCAGGAACGACAGGAACCGGCGCAGCGCGGCGAACGCCTCTTCCTCGCTGTCCACGGCCAGGTCGGCCAGGCCGTTGCGGTCCACCTGTTCGGCCGCGCCGCCCAGGGCCTGGCCGGAGATGGTCTCGCCGGTGCCGGCCTTCACCAGCGCCGGGCCGGCGAGCCCCATCTCGGCTTTGCCGCGCACCATCACGACGAAGTCGGACAGCGCGCAGTAGTTGGTGTTGGCCGCAAAGCCGGCGCCCAGCACGGCGCTGACCACCGGCACCCAGCCCGAGAGGTAAGAGAACTCCTGGAAGATCGTGGTGGACGACGCGAAGTGCCGCGAGTTCTGTCCGTCCTGGATGCGGTGGCCGCCGCCGTCGAACAGCATCACCACCGGCATGCCGTTGATGCGCGCGCGCTGCAAAGCACGCACCAGCTTGTTGCGCCCTGCCAATCCGGAACTGCCGCCGAAGACGGTGAAGTCCTGCGCCGCCACCATCACCGGGCGGCCCTCGATGCGGGCCGAGCCGACCACCACGCCGTCGGCCGGTGCCGACGTGCCGTCTTCGGGCGCCAGCAAGCCGCCCATCTCGACGAAGGTGCCGGCGTCGCAAAGTTGCGCGATGCGTTCCCGAGCGGTGCGCACCCCGCGCGCGCGCTGGCGCGCCACGGCGTCGGGCCGGGCCGCATCGAGCAGGGCGGCCTTGCGCTCGCGCAGCTCGTGCAGGCGCTGTGTGGCGATGGGGTCGTCTTGCGATACGGCCTCTGCGTGCGATGCGTCGTCCGCTTCGCCGGGTTCCAGCCACAGCAGCGGCTGCCCTTCTGTGACCGGGGCGCCCAGCGCTGCGTGCAATGACAGCACCGTGCCGGCACAAGGCGCTGCGACGGCATGTTCCATCTTCATGGCCTCGACCACTGCGATGGTCTGGCCCGCGCGCACCGGGTCGCCCGCGGCCACCGCGAAGCGCGCCACCACGCCGCCCACGGGCGAGGCCACGACCTGCGCGCCTTCGGGCGCCGCCTCGTGGCCATTGTCATCTTCACTCCCGGCGGCCAGCTCGCGCGTGGCGCCGTGCAGGCGTGGCTGGCGTGCCGCCGCTTCTGCGAGACGCGCACCATGGCGCTCGACGAAGCGCGTGTCCACCCGCCCGGCGGCCACGTCCGCATCGGCCAGCAGCGCCTGCAGGAAGGCGATGTTGGTGGGCACGCCCTCGACCTCGAACTCCGCCAGCGCACGGCCAGCGCGCAGCAGCAGGTCTTCGACCCGCGTGCCGGGCACATGCACCACCAGCTTGGCCAGCAGTGAATCGAAGCGCGTCGATGGTGTCCAGCCGGCGCGCGCGAAAGTGTCGATGCGAACGCCCGCACCGCCGGGCGCGTCGAAGGCGCGCAGCGTGCCGCCGGCGGGCAGTGCCTGCCCCTGCGCGTCGATGCGTTCCATGTTCACGCGCAGCTGCACGGCCAGCCCGCGTGGCGCGGGGATGTCGCGCTGCTGCAAGCCGAGGGTTTCCAGCGAGCGGCCCGCTGCGAGGAGAAATTGGGCCTGCACCAGGTCGATGCCGGTCACCGCTTCGGTCACGGTGTGCTCCACCTGCAAGCGCGGGTTGGCCTCCATGAAGACAAAGCGGCCATCGGGGCCGACCAGGAATTCCATGGTGCACAGCGCGTGCACGCCCGCGGCGCGCGCGAGCACGCAGGCCGCGTCGGCCAGCGCCGCGCGCACGGGGGCGTCGAGGAAGGGCGAGGGCGCGAACTCCACCAGCTTCTGCTGGCGGCGCTGCAGCGTGCATTCGCGGTCGTGCAGGTGAGCCACATCGCCGGTGCTGTCGCCCAGTACCTGGACTTCCACGTGGCGTGCCGGCGCGATCAGTTCCTCGACGAACAGCTCGCCCAGCCCGAATGCGGCCAACGCCTCGGACTGCGCCGAAGCAAACGCCTCGGCCAGCATCGCGGCCGACTCGACGATGCGCATGCCGCGCCCGCCGCCGCCGGCCAGTGCCTTGAGCATGATCGAGCCACCGTCGAGCGAGGCGAGGAACTCGCCCGCTTCTTCCAGCGTCACGGCCCGCGAAATGCCTCGGGCCACGGGAATGCCGCAGTCGACCGCAAGGCGCCGTGCCTGAGCCTTGTCGCCCAGCAGGTCCAGCACCTCGGGCCGCGGCCCGATGAAGGCGAGCCCGGCCTCGGCGCAGCGGCGCGCGAAGGCGGCGTTTTCGCTCAGGAAGCCGTAGCCCGGATGCACTGCGTCGCAGCCGCGCGCCAGGGCGGCTGCAATCACCGCCTCCATGTCGAGGTAGGCCGCGGCGCCGGCACCGGGCAGCGGCACCGCCTCGTCGCAGCGGCGCCAGTGGACCGAACCGGCGTCGTCGGTGGAATGAATCCCCACGCTGGCGATGCCCAGTTCGGCCGCGGCGCGGGCGATGCGCACCGCGACCTCGCCCCGGTTGGCGACCAGCACCTTGCGAAAAGGCGACTGCATGGCACGCCGTTCGGAGTCGCTCATCCGAATCATGGACGCCCTGCTGCCCGCTGTTCGTAGGGGACCACGTCCAGGCTTTGCGGCACGTCGAGCTCCAGGTCCAGCAATTGCTGCCCCATGCCCTTGGCCAGAGCGTCGAGCCGCGGCGAGGCGAGTTGCCCGCCCGCCAGCGCGCCGTCGAACAGCAGGTTCACCGCGTGAATGCCGGGCACGTCGTAGAGCGTGACCGTGCCCTCGATGCCGTTGAACACATGGCTCATGTGGGTGGCCAGCCGAGCCGGCGTGAGCGCCGCGCGGATCCAGGGCAGGTAGGCGGGCCTGCGCGCGATGACGGCCGTCATGAAGCGGTCGCCCTTGTCGCCGCTGCGGGCGAGCGCCAGGTCGACCAGGCGTACCCGGCGCATGGGCCCGGCAGCCGCAGGCGCGGGCACCGGCCCGGTGATGCGCGCCCGTTCGGGCTCGCCGGCGCCGCCGCCGATCCAGCCGGTGATGGTCTCTGTCTGGCCGTCGAGCTCCACCAGCGCCGGGATGGCCGACTTGGGCGCCAGCAGCGAGAACACGTGCATCACGGAGTAGATGGTGGGCCGGCCGAAGTGCCAGCCGGTGGAGCCCGGCGCCATGGAGGTGATGGGCGAGAGCGCATCGTTGCGGAACACCTCCAGCGCCTTGCGATCGGTGTGGTCCACCACGATCTTGGCCACCACTTCGCGCGTGGGCAGCGCCCGCGCATTCGCGCCGTACGAGGCTTCGGTGCCGAGCAGCTCGACGCTGCGCAGCGCAAACGGCGCATGGCCTTTTTCGACGATGGCCCGCTCGTTGCGGTCGAGCAAGGCGCGCGCCTGCCGCTCGGCCTTGGCGGGCGCGTCGATGCCGATCACCGGCGCCAGCACCACGCAGCGGTAAGCGCCCTGGTAGGTGGCGCAGACCTTGTACGTGTCGGTGGGCCTGCGCCCCTGCACTCCGCGCACTTCCACGCGATCGGGACCCAGCGGGTGCACCGTCACGCCGGTGAAGTCGACGATCACGTCGGCCACGTGGTAGTTGGCCGGGTCGTCCACTTCGTACAGCAGTTGCTCGGACACCGTGCCCACGCTCACCACGCCGCCGGTGCCTGCCGGCTTGGTGATGACGATGCGGCCGTCGGCGTCCACCTCGGCCACCGGATAGCCGATGCGCGACCAGTCGCCGGCCTCGAACCAGTCGGTGAAGGTGCCGCCGCTGACCTGCGCGCCGCACTCGATCAGGTGGCCGGCCACGGTGCCTTGCGCCATGCGCTGGAAGTCGTCGAAGGCCCAGCCGAACTCATGCACCAGGGGCCCCAGCACCAGCGCGCTGTCGGCCACCCGCCCGGTCACCACGATGTCCGCACCCAGCGCCAGCGCGCGGGCAATGGGTGCCGCGCCCAGGTAGGCATTGGCGCCGGTGATGCGCTGCGGCATGGGCCGGCCGCTGAACATCTCGGGCGCGCGGAACTCGTCGATGCGGCCCAGGATGTCGTCGCCGTGCACGGCAGCCACCTTCAGTTGCAGGCCCAGTTCGGCCACCACGGCGCGCAGGGAGTTGGCGCAGCCCACCGGGTCCACCCCACCGGCATTGGCGACGACTTTCACGCCCTTGGCGGCGATCTCGGCCAGGTTGGGCCGCATCATCAGCTCGACGAAGTCGGTGGACCAGCCTTCGCGGCCGACGCCCTTGGAGCGCGAGCGCGCGAAGATGCCCATGCTCATCTCGGCCAGGTAGTCGTAGATCAGGTAGTCGAGGCCGGGCACCTGCAGCAACTGCGGCGTGGCATGGGGCGAGTCGCCGGTGAAGCCGCAGGCGCCACCGATCTTGATCGTGCGGGAAGAGGTCATGGGTGCAAAGCTTTCGGGTCGGTCATGCGGCCGCGGGTGCGCCGTGTTCGGCGGCGCCGAAGCGGTGCGAGAAGGCGGTCTCGGCGGAGGTGATGAATTCGAGCAGGCAGGACCGGCCTTCCTGCGTCATGCGGCGCGCCTGGCGGAACGCGTCGGCCACCATGGCCGGGTCGTCCACGCGCAGGCTCCAGCCGCCCAGTTCGCGCGCGATGGCCGCGTAGTTGCCGCCGATGGCGCGGGTGCCGTAGAGCGCGTGCGAGCGCTCCATGGTCTTGGTCTCGATGGCCATGGTGGCGTTGTTCAGCACCACCGTGCAGATCGGGATCTCGTTGCGCACCGCGGTCTCGAAGTCCAGGCCGGTCATGCCGAAGGCGGCGTCGCCCATGAAGTTGACGCAAAACTTGTCCGGCGCGGCGAGCTTGGCGCCGATGGTCAGGCCCAGGCCGGTGCCGAGCTGGTGCGACTTGCCCCAACCCAGGTAGCTGCGCGGCCCGCCGGCGCGGTAGAAAGGCAGCATCTGGTCGCGCGGGCTGCCCGAGTCGTGCGTGACGATGGCATCGTCGGCGGCGATGGTGCGCGAGAACTCGTGGATCACGCGGTAGGGCGAGATCGGCGCCTCTGCGCTGTGCAGCGCGTCGCGCCAATGGGCCAGCCATTCGGTGCGCAGGCGCTCGATTTGCGCGGCGACGTCGTTGCGCCGCGGCTGCCCCTTCAGGCGGCTGGCCACGGTCGTCACCAGCTGGCGCAGCACCAGCTTGGCATCGCCCAGCAGGCCCAGCTCGGCGAAGTAGCTCTTGTTCAGGTCGCGCGGCTCGTTGGTCAGGTGGATGATGCGGCGGCCGGCCGGCAGCGGCGGCTGCACGATGGGATGGTGGGTCAGGCTGGTGCCCACGCCGAAGACGAGGTCCGCCGCCTGGAAGAAGTGCCGGCCCTCGCCGGTGAAGACCAGGCCCGCGGTGCCGAGGGCGAGCGGATGCCGCTCGGGAAACGCGCTCTTGCCATCGACGCTGGTGTACACCGGCGCTTGCAGCAGCTCGGCCAGTTCCACCAGCTCCGGGGTGGCACGCGCATAGAGCACGCCTTGCCCGGCCTGGATCACCGGGCAACGCGCAGCCAGCAAGAGGTCGGCCGCACGCTCCACGTCGTCCCAGGCGGCTTCGCTGCGAGCGGCATGCACCGGCGCGTACTCCAGCGGGTCCTGCTCGATGTCCTTGTTCAGCACGTCCAGCGGGATCTCCACCACCGCCGGGCCGGCGCGCCCGTTCTTCAGGTGGCTGAAGGCGCGCCGCATCACGGCAGGCGTGTGCTGCGGCAGCACGATCTCTTCGACCGACGACGCGACGCTTTCCAGCGTGCGCGTCGAGCGGAACAGCGGAAACACCTGCGAGTGCGCGCGCGGATGCGCCAGCGGCAGGAACAGGATGGGCGTGGCATCCGACCACGCGGTAGCGATGCCCGCGAAGGCGTTCTCCACGCCGGGGCCGTACTGCATGGCGAAGGCCGCGGGCGGCCGGCCGTCCTGCACGCGTGCGTAGCCGCTGGCCATGTCCACCCCCACGCGCTCCTGCCGGCACACGACGGGCCGGATGCCAGCCAGCGCGGCCGCCTCGATCACCGGGGTCGTCGGGTAGCAGAAGAGCGTGGAGACGCCTTCGCGCTTCAGGATCTCGGCGATCGCCTCGGAACACTTCATCGCGGGTGCGGGCTCAGGATTCGAGCTTGAGGTTGAGGGCCTTGATGACGCTGCCCCAGCGCTCGCGTTCGAGCGCGATCAGCTCGGCGTGGGCCTTGGGCCCGGGCGTGGAGAGCACCATGCCGCGCTTGGCGAACTCGTCCACCATGGTCGGGTCGGCCATGGTCTTCTCGATCACCTTGGCGATCTTGTCGATCGCGTCCTGCGGCGTGCGGCGGGGCGCCGAGACGCTGTACCAGGCGGTCCGCACAAAGTCGCGGAAGCCGGACTCGATCATGGTCGGCACGTCGGGCGCCGTGGAATGGCGCTTGTCGCTGGTGATGGCCAGCAGCTTGAACTTGCCGGCGCGCACCAGGGGCAGCGCGCTCGTCAGCACGTCCGAATAGACCTGCACGTCGCCGCGCAGCAGGGCCTGGTGCACCGGCTGTGCGCCGTTGAAGGGCACGTGGGTGAGCTTGATGCCGGAGTCCCGCATCCACATCTCGGTGACCAGGTGCGTGGAGCCGCCCAGGCCCGCGGACCCGAAGTTCAGCTCGCCCGGCTTGGCCTTGGCCATCTCGATGAGCTGCGCCATGTTGTTCGCCTGGAAGTCGGCGCGCGTCAGGATGACGTAGGGCGAATAGCCCAGTAGCGACAGCGGCACCAGAGCCGTCGTGTCATAGGGGATCTTGTTGTAGATCATCGGGTTGATGACGTCCGTGGAGATCGTCCCGCCCGCGAGCGTATAGCCGTCCGGCGGCGCGTTGGCTACCATGCCCATGGCGATGAACGTGTTGCCGCCCGGCTTGTTGTCGACGACGAAGTTGTAGGGTGTGTTCGCCGTGCGTACCTGGATGGCGCGCATGATCACGTCGCCCACGCTGCCGGCGGGGAAGGGGATCACCACCTTGATCGGCCGGGCCGGGAATTCCTGCGCCCACGCGCTGGGGGTGGCGCCGGCCGCGGCGAGTGCGCCGGTGGAGGCAAGGGAACGCAACAGGGTTCTGCGGGACAGGGTCATGGTTGTCTCTCTGCTTGTGGGTGGAACGGGATCAGGTGGCCGCGAGCGGCCGGGTGAGCTTGTCGCGGCGCACTTCGATGCCCGCGGCTTCGCGGTCCCAGGTGTCGCCGGTGATGCCTTCGGCGCGCAGCTGGAACTTCTGCACTTTCTGCGTGGGCGATTTGGGCAGTTCGTCCATCACGCGCACGTAGCGCGGGATCATGTAATACGGCATGAGCGGACGCAGGAACTCGATCAGCTCCGCGGGCTCGATTTCGTGCCCGGGCTTGCGCCCGACCGCGACCAGCACTTCGTCTTCGGAGTGTTCGCTCGCCACGCCCACGGCAGCGGCTTCGCGCACGCCGGGGAACAGGATCACGGCGCTCTCGACTTCGAAGGACGAGATGTTTTCGCCGCGCCGGCGGATCGCGTCCTTCAGCCGGTCGACGAAGAAGTAGTTGCCTTCGGCGTCGCGCCGGAAACCGTCGCCGGTATGAAACCAGCCGTTGCGCCAGGTGCGTGCGGTGGCTTCCGGGTCGCCGTGATAGCTGTGGCAGATGACCCAGGGGTCGTCGCTGCGCACGATGAGCTCGCCGATCTGGCCGTCGGCGACTTCGATGTCGTTGCCGTCCACCAGCCGCACGTCGACGCCGCGCCGCGGCTTGCCGCAGCTGCCGACCACGCGGCAGTTGGCCTCGGCGACCAGCGGCACCGGCACCTCGCTCATGTTGAAGTGGCTGTGGATGGTGACGCCGAAGCGCTCGGCAAACTGCTCGGCCTCGGCCGTGAGCGGCACCACCTTCACGCGCTTGAGCGGCGTGTTGCGCTCGCCGGGCACCACCGGCTGCTTGAGCAGGAAGGACACCATCACGCCCAGGATGCTGGAGATGGTGCAGCCGGTGGCGTTGATCCGGTCCCAGAAAGTGCGCGTGTCGAACCCCGAGAAGATGGCGGTGGAGCCGCCCAGCTTCAACATGGACACCGCCGGGATCAGGCCGCCTGCATGGAACATGGGCAGGCTGGTCACGATGCGGTCGTCCGGCCCGGCATAGAGGTTGCCCTCGCGATCGGACAGCGTGAGCTGGCCCATCGTGTGCAGGTGGATGTAGGTTGAGACCACCGCCTTGGCCGGGCCCGTGGTGCCGGAGGTGTAGATGATGAGCTGCGTATCCCAGGGCTCGATGGGCCGTGCCAGTGGAGCCGGGTCGCGCTCGGCGAGCAGCGCAGTGCTGCCCAGGCAGCGCAAGCCCGGCAGTTCGCGTGGCGGCCCGTCGGCCAGCACCACTTGCTGCAGCGTGGCGCGGTCCACGTCGGCCAGGCGGTCGGCCAGCGCATCCAGCGTGATCACCAGCTGGCCGCCGGCGTTGCGCAGCACGTGTTCCAGCGTGGCGCCGCGGTAGGCGGTGTTCACGCACACGCAGATGGCGCCGATGTAGTTGATGGCAAACCAGCAGCGCAGGAAGTCCTGGCCATTGGGCAGCCACACCAGCACGTGGTCGCCCTGCGCGACGCCCAGCGCCTGCAGGGCGGCGGCGGTACGGCGCACCTCCTGCAGGGTGCGGGCATAGGTCCATTCGCTCCCGTCCTCGAACACCGCGAAGGCGCGCCCGGGCGTGCGCGCCGCCCACTGCTCGAGCAAGTCGCGGTTGACGAAATCTTCCCGCCGGGGTGGCAGGGCGCGGGGGGCATGCATGCGGTGGATGATCGGCGCGGCCGGTGGAGGCGGCATCGTCGCAACCGACGATTCATGGCGGCCCGGGTTTGGGTAGCTTCGGGGGATGCCACACACTCTCGTGCGATGCGAACGCCGCCCGCATGGCGGCGATCGCGCCACGCTTCACCTGACCCTGCATTCGGACGACGGGCACAACCGGCTCGGCCGTGCCGCCGTGGCCGAGCTGCGCGCGGGGCTGCGCCATGCGGACGACGCCACCATCGCGCTGGTGGTGATCGCGGCCGAGGGCCAGGCCTTCTGCTCCGGTGGCGACCAGCAGGAGTTTGCTGCCATGGACGCAGCCGCCTTTCGCGGCTTTGCGGCCGAGCTCGCCGGGCTGTATCGCGTGATGCTCGCGTGCCCGGCCCCCGTGCTCGCACGGGTGCATGGCCATGCGGTCGGCGGCGGGGCGATGCTGGCGCTGTCCTGCGACATGGTCGTGGCCGCTGACGGAGTGAAGTTCGCTTTTCCGGAGGCGCGGCTGGGACTCGCCGGGCCGGGGTTCCTGCTGGGTCGCTCCGGTGCCTACCAGCGGTTCGCGGGCATGTGCTTCGGCGGGCGGTCGCATGGCGCGCAGGAGCTGCAGGCGATCGGGCTCGTCAACAAGGTGGTTGAAGCCGGCGGCTTCGACGCCGAATGCGATGCATTCGTCGAGGCCGTCCTGCGCCAGCCGCCCGCCGGCCTGCGCGCGACCAAGGCATCGCTCGCCGCAGCCGCGGCGCCGATGCTGGACTCGCTGGAGCAGCACTTCGAAATCCAGGCCCGGGCTTTCGAGGCGGCCGCATGATCGCCTGCCCGCCCGACGAGGAGTGCGTGCTGGGCGCTGCGCTGCGCATGCAGGCGGCCCGCCAGCCCGGCAAAGTGTTCATCCGCTTCGACGACGGATCCGCGTGGACCTACGCGCAGGCACTGCAGGAAGGGCTCGTGTGTGCCGGCGGCCTGCGGGCCCTGGGTGTCCGTCAGGGTGAGCTGGTCGCGGTGTGGTTGCCCAACGGGCCGGAGATGGTGCGGTGCTGGTTCGGCCTGGCGCTGCTGGGGGCTGTGCTGGTGCCGTTGAACACCGCGTGGCGCGGCGCCGTGCTCGCGCATGCGCTGCGCAATGCCGAACCGCGCCTGGCCATCGTCCACGCAGACCTCGCGGCGCTGCTGCCCGAGGCCGCACCGGCCGGACTGCAACAGGCGGTGGTGGTCGGCGGTGCCATCCCGCCACCGGCCGCATCCTTCCAGTGGCACGGCGCCCAGTCGCTGCTGGGTGAGCCCTTGGCCCCTGAAGAGTTGCCCCGCGTGCGCCCCTGGGACCTGCATTGCATCGTCTACACCTCGGGCACGACCGGCAACTCCAAGGGCGTGCTGACTTCGCACCTGCACCTGGCCACCATGGCCACGGCCGGGCGCGACATGGTGACCGGCGAGGACCACCGGCTGGTCACCCTGCCGCTGTTCCATGCGGGCGGGTTGCTGAACGTGCTGGGCATGCTGCTGAAGGGCGGGTCGCTCTCGCTGGTCTCCATGTTCAAGACGGCGACCTTCTGGCAGACCGTGCGCGAAACCGGTGCCACCACGCTCACGCTGCTGGGCGCGATGAGCGGCTTCCTGATGAAGGCGCCGGTGCAGCCGGGCGAGCGCGACCATTCGCTGCGCAGCATCTCGCTGGTGCCGTACCCGGCCGACGGCGAGGCCTTCGCCAAGCGCTTCGGCGTCGCCGTCTACACCAGCTACAACTCCAGCGAAACCAGCAATCCGCTGGTCTCCGGGGGCCAACCCAAGGCCACCGGCGTCTGCGGCAGGCCGCGTGCCGGCGTGCAGGCGCGCTTGGTGGATGACCATGACTTTGACGTGCCGGAGGGGAGCGTCGGCGAACTGGTGCTGCGCACCGAGCTGCCGTGGGCGATGTCGCACGGCTACCACCGCGACCCCGAGGCCACCGCCGCGACGTGGCGCAACGGCTGGTTCCACACAGGCGAGCTGTTCCGCCGCGATGCCGATGGCGACTACTTCTTCGTGGACCGCAAGAAGGATGCGCTGCGCCGCCGCGGCGAGAACGTGTCGTCGGCCGAGGTCGAGCGAGAGCTGCTCGCGCACCCGGCGGTGCTGGAGGCAGCCGTCGTCGGCGTGCCCAGCGAATTCGGCGAGGACGACGTGCTGGCCGTCATCGCGCTGCGCCCCGCAAGCAGCCTGGATCCGCAGGAGCTGATCGCCTTCCTCGCGCCGCGCATGGCGCACTTCATGGTGCCGCGCTACGTGCGCATCGTCGATGCGCTGCCGCGCACCGAGACGCACAAGGTGCAGAAATACCAGCTGCGCCAGCAAGGCATCACCCCCGGCACCTGGGACCGCGAGCGCGCCGGCATCAAGCTGCGGCAGGAGCGCGTGGGCGCAAGCCGCGCCACCGAATGACAAGCAAGGAGAACGACATGACCGCCACAGCCACCGCACCCACGCCGCCCAAGGCCCGGCCGCGCGGCCGCTACTTCGACGAGTTCCGCCTGGGCGAACGCTTCGAGTCGCCGCGCCGCACCATCACGCAGACCGACATCATCAACTTCGCCTGCCTCTCGGGCGATTTCAACGCGCCGCACGTCGACTTCGAGTTCTGCAAGACCCAGCCCTACGGCGAGATCATCGCGCACGGCCCGCTGGTGTTCTCCATTGCCGCGGGCCTGCTGTGCCAGCTGGGCCTGAACGACGGCACCATCGTCGCGATGATGGGCGTGGACGAATGGCGGGCGCTGGCGCCGGTGAAGCACGGCGACACCATCCACGCGGTGGCGACCGTGGCGGAGCTGAAGCTGACCAGCAGCGGCACGCGGGGCATCGTTACCTTTGCGCGCGAGGTGATCAACCAGCGGGGGGAGAAGGTGCAGACGATGATCGTGCGCTCGATGTACCTGTGCAGCCCGCGGTAGGTCGCTGGAAAATCTTCAGGGTGATGCTCAGAGGATGATCGGTGCGGTTGAGGTAGCGAGCGCTGACCACGCCGAACTCCTGGCATTGGCAAGAGTCCGAACGAGTGTGGTAGCTTCTGCTCTCCCAACAAGGAGGGGTAGTAGGGTGAAGCAGTTAGCAGTAGTCATCGCATGCGCTGTAGTTCTGGCGGGATGCGGCGGAGGTGGCGGTCAAGAAGAAGAACATGGAGCGGTGGTCCGAAATGCAGTGGCGCGGACTGCGGCGGCAATCGATCCGGCGAACGCAGCTCGCCAACTCATGGACTGGGCAGAGCCGGCCTTCCCCCAGTACTTTCCCCAGCATCAACCAGATGTGGCGATTGGCCCGTTCCTTGCCAGGTACTACCCGTCCACGGGCATCTATTTGGGCGTCGTGGTTTCCATCACTGCGGAATATCCCTTGATGGGTGTCTACGTGTTGGGCGGGCCATTCGGCGGAAGTCCGCTGTACGTGGGCCAATTGACGGACTACATCACGCCCAGTTCGCCAGACCCCGATCCAGTCGTCTTTCCGGCCGTGGAGGCGGGGAAGCTGTATGTGATGAAGTTCCCGAGCGAGCCGTTCAATCTGGTCGACAAGAACTCCGGGGTCTTCACTCCCCAAGCCTCGATCCAGTGCGGAGGGATTGCGGGGGCATCTGTTGGCCCCGACGGTGTGGCGATCGGATCCTTATCCGACGGAAGGATCGTGCAGTTTGATCCCGTGTCCGGGCAATGCAAGAACGTCTTCACGGCTCCCGAGTGGCTGACGGTGATCGCTGTCGCTCCAGATGGGACGATCGTAGGGCAGAGCCAGGAGAAGTCCTTCGGCGCACACCAGCTCTATCGGTTCACGCCGACAGGCACGCTGATCAGCAAAGTGCCAGTTGCTTCCGGCGAGAACTTCTGGGGAATGGCGTTCGGCCCGGATGGAAAGCTGTACGGATCTGGAATTCTGGGTGGTTTCAGCACTTGGGCTGAGATCAATCCGGCCACGGGGCAATTCACGCTCAAAGGAAGTGGGGCTGCGATCTCGCGCGTTTGCATCGATAGCGCTGGCGTTGCGTACGGCAATGACTTCGGACGCTTGGTTCGCTGGAATGCGGCGACCGGAGCGTACATCGGTTCCATCGATATGCAACAGGACACAAGCTTGGGTCCCTTCATCTGCCGTTGATCTGGTCCCGGCCCGCCGCGCGGTCGGGTCCATCCAGTTGGCACGGTCTCCGTCTCGACCCTTTTTACCGTGACCTGCGGCGTGTCGCGCGGGCAGAAAGAGGCTGAACAGCATCCCGCAATATGCGTATTCGGGCCACGTCAAGCGAAGAGCGATCCATGAGGAGTCCCAGTGGAGCCTCGCGTCATGTCTGCTCCCGGCAGAACAAGACAAGCGCAGACTCAGCATACGTACCTGGTCCCTGGGAAGATCGTTTGACGTTCCGCTGCGCCCGGCGTTTGGGATGAACAGTCTTCTGCAGGCAACAGCCAACTCCTGCCCCACTCTCCCTCGAACACCACTCCCAAACGCTGGCGGCAGATAGCGGGCCCTTCACCAGATCGTCCGAAGTCACATATACGGCGGCCCCGGCCTCCCGACCCTCCTGCGCTGCTGCCTCTGTCAGGATCTCGGCTGCCCAGGCATTTCCCCACGCCTTCGCCTTGACTCGAGCAAGCGCATAAACAGTCTCTATGAAAGCCTCAAGATCCTGCCGCGTGCGCGGCAGCATTTGCATGTCGACGATCGCCCGGATGAAACCCAGCCGCCCGACGACTTCCACGGGTCTCAGACTCGGAGCACGCAGGTAAGACATGACGTAGTCAGGCATGCCGTCTCTGACGTCGCCGTCGAAGGCGGGCACCGCGTAGGAGAGCATCAGCTCGATCGCCACTCTCTCGCCGCGAGGGAGCGCGTATAGCCAAGTCTCGAATGCGTCAATCGGGTTTGTAATCGACAGAGCCTCTCTCAGGAATGTGGGCCATTGCGCGCTATTGTGAGGGCACCCGCCTCAGATGTCTGACGCTCAGTCGAGCGCTTCAAACTTCTTTGACACAGATGCCAAGTGACCCGGGCCTGCTAAAGTTATTCTGTGGCCAATGACCCCCCATTCTTGAGGAGACCGATAGTGGCGCGGACGATCTACGAGAAGTCAACACGGCTCCTGCTCAAGGACATGCTGAAAGAGTGGAATCTTCGTCCAGGACAGGTTTTCACCACATCTCGCGCTCGAGTGGTTTGCGAAGAACTACCCGAAATTGAAGGCCACTAGCCTCAGAGCGCACCTTGTGCAATCGTCGACGAACGACAAGAGCCGATTGCACCACCCATCAACAAATGAAGGGGACGATCTCCTGTTCAAAGTCGACTCGGGGCAGTTCAGGTTGTACGAACCCGGGAAAGATCCGGCTCCGATCCATGAAATGGTTGAAGGCGACGTCGCAAGGGAAGAAGCCTTGGCACCTGACGCGGATGAAGAGTCCGCCGAGGCAGTTGCCGGTTCGTCCGAGTTCCTTCTCGAACAAGACCTTCAGCGCTACCTTGCCGAGAACCTCGAGTGCATCGAACCGGGGCTGCGCCTCTACGAGGAAGACGGCATTCGCGGCGTGGAGTTCGACGCGGGTGGCCGCCGGATCGATGTGCTCGCGGTGGATCGACAGGGAGCACTCGTGGTCATCGAACTGAAAGTCTCGAAAGGCTACGACCGGGTCGTCGGACAGCTACTGCGCTACATCAACTGGGTGCGGAAGGAGTTGGCCGAGCCCGGTCAACGCGTACGAGGCATGATCGTTTGCCGAGCAATGTCCGAAGACCTCCGCCTAGCTTGCGCAAGCATTCCGGACATCGAACTTCTCGAATACAAGCTGTCAGTGACAGTCACCAAGATTCCCGCGCTCGGGTTGTGAGGCAAAGAATGAATTGGTCAGATCGCCTGGAAGTTGCATTCAATCAGGGTCATGACGAAGGCAAACGCCGCCACGTGCGATTCCCCGAGTCCCGAGAAGGCGGCCCCTTCGAAATCTCGGGGACCGCCAACCTGGCTACCGTCCGGCTCGGGACGGGCTCAGTCACTGGCAACATGCAGCAGAACGCCGCTGCCTTCGAGACTTGGTGCCTGGCCTTGCACGTCGTGTGCAAGGCGGAAGCGGTGGTCCTGGAATGGGAGCTTCCGCAAGACGAGGGTGATCCGCACTATCAGCGGTTCCTGTACAGGCTTCGGCACTTTACGTCCCTGTTCGACTGGTTCTCGATCGGCCATCCCGAGCGCTTGGGCGCATCAAGGCTGAACCCTGGCTCGACACTTCTGCTGAACGCACCGGCGAAAAGGCTTGGCTCTGACGACTTGGAAACCGAGGGCGAGGCGGCCCTGGAGCGAGCCTGTCTGCGGGACCCGGCGTTCTTTGAATTCTTCGGCTGCAAGAGGGACGGCACTGAGATCGTCGGTCGTCAGTTGCCAGTGGGCGTTTTCGAGTCGACTGTGTCGAAGGCCAATGCTGTCTTTCCAGGCGCCAAGGGCGCAATCGACTTGTACGCATTGAAGGATGACTGCTTCTGGTTGTTCGAGCTGAAGGCGGGCGCCAACATTCCGGCAGGCACGCTGAGCGAGGTGTTCTTCTACACCTGCCTCATGCGCGATGTCTGCCTGGGCACGATCCAACCTTCGCACGACGATGGTCGTCGGATCGCCAACGCGAAGCGTATCGATGCCTGGATCGTGGGGCACAAGCTTCATCCACTTCTCGACAGGGCGCTGAGCCAGGTGTTGTCCGTGCTGCAGGCAGCAATCGACACTCGTTGGGCGGGCGCACCCGCGGTCCGCATCAGGTCGATTGCGCTTCCGGGCGAGCGCGACTGTTTCGTCGTGCCGACCGGAAAAGCGGATTGAAGTGCAACTGACCGTCCATCGCGCCACTCGGCAAATTGGCGGCAATTGCATCGAGTTGCGATTATCTGGCACTCGCCTGATCCTCGACGCCGGGCGTCCACTGGACGCGCCGCGTGAAGCCACAGGGTTGCTCCCCGCATCGCTGAACCTCGGCGCGCCCACTGCTGTCAAGCGACACCAATTCTTGCGGGATACGGCGACAGATAGAGTTGCGGATCGGCAGTTCGTCGGGCTGGTTTGGTTGTTCAATGGTTTCGTGTTCTCGCGCAGCCGGGCCGCGAGCGGCCTGGCTGCGCGCGGTGCCGG
>JACRAY010000015.1 GCA_016213325.1 Burkholderiales bacterium | reverse complement strand
CGATGTCGGCTCATCTCATCCTGGGGCTGTAGCCGGTCCCAAGGGTATGGCTGTTCGCCATTTAAAGAGGTACGTGAGCTGGGTTTAAAACGTCGTGAGACAGTTTGGTCCCTATCTTCCGTGGGCGCTGCAGATTTGAGGAAGCCTGCTCCTAGTACGAGAGGACCGGAGTGGACGCACCTCTGGTGTACCTGTTGTCACGCCAGTGGCATTGCAGGGTAGCTAAGTGCGGAAGAGATAACCGCTGAAAGCATCTAAGCGGGAAACTCGTTTCAAGATGAGATCTGCCGGGGCCTTGAGCCCCCTGAAGAGTCGTTCTAGACCAGGACGTTGATAGGCTGGGTGTGGAAGCGCAGTAATGCGTTAAGCTAACCAGTACTAATTGCTCGTGCGGCTTGACCCTATAACTTTGATCGTTAAGAGATCAGGTGTTATGCCAAGGTTGAACGCAGTCGAAAGAAGCTGATTCGAAGCTCTATGAATTGGTCTTGCTGGCCGTAAGCCAGTGGGGCAACAAGTTATGCCTGATGACCATAGCGAGGTGGTCCCACTCCTTCCCATCCCGAACAGGACAGTGAAACGCCTCAGCGCCGATGATAGTGCGGGTTCCCGTGTGAAAGTAGGACATCGTCAGGCTATTACAGCGAGAAAAGCCCGGTGAGCAATCACCGGGCTTTTTCTTTTGCTGATTCGCAAAATCGGAAGAAAAGGGCGCTTAGCCGGTTAGCCGGTTAGCCCGCCGGCTCGTTATTGAACACGCCTTCGCAGTTGGTGCGGCCCGCGTCCTTGGCCGGCAGCTTGCTGCAGGTCTTCGACAGCTGGGACTTCAGCTGTGCCACCACCTTGGTTCGCGCCGCATCCGTGCCCTGCCAGTCGGTGAGTTTCCTGGCCATGCGCTGCAACGAGCGCTGGTTGCGCTCGTAGAAGGTTTCGCCCTTCGCTTCCAGTGCGGAAATGACCGCGCCGGCCGAAGCCGCGACACGCGAGGTGTCGGTGGGCGCCAGGTCCACCACGTTGTTCACGTACGAAACGCCCCACTGCAGCTTGGTCGCCGGACCCTCCGACTTCTTCCAGGCCTGCTCGTACCACTGCAGCGCCGCAGCCTTGTCGCCGCGCTTCTTCGCGTTCGATGCCAGCCCGAGCATGTGGTAGTAAGGCGCCACCGCGCGCGGCAGCTCGGCCTTCAGCAGCTTGTCGGACTCCTCGAACAGGCCGGCCTGCGCCAGCACGTGGGCGGCCGAGGGCACGACGGCCTGGCGTTCGTAGCGGTCGGTGGTTTGCGCAACGACTTTCGCCACGTCGCGCAGCATCTGGTCTCGGTGGGCGGCCGACAGCTTGTCGCCGTCCACCACCTTCCACATCGACACGCGCGAGTCGAGCGCATCGAGCTGGTCGACGCGGGTCAGGTCGCTGCCTTCCAGCCGCCTGGCCACCATGGCATCCCACTTGCCGGCCAGCGCCGTCCGTGCGGCGCCTTCCGGCGCCAGGTACTTCACCAGCTTCTCGGCGTAGCCGGTGAGCAGGTCACCCACTTCGCGCGAGGCGGCCGCATCGGCCAGCAGCCGGTCGGCGAACTTCCGGTCCGACTCGAGCATCGCCGCATCCGGCGTCTTCTCGCGTGAGCGGGCGATCACAGCCTTCAGCGCCAGCCGGTCGCGCACGGCAGCCTGGTCGGCCGGCACCGCCGCCGCCAGCTCCGTCAGCTTCTTCGGCAGTTCTGAGGTCTTCAGCACCTGCTGCTCATCGGTGTCCCACGAGTAGAAAGCCAGCAGGCGCCATTGCTCGGGTGTGAGTGCCTGCTTCGACAGGCCGCGCTGCAGCAGCTCCTTCACCGGAACTTGCGCATCGAGCGCCGTGGTCAGCGTCAGCAGGTAGCGCTCGGGGTCGACTTCGCCGGGCAGCCGGGTGACTTCGGAGCCGTCCGGCTTGAAGAGGATCATGGTCGGGTAGCCCGACACCTTGAAGCGCGACGCCACTTTCTGGGCGCCCGGCTTGTCACCGTCCACGTAGACCGGAACGAACGCGCGCGAGCGCTCCACGAAATCGGCCCGAGAAAACAACGTCGCCTTGACCTGGTTGCACGGCGGGCACCACACGGCGCCCCAGTAAAGGAACACCGGCCGGCCGGTCTGCTTGGCCAGCGCAAAGGCCTTGTCGACCTCCGCGTCGGTCGACGCCACCTGCCAGGCGATGCCGGCCTTGGACGCAACAGGCGCCGCCGCCGCAGCGCCCAGCGGCAGGGCGGCCGCCAGCGCCAACATGAGAGGGGCCAGCACCAGGCGCGCCGGCGGGACTAGGTTTGTCTGCATGCAACAGCTCCTCAGCACGTTCACTGGTTCAGCACGTATTCTCCATCGCGCGCGACGGCACCGCTTCGCACAAGGTCATCGAGCAGCTGGTCGAACCAGGCGCCGATGTCCAGGTGGGCGAAGTATCGCGCGTGCACGAGCGGAAAGTACGAACTGCGCGCCAGCCAGGATGCAAGTTCCGCACTGCCGATGCGTTGCCACTCCAGCAACTTGAACTTCAGCAGGACCTTGGCAGCATGGCTGGCATGCCTGGCCGGGTCGCGCACATAAGCGTCCAGCCGCCGGCGCGCGGCCGACAGGGCATCGGCCACTTCGGTGAAAACCGGCCCGTGCCCCGGAATAACGACTTCGGGGCGCAGCGACTCGACCAGGTCCAGCGTGCGCGCCACCTCGTCGAAGGCCTGTTCGCCCTCCAGCTCCTGGAAGATCACGCCGAACCCGTTGCGCCACAGCGCATCGGCCGACACCAGCGTGCGGGACTGCGGCTCGAACAGCACCACGGAATGCGGGTCGTGGCCCGGCGCGGCATGCACCTGCCAATGGCGCCCGGCCAGCCGGACGGAGGTGCCCGGCTGCAACAGGGCGTCCCAGCGAAAGCGCGGGCAGAACTGCCCGGTCGGCTCGTAGCTCAGGGCCACCGGGTCCCAATGGCGCACGGCCTCAGCCTGTCCGGGCGGGATCGATGTGAGCAGCGCCGGATAGCGTTCCTGCAAGGCCGCGTTGCCGCCGCAATGGTCGCTGTGCAGGTGGGTGTTCAGCAGCGCATCCAGCGCCCGCCCGTCCAGCGCCCGCTCCACCAGCGCCAGGGTCTGCACAGAGTGTGTCCAGTAGCCGCTGTCGACCAGCACAGCCGACTCATCGTCCGCCAGCAGGATGTTGTTGGACGACAGCCAGCCGCGCTCGAAGACCGTGACACCGGGAGGAAGCGACATCCCCCGAGACTAACCCAGGCTACTTGCCCGCGCGCAGTTCACGCCGCAGGATCTTGCCCACGTTGGTCTTGGGCAGGTCGTCGCGGAACTCGATGTACTTGGGGATCTTGTAGCCGGTCAGGTTGTCCCGGCAGTAGCGCCACAGGTCGTCTTCGGTCAACGTGGTTTCCTTCTTCACCACGAACACCTTGATGGCCTCGCCCTGCTTCTCGTCGGGCACGCCGACGGCGGCGCACTCGACCACGCCGGGGCAGTTCGCGATCACGTTCTCCAGCTCGGTCGGGAACACGTTGAAGCCGCTCACCAGGATCATGTCCTTCTTGCGGTCGACGATCTTCGTGTAGCCGCGCTTGTCCATGATGCCGATGTCGCCGGTACGCATGAAGCCATCGGCAGTGAAGGCGTTGGCGTTCTCCGCGGGCTGGTTGTAGTAGCCCTGCATCACGTTGGGCCCCTTGATGCAGATCTCGCCCGACTCGCCCACCGGCAGCGACCGGCCGTCTTCGTCCTTGATCGCGATCTCGATGCCGGGCAGCGGCAGGCCGATGGTGCCGGAGAATTCCTGCGCCATGACCGGGTTGTTGGTGCCGATCGCGCAGGTCTCGCTCATGCCCCAGCCTTCCACCATCGCGCAGCCGGTGGCCCGCTGCCAATCGCGCGCAGTCGACTCGGACGCGGCCATGCCGCCGGCCTGCGACACGCACAGCTGTGAAAAGTCCACCGTCTTCAGTTGCGGATGCAGCAAGAGCGCATTGAACAGCGTGTTGACCGCCGGCAGCAGGTGGAACGGGCGCTTCTTCAGCACCTCGATGAACTTGCCGATGTCGCGCGGGTTGGGCACCAGCGTGAGGTGCGCGCCCCAACGGATCGCCAGCAGCGACAGGGTGAGCGCGAAGATGTGGTACAGCGGCAGCGCCGCGATGCTGTTCGTCCTGCTCACGTCGCCGATGCGCTTGAGTGCCGGCGTGAACCATGCCTCGGCCTGCAGGATGGCCGCGACGATGTTGCGATGGGTCAGCACCGCACCCTTCGACAAGCCGGTCGTGCCGCCGGTGTATTGCAGGAAGGCGACCGAGTCGAGCGTCTGCTCCACCGGCTTCAGCGTCATGCCCGTACCATCGGCGATGGCGCGGTTGAAAGGGGTGACCGTGCGGCCGTCCGAAAGCGGCAGCTGGTACGGTGGCACCAGCTTGGCCAGGTGGCGCACGGCGAACGTCATCCACATGCCGTACCAGAACCCCAGCAGGTCGCCGAAAGAGGCCATCACGACATGCTTGACCGGCGTGCGCTCGATCGCCTCGGCGAGCGTGTGCGCAAAGTTCTCCAGGATCACGATCGCCGTGGCGCCGGAGTCTTTCAGCTGGTGCTCGAGCTCGCGTGCGGTGTACAGCGGGTTCACGTTGACGCAGGTGTAGCCGGCGCGGATGACCGCCGCCATGGTCACGGCGAACTGCGGTACGTTCGGCAGCATGATCGCCACGCGCGCACCGGGCTCGAGCCCGCGCGACTGCAGCCACGCGCCGAGCGCGCGCGACAGGTCGTCGAGCTGGCCGTAGCTCATCCAGCGCTCCATGCAGACCGAAAACGGCCGCGCCGCATTCTTGCGGAACGACTCCTCCAGCAGCTGCGTCAGCGAGCGGTACTGCCCGGGGTCGATGTCGTGCGGCACGCCTTCGGGGTAGCTGCGCAGCCAGTGCTTGTCCATTCATGTCTCCAAAGCGAAGGCCGGATTGTCAGGCTGGCGTCAGCGCGAAATTAGGGGGCTTGTCCTAGGGCAGCGGCCATTTCGGTCTCGCACGTGACAACATCCGCATCGAACAGGGTGGCGATCAACTTCGCTTCACGCTCGCGGATCGTCCCCAGGAACGTTTCGGCGCCACCGCGCCGCCTGGCCATCGAGGCGAACGTGTCGAAGCCGGTTTCCAGGAAGCGCTGCAGCGAGCTCAGCCCCGCGGCGGCGGCCGGCCCGCGCATCATCTTCAGCATCAGGCGCAGGCCCGGCAGGCGGGTCAGGCGCGCCATCTCGTCCCCGATCGCCAGCACCACCCTCAGTTGCGCTTCGCGGTCCGGCCGGCGGCCCACTGTGCGCCAAGCCGCGACGTAGCGCGCGGCCTCCGGCAAGTCCGCGATGTCCGGCTGCAGCCAGGCGCGCCCCATCGCAGCGTCGAGGTTCTCCGTCATGGAATGCAGTTCGGCCAGTGCCACCGCCGTCAGGGCCACATCCTTGGGAAAGAACTTCTCTACCGCACCGGCAATGCGGCCGAACTGCGCGTCGCGCTCGGCATAGTCGGCGTCGCTGTAAAGTTCTTCGAGGAAGAACCGGGTCGCCGCCGCATAGGTGCCGCTGTCCATCAAGTCGCGATAGGTCCCGGCGAACCGGCGCCCCTGCGTGCGCTTGACGGCCAGGATGGCCTGCGCCAGCGCGGGCTCGCCGGCCGACGCGTGGCGCAGCGCCGTCACTTCGGCCACGGCTTGCCGGATTCGTTGGGCGGTGTCCATGCCAGCCCCGAGTCTATCTATAGACGCCGCGCTCTACGGCGCGGCCCCGCGGGCTGCCATAGTGCAACGATGCAAAGAAGAACTTGGCTGAAGCTGGGCGTGGCTTCGGCGACCCTCGCGGCGGTAGCGGGCGGTTCGCTCGCGCTGTTGCGGCCCGGGCTCGAATCGGCCCGCCTGTCCGCGGCAGGCCGTGCAGTGTTCGCCCCCGTGACGGCGGCCTTCCTCGCCGGTGTGCTGCCTGCCGACGGTGCAGCGCGCGAGAGCGCCGTGCAAGGCGCGGTGGCACGCATCGATGCACTCGTGGCCAACCTGCCGGACCATGCGCAGTCGGAGCTGTCCCAGTTGCTCGCGCTGCTCGCCAGCGCGCCGGGGCGCCGCTGGCTGGCTGGCGTCGACACCCCCTGGCCCGAAGCAAGCGTGGCCGAAGTGCAGCAGGGCCTGCACGCCATGCGCTTTTCGGGCGTCACGCTGCGCCAGCAGGCCTATCACGCGCTGCACGACATCGTGGCCGGCGCCTACTTCGCCGATCCCTCGACCTGGGCCGTGATGGGCTATCCGGGCCAGCGGGAGGTCTGACCATGGCCATGACGATTCCGGACCCCGTGCGCGAAGGGCTCAAGCGCGGCTGGAAGGTAATGGGCGGGCCGCACGGCGAAGTGCCGCCGCGCATCACCTGCGACGTCGCGATCATCGGCTCGGGTGCCGGTGCGGGCATCACCGCGGAGCTGCTCGCGAAGGCGGGCCTTGCCGTGGTCATCGTCGAGGAAGGGCCGCTACGCACCAGCAGCGACTTCAGGCAGCTCGAGTCGACGGCCTACCCGGCGCTGTACCAGGAGAGCGCCGCGCGCAAGACCGCCGACAAGGCCATCAACATCCTGCAGGGACGTTGCGTCGGCGGTTCCACGACTGTCAACTGGACCAGCTCGTTCCGCACGCCAGACGCTACGCTTGCGTACTGGCAGTCGCATTTCGGCTTGCGCGACTACGACGTGAACTCGCTCGCGCCGTATTTCCAGCAGGCCGAGCAGCGCCTGGCCATCGGGCCGTGGCTCGCACCGCCCAACGAGAACAACGCGCTGCTGCGCCGCGGCGCCGCCAAGCTGGGCATTCCCGCCGCGGCCATTGCGCGTAACGTGCGCGGCTGCTGGAACCTCGGCTCGTGCGGCATGGGCTGCCCGACCAACGCCAAGCAGTCGATGCTGGTGACGACGCTTCCCGCGGCACTGGACCGCGGCGCGCGGCTGCTGGTCGAAACGCGTGCCGAGCGGTTCAACTTCGCACACGGCCGCGTCGCGTCGCTCGACTGCCTGCCGGCGCGGCTGAACGGCGGCACCGCCAGCGGCCCCGGCACGCGGATCGTCGCGCAGCACTACGTGCTGGCAGCCGGCGCGATCAATTCGCCGGCGGTGCTGCTGCGCTCGCAGGTGCCCGACCCGCATGGCCGCTTGGGCACGCGGACCTTCCTGCACCCGGTGGTGATCTCCGCGGCGGTGATGCCGCAGAAGGTGGCGGGCTGGGACGGTGCGCCGCAGACGCTGTACACCGACCACTTCCTCGAAACGCAGCCGATCGACGGGCCCATCGGCTTCAAGCTGGAGGCGCCGCCGCTCTACCCGCTGATCTTCGCCTCCACCGTTTCGGGCCACGGCGACGAACAGGCCCGGCAGCTCAAGCAGTTCGCCAACACGCACGCGCTGCTGGCGCTGCTGCGCGACGGCTTCCACGACGAAAGCCCGGGCGGCCATGTGTCGCTGCGCGGCGATGGCTCGCCCGTGCTCGACTACCGGCTCACGCCTTTCGTGATGGACGGCGCGCGGCGCGCGCTGCTGGCCATGGCCGAAATCCAGTTCGCCGCCGGTGCACGCGAAGTGCAGCCGGTGCACGAGATGGCCAAGCCCTACGCGAGCTGGCACGAAGCGCGCGAGGCGCTGCAGCGCCTGCCGGTGAAGCCGCTGCTCACCAAGGTGGTCAGCGCGCACGTCATGGGCGGCTGCGGCATGGCCGGCCAGCCGCAGCAGGGCGTGGTGCAGCCCGACGGCCAGCACTGGCAGGTCGAGAACCTGTCGGTGCACGACGGTTCGCTCTTTCCCACCAGCATCGGCGCCAACCCGCAGCTGTCGATCTACGGCATCGTCAACCGGCTCGCGCAGCGGCTGGCGCGCCGGCTGGGCGCCGGTGAGGTGATACTCGCCTGATGAAGCGGCACTCCGCCCTCGCGCGCATGCAGCAGGCCTCGATGGCCGTGTTCGGCCTGGCGGCGCTCGCGTGGCTGTGGTGGCGCTGGCCTGCGTCACCTGCGGCGGCGATCGTGGGCGCGCTCGCCATTGCCTTCAGCTTCGCCTTCGTGCTCGCCCTGCAATTCGTGATCGTGCATTTCGTGAGCCGCGGCGATCCTGCGCCGCGTCCGACGCCGGGCGAGCTGCTGCGGGCCTGGTGGAACGAGTGCCTGCTCTTCGCGCAAATCTTCTACTGGCGCCAGCCGTTCCGGTGGCGCGCCCTGCCGGACCGGCTGGATGCCGGCGGCGCGGGCCGGCGCGGCGTCGTCTTCATCCACGGCTTCGTCTGCAACCGGGGGTTCTGGACGCCGTGGCTCGAGCGGCTGGCGGCCAACGGCACGCCGTATGCGGCCGTCAACCTCGAGCCGGTGTTTGCGCCCATCGACGCTTACGCGCCCATCATCGAGCAGGCGGTGGCGAAGATGGAGGCCGCCACGGGCCTCGCGCCGGTGCTGGTGTGCCACAGCATGGGCGGCCTGGCGGCGCGTGCATGGCTGCGCGCATCGGGCGACGCTTCGCGCGTGCATCGCGTGGTCACCATCGGCTCGCCCCACCAGGGTGCCTGGATCGCGCGTATCAGCCACACGCCCAACGGCAAGCAGATGAGGCTGGACGGCGGCTGGCTGCAGCAACTCGCGAGCGACGAAGCCGCACGGCCGCAGCCGCCGTTCACCTGCTGGTACTCGAACTGCGACAACATCGTGTTCCCGGCCACCACGGCCACGCTGCCGCATGCCGACAACCGCCATGTGCGCGGCCAAGCCCATGTGCAGCTCGGGTTCCACCCCGAGGTCATCGAAGGCTCGCTCGCCGCGATGTGAATTTGTCACCGGAATCCGGCGGCAGAATCCCGGCTGCCCGCTCGCATGACTCCCTATCCTTGTGCCAACAGAGTTGGGGATGCAGATGGAAGTCATGGACCACGAAGCAGTACGCGCTGCGGCCGCCAAGGGTGATGCCCACCTCGGGGTGGCCGCCGGGCTGGGGCTGTTGCTGGACGAGTTGGCACACGGGGTGCTGATCCTGGGGCCCGACGCGCGCGTGCTGCACGCCAACCACGCCGCGCGCCAGGAACTCGCTCGGCGGCACCTGCCGGCCGTGGGCCACCGGCTGCTGGAAGCGTTGCGGGCGCAGGAGGGGCAGGCACTGCAGGACGTCCTGCACAGGGGAATGCTGGGCAAGCGCAGCCTCGTGACGCTGGCGCTTGGGGAGGGACCGGCATTACCCCTGGCCGTTGTCCCGCTGAAGGCCGACGGGCCCGGGCGCGGCGTGGCGCTGGTCTTCTCGCGTGCTGCGGTCTGCGACTCGCTCATGCTGTGCTTCTTCGCGCGCTGCCACGGCCTGACGCCCACCGAGGAACTGGTGCTGGGCATCCTGTGCCAGGGCTGCTCGGCGCCCGAGGTCGCGGCGCGGCTCGAGGTGGCCGTCTCCACCGTGCGCAGCCACGTGCGAAGCCTGTGCGCCAAGACACGCTCCAGCGGCGTGCGCGAACTGGTCAAGCGCGTGTCGCTGCTGCCGCCGGTGGCGCCCCCGCTGTGGCACGAACCGGTCCACTGAACGTGGGGAGCCCATCCGGCGGCATGCTAGAGTGGCAGGCGACTGGAGCCCCGCCCATGCCAGAAGCCCGGCCCGCCGCCAACGACGCACTGATCGCCTCGCTCAACCCGTCCCTGCGCGCCCTGGCGCTGCGCGGGCAGCTGCGCAACTACCGCAAGAACACCATCGTGATCAGCGAAGGCGACCCGGGCGACACGATGTTCGTCGTGCTGAGGGGTTCGGCCAAGGCCTTCTCCAACGACCAGAATGGCCGCGAGATCACCTACGGCACCATCCCGGCCGGTGACTATTTCGGCGAGATGTCGCTCGACGGCGGACCGCGCTCGGCGTCGGTCATGACGCTGGAGCCCACCACCTGCTCGGTGGTGCACCGTTCCGCCGTGCGCGACCACCTGGCCGAAGAGCCGCAGTTCGCGCTGGAGCTGGTGGCGCAGGTGATCCGGCGGGCGCGGCTGGCTACCGAGACCGCGCGCAGCATCGCGCTGCTCGACGTGTACGGCCGCGTCGTCGGGCAGCTCGAAAGCGTTGCGGGTCCGGGGCGTCCCGATGCGCCGGTGCTGATCGCGCCGATCACGCACCAGGCGATCGCCAGCCGCGTGGGCGCCTCGCGCGAAATGGTGAGCCGCCTGCTGAAGGACCTGGAGAAGGGCGGCTACGTCGAACTCGGCGTGAAGCGCATCACCCTCAGGAAGAAGCTTCCGGCCCGGTGGTGAGTACCCCCCGGCGCACCTGGTCGAGCTCCATGGTCTCGAACAGCGCCTTGAAATTGCCTTCGCCGAAGCCTTCGTTGCCCTTGCGCTGGATGAACTCGAAGAAGATCGGCCCGAGCTGGTTCTCGCTGAAGATCTGCAGCAGCAGCTCGCCCGGGCGGCCGTCCACCAGGATGTTGCGCTGCCTCAGCGCCTCCACGTCCTCCTGCAGCCCCGGAATGCGCTTGGGCAGCAGCTCGTAGTAGGTGTCGCTGGTATCCAGCAGCTTCACGCCATTCAGCTGCAACGCATCCACCGACTCGAACAGGTTGGTGGAGCCCAGTGCGATGTGCTGGATGCCTTCGCCGTGGTAGCGGTCCAGGTACTCCTGGATCTGCCCCGGCTTCTCGTTGCCTTCCTCGTTGATGGGGATGCGGATCTGGCCGCAGGGGCTGGTCATGGCCTTGCTCTTCACGCCGGTGGCCTGGCCTTCGATGTCGAAGTAGCGGACCTCGCGGAAGTTGAACAGGCGCTCGTAGAAGTCGGCCCACTCCTTCATGCGCCCGCGGTGCACGTTGTGCGTGAGGTGGTCGATGTAGGTCAGGCGGATGCCCGCGGGGTTCAGCTCGGCGCCGGGCAGGGGCTCGAAGTCCACGTCATAGAAGCCGATGTTGCCGATCTCGCCTTCCTTGCGGCCGTTCTTGCCGCGCCAGCGGTCCACCAGGTAGATCAGGCTGTCGCCGATGCCCTTGATGGCCGGGATGTTCAGCTCGCCCGGGCCGGCCTGCCCCGCGTAGCCCCAGGCGCCCAGCGACACCGCGCGTTCGTACGCCGCCTTGGCGTCCTGCACGCGGAACGCAATGGCGCAGATGCTGGGCCCGTGCGCCCGCGCGAAGCGCTGCGCGAACGAGTCGGGCTCGGCGTTCACGATGAAGTTGATCTCGCCCTGGCGATACAGCACCACGGCCTTGTGGCGGTGCCGCGCAATGGCGCGAAAGCCCATGCGCTCGAACAGTTCGCCCATGGCTTTCGGGTCGGGCGCGGCGTATTCGATGAACTCGAACCCGGCGGTGCCCATCGGGTTGTCCCAGTTGGCGGTAATCATGGTCGTGGGGATGTTGCGGATCGCCGCACTTTAGACCGGGTCGCCGTCACTTTTCCGGCGTTTCCACGCGTTTGGTGGCTTGAAGTTGCACTAAAGTTGCGTAATGAATGCGACCGAAGCACTCGACAAGCTCGACCGCGCCATCCTGCGCTGCCTCCAAGCAAATGGCCGTGAGACCTATGAAGTGATCGGGGAGCGGGTCGGCTTGTCGGCCAGCGCGGTGCTGCGGCGGGTGAAGCGCCTCGAAGACGCGGGCGTGATCGACCGCTATGTGGCGCTGGTGCGGCCCGAGGCGGTCGGGCTGGGACTCACGGCCTACCTCAACGTGCGGCTGGAAAAGCACACTGAAAGCCACAAGCGCAACCCGATGGACCTGTTCCGCGCGGCGGTGCAGACCTGGCCCGAAGTGGTGGAGTGCGCTGCGCTCACCGGCGAAATGGACTTCATGCTCAGGGTGGTGGTGCAGGACATGGCGCACTACAGTCGCTTCATCATGGAAACGCTGCTGAAGCACCCGAGCGTGCAGGACTGCAAGACCAGTTTCGTGCTGGACCGCCTGAAAGGCACGACGGCGCTGCCTTTGTAATGATTAGAGGCGAAGTATGTACTTGACAAACCCTATGTTGTGGCCTACATTTCACACATGGCCGAAGCAATCCTCAACCAGCCCCACTTCCAAGACGCCGACAAGGCCCGTGAGTACTTGGAAGCCCTGCGCTGGCCGAATGGCCCGGTCTGCCCGCATTGTGGCTCTGTCCGTGCGCCGCACAAGCTAGAAGGCTCCAAGCACTACCGCCCCGGCCTCTACAAGTGCAAAGACTGCTATGAGCAGTTCAGTGTGACCGTCGGCACCGTGTTCGAGCGCTCCAAGATCGCGCTCAACGTGTGGCTCCAGGCCGTCCACCTCATGTGCGCGTCCAAGAAGGGCATGTCCGCAAAGCAGCTCGAACGCATGTTGGGCGTGACCTATAAGACCGCTTGGTTCATGTGCCACCGCATCCGCGAAGCCATGACCAGCAATAGTGGTCGCCTGCTTGGTGGCCCCGGTTCGTCCGGCATCGTGGAAGCCGATGAAACGTATTGGGGCAGCGCCAAGAGCGTTGATACCCGCCCCTTCAAGCACGGGCGCACCAGCCTCCTTAACAAGATGGCCGTCGTGTCGCTGGTGGAGCGCGATGGCGAGAAGCGTTCCTATCATGTGCCGAACGTGACCGGCGCAACGGTCGGCGCGATCCTCAAGAGCCAAGTGTCTCCGACTGCTCACCTGATGACCGATGAGGCCCGCTGGTACAAGGCCGTCGGCAAGACCTTTGCCCAGCATGACTCCGTGTCGCACGCGAACAAGGAATACGCTCGCGGCAACGTCACCAGCAACACGGTTGAATCCTCGTTCTCGCTGCTCAAGCGCGGGCTGGTCGGCACGTTCCACAGCGTCAGCGAGAAGCACCTTCAGCGCTACTGCAACGAGTTCGACTTCCGCTGGAACAATCGCCAGTCTCAGGGCGTAAATGACGTTCTGCGGTTCCAGAACGCGCTGCACGGCATCGCTGGCAAGCGCCTGACCTATCGGCGGACTGCTGGCGAGTCCACGCAAGCCAACGCTTGAAACGCTTCTTGCGCTGATGCTGCGCCGACATGAAAAAAGCCCTTGAGCTTTCGCGCAAGGGCTTAGAAGGGTGAGTGGCGTTAGATCGTGTAGACCTGGCACTGGCCGCTGGTGCTCACCAGAGAGATTGCGTGCTTGCAATCCTGCAGGTTCCAGTAGCCCTCGCCCGAATTGGCGATCTTGCGGTTGTTAGCGGCGAGCAGATACCACCGCCACTGGCCCTTTTCGTCTTTGTAGATGTAATAAGCCATCATTGGCTCCTTGGAGGTTAAGTGAAGACCTACCTGTTCAGCTATTCGTACCAAGGCGCGGAGTGCGTGTTTGAAATACGCGCTGATTCAGCCGATGACGCCCGTAGGCGCGTTGCCCGACTTCAATTTGCGACCCTCGACGGTGAGTTGGTCACCAAAGTCCCGGCGACCCCGCTGCTTGCCCGTTTTCTGTCGCCCATCCTATCCGCCCTTACTTGGCGGAGCTAAGGAGGCCGAGCGATCCCCTGCACCCCTGAGTGCATCGAAAGTTGAATTTCTGGGGGATTTGACGGAGAATAGCCGCAGGGACGAAATGCGTCCTTGCGGCTATTACCCTCGAGCTATCTCCGGATCATGCGGGTTGTAGCCACATCCGAGCCCTCCTTGACCGCGCTTCATTGCGGCCTATGGTTTCCGGCTTCCGACCGGGGGGTTTGAAAAATGAGGGCCTCGGTGTGTCCAGCACCGGGGCCTTCGCCTTTTTGAGTCACGCCAGCTCTTCCTCGGGCATCAGCCACTTGCCGGCCTCGTTCTGGTACTTGCCGCTTTCCTTCCCCTTCTTGAGCTGGTGGAAGATCGTCGTCATGCTCCACCTACGGCCAAAACGTTCAGTGATCAGTCGCTGCAATTCGCTCGGGCCTAGAGGTCCAGATGAGCGCAGCACGGCCTGAATGTCAGGCTCGGCCGATCCGGTTGTGACGGAGCGGCTCTGTCGCTCTCCGGTTACGGCTGCACTTGCGGTTGCGCCCTCTGTCACCGTCGCAATTGAGGGCATCACGACCACTGCGAGCGACGGAGTGGAAACGCCGAACCGCTCAGCCACTTCACGCAGCTTTTGCGCTGTCGCTCGCTTCTGCTTGAGCGCAGCCTCCAGCTCGTCACATTCACGGTCGAGCGAAGCTGCCGCCGCAGCAGCATCCCTCGCCGTAGCCTCAGCCTGGGCAAGAATCTGGTCGGGGTTCAGGTTCGTTTCCATCCCCGTAATGTATCCGGAGTCCTGAGTCTGCGCAACAGCCGAGGCCATCAGGGGCTGATACAGCTTATACAGTAATACTCGGACTGTGTTTATAGCGTGTTTAGAAGTGGTGGATAACTTCGGCACCGGGCTACACTAAAAGAATGTCAATCGTCAATCCCCCCAAGCCGGACGACGTTCTACGGCGGATGCTGAACACGCCTCCGAAACCGCACAAGCCACCAATCGCGCCAGCCGAACCAGCACAAAAGAAAACCGGCCCCAAGGGCCGGTCACGATCAGGGCAAGTGCCCTGAATTTAGTGAGCGGTGTCGGCTGCTTCGGCCGGCTCAAAGTCAACGTTCTTCGCCATGGGTTCCAAGAGCCGTTGGATGTACGTGCGCACGAACAGGTTGTCCTCTTTTTGCGCAAGAGTGTCCAAGTATTTAGTCAGCTTCTCGGCGTCCTCGATCGAGTCGGATGCGGCTACTCCCTTGAGCGCAAAACCAATAGGTCGATTCAGAACCTCATTGCCATCCTCGCCCCGGCCGTCAAGGTTGGTAGGCACGTAGACGGTGAGCAGCTCGGTAAAACGATACTCCAGGAAGGGGACGTCCTCCACGATAACGCGGATGACGTCCATATCCCGATCGAATCGGGCAGCCGGACGGAATGAGTAGTCATAGCCCTGGTACTGAGCATCAACTGAAGACTGAATCGCCTTCAGTTCGTCTGGCCTTAGGATTCCACTCGAATCCCGTACAGTTGTCATGATCGATCTCCGGTTCATTGATGTTGCACTTGCCATATCTGGCTCTCGAAACGATTGGCATGATCATCTGGAGCGCCAGGTCGATTTCGGTCCTCGGGCCAATAGCCCCACCAACGCAGTTCGCCGTGATACCGGCTGTCTTGCACCAGTTTCACCAGCGCAAAAAACACCTTTCCCGACGAAGGAAAGATGTCCACCGCGTTAACCTCGTTGTTGTACCTCGGAATCCAGTTGATTCCGCAGGAGAGTGCAACAATATTCTTGCCATCAGTCAGGTGGGGGCCACCAGGGACGTCTTCCAACAGAGGTCGTTTCACCCCACGATAAACGTACGACGGAACTCCCAACCGGTTGGCTCCGGATATCACGGTCACAAACTCGGCGAACTTTTGCGGGTAAGCCATCCTGATCAATGTGTACAGGCTGTCACTCAAATAAATGAGTTGCGGCCCATTGATGTCCGTTACCTGAGCATACAAGTCGATTGGCATAAAACCATTTCAGAAACGCCCAGTCACGACTCCCCCCGGCGTGTGCCGAATGTACAACACAAACCACCATCAGGCAATTAACACATGGTTTTTGATCCAGCACACCCGGTTTTGGTGTATTAGGAACGCAACGGCAACGCGATGAAGCGCCCCCCGACTGCGAATATAAGGGTTTGTCAAGTACATACTTCGCGATTAGAGCGTAGGAAAACGCCTAGGTAGAACTCCCTGCCCACGTTCATTTGCGTGTTTGGGCTTCCCCATCAAGGGAAAACCCTTAAATTGTGTCCATGTCCGATCCGACCGCTGCACCGACGACGCCAGACCCCAAGTACGAGCAGGTGATCGTCCCGATCCGCTCGCTGGGCCCCGGCCACCGCGAGCGCATCGCTGCCCACCTGGCCGCGCTGGAGGAGCACGACCGCTACCTGCGCTTCGGCTACGCCGCCAGCGACGCGCAGATCCGCCGCTACGTCGACCAGCTCGACTTCGACCGCGACGAGATCTTCGGCATCTACAACCGCAAGCTCGAGCTGCTGGCCGTGGCGCACCTCGCCTACATGGAAGAAGCCAACGCGCCGCTGTGCGCCGAGTTCGGCGTGTCGGTGCTGCGCAAGGCGCGCGGCCGCGGCTACGGCACCCGCCTCTTCGACCGTGCCGTCATGCATGCGCGCAACGACGGGGTCGAGATGCTGTTCATCCACGCCCTGTCGGAGAACACCGCGATGCTCAAGATCGCGCGCAAGGCGGGCGCGCGCCTCGAGCGCGCCGGCGGCGAGACCGACGCGTACCTGCGGCTGCCGCCCGCCACGCTCGATACGCGCATGAGCGAACTCGTCGAAGAGCAGTTCGCCCAGACCGACTACCGGCTGAAGGTGCAGGCGATGAACTTCCTGGGCTTCCTGGCGGGCCTGCAGGAGATTCGCCGGGGCGTGCGCGACGCCCGCCACCGCTCGGGCGGCTGACCTTTAGGCCGCTGCGGGATTAGGGGGTATCCTATCGGTCCCCCCACTACCGCCCCTTGCCGGCTGTGTCAGACCCCCACCCTGCGCGATCCGCGCACGAGAAGCAGGACAAGCGTACCTTCCTGCAGAAAGTCGCCGAATTCATCCACTCCGGCCCGGACTCCACGGCCGAGCTGATCGAAACGCTGGCGGACGCCGAGAACAACGAGGTCATCGCGACCGAGTCGCGGGTCATGCTCGAAGGCGTGATCCGCATGGCGGACCAGACGGCCGGCGACGTGATGGTGGCGGCGCCGCGCATGGACATGATCAGCATCGATGCGCCGTTCGACGACATCCTGAACGTCGTCATCGACACCGCCCACTCGCGCTTTCCGGTCTATGAGGGCGACCGCGAGAACATCATCGGCATCCTGCTGGCCAAGGACCTGCTGAAGCTGCAGCGGGCGCCCGAGCTCAACCTGCGCGCGCTGTTGCGCCCGGCAGTGTTCGTGCCGGAGACCAAGGGGCTCAACGACCTGCTGCGCGAGTTCCGCGGCAACCGCAACCACCTGGCCGTGGTCATCGACGAGTTCGGCCGGGTGGCCGGCCTCATCACCATCGAAGACGTGCTCGAGCAGATCGTCGGCGAAATCGAGGACGAGTTCGACATCGAAGAGGATGAAGGCGACATCTTCGGCCTGGCCGACCGCACGTACCGGGTGGGCGGCGACACCTCCATCGAGCGCGTCAACGAAGCGTTCGGCGTCGCGATCACCGCGTCCGACGGCGACCAGGCATTCGACACCATCGGCGGGCTGATCGCGCACGAGATGGGCCACGTGCCCAAGCGCGGCGAGCAGCACCTGCTGGGCGGCCTCCGGTTCGTGGTGCTGCATACCAAGGGCGGCGCGGTCCGCTGGTTCAAGGTGTCACCCGCAGCGCTCGAAGAAAAGGCCTGATGCGCCGGCTCGCGCCGTTCGCCGTCTCCCTTGCCGCCGGGCTGGCGCAGGCCGCCGCCATCGCAGCGCCCTGGAACGGCCAGCCGCAATGGTGGCTGCAGCTTGCGTCGCTGGCGCTGCTGGCGGCGCTGCTGCAGCGCGAGCGCGCGCCGCTCAGCGCGGCCGCGCTGGGCTGGGTGTTTGCGCTCGCATGGCTGGCCGGCACCTTCTGGTGGCTCTTCATCTCGATGCACGTGTACGGCGGGCTGCCCGCGCCGCTGGCGGTGGCGGCCGTCGGCCTGCTGGCCGCTGCGCTCGGCCTGTACTACGCGCTGGCCTGCGGAGCCTGCACACGTCTCTCGCGGCCCGGTTCGGCCTGGAACTCGCTGCTGTTCGCCGCCTTGTGGCTGGCGGCCGAGCTGGCACGCGGCACGATATTCACCGGCTTCCCGTGGGGCGCCGGTGGCTATGCCCATGTGGACGGCCCGCTGGCGCCGCTGGCCCCCTGGGTTGGCGTGTATGGCATCGGCTTCGTCTCGGCTGCGCTTGCCTGGGAGCTCGTGGCACTCACCAGCGGCAAGACCGTCGCCGGGCCGCGCTGGGCCGCGGTAGGAGCGGCCCTGGGCCTGCTGGCCGCATGCAACGTCGCCACCCTGCGCAGCGACCCGCCGCCCGGGGGGCCACCCCTGACGGTGCAGCTCCTGCAGGGCAACATCCCGCAGGACGAGAAATTCGGCGAGCGTACCGGCGTGCCGTTCGCCCTCGGCTGGCATCGCGAGCAGCTGGCGGCGGCGACGGCCGCCCTGGTCGTCGCGCCCGAAACCGCCATTCCCGTGCTGCCGCGGCAGTTGCCCGACGGTTACCTCGACGACATCTCCACGCGCTTTCGCACGGGGCAGCAGGCCGCGCTGGTCGGCATCCCGCTGGGCAGCATGGACCAGGGCTACACCAACTCGGTGCTGGGCTTCGGCCCGGGCATGAAAGTGGCCTACCGCTACGACAAGCACCACCTGGTGCCGTTCGGCGAATTCATCCCGCCGCTGTTCAAGTGGTTCACGCGCATGATGAACATCCCGCTGGGCGACTTCGACCGCGGCGGCGTGGGGCAGCGCTCGTTCGAGTTCCACGGCGAGCGCTTCGCGCCCAACATCTGCTACGAAGACCTGTTCGGCGAAGAGCTCGCCGCGCGCTTCGCCGACGAGGCAACGGCGCCCACGGTGTTCGTCAACGTCAGCAACATCGGCTGGTTCGGCAACACCGTCGCGATCGACCAGCACCTGCACGCAAGCCGCATGCGCGCGCTGGAATTCGCGCGGCCGATGCTGCGCGCCACCAACACCGGCGCCACGGTGGTGATCGACCGCGCGGGGCGAGTCACGCATTCGCTGCAGCGCCACACACGCGGCGTGCTCAGCGGCGAAGTGCAGGGCGGCCGCGGCCTCACGCCGTTTGCCTGGTGGGTGTCGCGCCTCGGCCTGTGGCCCTTCTGGCTGCTGGTCGCGCTGGTCCCTGTGGCCTTCGCATGGCACGCGCGGCGCTCAGCGCATGCGCACGAGCCGGCCGGGACGTGAGGCCGTGACCGCGCCGTCGCGCACCACCGCTTCGCCGGCCACCCAGGTGCCAACGTAGCCGTCGGCGTGCTGCACGAAGCGCTTGCCGCCGGCCGGCAGGTCGGCCACCAGGTGCGGCCGGCCGAGCGCCAGGCGCTGCGGGTCGACCACGTTGATATCGGCGCGCTGGCCCGGCGCCAGCGTGCCGCGGTCGCGCAAGCCGAGGTAGCGCGCATTGCGCTGCGACAGCATCTCCACTGCGCGCTCCAGCGTGAACACGCCGCGCCCGCGCACCCAGTGGGTCAGCAGGAAGGTCGAGAAGCTCGCGTCGCACACCGTACCCACGTGCGCGCCGGCGTCGCCCAGCGCGAACAGCGCGTTCGGGTGTTCCAGCATCTTCTGCAACGTGGCGAGCGAGCCGTCGTTGTAGTTGAAGATCGGGAAGTAGATGAGCGCGCTGCCGTCGCCTGCGGCCAGGTGGTCGTAGATCGCGGCCAACGGCGTGGTGCCGGCCTGCTTGGCGCGCACGTAGAAGCTGTGCGTCACCGGCGGTTCGTAGTCGGGGACTTCTTCCAGTGCGAACATGCGCGCGCTGATCAGGTCGATGCGTGCCAGCAGCAGGTCGACCAGCGGCGGCACGGCGCTGCCGTCGCCGGCGAGGTGCTCCGACTGCTGCGCCAGGATGCGCGCGCGGCGTTCCGGCTCGCGCAGCGCGGCGGCGCGCTGCGGCAACGGCAGGTGCGCCACCTCCTTGTAGCCCGGAAATCCCATGAAGGGGTGGAAGCTGGCATCGAGCCCGGTGATCACGCCGATGCCGCGCGCCGCGGCCTGCAGGTACAGCGGCAACCCTTGCGCCACCGCCGCTTCGGTGCGCGCCTGGATTGCCTTGTACTGCTCGCCGCCGGGGTCGCGCTGCAGCCAGGTCATCGACAGCGGGCGGCCGCTGGAGCGCGCGAGCGCTTCCACCAGGTCGAATTCGGCGTCGAAACGAGCGGGGTCGCGCAGCAGGTCGAAGTCACTCACCACCTGCACCACGCCGTGCGACAGGCCTTCGAAGGCCTGCGCCAGGCCTGTGAGTTCGGCCGCGCCCGCTTCGGAGGCCGGCGTCTCGCGGCCTTCCGAGGTGCGATGGTTGTCGGTGCGCCCCGTGCTGAAGCCGGCCGCACCCGCAGCCAGCGCTTCGTGCAGGAGCGTGCGCATGGCAAGGATGTCCTGCGCAGTCGCCGGCTCACCCGCCACCGCGCGTTCGCCCATCACGTACATGCGCAGCGGGTCGTGCGGTACCTGCACCAGGTAGTCGAGCGCGCGCGGCGTGCGCTCCAGCGCGTCCATGTACTGCGGAAAGCTCTCCCAGCCCCAGCGGATGCCTTCGTGCAGGGCCGCGCCGGGGATGTCTTCGACGCCTTCCATCAGCTTGACGAGCCCGTCTTCGTGGCCGGTCCGCACCGGCGCGAAGCCCACCCCGCAGTTGCCCATGACCAGCGTGGTGACGCCATGGCCTATGCTCGGCGAGAAGGTGTCGTCCCACGTGGCCTGGCCGTCGTAGTGCGTGTGGATGTCGACGAAGCCCGGCACCACCCAGGTGCCGCCGGCCGCCAGCGTTTGGCGTGCCGCGGCGCGCAGCGGCTTCTCGCTGACCTCGACTACCACGCCGTCCTTCACGGCGATGTCGGCCGTGCGCGGCGCGCGCCCGGTCCCGTCGGCCACGGTGCCGCCCTCAATCAGCCAGTCGAGCATCCTTGCGCCTCCAGTGGAATGCGAGCGACATGCCGCTCACGATGTGCCAGATGCCCCACAGGCTGGCGATCACCACCATGCCGAGGTCGCTGGCGAACTGCACGCCGATGATGCCCAGCGCCAGCCCGGAATTCTGCATGCCGCCTTCGATCATGACGGCGCGGCGGTCGCGCTCGTCCACCCGCATGGCCATCGCGGCCAGCCAGCCGAAGGCGAGCCCGCTCGCGTTGTGCAGCACCACCAGGCCCAGCGTCGGCAGCAGCCCCAGCGTCAGCAACTGCCGCTCGCGGACCAGTCCGAGCACGATGAAGGCGAACAATGCGAAGAGGGAGAAGTTGGCCAGGGGCTTGCGGATTCGCGCGGTGAGCGCCGGCCAGCGCCAACCCACGGCGAGGCCCAGCGACATGGGAACGGCCAGCAGGAACAGCAGGCTCTTCCAGATATCCGACGGATCGATCGCCAGGGTGCGCAGCCAGCCGGCCGTGGCGGGGTTGCTCGCCACCATCCAGCTGAAGTTGAACGGGGTGGCAAACAACGCGATCAGGCTCGCGACCGCCGAGATGCTGACCGACAGCGCGGTATTGCCGCGCCCGAAGTGCGTGACCACGTTGGAGAGCGACCCGCCGGGGCAGCATGCAACGAGGATCATCGCGGCTTCCACATTGGGCGGCAGGTCCAGCGACAGGGTGGCCAGCCAGGTGCCCACCGGCAGCAGCAGGAACTGCGGGATGAGCCCGCACACCACGCTGCGCGGCGAGCGCGCGACGCGCCGGAAGTCGTCCACCTTCAGTTCCAGCGCCACCGAAAACACCATGGTCGCCAGCACCAGGCTCAACACCAGTTGCTGTGTGCTCATCTGCGCGCAAGGGTAAGGGCGAACGCAGCCCGTAAAATCAAGGGTTTACGCCGGTTTGGGTGTCATGCTCACGTTCCAACAGATCATCCTGAAGTTGCAGTCGTACTGGGACGCCCAGGGCTGCGCGCTGCTGCAGCCCTACGACATGGAAGTCGGCGCGGGCACCTCGCACACCGCCACCTTCCTGCGCGCGCTCGGCCCCGAGCCGTGGAAAGCCGCTTACGTGCAGCCGAGCCGCCGCCCCAAGGACGGCCGCTACGGCGAGAACCCCAACCGCTTGCAGCATTACTACCAGTACCAGGTGGTGCTGAAGCCGGCGCCTGCCGACATCCTGGAGCTGTACCTCGGCTCGCTGCAGGCGCTGGGCTTCGACCTGAAGAAAAACGACATCCGTTTCGTCGAGGACGACTGGGAGAACCCCACGCTGGGCGCCTGGGGCCTCGGCTGGGAGGTCTGGCTGAACGGCATGGAGGTCACGCAGTTCACCTATTTCCAGCAGGTGGGCGGCATCGACTGCAAGCCGATCACCGGCGAGATCACCTACGGCCTGGAGCGCCTGGCCATGTACCTGCAGGGCGTGGACAACGTGTTCGACCTGGAGTGGACCGAAGGCCTCACGTACCGCGACGTCTACCACCAGAACGAGGTGGAGCAGTCCACGTACAACTTCGAGCACAGCGACGCCGACTTCCTGTTCACCGCTTTCGGGGCGCACGAGAAGCAGGCGAAGCACCTGATGGAACAGCAGCTCGCGCTGCCGGCCTACGAGCAGGTGCTGAAGGCGGCCCACACCTTCAACCTGCTGGACGCGCGCGGCGCGATCAGCGTGACCGAGCGCGCGGCCTACATCGGCCGCATCCGCAACCTCGCGCGCAGCGTCGCGCAGAGCTACTACGACAGCCGCGAGCGGCTGGGTTTCCCGATGGCGCCGCGCGAGTGGGTGGCCGGCATGCAGAAGAAGGCGGCCTGAAGCGATGGCGAACGAAAAGAACCTGCTGGTCGAGCTGTTCGTCGAGGAACTGCCGCCCAAGGCGCTGAAGAAGCTGGGCGAGGCATTCGGCCATGCGCTGCTGGAGCAGTTGAAGGCCCAGGGCCTGGCGGGTGCGGGCTCGCGGCTCGCGCCCTTCGCCTCGCCGCGCAGGCTGGCCGCGCACATCACCAGCATCGCCACGCAGGCCCCCGACAAGGCCGTGTCGCAGAAGCTGATGCCGGTGAGCGTGGGGCTCGATGCGTCGGGCAACGCATCCCCCGCGCTGCTGAAGAAGTTGCAGTCGCTGGGAGCCGACGCATCGGCCGTGCCGCAACTGCGGCGGGCCATGGACGGCAAGGCCGAGGCGCTGTTCTTCGACAGCACCGCCAAGGGCGCAAGCCTGGCCGAGGGCCTGCAGAAGGCGCTGGAAGACAGCATCGCGAAGCTGCCCATCCCCAAGGTCATGACCTACCAGCTGGCCGATGGCTGGACCGACGTCAAGTTCGTGCGGCCCGCGCACTCGCTGGTGGCGCTGCACGGCGCCGACGTGGTGCCAGTGGAGGCGCTCGGCCTGAAGGCCGGCCGCACCACGCAGGGCCATCGCTTCGAGGCAGCCAACCCGGTTGTCACGCTGGCGGACGCAGACAGCTATGCGGCCACCCTGGAGACCGAAGGCGCGGTGATCGCCAGCTTCGAAGCTCGGCGCGCCGAGATCGCGCGCCAGCTCGCCGCAGCGGCCGAGCGCATCGGCGGCGGCGCGCGGCCGGTCGAAGACGACGCACTGCTCGACGAAGTGACCGCGCTGGTTGAGCGCCCCAACGTGCTGGCCTGCGAATTCGAGAAGGAATTCCTCGAGGTGCCGCAGGAATGCCTGATCCTCACGATGAAGGCCAACCAGAAATACTTCCCGCTGCTGGACGCCGGCGGCAAGCTGTCGAACCGCTTCCTGGTGGTCAGCAACATCCGGCCGGCGGACGCATCGGCCGTGACCGGCGGCAACGAGCGCGTGGTGCGCCCGCGGCTGGCTGACGCCAAGTTCTTCTTCGACCAGGACCGCAAGAAGACGCTGGAGTCTCGCGTGGGCGGGCTGGCCAAGGTCGTGTACCACAACAAGCTCGGCACCCAGGGCGAGCGCGTGGAGCGCGTGCGCGCCATCGCGAAAGTGATCGGCGCGCAGCTGGGAAGCGACTCGCTGGCACAGAACGCCGACCGCGCCGCGCGCCTGGCCAAGGCCGACCTGCTGACCGACATGGTGGGCGAGTTCCCCGAGCTGCAGGGCATCATGGGTGCGTACTACGCGCGCCACGACCAGCTGGGCGACGACGTTGCGCAGGCCATCGAGGACCACTACCGCCCGCGCTTTGCCGGCGACACCTTGCCGCGCAACGACGTGGGCGTGGTGGTCGCGCTGGCCGACAAGCTGGAGACGCTGGCGGGCCTGTTCGCCATCGGCCAGCTGCCCAGCGGCGACAAGGACCCGTTCGCATTGCGCCGACACGCATTGGGCATCGTGCGCATGCTGATGGAAAAGGACCTGCCGCTCAAGCTCGACGAGCTGGTCACCGAGGCGCTGGGCCTGTTCGCGCAGGCACCCGCCAACACGGCGCAGCTGCTGGCCGACTTCGTCTACGACCGCCTCGCCGGCCTGCTGCGCGAGCAGGGCTACAGCGCGCAGGAAGTCGACGCCGTGCTGGCCCTGCGGCCGCAGCGCCTGGGCGACGTCGCCAAGCGGCTGGCCGCCGTGCGCGCTTTCGCGGCGCTGCCCGAGGCGGCAGCACTGGCCGCGGCCAACAAGCGCATCGGCAACATCCTGAAGAAGGCCGAGCGGGCCGACGCGCACGTGAGCGAGCCGCTCTTGAAGGAAGACGCCGAGAAGGCGCTGTACGCCGCCACGCAGCAAGTCGCGCCCAGGGCGCAGGCGCAGTTCGAGGCCGGCGACTACACCGGCTCGCTGCAGACGCTGGCCGCGCTGCGCCAGCCGGTCGACGCATTCTTCGACGGCGTGATGGTGAATGCCGAAGAAGCCGACTTGCGCCTGAACCGGCTGGGATTGCTGGCCACCCTGCACCAGGCGATGAACCGGGTGGCTGACTTGTCGAGGCTGGCGAGTTAAGCTGGGATGATGAAGCTAGTCATCCTCGACCGCGACGGCACCATCAACGTCGACAGCGACGAGTTCATCAAGTCGCCCGACGAGTGGCAGCCGCTGCCCGGCGCGCTGGAAGCCATCGCGCGGCTCAACCACGCGGGCTGGCACGTGGCCGTCGCCTCCAACCAGTCGGGGCTGGGCCGCGGCCTGTTCGACGTGGCGTCGCTCAACGCCATCCACACCAAGATGCACAAGGCGCTGGCTACCGTCGGCGGGCGCATCGACGCCGTCTTCTATTGCCCGCACAGCCCCGACGAAGGCTGCCAGTGCCGCAAGCCCCTGCCGGGGCTGTTCGAGCAGATCGGCGAGCGCTTCGGCGTCGACCTGAAGGCGGTGCCGGTGGTGGGCGACACCATCCGCGACCTGCAGGCGGGCGCAGCGGCGGGTTGCCCGCCGCACCTGGTGCTGACCGGCAAGGGCGCTGCGTTGCGCGGCCAGCCGCTGCCCGAGGGTTTTCCGCCCGCCACGATGGTCCATGAAGACCTGGCCGCGTTTGCGGACTGGCTGGTCACCCGGCCCGTGCCGGCCAAGGCTGCCTGAGCCGGACATGGTGGCGCTCGCGCGCTCCATCGTCCACCTGCTGTGGATGATCGTCACGGTGATCCCCTGGGGCATCATCATGGTGGTGGCTTCCATCCGCGTGCGCGGCGTGCCGCTATACCGCATGGCGCAGATGTGGCTCAGCTGGGCGATGCACGGACTGCGCGTCATCTGCGGGGTCGACTGGCGAGTGAGCGGCATGGAAAACCTGCCGCAGGGCGCCACCAGCCCGGCCATCCTGCTGGTCAAGCACCAGTCCACGCTCGAGACCTTCCTGATGCCGGTGCTCATGCCGCACCCGCTGGCCTATGTCTTCAAGAAGGAACTGCTGTACGTGCCCTTCTTCGGCTGGGCCATGGGCCGGCTCGACATGATCCACATCGACCGCAGCCAGCGCGCGCAGGCTTTCTCCAAGGTGGTCGCGCAGGGCAAGTTGCTGCTGGCGCAGGGCATCTGGATCATCATCTTCCCCGAAGGCACGCGCATCCCGCGCGGCAAGAAGGGCATGTACAAGCACGGCGGCACGCGGCTCGCGGTGGAAACCGGCGCGCCGGTGATCCCCATAGCCGTCAGCTCGGCCCGGTGCTGGCCACGCAAGGCCCTGGTCAAGCGCCCCGGCATCGTCGACGTGTCGATCGGCAAGGCCATCCCCAGCCAGGGCCGGGACCCCGACGACCTGCTGCGCGAGGTGGAGGCGTGGATCGAGTCCGAGATGCACCGGCTCGACCCCGAGGCTTACCGCGACGAGGCCGTAAACTGAGGGCCTGCAAACGCTGTTTATGACGATGCGCACGCGCCAAAAACCGCGCCAGGCTAGGCGCAGGACGACGCCAAGGCTTTACGCCTTGGCTAGGAGTGGAACAACGCCTGGCGCGGTTTTTGGCGCGTGCCCGCGCGCGGGCTGCGGCCAAAAAGCCCATGGGGGGTGTTCCGAGTCCTTGTCGGAGGTCACTCCGACTGCGGACTCGCGCCTACCCCATGGCCTTTTTGGCGAGCAGCGCATCGCCATAAACAGCGTTTGCAGGCCCTAGGCCATGCGGTCACCGTTCCAGCTCCTGCTCGACCTGTTCGACGAGCCGAAACCAGTGCCGCCCTTGCCGCCCGACCCGCGCCCCGCGCTGGCGCTGGACGATGCGGTGGCCCCGCAAGGCTTCCGCCACCCGCAAGCCAACCGCGAAGCCGTGCTCGGCAAGGTGCTGGTGGGCTACCACTTCCGCCGCGTGAAGCGGCGCACCATCGGCTTCGTGGTCGGCCCCGAGGGCCTGACGGTGAGCGCGCCGCGCTGGGTGCCGCTGGCCGAAGTGGACGATGCGGTGAAGAAGAAGTCGCGCTGGATCACCAACAAGCTCTCGCAGGCGCGCGAGCGCGGTGAACGCATCGAGGCCGCCCGCATCGAATGGCGTGACGGCGCGTCTTTCCCCTTCCTGGGCGAAGACGTGATCGTCGTGCTCGACCCGCGCCATGCCTTCAGCGAGGCGGGCGCCATGCTCAACACCGATGCCCAGGCGCTGCCCGGCGTGCCGCGCTGCACGCTGCACGTCGGCCTGCCGCATACCGCGCAGCCGCAGCAGGTGCGCGACGTGGTGCAGGCCTGGCTGATGCGCCAGGCGCGGCGCATCTTCACCGAACGGCTCGACCACTTTGCGCCGCAGCTCGGCGTGCGCTGGACCCGGCTGTCCCTCAGCAGCGCCGGCACGCTCTGGGGCACCGCGCAGCGCAACGGCGCCATCCGCCTGAACTGGCGGCTGGTGCACTTCCGCATGGCGGTGATCGACTACGTGGTTGCCCACGAACTCAGCCACCTGCGCGTGATGGACCACAGCCCGCGCTTCTGGGAAACCGTCGCGACCGTGGTCCCGGACTACGAACACCTGCGCGGCCAGCTCAAGGACGAACCCCTGCCGCCCTGGTGAGCGAGGCCCTACACTGGCGGCCGGAAAGGCAGGGAGCCCATTGCAATCCAGACTGAGCCTGCAGGGACGCCTGGCGGTGCTGGTGCTGGCGGCAACCGCACCGGTCGCGGCGGTGTCCGCCTGGGCGCACTTTGCCCTGGGCAGCGGCTTCTTCGCCGCGACGCTGCTCGCCCTGCTGTCCGGCCTCGCGCTCGCGGCCTGGTACGGCCGGCGCTTCGTCGTCAAGCCCACGCGGCAGATCCTGGGCGCCGTGCACCGCATCGAGGGTGGCCAGCTCGATGCGCGGGTGCCGCTGCTGGGGCGCCCTGCGCGCGGCGAGTTCGCGCGCATCGGCTCCGCCTTCAACCTGATGGCCGAGTCGCTGCAACGCAGGCAGCACGAGCTGGAGTCGGAGCTGGGCCGCAGCCGCAGCGCCTACGCCGTGCTCGACACGGTGATGAACAGCATGCAGGAAGGCGTGATCGCGGTGGACCGCAACGGCCGCTTCCTCATGACCAATCGCGCCGCCGCCAACCTGTTCCCGGTGGAAGGCGCGGGCGCCCCGCCGGTCGACTGGGTGGCCGCCTTCGGGCTGTACCAGCCGGGCACCGAAGCGCTGTACCCGGGCGAGCAGACCCCGCTGGCACGCGCCATGCACGGCGAAGAGGGCGACATGCTGGTGCAGGTGCGCAACCGGCTGGTGCCGCAGGGGCGCCTGCTGCGCTGCAACTACTGTCCCCTGCATGACGTGAACGGCGTCGCCGGCGGCCTGCTGGTGTTCACCGACGTCACCGCGCTGGAACGGGCCGAGGCCAACCTGCTGCAGCACCTGCGCGAGTTCAGCGCCATGCTGCAGCGCACGGCCGAAGCCGCGCAGGCGATCACGCGCAACCAGGCGCTCGGACGCACCCTGCAGGAGGTGGCCGACCAGTCGCGCCGCGTGATCGGTGCGCACTATGCCGCGATCCGGCTGGTGGCGGCGGACGGCGACGCGACGGGGCCGTACTGGACGCGTTCGGCGTCCGAGCGCTACCCCGCCGGCGAGCACCCCGCCAAGACGGAGGCACGGCTCATCGTCCCGCTGGTGAACGGCCGCGACGAGGCCATCGGCGAGCTGGAGCTGGCCGACAAGTACCAGGGCAGCTTCAGCGACCGCGACGAGTACGTTGCCATCGAGCTCGCGCAGCTGGCATCCATCGCCATCGAGAACGCGCGGCTGTTCGGCCAGGTCCACGAGCTCAACGCGGGGCTGGAAGCGCGCATCGCGCAACGCACGGCCGAACTGGTGCGGCAGGGGCGGCTCTATCGCACCCTGGCCGAGCAGGCGCCGGAAGTGGTGTGGAACACCGACGCATCGGGCACCCAGCTCACCTTCCTCAACCGCGCGTGGTATGACCTGGTCGGCGGCACCGAAGCCGACTGGATCGGCAGGAGCGGCCTGGGCGCGATCCACCCCGACGACCGCGCGGCCGTCAGCGCCAACTGGCGGCGCTCGCGCGACACGCTCTCCACCTTCACCGGCATCCGGCGGCTGCGCGCGCGCGACGGCAGCTACCACACCATGTCGTACAAGGGCGCGCCGGTGTTCGACGAGAACGGCGAGGTGGCGTTCTGGGTCGGCATCGACTCCGACATCACTGAGCTGAAGGCCATCGAGGAGGCGCTGCGCACGTCCAACGCGGAGCTGGAGGCTTTCTCGTACTCGGTGTCGCACGACCTGCGCTCGCCGCTGGGCGCCATCGACGGTTTCAGCCGCGCCTTGGCCGGCAGGCTCGAGAGCCACCCCGACGCCAAGGTGCAGCACTACTTGTCGCGCATCCAGGCCGGTGTCGGCCGGATGGAGCAGCTGATCGAAGCGCTGCTGGGCCTGTCGCGCGTGGCGCGCGAGCCGCTGCATCCCGAGACGGTGGACCTGGCGGCGCTGGCGCGCGAGTCGCTGGAGGCACTGCAGGCCGCCGAACCGGGCCGGAGTGTGGCGACGCACGTGGCCGATGGGCTGCTGGTGCAGGGCGACGCGCGGCTGCTGCGCATCCTGGTGGAAAACCTGCTGGGCAATGCGTGGAAGTTCACATCCAAGGCACCCGAGCCTTGCATCGAGGTCGGCCGCGACGAGGCCGATGGCAGCTATTTCGTGCGCGACAACGGCGTGGGCTTCGAGATGGCCTATGCGGGCAAGCTGTTCAGCGCCTTCCAGCGCCTGCACACCGAGGCCGAGTTTCCCGGCACCGGCATCGGGCTGGCCACGGTGCGGCGCATCGTGTCGCGGCATCGCGGCCGCGTCTGGGCCGAGTCGGCGCCCGGCCAGGGCACCACCATCCGCTTCACGCTGGCCGGCTGACATTGACGTTAACGTAAACGTCAGATGTAATCGGGCGCATGGCACCGGCCTCCACGACGTACACCATCAGCGACCTGGCTCGCGAATTCGACCTCACCACCCGGGCGATCCGCTTCTATGAAGACATGGGCCTCTTGCAGCCCGAGCGGTCCGGCCCGGGCGGGCGCAACCGCGTGTACAGCCCGCGCGACCGCACGCGGCTGAAGCTGACGCTGCGCGCCAAGCGCCTGGGCCTGTCGCTCACCGAGGCCAAGGACATCATCGACATGTACGACAGCCCGCGCGACACCGGGCCGCAGCTGCGCAAGTTCCTCGCCGTGCTGGCCGAGCACCGCCAGCAGCTCGAAGAACAGATGGCGGAGCTGCAGGCCAACCTGGAAGAAGTGAAGACCCACGAGAAAGAGGCCCGGGCGCTGCTCGGCAAGGCGGAACGCAAGCCGGCGTGAGGCGGGACCGCCAGATTGACGTTTACGTAAACGTCAATTAGACTGGCGGGCCCATGTTCACCCCACCCGACCCCGACTTCGCGGCCCGCGTGCGCGCCAGTTTCGAGCGGCAGGAGGCGATGCGCACCATCGGCGCCGAACTCACGGCCGTCGAGCCGGGCCGTGCGGTCATCGAACTGCCCTGGGCGAAGCCGCTCACGCAGCAGCACGGCTTCCTGCACGCCGGCATGGTGGCCGCGGCGATGGACTCGGCCTGCGGCTACGCCGCCTTCAGCCTGATGAACGCCGATGCGGCGGTGCTGACCATCGAGTACAAGATCAACCTGATGGCGCCGGCCAAGGGCGAACGCTTCCGCATGGAGGGCCAGGTCGTCAAGCCGGGCCGCACCATCACCGTGGCGGACGGCCGCGCCTTCGCCATCGACGGCGGGCGCGAGAAGCTCATCGCAACGATGAGCGCCACCCTCATGGCCGTCACCGGCCGCAACGACATCCAGCATTAGGAGACACGCCAAATGATCCCCGGACTCGACTTCCAGCTCGGCGAGGACATCGACGCGCTGCGCGACACGGTACAGGCCTTTGCGCAATCCGAGATCGCCCCGCGCGCCGCCGAGATCGACGCCAGCGACCGGTTCCCGATGGACCTGTGGCGCAAGATGGGCGAGCTCGGCGTGCTCGGCATCACCGTGCCCGAGGAGTACGGCGGCGCGAACATGGGTTACCTGGCGCACATGGTCGCCATGGAGGAGATTTCGCGCGCGTCCGCTTCCGTCGGCCTGTCGTACGGCGCGCACTCCAACCTGTGCGTCAACCAGCTCAAGCGCAACGGCAACGACGCGCAGAAACAGAAGTACCTGCCCAAGCTGATCTCGGGCGAACACGTGGGCGCGCTCGCCATGAGCGAGCCCGGCGCAGGCAGCGACGTGATCTCGATGAAGCTGAAGGCCGAGGACAAGGGTGGCTACTACCTGCTGAACGGCACCAAGATGTGGATCACCAACGGGCCGGATGCCGACACCATGGTGGTCTATGCCAAGACCGAGCCCGAACTCGGTGCGCGCGGCGTCACGGCCTTCATCGTCGAAAAGGGCATGAAGGGTTTTTCCACCGCGCAGAAGCTCGACAAGCTCGGTATGCGCGGCAGCCACACGGGCGAGATGGTGTTCAACAACGTCGAGATGCCGGCTGCCAACGTGCTGGGCACGCTGAACGGCGGCGCCAAGGTGCTGATGTCGGGCCTGGACTACGAGCGCGCCGTGCTGGCCGCCGGCCCCATCGGCATCATGCAGGCCGTGATGGACAACGTGGTGCCCTACATCCACGACCGCAAGCAGTTCGGCCAGTCGATCGGCGAGTTCCAGCTCATCCAGGGCAAGGTGGCCGACATGTACACCGTGCTGCAGGCGGGCCGCGCCTTCTGCTACACCGTCGGCAAGAACCTGGACCTGCTGGGCGCCGGGCATGTGCGGCAGGTGCGCAAGGACTGCGCGTCGGTGATCCTGTGGTGCGCCGAGAAGGCCACCTGGATGGCGGGCGAAGGCATCCAGATCTTCGGCGGCAACGGCTACATCAACGAATACCCGCTGGGCCGCCTGTGGCGCGACGCCAAGCTGTACGAAATCGGCGCCGGCACTTCGGAAATCCGCCGCATGCTGATCGGCCGGGAGCTGTTCGCCGAGACCATGTGAGGCGCCGTCGGTCAGAATAGCCTCCATGCCCGACATCCAGGACCTCTTTACCCACAACCGCGCCTGGGCCGCGGAGATGGAGCGCACGCGGCCCGGCTTCTTCACCAGCCTGACCCAGCAGCAAAAGCCCAAGTTCATGTGGATCGGCTGCTCCGACAGCCGGGTGCCCGCCAACCAGATCACCGGGCTGGAGCCGGGTGAGGTGTTCGTGCACCGCAACGTCGCCAACGTGGTGGTGCACTCCGACCTGAACGCGCTGTCGGCCATCCAGTTCGCGGTGGAGATGCTCAAGGTCGAACACATCATGGTGGTGGGCCACTACGGCTGCGGCGGCGTGCTGGCGGCTTTGCACGGAGCGCGCATCGGGCTGGCCGACAACTGGATCCGTCATATCCAGGACGTGCGCGACCGCCACCGCGGCATCCTCGACAACATCGCGCCCGAGCGGCGCGCCGACGCGCTGGTCGACCTGAACGTGATCGAGCAGGTGGTCAACGTGTGCGTCAGCACCGTGATGGTCGACGCCTGGGCGCAGGGGCAGAAAGTGACGGTGCACGGCTGGGCGTACGGCGTGCACGACGGCCTGCTGCAGGACCTGCACATGAACGTGAACACGAGCGACGCGATCGAGCCCCTGTACCGGGCGGCGGTGGCCGGCGTCATCGACGCCCGGAAGTAGCCCGTGTTTCCGCAACGCCTCGACTCCCCCCTGGCCTACGACGTCGCCAAGGCGATGATGGACGGCTTCAACCGGCACTACCGCCTGTTTCGTGCCGAGTCGGCCCGAGCCAAGCACCGCTTCGAGACGGCCGACTGGCACGGCCAGCAGCGCGCGCAGCGCGAACGCATCGAGTTCTACGACCTGCGCGTGAAGGAAGCCACGCAGCGGCTGGAAAAGGAGTTCAAGGCCGGCGAGCAGCCCATGGAGGTGTGGCAGCAGGTCAAGCTGCACTACATCGGCCTCCTGATCGACCACCACCAGCCCGAGCTGGCCGAGACCTTCTTCAACTCGGTCACCACCAAGATCCTGCACCGCACCTACTTCCACAACGACTTCATCTTCGTGCGGCCGGCGGTGAGCACCGAGTACATCGAAAACGAGGAGCCGGCGGCCACGCCGACCTACCGCGCCTACTACCCCACCAGCGAGACGCTGCACGAGAACATCGTGCGCATGGTCGACAACTTCCAGCTGCAGCGCCCCTTCGACAACCTGGATCGCGACGCGCGCTTCGTGCTCGAGGCGTTCAGCTCGCGCCTGCACAACGTGAAGCTGCGCGCCAACTTCCAGATCCAGGTGCTCTCGTCCCTGTTCTTCCGCAACAAGGGCGCCTACGTGGTCGGCAAGATCATCAACGGCTTCAACGAACTGCCGTTCGCTCTGCCCATCCTCCACAACAAGGCGGGCCAGCTGGTGATCGACGCCTGCCTGTTCGGCGAGGACGAGATGCAGATGCTGTTCTCGTTCGCGCGGGCCTACTTCATGGTCGACATGGAAGTCCCGAGCGCCTACGTGCAGTTCCTGCGCTCGCTCATGCCGCGCAAGCCCCGCGCCGAGATCTACAACGCGCTGGGCCTGGCCAAGCAGGGCAAGACGCTGTTCTACCGCGACTTCCTGTATCACCTGAAACACTCCAGCGACAAGTTCCGCATCGCCCCCGGCATCAAGGGCATGGTCATGCTGGTATTCGACCTGCCATCGTTTCCTTTCGTCTTCAAGCTGATCAAGGACAAGGAGTTCTACCCGCCGCAGAAGGACACTACGCGCGAGCAGATCCAGGGCAAGTACCTGCTGGTGAAGCAGCATGACCGTGTCGGCCGCATGGCCGACACGCTGGAGTACAGTGAAGTCGCCTTCGCGCGCGACCGCTTCGAGGAAGAACTGATCGAGGAGATCCGCAAGTTTGCGCCGAGCCAGATCGACGTGGGCGACCGCGACGGCGACGGGCTGGAAGAAGTGATCATCAAGCACCTGTACATCGAGCGCCGCATGATCCCGCTGAACATCTACCTGCAGGAGGCGTTCGACTCGGGCGCGCACGAGCAGATCGAGCGCGCGGTGGTCGAGTACGGCAACGCGATCAAGGACATGGTGGCGGCCAACATCTTCCCGGGCGACATGCTGTGGAAGAACTTCGGCGTCACGCGCAACGGCAAGGTCGTGTTCTACGACTACGACGAAATCGAGTACCTGACCGAGGTGAACTTCCGCAAGGTCCCGCCGCCGCGCAACGAGGAAGAGGAAATGTCCGGCGAGCCCTGGTATTCGGTGGGCCCGCGCGACGTGTTTCCCGAAACCTTCGGCCCCTTCCTGCTGGGCAACGCCGAAGTGCGCGAGGTCTTCATGAAGCACCACGCCGACCTGCTGGACCCCGCGTTCTGGCAGGCGCACAAGGAGCGCATCCTGGCGGGCCACGTGCACGACGTGTTTCCCTACGAGCGCGAGAAGCGCTTCGCGCGCCGCATCCACCCTTTCTCGTCGGCGGAACAGAACGTCGCGCGGGTGGTCGCGGCCTGAGGCCCAGCGATGAGCCCGGCATGGCGGGAATTCTGGGAAGTCGCCAGCTTCATCGTCACGGCGCTGGGCCTGCCGGTGGCCATCCTGTTCTTCATGTGGGAGCAGCGCAAGGAACGCGACAACGAGGACGAAGCGCAGTACCAGCTGCTGGCGGACGCGTACAACGACTTCCTGCAGACCGTGCTGGCGCACCCCGACCTGCACCTCAGAACCAACGAGCCCCTGACCAATCCAACCACCGAACAGGCCGAGCGCATGCTGGTCATCTTCGACATGCTGATGTCGCTGTTCGAGCGCGCGTACCTGGTCGCGTACAAGCCGCGCATGGGCGAGACCGAGCGGCGCCGCTGGAACAGCTGGGACGACTACATGCGCGAATGGTGCCGCCGCGAGGATTTCCACAACGCCCTGCCGCTGCTGCTGCGCGGCGAAGACCCCGAATTCCAGACCTACATCCGCCGCATTGCCGAAGAGGAACGCGGCCCGATCATCCTGCCCTCAGCTTGAAACAAGGAGCACATCATGGCTGAATCCATCGTCATCGCCGGCGCCGCCCGTACCCCCATGGGCGGTTTCCAGGGCGACTTCGCATCCCTCGCCGCCCACGACCTCGGCGGCGCCGCCATCCGCGCGGCCGTCGAGCGCGCCGGCATCCCTGCCGACGCGGTCGGGGAAGTGATCTTCGGCAACTGCCTGATGGCCGGCCAGGGCCAGGCCCCGGCGCGGCAGGCCCTGTTCAAGGGCGGGCTGCCCAAGAGCACCGGCGCGGTCACGCTGTCCAAGATGTGCGGCTCGGGAATGAAGGCGGCCATGTTCGCGCACGACATGCTGCTGGCCGGCACGCACGAGATCATGGTGGCCGGCGGCATGGAGAGCATGACCAACGCGCCCTACCTGCTGCTGAAGGGGCGCGGCGGCTACCGCATGGGCCACGACCGCATCTTCGACCACATGATGCTCGACGGCCTGGAAGACGCCTACCAGCCGGGCCGATCCATGGGCACGTTCGGCGAGGACTGCGCGGCCAAGTACAGCTTCACGCGCGAACAGCAGGACGCCTTCGCCGTGGCCTCGGTCACCCGCGCCAAGAAGGCCACCGAGTCCGGTGCGTTCGCCACCGAGATCACGCCCGTGACGGTGAAGGACCGCAGCGGCGAGCGGGTGGTGACCATCGACGAAGGCCCGGGCAAGGTCAAGCTCGACAAGATCCCGCAGCTCAAGCCCGCCTTCAAGAAGGACGGAACCATCACCGCGGCTTCGTCTTCGTCGATCAACGATGGCGCCGCCGCCCTGGTGATGATGACCGAGACGACCGCCAAGCGGCTGGGCGTGAAGCCGCTGGCACGCATCGTCGCCCACACCACGCACGCGCAGGAGCCCGAATGGTTCGCTACCGCACCGGTGGGCGCCACCCAGAAGCTGCTGGCGAAGACCGGCTGGAAAGTCGCTGACGTCGACCTGTGGGAAGTGAACGAGGCGTTCGCCGTTGTGCCCATGGCCCTGATGGCGGAACTCAAGCTCGCGCACGACATCGTCAACGTGAACGGCGGCGCCTGCGCGCTGGGCCACCCCATCGGGGCTTCGGGTGCGCGCATCATGGTGACGCTGATCCACGCGCTGATGGCGCGCGGTGGCAAACGCGGTGTCGCCACGCTGTGCATTGGTGGTGGCGAAGCGACGGCGGTCGCGCTGGAGCTGCTCTGAGCTGGTGGGCAGCGGAGCTGCCCACCCTGCGCGGTCCGACCCAGCGGCGTAGGGTGGGCACGCGTGCCCACCCTCGACAGCCATGAACGTCCTCGTCATCGGCGCGTCGCGCGGCATCGGCTTCGAGTTCGTGTGCCAGTACCGCTCGGACTGGGACCGCGTCATCGCCACCGCGCGCGACGTGGACGGCCTGCAGCGGCTGGAGGGCGTGGGCGCCGAGCCGGTCCGGCTGGACGTGGCCGACCCCGCCAGCGTGAGCGCGCTCGGTTGGCAGCTCGATGGCGAGAAGATCGACGTGGCCCTGTATGTCGCGGGCATCATGTCGCGCGGCGACGCGACCCAGCCGCCGCCGCAGGACGTGTTCGACCGGGTCATGCGCACCAACGTCTGGGGCGCCATGCAGGTGATCCCGCAGGTGGCCCCGCTCGTGGCCGCCGCCAACGGCAAGTTCGTCTTTCTCTCCAGCGAGATGGGCTACATCGGCGGCGTACCCTCCAGCTACAGCTGGGTGTACCGCGCGAGCAAGGCGGCGCTGAACATGGCGGTGGCCGCAGCGCAGCACGACTATCCCGATGCGATCATGGTGGCGATGAGCCCGGGCTGGGTGAACACCGACATGGGTGGCGGCGGCGCGCCCATGGAGGTCGAGCGCAGCGTGGTGGCGATGCGCCAGACCATCGCGGGGCTCACGCGCAAGCACAAGGGTGCCTTCCTCAACTACGATGGGCGCCGCTTCGACGGCTGGTGAAACGATGACCCTCACCCAAGACCAGGCCATGATCCGCGACGCCGTGCGCGACTTCGCGCGCGCCGAGCTGTGGCCCAACGCCCCGCAATGGGACCGCGACAAGACCTTCCCGCACGAAGCGCATCGCGGCCTCGCCGCACTGGGCGCCTACGGCATCTGCGTGCCCGAGGAATACGGCGGCGCGGGCCTCGACTACCTGACGCTCGCCCTCGTGCTGGAAGAAATCGCCGCTGGCGACGGCGGTACCAGCACCGCGATCAGCGTGACCAACTGCCCCGTCAACGCGATCCTCATGCGCTACGGCAACGAGGCGCAGAAGAAGAAATGGCTCACGCAACTGGCCGCGGGCGACATGCTCGGCGTGTTCTGCCTGACCGAGCCGCACGTGGGCAGCGACGCGTCGGGCCTGAAGACGACCGCCCGCAAGGACGGCGATCACTACGTCATCAACGGCGTCAAGCAGTTCATCACCAGCGGCAAGTACGGCCACCTGGCAGTCGTCATCGCGGTCACCGACAAGGGCGCCGGCAAGAAGGGCATGAGCGCCTTCCTCGTGCCGACCGACACGCCCGGCTACGTCGTGGCGCGGCTCGAGGAGAAGCTGGGCCAGCATTCCAGCGACACCGCGCAAATCAACTTCGACGACTGCCGAATCCCGGCGGAGAACCTCGTGGGCGAAGAGGGCGAGGGCTACAAGATCGCCCTGTCGGCGCTGGAAGGCGGTCGCATCGGCATCGCCGCGCAGGCGGTCGGCATGGCGCGCAGCGCCTTCGACGTGGCGCTCGCCTACAGCAAGGAGCGCCAGAGTTTCGGCACCGCGATCTTCAACCACCAGGCCGTGGGTTTTCGCCTCGCGGACTGTGCGACCCAGCTCGAGGCGGCGCGCCAGCTGATCTGGCATGCGGCGTCGTTGCGTGATGCGGGCGTGCCCTGCCTGAAGGAAGCCGCGATGGCCAAGCTGTTCGCCACGGAGGCTGCTGAACGCATCTGCAGCGCGGCGATCCAGACGCTGGGCGGCTACGGCTACGTCAGCGACTTCCCCGTCGAGCGCATCTACCGCGACGTGCGCGTGTGCCAGATCTACGAAGGCACCAGCGACGTGCAGAAGATCATCATCCAGCGCGCCCTGTAGCCATGGCGTCGCAGCCTGCCCTGAACCGGTGGTCGCTGCGTTTCAACGACCCTGCGCTGGAGCGGCAGTACCGGGCGGCCGAAGACCCCAAGTCGGTCCGCATCATGCGGCTGAGCCTGGTTGCGAGCGCCTTGATCCCCTGCTGGCCGGCTGGGGTGCCACGGTGCTGTACCTGCTGGTGCTGCGGCAGCAGGGCGTGGTCGGCGAGCTGCACCTGGCCCGCCAGGTCTTCTGGCTGGGCAACTGCAACCTGTGGGGCACGCTGATCAGCTACCACGTCGAGCGGGCGCTGCGCAACGAATTCGCCTCGTCGCTGGAGCGCGACCACGAGCGCGCGCGGGCCGAGAGCCTGCTGCTCAACATCCTGCCCGCGCCCATTGCGGCACGCCTGAAGGCTTCGCAGGAGACCATCGCCGAACACTCCGATGAAGTCACCGTGCTGTTCGCCGACATCGTGGGCTTCACCCCGCTGTCCGCGCGCAAGACCCCCAACGAACTGGTGGCGCTGCTGGACCAGGTGTTCACCGGCTTCGACCGGCTGGCGCACGAGCATGGCCTGGAGAAGATCAAGACCATCGGCGACGCGTACATGGCGGTGGCGGGCCTGCCGCAGCCGCAGCCCGACCACGCGCTGCGCGCTGCGGGCATGGCGGTGGCGATGCTGGCCACCGTGCGGCAGCTGGCGCACGAGACCGGTGAGGCGCTGCAGGTGCGCGTGGGCCTGCATACCGGCCCGGTGGTTGCCGGCGTCATCGGCCGCAGCAAGTTCAGCTATGACCTGTGGGGCGACACCGTCAACCTGGCGAGCCGCATGGAAAGCTCGGGCTTGCCCGGCGCCGTGCACTGCACGCCCCACACCGCGGCGTTCCTTGGGGACACGTTCGATCTGCAGGCCCGGGGCTTGATCGAAGTGAAAGGCAAGGGGAGCATGGAGACCTACTTCGTCGCAAGGAGGAAGCAATGACTTCGACCACCGCGCTGGCTCTCGCCGGCTTCATCGCCTGGACGCTGTTCCTGCTGGCCCTGATGGAGGGCATCCGTTCCAAGATGGTCCTTGCCAGGCAGGTACCGGCCAACGGCTTCCGGCCGGACAACAGCAACCTGTCGCCCTTCATGCAGCGGCTGGCGCGCGCGCATGCCAACTGCCTCGAAGGCCTGCCGATCTTCGGCGGGCTGATGCTGCTGGCGCTGGCCACCAACCGCGCGGCCGTCACCGACCCGCTGGCCCTGTGGCTGCTGGGCGCGCGCATCGTGCAGTCGTCGCTGCACCTGTGGTCGCTGAGCGAGGTGGCCGTCACGCTGCGCTTCACCGCCTTCGTGGTGCAGATGGCGATCGGCGTGTGGTGGGCGGTGAGGTTGCTGGCCTGAGCTGGTGGGCAGCAGAGCTGCCACCCTGCGGCTGGCACTAGACTATCCCGGCATCAAGGAGCAGCCCCATGCCCATTACCAAAGGCTATCGCGCACTGGTCGACGAAGCGCTGACGCAGGTGAAGACCTATTCGGTGGACGAAGTGCTCGCGCGCAGCGGCGACCCCAAGCTGCTGTTGCTGGACATCCGCGACGTGCGTGAACTGCAGCACGAAGGCACCGTGCCCGGCAGCGCCCACATGCCGCGCTGCATGCTGGAGTTCTGGGTCGACCCCGCGTCGCCCTACTTCAAGAAGGTGTTCGCCGACGAAACGAAGGAGTTCGTGCTGTTCTGCAACCTCGGCTGGCGCAGCGCGCTGGCGGCCAAGTCGCTGCAGGACATGGGCATGACCAACGTGGCCCACATGGAAGGCGGCTACACCGAGTGGCAGGCCAAGGGCGGCCCCACCGAAACGATGGAAGAGCGCAAGGCGAAGAAGGCGAAATGACCGTGGACGAGCGGGCCGCCTGCCCATGCGGCCGTACAGGAGCCAAGGAAAGGCCGCTCGCTTTCGCACAGTGCTGCGGCCGCTACCTGGCCGACTTCGAAGGCCGGCCAGCACCCGACGCCGAGTCGCTGATGCGATCGCGCTACAGCGCCTTCGTACTGGAGGATGCCGGCTACCTGCTGGCCACCTGGCACGCCAGCCGGCGGCCGTCGCGCGTGACGTTCGAGCCGGGCGCGAAGTGGCTGGGCCTGGAAGTCAAGGAGCACCGGGCCATCGACGACGCCCACGCCGAAGTCGAATTCGTGGCCCGCGTGCGCAACGATGGCCGCGCCAGCCGCCTGCGTGAGCGAAGCCGCTTCTTGCGCGAAGACGGGCGTTGGTATTACGTGGACGGCGACCACCTGCCATGAAGGCGCGGCGCCTCCTGCCGTGGCTGGCGATCGGGCTGCTGGCGGCCTACGCCGTGCTCGTCGAGCCGCGCTGGGTGGTGCAGACCACCAGCACACTGGTGGTGCCGCGCTGGCAGGGCCCCGACGCCTTGAAGGTGGCGGTGGCAGCGGACTGGCACGTCTCGCACCGCGCCTTCTGGCGCGTCATGACGCCGGAGCGCGCCCGCGCGATCGTGGCCGACATCAATGCGGCGCAACCCGACGTGGTGCTGCTGCCGGGCGACTTCTTCGCCAGCGAGATCGACGATCCTTCGCAGGCCGTCCCGGCGCAGCAGGTCGTGGACATCCTGGGCAGCCTGCGCGCGAAGCACGGCGTGTTCGCCGTGCTGGGCAACCACGACTGGTGGCAGGACGCGCCGGGCCTCGCGGCAGCGTTGCAGGCGCGCGGCATCACCGTGCTGGAGAACGAAGCGGTGCTGCTGCCGGGCACGCCGCTGTGGGTGGTGGGCATCGGCGACGACTTCACCGGCCACGCGCAGCCGCGCAAGGCATTGGCACGCGTGCCGCCCGGCGCGCAGGTGCTGGTGGCCATGCACGACCCGGCCACCCTGAAGGACCTGCCCGCGCTCAGCGGCCTGCTCGTAGCCGGCCACACGCACGGCGGCCAGGTCTCGTTGCCCTTTTACGGCGCGCTGCAGATCCCGACGGCCGCGCCGCGTGAATGGGCCTACGGCTGGGTGCGCCACGGGCCCAACACGATGTACGTGACCAGCGGCCTCGGCGTGAGCATCCTGCCGGTGCGCTTCAACATGCGGCCCGAATGGGTGCTGGTCACGGTGCGCGCACAATAACGGCCCATGCAAGCGAAGTTCGACGCCGTGCTGTTCGATTGCGACGGCGTGCTGGTCGACAGCGAACCCATCACCAACGGCGTGCTGCGCGACATGCTGGGCGAACTCGGCTGGCAACTCACGCCGGCGGAGTGCATGCGCATCTTCGTCGGCAAGGCGGTGAAGGACGAAGCCGCCCTGATCGAGGCGCACACCGGCCGGCCGCTGGCCGACGAATGGCTCGCGCGCTTTCGCGAGCGCCGCAATGCGGCCCTGGTCGAGCGCGTGCTGCCGATCCGCAACGCGGTCGAGGCCGCCGCGCGCATCCACAAGCTCGCGGGCGGCCGCATCGCCGTGTGTTCGGGCGCGGATCGCTTCAAGGTCGAACTGCAGCTGGAAAAGTGCGGGCTCATGCCGTACTTCCGCGGCCGCGTGTTCAGCGGCCATGAGGTGCCGCGTTCCAAGCCCGCGCCCGACGTCTACCTGGCGGCCGCGGCGGCGCTGCAGGTCGACGCGGCGCGCTGCCTGGTGGTCGAAGACACCGTCACCGGCGTCACCGCCGGCGTGGCGGCGGGCGCCACCACCTACGGCTACAGCCCGCCCGAAGCGGGGCACGACGCGGCGGGTGCGTTGCTGAAAGCCGGGGCCTCGCGTATCTTTACCGACCTGGCGCAACTGCCTGCACTGCTATGACCGATCCCACCCCGATCCGCTTCGACGACGGCGCCGGCTACGAGCGCATGATGGGTACGTGGAGCCGCATCGCCGGCGGGGTGTTCCTCGACTGGCTGCAGCCGGCGCCCGGCCTGCGCTGGGTCGACGTGGGCTGCGGCAACGGCGCCTTCACCGAACTGCTGGTGGACCGCTGCGCGCCGAAGTCGGTGCATGGCATCGACCCGTCCGACGCGCAGCTCGAGTTCGCGCGGCAAAGGCCGGCAGCCCGGCTCGCCAGGTTCGCGAAAGGCGGCGCCGAGGCGCTGCCCTTCGAGCACGGCCAGTTCGACGCCGCCGCCATGGCGCTGGTGATCTTCTTCGTGCCCGACCCGGCCCAGGGCGTGCGCGAAATGGCCCGCGTGCTCAGGCCCGGCGGTGGCGCCTGCGCCTATGCCTGGGACATCCTGGAAGGGGGCTTTCCACTGGAGCCGCTGCTGGCCGAAATGCGCGCTGAAGGCCAGCCACCCAACCTGCCGCCCAGCGCCGGCGCGGAGCGCCTCGACTCGCTGCAAAAGCTGTGGACCGAGGCAGGCTTCGTCGACGTCCACACCACCCAGTTCAGCGTGCAGCGGACGTTCGAAAGCTTCGACGAATTGTGGGAGATCGCCATGCTCGGCACCTCCATCCGCCAGAAGATGGCCAGCCTGCCGGACGAGGTGCGCCACCGGCTGAAAGAGCGGCTGCGCTCGCGCCAAGCGCCGGACGCCGCGGGCCGCATCACCTGGAACGCCCGCGCCAACGCGGTCAAGGGCCGACTGAAGGGTTAACCCCAACCCGCCCCGTTCACCCCCGCCATCCGGCGGAAAAGTGCCCCATTCCTGCAGCCTGTCGCATGGGGGAGGGCGTAGCATCCAAGCCTTGGTAGTATCCGCCACCCCAAAAGGGAAGACCGGAACCTTCCACCTACCAGTTCAAGAGACAGGGCACCCATGCTCCAGCACGCCGCCATCCTGGCGCTCATCGCCATTTCACTCGCCGGCTGCGGCAAGTCCGGCCCCGGCTCCGACGCCGTGGCCAAGCCGGCCCCCACCCCCGCACTGCTCATCGCGCCGCAGGATGTGGTCACCCTCACGACAGGCACGGTGGCTTCAGGGCCGCTCATCACCGGCAGCATCCAGCCGGAACGCCGCGCCGACCTGCGGGCGGAGATTTCCGCCGTGGTCACCGCGGTGCACAAGGACAACGGCGACGCCGTGCGCCGGGGTGACCTGCTGGTGCGGCTGGACGACACCGCCATCCGCGACAGCCTGCTGTCGGCGCAGGAAGCCGAGCGCGCCGCCGCCCAGGCCTTCGACCAGGCGCAGCGCCAGGTGCAGCGCCAGAAGACGCTGCGCGAATCCGGCATGACGTCGGCCGCGGCCATGGAAGACGCCGAAGTGCGCCGCAACACCACGCAAAGCGATTTGGCGGCGGCGCATGCCCGCGTGGTGCAGGCGCGCCAGCAGCTGCAGCGCACCGAAGTGCGCGCACCCTTCGACGGCATCGTGAGCGACCGCAAGGCGTCGGCCGGCGATACCGCGCAGGTCGGCAAGGAACTGCTGAAGGTCATCGACCCGCGCAGCCTGCGCATGGAAGGCCTGGTCTCGGCCGAGGCGATCCAGTCGGTGGCCACCGGGCAAAAGGTGGCTTTCCGCGTCAACGGATTCGGCACGCGCGACTTCGAAGGCCGCATCCGCCGCGTGAGCCCCACGGCGAACGCCGCCACGCGCCAGATCGAAGTGCTGGTCGACTTCACGGCCGAAGCGCCGGTGCGCCTGGCCGGCCTGTATGCCGAAGGCCGCGTGGAGGCCGGCGGCTCGCAGGCACTGGTGCTGCCGGCTTCGGCCATCGTGCGCGAAGGCGACAAGGCCTGGGCCTGGCGCCTGAAGGACAAGTCGATCCAGAAAGTGGCGCTCACGCTGGGCGACCGCGACCCGCGCCGCGGCGACTGGGTGGTGAAGGGCGGCCTGGCCGAAGGCGACCGCCTGCTGCGCCACCCGGTGGGCACGCTGAAAGACGGCCAGGCGGTGCAGGAGGCTCTGCCTGCCGCCTCCGCCGCAACGGCCGCCGCCTCGGCCGCCATCCTCGGGCGCTGAGCCATGTTCCTCTCGGACTTCAGCATTCGCCGGCCGCTGGTGACGGTGGTCCTCATCCTGATGCTCATGGCATTGGGGCTGCTTGCGCTCAACAAGCTGCGCGTCAACGAAATTCCCGACGTCGAGCAGCCGGTGCTGTCGGTGGAAATCGCCTACCCGGGCGCGTCGCCCGACACGGTGGAGCGCGAGGTGATCAACCGCATCGAGAAGTCGATGCAGGGCATCCCCGGCATCTACCAGATCCGCTCCACCGCCAAGGACAGCAGCGCTTCCATCGTGCTGTTCTTCCAGTTCGGCAAGAACATGATCGAGGCGGCCGACGAGGTGCGCAACTCGATCTCCACGGTGCGCTACAAGCTGCCGGTGGAAATGCGCGAGCCGGTGATCCGCCGGCGCGACCCGGCGGCGCAGCCCTTCATGGACATCGAGCTGGCGTCCACCACGCTGTCCCACGCCGCCATCTCGCGCCTGGCCGAAGACGAGCTGGCCGACAAGTTCCGCGCGCTGGAAGGCGTGGCAACGGTCACCGTGACCGGCGCGCTCAAGCGCGAGCTGAGCATCCTGCTGCGCGCCGACCGACTGCGCGAGTTCAACATCTCGGTGGCCGAGGTGGTGGAAGCGGTGCGCAGCCAGAACACCACGGCGCCGGTGGGCCGCGTGGTGGGGCCGCTCAACGAGCAGAGCATCCGCCTGGTGGGCCGCATCGAGTCGCCCGCGGAGTTCGGCCAGATCATCGTCAAGCGCCGCGGCAGCGAGATCGTGCGCCTGGGCCAGTTGGCCACTGCCACCGACGGTTTCGCCGAGCTGTCCGGGTTCAGCCAGCGCAACGGCAAGAACAACGTGAGCCTCTCCATCACCCGCACGCGCGACGGCAGCACCGTCAGCGTGGCGCGGCGCGCGCGCGAGCTGGTGGCCGAGTTGAACAAGACCTTTCCCGAAGGCACGAAGCTGGGCATCTCGCGCGACGGCGGCATCGACGCGCAGGCCAACCTGAACAACGTGATCGAGGCGCTGGTGCTCGGCGCGCTGCTCACGATCCTGGTGGTCTACGTGTTCCTCAACTCGTGGCGCTCCACGCTCATCACGGCGCTGAGCCTGCCCACCTCGGCCATCGCAGCCTTCATCGCCGTGTGGCTGTGCGGCTACTCGCTGAACTTCATGACGCTGCTGGGGCTCTCGCTTGCCATCGGCGTGCTGATCGACGACGCCATCGTGGTGCGCGAGAACATCGTGCGCCACATGGAGCGCGGTTCCGACCGCATCACGGCGGCGCGCGTGGGCACGGCCGAGATCGGCATGGCGGTGGCGGCCACCACCTTCTCGATCATTGCCATCTTCATCCCGGTGGCGGTGATGCCCGGCGTGGCGGGCGAATGGTTCCGGCCGTTCGCGCTGACGGTGGCCTGCTCGGTGATGGTGAGCCTGTTCATCTCGTTCACGCTCGACCCGATGCTGTCGGCCTACTGGGGGGACCCCCCCGGGTATGCGCACCAGCAGGATCGCAGCCGCCTGAGCAAGCTGCTGGCGCGCTTCAACGACTGGTTCGACCACCAGGCCGACCGCTACGGCAACGTGATCGCGTGGGCGCTGCACCACCGCCGCTGGATGGCGGTGGCCGCGGTCGGCAGCTTCGTCGGCGCGCTCGGCCTGCATGCCGCGTTCGGCGGTTCGAGCTTCCTGCCGGTGCAGGACGGCCGCATGATCGCCATCGACGTGCGCACGCCGTCCAGCGCCAGCCTGGACTATGCGCGCCTGAAGGTGGAGCAGGCGGCGGTGCTGGCCCGCGCGCTGCCGGAAGTGCAGGCGACGGACGCCAACATCAACGCCGGCGGCGGCCGTATCTACATCAACATCGGCAAGGTCATCGAGCGCAAGCGCAGCGCGGCGCAGATCGCCACCGAGCTGCGCACGCACGTGGCGCGGCTGGTGGGCGCCGAGTACGTGGTGCTCGACGACCTGAACAACGGCGTGCGCAAGCCGGTGCAGATCCAGTTCTACGGGGCCGACGCGCGCACGCTGCTCGGACTCACCAACACCTTCATGGAGCGCCTGCGCAAGGTGCCGGGCGCGGTGGACGTGGGGCTGTCCGAGCAGGCGCCCAAGGACGAACTGAAGATCGAGTTGAACCGCGGCCTGGCCAACTCGCTGGGCATCTCGGTCAGCGATGCGGCGCAGGCCTTGCGCGTCGCCTTTGCCGGCGTCGAGGTCGGCGACTGGGTCGACCCGATCGGCCAGGCGCGCGACGTCGCGGTGCGGCTGCACCCGGACGACCGGGTCGACGCCGACAACCTGGAGCGCCTGCCGATTGCGGTGGCCGGCAGCCAGGCGGTGGTGCCGCTGAACCAGATCGCCTCGGTGTCGATGGGCGAAGGCCCGGCGCAGATCCAGCACCTGGACGCGCGCCGCATGATCTCGGTGTCTGCCAACGTGCAGGGCCGCGCGTCGGGCGAGGTGATTGCCGATGCGATGAAGCTGGCTCAGGCCATGAACTTCCCGCCCGGCTACGGCGTGGAGCTGGGCGGCGCGGGCAAGGACCAGAAGGAAGTGTTCGGCGCGATGTTCACCGCGCTGATCATGGGCGTGGGCCTCATGTACCTGATCCTCGTGATGCAGTTCGGCTCGTTCACCGCACCGGCGGCGGTGATGATCTCGCTGCCGCTGTCGCTGATCGGCGTGGTGCTGGCGCTGCTGGTCACGGGCAGCACGCTCAACCTCATGAGCTTCATCGGCATCATCATGCTGATGGGGCTGGTGGCGAAGAACGCCATCCTGCTGCTGGACGCCGCACGCAAGCGCGAGCAGGCGGGCGAGGACCGCGAAGAGGCGCTGATGGCCGCGGGCCGCGCGCGCCTGCGCCCGATCCTGATGACCACCTTTGCGCTGATTGCCGGCATGCTGCCGGTGGCCATCGGCTTCGGTGAAGGCGCGGGCTTCTACCGGCCGCTCGCCATCGCCATCATCGGCGGCACGATCACGTCGACGGTGCTCACGCTGCTGGTGGTCCCGGCGTTCTACGACAGCATCGAGCTGGCGCGCGACCGCGCTTTCGCCAAGTTCAAGCGGCGGCGCGAGCGGGGGAACCCGGTGGTGGCGTTTTTCGTGACGTTCTTCGAGGGGATCCTGGCGCTGGTGATGGTGCGCGGCTTGTATCGCGCAGTGAGGGCCCGCTTGTAGCTTCGTTTTGGGTCTTGAACGCAGAAGGCGCAGAAGGAAATACAAAAATCGCAGAAGGACCCCCTGGATTCTTCTCCGTCTTTGGTATTCCTTCTGCGTCTTCTGCGTTCAAGACCTCAGCCGAAGCTACTTAGGGGTCCGCGGTTCCGGCACGCGATTCTTCACCGCCGGGATCGTGCGCAGGTACGCAAAGATCGCCTCCAGGTCCGAGTCGCTGAAGTTGCTGTACACCGGAATCGGCATCGGCGGCAGGATCTCGCGGCCGCGGCCCATGTGTCGGCCGGTGCGGATCGTGGCCTTGAAGTCGTTGACCGTCCAGTTGCCCAGGCCGGTCTCCTTGTCGGGCGTCAGGTTGGCGGTGAAGCTCACGCCCCACGGGCCCGCGTGCGCCGTGTTGCTGCCGGACGAAACGACCGCCCAGGGCCCATCGGGCAGCTTGGGCGCAGGTGGCATCTCCAGGCTCTCGGGATGGCCCGCCAGCATGCGGCTCATGTCCCACTCGGGGCCTTTCGGTCCCATCTTGAACGGCGTGTGGCAGTCCATGCAGCCCGAGGTGGACACCAGGTACTTGCCGCGCGCGGCTTTCTCGACGCTCATGGGCGCGTCGGCGGCATGCGCAGGCTGCATCGCGACCAGCACGAAGGTGGCGCACGCGGCGGCGGTGGCGACCGCAGCGAAGCGGTCGAAGGATTCGAGTTTCATGGTTGGCTCTCCTTGGATGAAGTGGATGGAAGTTCGCCGATCCATCGGCGGATCAGGGCGATGCCTTGTTCGTCGGCTACTGCGGTGCCTAGCGGGGGCATCTGGATGCGCGGGTCGCGCGACTGCATGCGGTGCGCCAGCACGCTGTGGCCGGCAGCGCCTGGCACCACGATGGTGGACAAGGAGTCGCCCTCGGCAGTGCGATAGCGGCTGGGCGCGTGCACTGTCGAACGCAGCACTTCGGCGCGCGACGCCGCCGGGTCGGCCGCGCGTTGAGCCAGCGTCAGCGCCAGCGGCGCCCGCGTGGGACCTGTGTTGTGGCAATGTGCGCAGTTGCCGTGCAGGTAGCCCAGCGCGGCGCGCTCGACCGGCGTTGCCGCGGCGACCTGGGGCGGCTCGCGCAGCATCTGCTGCGGCAATCCGCGCACCAGGCCGCGCGCCACCAGGTCACGCAGGCTCGAAGACAGTTGCAGCGCACTGGCACCGAGCACCGGCACGGGCGCGCTGCCGTGGCAGGCAATGCAGTCGCTGCGCGAAGGAATGTCGTGGCGGCCGTGCGGTGCTTTGACGGCGGTGCCTCGCTTGGGCGCGAGCGTGGCTTCGGTGCCCGCGTCGTTCCACACGTAGGCCGCGAAGCGCCACACGCCGTCACGTCCGTGTTCGATGTAGCGCGTTTCGGCCGGCTTGCCGTTGAAGCTGAACTGCTTCCACAACTTGGTGCCGCGCGGGAACTGCCACTCGTCGGGCTTGGTGGCGTCGATCGCGCTGCCGCGCGGCAGGGCGAGCCAGCGCCGCTTGTCCGCGCCGTCGGTCCACAACGGGTACTGCGGCTGGAACTCGACCACGCCTGCCGTCGTGTTGAAGCCGGTGGCCTCGAGCGTTGCGGGCAACTGGTCGTCGGAGCTGGAGCGCGCATCCAGCTCGTCGGCTTGGGCCATCGTCACCGCTGCCGCGCAAAAGCACGCCAGCGCGATCGCGAAGAGGCTGAGCGTCGGGGTCCAGAGGGTCGCGTTCATGATGGGGCGAAGTCTGGTCGACCCGCTCCACCGCTGCCGCTAAATCTTCCTTAAATGAACCTTCCGCAAACCTTAAGAACGGCCGCGCCGTGCGTAATGTCACGCCAGCTCGGCGTCGGCGGCGGCCTACGCGAGCGCTCGTCCGTGTCTTACTTCACGGTTGCTTCCTGAGCCGTTCATTGAAAGGGTCACTCCACAACTCGCCCATCCCCAAGAAAAGGACTATCCATGAAACTGCAATTCCTCGCCGGCATCGCTGCCGTCTCGTGCCTGCTGGCCGCACCGGCCCTGGCGCTCACCAAGGAAGAATTCAAGGCCGAGAAGGCCAAGATCGAAGGCACCTACAAGGCCGAGAAGGCCAAGTGCGATGCGCTGAAGGACAACGCCAAGGACATCTGCAAGGCCGAAGCCAAGGGCAAGGAAAAGGTCGCGAAGGCCGAGCTGGACGCCAGCAACAAGCCCAGCCCGCGCGCCGACGAGAAGGTCAAGCTGGCCAAGGCCGACGCCGCCTACGACGTGGCCAAGGAAAAGTGCGACGACCTGAAGGACGACGCCAAGAAGGCCTGCGAGAAGGAAGCCAAGGCCGCCAAGGACGTGGCGCAGAAGGAAGCGCGCGCCACCAAGGTCAGCGCCGAGAAGGCCGCTGCGCCGGCCAAGGCGATGCCCGAGAAGAAGAGCTGATCAGCCATCGACCGCAATGACCGCGCGGCCGCGATTGCGGCCCGCGACCAGGTCATCCATCACCTGCGGCAGCGCCTCGAACGGCCGCACCTGCGAGATGCGCGCGAGATGGCGCGGGCGCAGGTCGGTGGCGAGGCGCTTCCACACGTGCTCGCGCGTGGGCACGTCGTTGTCCGAGTTCACGCCGATGAGGCGCACGCCGCGCAGGATGAAGGGCATCACGCTGGTCGTGAAGTCGTGGCCCGCGGCGTTGCCTATGCTGGCGATCACGCCGTCCTTCATCGCCGTCTTGGTCAGTGCCGCCAGCGGTTCGCCGCCGAGGGAGTCGACCGCGCCCTGCCATTGCGCCTTCTCCATCGGCCGTGTGGCGGCGGGCAGGTCGCGTGACGCGACGATAGACCTTGCACCCAGCTCCTTGAGGTACTGCGCGTGTTCGGGCTTGCTCGTCACCGCGACCACCTCGAAGCCGCGCTGCGCCAGGATGTCGATGCTGATGCTGGCCACGCCGCCGGTGGCACCGTTGACCAGGATAGGCCCGCGCCCGGGCTGGCAGCCGTTGAGTTCCATCAGGTCGATCGCGAGCGCCGCGGTATAGCCCGCCACGCCGATCGTGATCGCTTCCAGCGGCGTCAGCGTCCCGGGCACCAGGGTCACCCAATCGGCCGGCACGCGCGCCAGCCCGGCGTAGCCGCCGTGGTGCGACACACCGAAGCCGTGGCCGTGCACGATCACTGCGTCGCCGGGCTCGAAGCGATCGCTCGCCGAGGTCACCACCGTGCCGGTGGCATCGATGCCGCCGACGCACGGAAAGCGCCGGATGATCCTGCCCTTGCCGGTGGCGGCCAGCGCGTCCTTGTAGTTCACGCTGGCATGGCTGATACGCACCACTACTTCGCCTTCGTCCAGCTGTTCGGGCTGCAAGGTGGTGAAGCGCGCCTGCACGGCGTCGGGGCTGCCTTCGATCAGGTAGGCCTTGAATGAGCTCATGGTTCTCCTCGCAGGAGAACCATTCTCGCTTACGTGGCGAGCAGGGGCTCGGCTTCGATCACCGCCTCCAGCTTGAAAGCCGCGTTCAGGGAGTTGGTCACCAGGCACAGCTGCTCGGCCATGGACAGTGCCGTGTGCGCCTGCTCGACGGCCTGCCCGTCCGCCAGGTGCAGCCGCGGGCGGATGAAGAACCTGGTGAAGCGCGTGACGCCGTCGACGCGCTCCAGCACGCCTTCGACAGCGACCGACAGCGACAGCCAGTCCAGGTGCGAAGAACGCGCGACCGCACGGAAGGTCAGGATGAAGCAGTTGGCCACGGCGGCCACCAGCAGCGTCTCGGGCGACCAGTGACCCGGCGGCCCGCCGAATTCCGGTGGCGCGTGCGTGTCGAGTTCGGGCACCCCTTCGGCGCCTGTACGCACGACCCCGCCGCGTGCGGCGGTGGCCTGTGCGCGGTAGTGGTGGGGAAAGGCTTTCATGGCAGTCAGGCCTTGCGGACCGAGCAGGTGTTCATGCCCAGCAGGGAGTAGGGCGGGCACCAGCCCACCAGCCCGGTGGCCAGGGGCACGACGCCCAGCCAGCCCCACCAGCCGACGGTGCCGGTGGCGGCCAGTCCCACCAGCACGAGGCCGGCGACGATTCGGATGGTGCGGTCGATGGTGCCGACGTTCTGTTTCATGGCTTCACTCCAGTCTGTATTGCGTTGCGTTGCGTCGATTGCACCGCATCGGCCCGCGCATGTCGGTGACTTTGGTTACACACCCGACGCGCAGGCCCGCAGCGCGGTGCTGTCCAGGATGCGGATGCGTTCGCGCGACTGCTCGATCCAGCCTTCGCGCTCGAAGCGCCTGAGCACCCGCGTGACCATCTCGCGCACAGTCCCCACGGCATCGGCCAGCCCCTGGTGCGTGATGGCCAGCTCCGGGCCGTGTCCCAGCAGGGCATGGGCGAGGCGCTGGTCCAGCCGATGGAAAGCGATGGCATCGACCAGCACGCTCAGGTCGGCCATGCGCTGGGCGAAGAGGCCCAGCACGTAGTCGCGAAAGGGCGGGTGCGCCATCCACTCGCTGAAAAGGGGGGGCGGCACCAGCAGCAGCCGGGTGGTGCGCGTGGCGACTCCGTGTGCGGCCATGGGGCGCGCCTGGAACAGGCAGGCGCTGGAAACCAGGCAAAGCTCGCCCGGGCAGACGCGGTACAGCTCGATCGACCGGCCTTCGTCCGAGGACTGGGAGACCTTGACCTCGCCTTCGAGCACCAGCGGGAACCCGCGGCAGGGCTCGTTCTCGCGAAACAGCACGGTCCCTGCCGGGACCGTGACGGTATCGAACGAAGCATCGGGTGGGATGAAGCCGCGCAGCGTCGGGTATGCGTCCAGGAGTTGCTGCATGCGGCCATGCTGCCGCCCCCGGCCCCATGGCATCTTGACGCCCATCAAGTGGGGGCGCCTGGGCGTGCACTCAGCGGGGCGCCGGCCCCATGCGCTGGATCGAACCGGAGCCCGCCACGCTGGTGCGCGTCGTCGGGTCGCCCCAGTAGCGCACGTCGCCCGAGCCGGCAATCGAGACCTTCAACCCGTCGACCGGCCACAGCGTGGCCTTGCCCGAGCCGGCGATGCTCACTTCGGCCTGCATCGCCTTCAGCTCGTTGGCCCTGACGTCGCCTGAGCCCGCGATGTCGATCTCGAGCTTGCCGGCGTTGCCCGCGACGCGGATGTTGCCGTTACCGGCGATTTCGGCAGACACGTTGTCCGTTTCCAGCTTCTGCAGGTCGATCAGGCCCGAGCCGGCGATCTCGAGCTCGAGCCGGGGCGACTTGAGCGCTGCGGCCCGGATGCTGCCGCCACCGGCGACGCTGAGCTGGCGGATCTCGCGTGCCGTCACCACGATTTTCATCTGGCTGGGCTTCAGGTCCACCTTCTTGTCGGTGGTGTCCAGCTCCAGCACGCCGTTGTCGACCTTAGCCGAGATGAGCGGCAGCAGGTTCTCGTCGGTTTCGATGCTCACGCCTTCGTTCGTGCCGATGCGCACTTCCACTTCGGCCGGCAACGCCAACTCGATGGCCGTGATGCCGGAGGCGGGGCGATCGTGCTTGCGCAGTACGCCGTTGCCCGTCACGGTGCTGGCCGACAGGGCGGCGGCGACGGCGGCGGTGCCGGCCAGCAGGACGGCGACGCTGGCCAGGATCCAGACGCGGCGGCGGGAAGGGGCGGGGGTGGCGGGTGTGTTCATGGGGGTCGATCGTAGGCAGGGGTGCCGGGGCCGCCCAGCGCCATGCGACGAACTGCAGCCGGCCGCGACGAACCGTCGATTCCCCGCACAATCCGGTGCATGAACTACCGCAAGCTCGGCCGCTCCGGCCTGCAAGTCTCGCCTTTGTGCCTGGGCGGCAACGTCTTCGGCTGGACCGCCGACGAACGCACATCCTTCTCGCTGCTGGACGCCTGGCTGGACGCCGGCTTCAACTTCATCGATACGGCCGACGTCTATTCGAAATGGGCGCCGGGCCACACCGGCGGCGAGTCGGAGACGGTCATCGGCAAGTGGCTGGCGCAGGGCGGGCGGCGCGACAAGGTCGTCATCGCCACCAAGGTCGGTCTGGACATGGGCGAAGGCCGCATCGGGCTGGCGCCGCAGCGCATCCGCGAAGCGGTGGAAGCTTCGCTGCGCCGGCTGCAGGTGGAGCGCATCGACCTGTACCAGGCGCACAAGGATGACCCCGACACGCCGCTGCCCGCGACGCTGGAAGCCTTTGCCCGGCTGGCGGAAGAGGGCAAGGTGCGCGCCATCGGTGCGTCCAACTACTCGGCCGACCGCTTGAAGGAGGCGCTGGACGTGAGCCGCGCGCAGGGCCTGCCGCGCTACGAAAGCCTGCAGCCGCTGTACAACCTGACGGACCGCGCGGTGTTCGAAAAAGACTTGCAGCCGCTGTGCGTGGCCGAAGACGTCGGGGTGATCAACTTCTACGGCCTGGCGGCGGGCTTCCTCACCGGCAAGTACCGCACGCCCGAAGACGCTTCGAAGAGCGTGCGCGGCAAGAACGTGGTGGCCAAGTACCTGAACGAGCGCGGGCTGCGCATCCTGGCGGCGCTGGACGAAGCGGCCGCGCACACCGGCAGCACCCCGGCCGCGGTGGCGGTCGCCTGGGTCATGGCGCGCCCCGGCGTCACCTCGCCGATCGTCAGCGCGACCAGCGTCAAGCAGATGCAGCAGCTGGTGCAGGCCGCGCAATTGAAGCTGGATGCCGACACAGTGAAGAAACTGGACGCGGCCAGCGCCGAATAGTCCTACTCGGGGTGGGCTTCCACCGCGACGTCGAGCCGCACCTCGTCGCCCACCAGCGACGACCAGCCCGTCATGCCCCAGTCGCTGCGCCTGATGGTGGTGGTCGCATCGGCGCCGCAGAATGCATTGCCGAAGATCGGGTTGCGGCCGCAGCCGTAGCGCGTGACGGTGAGCGTGACCGGTTTCGTCACGCCCAGCAGCGTGAGCTCGCCGTCGATGCGCTGCGGCACCTGGTCCTTGAAGACCACCTGCTTCGAGGTGAACTGCGCCGACGGAAATTCCGAGGTGTTGAAAAGGCCCATGGCGCGAATCTGCCGGTCCAGACCCGCGATGCCGGTCACCTGCTCGCGCGTGTCGATCTTCACCTCGATTTCGCCGCGCCCGGCCTGCGGGTCCAGCACGATGCGCCCCGAGTTGCCCACCAGCTTGCCGGTGAACGACAACGTGCCGGCGCGCGTGACGGTCCAGGTGATGTGCGAGTGACGCGTGTCGATGGTGTAGGCCTGCTGCTGGGCACCTGCGCTTGCAACCATCGTCATTCCCGCGCAGGCGGCCAGCCAGTTCCGGTTCATTTCAGCACCAGCCGGAACTTCACCCCCACTTCATCGGCGATCTGCGCCACGTCGGCCCACTGTTCCAGCCCGACGCCGAACGCCAGCCGCTTCACCGTGAACGAGCCGGTAGCAGTGCCGTCTGGTTCCAGCGTGAACGCGATCGCCAGCGGCTGCGTCTTGCCCTTGATGGCGAGCGTGCCCGCCGCTTCGTAGCGGCGCTCGCCGGTGCGCTTCAGCGCGGTCGAGGCAAACGTGGCTTTCGGGAATTTCGCCGTGTCGAACCACAGGGCATGCCGCGCTTCGCGGTCGCCATCGGTCGTGCCGGTGTCAATGGCGGCGATGTCGATTTCGAAACGCACCGAGCCTTGTTCCGGCTGCTTCTCGTCGAAGCGGATGTCACCGGCAAAGCGCGGGAAACGCCCTTCGACCGCGATCTTGCGGTCCACGGTGTAGGTGAAGGCGATGCGGCTCCTGGCCGTGTCGATGGTGCGCACCTGGCCGGCCGCCGGGAGGGCCGCTGCGCCGAACAGGAGCGCGATGACCAGGGCAGGCAGCATGCGCTGGAACACGCCGTCGCGGTCGACCCAGAGATGCTTCAACGCGGCAGCAGCATGCAGCACGATGAGTGCAAGCAGCAGCTTGTTCAGCGCGAAGTGCACGCCCTTCAGCGACTCGCCCAGCGCGCGGTCGCGCTCCAGCAGGTTCGGCAGTTCGAACAGGCCGAACGGCACGGTGGCAACGCCGAGCGCCGAACTCATGCACCAGCCGCTGATCGGCACGGCGAACAACAGGGCATACAGCGCGTAGTGCGCCGCGTGGGCGGCGCGTTGTTCCCAGCGTGGCATCGTCCCCGGCAAGGCAGGGGCCGGGTGCGCCAAGCGCCAGCCCAGGCGCACGGCCGCCAGCAGCAGCACCGCGGTCCCGAAGGACTTGTGCAGCGGCACCCACTTCAGCTTATGGATCGCGGGCAGGTCCACCATCCACAGGCCCACTGCGAACAGCCCGAGCACCAGCACGGCCATGCCCCAGTGGAGCGCCTGCGCGAAGCCGTCATAGGCGCTCTGGGCGGGCCGGGCAGTCGTTGCCATGCGGCATGGTAAGCCCGAAAGAGCTAGCCCTGCCGCGCCTGCGCCAGGATCTCGTCCGCCATCGCGCGCGCCGCAACCGACAGCGCCTTGCCCTTGCGGCGTGCCAGGAAGATCGGGCGGCGCAGCTTCGCGTCGCGCACCGGCACGGCGGCCAGGCCCGCACGCTCGAAGTGGAACAGAGTGAGTTCGGGCACAATGCTCACCCCGATTCCTTCGGCCACCAGCGCGGCGACCGTTGCCAGGTGCTCGACCTGGATGGCGTCGGCGCGCGCCGTCACGCCCGCCGCCTCGATGTGCTGCCGCACGCTGCTGCTGCGGGCCAGGTGGATGATTTCCTCGCCCTGCAATTGCGACAGCTTCACGCTGCGGCTCGCGGCCAGCCGGTGCTGTTTGCGGCAGACCAGGTAGAAGCGCTCGCTCTTCAGCTCGGTCACGTCGAACTCGCGCAGGTCGCCGCCCGCCGTGATGGAGATGTCGACGCGGCCTTCGCGCAGCAGCGCCAGCCCGCCGCCCGCCAGCGCGTCGAACAGCTCGATGCGGATGTTGGGGTTGGCCTGGCGGTAGCGTGCGATCACCCGCGGCATCCACACCGCGGCTACCGACGGCAGCGCGGCGATGGCCACCTTGCCGAGCGCCGCGTGGCCAGCTCGCTCAGGTGCGACACGGCGTGCTGCAGGTCCTGCTGGATGCGGGTGATCTCGTCGGCGAACACCTGGCCCTCGGGCGTCAGCGCCACGTGCCGCGTCGAGCGCTCGAACAGCGCGACACCGGCCGCCTGCTCGATGCGCGCGATCTTCTGGCTGAAGGCGCTTTGCGACAGGTGGCACTTCTCGGCGGCGCGGGTGAAGTGCTGCGCCTGCGCCAGCGCGAGGAAGGCTTCGAAGTCGCGGGACGATAGATTGATCGATGCCATGGATGAAACCATCCGATTTTCCCATTTCACCGATTCAACGCAAATCCTTAAGCTGGCGGCATGAAAGTGGACACCCTGCACATCGGTTGCGGCGCCGGCTTCTCCGGCGACCGGTGGGACGCGGCCGTGCCGGTGGTCGCCACCCTGCGCGCGTCGGGCTGCCCGGCCGTGCTGATTTTCGAGACGCTGGCCGAACGCACGCTGGCGCTGGCCCAGCTCAAGCGCAGGCAGGACCCCGACAGTGGGTGGGAGCCGTCGCTGGAGCGCTTCCTCGCGCCGGTGCTGAAGGACTGCGCGGATTCGCGCATCCCCATCGTCAGCAACTTCGGCGCGGCCAACCCGGCCGGTGCCGCGCGGCGCATCCATGCGCTGGCTGCGCGGCTCGGCGTGCGCGAGCTGAAGGTGGCGGTGGTGGAAGGCGACGACCTGCTCGCCGCGCTGCCGCCGTCTCGCATGGAACAACTGCTGCCGAGCGCACTGCACGGCCGGCCGCTGGTCAGCGCCAACGCGTACATCGGTGCGCGCGAGATCGCGCAGGCCCTGAAAGAGGGCGCCGACATCGTCGTCACCGGCCGCGTCGCCGACCCCGCGCTGGCGCTGGGGCCCATGCTCGCCCACTTCGGCTGGTCGATGGACGACTGGGACCGCCTGGCCTGCGGGACCATGGCCGGGCACCTGCTCGAATGCGGCGCGCAGGTCACGGGTGGTTACTTCGCCGACCCCGGCATCAAGGACGTGCCCCGTCTCGCCGAAGTCGGCTTCCCCATCGTGGAGATGGAAGCCGACGGCACCTTCACCGTCACGAAGGCGGCGCACACCGGCGGCCGCGTCGACCGCATGACCGTGACCGAACAGTTGCTGTACGAACTGCACGACCCCGCGGAGTACCTGACTCCCGACGTGGTCGCCGACATCAGCTATGCCGATGTCGAACAGGTGGGCGCCGACCGCGTGCGCGTCACCGGCGTGCGCGGGCATGTGAAGCCGCCGACGCTGAAGGCGACGCTTTGCTATGAAGGCGGCTGGCTGGCCGAAGGCGAAATTTCGTACGCCGGCCCCAACGCCGACCAGCGTGCACGGCTCGCCGCGGAGGTCGTGCGCGACCGCCTGCGCCTGCTGGGGCACGACAGCCTGCGCGTGCGTGCCGACCTCATCGGCGTGGCCAGCGTATTCGCCGACGACGCGGGCCGCTGGTGGGACGGCTTCGATGCGCCGGCTGGCGGCGATGTGCGCTTGCGCCTCGCCGCCGGCTGTGCCACCAAGGAAGAAGCCGACGCCATGCTGCGCGAAGTGCTGGCCCTCTACACCTGCGGCCCGGCCGGTGGCGGCGGCGTGCGCACGCAGGCGACGCCCCGCCTGGCCAGCGACTCGTGCTTCGTGCCGCGCGAATGGCTGCACACCCGCTGGAGCTTCGTCCGATGAAAACCCAACTGCACTCGCTGGCCCACGCGCGCACCGGCGACAAGGGCAGCCGCTCCTGCATCTCGGTGATCGCGTACGACGCGAAGCACTGGGAAGCGCTGGTCGCCCAGGTCACCGAGGACCGCGTCGCCGAACTCTTCGCGCATCGCAAGCCCTCGTCGGTGCAACGCTTCCTGCTGCCCCAACTGCACGCCATGAACTTCGTGCTGGACGACGTGCTCGACGGCGGCGTCAACGGCTCGCTCAACCTCGACACGCACGGCAAGTGCCTGTCCAGCCTGCTGCTCACATTGCCCATCATCCTGAACGACAACTAGGAGGAACTTATGTACCCCCACGCTTCGCTGCCCCCCGAGGGGGCTGGCCGCCTTGAGGCGGCTCTGCGCCGGCCCATGACGTCCAACCGGCGCTTCGCCCTGGCTGCCCTTGCAGCCGCCTGCTTCGCGACCACCGCGCAAGCGCAGACCTTTCCCGAGAAGCCGATCACCTTCATCGTGCCGTTTGCCGCCGGCAGCGCCACCGACCAGCTGGCGCGCGCGCTGGGCCAGGCCGTGACGCAGGAGACCAGGCAGCAAGTGGTCATCGACAACAAGCCCGGCGCCAGCGCCTTCATCGGTGCGCAGGCCGCGGCCAAGGCGCCCAAGGACGGCTACACGGTGTTCATCACCACCAACACCACGCAGGCGGCCAACGAGCACCTGTTCAAGAAGCTGCCGTACGACCCGGTGAAGGATTTCGAGCCCGTCACCCTGCTCAGCAAGGGCGGGCAGGTGCTGGTGGTCAACAACAACCTGCCCGTCAACAGCGTGCAGGACCTGATCAAGTACGCCAAGGCCAACCCCGGCAAGCTGTCGTTCGGCTCGGGCAGCTCGTCCAGCCGCATCGCCGGCGAGCAGTTCAAGCAGATGACGGGCGCGTTCATCGTCAACATCCCGTATCGCAGCAACCCGCCGGCGGTCACCGACCTGATCGGCGGGCAGATCCAGCTGATGTTCACCGACATGGCCACCGGCATGCCGCAAGTGAAGGGCGGCAAGGTGAAGGCGCTGGGTGTGTCGACCGCCAAGCGCGTATCGCTGGCGCCCGAGATCCCGACCATCGCGGAAGCCGGCGTGAAGGGCTACGAAAACACGTTCTGGTTCGGGGCCTACGTGCCGGCCGGCACGCCCGTTGCCGTCGTCAACCGCCTGAACGAGATCCTCACCAAGGCGAATAAGGGCGCAACGGTGTCCGGCTTCTACAGCAGCGTCGGCTTCGAGGCGCTCGCCAGCACGCCCGACGAACTGCGCAAGTTCCAGGCGGCCGAATCGCTGAAGTGGGGCAAGATCGTGACGTCGGCGGGGATCGAGAAGGAGTAGCGCTCAGGCCGCGGCAGGGCGCAGCCAGAACGTCTGCATCTCACCCTTGCCCTTGATCTCGACCGGCCCGCGCGCATCTACGCGGAAAGGTGCCTGCAACAAGGCCGCGGTGGCCCGCGTGCAGTGCGTCTCGCCCGGCAAGCCGTGCGACTCCATGCGGCTCGCGGTGTTGACGGTGTCGCCCCACAGGTCATAGGCGAACTTGCGGCTGCCGATGACGCCGGCGACCACCGGCCCCGAGTGCAGGCCGATGCGCAGGGCCAGCGCTTCGCCGGTCTCGCCGGCCAGCCGCGCCACGCATTCATGCATGGCCAGAGCCATGCGCGCCGCCCGCGCGGCATGGTCCCCGGCCGGCTGCGGCAGGCCTGCCACGGCCATGTAGGCGTCACCCACCGTCTTGATCTTCTCCAGCCCGTGCGCGGCGGCCAGCGCGTCGAAGCCGGTGAAGATGCGATTGAGTAGTGCCACCAGTTCGTGTGGCGTCTTGCGCGCCGACAGCGGCGTGAAGCCCACGATGTCGGCAAAGAGGACCGTCACGCCGTCGGCATGTTCGGCGATCGATTGCTCCGAGGCCTTCAGCCGCTTCGCAATCGACTCGGGCAGGATGTTCAGCAGCAGCCGCTCGGCGCGGGCACGCTCTTCGTCCAGCATGCGCATGGCCATGAACTCGCGCCGCGCCGCGCTTTCCACCTGCCAGCAGATCAGCATGCCGCCGAGGTTGGCGCCCGCCAGCAACATCGCGCTGCGCCCGAGGCCGGCAGCGCTCATCAACCCAGTGCTGCCCATGTAGGCAAGGAAGATGGCGGCGCCGAACCAGCCCGCCAGCGACGCCGCCACGATGCGAAGCCGGAAGGCGCCATAGATGTAGAAGGTGAACAGCAGTGGCATGGTGTAGCCGCGTGCATCGAGTACGGCGGGCGGCGACAGGCCGGCGGACCGGATGAAACCCGTCCACAGGACGCAGGCCAACAAGGCCATCACCAGCTGCTGCCGGCGCAGGAAGACGGGGCGGAAAGTGATCAGGTACACCACCGCGCAGGTGCCGACCAGCCCGATGGTGGCGCGCAGCATGGGCTCGTTGCCGATGCCGACGAAGGTGCCCGGGAAGACATGCACCATGGCCACGTAGAACGCGAGGGCCAGCGTGGACAGCACGGCCAGCGCAATGCGCACCGGGCGCACCGCCTTGCGCGCCTGGTCGCCGTCGAAGGCCGCTTCGGTGGCCGCATCCTCGAAGCGCAGCATGGGCCGGTGCATCCACCCATTCTGGCCCAGCGCGGCCGTGCGCCACAATCCCTGTCGATGGACAAGGACCCATGGCTGGAACGATGGCTGCCGCAGCTTCGAAAGGTGGCCCACGTGCTGGAACTCGGATGCGACACGGGGCGTGACACGGCGTGGCTCGCGGGCCACGGTTTCAGTGTAGTGGCGACGGACATTTCGACCGAGGCACTGGCGGCCTGCGCCACTGCGGCGCCCTCAGCAGAGCGACTTCACCACGACCTGCGCGATCCGCTGCCGTTTGCCGACTCATCGTTCGGCGCGGTCATTGCCAGCCTGTGCCTGCACTACTTCGACTGGGCGACCACGGTCGCGGCCGTCTCGGAGATCCGGCGCTGCCTCGAGCCTTCCGGCTTGTTGCTGTGCCGCGTGAACTCCGAGCGCGACTACCTGCACGGGGCCGGGCAGGGCGAGGAGATCGAGCCGGGCTTCTACCGGCAACACGGGCACTACGCGGACACCAAGCGCTTCTTCAGCGCCGTCGACCTCGACCGCCTGTTCGAGGGCTGGCGCGAGGTGTCGCGCAAAGAGCTCACGATCGAGCGTTACGTCAAGCCCAAGGTCGCCTGGGAACTCGCGCTCGTCAAGCCCGGTGACCCACCGTAAAGTCGTTCTGGCCGCTGCGGTCCACGCCGCGCACCAGCCACAACGGCCGCTTGGCGAAGTTCACCGGCACGCCCGTCTTGCCGTCCACCGGTTTCAGCGAGCGGTCGAACACCGACGTCGAGGGCATGTAGCGCAGCGCGACGCCGGTGCGCCGGCGCTGCGAGGTGTTGGCGCGCGCGCCGTGGATCATGTACACGTCGTGCAGCGACATCTGCCCGGCTGCCAGGTCGATGTCGACCGCCTCGTCTTCGTCGAAGTTGCCGGGGGCCATGCGCTGCTGCAGCGTGAGGTCGGCACGGTCTTCATGCAGGTGCTCGTGCAGCTGCTTCGCGCGGTGCGAGCCGGGGATCACGCGCAGGCAGCCATTGCCGGTGTCCGAGTCCTCCAGCGCCACCCACACCGTGCAGTTGGCCAACGGCCGGATCGGCCAGTAGTGGCCGTCCTGGTGCCACGGGGTTTCATAGCCGTCGCCCGCGGGCTTGCAGAACACGTGGCAGCCCCACAGGATCACGTCCTCGCCGATGACGCCCGACACGAGTTCGACGATGCCGGGGTCGCGCGCCAGCGCCAGGAAGCCGGCACTGCCGTTCACGCCCTCGCCGTTGTCGCCCTCGACATGCGCCGAAACCAGCTTCTCGGGCCGCACGCCGGGGTTGCGCCGGACCAGGTCGTCCAGCGCCTCGCGCATCGCCGACACGCGTGCTTCCGGGAGGCGGAACGAGGGCACGACCCAGCCGTCCGCCTGGTACCGGGCAATCTCCTGGGGCGTGAGGTGGGCCATGGGACGGATTGTGCACGCGAGGCGACAATGCCCGCATGAACCGACCGCTCGACCCTGCCACCCTGCAACTGCGCGACGACCTCGCGCTGGCCCTGCGTGCGGCCGCCATGCACGGCTTCGCCGAGGGCATCTGCAACCACTTCAGCGTGGCCATCGACGGCGGCCGCTTCCTGCTGAACCCGCGCGGGCTGCACTGGAGCGAGATCGGCGCGGATGACATCGTGCTGGTCGATGGGAACGGCGAGGTGCTGCAAGGCCGGCACGACGTCGAGCCCACGGCGCTCTTCATCCATGCCGCCGTGCATCGCGTCACGGGGCACGCGGTGGTGCTGCACACGCACATGCCCTACGCCACCAGCCTTACGCTGACGAAAAGCGGCGCGCTGGACCCGATGCTCAGCCAGGGCGCGCTGCGCTTCCTCGACCGCATCGCGATCGACCGCGAGTACAACGGGCTGGCCCTGGACATGCGCGAAGGCGAGCGCATCGCAAACGCCATGGCGGGCAAGGACGTGGCCTTCCTCGCCAACCACGGCGTCGTCGTCACGGGCGAGCGCATCGCTTATGCATACGACGACCTCTACTACTTGGAACGCGCCGCGCAGCACGAGGTGCTGGCAGCGCAATCAGGCTATCCGCTGCGGCCCATCGCCGACGTGGAACTGGCGCGGCGCACCGCCGCGCAGATCAGGGGCGAGCGGCTGCAGTCGGAGCTGTTCTTCCAGGCGCTGCGGCGGCTGTGCCCGAGCGCCTGAGGTCGAACCGGTCCAGGTTCATCACCTTCACCCACGCGGCCACGAAGTCCTGCACGAAGTGCGCCTCGCCGTCGTTCGAGGCATAGACCTCGGCCAGCGCGCGCAGTTGCGCGTTGGAGCCGAAGACCAGGTCGGCCAGCGTCGCCGTCCAGCGGACTTCACCGGTCTGGCGGTCGGTGCCCTCGAAGACACCGGGCTGGCTGTCCGACTTCTTCCACGAGGTGCGCATATCGAGCAGGTTGCGGAAGAAGTCCGGCGTGAGCGTTCCGGGCCGCCGGGTGAACACGCCATGCTGCGCGCCGCCCGAATTCGCGCCCAGCGCGCGCAGGCCACCCACCAACGCCGTCATCTCGGGCGCCGACAGCGTCAGCAGGCTGGCCTTGTCGATCAGGGCCGCGCTCACGTTGCCCTCCGAACCCCGACGAACGTAGTTGCGAAAACCATCGGCCGCCGGCTGAAGCACTTCGAACGAGTTCACGTCGGTCTGTTCCAGCGACGCGTCCATGCGGCCCGGCGTGAAGGCAACGGCCACCTCGTGGCCGGCTGCCCGCGCGGCCGCTTCGATGGCGGCGCCGCCGCCCAGCACGATCAGGTCGGCGAGTGAAACCTTCTTGCCACTCGCAGCGCCGCCGTTGAAGGCCTGCTGCACGCCTTCCAGCGCAGCCAGCACCGGGGCCAGTTCGGGCGGGTCGTTGGCTTCCCAGTCCTTCTGCGGCGCGAGGCGGATGCGCGCGCCGTTCGCGCCGCCGCGCAGGTCGCTGCCGCGGAACGTCGAGGCCGAAGCCCACGCGGCCTTCGCCAGTTGCGCGACCGTGAGGCCGGTGCCCAGGATCTGCTGCTTCAGTGCGGCGACGTCGGCGTCGTCGACGAGCGCATGGTCGCGCTGCGGGATCGGGTCCTGCCAGAGCAGGTCTTCCGCCGGCACCAGTGCGCCGAGGTAGCGCGCCTTCGGTCCCATGTCACGGTGCGTCAGCTTGAACCAGGCGCGGGCGAACGCGTCGGCGAACTCCTGCGGGTTGGCGAGGAAGTGGCGCGCGATCTTCTCGTAGGCCGCATCGAAGCGCAGCGCCAGGTCGGCCGTGGTCATCATCGGCTGGTGCAGCTTGCCGGGGATGTGCGCGTCGGGCACGTCGCGGCCGGCGCCGCCCCTGGGCCTCCACTGGTGCGCGCCCGCCGGGCTCTTGGTCAGTTCCCAGTCGAAGCCGAACAAGGTTTCCAGGTAGCTCATGTCCCACTTCGTCGGCGTGGCCGTCCACGCGCCCTCGAGACCGCTCGTGATCGCGTGCGCGCCCACGCCCGACTCGAAGGCACTCTACCAGCCGAAGCCGAGCTCCTCGATATTGGCGCCTTCGGGTGCCGCACCCACGTGATCCGCGGGACCGGCGCCGTGGCACTTGCCGAACGTGTGCCCGCCCGCGACCAGCGCCACGGTTTCGTAGTCGTCCATCGCCATGCGAGCGAAGGTGTCGCGGATGTCGCGCGCGGAAGCCACCGGGTCGGGCTTGCCACCCGGGCCTTCCGGGTTCACGTAGATCAGGCCCATCTGCACGGCCGCCAGTGGTTGCGCCAGTTCGCGCTCACCGCTGTAGCGCTCGTCGCCCAGCCAGGTGGACTCGGGGCCCCAGTCGATCGGCTGCGGCTCCCACACGTCGGCACGGCCGCCACCGAAGCCGAAGGTTCGGAAGCCCATCGACTCCAGCGCCACGTTGCCGGCCAGGATCATCAGGTCGGCCCACGACAGCTTGCGGCCGTACTTCTGCTTCACGGGCCACAGCAGCCGGCGCGCCTTGTCGAGGTTGCCGTTGTCGGGCCAGCTGTTCAGCGGCGCGAAGCGCTGCTCGCCCGATCGCGCCCCGCCGCGGCCGTCGAAGATGCGGTAGGTGCCGGCCGAGTGCCAGGCCATGCGGATGAAGAAGGGGCCGTAGTGGCCGTAGTCGGCGGGCCACCAGCCCTGCGAATCGGTCATCAGCGCATGCAGGTCGGCGACCACGGCCTTCAGGTCGAGCGACTGGAATTCCTTGGCGTAGTCGAAGTCCTCCAGCATCGGGTCGCCCAGTCCCGCGTGCTGGTGCAGCATGCCCAGGTTCAGCTGGTCGGGCCACCAATGCGCATTGGTACGGGTTGGCCTGGCCGCGCCGTGCGCGACGGGACATCGGGCTTCGTTGCTCATCCGGGTTTCCTTCAGTGGGTGTGGAAACCCGAGGCTACGCGCTTAAGGATGCATGCGGGCCAGGAAATGCTCACCTTCGCGATAGGCCACTTCAATCACTGCCGCCCGGCCGGTCGCGCGCCGGCAGCGCATCCTTGAAACTGTCGAACGTTTTCCAGGCCGGGACCGGTGGCGAGTAGTCCGGCTTGGGCGAGTACACCGAATGCTCCACCAGCTTCATCTTGTGGATGTAGCGCGGGCAGTTGGGGAAGATGCGCGTGGCCGTCACGCGCACGATGAACACGGCGCCGGGAAACTGCGCGAGCAGCGGGTCATCCGCGCTCACTTGTGCGGTGCCGTTCACGCGCATCCGCTTGGGGCTTTCGAAGTCCATGAACAGCAGGCCCACGTGCGGGTTGGCCCGCACGTTGCCCCACGAGCGGTACATGCCGTTGCCGTCGTAGTCGGGGATCGCCAGCGTGTTCGCGTCCAGCGTGCGCACGAAGCCGGGCAGCCCGCCCTTGTACGAACAGTCGGGCCGGCCCTGCGCGTCGGCGGTGGCCACGAAGAACATCGCGCAGCGCGCGATGAAGGCGCGGTCGTCGTCGGTCAGTGCGGTGCGCACGGTCACCTGCTCGAGCCGGTCGGCAATGGCGCGCGTGTCGCGCTCATCCTGCAGGCGGCGCATGCCGTCGTGGTACATCGGGTCGGGATTCGCCATGTAGCAATCTAGCCGCCACGGCCGGGTTCGGCAAGTACGACAATGCCGGCGGACTTTTCCAAAGGAGAACGACCGTGATGGCCAAGAACACCATCTGCCTCTGGTATGACGGCACCGCGCTGGAAGCGGCGCAGTTCTACGCGAAGACCTTCCCCGCGAGCAGCGTGGGCGCCGTGCATCGCGCGCCGGGGGACTTTCCTTCCGGCAAGGAAGGCGACGTGCTGACCGTCGAGTTCACCGTGCTCGGCATTCCCTGCATCGGCCTGAACGGCGGGCCGGCTTTCAAGCACACGGAGGCCTTTTCGTTCCAGGTTGCAACCGAAGACCAGGCCGAGACCGACCGCTTGTGGAATGCCATCGTCGGCAACGGCGGCCAGGAAAGCGCGTGCGGCTGGTGCAAGGACAAGTGGGGCCTGTCGTGGCAGATCACGCCGCGGGTGCTGATGGAAGCCATTGCCGACCCGGACCGCGCAGCGGCCAAGCGAGCGTTCGACGCGATGATGGACATGGGCAAGATCGATATCGCGAAGATCGAGGCGGCCCGGCGAAGCGCGCAATGAACAAAGCCCGTCAGGCGGGCTTTTTCTTCAGGATGGTGATCTCCCCGTCGGCTTCGAGGTAGGCGCGCCGCAACTCGTCGAGTTCGCAGTCTTCGGTGCGCAGCGCGCGCAGCACGTCTTCGTAGGGCACCCGCTCCCGGACGAGCACGTCGTCGAACAGCTTGCCTTCCTGGCCGATCAGCACGGCACTGCCCTGCAAGACCTTGTCGGCCTTCGGTGAACGCGCCGTGATGGCAGCCAGCAACATGTTGAGCGCAATCAGCGTGCCCGCGACCACCAGGCCCCCGAGGAGCGACGAGTCGCCGCCGGTGAGCGATTCGGTGACCGCTTCGGACAGCAGCATCACCACCAGCAGGTCGAACGGCGTGAACTGCCCGACGGTGCGCTTGCCGGATACCCGCACCAGCACCAGCAGCACCGCATAGACGGCGAAGGCACGCACCATGAATTCCCAGACGGGCAGGCTCATGTCGAACATGCCCTATACGGTAGCCAGCCGCGCGTGCAGGTCGTGTAGGAAATCGCCGGCCGGCTGCCTCAGTAGTGCACCACGGAGCGGATCGACCGGCCCGCATGCATGAGCTCGAACGCCTCGTTGATGTCGGCCAGCCCCATCGTATGCGTGACGAAAGGCGCCAACTGGATGCGGCCGGCCATCGCGTCCTCGACCATGCCGGGCAGCTGGCTGCGGCCCTTGACGCCGCCGAAGGCCGTGCCGAGCCAGTGCCGGCCGGTCACCAGCTGGAACGGCCGCGTCGAGATCTCCTGCCCGGCCCCGGCGACGCCGATGATGACCGACTGGCCCCAGCCGCGATGCGCGCATTCGAGCGCGGCGCGCATCACGTGCACGTTGCCGATGCACTCGAACGAGTGGTCGACCCCCCAGCCCGTCATCTCGACGATGACTTGCTGGATGGGCTTGTCGTGGTCCTTGGGGTTCACGCAATCGGTGGCGCCGAAGGTGCGCGCCAGCTCGAACTTGCCGGGGTTGGTGTCGATGGCGATGATGCGGCCCGCATTGGCCAGCTTCGCGCCCTGGATCACCGCGAGGCCGATGCCGCCGAGGCCGAAGACCGCGACGCTGTCGCCGGCCTGCACCTTGGCCGTGTTCTTCACCGCGCCCAGCCCGGTCGTCACGCCGCAGCCCAGCAGACAGACCTGTTCGGGGTTGGCGTCTGCATTGATCTTCGCAAGCGAAACCTCGGCCACCACCGTGTACTCGCTGAAAGTCGAACAGCCCATGTAGTGATACACCGGCTGGCCTTGATACGAGAAGCGCGACGTGCCGTCGGGCATCACGCCCTTGCCCTGCGTCGCGCGCACGCCGACGCACAGGTTGGACTTGCCCGACTGGCAGAACAGGCACTCGCCGCACTCGGCCGTATACAGCGGGATCACGTGGTCGCCGGGCGCCACGCTCGTCACGCCCTCGCCGGTCTCCACCACCACGCCGGCTCCCTCGTGCCCCAGCACGGCCGGAAACAGGCCCTCGGGGTCGTCGCCCGACAGCGTGAAGGCATCGGTGTGGCACACGCCGGTGTGCGTGATCCGCACGAGGACTTCGCCCTTCTTCGGCGGCGCAACGTCGATCTCCACGACCTGCAGGGGTTGGCCAGCCTCGAAGGCCACGGCTGCGCGTGATTTCATGGGCTGCATTCTGCCTCGGGTCCACAATGGCGGCGTGCCTGAAGAACCCCAACGCCTGTCGAAAGTGGTCGCCGCCCTCGTGCCTTGCTCGCGCCGCGAGGCCGAGCAGTACATCACCGAAGGCTGGGTGCGCGTCGATGGCCAGGTGGTGGAAGAACCGCAAGCCCGCGTGGCCGGCCAGCGCGTGGAGGTCGACCCGCGCGCCAAGTTGCAGCCGCCGTTACCCGCCACCTTCCTGCTGCACAAGCCGCTGCGGATGGACACGGCGCAGGCCCAGGCGCTGCTGGCCGCCACGAACCACTGGGCCGGCGATGCTTCCGGCATCCGCCGTGCCAAGAGCCACAGCGCCGGGCTGGTGGCCCTGCTGGAATTGCCTTTCCCCGCCGAGGGCCTGGCGGTCTTCAGCCAGGACGGCCGCATCGTGCGCAAGCTGCGCGAGGACGCGCGAGTCATCGAGCAGGAACTGGTCGCCGAAGTGGCCGGCGCCATCGCGCCCGGGGGCTTCGACCGGCTCGCCGCCGGCCTGGTGCGCGAGGGCCGCATCCTCCCGCCGGCGCGCGCCAGCTGGCAAAGCGAGACGCGCCTGCGCATTGCTGCCAAGGGCTTGCCGCTGGAGCTGTTGCCCTGGATGTGCGAGCAGGTGGGCCTGCAGCTCCAGGCGCTGAAGCGCATCCGCATCGGCCGTGTGCCGATGGCAGGCCTGCCGGCCGGCCAGTGGCGCTACCTCGCGAGCGACGAGCGGTTCTAGCGCTGCAGGCGCATGCCCGAGACCTTGAGCTGGTCCAGGTCGATAGCGGCATGCACTTGCCCGCCATCGACGGTGAGCTTGAGCACCAGCGCACCCTTCACTTCGTGGCACACCAGTTGCCTGCCGCCGGCATCCAGCACCACGTTGCGCAGCACCAGCGAAGGCAGTTCGATGGTGAAGCCGCTGCCGACGGCTTCGGAGTGGATGCGCACCGCCTGGCGACCGACCCGCTCGGCCTGCACGCCGGGCAGCACCACCTTGCCTTCGCCCAGTTGCAGGTCGCCCTGCAGCGAGGTCCGCTGCAGCAGCTGGCGGGCCTGTTCCGTGACCCCCAGCCCCTGGCCGCCATCCAGCTGGGCCAGCAGCCATTCGCCGAAGGCCTGCAGCTGGATCTTGCCGCGGTCCGACACCAGCGTTCCGAGCAAGGCGCCCCGGTGTTCGAACTCGACGCCCGCAACCGGCGTGGATGGAAACTGGTAGAGGTAACTGCGCCCGTTGGGCGCGTCGACGTACAGGCCCATGCGGCTCACGCCCATGCGCGAGTCGGGCCCGACATGCTCGACGGTGGCATCGTCGAAGTCGACCTGGCCGTAGCGGATCGGCACGGTCACCTGGGCGTCGAACCCCAGGTGTGCATCGACGATCTCGGCGCGGATCGTGCCGTCGGCGGTGGCCAGCGGGCCGAGGAACCACGCATCGGGAGCCATGTTGGTCGCTAGGAGTTGTCGAAGGCTTCGCGCCGGGGCGCGCGCACCATGGCCACGGCTTCCACCAGCACGTCCAGCTCGACCGGCTTCACGAAGTGCCGGTCGAACCCGGCCTCGCGCGACTTCTGGCGGTCTTCTGCTTGTCCCCAGCCGCTCAGCGCGATCAGCAGCATGCCGCTGCCGCCCGGGGCCTGGCGGATGCGCTGGGCTACGTCGTGGCCGCTCAGGTGCGGCAAGCCGATGTCCAGGATCACCACGTCCGGCTGGAACGATGCGACGGCGCTGACCGCTGCCAGGCCATCGTGCTCGGTCGATGTCTCGTAGCCGAGGAGGCCGAGGAACTGCGCCATCGTCTCGGCGCTGTCCACGTTATCGTCCACCACCAGCACGCGCAGCCCTTTCTCGCCCCCGGCATGCAGCCGATGGGTGTCGGGCGCCGGTTCGGCCGGCGGCCGCGCGCTCGATGCGGGCAGGCGCACCGTGAAGCGCGAGCCGGAGCCCGGCCCCTTGCTGTCGGCTTCGACCTGGCCGCCATGCATCTCCACCAGCTGCCGCACCAGCGCCAGGCCGATGCCCAGGCCGCCCTGCGAACGTTCCATCGACCGGTCGACCTGGGCAAACATGTCGAACACCCGCGGCAACAGCGGCACCGGGATGCCTACGCCGGAATCCTCCACCGAGATGACGATGAAGCCGTCCTGCTGGGCAGCCGACACCTGGATGCGGCCGCCGTTGGGCGTGTACTTGGCCGCATTGTTCAGCAGGTTCGCGATGATCTGGCACAGGCGCGTCGCGTCCGCTTCCACGAACAGCGTGCGGGGCGGCGGCATCACGAGCGTCAGCTCGTGCTGGCCCGCCTCGATCATCGGCCGGCTCGTCTCCACCGCGTCCTGCACGGCGGCCACGACGTCGGCCAGCCCGATGCGCAGCTCGACTTTGCCCTGGCTGATGCGGCTTACGTCCAGCAGGTCGTCCACCAGGTGGACCAGCTGCGCGAGCTGGCGCTCGATGATGGTGCGGGCCGACTCCTTGACGCTCGCATCGGGCGACAGCTCCATGATGTGCAGCGCATTGCGCATGGGGGCCAGCGGGTTGCGCAGCTCGTGCGCCAGCGTGGCGAGGAACTCGTCCTTCTTGCGATCGGCGTCCTGCAGCGCCGCCGCCGTCTGCGCCAGCGCGCGGTCGGCCAGCACCCGCTCGGTGATGTCGCGGATGACGTACAGGTACCCTGTCGCCTGCGCATCGCCGTCGTGCAGCACGCAAACGGTCGTCTCCACGTGGGTCTGCGTGCCATCGGCCATGCGGTGCACCAGGTTGCCGCGGAACACGCCATGACGGCGCAGCGCTTGGGCCGCGGCTTCGCGCGCCGCTTCGCCGTCGGGCCAGATCTCGGTGAACACATCGCCCTTCAGGCGCCCCAGCGTGGCGGACGCGCTCTTGCGGTACTGGGCCTCGGCGGCGGCGTTCATGAACACCAGGTGGTCTTCGGCGTCGAACGCCATCACCGCATCCTTCATCTGGGCCAGCACGTCCTGGCGCAGCTTGTTGGCCGCCGCGTTGGACGAGTCCAGCGTGTAGATGTCGCTGCCCACCACCAGCGCATCGACGTCCCCCTGCCGGATGGCCGACAGTGTTTCCTCCGCCTCCTGCAGGCGGATGCGCAGCTCTTCCAGTTCCATGCGCAACTCGTCCATGGCATCAGCTCAGGTTCAGGCCGTCGAGCAGGCGGTCGGGGTTGGACATGTCGCCGACGAACCGGCGCACCGGCAGGGGCCACACGCGCAGCAGCGTCGGCGCCGCGATGACCTGGTCGCCGGCGGCCCGTTCCACGTGGTCGGCGATGCTCAGGATCTCCAGCTCGTAGCGGCCCGGCAGGTGCGTTTCGCAGAAGGCGCGCGTGTTGACCACTGCGCGCGCGGACAGCGGCGCTGCTGCACTCACCCACAGCCGCAACATGCAGGCGCAGTGCTCCCCCTTGGGCTGCACCGGCCCCGGGGCCTTGCGTGCGGTCATGCCTTGCGCGCCGCCGGTACCGGCAGCAGGTTCAGGCCGACCAGCACGCGTTCCTTGTTGGACAGGTCGCCGATGATCTTGCGGATGGGCGTGGGGAACTTGCGCACCAGCGTGGGCACCGCCAGGATCTGGTCGCCCGCCGCGAGCCTGGGGTTCACCAGCAGGTCGACCACCTCGATGCTGTAGCGGCCGGCCAGGTGGTGGTCGCAGACCAGCTTGAGGTTGGCCAGCGCTGCTTCGGACTTGGCCGTCTTGCCGGCCACGTAAAGGCGCAGTTGCCATTCGGCTACGGCCGGCGCGGCCTTCTTGCGGGCCGGGACTGCCGCGCTCATCGTACGTCCCTCGCGGGCCGGCGGGCGTTCGCGCGGGCGCGCGCCGCCTTCTGCGTGCCGCTCGCCGCAGCGATCTCGCGCGCGCGCGCCGCGACGCCTTCGGCCTCGAATTTCTCGCGGGCAATGGCAAACTGGATGTCGCCTGCGCGTTCGTCGGCCTCGGCGTTCAGCGCCGCAATCTGCGCGTCGAGTGCGCGGCGCCGGTTGGCCAGGTCTCGCATGCGCCTGTCATGGTCGCTGCCGCGCAACTGGCTGGCTGCCACTTCCTGCGCCTTCTGCGCGATGCGCGCCGTGCCGGTCAGCACGCGGTCGCCCCACAGGTACACATCGACCAGGTCCACGCCATCATCGGTGAAGACGAACTCGCGCAGCTGGTTGGAGTGGTACATGCCGCGCGACTTCAACACCTGCAGCATGCGCGTGCGCTCGCCGTTACAGGCCAGGTTGGTCAGCAGCAGCCAGGTGTCCATCAGTGAAGACACCCCCACCTCGGACGTTGCCGCTGCGATGCTGGCGTCGGTGGTGAGGCTGGTGAACATCGCGGTCACGCCGGATTGCTTCAGGAAGTCGATCAGGCGCATCAGCGTGTGCTTCAGCTCGGAGTCCCCATGCTGGCTGCCCAGGTTGCTGATAGGGTCGACCACCACTACCGATGGCTTGAAGCGGCGCACCAGGTCGTACATCAGCACCAGGTGCTGCTCCAGCCCGTGCAGCGTGGGGCGCGACGCGTGGATCTGCAGCAGCCCCTGCTCCACCCAGGGGGCCAGGTCCAGGCCGATCGAGCGCATGTTGCGCAGCAGCTGGCTTTCGGATTCCTCGTAGGCGAACAGCAGGGCCCGCTCGCCGCGCGCGCACGCTGCGTGGACGAAGCTGGCGGCCACGCTGCTCTTGCCCGTGCCGGGCGAGCCGGAAACCAGCACGCTGCTGCCCTTGTAGATGCCCTTGCCGCCCAGCATCTCGTCCAGCCCGGCAATGCCGGTGGGCAGCCGCCTGTCGGTCACCTTGTGGTCCAGCCGCAGCGAGGTGATGGGCAGCACCGACACGCCGTGCGAGCCGATCAGGAACGGGTATTCGTTGGTGCCGTGCGACGAACCGCGGTACTTCACGATGCGCAGGCGCCGGGTGGACACCAGGTCCACGATGCGATGGTCCAGCAGGATGACGCAGTCGGCCACGTACTCTTCGAGCCCGTAGCGCGTGAGGTCGCCCTCGCCGCGCTCGCCGGTGATGACGGCGGTCACGCCCTTTTCCTTCAGCCAGTGGAACAGGCGGCGCAGCTCGGCGCGCAGGATCGCCTGGTTGGGCAGGCCGGCGAACAGCGCCTCGACGGTGTCGAGCACCACCCGCTTCGCGCCGATCGAGTCGATGGCGTACGCGAGCCGGATGAACAGGCCCTCGAGGTCGTACTCACCGGTCTCCTGGATCTCGTTGCGCTCGACGCGCACGTAGTCGAGCACCACCTTGCGCTGGCGTTGCAGCCGGCCCAGGTCGAAACCCAGCGAACGCAGGTTGTCGGTGAGTTCCTGCGAGCTTTCCTCGAACATCATGATGACGCCCGGCTCGCCATGCTCCATCGCGCCGCGCACGATGAACTCGGCCGCCAGCATGGTCTTGCCGCAGCCCGCCGAGCCGCACACCAGGGTGGGCCTGCCCAGTGGCAGGCCACCTTCGGTGATCTCGTCCAGGCCCTTGATGCCGGTGGGCGACTTCTTGATCTGTCGGGCAGGAGGCGGCGGCGAATTGGCGGTTCGTTTCTGGGCCATCTCGGGAGCGAAGTTCTCGGAGTCACACGAACCCACCCGGGTCATGGATGGGCACCTGGCAATCCGTCCGGACACTGCCTTCGCCGGCCGGTTGCTTGGCGCGTAGGATGCCCGCCGCGGTCGAGGCGGTGCGCCAGACAATGCCTCATCCTTGCGGCAGACGAATTCCCGGTCGAGCCGGCGCCGTTTTCAGCCGGCCCCGTGGCACTTCTTGTACTTCTTCCCGCTGCCGCACGGACACGGTTCGTTGCGGCCGGGCCCGGCGTCCTTGCGCAGCGGCACGGTGCGCGGCCCCAGGCTGCGCCAGAGCTGCCGCAGCTCGTAGGTGGCCCAGATCGCCGCGGCCACTGCGTCCAGGCGCTCATGGCTCACGCTGGGCGGGCCGTACTCGGCAAACATCGAGACCGCGGGCAAGCCGGTGTCGGCCAGCGTGAGCGCCTCGATGTCCGCCAGCGCATCGGCCAGCATGGCGGCCGCGTCGCGGTCGCGCGGCGGCTCCCAGTCGTCGGGCCAGTTCGCCACCGCGAACAGGAAACCGAGCGCCCAGACCTGAGCGTAAGCGGGCAGGCCGAGCAGGTCGCCGTCGACGCGCTCGTCGTCAGGCAGCATGAGGATGGCACCGCGCGTGTCGAGCGCCTCGGGGTGGTAGGTGCGTTCGTCTTCCAGCGTCTCCACCGGCGCGTCCAGCGCCTGGGCAATCTCGCTCCAGCGGCGCCGCCAGCGCCAGACGAACTCCATGTGCGCCATCGGCCGGAACTGCTCGCCCAGCAGGACGGGCCAGTACTCCTCGGCCGGCACCTCGCGCCGCATGCAGGCCAGCGCGGCCAGGAAGCCCTCGCAGAACTCCCACTGCGGGGTTTCCGGGTCCGACTCGCGCAGGAAGTCGAGCTCGGCATCGAGCGCATCGAAGTCGTCGGGGCCCAGCGGGGCGGGCGGGGTGGTAGCAGGCGTGTCCAAGGCTGGAATTATCCGGCAGCCTCCTGCCCAAGGCCGTGCGCCGGCTTTGCTATGGTGCGGCCCATGGACACCGACCGCATCACGCTTTACTCCGGCCCCCTCAGCATGTTCGGCGCCAAGGTGCAGATTGGGCTGCACGAGAAGGGCATCGACTTCGACCTCGTGCTGGTGCCTTTCGAATTCGCGTCGGGCTACTCGCCCAAGCACCCCGAGGTGCTGCGCATCAATCCCAAGCGGCAGGTGCCGGTGCTGGTGCGTGGCGACCTGGAGCTGTTCGATTCGACCCAGCTGTTCGAGTACATCGAAGACGCATTTCCCGAGCCGCCGCTCTGGCCGCGCGACGTGGCGGCCCGCGCCCGTGCGCGCCGGCTCGAGCACGAGTCGGACGAGGTCTACTTCCCGCACATCATCAAGCTGATGGGCCTGGAAGACGCGCTGCAGTGCGAACCGGCGCAGGCTGCCATTGCCGCGGCGCAAGGCCATTGCCTGCGCATCGAAGCGCTGCTGGCCGACCGCGAGTGGCTGGCCGGTGACTTCGGCTATGCCGACATCGCTTTCTACATGGCCACTCTGTTCGGCGAGCGCAAGGGCGCGCCGCTGACCGATGCCATGCCGCGCCTGCATGACTGGCGCAGGCGAATGACGCAGCGGGCTTCGGTGGCGCGCGTGGCGGGTGCTATGGGAAGGTGGTTGAAAGGGCAGGGCCGGCCCGTGCCGGCGTTCTTGCGCGAGGCTGTGGAAGCGTGATACTGCGCCCATGAACAAGCCCCTGACCCGAGCCGAAGTCACGCCCGAGCACACCTGGAACCTCGACGACCTGTTTGCCAGCCGGGAGGCGTGGCTGGCGGAACTGGCGCTGATCGAAAGCGCACAGGAAACCGTGACCGCCCACCTGGGCCGGCTGGGTGAAGGGGCGGCAACGCTGCTGGCGTGCCTGGACGCACGCGACGCGCTGTCGGCGCGGCTGCAGAAGGCCTACGTGTTCGCGATGCTGCGCAATGCCGAGGACGGCGGCGATCCGGCGCGGCAATCGGACCTGTCGTCCGCGGCCGCCGTCGCGTCGCGCGTGGAAGCGGCCATCAAGTTCGTCGACACCGACATCCTGGCCTTGCCCGCCGGGACCGTGGAGCGCTTTCTCGCGGAGCAGCCAGCGCTGGCGGTGCACCGCACCGACCTGGACGACCTGGCCCGCCTGAAGCCGCACATGCTGTCGGCCGAGACCGAGCGCGTGCTGGCCAGCCTGGGCGAGGTGCTGGATGCACCGTTCATGATCTTCCAGCGCAGCAAGACGAGCGACATGCAGTTTGCGCCGTTTGCCGCCGATGGCCGCGAGCACCCGAATTCGTTCAACCTGTACGAGTGGACGTACGAGGGTTCCGCCAGCGCCGAGGTGCGGCGCGCCGCCTGGCGCTCGTTCTGCAAGGGGCTCGAGCCGTACCAGAACACGTTTGCCGCGACCTTCGCGACCGAGGTCACCAAGAACGTCGTGATGGCCAAGGCGCGCGGGTACCGCAGCACCGAGCACTTCCTGCTGCACGCGCACAAGGTGCCGTTCGAGCTGTACACCAACATCCTCGACATCATCCAGGCCGAACTTGCGCCGCACATGCAGCGCTATGCGCGGCTGCGGCAGCGCGTGCTGGGCCTGGACCAGTTGCAGTTTTGCGACCTGAAGGCGCCGCTGGATGCGGGCTACGCGCCGGCAGTCACTTTCGAAGCGGCTGCCGACCTCATCCTGCGGGCAGTCGCGCCGATGGGGGCGCCATACGTGGAGATGCTGCGCACGGCATTCGAGCGACGCTGGATCGACCGCGTCGGCAATACCGGCAAGTCGTCGGGCGCGTTCTGCGCCTCGCCTTACGGCGCGCACCCGTTCATCCTGATGACGTGGACCGACTCGATGCGCGATGCGTTCATCCTGGCGCACGAGCTGGGCCATGCGGGCCACTTCCTCACGGCGCAGCGCCACCAGCGCTACGTCAACACGCGGCCTGCGATGCCTTTCGTCGAAGCGCCGTCGATCATGAACGAGGTGCTGCTGGCGCGCACCATCCTGCAGGGCGAGGCCGATGCGCGGATGCGCCGCTGGGTGCTGATGCAGGTGCTGGGCACCTACCACCACAACTTCGTCACGCACCTGCTCGAAGCCGAGCTGCAGCGTCAGGTGTATGCGCTGGCCGAGGCCGGCCAGCCGGTGACGGCGGCCCTGCTCAACGAGCGCAAGGCGGCGATCCTCAAGGGGTTCTGGGGTGACTCGGTGGCTATCGACGAAGGCGCGGCGATGACCTGGATGCGCCAGCCTCACTACTACTTCGGCCTGTACCCGTACACGTACTCGGTCGGCCTGGTGGCAGCGACGGCACTGGCGGAGAAGGCGCGCACCGAAGGCGACGGCGTGTTCGCGGGCTGGCTGGACGTGCTGCGTGCCGGCGGCACCCTTCAGCCGCTGGCATTGATGCAACAGGTGGGCATCGACCTTTCGTCGCCGGCGCCGGTGCGCGCTGCGGTCGCCTACGTGGGCCGGATGATCGAGGAGCTGGAGGCGAGCTTCTGATGGCACTGACCGTGACGCCCGCCCGCCGGCGCATCGCCATGGGCATGCTGCTCGTGCTGGCGGCTGCAGGTGGCGTGGTGCGCGAGCTGGCGCCCGATCCTTCGGTGCTGCGCGACGTGGGCACGCTCATGCTGGTGCTGTGGCTGCCGGCGGTCGGCAACCTCATCGGCTACCTGAAGGGAAAGATTCCGCAAGCCGCGCCACCGCCGACCCACTTTGCGCCAGGCCTTGCTTTTTCGCCGCAGCTCGAAGTGCAGCTGCAGCGGCTTCCCCTGCCGCCCGGCTTGGTGCCGGCGCTGGACGACGAGCTGCTGGGGACGGTGCTGGTCGGCCGGCGGGGCTTCAGCGTGCGGTTCGAGATGCCGCTGCGCGCCTGGCTGCAAGGCACGGGCGATGGCCGTTCGATGCTGGAGTTGCTGCGGCCTGCGAGTGCCGGCAGCCACCTGGTGGCGGGCACGGCCTTCCACCTGTTGGCGGGCACGCAGGTGGTGGCGAAGGGAGTGGTCGTTCGGCGAACGGATTGACCGGAGCTGGCTCAGCAGTTCAGGTCGCGTTGTCGGGCGGAGCCGGCGGCTGTGCCGGCTGCGGGCCCGCCGCCTTCTTGCGGGCCTTTTCTTCCTTCTTGCGCTTCTTTTCCAGTTCGCGCTGTCGCTTCTCGTATCCGAAGTTGGGCTTGGCCATGGTTCGCGGCTCCTCTCTAGCGGCGGGGTGGTGCGCGTAGGATCAACGCGATGCCGGTCCATGGTAACTGATATCCAGCGACCGCCTCAGCTCGGGGAATACCTTGCCGACCTTGGCAGTTACATAGTCGCCGTACGTGCCGCTGAACTGGTGCAGGTTGGCGCCATCCCAGCGGCGGCCGCTGTCGTCCTGCCCCGGTCCGGCGCCGGGCACGGGGCCGATCACGGTGTCGAAGTCGGGGTCGAAGAACAGCGGTATCGACAGGCGGTCGCTTCCGCTCGCGTTGATGGTGACGCGATGCGGCACGGACCGGTAGCGCCCGCCGGTCATGCGGTCGAGCATGTCGCCGACATTGCACACGAAAGTGCCCGGCACCGGCGGCGCGTCGAACCAGTCGCCGTCCTTCTTGACCTGCAGCCCGCCCACGTCGTCCTGCCACAGCATGGTGAGCAGGCCGTAGTCGGTGTGCTCGCCCACGCCCCACGAGGCCGGCACGTCGGCCGGCGCCGGGCGCGTGGGGTAGTTGAAGAAGCGCAGCAGCAGCAAGGGCTCGCGCGTGCCGTGATCGTCGAACCACGATTCGGGCAGGCCCAGGCCCAGCGCGCAACCGCGCATCAATGCATGGCCCAGTGCTTCCATGGCGTCGATGTAGGCCAGCACGGTTTTGCGAAAGCCCGCGATCCGCGGCCACAGGTTGGGCCCGTGCAGGATCACGCCGTCGCGCACGCGTGGGTGGCCGGGCCCGAGTTCGCTGCCGAGGTACAGGCCCTCTTTCCAGTCGGGCCGGCCGGACGTCAGCTCGCCGCCGGCCGGAAACCAGCCGCGCCACGCCGTGCCGCCTGCCGCCATGGGTATGCGCATCTTCTCTTCGGGGTCCTGCGCGAAGAAGGCGCGCGCGTGCTGCACCACGGCAGCGATGAGCTGCCCGTCGACGCCGTGGTTCGCCGCGTAGAAGAAGCCCCAGCTCCCTGCGGCCGAGTCGATCTCGCGCGCAGCGGAGGCGCGGCTTTCAGCGCTCGCTGCAGGGTCGACCAGTGCGCCGACATCGATGAGCGGCGGATGGTCGGTCACCGCAAGCCCGCCCGCAAGGCATGCATGCCGAGAAAGAACGCAGCCACCCCCAGCAGGACCGAACCCGCCGCATAAGCGATGGCGGCCAAATGCTCGCCGCGGGTGTGCAGCAAGCCCGTTTCCAGCGAGAAGGTGGAGAACGTGGTGTAGCCTCCCAGGATGCCGGTGGCGACGAGCAGCCGCACCTGCGGCGACAGGCTGGCTTTCTGCGCGGCGAGTTCGACCACCATGCCCATCAGCAGCGACCCCGAGACGTTGATGAAGAACGTGCCCCAAGGATAGTCGTACCCGAAGAGGCGCAGTCCCACGCCGTTGACCCAATGACGCAGCGACGCGCCGATGCCGCCGCCGACGAAGACCAGCAGGTAGTCCATCAACTTTTCCCCTCCTCATCCAGGCAAACCTGCAGCGCCCAGGGCAGGGCCGGGTCGGCCTGGTAGTCAGCCACCACCCAGGTGCGGCTGGCGTGCCCGGCCATGTCGTGCAGGAAGTCGCGCAGCACGTTGCACGACGCCGCATCCAGCGCGGCAAACGGCTGGTCGATGCAGGTGACCCGCGCGCCGCCGGCCAGCAGCCCCACCAGCGCCACCTTGCGGCGGCTGCCGCGCGACAGCATGTAAAGCTGCTTGCCCTGGTGCTGCAACAGGTCGAGCGCTTCGGCCAGGTCGTGCTGCAGTTGCGCATCCCACTGCGGGCAGTGCGGCCGCAAGGCGTCCCACACCTGCTGCGGGGTCAGCTCGTCCTGCCCCGGCAAGGACAGGTCGAGCCACAGGGCGCCGGGTATTTTTTCGCCGATGCGGCGCAGCAGCCGCGTCTTGCCGGTGCCTTCGTCGCCGGTGACGGCGACCAGGCCTGGCGCCAGTGCGGGCAGGTCGTGCATGGGGTGAATGATGACGCAAGCCGTTAGCAGGTCGAAACAACTGGAACGAACGGGACAAGCGCCGTTCAGTTCCAGTTCATGTTGGCACGCGCACGATGGAGCCACACCAACAGGAGCCCACCATGAAAGCTTTTGCCAAACCCCTCGCTGTCGCTGCCATCGGTTTCGGCGCACTGGCCGCCGGCACGGCCGCTGAGGCCGGCACCGACGTCTTCCTGCAGATCGGTGTGCCCGGCGTTTCGGTCGGCTATGCCCAGCCGCAGCCCTATTACTACGTCCAGGACTACCCCACGTACCCGGCCTACCCCACGTACCGCTCCCACCGCCGCTACGACGAACGCGGCCCGTGGGGCGACGTGGACCGCGACGGCGTGCCCAACCTGTACGACCGCGACTCGCGCCGCTACGACGCCGACCGCGACGGCGTGCCCAACCGTTACGACCGCGCGCCGCGCAACCCGTACCGCTACTGAGCCGTCATCAAGGGTCGTAGGGACACGACTGGCGCGTTCAACCATCGCGGGCAGCCGGTTGGCCGACGTGTGGCTGTTGCCATCATCAGGATGGAGATGTCGGTGGTAGCGCCTGCCCTCACGCCCCCGACCGGAACTCCGCCGGCGTCTGCCCCGTCCACTGGCTGAAGGCGCGGATGAAGCTCTTCTCGTTGCGAAAGCCCACCGCAGCGGCCACCTGCTTCACCGGCTTGCCGGTGCGCAGCAGCAGGTCCTGCGCGCGCTCGCGGCGCACTTCGTCCTTCAGCTGCTGCAGCGAGGCGCCTTCCTCCTTCAGCTGGCGGTGCAGCGTGCGCGGCGACATGTTCAGGAGTGCCGCCACGCCGTCGGCGCTGTGCGTCTCGCCCGGGTGCGCGGCCAGCACCATGCGCACCTGCTCGACGATCAGGCGGTCGCGGCGGTACTGCAGCACTGCCAGCGGCAGCGCGCGCTGCAGCATCTGGTTCAGCGCCTTCTCGTCGCGCTTGAGCGGCAGCGCCAGGTAACGCGCATCGAAACGGATTTCCGCGCGCGGGGCATCGAACGCCAGCGTGCCGGGGAACATGTGGGCGAACGCGTCCGCGTGCCGTGGCGCCGGGAACGGAAAGCTCGCGCCGGCCAGCGGGATGCGCGAGTCGACGTACCAGCAGGCAATGCCGTGGATGTTGCGCAGCACGTAGACCATGCTGAACTCGCGCATCTCGCGTGGCAGCGGTCTCTGTTCGTGCAGCACGATGGCGGCCGTTGCGCCCGAGGCCACGACTTCCAGGCGCACGTCGTCGGCCAGCAGCCCGTGGTGCCGGCACCAGCGCTTGAGGGCCACGCCCAGCGTGGGCGAGGTGAGCGATGCGCGCGCCAGCATGCCGTAGCTGCCCCAGGGCAGGCGGCGCGAGTAGGCGCCCAGCGCTTCGTCGTCGAGCTCGTGCATGGCGCGCGCCGACAGCGCCTCGAGCTGCCGGGCGCTGATGCGGGCCTCGGGTTGCAGCAGGCGCAGTGGCGTGATCTGTGCCGCGGCCAGGGCCTGCGCCGGGTCGCGGCCGTAGCGCCGGTAGGCCAGTGCGATGGCCCGGGCGTAGGCCATCGGGGTGACGGCGGCCGGCGAGCTGGCAGGGGGGCGGCGGGGCATCGCACTAGTGTCTACAAGCTTGGCGCGATTTGCAACCATTCCGTCAGCGCGGCGGGAAGCGCCGCGCTACGATGTGCCGAACGAGAGAGACCCCCATGCCCATCCTGGAGACGCAACTCAACCCCCGCTCGGCCGACTTCCAGGCCAACGCCGCGGCCATGCGCGCGCAGGTCGACGACCTGGACGCGCAGGTGGCCAAGGCGGCCGCCGGCGGCGGCGCTGCCGCGCGCGACAAGCACACCGCGCGCGGCAAGCTGCTGCCGCGCGACCGCGTGGCGATGCTGCTGGACCCCGGCACCCCGTTCCTCGAGATCGGGCCGCTGGCCGCGCACGGCATGTACGACGGCGACGCACCCTGCGCAGGCATCATCACCGGCATCGGTCGGGTGAGCGGCATCGAATGCATGGTGGTGTGCAACGACGCCACCGTGAAGGGCGGCACCTACTTCCCGATGACGGTGAAGAAGCACCTGCGCGCGCAGGAGATCGCGCAGCAGAACAACCTGCCGTGCATCTACCTCGTCGACTCGGGCGGCGCCAACCTGCCCAACCAGGACGACGTGTTCCCCGACCGCGAGCACTTCGGCCGCATCTTCTACAACCAGGCCAACCTGTCGGCGCAGGGCATCGCGCAGATCGCGGTGGTGATGGGCTCCTGCACGGCGGGCGGCGCCTACATGCCGGCGATGAGCGACGAGACCATCATCGTCAAGAACCAGGGCACCATCTTCCTGGGCGGCCCGCCGCTGGTGAAGGCCGCCACCGGCGAGGTGGTGTCGGCCGAAGACCTGGGCGGCGGCGACGTGCACACGCGCCTGTCGGGCGTGGCCGACCACCTGGCGCAGAACGACATGCACGCGCTGGCGCTGGCGCGGCAGGCGGTGGCCACGCTGAACCGCCGCAAGTCGCCCGCGGTGCAGCTGCGCGAACCGCGCCCGCCCCGGTACGACCCGCGCGAGCTGCACGGCGTGATTCCGATGGACGTGCGCAAGCCCTACGACGTGCGCGAAGTCATCGCGCGCATCGTCGACGACTCCGAGCTGCACGAGTTCAAGGCGCGCTTCGGCACCACGCTGGTGTGCGGCTTCGCGCACATCGAAGGCATGCCGATCGGCATCATCGCCAACAACGGCATCCTGTTTTCCGAAAGCGCGCAGAAGGCGGCGCACTTCATCGAGCTGTGCTGCCACCGCAAGATCCCGCTGCTGTTCCTGCAGAACATCACGGGCTTCATGGTGGGCCGCAAGTACGAAAACGAAGGCATCGCGCGCCACGGCGCCAAGATGGTGACGGCAGTGGCCACTGCCAGCGTGCCCAAGTTCACCGTGATCATCGGCGGCAGCTTCGGCGCCGGCAACTACGGCATGTGCGGCCGCGGCTACTCGCCGCGCTTCCTGTGGATGTGGCCGAACGCGCGCATCTCGGTGATGGGCGGCGAGCAGGCCGCGAGCGTGCTGGCCACCGTCAAGCGCGACGGCATCGAGCTGCGCGGCGGCAAGTGGTCGGCCGATGAGGAAGAAGCGTTCAAGTCGCCGATCCGCCAGCAGTACGAGGTGCAGGGCCATCCTTACTACGCCAGCGCGCGGCTGTGGGACGACGGCGTGATCGACCCGGCGGACACGCGGCGCGTGCTGGCGCTGGGGCTTTCCGCGTCGCTCAACGCGCCCATCGGCGAGCCGAAGTTCGGCGTGTTCCGGATGTAGCGTGGACAGCATCTACCTCACCACCGACCACGAACTGCTGCGCGAGCAGGTGGCGCGCTTCCTGGCGCGCGAGGTCGGGCCGCATGCGGACAAGTGGGAAGAGCAGGGTTTCGTGCCGCGCGAGGTGCTGCGCCGCATGGGCTCGGCGGGCTTTTTCGGGCTGATGTACGAGGGCGCCTACGGCGGCGCCGAAGCCGATGCGCTGGCGAACCTGGTGTTCGCCGAAGCGCTGTCGCAGTCGACCTACGCCGGCTTCATCATCACGGTGCTGGTCCACACCGACATGGCCAGCCCGCACCTGCACCATGCGGGCAGCGTTGCGCAGAAGGACAAGTACCTGCGCCAGGTGATCGCGGGCGAGACGATCACGGCGGTGGCCATCACCGAGCCCGGCGCCGGCTCCGACGTCGCGGGCATCCGCACGACGGCGCGTCGGGATGGCGACCACTGGGTGCTGGACGGCACCAAGATGTTCATCACCAACGGCGTGCACGCCGACCTGTACTTCGTGGCGGCCAAGACCGGGCCTGGGCGGCGTGAGGTGTCGATGTTCATCGTGGAAAAAGGCACGCCCGGGTTCACTGTCGGCCGCGCGCTCAAGAAGACCGGCTGGCTGTCGTCCGACACGGCGGAGCTGGTGTTCGACAACGTGCGCATTCCCGCCGCCAACCTGCTGGGCGAAGAAGGCAAGGGTTTCTATTCGGTGATGAAGAACTTCCAGACCGAGCGCATCGCACTGGGCGCGATGGCGGTCGGGCATTGCCAGCAGGCGCTGCGGCTGGCGCTGGAATACGTGAAGCAGCGCGAAGCTTTCGGCGGGCCGCTGTGGGACCAGCAGGTGATCCGGCAACGCATTGCGATGCTCGACGCCAGGACGCGCGCTGCGCGCCAGTACCTGTACCACTGCGCCTGGCGCGTGACGCAGGGCCACGACATCGTGCAGGACGTGTCGCTGCTGAAGGCGCTGACGGGCGAACTGGTCAACGAAGTGGTGCAGGCCTGCCAGCAGTTCCACGGCGGCATGGGCTACATCCGCGAGACCGCCATCGAGCGGCTGTGGCGCGACGCGCGCGTGCTGGCCATAGGCGGCGGCGCCACCGAGGTCATGCTGGAAGAAGCCGCCAAGCGCTATTGAGGATCGCAAGCCATGCTGAAAGTCGACGTCAACGCCCACATTGCCACCGTCACGCTCGACCGGCCTGAGGTGCGCAATGCCTTCAACGACGACCTGATCGCGCTGCTGGCCAGGGCCTTCCAGGACCTGGGCCACCGCGCCGACGTGCGCTGCATCGTGCTGGCCGCCAGCGGCACGGCGTTCTGCGCGGGGGCGGACCTCAACTGGATGAAGCGCATGGCTACTTACGGCCGCCACGAAAACCTGGCGGACGCGGGCGCGCTGGCCGAGATGCTGCACACCATCTATGCCTGCCCCAAGCCGACGGTGGCACGCGTGCAGGGCGACGTGTATGCGGGCGGCATGGGGCTGGTGGCGGCCTGCGACATTGCGGTGGCCGTGGACACGGCCAACTTCTGCCTGAGCGAAGTGAAGCTGGGGCTGATCCCGGCCACCATCAGCCCGTACGTCATTCGCGCCATGGGCGCGCGTGCGGCGCATCGCTACTTCCTGACCGCCGAACGCTTCACTGCAGCGGAAGCCCTGCGCATCGGCTACGTGCACGAGGCGGTCGCTGCCGAGGCGCTGGACGGCAAGGTCGCCGAAGTCGTGCAGTCGCTGGTCAATGCCGGGCCCGGGGCCGTGAAGGCCTGCAAGAAGCTGGTGCAGGACGTGGCGGGCCGCGACATCACGCCCGAGCTGATGGCGATGACGGTGCAGGGCATCGCCGACATCCGCGCCAGCGCCGAAGGGCGCGAAGGCGTGGCTTCGTTCTTGCAGAAACGCAAGCCGGGTTGGCAGGGCTGAAGGCATGGAGCACCTCCTGGACGCACCGCAACTGCTGGCCCTGGCCGCGGCGCTGGGCTGGGTGAGCGGCATCCGGCTTTATGCAGCGGTGTTCGTCGTCGGTGCTGTCGGCTACGCCGGCTGGGTCGACCTGCCGCCCGGCCTGCAGGTGCTGCAGCATCCCGGCGTGCTGGCGGCCAGCGGCTTCATGTGCTTCGTCGAGTTCTTCGCCGACAAGATCCCGCTCATCGACTCGGTGTGGGACATGGTCCACACCTTCATCCGCATTCCCGCCGGTGCCGCGCTGGCGGCCGGGGCGCTGGGCGCCGACAGCCAGTCGATGGGCTGGATCGCCGCGCTGCTGGGGGGCACGCTGGCCGCCACCAGCCACGCGACCAAGCTGACCACCCGCGCGGCCGTCAACACATCGCCCGAGCCGTTCTCCAACATCGCCGTCTCGCTGTTCGAAGACGGCCTGGTGCTCTTCATGCTGTGGCTGGCCGCCGAGCACCCCTTGGTGTTCGCGGCTGTGCTGGTCCTGTCGATCGTGCTGGCGATCGCACTGCTCGTCGTGCTGGTGAAGTTCCTGCGCATCGTGCTGAAGGGTTTGTCCGATTTCCTGGCGGGCCGCCGCTCGCCACAAGGTAGCAACTGATGTTTCATAAGATTCTCATCGCCAACCGTGGCGAGATCGCCTGCCGCGTGGCTTCCACGGCACGGCGCCTCGGCATCCGAACCGTCGCGGTGTATTCCGACGCCGACCAGAACGCCAAGCACGTGGCCGCCTGCGACGAAGCCGTGCACATCGGCGGCAGCGCGCCGAAAGACAGCTACCTGCGCTGGGAACGCATCATCGAAGCCGCCCAGGCGACCGGTGCGCAGGCGGTGCATCCGGGCTACGGCTTCCTGAGCGAGAACGAAGCCTTCGCCACGGCGTGTGCCGAAGCCGGGCTCGTCTTTATCGGCCCGCCGGCATCGGCGATCCAGGCGATGGGCCTGAAGGCCGAATCCAAGCAGCTGATGGAACGCGCCGGCGTGCCGCTGGTGCCCGGCTACCACGGCAGCGACCAGGACCCGGCGCTGTTGCGCAGCGAAGCCAACCGCATCGGCTACCCGGTGCTGATCAAGGCCAGCGCGGGCGGCGGCGGCAAGGGCATGCGCGCGGTGGAGAAGGCCGAGGACTTCGACGCGGCCCTGGCGTCGTGCCAGCGCGAAGCGCGCAACAGCTTCGGTGACCAGGCGGTGCTGGTCGAGAAGTACGTGCAGCGGCCGCGCCACATCGAGATCCAGGTGTTCGGCGACACGCAGGGCAACTACGTGTCCCTGTTCGAGCGCGACTGCTCGGTGCAGCGACGCCACCAGAAGGTACTGGAGGAAGCACCGGCGCCCGGCATGACGGCCCAGATGCGCCGCGAGATGGGCGAGGCCGCGGTGTCGGCGGCGCGCGCGGTGAAGTACGTCGGCGCCGGCACGGTGGAATTCATCGTGGAGCAGCGCGAAGGCGCGATGTCGTTTTACTTCATGGAGATGAACACGCGGCTGCAGGTGGAGCATCCGGTGACCGAAGCGATCACCGGCCTCGACCTGGTCGAATGGCAGTTGCGCGTGGCGGCCGGCGAGCCGCTGCCGAAAAAGCAGGACGAGCTGGCCATCATGGGCCACGCGATCGAGGCACGCATCTGCGCCGAGAACCCCGACAACAACTTCCTGCCCACCACCGGCACGCTGCGCGTGTACCGCAAGCCGCCGTGTATCGCCTTCCAGCGCGGCTCGGTGCGCATCGACGACGGCGTGCGCGAGGGCGACGAGGTGTCGCCGTTCTACGACTCGATGATCGCCAAGCTGATCGTGCACGGCGCCACGCGCGAGGAGGCGCTGTCGCGGCTGGACCAGGCGCTGGCGCAGACGCACATCGTCGGGCTCAGTACCAACGTGCAGTTCCTGCGCTACGTGGTGCGCAGCCGCTCGTTCGCGCAGGCCGACCTGGACACGGCGCTGATCCCGCGCGAGAAGGCCGTGCTGTTCGACCAGGAGCCGGTGGGGCTGGAGTTCGCGGCCGCTGCCGCCGTGGCGAAGACGCTGCTGGACGAAAGGCAGGCCGAGGACGCCGACCCGTTCAGCCGGCGCGACGGCTGGCGCTCGCACGGCGTGGGCACGCGGCGCTTCGAGTTCGACTTCCGCGGTGAGCATCGCAAGTCCGAGTTGGCCTACCTGCGCGACGGCACGCTGGCGTTCGCCGTCGATGCGGCCCCGGCGCCGCTGGCGTTTCGCGAAGCGGGCGGCCCGATCGACCTGCAGCTGGGCGGCCGCCGCGAGACGGTGTGGGTCTACACGCAAAGCGAAACCGATTTCGTGTTCGCGCCCGGGGGCGCGACGCAGATCGTGTCGGTCGACCTGCTGGCCCATGCCGGCGAGGCCGGCCACGACACCGGCCGCCTGACCGCGCCCATGCCCGGCAAGGTGCTGTCGTTCGCGGTGAAGGCCGGCGACAAGGTGAGCAAGGGCCAGCCGCTGGCGGTGATGGAGGCGATGAAGATGGAGCACACCATCGCCGCGCCGCAGGACGGGACGGTGGCTGAACTGCTGTTCGCACCGGGCGACCAGGTGGCGGAGGGGGCGGAACTGCTGAAGCTGAACTGACGCACCGAACATGCGCATCCTCTTCTACGCCCCCACGGGCAAGCCCGACCCCTGGCTCGCAGGCCTTCGCGCGCAACTGCCGGCAGCCGAGATCGAAGCCTGGCAGCCCGGCGCGCCGCCGGCCGACGCCGCCGTCCTCTGGTCGCCGCCGCAGCAACTGTTCGACGAGCAGCCGCAGCTGAAAGCCGTGTTCAACCTCGGCGCCGGCATGGACGCGCTGTTGAAACTGCAACTGCCGAAAGATGCCTTGCTGGTGCGGCTGGAAGACGCCGGCATGGCTGTGCAGATGGCCGAGTACGTGTGCCACTACCTGGTGCGCCACGTGCGCGAGTTCGACCAGCTGGAGAACCGCTGGGTGTTCCGCAAGCCGCTGGACCGCGCCGAATTCCCGGTCGGCGTCATGGGCCTGGGCCAACTGGGCTCGCGGGTGGCGCAGGCGGTGCTGCAATTCGATTTTCCCGTGGTGGGCTGGAGCCGGACGCCCAGGGACCTGCCGGGTGTGAAGACCTTCGCGGGTGAAGCGGGCCTGCCCGAATTCCTCTCGCAGACGCGCGTGCTGGTGTGCCTGCTGCCGCTGACGCCGGACACGCGCGACATCCTGAATCGCGACACGCTGGGCCGGCTCAAGCCCGGCGGCTACCTCATCAACGTGGCGCGGGGCGCGCACCTGGTCGAAGAGGACCTGCTGGCGCTGCTGGACAGCGGCCACATGGCGGGTGCCGCGCTCGACGTGTTCCGCACCGAGCCCTTGCCCGCCGGCCACCCCTTCTGGAACCACCCCAAGGTCACCGTCACCCCGCACATCTCCGGGCGTACCTTGCGTGAAGAAAGCATCCGGCAGATTGCCGGCAAGATTCGCGCGCTCGAGCGGGGAGAACCCGTGGCGGGTGTGGTTGAACGCGAGCGGGGATACTAGGAAGCAGCCATGCAATACCCATCGAAAGTCAAACTCGTCGACGTGGGGCCGCGCGACGGCCTGCAGAACGAGAAAGAGCCGGTGCCGGCCGCGGTCAAGATCGAACTGGTGCACCGCCTGCAGGGCGCCGGCCTGAAGGAGATCGAAGTCACCAGCTTCGTGTCGCCCAAGTGGGTGCCGCAGATGGCCGACAACGCCGAGGTCATTGCCGGCATCCGGCGCCAGCCCGGCGTGCGCTACTCGGTGCTGACACCCAACATGAAGGGCCTGGAGGCCGCACTCGCGAGCAAGCCCGACGAAATCGTTGTGTTCGGCGCGGCCAGCGAAGCGTTCAGCCAGCGCAACATCAACTGCTCCATCGCCGAGAGCATCGAGCGCTTCGCACCGGTGGTCGAGGCGGCGCGCGCCAATGGCATCTACGTCCGCGGTGCAATCTCCACGGCGGTGGGCTGCCCGTATGAAGGCGACATCGCGCCCGAGCGGGTGGAACTGGTCGCGCGACTGATGAAGCAGATCGGCGTGCAGCACTGCGGCGTGGCCGACACCATCGGCGTGGGCACGCCGCGCCGGGTGCAGGCCGCGATGGAAGCGGCGCTCAAGCACTACGCGCTCGACGACGTCTCGGGCCACTTCCACGACACCTACGGTCAGGCGCTGCCCAATACGCTGGCCTGCCTGCAGGTGGGCATCTGGCAGTACGACTCGTCGGTGGCGGGCCTGGGCGGCTGCCCTTATGCCAAGGGCGCCACCGGCAACGTCGCCACCGAAGACGTGGTCTACATGCTGCGCGGCATGGGCATAGACACCGGCATCGACCTGGACCGGCTGGTCGATGCCGGCAAGTTCATCAGCGACTTCCTGGGCCGCAAGCCGAACTCGCGGGCGGCGACAGCGATCCTGAACAAGAGGGCTGCCTAGATGTGCGGTGCTGAATTGACCTCGCTGCCCGAAGGCGTGCAGCGCGTCGCGCGTGTCCTGCAGGCCAAGGGCCACCCCCACGCGCCGCTGATGCTCGACGACGCCGCGCGCACCGCGCAGCAAGCAGCCGACCAGCTGGGCATCGCCGTCGGCCAGATCGCCAAGAGCATCATCTTCCGGCGCAAGGCCGACGACGTGGCGGTGCTGGTCATCACCTCGGGCGACCGGCGCGTCGACGAGAAGAAGGTGGACGCCATCGTCGGCAAGACCGGCCGCGCCGATGCCGGCTTCGTGAAGGACAAGACCGGCTTCACCATCGGCGGGGTCTCGCCGGTGGCGCACGCGCAGCCACCCGTCACGCTGATCGATCGCGAGCTGTTCCGCTTCGACGAGATCTGGGCCGCCGCGGGCCATCCGCACGGCGTGTTCAAGCTGCGCCCGCAGGACTTGCTGCAGCTGACCGGCGCGCCGGTGGCCGACGTCGTGCAGTCGGCACCGGCATGAATTCGATCACCAAGCTGCTGCTCGCGCGCGGGCGCACGGTGAAGCCCGGCGAGCCCGTGCCCTCGCCGTGCATGTCGGTGTGCCGCATGGACGCGGCCAGCGGCATCTGCGAAGGATGCCTGCGCACGCTGGACGAGATCGCGGCGTGGAGCGTGCTGGACGACAGCCAGAAGCGCGAGGTCTGGCAACTCATAGCGCAAAGGGCCGCCGCATGAAGCAGATCACCTTCTACCTGGACTTCATCTCGCCGTACTCGTACCTCGCATTCGAGGCGCTGCCCGAAGCCCTGAAGGGCCTGAGCTATTCGGTCGAGTACCAGCCGGTGCTGTTCGCGGGCTTCCTCAAGCACCATGGCCAGCTCGGCCCCGCCGAGATCGGGCCCAAGCGCGAGTGGACGTACCGCCAGGTGCTGTGGCTTGCGCACACGCACGGCATCCCGATGCAGATGCCCGCCGCCCACCCGTTCAATCCGCTCGCGCTGCTGCGGCTGGCTGTCGCCTGCGGTGCCAACCGCTATGTGTGCGAGACGATCTACCGCCACGTATGGCGCGGCGGCGCGGACGCGGCCGACCCTGCGCGTCTGCAGGAGCTTCAGCAGCAGCTGCAGCCCGCGCGCGACCCGTCCGGCGACGAAGTGAAAGCCACGCTGAAGGCCAACACCGAGAACGCCATCGCCGCGGGTGTGTTCGGGGTGCCGACCTTTGCGGTCGACGACAAGCTCTTCTGGGGCTTCGATTCGCTCGCGATGCTGCGTGCATGTCTCGAAGGCAACGACTGGTTCTCCGCGGCCTGGTACTCGGCGCCGCAGGTGGACGGCGGCGTGGTGCGCAAGCGCGCGACATGATCTAGATCAACTCCGTGCCAGTCACCGGCCTGCCCAAGTCAGTGGCGGGTCAGTGCACGGACGCAAGATCGTTCCCAGGCTTCCACCGGAATCCGTGGAGAAGGAGAACGCGTCATGCAGGACGACATCGCACAGCGCATCGCTGCGCACCCCCAGTACCAGGAACTCAAGGCCAAGCGGACCCGCCTCGGCTGGTGGCTGACGCTCGCCGGCATGCTGGCCTATTACGGCTTCATCCTGCTGGTGGCTTTCGACAAGCCGCTGCTGGCGCAGAAAATCGGCAACGGCGTCACGACGCTGGGCATGCCGCTGGGCGTGGCCGTCATCGTCTTCACCATCATCATCACCTGGATCTACATCCGGCGCGCGAACAGCGAGTTCGACTCCCTGACCGAGCAGGTCGTCAAAGGAGTCGTGAAGTGAGATTCGACAAGCAGCTCCTCAAGGTGCTGGCCAAGGTGTTGGCCGTGAGTGCGGTCACGGCCCTCGGCGTGGGTGCCTACGCGGCGGGTGGCGATCTGGGCCAAGCGGCCAAGCAGGCCACCAACTGGACCGCCATCGGCATGTTCGGCATCTTCGTGCTGGCCACGCTGGGCATCACCAAATGGGCGGCGGCCAAGACCAAGAGCGCGGCCGACTTCTATACGGCGGGCGGCGGCATCACGGGCTTCCAGAACGGCCTGGCGATCGCCGGCGACTACATGTCGGCGGCGTCGTTCTTGGGCATTTCGGGCCTGGTGTTCGCCAACGGCTTCGACGGCCTGATCTTCTCGATCGGCTGGCTCGTCGGCTGGCCCGTCATCACCTTCCTGATGGCCGAGCGGCTGCGCAACCTGGGCAAGTTCACCTTTGCCGACGTGGCCGGTTACCGCTTCAGCCAGACCCCGATCCGCATCTTCGCGGCCAGCGGCTCGCTGGTGGTGGTGGCCTTCTACATGATCGCGCAGATGGTCGGCGCGGGCCAGCTGATCAAGCTGCTGTTCGGCATGGACTACCTGTATGCCGAGATCCTGGTCGGCTCGATCATGATGGTCTACGTGCTGTTCGGCGGCATGACCGCCACCACCTGGGTGCAGATCATCAAGGCCGTCATGCTGCTGGGCGGCGCGACCTTCATGGCGCTGGCGGTGCTGATGCAGTTCGGCTTCTCGCCCGAGGCGATGTTCACCAAGGCGGTCGAGGTGCACGCCAAGAAGGACGCCATCATGGGGCCCGGGGCACTCATCAAGGACCCGATCTCGGCGATTTCGGTCGGCATGGCGCTGATGTTCGGTACCGCAGGGTTGCCGCACATCCTGATGCGCTTCTTCACCGTGCCCAACGCCAAGGAAGCCCGCAAGTCGGTCGGCTGGGCCACCACCTGGATCGGCTACTTCTACATCCTCACCTTCATCATCGGCTTCGGCGCCATCACCAACCTGATCCCGAACCCGGCCGACTACTTCGTCGGTGGCGACCTCTCCAAGGGCCTGGTCGGCGGCGGCAACATGGCCGCAGTGCACCTGGCCGGCGCGGTGGGTGGCAACTGGTTCCTGGGCTTCATCTCGGCGGTGGCCTTCGCCACCATCCTGGCGGTGGTCGCAGGGCTCACGCTGTCGGGTGCCTCGGCGGTTTCGCACGACCTCTACGCCTCGGTGTGGCGCCATGGCCGGGTCGACCAGGCCCAGGAACTGCGCGTCTCCAAGATCACCACCGTGTGCCTGGGCGTCGTCGCCGTGGTGCTGGGCATCGCCTTCGAGAAGGAGAACGTCGCCTACATGGTGATGCTGGCCTTCGTGATCGCGGCCTCGGCCAACTTCCCGGTGCTGTTCATGTCGGTGCTGTGGAAGGGCTGCACGACCAAGGGCGCCGTGACCGGCGGCTTCGTGGGCCTCGCGATGGCGGTGATCCTCACCATCGGCTCGGCCAGCGTGTGGGAAGCCGTGATGATGTACCCGAAGGGCTCGGCCTGGTTCCCGTACAACTCGGCGGCCATTTTCTCGATTCCGGCGGCGTTCATCACCATCTGGCTGGTCTCGCTGCTGGATCGCAGTGCGCGCGGCAACGCAGACCGCGCCGGCTTCCCGGCGCAGGAAGTGCGTTCGGAGACCGGCATCGGCGCGTCGGGCGCTTCCGGCCACTAGACCCGGGCAAAGCGCGACAGGACGGCTGGCATACTTGCCTGCCGTCCTGTTCGTCCTCCAGGGCAGCCATGTCGCCAACCGCCGGATTCGAGTCGCAGCGCGAGACGCTCACGCTGATCAGCGCCTGCGTGCGCGACGCCTGCCTGCAGCCGGCCCACTATGTCGACGGCGCGCTGGACCTGGTCTCGGTGTGCCGCGAGCTGGCGGCCGGGGGCCTCACGCACACCCTGGTGCGCGACGGCGAGCGGCTCGGCATCTTCACCACGACAGACCTGCGTGACGCGGTGCTGCGGCCCGAGCCGCCGACGGCGCTGGCGGTGCGCGACCTGGCGCGCTTCGAGCTGGTCGAAGCCGATGCCGGCGCGGACCTGTTCGAGGCGCTGTGGCTGATGGTGCGCTGTCGCGTCAATCGCCTGGTCGTGCGTGACGGCGCCGAGGTGGTGGGCGTGCTCGGCCAGCTCGACCTGGTGAGCTTCGTGGCCAACCATTCGCACCTGGCCGTGCTGCAGATCGACCAGGCCACTACAACTGCCGACCTGCGCGCCGCGGCGCAGCGCATCGACGGCCTGGTCGCCCAGCTGCACGACGGCGGCCTCCGGGTGGAACGCATCGCGCGCCTGGTGGGCGAGCTCAACCGGCGGCTGCTGGCGCGGCTGTGGCAGCTGGTCGCGCCACCGCAACTGGTGGCCAACTCGTGCCTGCTGGTGATGGGCAGCGAGGGCCGCGGCGAGCAGATCGTGAAGACCGACCAGGACAATGCGCTGGTGCTGCGCGACGGCTTCGATTTCCCGCAGCTGGAGGAGGTCGCCCGCGAGTTCAATGCCGCACTTATCGACTGCGGCTGGCCCCCCTGTCCGGGCGAGATCATGCTCACCAACCCGGCCTGGCGGGGCAGCGCCGGGCAGTTCCGCGACGCGATGCGTGACTGGGTCTACGGCAGCCAGCCGCAGGGGGTGATGCACCTGGCCATGTTCTTCGATGCATACGCGGTGGCCGGCGACGCGACGCTCGCGGACGGCTTGCGCGAACATCTAGCCCGCATCCTGGTGGGCGGCGATGCGTTCTTCGCGCGCTTCGCGGCGGCGGCCGACCAGTTCGACGAGCCGGCCAGCTGGTGGTCGCGCCTCACGGCACGCGCCGACGAGCAGCCGCTGGACCTGAAAAAGCTGGGAAGCTTCCCGATCGTGCATGGCGTGCGCGCGCTGGCCCTGTGCCACGGGATTTGCGAGCGAGGCACGGCGGACCGCCTGAAGCGCCTGGCCGACCTGGGCCAGTTCGACGCGGCGCTGGGCACCGACCTGGTCGAAGCGCTGTACTACCTCATGGGCCTGAAGCTGCGCCAGCAACTGCGCCAGCGTGCGGGCGGCGAGGCGGCCAGCAACCTGGTGCGGCCCTCGGAGCTGAGCACCCTGGACCGCGACCAGCTGAAGGGAGCGCTCGCCATCGTGCGGCGCTTCCGCGCCGTGCTGCGCCAGCGCTTCCACCTGGACAGCCTGTGAAGGCAGAAGGAGGCATGCCATGCCCGATGCGCTTCGCCAGCAGCGGCTGATCGCCCTCTTCGCGGCCGGCTGGGCGCTGCTGAACTTCCCGTTGCTCGCGCTGTGGGACCGCGACGCGACGGTGGCGGGCCTGCCGCTGCTGCCGCTGGCGATCTTTGCCGGTTGGGCGCTCCTGATCGCCGTGGCGGCCTGGGTGGCCGAGGCCGGGCCGCCGGACGAATGAGGTCGGGATGCTGACGCCCTCGCTGGTCCTCGCCGCCTCGTTCGCCTACCTGCTGGTGCTGTTCGGCGTGGCGTACTGGGCCGACCGTCGCGCGGCCGCGGGCCGGTCGGTCATCGGCAATGCCTGGGTCTACACGCTGTCGATGGGGGTCTACTGCACCGCCTGGACCTACTTCGGCAGTGTCGGCCGCGCGGCCACGCAGGGGCTATGGTTCCTGCCGATCTACCTCGGGCCCACGCTGGCCATGCTGCTGGCCTGGACGGTGCTGCGCAAGATGGTGCGCATCGCGCGCGCGGGCCGCATCACCACGATCGCGGACTTCATCGCCAGCCGCTATGGCAAGAGCCGGCTGCTGGCCGCACTGGTGACACTGATCGCCGTGATCGGCATCTTGCCGTACGTCGCGCTGCAGCTGAAGGCGATCGCCGGCGGGCTGGCGGTGCTGACCGCGCAAGCCGCGGACACGCACGGACCCTGGTGGCAGGACAGCACGTTCTACATCGCATTGGTGCTGGCCGGCTTCACCGTCGCCTTCGGCACGCGCCACCTCGACAGCAACGAGCGCCACGAGGGCATGGTCGCCGCGATTGCCTTCGAGTCCGTCGTCAAGCTGTTGGCCTTCATCGCCGTCGGTGTGTTCGTGTGCTGGGGCTTGTTCGACGGGCCACGCGAAATCTTCGAGCGCGCCGCGGCCATCCCGGAGCTGCGGCCGCTGACGGGCCTGGGCGGCGAGGCACGCTTTCCCGCCGGGCAGTGGGCAGCGCTGACCCTGCTGGCCATGCTGTCGGTGATCTTCCTGCCGCGGCAGTTCCAGGTGATGGTGGTGGAGAACGTCGACGAGCGCCACTTGCGCCGAGCGAGCTGGGCCTTCCCGGCATACCTGCTCGCGATCAACCTGTTCGTGCTGCCGATCGCGCTGGGCGGACTGCTGCACTTCGGGCAAGGGCAGGCCAACCCGGAGGCTTTCGTGCTGTCGCTGCCACTGGCCGCCGGCTGGCCGGCGCTGGCCCTCATCGCTTTCATCGGCGGCCTCTCCGCGGCCACCGGCATGATCATCGTGGAGGCGATCGCCATCTCCACGATGGTGAGCAACGACCTCGTCATGCCGCTGCTGCTGCGCTGGCAACGCAGCTCGCGTGACTTAAGCGCGGCGCCACTGGCCGTGCGGCGCACGGTGATCGTGGCGCTGCTGCTGCTCGGTTACGCCTACTTCCGCATCGCCGGCGAGGCCCCGGCGCTGGTGAGCATCGGCCTCATCAGCTTTGCCGCCGTGGCGCAGTTTGCCCCGGCGCTGCTCGGTGGCATGTACTGGAAGGGCGGTACGCGCGCCGGTGCGCTGGCCGGGCTGGCGGCCGGCTTCGCCTTATGGGCGTGGACGCTGATGCTGCCGTCCGTCGCCAAGTCCGGTTGGCTGGATGCGGGCTTCCTCGAGCAGGGCCCGTTCGGGCTCGCCCTGCTCAGGCCCGAGCAGCTGTTGGGACTTACCGGCTTCGACAGCCTGACGCATGCGCTGCTATGGAGCCTGCTGGCCAACGCCGGGCTGTTCGTGGTCGTCTCGCTGGTGAAGGCGCCCACGGCGCGCGAGGCCGCGCAGGCGGTGCGCTTCGTCGACGTGTTTCGTGCTGCGGCGCCGGCCAGTGGCTGGCGCGGCCGGGCGGGGCGCGCCGAGCTGCAGCAGCTGCTGGCGCGCTTTCTCGGCGCCGAGGCGGCGCAGCGGCTCCTGGCCGACGCTCGGCGGCGCGACCTGCCCGATGAGCAGCTGGTGCAGGAGGTCGAAGCCGCACTGGCCGGCGCCATCGGCAGTGCCTCGGCGCATGTCGTCGTCGCCGCCGTTGCCGAAGAGGAGCCGCCGGACCCGGCTGCCATCCTGGGCCTGCTGGACGAAGCGTCGCAGGTGCGCGCGCTGAACCGACGGCTGGAAGACCTGGACCGGCAAAAGGACGACTTCATGTCGTCGGTCACGCATGAACTGCGCACGCCACTCACATCGATCCGCGCGTTTGCCGAGCTGATGCGCGACGACCCGGACATGGACGCCGCGCAGCGGCAGCAGTGCCTGGAGCTGGTGGTGGCCGAGTCCGAGCGCTTGTCGCGCCTGGTCAACCAGGTGCTGGACATGGCGAAGATCGAGTCCGGCCATGCCGAATGGCGCAACGAGGCGGTGGACTTGCGCGAACTGGTGACCCACGCGGCGCAGACCACGGCCGGCGTGTTCCGCGAGCGCGGCGCGACGCTCGATGTGGAGCTGCCGGATCGCCTGCCCTCGCTGCGCGCCGACCGCGACCGGCTGCTGCAAGTGATGCTGAACCTGTTGTCGAACGCCGCCAAGTTCGTCCCCCGGGACAGCGGCCGCGTGCGCGTTACCTTGTCGGCCGACGCGCGCGCAGCAACCATCGAGGTGCGGGACAATGGTCCCGGTGTTCCGGTGGCGCAGCAGGAGCAGGTGTTCCAGAAGTTCCGCCAGGGCGGCGACGCCGCCCACCGGCCGCAGGGGACCGGGCTCGGCCTGCCGATCAGCCGGCAGATCGTCGAGCACTACGGCGGGGCGATGTGGCTGCGCTCGCTGCCGGGGCAAGGCGCCTGCTTCGGCTTCGATCTTCCCTGGCAGCACGAGGAGGCGACAAGCTCATGACCAAGCATGTCCTGATAGCCGACGACGAGCCCAACATCGTCGTGTCGCTGGAGCTGCTGCTCAAGCGCGAGGGCCACCGTGTCAGCGTGGCGCGCGACGGCGACATGGCGCTGGCGATGATCCGCGACGAGCGGCCCGACCTGGTGCTGCTGGACGTGATGATGCCCGGCAAGAGCGGCTTCGAAGTGTGCCAGGCGGTGCGCGCCGACGAGGCGCTCGCCGGCGTGAAGATCCTGATGCTCAGTGCCAAGGGGCGCGACACCGACCTTGCCAAGGGCAGTGCCATGGGCGCCGACGCTTACATGACCAAGCCGTTCTCCACGCGCGAGCTGGCAGAGCGCATTCGCGAGCTGCTGGGCACATGAAGTTCGACCGGCGCGAGTTGGCCTCGGCGCTGTTGCCCGGCGCGCTGCTGGCGTCGTGCGCGGCCATCGTCGGCGCGCTGTTCGTGGCGACCCTGGAGCCGGGCGAGCGTGCGGCGTTCGCGGCAATGGCGCAGCCCCGCGCCGCGCTGGTGCTGTTTGCCGGGCTCGTGCTGGCGGGTGCCCTCGGCGCGCTCGTGCGCTGGGCCTACCTGCGCTGGGTCGCCGCAGGCGCCCGGCTGGCCGAAGAGGCGCAAGTGCTGCTGGCCTCGGAAGTGCAACGCGAGCTGCATGCCGTCGGCAGCACCGAAACGCAGGCGCTGGCTGCGGTCATCAATCGCTTCGCCAGCGAGCGCGAGAGGCTGCGTGCGCGGATGGCCGAGGAGGTGCTCGAGGCCAGCCGCGGCGTGGAACTGGAACGCAACCGGCTGGCCGCCCTGATGGCGGAGCTGGTGCAGAGCGTGGTGGTCTGCAACCTGGACGGCCGCATCCTGCTGTACAACGCCCGCGCCCGGGCGCAGTTCCGCGCGCTGTCCCCGGCCCCCGCCACGGCCGACGGCGCCGAGCTGATCGGCCTGGGCCGGTCGATCTACGCCGTGTTCGACCGCAACCTCGTCGCGCATGCGCTGGAAAGCGTGCAGCAGCGCCTGCAGCGCGGCGCTGCGCAGCCCTCGGCGCAGTTCGTCACCGGCACGCGTGCCGGCCAGTTGCTGCGCGTGCAGATGGCGCCGGTGCGCCGCAGTGGCAGCGAGCCGGGCTCGGTGGCGCTCGACGGCTTCGTGCTGATGCTGGACAACATCACGCGCGACTTCGCCGCGGAGTCCGAGCGCGACCGGCTGCTGAACGCGCTGACCGAAGGCAGCCGGTCGTCGCTGGGCACGCTGCAGGCGGCCGTGGAGATGCTCGACTACGACGACCTCGAGGCGGCCACGCGCGAACGCCTGGTCGGCATCGTGCGCGACGAGGTGCAGGCGATGAGCCGGCGTGTGCGCGACCTGTCCAGCCACGCCACGCAGGCCATGAAGACACGCTGGCCGCTGGAGGACATGCTCGGTGCCGACCTGTTCGCGGCCGCCGCGCGGCGCATCGAAACGCTGCACGGCTGCCGGGTCGACATCGACGAGGTCGACCCGGGGCTGTGGCTGCGGGTCGACAGCTTCTCGTTGCTGCAGTTGCTGATCCACCTGGCCGGCCGGCTGGTCGACGAGTACGGTTTCAAGTCGCTGCGCCTGCGCCTGGCGGCGGCGGCCGGCGCGCGCGCGAACCTGGACCTGGTCTGGGCCGGCCAGGCGATGAGCAGCGAGACGGTCGCGACCTGGGAGACCGATGCGATCCGCGTCGGCGCGGACACGCTGGCGCTGACGGTGCGCGATGTCGTCGAACGCCACGACGGCGCGTTCTGGTTCGAGCGCGAGCGGGTGCGGCACGAGTGCTTCTTTCGGCTGCTGCTGCCGACCGCCGACGCCGGCGAGCAACGTGATGCTGCGTTGGCCGCACGCGACGGCAGCCGGCCCGAGACCTACGACTTCGACCTGTTCCGCGCCACCGACCAGGCGCGCGAACTGGCGGACCGCCGCCTCGTCGACCTGGTGTACACCGTGTTCGACACCGAGACCACGGGGCTGCAGCCGTCGGCGGGCGACGAGATCATCCAGCTCGGCGCGACGCGCGTCGTGGCCGGCAAGGTGCGCCGCGAAGACTGCTTCGAGCAGCTGGTCGACCCGCAGCGCGACATATCGGTTGCCTCCATTCCCATCCACGGCATCACGCAGGACATGGTGCGCGGCGCGCCCACCATCGCCCAGGTGCTGCCGGCCTTCCATGCCTTCGCGCACGACACCGTGCTGGTCGGGCACAACGTCGCGTTCGACATGCGCTTTCTCGAGCTGAAACAGCCGTTGACCGGCCTCGTGTTCGACCAGCCCGTGCTCGACACCCTGCTGCTGTCGGCGCTGGTGCATCCGCACCAGGATTCGCACCGGCTCGAAGCGTTGGCGCAGCGCTTCGGGGTCACCGTGCTGGGCCGCCACACGGCGCTGGGCGATGCGATGGTGACCGCCGAAGTCTTCCTGAAGCTGGTGCCGCTGCTCGCCGAGCGCGGCATCCACACGCTGGGACAGGCCCGCGACGCCGCGCAGCAGACTTACTTCGCGCGGGTGAGCTACTGATCGCTCCGGAAAAGGCCAAAACCTAGGGAAAGTCCCAGGCCACGGCCGGACCAAGGGTTTACCAAGGGGTCCGGCCAGCCCGAACGCCCTGTTTCTCCGCATGGTGAAAGGCCGTCACCGGGTTACACCTGATTCGGTAAGAACCGGTTCAGTTGGCCGTAAGTCCCTGTTGGACTGGCGCAAGTTCCGGTTGGCTGCGCGTCAGAGCTGGGTCAGAGCGTCCTCCAAGAATCCGCCCCACGCATCCATGTCGGGTGCCCCAACTGGAGACAAGAACCCATGTCCACCGCATCCGCCAACCGGCCGATGACCGCCGAGGAGAAGAAGGTCATCTTCGCCTCGTCGCTCGGCACCGTCTTCGAGTGGTACGACTTCTACCTGTACGGCTCGCTCGCCGCCATCATCGCCAAGCAGTTCTTCTCGGGGCTGGACGCAGGCTCCGCGTTCATCTTCGCGCTGCTGGCCTTTGCCGCGGGCTTCATCGTGCGTCCCTTCGGCGCGATCTTCTTCGGCCGCCTGGGCGACATGATCGGGCGCAAGTACACGTTCCTGGTCACCATCCTGATCATGGGCCTGTCGACCTTCATCGTCGGCATCCTGCCCACCTACGCCTCGATCGGCGTCGCGGCCCCGGTCATCCTGATCGCGCTGCGGCTGCTGCAGGGCCTGGCGCTCGGCGGTGAATACGGCGGTGCCGCCACCTACGTGGCCGAGCATGCCCCGCACGGCAAGCGCGGTGCGTACACGTCCTGGATCCAGACCACCGCGACGCTGGGCCTGTTCCTGTCGCTGATGGTGATCCTGGGCACGCGCACGATCATGGGCGAGGTTGCCTTTGCCGACTGGGGCTGGCGCATCCCGTTCCTGGTGTCCATCTTCCTGCTGGCCGTGTCGGTGTGGATCCGCCTGTCGATGAACGAATCGCCCGCCTTCCAGAAGATGAAGGCCGAGGGCAAGACCTCGAAGGCCCCGCTGACCGAGTCGTTCGGCCAGTGGAAGAACCTGAAGATCGTGATCCTGGCGCTGATCGGCCTGACCGCCGGCCAGGCCGTGGTGTGGTACACGGGCCAGTTCTACGCGCTGTTCTTCCTGACGCAGGCCCTCAAGGTCGACGGCGCCACCGCCAACATCCTGGTGGCTGCCTCGCTGGTGATCGGCACGCCGTTCTTCATCGTTTTCGGCGCCCTGTCCGACAAGATCGGCCGCAAGCCCATCATCATGGCGGGCTGCCTGCTGGCCGCGCTCACGTACTTCCCGGTGTTCGGCGCGCTGACCAAGGCCGCCAACCCCGACCTGGCCGCCGCGCAGGCGAAGAACAAGGTCGTCGTGACGGCCGATGCCAGCGAGTGCTCGTTCCAGTTCAACCCGACCGGCACCGTCAAGTTCACCAGCTCGTGCGACATCGCCAAGCAGGTGCTGGCCGGCGCTTCGGTGAGCTACGAGAACGCGCCCGCCGCTGCCGGCACGCCCGCCTCCATCAAGGTCGGCGAGACCGTGATCCAGGGCTACTCCAGCAAGGGCCTGGCCCCCGACGAGGCGAAGAAGAAGGACGCCGAGTTCAAGAAGGGCGTGGCTGACGCGCTGAAGGCCGCCGGCTACCCGACCAAGGCCGACCCGGCCAAGGTCGACAAGCTGATGATCATCGTGATCCTCACCTACCTGGTGATCCTGGTGACCATGGTCTACGGCCCGATCGCCGCCATGCTGGTGGAGATGTTCCCGACCCGCATCCGCTACACGTCGATGAGCCTGCCGTACCACATCGGCAACGGCTGGTTCGGCGGCCTGCTGCCCACCACCGCCTTCGCCATCGTGGCGCAGACCGGCAACATGTACAACGGCCTGTGGTACCCGATCATCATCGCGGCCGCTACCGTCGTCATCGGCACGCTGTTCGTGAAGGAAACCAAGGACGTGGACATCTACGCCCGGGACTGAACGATCGCTGCATGAAGCGCCCCCCGCCCCCGGCGCGGGGCGCTTTGTAGAGAAGATCCTTCAACGTATCCCCGAAAGACTTGCCATGTGGAAGATTGCCGTCGGTTTCGTCGCGTTCGCAGCGCTTGCACTGTTCGTCATCTCCCAGGGCGGCGACAACGTCGACATGGGGGGTGAGAAGCACGGCGCCGAAGCCGTGCACGCGCCGGCCGCGCCCGAGAAGAAGTAACACGCGGCCACCGCACCGCCGCGGGCACGGGGGGATCTATGGGCGCGCCGGCAATACGGTGCCGCTGCATTCGCCGAAGCCGATCCGTGCAGCGCCCGCCTTCTCGCCCCAGGCGCGCAGGACGACAGTGTCGCCGTCCTCCAGGAAGCTGCGCGTTTCGCCGTTGGTCAACTGCACGGGCTGCCTGCCGCCCAGGCTGAGTTCGAGCAGGCAACCCTGTTCACCGGGCTGGGGGCCACTTTGCGTTCCGGTGCCCAGCAGGTCGCCCGGGTTCAGGTTGCAGCCGCCTTCGGTGTGGTGGGCCACCATCTGTGCGAGCGACCAGTAGCAGTGCCTGAAATTGCTGCGCGACAGGCGCATCGGCGTGTCGCCGCTGCTGGCGGTGTGGAGCCAGACCTCGAGTTGCAGGTCGAACGCCTGGTTGGGGTCGGCGGGATTCAAGTGAGGAAGCGTCGGCGGGTCGCCGGCTTCGCGCGGGATGGCGCAGCGGAACGGGGCCAGCGCTTCCAGCGTGACGATCCAGGGCGATACGGTGGACAGGAAGTTCTTGGCCAGGAAAGGGCCGAGCGGCATCGACTCCCAGCCCTGCACATCGCGCGCTGACCAGTCGTTGAACAGGCACACGCCGAAGATGTGGTTCTCGGCGTCGTCGATGGCGATCGGCTCGCCACGCCGGTTGCCCGGGCCCACCCAGCAGCCCAGTTCCATTTCGTAGTCCACGCGCCGGCTCGGGCCGAAGACGGGCTTGGCCGCGCCGGGGGCGCGCGTCTGGCCCAGCGGCCGGTGAAAGCTGGCGCCGCTCACTTCCACCGACGACGCGCGGCCGTGGTAGGCAATGGGCAGCCACTTGAAGTTGGGCAGCGGCGGTGCGTCGGGCTGGAAGACGCGCCCGGCATTGACCATGTGGTGGTACGACGTGAAGAAGTCTGTGTAGTCGCCGATGCGGGCCGGCAACGCGTACTCGGCTTCGGCCTGCGGCAGCAGGCAGGCGCGCAGCGCGTCGGCCTCGACGGCGCCTGTGCGCAGCAGTTGCGACAGGCGCAGGCGCAGCGCCGACCAGGCGACAGGCCCCAGGGCCATCAGCCCGTTGAGCGTGGCTGCGCCCGCGGCTTCAGCCGGCTCGCCGGAGACGTCGCTGAACACGCCGCGCGCGCAAGCGGCGGGCAGGTCCAGGATCATGTCGCCGATGGCCACACCGCCGCGAAAGCTTTCGCTGCTCGCCTTGCGGCGGAACACGCCGTGGGGCAGGTTCTGGATGGGGAAGTCAGTTGTGCTGCTATTGGCGGATTCGACCCAGCTCTGCAGCTTGGGGTCGTGCGTGGCATTGAGTGTCATGGCTCCAAGTCTTGGCGTCGCGCCCGGTCAGGACTTGCCGGCGCGTGCACTGCGCGTCCCAACGCGCGGCGGGCGCGCCGCTGCCGCCTTGCCGACAGCCCGGGTCATCACGCCGCGCATTCCCTGCGCAATGAAAGCCACCAGCAGCGGCATTGCATCCGGGTCGCAGGCCTTGTTCTTGCCATCCGACAGGCGCTCCACGCGGCGGTCCCCGATGTGGTGCAGCAGGGCGCCGAGGGCGAACTGGTAGCCCCAGGCGACCTGGGACTTGGACACACCCGGGAATTCCGGGGCCAGCACCTTCCGGAAGGCGTCCATGAAGGCGCGCGCCATCGGGTCGAAGAACTCTCGGATGATCGCGTCCTCGCCCTCGCTCTGCAGCGCCAGGCCCCGGGTCATCAGCAGCGCGTAGTACTCGCCTTCGCTGCTCGCGCGCAGCCGGATCACCGGTTCGATGAACGCGGCAACCACGTCTTCGAGCCGGTCGTCGGACGGGTCCGCCAGGGCCAGCTTCAGCGCCGCCAGCCGCTCCTCGATGGTGGTGCTCCAGTGCTCGAAGATGGCGTGATAGAGCTCATGCTTCTGGCCGAAGTAGTAGCCCACCAACGCCAGCGGCACCTGGGCTTCTTCGGCGATGTCCCGGATGGACACGGCGTGGAAGCCGCGCTGGGCAAAGAGCTTCTCGGCCGCCAGCAGGATGTTCTGGCGCCGGTCCGGCCTGGGCTCGGCTGCGGGCCGGCGAACGGGCGCAGCGTCGGACGGCATTCGGAGTGTTCTTTTCATGGTCGAGGCCAGCCGATTATACGGACGTACAAACCCGGGAGTCACGGGCTCGCTGTGCTCAGAACCGGTGGCGAATGCCGATGCCGATGGAGTCGCCGGAGTCTTTGCCCGTGAACCGGTCCCTCATGTACACCGCGTAGACGTCCGTGCGCTTGGACAGGCTGTAGTCATAGCCGACCGCGGTGGTGGTGCGCCGCACTGCGGCGCCGGTTTCGGGCGACTGGCGCGAAACGGCGGTCTGCAGCAGCACGGCACCGGGGCCAGCGGGGATGGAGGCGCCGACATAGGCCGTGGTCACTTTGTCGTCGGCGATGGCCGCATAGTCGCGCCGGGTGTTGAAGTAGCCCGCACCCAGGCGTGCGAAGGGGAAGGCGTAGGCTGCCGACAGCAACCAGGTGCTCTGCCTGGCGAGCACGGCGGCAGCGGGGCCCGACGCGGGCACGGCGGCGGTGCCGATCGATTCGCCCGCCAACCCGACGCTCAGCGGCCCGGCCGAATAGAAGGCGCTCACGCCCTTGCGGCTGCCGACGCCGGCCGTCTCGCTCGGCGCCCACTGCGCAGCGAGGGTGACACTGCCCAGCGGCGGGCTGGTGTAGCCGATGGCATTGTTCCAGGCCGTGTCCGTGGTGCCCAGCACGCCGGTCAGCGCCCGGTTGGCGGCGGGCGCGCCGCCGCCCAGGAACTGCGGGCCCTGGGCGATGGCGTTGATCCAGGTCTGCACCAAGGCCGGTCCGAAAGTCGCCGAGTCGGCGTACGAGTTCGTGCGGATGAAATTCAGGAAGGTGCCCGTGGTCTGGCGACCCAGCCGCAGCGTCCCCATGCTGCCGCCCAAGCCCACGTAGCTGCTGCGGCCCCAGAACACGTCGCCAGCGAAGCGGCCCGGGTCGCCGGCGTCGGCGCGCAGGAACATGCCCAGGACGAACTCGGCTCTCAACCCGCCGCCCAGGTCCTCGACGCCATGGAAGTTCAACTGGGAAGTGGTGAGGCCGCCGCTGTCGATCCGTGTCGAACGGGCGCCACCGGAGAGCTGGCGGCTGCCGGCGTAGATGTCGATCGTGCCGGAGATGTTGACGCTGGATTGTGCCAGCGCGCCGCCCGAGGCCAGCGCAGCGGTGAGCGCCAGGCAGGGGATGCTTCTTGTCATGGTGAGTCCTTTGCAGAGTGAGTGGAGACACGGCTGCGCTGCGGTGCACGCATCCGGACGAAGGGGAACAGGGGAGAAGGGGCGGGCGAGTCAGGCGTCGCGCAGTCGCTCGTCGAAGATCGCCACGGCGCGCGTCCAGCCCGCCGATGCGCCCCGGATCTTGTGGGGGAAGCAGCAGATGTGGAAGCCGTGGGCGGGCAGCGTTTCCAGGTTGTGCAGCTTCTCGAGGTGGCAGTAGCCGATGTGCCGGCTGGCCTTGTGGCCTTCCCAGACCAGGCTGGCATCGCCCGTTTCGGCATAGCGCGTCGCCGTGTGGCTGAAAGGCGCGTCCCAGCTCCAGGCGTCGGTGCCCGTCAGGCGCACGCCGCGCTCCAGCAGGTACATCGTGGCGTCGCGGCCCATGCCCACTCCGGAGGACAGGTAGTCGGGCTGGCCGTAGCGGGACCCGGCGCGCGTGTTGACAACCACGATCTCCAGCGGCTTGAGCGCATGCCCCACGCGCGTCAGTTCGGCGGCCACGTCTTCGGGCCGGATCACGTAGCCATCGGGGAGGTGGCGAAAGTCCAGCTTCACGCCGGGCTGGAAGCACCAGTCCAGGTCCACCTCGTCGATCGTGATGGCGCGCTGGCCTCCATCCATCGTGGGGTGAAAGTGCCAGGGCGCATCCAGGTGAGTGCCGTTGTGCGTGTTCAGTGCCACGTCTTCCACCGCCCACACCGCGCCATCGGGCAGGTCGTCCTGCTGCAGCCCCGGGAAGAACGGCGCCATCTGGTGGAAGGACGACTCATGCCGGTGGTAGGTGATGCGCGGCTGCAGGCCCGGCGGATCGGAAGCCACGTCGTTCTCGAGGTAGATGGACAGGTCGACGATGCGACGGGCCATGACGCGGCGCCTTCAGGACTCGGCGGTGAAGCCGACCTGCTTGACGAGGCGGCGCCACTCCTGCGCGTCGGCCTCCAGCAGTTCGGCCAGCGCGGACGCGGAAGATGGCTGGACTTCCAGACCGAACTGCTTGCCGTACTCGATGAGGTCCGGCTGGGCCAGCGCCGGCTGCAGGTAGGCGGCAGCGCGGCGCACCGTCTCCGCCCGGGCGCGCCCGGGCAGGAAGAAGCCGTACCATTCCCGCACGGTCAGCGGGTGCCCCAGTTCGCGCAGGGTGGGCGACTGCGGCAGGAAGGCCGAGCGGCCCTTGCCCGAGATCGCCAGCACGCGCAGCTTGCCGGTCTTGACATGCGGGAGGTAGTCGCCGATCGGGCCGCAGAAGGAGGCGATCTGCCCGCCCAGCAGGTCCTGCACGCCGGGCACGGTGCCGCGATAGGGAATGTGCTTGAGGTCGGTGTTGCTGAACTTGCCCAGCAGGATGCCGATCATGTGGGGCATGGAGCCTGCACCGGGGCTGCCGAAGTTGGCCTGGGCGGCGTTGGCCCTGGCCCAGGCCAGGAAGTCCTTCAGCGTCGTGACGGTGGCGGGAACCGCCGGCCCGACGGCCAGGCCATGGTTGATGTATGCGCCCAGCGACACGGGCGCCACGTCCTCCAGCTTGTATTGCAGCCTGGGATAGGTGTACGGGTAGATCGACAGCATGGACGACGGCGTGAGCAGGAGGGCGCTGCCATCGGGGTTGGCGTCCTTGAGCGTGATCACGCCGATCTGGCCGGCCGCGCCCGGCTTGTTCTCCACCACCACGCTGGCGGCGTAGTTGCCGCGCAGCTTGTCGGCTACACGGCGGGCCAGCACGTCGATGGTGCCGCCCGGCGGAAAGCCCGAAATGATCCGGGCCAGCTCGAGCGAGGACTGGGCGCGCGCCAGCGGCGGCAGTGCGGCGGCGAGTGCGGCGCCGGTGAGTTGGCCGAAGCGGCGGCGAGTCAGCATGGGGTGCTCCTGGTGGCCCTGGGGATGTGGAATTGTACGAACGTACAAATCATTGAACATAAGTGCAAACCCTAGGGTGCGCGTTGTGGCAAGCGGGCCCGGGAGGCGCGCATGGCGCGGAAGCGGTGCATGCTCCGCCTTGCGGGCGTCGGGCCGCTGGACGATGATGCGTTTCCATGAAGCGCACTCTCCCCGCCCTGGCCCCCTTCATCCTCGCCCTGGCCCTGCACGGCGGCGCCGCCTCGCAGGAGGCCTCGCTCGGTCGCGTCGACTTTCCCGTCACCGGCTCGGCCGGCTGCCAGCGGCTCTTCACCGAAGGCCTGCTGGCCCTGTACTCGTTCCAGTACGACCAGGCCCATGTGAGCTTCCAGGCCGCGCTGGACAGCGACCCGCAGTGCGCGATGGCGGCGTGGGGCGACGCCATGGCTTACCAGCACGCGCTGTGGGGCGTGCGCGACGTGGCGAAGGGGCGCGCAGCGCTCGCGCGCATCGCAGCCGAGGACCGGCTGACCGACCGCGAGCGCGGCTTCATCGCCACGGCACGCGCGCTGTATGCCGTGGAAGAGCCACAGGCTGCGCTGCGCGCATGGCTCGATGCCGCCGCGGCGCTGCATCGCGAGCGGCCCGGCGACGACGAGGCCGCACTGCAGCACGCGCTGGCGTTGATGGCCGTGTACGAAGAAGGCACCGAGACGCGCGAGCTGGTGCGGGCCGGCGCGATCGCGCTCGAGGTGCATGCGCGCAAGCCCGACCACCCGGCGGCCGCCCACTACGCCATCCATGCCTTCGACACCAACGACCTCGCGGTCCTGGCGCTGCCGGCGGCGCGCCGCTACGCCCGCATCGCACCCGGTTCGGCGCACGCGCTGCATATGCCGTCGCACACGTTCGTGCAGCTCGGGCTGTGGCCTGAAGTCGTGCCTTCGAACGAGCAGGCCTTTGCCGAATCGAAGCGCGCTGCCGCGAAGCTGGGGCAAGGCCCCGACAAGTGGGACTGGCATGCGCTGACCTGGCTGGCGGCCGCGCACCTCGAGCTGGGCCAGGCGCGGCGGGCCCGGCAGCTGCTGGCCGAGACGGCAGACGTGCTGGCGCGCCACGACATGGGCCACCAGCGCGATGCCTACACCGACATGCTGCTGGGCTATGTGATGCAGACCGGCCGGTGGGACGAGGCGGATGCGCTCGCGGCACCGCTGTTCGTACCTCCGTCAGGCGCCGCAGCAAGCGCCGGCCACCAGCACGGTGCGCCGGCCGCCGCGAACGCTGCCGACCGTTCCGTGGGGCGCGCCCGCATTGCTGCCCTGCGGCTGCGCGCCGAGGCCGCTGTGCGCCGGGGCGACCTGCAGGCCGCCGAGGCGCGTGTGAAGGATGTCCGGGAAGCCCTTGAACGCGGCAACCCGTACGGCAGCCCGCGGGCACTGACGTTCATCGGCGCGCACCTGGCCGAGATTGAAGCGCGCGTGAAGGTCGCGCGGGCCGGCTCCGAAGAGCACAAGCGAGAGGTTGTTGCCGCCATCGAGCGTTCGGTGGAACTGACGGATAGCCTGCCGGTGTCCGGCCCGACGTTCCTCATGCCCGCGCGTGAGCGCCTTGCCGAAGCCCTGCTGGCCTTCGGCCGGCCGGCCGAAGCGCTTGCCCAGTACGAGCTGGTGCTGCGCAAGCGGCCGAACCGCGCGCTGTCGCTGGCCGGTGCCGCGCTCGCCGCACAGGGGGCCGGCCTGCGGGCAAAGGAACTCGCGCATGCGGCGGCGCTCGCGACGCAGTGGAAAGATGCCGATCCAGATTGGAAAGGCCTGCAGCAGGCCCGGCGCCAGTGAGCCGCTGGGAAGCGCGCTAGTTAAAGCCTCACCAGCAGGTCCCGCGGCACCCACCCCTCGAACGCCGGCAGCAGCTCGTTGATGCGCGCAACCGCCTGCGACTGGCAGTGCTGGTGCGCGACCAGCTGGAAGATTTCGCTGCGCGCCAGCCACAGGTCATGCGCCGTGCGCGCGGTCTGCAGGCGGTTGCGGACGCGGTCGCATTGGGCGCCCGCGCAGTCCGACAACATGGCCAATGCCTGGCGCCTGAGTTCTTCCACGCCAATGGCGGGGATGTCGTCGACGTCGTTCGCTGACAGGCTGCTGAGCCAGCTGCTCCATGCGCTCATGGCCGTCACCGCACAAAGCGGCCCTCGAGGTCGACGATGGACAGGTCGGCGAAGTCCAGCCCGGTGTGGTCGTCGCTCGCGTAGCCGACTTCCAGTCCGCCCAGGTCGAATCGTTTCATGCCTTCCAGCGCTGCCTGCAGCTTCTCGCGCGTGGGGTTCCGGCCGGCCCGGCGCAGCCCTTCGACCAGCACCTTCGCAGCGGCATAGCCTTCCAGCATGGCCGGCGACAGCTCGACGCCCTTGGCCTTGGCGAGCTCGATGGCTTCCTTCACCATCGGGTAGGCGAACGAGCGCTCATGCGGGAACACCTGGCTCACGATCACACCGCGCGAATGGTCGCCCAGCGCCTTGATGAAGCCGGCCGACGCGTTGTTCGACAGCGTGACCACCTGCGCGGCCGACTTCGCGGCGCGCAGCGCCCGCACGCCGTCGGCCACCGCCTTGGCCGAGCCGATCCACAGCACGGCCTGCGCCTGCTGCTGCACGATGGGCGGCACCAGCGCCGCGTAGTCCGGGTTGTTGCGGTCGGCCTTCTGCACCGACAGCGGCCGCGAGTTCGACCGGGCGAAACCCTTGTTCGCGCCTTCCAGCCCGTCGCGGCCGAACGAGTCGTCGACGTGCACGACGGCGATGCGGCGGATGCCCAGGGTGTGCAGGTGCTCGATGGCTTTTTCGGCTTCGCGCTGGTAGGTGGCGCGCACGTTGAACACGTGCCGGTTGACCGGGTGGTGTAGCGACATGGCACCGGTCGACGGCGCGACCAGGGGCAGGCCGTGCGCCGCCACGATCGGCAGGATCGCCTCGGTGTGCGGCGTGCCGCGGTTGAGGAACAGCGCGACCACGCCCTTGTCTGCGAGCGCCTGCGCGTTCTGGGCGGCAAGCTTGGGGTCGAACTTGTCGTCCATCGACACCAGCTCGATGCGCTGCCCGGCAACGCCGCCCTGCGCATTGACGTTGTCGATCCAGAGTCTGGCGCCCTCGAAGTTCTCCTTGACCCCGGATGCGACCGGCCCGGTGAACCCGGACGTCTGGCCGACCAGGATCTGCGCCTGGACGGCACCTGTGGTTGCGAGCGCGAGCGCGGCCAGCGCCGCTTGCCAACGACGTTTCATGTCAGCTCTCCTTCAGGTTTGGTCGCGGAGTCTAGGCGGCCATGTGAACTTTTGCGTCGTGGGAAATACGTTGTGGGAAGTACTTGCTGGAAAACCCACATGACAGATGCTGGCGGCCGCAGGTCCCTAGAATGTTTGGCCTCCCGAAGAAAGAACCCGACGCATGACCCAGGGACTCATCCGCATCCGCGGCGCCCGGCAGCACAACCTGAAGAACCTGGACCTCGACCTGAAGACGGGCGAGCTCACGGTCGTCACCGGCCCCAGCGGCTCGGGCAAGTCGAGCCTGGTATTCGACACGCTCTACGCCGAGGGCCAGCGGCGTTACGTCGAGACGTTCTCGGCCTATGCGCGCCAATTCCTCGACCGCATGGACAAGCCCGCGGTGGACCGTGTCGAAGGCGTGCCGCCCGCCATCGCCATCGACCAGACCAACCCGGTGCGCTCGTCGCGCTCGACGGTGGGCACCATGACGGAGCTGAACGACCACCTGAAGCTGCTGTTCGCGCGTGCCGCGCAACTATTCGACCGGCAGACCGCGAAGATGGTGCGGCACGACTCGCCCGAGACCATCTATGCCGAGCTGATGGCGCGCACGCAGCAAGACGACCCGCGCCTGCGGGTGACCTTTCCGGTGGAGTTGCCCGGTGGCACGACGGCCGAAGAAGTCGAGCAATGGCTCGCCGCCAGCGGCTTCACGCGCGTGCAGGCCGAACGCGAAGTCGCCACGCCCACCGGGCCGCGTAAGGTGCTGGACGTCGTTGCCGACCGCTTCCGTATCCAGGCCGTCGAGAAGATCCGCGCCATCGAAGCGATCGAGGTCGCGCTCAAGCGCGGCAGCGGCCGCGTCACGGTGCACGTGGTGGACGAGGGGCGCGACGAGGTGTGGAAGTTCTCCACCGGCCTGCACTGCCCCGACAGCGACATCCGCTATGGCGACCCGGTGCCGTCGATGTTCTCGTTCAACTCGCCGGTGGGCGCGTGCGAAACCTGCCGCGGCTTCGGCCGCGTGATCGGCGTCGACTACAACCTGGTCGTGCCCAACGACAAGCTCACGCTGCGGGCCGGCGCCATCAAGACCTTCCAGACGCCCGCGTGGTCCGAATGCCAGGACGACCTGATGAAGCACGCGGAAGGCGCCGGCATCCCGCGCGACACGCCCTGGTACAAGCTCACGCCCGAGCAGAAGCAGTGGGTGATCGGGGGCACGCCGGGCTACAAGGACGGCAACTGGGGCAAGCAGTGGTACGGCGTCAAGCGCTTCTTCGAGTACCTCGAATCCAAGGCGTACAAGATGCACATCCGCGTGCTGCTGTCCAAGTACCGCAGCTACACGCCGTGCGAAGCCTGCGGCGGCGCGCGGCTCAAGCTCGACAGCCTGCTGTGGCGCCTGGGCGGCAAGGAAGATGCCGATGCGGCCCTGCCGCCGCAGCAACGCTTCATGCCGGTGGGCGTGGCGTGGACGCGCGGCGAGCTCGAGGCCCTGCCGGGGCTGTCGCTGCACGACCTGATGCTGATGCCGATCGAGCGGCTGCGTGTCTTCTTCGACCGGGTCGAGCCGCAGGCCGAGGCGCACGCCGGCTCGGGTGAGCTGCAGGCGCTGAAACTGCTGTTCGACGAGATCCACACGCGCCTGAAGTACCTGGTCGACGTGGGCATCGGCTACCTCACGCTGGACCGCCAGAGCCGCACGCTGTCGGGCGGCGAGGTGCAGCGCATCAACCTCACCACCGCACTCGGTACCTCGCTGGTCAACACGCTGTTCGTGCTGGACGAGCCGAGCATCGGCCTGCACCCGCGCGACATGGGCCGCATCACGCAGGCCATGCACCGGCTGCGCGATGCGGGCAACACGCTGGTGGTGGTGGAGCACGACCCCGCGGTCATGCTGGCCGCCGACCGCATCCTCGACATGGGGCCGGGACCCGGCGAACGCGGCGGGCAGATCGTGTTCGACGGCACCCCGCACGAACTGCGCAGCGCCGACACGCTGACCGGCGCCTACCTGGGTGCGCGCAAGCACGTGGGCATGGGGCTGAAGCGCATGGTGACCGAGTCGACGCCGCGCCTGGTGCTGGAGGGTGCGCGCGAGCACAACCTGCGCAACCTCGATCTCGAATTCCCGCTGCAGCGGCTGGTGTGCGTGACCGGAGTGTCGGGCTCGGGCAAGTCGAGCCTGGTGCAGGACATCCTGGCGCCGGCGCTGCTGCGGCACTTCGGCCGTGCGACCGAACTGGCCGGCGCGCACGACCGGCTGCTGGGCGCCGACCACCTGTCCGACGTGGTGTTCGTCGACCAGTCCCCCATCGGCAAGACGGCCCGCTCCAACCCGGTGAGCTATGTCGGTGCGTGGGACGCCGTGCGCGAGATCTTCGCGGTCTCGCCGCTGGCGAAGCAGCGCGGCTACACCGGCTCCAAGTTCAGCTTCAACTCGGGCGACGGCCGCTGCCCCACCTGCGGCGGCTCGGGCTTCGAGCACGTCGAGATGCAGTTCCTGTCCGACGTGTACCTGCGCTGCCCCGATTGCGACGGCAAGCGGTACCGGCCCGAGATCCTCGAAGTGAAGATCGAGCGCGGCGGCCGCGTCCTGAATGTGGCCGACGTGCTGGACCTGACGGTGAGCGAAGCCGCCGCGCTGTTTGCCAACGACCGCGAAGTGATCCGTGCCCTGCAGCCGATCGTGGACGTGGGGCTCGAATACGTGAAGCTCGGCCAGCCGGTGCCCACGCTGTCGGGCGGCGAGTCGCAGCGGCTGAAACTGGCCGGGTTCCTGGCCGGCGCCGCCAAGAGCGCCAGTTCGAGCCGCCAGCCCGGTGCCACCAAGGGCACGCTGTTCCTGTTCGACGAGCCGACCACCGGGCTGCACTTCGACGACATCGCCAAGCTGATGCGCGCGCTGCGCAAGCTGCTGGAAGGCGGCAACTCGCTGATCGTGATCGAGCACAACCTCGACGTGATCCGCGCGGCCGACTGGCTGATCGACCTGGGGCCGGAAGGCGGCGACGGCGGCGGGCTGCTGGTGTGCGAGGGACCACCCGAGGAAGTGAAGCACCACCCGGCGTCGCACACGGCAAAGGCGCTGCGCGAGTACGACACGGCGCTGGGTGCCGGTGAGCCGCCGGCTTTCTACTCGCTCTCGCGCCCGCCGGAGCGCGCCGGCATGCGGGCCGAGGCGATCCAGATCGTCAACGCCCGCGAACACAACCTGCAGTCGATGTCGGTCGACATCCCGCACAACAAGTTCAGCGTGATCACCGGCGTCTCCGGCTCGGGCAAGTCCACGCTGGCCTTCGACATCCTGTTCAACGAAGGGCAGCGGCGCTACCTCGAGTCGCTCAACGCCTATGCGCGCAGCATCGTGCAGCCGGCGGGCCGGCCCGAAGTCGACGCGGTGTACGGCATCCCGCCCACCGTGGCCATCGAACAGCGCCTGTCGCGCGGCGGGCGCAAGTCGACGGTGGGCACGACCACCGAGGTGTGGCACTTCCTGCGGCTGCTGTACGTCAAGCTGGGCGTGCAGCACTGCGTGAACGACGGCGCAGCGGTGAAGCCGCAGACACCCGACAGCATCGTCGCCCAGGTCATGAAACGCTACCGCGGCCAGCACATCGGCCTGCTGGCGCCGCTGGTGGTGAACCGCAAGGGCGTGTACACGGAGCTCGCCGACTGGGCACGGCCGCGCGGCTACACCCACCTGCGCGTGGACGGCCAGTTCCTGCCCACCACCGGCTTCCCGCGCATTGACCGCTTCAAGGAGCACACCATCGAGCTGCCGGTGTGGTCGCTCGACGTGACGCCCGCGCACGAGGAAGAACTGCGCGCGAAACTGGCCGTGGCGCTGGAGCACGGCAAGGGCGTCATGCATGTGCTGGCGCGCGACAACGGCAGCCATGTCGAGGTGTTCTCCACGCTGCGCGCCTGCCCGGTGTGCGCGACGAGCTACCCCGAGCTGGACCCGCGCCTGTTCTCGTACAACAGCAAGCACGGCTGGTGCCCGGATTGCGTGGGCACCGGCGTCAAGCTCACGCGCGAGCAGCGCAAGGCGTTCGACGACACGGTGCTGAACGCCGACGACAAGGGGCGCGAACAGACTTTCGCCGAGCCCGAGGTGGAGGACGTGGCCGACGAAGTGTGCGGTACCTGCCACGGCTCGCGCCTGAACCCGCAGGCGCGCGCCGTGCGGTTCGACAAGACCGGCATTGCCGACGTGGCCGCGCTGTCGGTGCGCGACGTGCGGCGCTGGGTCGAAAGCCTGCAGGTCGCGGGCGTGATGAGCGAGCGCGAGCAGGGCATCGCACGCGACCTCATCCCCGAGATCCGCTCGCGGCTGGAGTTCCTGGAAGAAGTGGGGCTGAACTACCTGACGCTGGACCGCGGCGCCCCCACGCTGTCGGGTGGCGAGGCGCAGCGCATCCGGCTGGCCGCGCAGCTGGGCTCCAACCTGCAGGGCGTGTGCTACGTGCTCGACGAACCGACCATCGGCCTGCACGCGCGCGACAACCAGATCCTGCTGGATGCGCTGCACAAGCTGGGCAGCAAGGGCAACACGCTGGTGGTGGTGGAGCACGACGAAGACACCATCCGGCGCGCCGACCACATCATCGACATCGGCCCCAGCGCGGGCAAGCGCGGCGGGCGGCTGGTGGCGCAGGGCACGGCCGCCGAAGTGTCGGCCGAGGCCGAGTCGGTGACGGGGCGTTACCTGCTGCATGCCATGCGGCATCCGGTGCAGCCGCGGCGCATCGTGAATGGCAAGGACGACCGCCTGCGCCTGACAGGTGCCAACCTGCACAACCTGGACGACATCGACCTCGACATCCCGTTGAAGCGGCTGGTGGCGGTGAGCGGCGTCTCGGGTTCGGGCAAGTCGACGCTGGCGCGCGACGTGCTGCTGCACAACGTGCAGGCGGCAGTGCAGCGCCGCTCCACCAAGGCAGGCCGCGACGCAGACGATGCCGGCAAGCGCATGGCGTGGACCGGCTGCAAGTCGGTCGACGGCTACCAGACGATCGACCGCGTGCTCGAAGTCGACCAGACGCCCATCGGCAAGACGCCGCGTTCCTGCCCGGCCACCTACATCGGCTTCTGGGACACCATCCGCCGGCTCTTTGCCGACACGCTGGAGGCGCGCGCGCGCGGCTACGGGCCGGGCCGCTTCTCGTTCAACACCGGCGAAGGCCGCTGCCCGCTGTGCGAAGGGCAGGGCGTGCGCACCATCGGCATGAGCTTCCTGCCCGACGTGAAGGTGCCGTGCGAAGCCTGCCACGGCGCGCGCTTCGACCCTGAGACGCTGGCGGTCACATGGCGCGGCAAGAACATCGGCGAGGTGCTGCGCATGGAGGTGGACGAGGCGGTGGCGTTCTTCTCGGCCATGCCCAACATCAGCCATCCGCTGCAATTGCTGCGCGACGTGGGCCTGGGCTACCTGACGCTGGGCCAGCCCTCACCCACGCTGTCGGGCGGCGAGGCGCAGCGCATCAAGCTGGTGACCGAGCTCAGCAAGGTGCGCGACGACATCACGCGCCGCGGCCAGAAGGCGCCGCATACCCTGTACGTGCTGGACGAGCCGACCGTGGGCCTGCACATGGCCGACGTCGAAAAGCTGGTGCGCGTGCTGCACCGGCTGGTGGATGGCGGCCACAGCGTGATCGTGATCGAGCACGACCTCGACGTGATCGCCGAGGCCGACTGGATCATCGACCTGGGCCCGGAAGGCGGCTCCGCCGGCGGCAAGGTGGTGGCCGCAGCGTCGCCGGAAGACGTGGTGGCGCAGGGCACGCATACCGGGTTGGCGTTGGCGCCCGTCCTCGCGCGGGCTTGACGGAAGCTGGGGTTGCACCCCAGCCTACGGAAGTCCCGGCTGTTCGTCGTTCGTAGGCTGGGGTGAAACCCCAGCTAAAGTGACGCCGATGCGCACGTTCTACAACGCAAGCCACAACCTCCACCAGGGCCGTTTCGAGATGCACCGCGGCGCCCTCGTGCCTTGCTTCGAAGTCGCATCGCGCGCCGACTTCGTGCTGGCCGAACTGCGCAAGCGCAACCTCGGCCCCATCGAGAACGCCCCGCCCGCCACGATCGAAGCGCTGCAGCGCGTGCATGCCCCGCGCTACCTCGACTTCCTGCAAGGCGCCTGGGACGAGTGGGTCGCACTGGACCCCGCCAACGCGCAGCGCGACGCCATCGGCTCCTACTGGCCGATCCGCACCTTCCGCAGCGACGTGCTGCCCGCCAACTTCCACGCGCGGCTCGGCCTGTTCTCGTACGACGCCGCGTCGCCGCTGACCGCGGGAACCTGGGAGGCCGCGCGCGGCGGCGCGGGCTGCACACTCGCCGGCGTCTCGTGCCTGCAGCAAGGCGAGCGTGCAGCGTTCGTGCTGACGAGGCCGCCCGGCCACCACGCAGGCCACGACTTCTTCGGCGGCTACTGCTTCATCAACAACGCTGCGGTGGCGGCGCAAGCGCTGCGCGACGGCGGTGCCCGGCGCGTGGCGATCCTCGACGTGGACTACCACCACGGCAACGGCACGCAAGCCATCTTCTACGCGCGCGCCGACGTATTCTTCGCCAGCATCCACGGCGACCCGCTGACCGAGTACCCGTACTGGCTGGGCTACGCCGACGAGCGCGGCACCGGCGCAGGCGAGGGCTGCAACCTGAACCTGCCGCTGCCGCGCGGCACGGACTTCGCCGGGTGGCGCGCGGCGCTGAAGCAAGCGCTGCAGGCCATCGCGGGTTTCGGCGCCGACGCGCTGGTCGTCTCCCTCGGCGTCGACACCTTCGAAGGCGACCCCATCGCGGGCTTCCACCTGCGCAGCGACGATTACCTGCGCATGGGCGAGGACATCGCCGCGGCGGGCCTGTCCACGCTGTTCACCTTCGAAGGCGGCTACGCCGTGGACGAGGTCGGCACCAACGCGGTGAACGTGTTTCAAGGGTTCATTTCCTGAGTGCCCGGGAGTAGGATGCGGCAACGGAGGGACCACCATGCGTTGCAACAACCCGGTGCTGGTCGAGCGGATCCAGGGCGACCCGATCCCGCTGAAGGAACAGCGGCCACCGCGCATCAGCGCGGAAGAGCGCAAGAGCGCCGTGAAGTCGGCCATGCAGGCAGCACTCTACACGGCGGTCGCGCATTGCAGCATGGGCGACTGCGACCATGCGCATGACGAGAAGAATGGCTCGCACACGATTTGCGCCGCCGAGGCTGACCCGGACTTCACGGCGGTCATCGGCATCGACGTCGTGCTCGAGAACCAGGTGTATTGCGTGCGCGCGGCCTACACCATGCGATACCTGTGCGAATGCCTCACCATCCCCGGCCTGGGCGGGGAATACAAGCTGGGGCCGAAGCCCATTCCCGACTACTACAGCACCCTGGCCCCGGCGCCGGGCTCGCTCGACAGCCACGACACGCTGAGCGGCGAAGACGGCTCGGACAAGTTGCTGCTGCCCGAATTGCAGCCACCGCCGACCCAGCCGCCGGCCAAGTCGCCCAAGGGTAAGGGCAAGGGCAAGGGCGGCCCGCCCGGCAAGGCCAAGCCACGCAAGCGCTGAGCACCCCGGTGGACACCACCGGCCCCGCGGCCCTCTTCCAGCGCGAACTCGCCGCCTCGGTCGAGGCGACGCTGGTGCAGCAGGCGCGGCGCAATGAAGTGACGGTGGCGCGCGTGCGCGCCATCGCGCTCGGCTTCGTCACCGTGCTCGACGTCGTGCTGTGGACCCAGCCGCCCGGCTTCACCTTGCCGTACGCGTTTTCGGGGCTCAACCCGCTGCTGGCCGCCGCGTGGCTGGCCGCCGCGCTCGCGCTGGCCGCGGCGCTCAGCCGCGGCTGGTACCGGCCCTGGCTGCGCGCGGCGCTGCCGCTGGTGGACGGCGCGATCATGCTGTCCCTGTTCGCCTGCATCGTGCTCACCGCGCAATCCATCGAGTACGTGCGGCCCGCCGTCACCAATACGGCCATTGCCTGTGCGCTGCTGGCCGTGAGCGGTGCCCTGCGCCTGAAGCGGCGCGCCGTCTGGATCACCACGGCGATGTCGGTCGTCGTCTTCGCCACGGTCGCCTCGCTCGCCGGCAACCCGGTGCCCGAGACGCTGTTCGCCTGCGCGCTGCTGGTCGGCGTGGGTTTCCTCGGCATGTGGATGAACGAGATCGCGCGCCGCAGCGTGCGCAGCGAGGTCGGCCGCCTCGTCCTGGGCCGCTTCCTGCCGCGCGAAGTTGTCGACGGCGCACACACCGAACCGCTCGCGCTGCTGGCCCGGCCGCGGCGGCTGGTCGCCACGGTGCTGGTGAGCGACCTGCGCGGCTTCACTTCGCAGGCGGAACACATGCCGCCCGAACAGGTGCTGCAATTGCTCAACCAGGTGCAAAGCACATTGGCCGGCATCGTGCACCGGCACCACGGCCGCGTCGACAAGTTCATGGGCGACGGCCTGCTCGCCGTGTTCGGGATGGAGCCGGGCGGGGATGCGGACCATGCGGCGCAGGCCGTGCAGGCTGCCCGAGAGATGGGCGCTGCCATCGCGCCGCCACTGAAGCTGGGCATCGGCGTGCATTCCGGGCCGCTGGTGGCGGGTTGCCTCGGCAGTGGCTTGCGGCTCGAGTTCACCGTGATCGGGGATACCGTGAATACGGCCGCGCGGTTGCAGGACATGACCAAGGAGTTCGGTGTCGACCTGCTGGTATCGGCCGAAACCCGCCGGCTGGCGGGCGGCGGCGGTGAGTGGCGATCGCTGGGCGCAGTGGCCATCCGCGGACGCCAGGGCGAACAGGAGCTGTTCACGCCGGCTGTCGGCAGCGTCTGACGCCATCTGTCGCCTTGGGCCCTGCCGCTGGGCTTAGTCGGTAGGCACCATCTTTGCATGGCCAAGCACAAGCCCCTGGTGTGGCTGCCTGCGTGCCACCGGCACCTCGACCTGTCCGACCCGGGCGGCTACTCGGTGCTGGCCGACCGCTACGCGCTGGCCGTCACGGAAGTCGGCATGCAGCCGGTGCTGTTCCCGATGGCCGGCGCCGAGGACGTGCCCGACCTGCTGCCGCTGGTCGACGGCGTGCTGCTGACCGGTTCGCCCTCGAACGTCGAGGCTTCGCACTTCGGCGCCGAGCCGCTGGACACCGACCTGCTCGACCCGCGGCGCGACGCGCTGACGATGGCGCTGGTGCGCGTGGCGCTCGGCGAAGGCGTACCCATCTTCGGCGTGTGCCGTGGCCTGCAGGAGATGAACGTCGCGCTCGGCGGCAGCCTGTACCAGCGTGTGCACGAACTCGAAGGCATGCTGGACCACCGCGAGCCCGAAGGCGCGAGCCTCGACGTGCAGTTCGCCGAGCGCCACGACGTGCTGCTGGAGCCCGGCAGCGAGTTCGCCAGGTGGGCCGGCGGCACGCGCGTGCGCGTCAACTCGCTGCACGGCCAGGGCATCAAGGAGCTGGGCCGCAAGCTGGTGGCCGAAGCGCGCTCGCCCGACGGGCTGGTAGAGGGCGTGCGCATCGCCGGTGCGCGCACCTTCGCCTACGCCGTGCAGTGGCATCCCGAGTGGCGGCACGCCGAGAACCGGTTCTACGAGCGCACGCTGCGCGCATTTGCGCAGGCCTGCGAGGACCACCGGCTCGTGAAGGAGGAGGCGCTGGTATGACGGCAGGCCCCGGGGTGCCGTGCGTGTGGGTGGTGGCGAGCCACCGTGAATTGCAGCGGCCCGGCGGCCACCCCCAGATGTACACCTGCATGGACGAGGGCGGCTCGCGCACGCTGCTCAACATGGGTCTGCAGCCGGTGTGTTACCCGCGCGTGCCGCTGGAGCGGGTAGAGCCGATGCTGGCCACGGTGGACGGCATCCTGCTGGGCGGGTCGGACACCAACGTGCACCCCAGGCTGTACGGCGAGGAGCCGCTGCGCCCCGGCATGCTGTTCGACCCCGAGCGCGACGCTCTGGCGCACGAGCTGGTGCGCCTCGCGATCGCGCTGCACGTGCCCATCATCTCGTTCTGCCGCGGCTCGCAGGATTTCAACGTGGCGATGGGCGGCAGCCTGCACCAGGACCTGCAGGCCCTGGGCGGCTGCGTGAAGCATTGGGAAGACCCCGACGAGACGGTCGATGAGCAGTACGTCGAGCGCCACTTCGTCTCCTGCGTGCCGGGCGGCGAGCTCGGGCGCATCGCCGGCATGGGCCGCTTTCCGGCAAGCTCGCTGCACCACCAGGGCGTGAAGGAACTGGGTGCGGACCTGGTGGCCGAAGCGCATGCCGACGACGGGCTGGTGGAGGCGTTCCGCTACCGCGACCCGGCGCTCTTCGCATGGGGCTTCCAGTTCCACCCCGAGTGGGGCTGGCGCTGGCACCCGGCCTATGGGCGCATCATGAATGCCTATGTGCGGGCTTGCTGGGAGCATTTTGCGCGGCGCGTGGGGCATGCGCTGCGCGAGCGGGAGATCGCGGCCTAACGCGCGTGCAGCAGCGCGGCCGCGACCTCGGCAAACCCGGCCCCGCGCTCGCCGCGCGTGACGTATTCGGGCTCGTGCGTGAGCTGGTCGCGAAACCGCATGATGTTGGCCACGCCCACGCTGTGCGGGAAGTGCTCGAACATCAGCACGTCGTTGGTCGAATCGCCGACATAGACCCAGCGGTCGATCTCCGCATCGAGCTCGCGCGCGAACAGCTCGCGCACGATCCAGCGCGCGCCCACCAGCTTGCTGTGGCCGCCGAACCAGCCATTGACGTGGATCGAACTGACGGTGGCGTTCATGCCCTCGCTGCGCATCAGCGCACATACCGCGTCGATCGACGCCTGCGGCAGGTGCGTGAACTCGCTGTGGTCGATGGCGATGTCGGTTTCGCGCCCGGCGCTGTCGCGGGCCAGCGTGGTGCCGGGGATTTCGCGCAGGATGCGCGCCGCCACCTGCTGCATGCGAGCGAAGTTCGCCGCGCGCTCGGCCTCGGGCTGCAGGTAGCGCTTGTTCGCCCCGACCAGCGCCACCGAGCCGTTCTCCGCCACGATCGCATCGACCGGCCACTCGCGCGCGAACGGCTCGCTCCAGCCGACCGGCCGCCCGGTGATGGGAATCACGTGCAGGCCGGCTGCCTTCAGGCTCGCCAGCGCCGCCAGTGCGTCGGGCGTGATCGCCCCTTCGGTCGTCAGCGTGTCGTCGATGTCGGTGAACAGGCCGAAGACCGCGCGGCGGTCCGCCAGGGGCCACTCGGCAAGGGGTCTCAAGGCTCAGCCCGCCTGGTGCAGCGCCAGCCCGGCGTGCTCGCGCAGCGGGTGGAAGTGGATCTTGGGAAAGCGCTCCTGCGCCAGCCGCACGTCGTATGGCGAGGTGCAGAGGAAGGCCAGCGTGTCGGCTGCGTCAAGCGCCAGGCGCTGCGGGTAGGCGTCGGTGAAAGCCTTCAACTCCTGCGGCGAGTCGGCGGTGATCCAGCGCGCGCCGGTGTAGGGGCAGCCTTCCAGCCGCACGTCGCAGTCGTACTCGGACTTCAGGCGGTGCTGCACCACTTCGAACTGCAGCTGGCCCACCGCGCCCAGCAGCATCGGCCCGCCCACCTGCGGGCGGAACACCTGGATCGCGCCTTCCTCGCCCAGCTGCTCCAGCCCCTGCTGCAGCTGCTTGGTGCGCAGCGGGTTCTTCAGGATCACCACCTGGAACAGTTCGGGCGCGAAGAACGGCAGGCCGGTGTACTGCAGGTTCTGCGAGCCGTCGGTGATGGTGTCGCCCAGCTGCACGCCGCCGTGCGTGGTGAAGCCGATGATGTCGCCGGCATAGGCCTCTTCCACTGCCTCGCGCCGCTGCGACATGAAGGTGACCACCGAGGTGGGCCGCAGTTCCTTGCCGGTGCGCTGCACCTTCAGCCGCATGCCCGGCGTGTACTTGCCCGAGGCCATGCGCACGAAGGCGATGCGGTCGCGGTGGTTGGCGTCCATGTTGGCCTGCACCTTGAACACCACGCCGGAAAAAGCGGTGTCTTCCGGCTGCACGACCTTCTCGACCGGCTGCCTGTTGACCAGCACCGAACTCTTGCGCGGCCGCGGCGGCGGCGCCAGGTCGACCAGCGCATCCAGCACCTCCATCACGCCGAAGTTGTTGACGGCGGAGCCGAAGAACACGGGCGTCTGCTTTGCCGCCAGGAAGCCGGCATGGTTCCACTCTGGCGATGCGCCGGCAGCGAGCTCCATGCTCTCGGCCGCGTGTTCGTACTCGCTGCCGAAGCGCGCCTTCAGCGCCGCCGCATCGGCCAGCGGGATGGTGTCGAAGTCCTGCGGCCGCCTTTCGCTGCCCGACTCGAACACCGTCATGGCCTGCGTGCGCAGGTTCATGATGCCGCCGAAGCTCTTGCCCTGCCCCACCGGCCAGGTCATGGGCACGCAGGGCATGCCGAGTTCGCGCTCCACCTCGTCCAGGATGTCGAGCGGCTCGCGCACCTCGCGGTCCATCTTGTTGACGAAGGTGATGATGGGCGTGTCGCGCTGGCGGCAGACCTCGATCAGGCGGCGCGTCTGCGCTTCCACGCCGTTGGCCGCGTCGATCACCATCAGCGCCGAGTCGACGGCGGTGAGCACGCGGTAGGTGTCTTCCGAGAAGTCCTTGTGGCCGGGCGTGTCGAGCAGGTTGACCACGTGGTCGCGGTACAGCATCTGCATGACCGACGAGGCCACCGAGATGCCGCGCTGCTTCTCGATTTCCATCCAGTCCGAGGTGGCGTGGCGCGAGGCCTTGCGCGCCTTGACCGAGCCGGCGATCTGGATCGCGCCCGAGAACAGCAGCAGCTTCTCGGTCAGCGTGGTCTTGCCCGCGTCGGGGTGCGAGATGATGGCGAAGGTGCGGCGGCGCCGCGTTTCGTTGGCGTGGGACAAGTTGGGGTTCCGGGGAGCGAACCCTCCATTTTGCCTTGAGCTGCCGCTGAGGTAGGCTAGTGCGCTCCGATGGAGCTGTTTCGCTACCCCGCCTACCTGCGCTACTGGTGCTCCCGCATGGCCGGGGTGGCCGCCAGCCAGATCCTGATGCTGGCCATCGGCTGGCACATGTACCGGCTGACCGGCAGCGCCTGGGACCTCGGCCTGGTGGGCCTGCTGCAGTTCCTGCCCGCGCTGGCGTTCACGTTGCCCGCGGGCCATGCCGCCGACCGCTTCCACCGCGTGCGCATCATCCAGGCCTGCCAGCTGGCGCACGTGGCCGTGGCGCTGGTGCTGATGACGGCGAGCCTGTGGCATGGGGAGTCGCGCTCGCTGCTGTTGGGCCTGTCGGTCGTGCTGGGCGCGGTGCGGCCGCTGCAGATGGCGGCTTCGCAGTCGCTGGTGCCGGCGCTGGTGCCGCTGGACATGCTGGCGCGGGCCACGGCCTTCAGCTCGGCCGGCATGCAGGCGGCGATCGTCGCGGGTCCTGCCATCGGCGGGCTGCTCTTCGCGGCGGGCCTTGGCACCGTGTACGGCACTTGTGCCGGACTGTTCGTGGTGGCCACGCTCATCCTCAGCGGCGTGCGCTATGACCACGTGCCACCGCCGCGCGAGCCGGTCACGCTCCATTCGCTGATGGCGGGCATCGCCTTCATCCGCCAACCGTGTGCTGCTCGGTGCCGTGTCGCTCGACCTGTTCGCGGTGCTGCTGGGCGGGGCGACGGCGCTGCTGCCGATCTATGCCGAAGACATCCTGCACGTCGGCCCCGAAGGGCTGGGCGTGCTGCGCTCGGCGCCGGCGATGGGGGCGCTGCTGGTGGGCATCGCGCTGGCCCGCCGCCCCATCGAGCGGCACGTGGGCAAGAAGCTGCTGGTGGCCGTGGCGATTTTCGGCCTGTCGATGGTCGTGTTCGGCCTGTCCACCAGCTTCTGGCTGTCGATGCTGGCGCTGGCCTGCTCGGGCGCATCGGACATGGTGAGCGTGGTGGTGCGGCAGACGCTGGTGCAGATCGAGACGCCCGACCCGATGCGTGGGCGTGTGGCCGCCGTCAACAGCCTCTTCATCGGCGCCAGCAACCAGCTGGGCGAGTTCGAGTCGGGTGCTACCGCCGCGTGGTGGGGGCCGGTGCCTTCGGTGGTCGTCGGCGGGCTCGGGACCCTTGTGGTGGCGCTGGCGTGGATGAAGCTGTTCGGCGGGTTGGCGAAGCGCGACCGGTTTACGTGATGCCCTTGAACACCTTGGTCAACTCGAACGGCGTCGCCTCTTCCAGTTGGTCGAACCGGCAAGCCTCCGCCGGCTTGTCCGGGCGCCAGCGCAGGAACACGGTGGCGTGGCGGAAGCGCCGTCCTTGCAAATGGTCGTACTTCACCTCGCACACCCGCTCGGGTTTCAGCGGCTGCCAGCTAAGGTCCTTGCCGCCGCTCCAGCGGCTCTCGTTGCCTTCCCAGTCGCGCCAGGGATGGTGCTCGGCGTCCTGGCGCAGCGGCGCCAGTTCTTCCACCAGCTGCCTGCGCATCTCCATCGTGAAAGAGGAAGCCACGCCGACCGGCTGCAGCACGCCGCTGTCGTCGTGCAGGCCCAGCAGCAGCGAGCCGACGGCGTCGGGCCGGTCCTTGTACCAGCGCAAGCCCGCCACCACGCAGTCGGCGCTGCGCACGTGCTTGATCTTGAGCATGGTGCGCTTGCCTGGCTGGTAAGTCGCGGATTCGAGCTTCGCCATCACGCCGTCGAGGCCGGCGCCCTCGAATTGCTCCAGCCATTGTTCGGCCTGTGCGCGGTCGCGCGTGACGGGTGTGAGGTGCAGCGGCGATTTCGTCTTGCCCAGCAACCTTTCGAGCCGCGTGCGCCGCTCCGATTGCGGCAGCGCCATCGTCGACTTGCCGCCCGCGGCCAGCAGGTCGAAGGCGACGAAGCTGGCCGGGGTTTCCTTGGCCAGCCGGTTGATGCGTGAAGGCGCCGGGTGGATGCGCTGCTGCAGGGCATCGAAATCGAGCCCGTGCCGGCCCGCCACCACGATCTCGCCGTCGAGCACGCAGCCCTTGGGCAGCAACTCGTGCAGGGCTTTCTCCAGCTCGGGGAAGTAGCGGTTCAGCGGCTTCAGGTCGCGGCTCTGGATGTGCAGCGCAGACGGCCCGCTGAACACCAGCGCGCGGAAGCCGTCCCATTTGGGCTCGAACAAGAAGCCCGGTTCGCGCGGCAACTCGGCCGCGACCTTCGCGAGCATCGGCTCTATCGGGGGCTTGGGCGTCGTCAATCCAGGCAGATGCGGCCCGAAAGCCGCCCCTTTTCCACCATCGTGAAGCAGCCGCTGCGCGCGTTGTCCGCGCGGCATTGCCCCAGCACGTCCGCGCCTTCGGCCTTGGGCGGGCCCTGGTAGACACAGCCATAGGTGCAGTCGCGCTGGCTGTCGCACTTCTTGCCGGCGTCGGGCGCCTTGCGCAACGCCACGGCTGCCGTGCGGGGCGTACCCGCCTGGCAGAACGGCATCTTCGAGCCGGACGGGCCCCAGTTGCCGCCGGACTCGGTGCACTGGCGCGCCGTGGCGAAGTCCGACACCCTGGCCATGCAGACGCCGCCCGAGGGCGCGCCGACCATGGCGGTCCACTCGCCGCCCAGCGGCAGGCACTCGTCGCGCGCCCACGAGGTCTGGCAGGCGCGCTGCCAGCTGCCACGCTGCACCCAGGCCCCGCGCACGGTGGCGCATTCCTCCTTGGAGTCGATGAACATCGGCCGCACCGGCGGGTTGGCCTGCGCCACCGCCACCAGCGGCGCCAGGCACAGCAGCAGCCAGGCGAACAGGACCTTCATGGCCCCAGTCTAGCCCGGGAATCGGGGGCTGGGTACAATTGCGCATCCGAGGAGCGTTGCAGCGCCGCCCAGGCGCGAGGCTCGGACACCTTGCAACGACGCTCACCCACTGTGCTGTGAGGTGAGCTTGCACCCCCAGGCAGTGGCATCCGGAACCTTACAAGGATAGGAGCCACCATGAACGCCGTTCTCAAACCCGCACCCACGTCCAGCGCCGATTGCGCCATTGCCGACCCGTCGCTGGCCGGCTGGGGCCGCAAGGAAATCCGCATCGCCGAAACCGAGATGCCGGGCCTGATGGCCATCCGCGAGGAATTCGCCAAGGCGCAGCCGCTGAAGGGCGCGCGCATCACCGGCTCGCTGCACATGACGATCCAGACCGCCGTGCTGATCGAGACGCTGCAGGCGCTGGGCGCGCAGGTGCGCTGGGCCTCGTGCAACATCTTCTCGACGCAGGACCATGCCGCGGCAGCCATCGCCGCCGGCGGCACGCCGGTGTTCGCGATCAAGGGCGAGTCGCTGGAGGACTACTGGGACTACACGCACCGCATCTTCGAATTCGGCGCCAAGGGCAGCGACGCCGAAGGCCCCAACATGATCCTGGACGACGGCGGCGACGCCACCCTGCTGATGCACCTGGGCAAGCGCGCCGAGAAGGATGCGTCGCTGGTGGCCGGCAACGGCCACAGCGAGGAAGAGCGCATCCTGTTCGCCTCCATCCGCAAGAAGCTGGCCGAGGACGCCACCTGGTACAGCCGCAAGAGCGCGCAGATCATCGGCGTGACCGAAGAGACCACCACCGGCGTCAATCGCCTGAAGCAGATGGCCGCGCGCGGCGAGCTGCTGTTCAAGGCGATCAACGTCAACGACTCGGTGACCAAGAGCAAGTTCGACAACCTGTACGGCTGCCGGGAGTCGCTGGTGGACGGCATCAAGCGCGCCACCGACGTGATGATCGCCGGCAAGGTGGCGCTGGTCGCGGGCTACGGCGACGTGGGCAAGGGCAGCGCGCAGGCGCTGCGCGCGCTGTCGGCGCAGGTGTGGGTGACCGAGATCGACCCGATCAACGCGTTGCAGGCCGCGATGGAAGGCTATCGCGTGGTCACCATGGAATACGCCGCCGACAAGGCCGACATCTTCGTCACCGCCACCGGCAACAAGGACGTGATCAGGCACGACCACATGGCGAAGATGAAGGACCAGGCCATCGTCTGCAACATCGGCCACTTCGACAACGAGATCGACGTCGCGTCGCTCGAGCAGTACGGGTGGGAAGAGATCAAGCCGCAGGTGGACCACGTCATCTTCCCCGACGGCAAGCGCATCATCCTGCTGGCCAAGGGGCGGCTGGTCAACCTGGGCTGCGGCACGGGCCATCCGAGCTACGTGATGAGCTCGTCCTTCGCCAACCAGACCATCGCGCAGATCGAGCTGTTCACGCACCAGGAGTCGTACGACCTGAACAAGGTGTACGTGCTGCCCAAGCACCTGGACGAGAAGGTCGCCCGCCTGCAGCTGAAGAAGCTGGGCGCGCAGCTGACCGAGCTGAGCGATGCGCAGGCCGAGTACCTCGGCGTGTCCAGGCAGGGGCCTTACAAGCCGGATACGTATCGGTATTGAAAGGTTTGTCATTGCGGGCTCGACCCGCAATCCATCGGTGCGTGGCACCACGCCACCATGGATGCCGGGTCAAGCCCGGCATGACAAAGCCCGTATGCGCGCCGACCAACTCCTCGTCCACCGCGGCCTTGCGGCCACGCGCTCGCAGGCGCAGCGCCTCATCGCGTCCGGCGTACGCTGGTTCGATGGTGCGCAGTGGCAGCCAGTGGCCAAGAACGGCGACGAACTGCCCGACGCCGCGCAGGTGGAACTGCTCGACACCGCCGAGTCGCGCTACGTGTCGCGCGGCGGCCTCAAGCTCGAAGGCGCCCTGCAGGCGGCGGGCCTGGGCGTCGCCGGCTGGCGCTGCCTCGACGTGGGGCAGTCCACCGGCGGCTTCACCGACTGCCTGCTGCAGCACGGCGCGGCGCACGTGACCGGCGTCGACGTCGGCCACGGCCAGCTGCACGGCAAGGTGCGCAGCGACGCGCGCGTGACGGCCATCGAAAAGCTCAACGCGCGTGAATTGACTGCCAGGCACGTGGGCAGCGGCTACGACCTCGTCACCGGCGACCTGTCGTTCATCTCGCTCACGCTGGTGATGCCGGCGCTGGCGCCCTTGCTCGAGCCGGGCGGCCACCTGCTGATGCTGGCCAAGCCGCAGTTCGAGCTGCAGCCGCTCGATATCGGCAAGGGCGGCATCGTGCGTGACGAGTCGATGTACGCGCAGGTCGAGCGCAAGCTGCGCGACGCGTGCGCGTCATTGGGCCTGCAAGTGCAGGGCTGGTATGCCAGCCCCATCAGCGGTGGCGACGGCAATCGCGAATTCTTCATCCATGCAAGGAGGAGCGCGTGACGCTTCCCATCAGCCTCGAATTCTTTCCCCCCAAGACGCCTGACGGCGCGGAGAAGCTGCGCGCGGCGCGCCAGAGACTCTATGCCGTGAAGCCCGAGTTCTGCTCGGTCACTTTCGGTGCTGGTGGGTCCACGCAAGAGGGCACGCTGGCAGCGGTGGCCGAAATCATGGCCGAAGGCTGCGCGGCTGCGCCGCACCTGTCGTGCATCGGCCAGACGCGCGACAGCATCCGCGAGCGCCTGTCGGCCTATGCGGCCGCCGGCGTGAAGCGCATCGTCGCGCTGCGCGGCGACCTGCCCAGCGGGTACGGGCTGGGCGGCGAGTTCCGCTACGCCAGCGACCTGGTGGCCTTCATCCGCAGCGAGACCGGGCGCCAGTTCACCATCGAGGTGGCGGCCTACCCCGAGATGCACCCGCAGGCGAAGTCGCCGATGTCCGACATCGACGCCTTCGTGGCGAAGGTCGAGGCCGGTGCCGACTCGGGCATCACGCAGTACTTCTTCAATGCCGATGCTTACTTCCGTTACGTGGACGAAGTGGCCAGGCGCGGCGTGAAGGCGCCTATAGTGCCGGGCGTGATGCCCATCACCAGCTCGTCGCAGCTGATCCGCTTTTCGGACAACTGCGGGGCCGAGATCCCGCGCTGGATCCGCATGCGGCTGCAGTCGTTCGGCGACGACAATGCATCGATCCGCGCGTTCGGCCTCGACGTCGTGACGCAGCTGTGCGAAAGGCTGAAGGCGGGCGGCGTGCCGGGCTTCCACTTCTACACCATGAACCAATCCAACGCGACGCTCGAGATCTGCCGGAGGCTGGCGGCGTGATGGCGCGCCGGCTCGCGGTGCTGCTCCTCGCGCTGGCGGCCACCGTGGCCGCCGCCGAGGAGGAAGACCAGGACCGCTCGCCCGAGCCGCTGGCGGCGCCGGCCGCCGTGGCGCAGGACCTGCGCGAGGTCGGCCGCGGGCTCGCGTCGTGGTACGGCCAGCGCTTCCACGGCCGCCGCACCGCCAGCGGCGAGCGCTTCGACATGCACGAGCTGACGGCGGCGCACCGCACCCTGCCTTTTGGCACCGTGGTGCGTGTGCAAAGCCTCGTGAACGGCCGTACGGTGGACGTGCGCATCAATGACCGCGGCCCGTTCCTGCGCAAGCGCGTGATCGACCTGAGCCGCGCCGCGGCCGAGGCGCTGGGCCTGCTGGAAGCGGGGACCGGGACCAAGCCGGTGGTCCTGAAGGTCGAGCCGCGCTGAAGTTGCGTCAGCCCAGTGAGCGCCGGATGCGCGCCAGCGCACGGTGGCCCGCCGTGCGCAGCGCATAAAGCGTGAAGTTGCGCATCTTCTCTTCCATCTGCATGCGCAGCGCATAGAGCATCCGGATGCGGCCGTCGCGCCGCGCGATTGCTTCGTGCAGCAGCGCGACGTCGGCCTCGGTCAGCACGTGCCCGGGCCGCAAGTGTTCGGGCAGCGGCGGCTCCACGTACTCGGTGTTGTGGAACTTCACCTGCGCCTCGTTGGGCCGGTGCTGCGTGTAGTAGTAGACCGTGAACGCGCGCCGCGTCCTGCCTTCGGGTAGCACCAGCCGGTCGAAGCCGTGCCAGGAGAACTCCGAAGTCTCGAACACCAGGCAGCGATTGCTGAGCGGCGCGTACGACTGCACCAGGCTGGTGTTGCCCGGGTGCACGTTGGGGTCGCGGTGCACCTGCAGGTTGCCGCCCCAGAGCGCGTCCCATTCGTCGTTCAGGTAGAACAGCAGGTTCATCCGCCGGTGGTAGTGTGTCTGCGGATGGTGGTTGAAGTCCAGGTGCGGCGGCAGGAAGGTGCCGCTGGCCGACTCGCGGATGCCGCCGCCGAAGTAGGTGGCGTCGTACTCCAGCGCCTCGATGCCGGTGAGCTGCGTGACGAGTTGCCGGAACGCCGTGCTCGCGATCAGCGCGTCGAGCGTACGGAACGCGGGTGGGAAAGAAGCCACCTCGCCGTTCGCGTAGTTGGTGCCGATCTCGCCGCCGTCCTCGCGGCAGAAGCGGTCGTAGCCGGCGCTGCCGCGCGCGGGGAAGTCGCGCTGCAACTGCGCGAAGAAATCTTCGGTGAAAAAGTCGTCGATGACGACGTGCGGGAAGGGGGCGGCCGACTGGAAGGCCGCCTTCACGCGCGACGCCTCTTCGGCGGAGAAGCGGCGCACCAGCTGCCGCAGCTCGGGATCAGTCATGGCGCGGATTCTAGGGGGCCGCGCGCAGCACGTCCTGCGCGGCGCGCCGGGCCTGCTGCGCGTAGCCGCCGCCGAACAGCGCGGCGTGGTTCAGCAGGTGGTACAGCTGGTACAGCGGCCTGCGTTGCGCGTAGCCGTCGTGCGTGCCGCCGTAGCCCTGCCAGAAACCGGGCGGCGGCGCGCCGAACAACTCCATCATCGCGAGTTCGGCTTCGGGGTCGGACAGCGAGACCGCGGGGTCGAAGATGACCGGCGTTCCGTCCGCGAGCATGCCCCAGTTGCCCGACCACAGGTCGCCGTGGATCAACGCGGGACGCGGGACGTAGCCGTCGTCGAAGAGGCGCGGCATCGCGGCGATCACTTCTTCGACTACGTCGTGCAGCCCGCCTGCCAATGGGCGCAGGCGCTGGCCGGCGAAGAACGCCACCCAGTCGTCGCAGGGCGGGTTGTGCTGCGGCGTCGCGCCGATGAAGTTGTCGCGGTGCCAGCCGTAGTGATGTTGCACGCCGGCATGCAGGCGCCGCAGCGCGTGGCCGAAGCGTTCACCGAAGCCGGGGCCCGGCGGCTGCAGGTCCAGCCATTCGAGCGTCAAGCGGCCGGCTTCATGGCGCAGCACTTGCGGCACGCGGATGGCGCCCGAGCGCGCCAGCGCGCGCAGTCCGTCGACCTCGGCATCCAGCATCGCGGCGTCGCCTTCCTTGCAGAACACCTTCGTCCCCGCCTCGACGGCGACGAAGGTCCGGCACGCGGGCATGGCTTGCGACACCGGTGAGCCGCCTAGCGGTCGTCGTAACTCACCACGACCTTCCTCGTCACCGGCCGCGACTGGCAGGTGAGCACGAAGCCGCGCTGCATCTCGGCGGCTTCCAGTGTGTAGTTCTTCTCCATCCGCACCTCGCCTTCGAGCACGCGGGCGCGGCAGGTGCAGCACACGCCGCCCTTGCACGAATAGGGCAGGTCGAGCCCGGCGTCCAGCGCCACGTCCAGCACGCTCTCGTCAGCGCCCATGTGCAGGTGGTGCACCTTGCCGTCGAGCACGATCTCCAGCTGGTGCGAGTCGCCATGCACCGCCGGCGCTTCGCCCACCACGCGCGGCCTGGCCGGCGGCGCACCGGGCACCACGAAGCGCTCGGCATGGATCTTCTCGTGCGCGAGGCCGCCCGCCAGCAGCGCACGCTCGCAGCCGGTGATCATCGCCTCGGGGCCGCAGATGAACGCCTCGTCGATGGACGCCACCGGGATCAGCGTCTCCAGCAGTTCGCCCACCTTGTCGTGGTCGAGGCGGCCGTTCAGCAGGTCCACCTCCTGCGGCTGGCGCGACAGCAGGTGCACCAGCGTCACGCGCGTGGGGTACTGGTCCTTCAGGTCCTGCAGCACCTCGTTGAACATGATGCTGCTGGTGCGCTGGTTCGAGTACACCAGCGTGAAGCTCGACCCGGGCTCCTCGGCCAGCGTGGTCGTCATGATCGACAGGATGGGCGTGATGCCGGAGCCGGCCGCGAAGCCGACGCGGTGCACCTTGCCCTGCAGGCGCGGCGTGAAGCGGCCGTCGGGCGGCATCACGTCGGCCATGGACCCTTCGCGCAGGTTGCCCACCGCCCAGCGCGAAAAGAGGCCGCCTTCCATCGGCTTGATGCCGACGTCGATCTCGCCGTGCGCGGCGTAGCGCGCGTGCGGGCTGCAGATCGAATAGTTGCGGCGCACGTCCTGGCCGTCGATGGTGGCGCGCAGGGTGAGGAACTGGCCCGGCTTGAAGTCGAACTCGCGGCGCAGGTCCTGGGGCACCTGGAACGTGATGGCGGCGGAACCGGCGGCGTCGGGCGTGAAACGCTTGACCGGCAGGGAGTGGAAGTGCAGGGCCATGGTGTCGGTCTAGCGCTCGATCGGCGCTCCCTCGGGTGAAAACATCTCTTTGAAAGTGAAGGCCTCCGCATGCGGGCCCTTCTGGCCCAGCAGGCGCAGGCGCCGGGTGCCTTCCTGCGGCGCGGGCGTCTCGCCGGCGCGAATCCACCACAGCGCGACCGGCGCCATGCCAGCGAGTTCGGGCACCTGCGCGGCGCTTTCCTTCCAGTCAGCGAACCACTTCCGGCGTGCGGCGAACACCTTGCCGTGCTGGGTGCGGTAGGCGTAGGCGCGCAGCGCCTCCATGCTTTCCCACACGCTCATGTTGAACAGCACGCGCGCATCCGCGAACTCGCGCTGCGCAGGGTCGCGGCTGTCGGTGACGTAGCGCCAGACGAAGCCCGGGCTGGCATCGGCCAGCGTGTTGATCTCGTCGAGGCGCGCGTTGAATTCCGCCATCACGGGGTCTTCGGGCCCGCCCAATGCATACGCCACGTTGGCCTGCGCGAGGTGGAACACGGCGTCAGTAAGGCTTGAAGTGGTCGAACGGTTCCAGGCACGAGAGGCACTTGTACAGCGCCTTGCAGGTGGTGGAGCCGAAATGCGAAGTCTCGGTGGTGTCCAGCGAGCCGCATTGCGGGCAAGGCACCGGCTCGGCGGCGGGCTTGCGGCGCGAGAGCTGCACGACGTTCTGCGCCGCCGTCGTGTGCGGCGGGGCGATGCCGTAGCTGCGCAGCTTGTCGCGCGCCTGCGCCGTGATCCAGTCGGTGGTCCATGCCGGGGCGAGGCGCGTCACAACACGGGCGCGGATGCGATGCGCGTCGAGCAGCGCGCGCACGTCGTGCTCGATCTGGTCCATGGCCGGGCAGCCGCTGTAGGTGGGCGTGATCACGACTTCGAGCTCACCGTCGGCGCCCTCGTTCACCTCGCGCAGGATGCCGAGCTCGCGGATGCTGACCACCGGGATTTCGGGGTCCGGCACCTGCTCCAGCAGTTCCCAGGCGCGCCCGGCAACGGTCACCACGTTGCGCCCGGGTGTTGCCGCGCCAGCGACTGCATCTCGGCGAGCACGTAGCCCAGGTGTTCGGAGTGCAGGCCTTCCTTGCCGCGCGGAATGTGGCCGGCCGCTTGCGGCAATGTGAGCGTCGCTTCCTCGCAGGCCTCGCGCACTTCGCGTTCCCAGGCTTCGCGCAGCTGCTCGTGGTCGACCCCGGCCGCCGCTTCCTGCGCGGCCACGGTCCAGAATTCCTGCGTGTACGGCATCAGGTGGTCCAACGCAGCCTGCGCCTTCGCATGCGATTCGTCGGTGCCATCACCCAGCCGCACCAGCCAGTCGCGCGCGTGGCGCAGGTGGTAGCGCGTTTCCTTCAGCGACTTGGCGGCGATGGCGGCCAGCTGTGCGTCTTTCGATTGCTGCAGGGCGTCCCACAGTGCCACCATGAGCGCGCTGTACAGGAAATTGCGCACGATGGTCGTCGCGTAGTCGCGGTCGGCCTTCGCGCCCGGGGCCAGCGGGCCGTGGTGCGGCAGCTCCACGATCGTGTGATTGCGGAACTGGTGCGCGTCGCGGAAGTACGCGAGCGTGTCTTCGGTCGCCCCGTTGCCTATCAGCGTAGCGGCGTGCTGGTACACCAGTCGCGCCTGCCCGACCAGGTCCAGGCTGATGTTGGCCAGCGCGATGTCCTCTTCCAGGATCGGGCCGTGGCCGCACCACTCGGCGTTGCGCTGCCCCAGCACCAGCGCGTTGTCCGCGAGTTGCAGCAGGTAGTCGACCGGTGCGTTCACATGTGCCCCACTTCGTCGGGGATCTCGTAGAAGGTCGGGTGCCGGTAGATCTTGTCGGCCATGGGCTCGAACAGCTCGGCCTTTTCGTCCGGCAAGCTGGCGGTGATCGAAGCCGACGGCACCACCCAGATGCTCACGCCTTCCTGGCGGCGCGTGTAGACGTCGCGCGCCATCTGCAGCGCCTGCGGCGCGTCGGCGGCGTGCAGGCTGCCGCAGTGCTTGTGTTCCAGGCCCTGCTTGCTGCGGACAAAGACTTCCCACAGCGGCCATTCGTTCCTCGGATCGCTCATGCTGCTTCCTTGAGTTCGCGTGCCATCACCTTGCGCGCATGGGCGAGTGCGGCGTCGCGCACCCACTGGCCGTCTTCATGCGCCTTGACGCGCGTGGCCAGGCGCTCCTTGTTGCAGGGGCCGTTGCCGTTGACCACGGCCCAGAAATCGTCCCAGTCGATCGCGCCGTAGTCGTAGTGGCCGCGCTGCTCGTTCCACTCCAGGTCGGGGTCGGGCACCGTGACGCCGAGGATCTTCGCCTGCGGGATCGTCGCGTCCACGAACTTCTGGCGCAGGTCGTCGTTGGAGATGCGCTTGATGCCCCAGCGCATGCTGTTGGCGCTGTTGGGGCTGTCGGCGTCGGGCGGGCCGAACATTGCGAGCACCGGCCACCACCAGCGGTTCACCGCGTCCTGCACCATGTCGCGCTGCGCCTGCGTGCCCTTCATCTGCGTGAGCAGGCTCTCGAAGCCCTGCCGCTGGTGGAAGCTTTCTTCCTTGCAGATGCGGATCATGGCGCGGGCGTACGGGCCGTAGCTGCAACGGCAGATGGGGATCTGGTTCATGATCGCCGCGCCGTCCACCAGCCAGCCGATCACGCCCACGTCGGCCCAGGTCAGGGTGGGGTAGTTGAAGATCGAGCTGTACTTGGCCTTGCCGCTGTGCAGCGCCTCCAGCATGGTGTCGCGCGACTGGCCCAGCGTTTCGGCCGCGCTGTAGAGGTACAGGCCGTGGCCGCCTTCGTCCTGCACTTTGGCCAGCAGGATCGCCTTGCGCTTGAGCGAGGGCGCGCGCGAGATCCAGTTGCCCTCGGGCTGCATGCCGACGATTTCGCTGTGCGCGTGCTGGCTGATCTGCCTCAGCAGCGTCTTGCGGTAGGCCTCGGGCATCCAGTCCTGCGGCTCGATCTTGCGGTCGGCGTCGATCTTCAGGTCGAACTCGGCCTGGGCGGCATCCGGTTGTCCGACCACGTGCAGCTTGGCCGACGGGTCGGGCAAGTCCATGGCTTGGGTGTACATGGCGCCGAGAATAGCACATTAACCGACCGGTCGGTCGGTTAACTTGATGTTCGTCAGTCTTTTGTTACTCAGCCGGGGGAACCGTAGGACGCCGGGGGCGTCCCATGCAGGATGCGTCCTACGAACCCGACCAAAGTGATTGCTCGCTCAGCTGCCGTGCTAGCCGGCTCCATGCTCATCCATTCCTTCGCCCTCGCCGGCGGCATCTTCAAGGCCAGCCCCTGCCAGGAGCCGGCCCTGCGCGAAGCCATCCTGCAACAGGTGAACACAATCCGCTCGCGCGGCTACAACTGCGGCGGCCAAGCCTTCGGCAGTGCCCAGGCGGTCAACTGGAACAGCCAGCTGGTGGGCGCCGCGTCCGGCCACTCGGCCGACATGGCGGAGAACAACTACTTCGACCACCAGAACCTGCGCGGCCAGAAGGCGCAGCACCGGGTGGATGCCGTGGGCTACAAGTGGCGCGGCGTGGCCGAGAACATTGCCGCCGGCCAGTTCTCCACCCGCACCGTCATGCAGGGCTGGATGGACAGCCCGGGGCACTGCAAGAACATCATGGACCCGAGCTACAACGAGATCGGCGTGGCCTGCATCGAGAAGCCGGGCTCGTACTACGGCGAGTACTGGACGATGGTGCTGGCGCGCCGGCGTTAAGACGACTCGAGCGTCGTGCCCTTGCCCTTGCCGCGCCCCAGTACGGCCAGCATCTCCGGCAAGGCCACCTGCAGCCCCTCCTTCACCGTGTGGGGCGGGTTGACGATGAACACCCCGCTGGCGGTCAGCCCGGGCCGTTCCTTCTTCTCTTCGGCATGGCCGATGCTCAGCGTGGCATGCAGCCAGGGCTTGCCGGCATTGTTGGATAGCGTCTTCAGCCGCCGCGGCAGGTCGTGCGCCTCGGGGCGGGGGATCACGGGGTACCACACCATGTAGACCCCGGTGGCAAAGCGCTTCAGGCTGTCCTGCAGGGCCGCCACCACCTTCGAATAATCGCTCTTGATCTCGTAACTGGGGTCCACCAGCACCAGGGCGCGCCGCGACGGCGGCGGCAGCAGCGCCTTCAGGCTTTCGAAACCGTCGGCGCGCTGCTGGGTCACCTGCTTGCCCGCCTGCAACTGCTCGACGTGGGCAGCCAGCGCCTTGCTGTCAGTGGGGTGCATCTCGAACAGGTGGAGCTTGTCGCGCGCGGCCTTGCGCAGCAGCGCCTGCACCACGAACGGCGAGCCGGGGTAGATGCGTGTCTCGCCGGGCCGGTTGAAGGAGGCCACCAGCTCGATGTAGTCCTGCAGCAGGGGGGCCGAGACCACGGCCTGTCGCAGCTTGTGGATGCCGTCCAGCGCCTCGCCCGAGGTGCCGGCGAAGTCGTCGTCCAGCCGGTACAGCCCGGCCCCGGCGTGGGTGTCGATGACCGACAGGGGGGAATCCTTGGCGGTCAGGTGCTTGACCACCGCGATCAGCACCGTGTGTTTCAGGACGTCGGCGTGGTTGCCGGCGTGGAAGCCGTGGCGGTACGAGAACATGCCAACATCATAAGTCCTTGATTTTTCGTATAATCATGGGCTTCGCAGCGATTTGTGGCCCCGCGGCGAAGATAGGACAGCACCTCCGGTGCTGTGGATGCGCCAGGGGCGCACCAGTCCAAATGCCTGCCTAAGAGTCTCCCACCAGAGGAGAACCGACCGCAGAAAAGGGCCCGCCAAACCAGGAAGACTCATGACCACCACCCTCAGCGCCAAGCCCGCTGAAGTGAAGCATGAATGGTTTGTGATTGACGCCACCGACAAGGTGCTCGGACGGGTTGCCAGCGAAGCTGCCCTCCGACTGCGCGGCAAGCACAAGGCCATTTACACGCCTCACGTCGACACCGGCGACTTCATCGTCGTCATCAACGCCTCCAGGCTTCGTGTCACCGGCACGAAGGACCAGGACAAGGTGTACTACCGCCACACCGGCTACCCCGGCGGCATCAAGGCGCAGACTTTCCGCGAAATGCAGGCCAAGCATCCCGGCCGTGCGCTCGAGAAGGCCGTCAAGGGCATGCTGCCCAAGGGCCCGCTCGGCTACGCCATGATCAAGAAGCTCAAGGTGTACGGCGGCGCCGAGCATCCGCATACCGCGCAGCAACCGAAGCCCCTGGAGATCCGAGCATGATCGGTGAATGGAACAATGGCACCGGCCGCCGCAAGTCCAGCGTCGCCCGCGTCTTCCTGAAGAAGGGCACCGGCAAGATCACGATCAACGGCAAGGACATCGAAGCGTTCTTCGGCCGCCAGACCTCGATCATGATCGCCAAGCAGCCGCTGGTGCTTACCAACAACGTCGAGGCGTTCGACATCCAGTGCAACGTGCACGGCGGCGGTGAATCCGGCCAGGCCGGCGCGGTGCGCCACGGCATCACGCGCGCGCTGATCGATTACGACGCGGCGCTCAAGCCGCAGCTGTCCGCCGCAGGCTACGTCACGCGTGACGCCCGCGAAGTGGAACGCAAGAAGGTGGGCCTGCACTCTGCCCGCCGCCGCAAGCAGTTCTCCAAGCGTTAATCGCTGCACGGGCTTGCGTCCGACACAAAGCCGCACAAGTTTCCGCTTGCTGCGGCTTTGTCGTCTGGGGCAGCATCACACCCCATGCGATTCAAACTGCTGAGGCGCCGCCTCACGATCAGCGCCCCGCGGATGGCGGTGCGCAGCGCCATGCCGTGGCCGTTGCGCTGGGCGGTGGTGGCGATCGTGCTGGGCTTCTGCGGCGCCATCGGCCTGTGGGCGTTCGAGCTGGGCAAGGGCATTGCGGGCCTGGATACGGGCGCCAAGGAGGAACTGGTGCGCCTGCGCACCGAGGTCGCCAAGCTCAGGCAGGAAAGGGACCTGGCGCAGTCGGCCATGAACACCTCGGGCAGCCTCATGACCGCCGAAAAGGCGGCGCAGGAAAAGCTGGCCTCCCAGATCAAGACACTGGAAGCCGAGAACCGCGCGCTGCGCGACGACCTGGGCTTCTTCGAGAAGCTCATCCCCGCTTCGGGCGGGGCGGGCGTGGCCATCCGTGGCCTGCAGGCCGAAGTGCTGACTTCGGGCAACCAGCTGAAGTGGCAGGTGCTGGTGATCCAGCCGGTAAAGAACGCACCCGAGTTCCACGGCAAGCTCGAACTGAGCATTTCAGGCACGGTGGACGGCAAGCCCTGGGTCATGCAGTTGCCGGGCGGCGCCACGCCGCTGCAGTTCCGCCAGTACCGGCGCATGGAAGGCATGGTCGACCTTCCGGCGCTGGCGATCGTGCGAAATGTCTCCGCCAAGGTGACGGAAGGCACCGCCACCCGTGCCATGCAGTCCATTTCCCTGTGAGAATCCCACTGAAGTCAGGAGCAAGCCATGTTCGGTAAGAAATCACAACCGCCCATCAAGAGCCTGATCGCCCAGGGCACGCGCATCGACGGCAACCTCAGGTTCGACGAGGGCCTGCGCATCGACGGCGAGGTGTTCGGCGACATCCGGTCCGGCGGGGACAAGCCCAGCATGCTGGTGATCTCCGAGGCCGCCACGGTGCAGGGCGAGGTGCATGCCGACCACGTGATCGTCAACGGCACGGTGCGCGGTCCGGTGGTCGCGCGCGAACTGCTGGAACTGCAGCCCAAGGCCCGCATCGAGGGCGACGTGTCCTACATGGCGCTTGAAATGCACCAGGGAGCCGTCATTTCCGGCCAGCTGAAGCCGCTGATGGTGGGTACCGACGAAAAGCCCTTACTGAAGCTGGCGGCAAAGAGCGCCTGAGTCGCGCGAATCGCGAGGCTGGCGTACCATGGTGGCAACCTGTCGAGGAGTACGTCCCGAATGAGTGCCGTTGCCGAACACCACCAGAACACCATGCCCGAGCCGCTGCTCTTTACCGACAGCGCCGCGGCCAAGGTGGCCGACCTCATCGCCGAAGAAGGCAACCCCGAGCTGAAGCTGCGCGTGTTCGTGCAGGGTGGCGGCTGCTCGGGCTTCCAGTACGGCTTCACGTTCGACGAGATCGCGAACGAAGACGACACCGTGATGACCAAGAACGGCGTGTCGCTGCTGATCGACGCCTTGAGCTACCAGTACCTGGTGGGCGCCGAGATCGACTACAAGGAAGACCTGCAGGGCGCCCAGTTCGTCATCAAGAACCCGAATGCGCAGACCACCTGCGGTTGCGGCTCCAGCTTCTCGGTTTAACGGCGCCGCAGGCGCCGACCCAAGGACAAAGGGCCCCTCAGGGGCCCTTTGTTTTCACCTGGGGTTCATTCTGCCGAAGCCACCAGAGGCACCGAGTTGGCAGCCGCGAACTGGGTCCGCATCGAGCGGCTCAGCCGGTTGAAGTCGGCCTTGGCATGCTGCGACAGCTCGTTCGCGGCGCCATTGCGCAGGGCCAGCATCGGGTCGGTGTGCTCGCCGTTCTCACGGAACTCGAAGTGCAGGTGCGGCCCGCTCACGCGGCCGGTAGCGCCCAGCGCGCCTATCGTTTCGCCGCGCTTGACCACTTGCTCCGGTGCCACGTCGATGCGGCTCAGGTGCGCGTAGAAGGTTTCGTCGCCGTCACCGTGGTCCACCACCACCAGGTTGCCGTAGGCGCCCATGGGGCCGGCCCAGCGCACGCGGCCGTCGCCGATGGTGCGGATCGGCGTGCCGATGGCCCCGCCGTAGTCCACGCCCTTGTGCGCCTTCCACTTGTGCAGCACCGGATGGAACCGCATGGCGAAGCCGCTGGTGATGCGTGTCACTTCCATCGGCGAAGCCAGGAACGAACGCTCCAGGCTCTTGCCGTCCAGGTCGAAGTAGCCGCCGTCCTTGCCCGGCTCCTGGAACCACATGGCCTGGTGCAGCTTGCCTGCGTTGACGAATTCGGCCGAGATCACGCGGCCGGTGCGCATGGGCTCGCCGTCGGCTTCCAGCGCCTCGTACACCACGTTGAAGCGGTCGCCCACCTTCAGGCCGCCGCTGAAGTCGATCTGGCCCTGGAAGATCTCCAGCACCTGCTTGGCCACGCTCTCCGAGACGCCGGCCTCGTCCATGGCTTCGTAGAACGAGGTCTTCAGCACGCCGCTGGCGAGCCGCAGGGACGCCACCAGGGGCGCGCTCTCGGTGCGCGCGCTCAACCGGCCCTGCGTGTCGCGCTCCGTCATGAAGCGCTGGAACTGCTCGGTCCTGTCGGTGAGCCAGCGAGTGCTGAGCTTCAGCAGGCTTTGCGTGTCGGATGCCTCGACGGTGACGAGCCGGCCCGGCTGGCCCAGCACGCGGGCGCGAAACGTCGCGTCGCTGCGCAGGAAAGCCGCGGCTGCCGGGTCGTTGATGCCCAGGCGGCCCAGCAGCGCCTCGGCCGTGTCGCTCGCGCGAACGGCCTCGGTGCGGTAGAGGTTGAAGCGGAAAGCGTCGAGCGCTTCGGCCTGCGGCGCGATGGGCAGCGACTGCACCGCTTCCACCACTTCGCGCACCGGCAGCAGCGACGGGTCGACCTGCGACTGCGATGAAGCCGACGCCACGGCGAACGCGCCGCCGGCGCCGCCCATCATCAGCGCGGCCACCAGCGCGGTCACGTGCTTCGGGTGGTGCTCCAGCGCATGGGCCAGTCGGTTCAGCAAATCGTTCGCAGCCTTGTTCACTCTTTGTGGGTCCTTTCCTACGGAATGTCGTTGTTTGTCCTACGGGGGCATGCACGGTTCCCCCACGAATGGCCGAGTGGCCACCCCACAGGCGAAAGCGGAAAAATTGCCGGAACTAGAATCGACCGGGCGCAGTATAGCCACCACCGCAGCCCAGCCGTTGCGGAAACTCCTTATGAATCAAGCACTTGTTACAAAGACTTTTCCGGTCACCGACCGTGTGCAGGCCGCCATGGCGGCAAGCCTGCGCAACACCGAAGAGCTGATCCCGCAGGACGAATGGCTGCAGAAGCTCGCGCGCTCCGAAGCGACCGGCGTGCCGCTGCGCATCAAGCTGGGCCTGGACCCGACGGCGCCCGACATCCACATCGGCCACACGGTGGTGCTGAACAAGATGCGCCAGCTGCAGGACCTGGGCCACACGGTGATCTTCCTCATCGGCGACTTCACTACGATGATCGGCGACCCGTCGGGCCGCAACACCACGCGCCCGCCGCTCACGCGTGAGCAGATCGAGGCCAACGCAGAAACGTATCGCGCCCAGGCCAACAAGGTGCTGGACCCGGCCAAGACCGAGCTGCGCTACAACAGCGAATGGAGCGACCCGCTGGGCGCGCGCGGCATGATCCAGCTGGCGGCCAAGTACACCGTGGCGCGCATGATGGAGCGCAACGACTTCCACGACCGTTTCAAGTCCGGCAGCTCGATCTCGATCCACGAGTTCCTGTACCCCCTGATGCAGGGCTACGACTCGGTGGCGCTCAAGAGCGACCTGGAGCTCGGCGGCACCGACCAGAAGTTCAACCTGCTGATGGGCCGCCACCTGCAGGTGGAGTACGGGCAGGAGCCGCAGTGCATCCTGACCATGCCGCTGCTGGAAGGACTGGACGGCGTGGAGAAGATGTCGAAGAGCAAGAACAACTACATCGGCATCGACGAGGACGCGAACAGCATGTTCGCCAAGACCATGTCGATCAACGACACGCTGATGTGGCGCTGGTTCAGGCTGCTGTCGTTCCGCCCGGAATCGGAGATCGCCGCGCTGAAGCTGGAAGTCGAAGGCGGGCGAAACCCGCGCGACGCCAAGGTGATGCTCGCAAAGGAAATCACCGCGCGCTTCCACGACGCCAAGGCGGCCGATGCCGCGGAGCAGGACTTCGTCAACCGCAGCCGCGGCGGCATCCCCGACGAGATCCCGGAAGTGACGCTGCCGGGCGCGCCGCTCGGCATCGCGCAGTTGCTGAAGCAGGCCGGGCTGGCGCCTTCGACCAGCGAGGCCAACCGCCTGGTCGATGGCGGGGGCGTGCGCATTGACTCTTCCACCGTGAGCGACAAGGGGCTCAAGCTCGAAGCCGGTGTCTACGTGGTGCAGGTCGGCAAGCGCAAGTTTGCCCGCGTGACCTTGGCATAGGCGGCGTTGACTTTTTGTACATGGCATGTACAGTGCATGCCATGATCACCAACATCGACATCGACGAAGACCTCGTCTCGGAAGCGATGAAGGTTTCGGGGGCGCGAACCAAGCGCGAGGTGGTGGACAAGGCCTTGCGTGACATGGTGGCTCGATCGAAGCGAACGCGCTTCCGGGACATCTTCGGGATGTTCAAGGAGGACCCGTTCTGGCCTGGCTACGATCCCAAGGCCGACCCGGGCGAGCCGCCCGGCAAGTACCGGGTCGAGCAGCCGGTGGCCGGCTACAAGCTGCCGCCTGCGCCGCAGCCCAAGCCGAGGCGGCCCAGGAAATGATCGTCATGCCCGACAGCTCGGTCTGGATCGACGGCGTCCGCGGCGCGACTTCGAGTGCCCTGCAGTTCATCGCACAAGCGGACGAAATCGGGGAACTCGCCACATCAGGGATCATCGTCCAGGAAGTGCTGCAGGGCATTCGCGACGACAGGGACTACGAGCAGATGCGCGAGCGGCTATGGGGCACGCTGATCCTGGAGCCGCGGGAGCTGTCGACCTACGAAATCGCCGCACAGCTGCATCGGCGCGCGAGGCGGCAGGGCCTGACCATTCGCAAACCCAACGACTGCCTCATTGCGGCCATCGCCATCGAGCACGCGGCTCTGCTGGTCCACAACGACAGGGACTTCTTTCATCTCGCACAAGTCGAGCCATCCCTGATGATCTACCCCAGCCGCCCGCACTGACGGCGGCTATTTCGCCCCCGCGGCCTCCAGCATCTTCGCCATCGCTGTGTAGCCGCGCAACTTCGCCAGCTCCAGTGGCGTGCGCCCCGTGCGGTCCTTCAGCTGCAGGTTCGCCTTCGCATCGACCAGGGCTTTCAGCGTCGACTGGTGGCGCGCACCGCCGTCACCCAGCACGATCGCCTCGATCACCGCCGTCCAGTGCAGGTTGTTCACGTGGTCCAGCGGCGCGCCCGCGGCGATCAGTTGCTTCACCACGCCGTCGTGGCCCAGGTGGGCAGCCGCGATGAGCGCCGTTCCCTCGTAGCGCGACGTGGTGAGCTTGGCGCTGGCGCCCAGCGACAGCAGCGTGCGCAGCGTTTCCTCGTCGTCGGCCACGGCAGCGATGGTCACCGCGTCGTACTTGTCGTTCTCCAGCAGCTCCAGCCTGGCGCCGGCTTTCGCCAGCGCGCGAATGGCATCGCGCTGTTTCGCGAACGCGGCCACGTGCACCGGCGTGCGGCCATGCGCATCGCGCGCGTTCAGGTCGGCGCGCTGCGCCACGAGCTTTTCGATGGCGGCGACATCGCCCTTGTGGGCCGCGGCATGCAGCCCCTGGTAGCGCGCCGCTTCGGCGGGCGTCGGGCCCACCTGCGCGGCGGCAGGCAGCACCGTGGCACAACAGGCCACGACGAGCGCGAGGATGCGCCAGCTTTTCATTTCAGCAGGTCCTTCAACTTGTCGAGAGCCGCGACCGCGCAGGCTTCGTCGAGGTGGCCGCCGGGTGCGCCGCCGACGCCGACCGCGCCGATGGTCTCGGTGCCCACCTTCACCGGCACGCCGCCGCCCAGCAGCAGGAAGCCGGGGATGTGCACCAGGTTGGCGGCCGCGGGGTTCTTCTGCGCGCCTTCCATCATGGCCAGCGTGGCGTTCTTCGCCGACGCCGAGGTGTAGGCCTTCTCGTAGGACGCGCCCAGCGTGTGCGGCCCGGCATTGTCGGCGCGCTGCACGGCGCGGATGCCGCCCTGGCGGTCGACCACGGTGACGGCGACGGCATAGCCCTGCGCCGAGCACGCAGCGACGGTGGCGCCGGCGATCTGGTTGGCCAGCTCCAGCGAGATGTTGCGTTCGGTGCGGACGGCCTGCGCGGAAGCGGCGGCGCTGGCAAGGACGAGGGCGGTGGCGATGAGGTTGCGCATGGGTTCTCCGGTGTGTGTGGGAGAACTGTAGGAAAAGGCGGCCCTGTCGAACATTCGTACGGCTACGCGCGGGCTTCCGTAGAAATACGGAGCATCACCGATCATCCCCTTCCACCAGCGCCGCATAGCGCCGGATCAACTGCGCCAGCGACCCCGCTTCCAGCTTGCCGAACAGGTTGGCCCGATGCGTCTCGACGGTGCGCGGCGACAGCGCCAAGGCGCGCCCGATCTCCTTGTTGGCCAGGCCCTCGACGATCAGGCCCAGCACCTCGCGCTCGCGTTCCGACAACTGCGCAAAGCGCTCGCGCGCTTCGCGGTCGCCGCGCAACCGCTCGCGCGAGCGCACGTGCTGGCGGATCGACTTCTGCAGCACCTCGAGCAGCGCCTCGTCGTCCACCGGCTTCTCCAGGAACTCCGCCGCGCCGGACTTGAAGGCGCGCCGGCACAGGTCCACCGTGCCGTGGCCGGTGAGCATGATGACGGGCTGGTCGACCCCCTCGGCCACCAGCTGCTCCAGAACCGCCAGGCCGCCGAGCCCCGGCATGCGCACGTCGAGCACGATGGCGCCCACGCTCTCGCGGTCGAAGCCGCGCAGGAACTCGTGCGGGTCGGCCCACGCCTGCACGCGCAGGCCCACGGTGCCGATCAACAGCGCGAGGCTGGTGCGCACGCCCTCGTCGTCGTCCACCAGCTGGATCAGCGGTGACAGCGGTGCATTCATGCAGCCGCACCTGCCAGCGGCAACGCAAGCCGCAGCACCGCACCGCGCGGTTCGCGCGCCTGCGCCGTGAGCTGGCCGCCCATGCCGGCCGCCAGGCTTTCGCACAGGCTCAGGCCCAGGCCGAGCCCATCGCGCCGTGTCGAGAAGAAAGGCTCGAAGATGCGCGGCAGGACGTCGGGCGCAATGCCGGGGCCGCTGTCGGCCACTTCGAGCACGCCGCGCCCGTTTTCGCTGCCGACCGTCACGCGCAGCTCGCGCTCCGCCTGTGGCACCTGCTCCAGCGCCTGCAGCGCGTTCAGCAGCAGGTTGTGCACGATCTGCTCCAGTGCCACCGGCTCGGCGCTCACCTTCGCATCGGCTGCGCCGTCCAGCCGCAGCGCCACGCCGCGCCGCGCGCACTCGGGCTCCAGCAGGTCGAGCGCGCCGCGCGCAGCAGCGTGCAGGTCGACCGGCCGCAGCGCGCTGCCGGCATCGGGCCGCTCGACGCTGCGGCGCAGCCTGGCCAGCACGTCGCTGGCACGGCGCGCCTGCGCCGAAGCGTGCTCCAGCGCTGTACGGGCCGTCGCCAGGTCCGCAGCGTCGCCGTCTTCCAGCAGGCGGCGTGCGGCCTGCGTGCTCGAAAGCACCGCGGTCAGCGGCTGGTTCAGCTCGTGCGCCATGCCCGCGGCCAGCTCGCCCAGCGTGTTCAGGCGCGCCACCTGTCCCAGGCGCAGCAGTTCTTCGGCCCGGCGGCGCCCTTCGCGCTGGCGCAGCCACGCAGCAATGGCCGACAGCAGGGCCGCGACACCGGCGGTCCACGCTGCCATCCAACCCCACGGCAACTCGGGCCAGCGTACGGTGCGCACCGCCACCACGTCGAACGGCTGGCTGTCGGCCGCCAGGTGCTTGCGGAACTCGTAGCGCCAGCCGCTCACGCTCGTCTCGCCGGGCTGCACCACGAAGCGCTGACCGCCAAGTTCCAGTGCCACCTGCACCGGGCTGGTCTCCACCGCCATCGGCCATTCGCTCCACGGCACCACCTTGCGCAGGTCCATGAGCAAGGCAAAGCTGGCCGGCTCGGAGGCCAGCACCATCTCGTAGCGCCCCGCTGCGAGGTCGGCCGAAGCCAGCGAAGGGCGGCGCAGCCGGCGCGACTCGGCTTCTGCGGCAGCCAGCCGCGGGTCGGGCCACGACCCGCCCGTGTCGCGCCGCGTCACGGCCAGGACCTGGGGGTACAGCGCCGGCAGCCGCTGCTCGGCGCGCGATGCACCGGCGCCCGGCTGAAGCAGGGCCAGTGTCGCGAGCACCGCGTCGTGCTGCACCGCGCGTTGGCTGAGCAGCCGGTGCACGATGCGCGCGTCGGTCTCGAACAGCTCGCGCTGCCGCTGCAGCTCGGCGCGCGCCAGCGCCACGCAGCCGGCCGCAGCAAGCACGGCGCCGGCGAGCCACCAGGCGGCGCGTCGGGCAAGCGGGGTGCGCATGGGGCGGATTCTTGCATGCGGGACAATCGGGCATGCCGTTCGACCCGAAGACCCTGGAGCCACGCCTGCTGCTGCGCGTGTCGGTCTTCGTCGCCATGGTCACCATCGCGCTGAAGTCGCTGGCGTGGTGGCTGACCGGCTCGGTCGGCCTGCTGTCGGACGCCATGGAGTCGTTCGTCAACCTCGCCAGCGCGGCCTTCGCGCTCCTGATGGTGAAGATCGCGATGCAGCCCGCCGATGTCGAGCATCCCTACGGCCACCACAAGGCGGAGTACTTCTCCTCCGGGTTTGAAGGGCTGCTGATCCTGGTGGCGGCGCTCGGCATCATCTGGGCGGCCGTCCAGCGCCTGTTCAACCCGCAAGGGCTGGAGCAGCTGGGACTGGGCCTCGCGCTCTCGGTGGTCAGTTCCGCCATCAACGGCGCGCTGGCGTGGGTGATGTTGCAGGCGGCGCGCGTGAACCGCTCGATCGCGGTGGAAGCCGACGCGCGCCACTTGCTGACCGACGTGTGGACGTCGGCCGGCGTCGTGGTCGGCGTTGCGCTGGTGGCCGTGACAGGCTGGCTGTGGCTGGACGCGGCGGTCGCGATCGGCGTCGCGCTCAACATCCTGCGCGAGGGCGCGCACCTGATGTGGCGCTCGTCGCAAGGCCTGATGGACCGCGCGCTGGAGCCCGAGGTGATGGCGGTGGTGGAGAAGACGCTCGCGCAGTTCGCGCACCCCACCATCCGCTTCGACCATTTGTCGAGCCGGCGCTCCGGCCAGCGCCGCTTCATCGACCTGCACATGCACATGCCCGCGAGCTGGACGCTGGGGCGCGCGGCCGCGCTGCGCACCAGCGTCGAACAGGCGCTCATGAGCGCGGTGCCGGGCCTGCGCGCCACCATCCAGCTGCTGCCCAGCGACGTCGAGTCCCATTTCGACGATGAGAAGGACCTGCTCTGATGCTGGCGCTGGTGCAGCGGGTGAGCGAGGCGCGCGTGGTGGTCGGCGGCGCGACCATCGGCGAGATTTCACGGGGGCTGCTGGTGCTGGTATGCGCCGAACGCGGCGACAGCGAGGCCGTGGCCGGCAAGCTGCTCGCCAAGGTGCTCAAGCTGCGCATTTTCAGCGACGAGGCCGGCAAGATGAACTTGAGCGTGCAGGACGTCGGCGGCGGCCTGCTGGTGGTCAGCCAGTTCACGCTGGCCGCCGACACCACCGGCGGCAACCGCCCGAGCTTCACCGCGGCTGCGCCGCCCGATGAGGGCCGCCGGCTCTACGAGTCCTTCGTGGCGCAGGCGCGCGCCGCGCATCCGGTGGTGCAGACCGGTGAATTCGCCGCCGATATGCAGGTGCACCTGGTCAACGACGGGCCTGTGACGATTCCGCTCAGGGTCGTTGCATAATGCGTCCTTCTTACGCGCCAGGGGCATCCGGAACATGTTGAAGTTCGCGCAGGCATTTGTCGTCGTGGGTTGTTCGGCGCTCGCCATCACCGCCGCCGCACAGAACCTGAAAGAGATGCTGGAGAACGACAAGCGCAAGGCCGCCGAGCAGGAAAAGCGGGCGCAAGCCGACGAGATCGCCCGCCGCAACCAGGCCGTGCGCTGCGGCACCGCGCGCGAGAACCTCGCGATCCTGAAGGAACAGCGTCCGGTCTATACCTACGACGGCAAGGGCAACAAGAAGTACATCGAGGACAAGGACCGCCCCGGCGAAATCGCGCTGTGGCAGCGCGAAGTCAGCGACGCCTGCCGTTAGTACGGGTTCGGGAATCCCAGCGCGCCGAGCAGCAACACCTCGGCCGCCTCCATCTCCAGCGCATCCCGCTCGTTCGTTTCGTGTTCGAAGCCCTGCGCATGCAGCGTGCCGTGCACCAGCAGGTGCGCGTAGTGCGACTCCAGCGCCTTGCCCTGTTCGCGCGCTTCGCGCTCCACCACCGGGGCGCACAGCACGAGGTCGGCCGCCACCACCGGTTCGCGCGTGTAGTCGAACGCGAGCACGTTGGTCGCGTAGTCCTTGCCGCGGTACTGCCGGTTCAGCGCGCGCCCTTCTTCCTCGCCGACGATGCGCACCGCGATCTCGCCGGGGCGCGCGAGCGCGAAGGACACCCAGCGCGCCACCCGCGCTTTCGTCAGCAGCGCGCGATGCGCCGCCTGCGCGGCGAACGTGCCGAACTGCAGCGACAGGTCCAGCGGTGGGGTCATTCCTGCCTGCCCCGCGCCGCGTCGTAGGCGTCGACGATCCGCGCCACCAGCGGGTGCCGCACCACGTCGGCGCTGGTGAAGCGGGTGTGCGCGATGCCCTTCACGCGCTTCAACACGCGCTCGGCGTCCACCAGCCCCGACAGCGAGCCCTTGGGCAGGTCGATCTGGCTGATGTCGCCCGTCACCACGCACTTGCTGCCGAAGCCGATGCGCGTGAGGAACATCTTCATCTGCTCGGGCGTGGTGTTCTGCGCCTCGTCCAGGATCACGAAGGCGTTGTTCAGCGTGCGCCCGCGCATGAAGGCCAGCGGCGCGATCTCCAGCGCGTTGCGCTCGAAGGCCTTCACCACGCGGTCGTAGCCCATCAGGTCGTACAGGGCGTCGTACAGCGGGCGCAGGTAAGGGTCGACCTTCTGCGACAGGTCGCCGGGCAGGAAGCCGAGCTTTTCGCCCGCTTCCACCGCGGGCCGTGTGAGCACGATGCGCTGCACGGCGCTGCGCTCCAGCGCGTCGACCGCGCAGGCCACGGCCAGGTAGGTCTTGCCGGTGCCGGCCGGGCCGATGCCGAACGTGATGTCGTGGTTGGCGATGTTGTCCAGGTACACGCTCTGGTTGGCGGTGCGTGCGCGCAGGTCGGTGCGCCGCGTGTGCAGGACCAGCGAGCCGTCTTCTGCCTCCTCCAGCAGGGGCGCGTCGCCCGCCAGCAGCAGCTGCACCTTCTCCGGCGAGATCGTGCGGCCGGCCATCTCGTACAGCGCCTGCAGCACTTCGAGCGCGCGCGACGCCTTCGCCTTCGGGCCTTCGACCCGGAAGTGCTCCTGCCGGCGCGAGACGCGCACCTGCAGGGCGGACTCGACGGTGCGCAGGTGTTCGTCCATGGGGCCCACCAGGTGGGCGAGGCGCGTGTTGTTGGGTGGGCTGAACGAATGACGCAGAATCAACGGATGGGTTCCCCGGGCGTGATAGGGATGATTGTCGGGCCAAACCGCGGCGTGCGGTGGTGGATCGCGGCGACCCTCATCGTGCTGGGCGGCTTGCTGGCGCTGTACCGCTCGCTGCTGGAGCCATCGCTTGGCTGGCGCTTCGTGTCCGCACCCGGCGGCAGCGTGCGCGCCGAGCCGGTGCGCGCCGGGCTGGCGCCGCTTGCCCAGGTCCGCGAACTGGAAGCCGGCGGCCAGCGCATCGCGCTCACGCCCCTGCTCACCATCGAGAGCGCCGGCATGCACAATACCTTCGCCGTGCAGAACGAATTCTTCGACCGGCACGAGAAGCTGTGGGCGATGCTGCACGAACCTGAGGTGCGCATCCATCACGCGGGCGGCATCACCGAAGCCGTGCCCGGGCACCGCGAGATCGGCGAACTCGGCCTGCGCTTCTGGTTTCCCTGGGTGGTTGCGCTGCTGTCGGTGTCGGTGGGGCTGGGCATGTGGATCTTCCAGCCGCTGGGCTCGGCGACGCTGTGCTACCTGGTGGCGAGCGGCGGCTATGCCTTCGGCATGCTGTGTACCGCGTCATGGGGATCGCGCCTGCTCAGCCAGCCGCCTTGGGGCTGGTCGGAACTGCACGTGCTGTCGCACCTGGCTTCCTTCATGCTGATGGGCGGGCTGTGCGCGCTGCTGTGGCTGCACCCGCGGCGGCTGGGCGGCAACTGGCTGCTCTGGGCACTGGTGGCAGTCACGCTCACCTCGCTGGCCGCGGAGCAGTGGCAGTGGCTGCCCGGCATCACGGTGGCCTTCCGCCTGCCGGCCGTGCTGATGGGCGTGCTGCTCATCGCCGTGTTCGCGCTGCAGTGGCGTGCCAGCCGCACGGACCCCGCGCAGCGGGCGCAGCTGAAGTGGTTCGGCCTGCTGCTGCTGGCGGGCATGTCCTCCACTTTCGTCGCCTATGCCATGGGCGCGGCGGGCCACGTGGTCGACGTGCCGCAGAACTACGGGCTGGCCGTGCTGGCGCTGCTGTTCATCGGCTTGGTGCCGCTGGTGTCGCGAGTCGGCTTGTTCCAGCTGGAGGCGTGGTGGCCGCGAGCCTGGCTGTGGTTCCTGGGCGGCCTGCTGGTGGTGGTGCTCGACCTGTTCCTCGTGACGGCGCTGCACTGGGGGCCGGACCTGGCTTTCACGGTGTCGCTGGCGCTGGCCGGCTGGCTCTACTTTCCGCTGCGCCAGTTCGTGTGGCAGCGCCTGCTGCGCGGCAGCCTGCCGGCGACGCGCGACGTGCTGCCGCAGGTGCTGGAACTCGTCACACAGGGCCAGGGCGACCCGGCGATGCTCAACCGGCGCTGGCGCCAGCTGTGGGACACGGTGTTCCAGCCGCAGCGCATGCACGTGGTGCCGCCCGATGCGGCCGAAGGCATTGCGGACCAGGGCTGCCGCCTGGTGGTGGCGGCTGCCGCACCCCTGGAGCCGCTGGAGCTGGAATTGCCCGAACGCGGGGCGCGCCTCTTCAGCCCCGCGGATGCGCGCCGCGCGGGTGAGCTATGCAGCCTGGTGCGGCAGGGCCTGGCGTCCGGCGAAGCCTTCGAGCAGGGTGCGCGGCAGGAGCGCCGCCGCATCGCGTCGGACCTGCACGACGACTTGGGCGCCCAGTTGCTCACCATCGCCCAGGCCAGCCAGCAAAGCCAGGGGCGCGATCGCATCGCCGCGATGGCGCGGCAGGCGCTGGACGAGATGCGGCTGTCGGTGCGCGGGCTCGCCGGCGAACCCGCGCGCGCCGGCGACGTGCTCGCCGACTGGCGCTCCGAATGCGTCACCCGGCTGGCCAATGCGGGCCTGCAGGCCCGATGGGACGCCGGCGACCCGCCCGAAGGGCTGGTGCTGCCGGCCCGCACTCACGTGCAGCTTACGCGCATCCTGCGCGAGGCGGTTTCCAACACCATCCGCCACAGCGGTGCCGCCGGTTGCAGCGTGCGCGTTGCCTTCGGCCCCGGCGACCTGACGCTGGAAGTCGAGGACGACGGCCGCGGCCTGGGTGCCCCCGCCTCGCCCGGCGGCGGCCATGGTTTGCCCAACATCGAGCGGCGCGTGCGCAGCCTGCAGGGCAGCCACCGCTATGAACGCCCTGAACAGGGGGGCACGCGGCTCGTGGTGATGGTCCCGCTCGCGGGGCAATCCGCTAACATCGAAGCCATATGAACAGCGCGCTCGTCGTGGAGGACCTGCCCGAGATCCGGGCCTGGCTGGCCGAGGTCGCTTGCGAGGCCTTCCCGGGCCTGCGGGTGCGCAGCGCGGCCCGCCGCGACGAGGGGCTCGACTGGGTGCAGCGCGAGCAGTTCGACCTGGCCCTGGTCGACCTGGGCCTGCCGGACGGCAGCGGCACCGACGTGGTGGGCGCGTTGCGCGTGCACCAGCCGCGCACGCTGTCGGTGGTGGTTACGATCTACGACGACGATGAGCACCTGTTCCCCGCGCTGCAGGCCGGCGCCTTCGGCTACCTGCTGAAGGAGCAGCCGCGCGACGTGCTGGTGGCGCAACTGCTGCGCATCACCCAGGGCGAGCCGCCGCTGTCGCCCCCCATCGCGCGCCGCGTACTGGCGTACTTTGCCGGCGCCGCCCACCAGCGCTTGCAGCTGGTGCGCCAGCTCGAACAGGAAGCCCACCTGACCGACCGCGAAACCGAGGTGCTGCAACGCGTGGCCAAGGGCTACACGCTGCCCGAAATCGCCCAGCAGTTCGGCCTGTCGCGCCACACCATCGCCGACCACATCAAGCAGGTGTACCGCAAGCTCAATGTCTCCTCGCGCGCCGAAGCCGCGCTGGAAGCGGCGCGGCGCGGGCTTGTGAATCCATGATCGGCCGCCTGTCGGGCCTGCTGGCCGAGAAGAACCCGCCGCAGGTGCTGGTGGACTGCCAGGGCGTCGGCTACGAGGTCGACGTGCCCATGAGCACCTTCTACAACCTGCCGGGGCTGGGCGAGAAGGTGTCGCTGCTCACGCACTTCGTGGTGCGCGAAGACGCGCAGGTGCTGTTCGGCTTCGGCACGGCACCCGAGCGCGAGGCGTTCCGGCAACTGATCAAGATTTCGGGCGTCGGCCCGCGCACGGCGCTGTCGCTGTTGAGCGGCATGAGCGTGGCCGACATCGCGCAGGCCGTGACGGCGCAGGACGCGAGCCGGCTGGTCAAGATTCCCGGCATCGGCAAGAAGACGGCCGAACGCCTGCTGCTGGAACTCAAGGGCAAGATCGGCGCCGACATCGGTACCGCGTCCGCCACCGTGGCGAGCGACGCGCAGGCCGACATCCTGCAGGCGCTGGTGGCGCTGGGCTACAGCGACAGGGAAGCGTCCGCCTCGCTCAAGGCGCTGCCGCGTGACGTGGGCGTGAGCGAGGGCATCAAGCTGGCGCTGCGTTCGCTGGCCAGGTGACGATGAACCGTGCCGTCCGCTGCCTGTTCGCCGTGCTGCTGGCGCTGCACGCCGGGTTCGCCATCGGCTTTACCCGCAGCGACGAATTGCTCGACGCGCAGGTCCGCGAAGCGCGCATGCAACTGGCCCCCGGCAAGCGGCCGCGCATCATCTTTGCCGGCTTCGCGATGCATCCTGACTCCACCGCGTTCCGCGGCGACGTGCAACTGGCCGAACAGGTCATGCGCCTGATCGACAGCGGAGCCGTGGTGTTCCGGCTGTCGGCGGCGGTGTACGGCCAGCCGCGCGACTGGCCGCTGGCCACTCGCGACAACATCGCGTCGGTGCTGCGGGCCATTGGCGAGGCGGCACGGCCCGAAGACAAGGTGGTGCTGCTGCTGAGCTCCCACGGCCTCGAAGGGCTGCTGGCCGTGCAGGCGGAAAGCGGCGCCATCGAAGCCATCCGCCCGCGCGAGCTGCAGTCGTGGCTGGGGCCGCTGCGCGGCAAGCCGGCGCTGGTGCTGCTGTCGTCGTGCTTCTCCGGCTCGTTCCTGCCGGCCCTTCGCGGCCCGACGCGCATCGTGCTCACCGCTTCGTCACACGACCGCCAGTCGTTCGGCTGCAAGTCCGACAGCCGCAACACCTTCTTCATCGAGGAGCTGTTCACCCAGCGCGATGTCGCCGCGCGTTCGCTGGTGGAGCTGGTGGACGAAGCGAAAGGCGCCATCGAGAAGCGCGAGCGCTCCATGAACCTGCTGCCCTCGCAGCCGCAGGCCGACTGGGGGGGCCCGGCGATGCAGGCGTGGGCACGCCAGCCGCTGGCGGGCTGGCTTTCCGCGAGAACCCCATGACGATCCAGACCGACGACTTCGCGCCCGCGCCGGCCAAGCGTGTCGTGTCCGCCGCACCCGCCTCGCCGGGCGAGGAAGCGATCGAGCGCGCGCTGCGGCCGAAACTGCTGCACGAATACGTGGGGCAGGCCAAGACGCGTGAGCAGCTCGAGATCTTCATCGGCGCTGTCAGGAAGCGCGGCGAGGCGCTGGACCACGTGCTGCTGTTCGGCCCGCCCGGCCTGGGCAAGACCACGCTGTCGCACATCATCGCGCACGAGCTCGGCGTGAACCTGCGCCAGACCTCCGGGCCGGTGCTGGAAAAGCCGAAGGACCTGGCGGCGCTGTTGACCAACCTCGAGAAGAACGACGTGCTCTTCATCGACGAGATCCACCGCCTGTCGCCGGTGGTCGAGGAAATCCTCTACCCGGCGCTGGAAGACTACCAGATCGACATCATGATCGGCGAGGGACCGGCCGCGCGCTCCATCAAGCTCGACCTGCAGCCCTTCACCCTGGTCGGCGCCACCACGCGCGCCGGCATGCTGACCAACCCGCTGCGCGACCGCTTCGGCATCGTCGCGCGGCTGGAGTTCTACAGCGCCGAAGAACTGGCGCGCATCGTGCACCGCAGTGCCGGACTGCTGCAGGTGCCGATCGACGGTGCGGGAACGACGGAGATCGCCAAGCGCTCGCGTGGCACGCCGCGCGTCGCCAACCGGCTGCTCAGGCGCGTGCGCGACTATGCCGACGTCAAGGGCACCGGCCAGATCACCGAGGACATCGCGCACCTGGCGCTGGCCATGCTGGACGTAGACCCACAGGGCTTCGACGTGATGGACCGCAAGCTGCTGGAAGCGGTGGTGCACCGTTTCGACGGCGGCCCCGTGGGGCTGGACAACATCGCTGCTTCCATCGGCGAGGAACGCGACACCATCGAGGACGTGATCGAGCCCTACCTGATCCAGCAGGGCTACCTGCAGCGCACGCCGCGCGGGCGGGTGGCGACGATGGCGGCCTATCGGCACCTCGGCGTCACGCCGCCCAAGGCGGCGGGAGAGCTGTTCGCGGAGTAGCGGGGAGCTTGCCCACGTGCTCCCCACGCAACGCTTCCTGAACACCGCCGCACTGGCCTGCCTGGCCACCTGCCTGGCGGGGTATGCCATGGCGGGCATCGTCTTCGGCTTCCTGCCTTTCTTCGTGCTCGAAGGCTTTGCCGAATTGAGCGGTATCCCGGCGTTGTTCGTGTCGCTGGGCTGCGCGGCGCTGGCGTTGGTGCTGGCGAATGCCGCGCTGTTGATGCATCGGTACGGGCTCTCGGCTACCGCGGAGCAGGGCCGGGGCTTTCGCCGCCTGTGCGCCATCGCCGGGGCGGTGTGCTGGGCGATCGCATTGCTGGCCGAGTTCGGCGGGCCGCCCAGCGTGGTTCGGCCCATCGGACTGGCTCCCCGCGCCGAATGGCTGCTGGCGCCGCTGCCCTGGGTGTGGAGAGCCTTCCTGCACCTGGGCGACGACCGCATGCTGGCGCGTCTGCTGATTCCGGCTTTCCTCGCCTTCCTGCTGGCGCTGCTGCTGCAGAAGAAGCTGCCGCTGCCCCGTGTGGCGCTGGGCCTGTACGGCCTGGTCTTCTCGCTGGTGGCCATGCCTTTCCTGGGCAACGCAAGCTACAGCTACGCCGCCGCGCGCAACCTGGGGGGCTTGGGTTCGCCCGAGCGCATGGCCGAACTGCAGCAGGTGCCCGGGCTGTACAACGCCTGGACCTTCTGCGCGTGGTGGGCCGGCATGACGGGCCTGTTCCTGTCCGCGGTGGTGATCGCGGCCAGCTTCCTGTTGCCGCCGCACGCCATGCGGGCCTACATGGAGGCCGGGCAATGACACCGCGCACGGTGCTCTCGCTATTCGTCTTCGTGCCGCTGCTGGCGCAGCTGTTCGTGTTCGTGGCTGCCCTCGCCACCATGGCCACCCGCGCGGGCCCCGCGATCCAGTGGTCGGCGATGGCCCTGGCCGCCGCGCTGGGCGGCATCGTCGGCCTGCGCGATGCGCGGCGTCCCGGGCTGCCGCAGGCCTGGGCCCGGCGCTACGGGCCTGCGCTGGGACTGCTGCTTGCCATCTGGCTGTGGTGGGTCGTCGACATGCAATGGAGCGGCGGCGACTTCACGCGCACCGGCTTGCACCCGCTGCTGGGCATCGTGCTGCTGTTGCCATGGCTGGGCCTGGGCGCCGGGGTGGCCACCGTCGGCGGCAAATGGGTGTTGCTGGCGGTTCCGTCGCTGGCGTATGCCGGGTACCTGGCTTTCCTCGCCTGGGGCAGCCGCAAGGTGCCCACGGCGGGCCGCAGCCATGCGGTGCCGGTGGCGGCCGTGTTCACGCTGCTGCTCGCCGTGGCCGCGTGGCAGTTCCAGCAACGCGAGCAGAAGCTCGCGCCGCGCATCGCCGGCGCCGAAGTCGGCGAGGAATTGAACCTCCACGAGTACCGGCCGTTTTCCAAGCACAACCGGCTGGTGCCGGTGGAAGCGGCGGCCAAGCGCTTCGAAGTGGCGGACGCACCGCGGCTTGACGGCGCCACCGGCGCTTACCCGCTCTATGCGGCGCTGGTGCAGGCCTTCTACACGCCCGAGGCGGCCAACGGCATGGTCGCCGTGTCGCGCACGTCGCGCGCCTATGACCGCCTGATCGCGGGCGAAGTCGATGCCATCTTCGTTGCGCAGCCTTCCGAAGCGCACGAGAAGCTGGCGCGCGAAAAAGGCGTGAAGCTGCAGCTCACGCCCGTTGCGCGCGAAGCCTTCGTGTTCGTCGTGAGCGATGCCAACCCGGTGCGCGGGCTCACGGCCGAACAGGTCCGCCGCATCTACGCCGGCGAGATTCGCCGCTGGGAAGAAGTGGGCGGGACGGGTGGCGACATCGTCGCCTACCAGCTGCCGGAGAACTCCGGCAGCCAGACCGTGATGAAGGCGCGCGTGATGCAGGGCCAGCCGATGCGCGCAGCCCTGGAAGAAGAAGTGGTGCGCGGCATGGGCGGGCTGGTGCGGCGCGTGGCCGCTTATCGCAACTCGCCGCAGTCGCTGGGCTACTCGTTCCGCTTCTATGCGACGCAGATGCACCGGCAGGGCGGCCTGCGCCTGCTGGCAATCGACGGTGCCGCGCCCGGCAGCGCGGGGTACCCGTACATGGTGGACGTGTACATGGTCACCTCGGACCAGTCGCGTCCCGGCACCGAGCGGCTGCGCGACTGGCTGCTGGGCCCGCAGGGCCAGAAGCTGGTGGAAGACAGCGGGCTGGTCAGGCGCTGACGCGCGGGCTGCGCATGTGGTGCACGATCAGCAACTGCGCCACGTAGTAGGTGGTGAGCACGAGGAGCTGCGCCATCGGCAGCGGCGTCGCAAAGCGGTTGATCGCCAGCAGCGTGTCGCTGGCCATGAAGAAGGCCGCACCGACCGCGACGCCCAGCGACGCGCGGTCCCGCAGCACACTGGCGCGCCCCATCGCCTGCGCCGCCATCACGCAGATAGCCACGGTGTAGAGCGCCACCGGCACCTTCAGCGCGTTGGGCAGGAAGGTGAACAGCACGCCGTACATGGTGCCGCCCAGCACGCCCACTACGAGCAGCGCGCGCTTGTTCGCGAGCCACGGCACGCCTTCCTTGAACAGCGCGATGTAGCACAGGTGCGCCCCCAAAAAGCTCACCAGCCCCTGCAGGAAGTAGCCCTGGAACATCAGGAAGATGTCGCCGAAGAGCGAGAACGCCAGCGCCGCCAGCAGCAGCACGTCGGCGCGGCGGAACTGGCCGCTGGCGCGCGCGCGCAGCGCGACGAAGCCCATGGCCAGCACCATCGCCGTCGGCTTCATCTGCAGGTGCAGCCGCGCGGCCTCGCCGGCGGCGCCTGCCACCGACAGCGCGGCGGCCTGCACCAGCAACACTTCCAGACGGCTCAAGCGGCCCTGCATCGCCACTCCCACTGCCCACAGGCAGGTGGCCAGCGTGGCGAACCACACGAAGGCATTGGCCGGCTTCATCGAGCCCGCCTCCCACAGAAACAGCGCCACGCCGCCCAGCAGCACGACGAACTGCACGCCGGCAAACCACGCCATGCCCGGCTTCATCAGCGGGTCGAAGCGCACCACGTCGTCGATGTCGAAAGGCCGTCTGGGAAAGCGCGCGGCCACGTCGGCCGGCCGCCAGCCGGGCGGCTTGACCCACATGCGCACCTTGTCGGCCCAGCTTTTGGCGTGCCACGAGTCGCGCGCGAGCGACCAGTACACCTCTACGTTGGACCACAGGGGGTCCCAGCTTTTCAGCGGCGAGCGCGTGCCGTACACGCACTTCTCGCCTTCGTCCTTGAAGCTGCCGAACAGGCGGTCCCAGATGATCAGGATGCCGCCGTAGTTGCGGTCCAGGTAGCCGTCGTTCACCGCGTGGTGCACGCGGTGGTTGGAGGGCGAGCAGAACCAGCGGTCGAACCACCCGAGCTTGCCCACGTGCTCGGTGTGCACCCAGAACTGGTACAGCAGGTCGATGAGCGCCACCACGCCGAACACCAGCGGCGGCACGCCGGCCAGCGCCATCGGCAGGTAGAACAGCCAGCCCAGCAGGTTGCCGGTGCTGGTCTGGCGCAATGCGGTCGACAGGTTGTAGTCCTGGCTCTGGTGGTGCACCACGTGCGCCGCCCAGAACAACGCCACTTCATGGCCGGCGCGGTGCAGCCAGTAGTAGCAGAAGTCGTAGAACACCAGCGCCAGCAGCCAGCCGGGCAGGCTGGTCCAGAAGGCGTCGTTCTTGACGAGCGCGACCGAGTCGAAAACCGCGGTGTAGATGCCGATGGTGAGCAGCGGCACGAGCACGCCGGTGAGCTGGCTCAACATGCCCAGGCTGATGCTGTTGATGGCGTCGTTGAGGCGGTAGGTGTTGCGCCCCTTGATGACGCCCCAGGCGTATTCGAGCCCGATCAGGGCGAAGAAGACCGGGGTGGCGAAGACGATGACTTGAGAAGGCGTGAGTTCCACGCCCGCCATTGTCAATTAATTCGACTCTGACCCCAATTAACGGAGTCAGGTCAGCGCGCCGCGCGCATCGATCCGGATCACCTTCTCCACCTTCCCATGCCGCAACCCCCCGCTCACCCCGATCAGGTGGTTGTGCAGGTTCACGGTGGGGTCGCAGTGCCCGGGGATCAGCCACACCGTCTCGCCGATGCGCGGCAGGCGCTGGTGCGCGTCGCGCGGCTTCAGGATGCCGTGTTCGTCGCCGCCGTTGAAGTAGTCGAGCTCGGTGCCGTCTTCCAGCGGCAGCACCTTGGGCAGGCCCGAATCGATGGCGTGGCTCTTGTGGCCGGCGTCGCACACGGCGTGCTGCAGGCCTGAGCTGATCACCTGCGACTTGACGAACAGCGCGTGCTCGAACTGCGGCGCCGCCGGGTCGCGCTCGTTCAGCGCGTAGTCCACGTCCATGAACAGGAACGAACCCGCCTGCAGCTCGCCGAACACGCCACTGGCGGATTCACACACCATGCTGCCGGTGCCGGCGCCGGTCACCAGGTCCACCGGGACGCCCTCGGCCTCGATCAGGCGGCGCGTGAAGGTCACGTCCTGCACCACCATCGTGACCACGTCGCGCCTTTCCTGCGGCGTGCGCAGGTGCTGCGCGCGGCCGTGGTAGGCCTGCAGGCCCGCGAAGCGCAGCGCCGGGTGCTTGCGGATTTCCTGCGCCAGCTCCACCGCCTGCCGTCCCGGCGGCACGCCGCAGCGGCCCTGGCCGACGTCGATCTCGATGAACACGTCGATGGTGGCGGGCAGGCCGCCCGGTTGCTGGCGTGCATGGTCCATGGCCTGCGCCAGGCCGCGGATGCCTTCGTTGCTGTCCACCGCGATGGCCAGCTTGCCGTGGCTGGCCGCCAGGTGCTGCGCCAGCGCGGCGACGCGCGCCAGCTTGCGCGGCGCTATCACTTCGTTGCTGATGTACACGTCCATCACGCCGCCCGCCACCATGGCTTCGGCCTCGGCCGTCTTCTGCACGCACACGCCCACCGCGCCGGCCTGCACCTGCAGCTTGGCCAGCCCCGAGCTCTTGTGCATCTTGGCGTGCGGCCGCCAGCGGATGTCGTGCTTCTTCGCGAACTCGGCCATGCGGCCCAAGTTGCGCATCATGGCGTCGAGGTCGACCACCAGCGCCGGCGTGTCGACGTGGTCGACGTCCCGGTGCAGGAGTTTCTTCAGCTGGTCAGAAAGCGGTGTCTTCGTCGGCAGCGGCATGGTCGTCGAGGTGCTGGGTGTCGGACCAGCCGACGAGCGTGAAGCCCTGTGGCGTCCAGAGAAGGCGGTTGATGGCGCCGTTGGGCAGCTGCCAGGTGCGGGGTGAATTCACTTCCTGGCCGGTCGCGATGCGGTACAGGGTATCCAGCACGCCGCCATGGCACACCACCACGATCTGCTCACCGGGGTGGCGCGAAGCCAGGTCCTGCACGGTGCGGCTGACGCGCTCGCGCAATTGCAGCAGCGACTCGCCGCCCTCGGGCGGCTGCCATTCCGGCAGGCGCTTGCGCCAGTCGCTCGCGTGGTCGGGCCAGGTCCTGTGGATTTCGTCGAAGGTGCGCCCTTCGAACAGGCCGAAGCGGCGCTCGCGCAGGCCCTGGTGCGCAATGACGGGTACGCTGATGCGCTCGGAGATGTGGCGCGCGGTTTCGTGCGCGCGGCCGAGGTCGCTGGAGTACACCGCCGCGACCTGCTCGGCCGACAGCGCCCACCCGACCCGGCGCGCCTGCCAGCGGCCGGTGTCGTTGAGCTGGATGTCCAGTTGGCCCTGGATGCGCGCATCCACGTTCCAGGCCGTCTCACCATGCCGAACGGCAATGATGCGGGTGGCTTCCATAACCACCCATTGTATGAAGGCAAACCGGAAATCCGGCGTGCTTTCGTTACGAGGCCTTTTTCTCGCCTCCGACGTGCACGTCCACGCGCCGCGGCCCCTGCGGCGGGTTGGGGAAGCCCTGCATGGCCGCCTGGAACATGGCCGGCAGCACCGCCGAGTTGTCCATCATGGGCCCGTCGTACACGGCGCGGGTTTCGTAAACCACCTTGTTGCCCGCCAGTTCGCGCACGATGACGTTGACTTCGCGGTGGAACCACGACGGCTCCCAGGCGCTGCCCAGCCCGATGCCCACGCCGCCGCGGCGCCCGAACCAGCTGCCGAAGCCACCGAAGCCGAAGCCGCGGTCCCACGGGTCGGCATAGGGCGAAAGCATGCGCTGCACCCGCGCCGTCACCTGCACGCCGTAGCGCGGGTTGGCGTCGTCACGCTTGAAGCCGGCCCTGAACAGTGCCTGGTCGGCCATGGCTTCCAGCTGGGCCTGGGCGGCGTCGGCCTGCTGCGAAGGTAGCCGCTCGAAGCGGTAAGTGGGATTGGCCGGCGCCGCTTGCAGCCCGGAGAAGGACTGCACCTGGCTGTCGATGAGGAACCCGGTGGCGCAGCCCGACAACAGGGCGCCCGCAAGGACCAGGATGGCAGCGCCCGCAAGGCGCACGATTCGTTGCATACAACCTCCGAACCGAGGCCGCCCGGCCTCAGAGCTTGATGACCTGCAGTGCGGGCAGCGTGGCGCTGGCCGGGAACTCGTCTTCGTCGAAGGCTTTGTCACCCTGCGCGTCAGGCACGCCCGTGGCTGTCAGACCCTTGAAATCGTAAAGGGTTCCGTCCGCGAGGTGTGAAGGAACGACGTTCTGCAAGGCGTGGAACAGGTTGTCCACCCGGCCGGGGTGCTTGCGGTCCCACCCGCGGATCATCTCGCCCACCTGCCGGCGCTGCAGGTTTTCCTGGCTGCCGCACAGCGTGCACGGAATGATCGGGAACTCGCGGTGCGCGGCCCAGCGCACCAGGTCATTTTCGGGCACGTAGGCCAGCGGCCGGATCACCACGTGGCGGCCGTCGTCGCTCTGCAATTTGGGCGGCATGGCCTTCAGCTTGCCGCCGAAAAACATGTTGAGGAAGAAGGTTTGCACGATGTCGTCGCGGTGGTGCCCCAGCGCGACCTTGGTGGCGCCCAGCTCCGACGCCACCCGGTACAGGATGCCGCGGCGCAGCCGGCTGCACAGGCTGCACATCGTCTTGCCCTCGGGGATCTTGTCCTTGACGATCGAATAGGTGTCCTGCTCTTCGATCCGGAAGGGCACGCCCAGCGCCTTCAGGTAATCCGGCAGAACGTGTTCCGGAAAGCCGGGCTGCTTCTGGTCGAGGTTGACCGCGACGATATCGAAGCTGACCGGCGCGCGGCGCTGCAGCTTCAGCAGGATGTCGAGCAGCGCGTAGCTGTCCTTGCCGCCCGACAGGCACACCATGACCTTGTCGCCGGCCGTGATCATGTCGTAGTCGCCGATGGCCTGGCCGACCAGCCGGCACAGGCGCTTTTCGAGCTTGTGGGTTTCACGCTCGATCTTCCGCTCGCGCTCCAGCGGGATGGGGTCGTTCTCGATCCAGACGGCACTCATGGTGCGCATTTTCGCACCGTCGGCGTGCCGCCGTCAGGCGCGTTCCGCGCTGCAGGAGTAGCACCCACGCTTGGCGTTGTGCAGCTGCACGTACCTCACGCCGTCATTGCCGAACATCCGCTCCAGTTCCGCTGCCACTGCGGTCCCCTCGACCACCACCCCATCGACCATCATCCCCGCCGCGTCGTACGCGCGCAGAGACATCAGGCGAATGGTCACATACGGCGGCACCACGCCGGGTGCCAGGCGTGCGGGCTGCGCGCCGCGGCGCACATAGATCGGCCCCGAGGCGCGATACGGCGAGTTCGCGGCATGGTGCTCGAAGTGCAGCAGCAGCAACTCGTCGCCCGGTTTCGAGTCTTCCAGGCTGACACGGCACGGAAAGCCGGGCGCGCGGTCGGCAATGCAGCGGCGGATGCCCCGCTGCAGCAAGTCCTTGTCGTCCAGCGCGAACAGGGGCTCGAAGGCAGCGGGGTCCAGGGGGATCAGGCGGAAAGAGTTCATGGCCTGCATGGTCCTCCACAGCGGCTGCCGGGGCTCGCCAGAACCGGACACGCAATTTTGTTTCCGTTTGTGCATGGGCCATCCATTCAGGTCCCGTTCATGGACCGGCGCGCAAACTGGCTTCACATCAACCCACCCCGTGAGGTGAATGTCATGAAGACCACCGCCCTGAGCTTCTCCGTCAAGGCCATCGCGCTGGCGCTGCCGCTTGCCGGTGCTGCGCTGCTGGCCAAGCCGGCTGCGGCCGAACAGGCCTACGTGTACGGCTCCGTCGGTGCGCCGGTTTACGTGGCCCCGGGCTTCCAGCAAGACCCGGCCTGGCGCCACCGCCAGTGGGACCGGCGCGCCCCGCAGGTGAGCGACGTATCGCCCTCGCAGGGCGACCGTGTCAGCGACCGCGGCCTGACCCGCATCTCGGCACGCATCCACGACATCGGCACGGGCATCGACCCCGGCTCCATCGTGCTGCGCATCGACGGCCGCGTCGTCGATGGCCCCGTGCGCTTCAACGGCGACGAAATCCGCTACCGCGAAAACCTGCACCCGGGCCGCCACTGGGCCGAGCTGACCCTGCGCGACCGCGCCGGCAACACGACGCGCCGCGCCTGGCACTTCGACGTGGTCGACCACGACCGCGCCTACGGCTATGGCTACGGCGGCTGGCGCTAAGGCTAATCTCGCAACCCGTCCAACAAGGAGATCCAAAATGAAACGAACCATCCTTTTCGCCGCTGCCGCGGCCGCTTCCTTCGCCGCTGCCGCCCAGCCCGGCCCCAGCTTCGTCGACCGTGCGCGAGTGAGCGCCGTCGAGCCGCAGTACGAGACCGTGCAACTGCCGCGTGAAGAATGCGGCAGCCAGTGGGTGACCGAACAGCGTGCCGTGCCTTCCAACAACCCCAGCTACGGCGGCATGGCGATCGGCGCCATCGCGGGCGGCATCCTGGGCAACCAGGTCGGCAAGGGCAGCGGCAAGGACGCCGCCACCGCCGCCGGCGTGGTGGCCGGCGCCATGGTGGGCAACCAGCTCGGCCGCAACAACAGCCCCGACACGCAGGTGCAGTCCGAGCAGCGCGAAGTGCGCACGTGCCGCACCGTGTACGACACGCAGCAGCGCGTGACCGGCTATCGCGTGACCTACGAGTACCAGGGCAACCAGTACACCACCGTCATGCCGCAGCAGCCCGGCCGCACGCTCAACGTGCGCGTCACGGTGACGCCGGAGCCGGAGTACCATCGCCGCTGAACAAGCGGTTACATCACCGAATCCTGCCATGCGCATCGCCCGAATCCTGCTCGCTGCATCGCTGGCGGCGGCATCCCTGCCGTCGCACGCGCTGCTGCCCGGCGTGGGCGTGGACCTGCGCATCGGGGTAGAAGTGCCGCGTTCGCCGCGCACCATGGAGCCGTCGTTCGCCACGGTCAGCCGTGACGAGGCAGCCGGCGTCGCGCAGCGGCAGACCGGCGGCCGGGTGCTGTCGGTGGACCGCGCCGAAGCCGGCGGCCGAGCGGTGTGGCGCGTGAAAGTCGTCACCCCGCGCGGCGACGTGCGCATCATCCTGGTGGACGCGGACTCCGGGCGAGTGCTGTAGCGACATGCGGCTGCTGGTCATCGAGGACGACGACGCACTGCGCCAGGGCCTCGCGCGACAGCTCGCCGCAGACGGCTACCGGGTCGACCAGGCTTCCGATGGCGACGAAGGGCTGTTCCTCGCGCGCGAGTACCCTTTCGACCTGGCCATCGTCGACCTGGGCCTGCCCAAGGTCAACGGCCTCACCATCGTGCAGCGCCTGCGTTCGGAAGGGCGCGAACTGCCGCTGATGATCCTGACCGCGCGTGGCAGCTGGCAGGACAAGGTGGCCGGCCTCGAAGCCGGCGCCGACGACTACATGGTCAAGCCGTTCGACTATCCCGAGCTGGCCGCGCGCGTCAAGGCACTGCTGCGCCGCTCGATGAAGGCCACCACCGACGTCCTCACCCTCGGGCCGCTTTCCATCGACGTCGGTGCGCAGGCGGTCAAGCTCCACGGCGAACTGCTGGAACTGACCGCCTTCGAATACCGCATGCTCGAATACCTGGTGCGCGAGCGCGAGCGCATCGTCACCAAGCAGGAACTCTCCGACTACCTGTACCCGCACGGTGAAGACCGCGACAGCAACGTGCTCGAGGTGCTGATCGGCCGGCTGCGCCGCAAGCTCGATCCCGAAGGCACGCTGGGACCGATCGAGACGGTGCGCGGGCGTGGGTATCGCTTCACGCTGGGATGAACAGCTACTCCATCCGCGCCCGGCTGCTGTTCGGGGCGGCGCTCGTGCTCGTGGCTTTCCTGGCCGCTGCCGGCTTCGCGGTGAACCGCGCGCATGCCGACAGCGTGCGCGCCGCGCACTTCAGCCGCATGCAGGGCACGGTGTACCTGCTGCTCGCAAGGGCCGAGCTGGACGGGCAGGGCGAGCTGGTGTTGCCGCCCGACGTTGGCGAGCCGCGGCTGGCGGTACCCGCATCGGGCATGTACGCCGGCATCCACAACCTGGCCCGCAAGGAGCAGTGGCGATCGGCTTCCGTGCTTGGCACCGACCCGCCCTTGCGGCGGGACGGCGTGGAGACGGGCGAGTGGCTCAACGAGGTGGTGACGCATGGCGGGCGCGACTACCTGGCCGTGAGCTTCGGCGTGAAGTGGGAGACCGGCAAGCGCGCGGCACCGCTCGTGATCACCGTGGCCGAGGATGCGAGCGAATACGAGCGCGAAGTCGCGATCTTCGCGCGCACGCTGTGGGCCTGGCTGGGCGGCGCCACGGTGCTGCTGCTGCTGGCTCAGGTGCTGCTGCTCGAATGGGCACTGGTGCCGCTGAAGCGCGTCGCCATCGAGATCGGCCGCATCGAGGCCGGCACGCAGTCGCGCATCGAAGGCAGCTACCCGACCGAGATTTCGGGCCTGACCGACAACCTCAATACGCTGGTGGCACAGGAGCGCGACCGGCAGGGGCGCTACAAGGAGGCGCTGAGCTTCCTGGCGCACAGCCTGAAGACGCCGCTGGCGGTGCTGCGCAATGCGCTGCAGTCGCCGCAGGACTTGCCGGTTGCGGTGCGGCAGCAGGTGAAGCGCATGGACGAGATCGTGCAGCACCAGCTGGGGCGCGCGGCCGCCGGCGGCGCGTCGCGGTTCTCGACACCGCTGCCGCTGGCGCCGGTGCTCGCGCGCGTGCGCGATGCCTTGCAGAAGGTCTATGCCGAGAAGGAGCTGCAGTTCACGGTCCACTGCCCGGCCGACCTTGCGTGGCGCATCGACGAGGGTGACTTGTTCGAGGTGATGGGCAACGTCATGGACAACGCTGCGAAGTGGGCGAAGTCGCAGGTAGCTGCCAGCGCGATGCGCGATGGCGGCCGGCTCGTGATCGAGGTGCAGGACGACGGCCCCGGCTTCAGCGACACCGAATCGGTGCTGCACATGCATGTCCGCGGCGACGAGCGCGTGCCGGGGCACGGCGTGGGGCTGGCCGTGGTGAACGACATCGTTCGCAGCTACCAGGGCAAGTTGAAGCTCGGGCGTAGTGGCATGGGCGGCGGCAGCGTCAGGATCGAGTTGCCGGCTTCGTAGGGCGGGGTCGAAGCGCCGAGCGCGCATCCCGCCGGCTCGCCTCGGTCAGCGCCTGCGCAAACGCCGCCGCCGCCGGCGACAGGCTGCGCCCGGCACGCTGGCTGAGCCCGATGGTGCGCGAGATCTCCGGCTTCTCCAGCGGCACGCCTAACACCGATGTCCGTGTGCGCGGCAACGTCAGGCGCGGCACCACTGCGACACCGAGCCCATTCTCCACCAGCCCGATCAGCGTGGACACATGGCGCACTTCGCACACCGGCCGTGGCAGCGGCGGCAGCTCGGCCAGTGCCTGGTCGATGAACAGGCGGTTGCGGCTGGCATGCGATACGCGCGCGTGCGGGTAGTCGGCCAGCTCTTCCCAGCGCACGGAGCGCCGCCTGGCCAGCGGATGTCCAGCGGGGCAGGCCAGCACGTACGGCTCCTTCAGCAGCGGTGAGAACTCGAGGTCGGGGTCCTGCATGCCGATGTAGTTGAGCGCGAAGTCGCACTCGCCCTGCTTCACTGCGGCCAGCACTTCGTCGGCTCCCTCCTCGATGATGCGCACCAGCACGCGCGGGTGCTGCTCTCGAAACGACCGGATCACCGGCGGCAGGAAGTGGTGCACGGCCGAGAACACGCAGCCGATCGTCACGTCGCCGGCCTCCAGCTGCGCCGCATCCAGCAGGTTGGCAACCGAGCGGTCCAGGTCTTCCACGTTGCCGCGGACCTGCGCCAGGAAGCGCTCGCCCAGCAGCGTGAGCGCCACGCTGCGCGTCGTGCGGTCGAACAGGCGCACCCCCAGCATCCCTTCCAGGTGCGAAATGCGCCGCGACAACGCAGGTTGCGACAGGTGCAGTGCCTTCGCGGCGGCGGCGAAGCTCTGCAGTTCACCGACGGTGACGAAGGCGCGCAGGTCGGCCAGCGATGGTTTCACGATTAATGCAGTGCTTGCAATAAAGCCTCAGAACATTGCAATTTACAGCAAGAGCGGCCGCACCGAAGATGCCGGCCATGAAACGCCGCCAACTCCTGCAGGCCGCATCGGCCGCCATCGCCTTGCCGGGGCTTGCCCTGGCACAGTCGTACCCCAGCCGGCCCATCCGCTACATCGTCCCGGTGGCCGCGGGCGGTGGCAACGACATGATCGCCCGCGTGGTGGGCGAACGCTGGGGCAAGCTGCTCGGCCAGCCGTTGGTTGTCGACAACCAGGGCGGCGGCGGCGGCGTGGTCGCCTGCCAGGCCACCATGCGCGCGGCGCCCGACGGCTACACGCTGCTGCAAGGCTACGTGGCCACGCACGGCACCACGCCGGCCACGCGCCGCGTGCCCTACGACGCGCTGAAGGACTTCACGCCCATCTCGATGATAGGCGCTACTCCCAACGTGCTGGCCATCAATGCCAGCGTGCCGGCGAAGAACGTCAGGGAGTTCATCGACTACGTGAAGCGAAGTCCCGGCAAGGTCAACTACGGCTCCGCCGGCCCGGGCTCGCTTACGCACATGACGATGGAGTTGTTCAAGCAGGCCACCGGCGCCTTCATGCTGCACATCCCCTACCGCGGCATCGCGCCGGCCATCAACGACCTGCTGGGCGGCCAGACGCAGGCCATGTTCCCCGGCCTGGCCGCGGCGCTGCCGCACCTGCGCTCGGGTCGCATGCGCGCACTGGCCGTCACCGGCAAGAAGCGCAGCGACCAGCTGAAGGACGTGCCGACCATGGAGGAGCTGGGATTTAAGGGCTTCGACGCCATGCAGTGGTACGGCTCGGTCGGCCCGGCGGGCCTGCCGGCCGACATCGTGAAACACCTCAACGAAACGCAGGTCGCCGTGCTGAAGACCCCCGACCTGGCTGAAAAGCTGTCGGGCGAAGCGGTGGAGCCGTGGCCGATGACCCCGGACCAGTTCGGCCAGTACATCCGCTCCGAGGTGCAGCGCTGGACGGCGCTGGCCAAGGCGCGCAACATCCAGCTGGACGAATAGGACATCATGGCGCGCAACACGCACGTACCGGCCGACCTGTCGGCACCGCCCGTCACCGCGATCCTCGCCAAGTTCGTCGCCACGCACCCGGCCCGAGGCTGGAGCGACGCGGTCGAACACGAGGCGCATCGCACCTTCTACAACTGGCTGGGCTGCGCCATCGGCGCGGCGCGGCACGAAGCCGCCGATGCAGCCATCGCCGCCGTGCAGTTGCTGCAACCCGCGCCGCAGGCCAGCGTGCTCGGGCGCAGCGAGAAGGTCGACATGGCCAGCGCGGCGCTGGTCAACGGCATCACCTCGCACACCTTCGACTTCGACGACACGCACCTGAAGACCATCATCCATCCGGCTGGGCCGGTGGCTTCGGCGGTGCTCGCGCTGGCCGAAAAGAACGGCAGCAAGGGCCGCGACGTGGTGGACGCGTTGGTGCTGGGCATCGACGTGGCCTGCCGCATCGGCAACACCATGTACCCCGACCACTACGACCGCGGCTGGCACATCACCGGCTCCACCGGCATGCTGGGTGCGGCTGCGGGATGCGCCCGGCTGCTGAAGCTGGATGAGGCGAAGACGCAGATGGCGCTGGGCATCGCGGCGTCGCAGCCGGTGGGCTTTCGCGAGCAGTTCGGCACCATGACCAAGCCGTTCCACCCGGGCGGCGCGGCACGCGCCGGGCTGATGTCGGCGTTGCTGGCCAGCCAGGGCTTCACCGCCAGCCCGCGCGCGCTGGAGGCGCCGCGCGGCTTCGTGCAGGTCGCATCGGACAAGCGCGCGTGGAACGAGGTGACCGACGAGCTGGGCCAGCGCTTCGAGATCTCGTTCAACACCTACAAGCCGTTTGCCTGCGGCATCGTCATCCACCCGAGCATCGACGCCTGCGTGCAGTTGAAGAACTTGGGGCTCACGCCGGAGCAGGTCGAGAAGATCGAGCTGCGCGTGCATTCGCTGGTGCTGGAGCTCACCGGCAAGAAGGAGCCGAAGGACGGATTGCAGGGCAAGTTCAGCGTGTACCACGGTTGTGCCGCGGGGTTGATCTTCGGCCGCGCCGGCGAAGAGGAGTTTTCCGACGCGGTGGTCAACGACCCGCGGGTCGTCGAGGTGCGCAGCAAGGTACTTGCCACGGTGGACGACTCGATCTCGGAATCCTCGGTCGACGTGACGGCCGTGCTGAAGAACGGCGAGCGAGTGCACGTGCGCGTGGACCATGCGATCGGTTCCCTGGAGAACCCTTTGTCCGACCAGCAGCTGGAAGCCAAATTCAGCCAGCTCGTCGTGCCCGTGCTGGGCGAGCGCAAGGCGCGCGACATCACCGAGGCATGCTGGCGGCTGGCTTCGATGCCCGACGTGGGCGTGCTGACGGCGCTGTGCCGGCCATGATGAAGATCGGCATCCTCCACGGCGACGACATCGGCCACGAGATCGTGCCCGCAGCCGTCGTTATCGCCAAAGCCGCCGCCGGACTGCACGACGTCACCATCGACTGGCGGCCGCTGTCCATCGGCGCTACGGCGCTGCAAACGCACGGCCACACGCTGCCGCCGGAAACGATGGAAGCCCTGAAGACGCTGGACGGCTGGATCCTCGGCCCCATCGGGCACCGGGCCTACCCGAAGCAGCCGAATGCGGTCAACCCGCACCCGATCCTGCGCAAACAGTTCAACCTGTTCGCCAACGTGCGGCCCACGCAGTCGTACCCCGGCATCGGCTGCCTGCACGACAACGTGGACCTGGTGATCGTGCGCGAGAACAACGAAGGCTTCCAGCCGGACCGCAACATGCTGCTGGGCAACGCGGAGTTCCGGCCCAACGACGAAGTGACGCTGTCGATGCGCGTGATCACCCGCACCGGCAGTAGTCGGGTGGCGCGCGCCGCCTTCGAGCTGGCGCGCCAGCGCCGCAAGCACCTGACCTATGTCCACAAAGACACGGTGTTCAAGCTGGGCTGCGGCATGTTCGTGGAAGAGTGCCGCAAGCTCGCACCCGAGTTTCCCGACGTGCTGCTCGACGACGTGATCGTCGACACCATGGCGATGCGCCTGGTGCGCGACCCGCAGAGCTTCGACGTGATAGTCACGACCAACATGTTTGGAGACATCCTGTCGGACGAGGCGGCCGGCCTGGTCGGTGGCCTCGGCATGGCGCCGGGCCTGTGCATCGGCGACGGCGACGTCGCGATGGCGCAGGCCACCCATGGTTCGGCACCCGACATCGCGGGCAAGGGGATTGCCAACCCGTACGCGATGATCGAGTCGACCCGCATGATGTTCGAGTGGCTGGGCCACAGCCGGGCAAACGCAGGCGCAGTGCGCATGGCGCAGGCGATGTCGCGCGCCACCACGGCGGCACTGGCCGACGAACAGGCCCGCACCGGCGACATCCGCGGCAAGGGCAATACCGCCACGTTCACGCAGGCGATCCTGCGCAACCTTTCGAAGTGACGCCATGCCGCACCAGCCTGCTTCCGAGGCGCTGAAGCGCTTCCGCGTGATCGACCTGACGCAGGTGCGCGCCGGCCCCACCTGCTGCCGCCAGCTGGCCGACTGGGGCGCGGACGTGATCCAGGTGCAGATGCCCGAGCACATGCGCGGCGACGACACGCTGGGCGGGCAGGACGGCTCGGACTACCAGTACACGCACCGCAACAAGCGCTCCATCACGCTCAACCTGAAGGAGCCCGAGGGCATCGCCACGTTGAAGCGGCTGATCGCGAAGGCCGACGTGGTGGTAGAGAACTTCCGGCCCGACGTGAAGTTCCGGCTGGGCATCGACTACGAGACGCTCGCGAAGGACAACCCGGGCCTCGTCTACGCCAGCATCTCCGGCTATGGGCAGGACGGCCCGTTCGCCACGCGCCCCGGCTTCGACCAGATCGCGCAGGGCATGGGCGGGCTGATGTCGGTGACCGGCTTGCCGGGGCAGGGACCGGTGCGCGTGGGCATCGCCATCGCCGACCTGTGCGCCGGCATCTTCGCGGCGCAGGGCATCCTGGTGGCGCTGCTGGAACGCGCCGACTCGGGCCGCGGGCAATGGGTGCAAACCTCGTTGCTGGAAGCGATGGTCTACATGATGGACTTCCAGACGGCGCGCTGGACCATCGACGGCGAGATCGCGCAGCAGGCCGGCAACTTCCACCCCACCAGCATCCCGACCGGCGTGTACAAGGCGCGCGACGGCTACATGAACATCGCCGTGTTCGGCTCCAAGATATGGGAGCGCTTCTGCACCATCCTGGGCGCGCCGGAGTGGATCGCCGATGCGCGCTCGCACGACAAGGCGTCGCGCTCGGTCAATCGCGACTGGCTGAACGAGCAGATCAACCAGCGGCTGGCGAGCCACGACCGCGCCTACTGGGTGCAGCAGTTCAACGAGGGCGGTGTCGCCTGCGGCTTGATCAACGACATGAAGGGCGTTTTCGAGGAGCCGCAGGTGCAGCACCTGGGCATGCTGAAGGAAGTCGTGTCGCCGCATCACGGCCTGCAAAAGCTGGTGGGCCAGCCGATGCAGCTGTCGCGCACGCCCAGCAGCATTGCACGCGCCACGCCGCGGCGGGGCGAGCATACCGAGGAGGTTTTACTGGAGCTGGGCATCTCGCGCGACGAGGTGACCCGCCTGAAAGCTGCCGGAGTCTACTGACATGGACGACATCATCTACACATCCCCCATCGACCGCGTCCAAACCTGGCTCGACACCACCACCCTGCACATCCGCTTCAACAACCCGGCGAAGCACAATGCGCTGTCGGTCGACATGTGGGAGGCGGTGCCGCCCTTGCTGAAGCTGGCGGAGGACGACGACCGCGTGCGCCTCGTCGTGTTTTCGGGCGCCGGCGAGAAGTCCTTCGTCTCCGGCGCCGACATCTCGCAGTTCGAGGACATGCGTGCCGCCCGCGAAGCGGTGAAGCACTACGAAGCGATGGCCGAAGCCACGCTCACGGGCATCCACGACTTTGCCAAGCCCACGCTGGCCTGCATCCGCGGCTGGTGCATCGGCGGCGGCGTCAACGTGGCGATCGCCTGCGACCTGCGCATCGCGACTGCCGATTCGGTGTTCTCCATTCCCGCCGCCCGCCTGGGGCTCGGCTACCGCTACTCGGCGATGAAGAACCTGGTGGACCTGGTCGGCCCGGGCGCCGCCAAGGACCTGTTCTTCACCGCTCGCCGCATCGACGGGAACGAGGCGAAAGCCATCGGACTCGTCAACCGCGTGTGCGAACCGGCGCAGCTCGATGAGCTGCTGGCCGAGTACACGAAGAGCGTCGGCGAGAACGCGCCCCTCACGATTCGCGCCGGCAAGTTCATCACGCGCGAGGTGCTGAAGGCCTCGCCGCAGGCGGACCTCGACACCAGTGCCGCGCTGATCCGCGCGTGCTTCGAAAGCGCCGACTACACCGAGGGCCGCACCGCCTTCATGGAAAAACGCAAGCCGGCCTTCGGTGGCCGCTAAGGAGACCACGAGATGCAGTCGTACTGGATGCAGGTGAACGACGGCGGCGCGGTGCTCGAACTGCGCGACGCACCCAGGCCCGAACCCGCCGCGGACCAGTTGCTGGTGCGCATGCACGCAGCGTCGCTCAATCGCGGCGAGTTCGTCGCGGGCCACGGCCTGCACGGCAAGCCCGGCTCCTGGAAGGCGATCGGTGGCGAAGGCGCGGGCGTGGTCGAAGCCGTAGGCGCATCGGTCACCGGCTTCAAGCCCGGCGACCGCGTGATGGGCCGCTGCGCGGGCGCATTCTCGGACTACGCGCTGATGGAGTCGGTCGAGGCGATCGCCGTACCGCCGGGGCTGTCATGGGAAGAGGCGGCGAGCATCCCGCTCACCTTCCTGGTCGCCTTCGACATGCTGGTGTTGCAGGGTCGCCTGCAGCCGGGCGAGTGGCTGCTGGTCAACGGCGTGTCTTCGGGCGTCGGCGTCGCCTCGCTGCAGCTCGGCAAGGTGCTGGGTGCCCAGGTGATCGGCACTTCGGGCTCGCAGCAGAAGCTGGATGCACTGCACACGCTGGGCCTCGACGTTGCGATTTGCACCCGCATCGCCGACTTCGCACCGCGCGTCATGGAAGTCACGGGCCAGAAAGGCGCCGACCTCGTCGTCAACGCCGTCGGCGGCACGGTGTTCGCCGAAGACGTGCGCTGCATGGCCTTCCAGGGCCGGCTGGCCACGGTCGGCTATGTCGACGGCGTGCTGCACGCCGACATCGACCTCGAAGCGCTGCACGCCAAGCGGCTCACGCTGTTCGGCGTGTCCAACAAGCTGCGCACCAAGCAGCAGCGGGCTGCCGCGATCCCGCGCTTTGTGGCGGAGGTCATGCCGCACATCGCGGCCGGCCGCATACGCGCACACATCGACCAGGTGGTGCCCTACACCCAGTTGCCCGAGGCCAAGGCCCGCATGGAAGCCGGCGGCCATGTCGGAAAGATCGTCCTGAAGATTGCAGAAGGAGACACAGCATGAACCGCATCCAATGGGCCCTGGCGCTCGCGCTGGGCACCGCCGCCGCCGTGGTGACCGCGCAGCCGGCCTACCCCAACAAGCCGGTCAAGGTCGTCATCGGCTTCGCGCCGGGCGGCGCCGCCGACTACGTGGCGCGCAGCATGAGCGAGGCCTTCAGCAAGGCGCTGGGCCAGCCGGTGGTGGTGGAGAACAAGCCGGGCAACGGCTCCAGCATCGCGGCCGAACTGGTGGCCAAGGCGCCCGCCGACGGCTACACGCTGCTGATCGCCAGCCCCAGCAGCATCTCGGTGAACCCGGCGCTCAACCCGAAACTGGGCTACACGCCGAAAGAGCTCTTTCCCGTGACCAGGATGACGACGTCACCGCTGGTGCTGGCGGTGAACCCCGCCACCGGCATCAAGTCGGTGCCGGAACTGATCGCGGCGGCCAGGAAGGACCCGGGCAAGCTGAACTACTCGACTTCGGGCAACGGCTCGGCGCCGCACCTCGGCGCGGCGCTCTTCACCATGCTCACCGGCGCGCAGATCACGCACGTGCCGTACCGCGGTGGCGCGCTGGCGGTGCAGTCGGTGATGGCGGGCGACACGCAACTGACGTTCGGCACCTCGCCCTCGGTGCTGCCGCATGCGGCCAGCGGCGGGCGGCTGCGCGCCATTGCGGTCAGTACGCGCGAGCGTTCGCCGCTGGTGCCCGACCTGCCCGGCATGAAAGAAGCGGGCCTGCCCGACTACCACATCGAGTTCTGGTACGGCATGTTCGTGCCGGCCGGCACGCCGGCTGCCGTGGTGAAGAACGTCTACGAAGCGACGGTCACCGCGATGCAGCAGCCGTCGGTGAAGGCCGCGCTGGCGCGTGAAGGCACCGAGGTGTCGATCTCTTCCTCGCCCGACGACTTCTCGAAGTTCCTCACCGAGGACGAGAAATTCTGGGTGACGCTGGTGAGGAACGCGAACGTGAAGGTCGAATAGCTCACGCCTGTTCGAACCACGGCCGCGAGCGGTCGTGCATGGCCTGCACCGTGACCACGGCGCCCGCTTCCAGCTGCAGCGCTTCGTCGAAGCGATAGATGGTCTGCTGCCAGCTCGCCACCTCGCGCGGGTGCGCGGGGTGGTTCTCGAACACGATGCCGGCGCCGAACTCGAAGCGGATCCACTGGATCACGCCGTAGCACAGGCCGCTGGCCGTCACCGGCAGCTGCAGCTGCTTCTTCTCCGGCGGGAAGGTCGAAGCGGCGTTGAAGTCGAAGCGGAAGGCCTCGAGGGCATCGCTCAGCAGCACGCGCGGCAGGTCTTCGCGATGGATCGGCCGCTTCTTCGGGTGGATGGCATTGAACGGGCTCAGGTCGAAGCCGAACGCCTGCCCGACATGCAGTTCCTTGCCCAGCGCCTCCCCGCCGACCAGCGCGATCATCAGGCTGGCCACCCCCGGCAACATCACGCCGCCCGGCTTCAGCAGGCGCGCCTTGGCGTCTTCCAGTGCGGGCAGCACGAACTCGCCCAGCAGCTCGCTGGAGAAGATTTCGTGCACCAGCACGTCGGCACGCTCCGGCAGGTCGCCGCCCACTTCCACCTGGTACGAGGGCTTGTTCAGCACCGTGATGCGGTCCTTCAAGCCGTTGCGCTCCACGATCTCCTCGGCGGTCTTCGCCACGAGGCGCACCGCTTCGCAGGTCACCACCTTCTTCGCACCGGCCCGCGCGGCCATCATCGCGAGCAGGCCCGAGCCGGTGCCGATCTCGAACACCAGGCTGTCGGGCTTCACCACCGACTGCAGGCCTTCCAGGTAGGGGCGGTTGCGCGCCTCCTCGTTCATCATCGGCATGTGCCACAGCGGCACCATCTGGCTCAGCAACCACTCGGCACCCAGGCGCGCTGTCAGGCTATCCGGGTTGGCCTCCTGCACGTCCCGGCACAGCTGGATCGCCTCGTCGCCGCGGTCCAATTGCAGCAGGAAGGTGGTCGCCTTCTTCAGCGCAGCGTCGTCGGTGGGGACCAGCCTGACGGCAGCAGCCAGGTCGGCGGCGGCCGGCTCCAATGCGCCGACCGCTTCGTACAGTTCGGCGCGTTGCAGCCGCAGCTCGGGCACCTGCGGTGCCAGGCGGATCGCTTCGGCAAACGCCACCAATGCAGGGTCGCCCTGGCCCAGCATGCGGTGGCCATTGGCGCGCACCGTCCACGCCGGCACCGACACCGGGTCCAGCGCCAGGGCGCGGTCGGCCGAGGCCAGCGCGTCCTTGAACTCGCCCAGGTGGAACTGGCTGTCGGCCAGGCTGGCCCAGCCGTCGGGGTGGCCAGGGAAGCGGTCGGTGTAGGCCTTGAAGTGGCGCGCTGCCGCGGCAAAGTCCTTCAGCTCGCGCTCGCACATGCCCGCGTTGAACAGCGCGTCGGCGTCGCGCGGTTGCTGCTCCAGCACCTGCAGCAGGTGCTCGCGGGCGCGGGCAAAGCCGCCGGTGTGGATGTGCATCATGGCGCAGAGCTGCTTCAGGGGCAGGTTGCCGGGCTCCTGCCGGCACAGGGCCTCCAGGCCCGCAATGGCTTCGGCCCGCCGGCCCTGGCGAAACTGCAGTTTCAATACTTCGACGGTCGCATTCATGGCAGCATTGTCACGCCATGTACGCATCGCCCTCCAAGGCATGGCTCGCGCCCAGCGAGCCGGTTGCCGCCGCCCTCGCAGCCGGCCGGCCGGTCGTCGCGCTGGAGTCGACCATCATCGCGCACGGCATGCCGTACCCGCAGAACGTGCAGACGGCGCGCGAGGTCGAAGCCGTGATCCGCGCGAATGGCGCGGAGCCGGCGACGATTGCCGTCATCGGCGGGAAGATTCGGGTCGGCCTGTCGGATGGCGAGCTTCAGCTGCTGGGCCGCCCCGGCCCTGTGCACAAGGTGAGCCGGCGCGACCTGCCGGCGGTGCTGGCCAGCGGCGAGACCGGCGCCACCACGGTGGCGGGCACCATGATCTGCGCGGCGCTGGCCGGCATCGAGGTGTTCGTCACCGGCGGCATCGGCGGCGTGCATCGCGGTGCGGCCGAGACCTTCGACATCTCGGCCGACCTGCAGGAGCTGGCGCGCACGTCGGTGGTGGTGGTGTGCGCCGGTGCCAAGTCGATCCTCGACATCGGACTCACGCTCGAATACCTGGAGACGCACGGCGTGCCGGTGCTCAGTTGCGGGCAGGACAACTTCGCGGCGTTCCACACGCGCGACAGCGGGTTTCGCGCCGACTACCGGCTCGACGACCCGCAGCAGCAGGCGCGCTTCGTCCGCACCAAGTGGGACCTGGGGCTGGCAGGCGGCGTGGTGCTGAGCACGCCCGTGCCCGAGGCCGCGGCCATGCCGCGCGACGAGATCGATGCGATCACGCAGCAGGCGCTGGCCGACGCCAAGGCGCAGGGCGTCGCCGGCAAGGCCGTCACGCCGTTCCTGCTGGCGCGTATCCGCGACCTGACGGGCGGGCGCAGCCTGGCGGCCAACATTGCCCTGGTGAAGCACAACGCGGCGGTGGGGGCGAGGCTGGCGGTGGCGTTGCGCAGACTCACTTCACACACTTCTCCACCGCCGCCTTCTTGCTGAACTTCGCCGCCCCCGAATAGAGCCCCGCCGCACTGGCGAACCCCATCGAAAACGCCACCAGCGCCACCAGCGCCATTCCGCGATACGGACTGGCCTTGCGCCCACCCGCCGCCTGCGCCAGGGCGAACTGCTGCACCAGCGCGTCGGCGCGGGCCTTCGCGTCGTCGGCGATGGCGGGCGGCGGCTGCGCCTGCACGGGCCTGGGCGGCGGGGGCCGCGCCGCCGCGGCTGCCTCGGCCTTGGCATACACGACGCCGCACGCCGGGCAGGCGTAGTCGGGTCCCGTGTCGGTTTCGCGGCGCACGTAGCCGCACTTGATGCATGTCTTCGCCACCTCGGCCTCCGTCAACGGCCCTGATCTTGCCACCGCGCTTCCTACATGCGCCATGACCGGGCGACTACACGCAGCCCGCCTCGCGCGCCCAACATGGGGACAAGCGAAAGAAAGGAGCCCCTCATGGCAGCACGCAGTTCAGCCTCGACCAAGTCCCCCAGCACCTCGATGGGCAGCCGTTCGCAGCGCAGCCGCAGCGAACTGCACTACCTCAACGACCAGGCCAAGGCCGGCGCTTCCAACGAGCCGCGGCAGCGCCGCGACCCCAAGGACAAGAAGCACCAGAGCCTGGAGGAAGTGCGGCAGAAGGGCCGCCAGAGCGACCGCGGCAGCGGCCGCAAGTAGGGTTCACGAATCCGGCGGCAAGTCGCCGAACAGGTCCTTCAGGTCCGGCCCCTTCTTTACCGGCCCGCTCATCGGCACGCCCTTCGGGTACTCGTCGGCGATGCGGTCCTCCCAGTAGGTGGCCGGGTTGGGTGCGGCGCACAGCCGCCGGTACACCTCCTGCGGCACGTGCTTGTACGCCAGCACCGACTGGTTGTCCCAATGCAGGTCGAGCTGCCTCGACTCGGGGTCGTACTCGGCCTTGCGGATGCGGCCGCCGGTGAAGGTCTTGGTGAGCATCAGAGGAACTCCGCGCGAATGTCCACGCTGGATTCTCGTCCCAACTGGTCGAAATGCTCCGCCAGCCAGTCGCGCGCGTACTCGCGGCCCTTGTCGCGGAGGTGCACCAGGAACTCCCAGTCGGGGTTGAGCTTGCTGGCCACGCCGTGCTGCACCATCTCGGCGTCGGCGCGGATCGAATGCACCAGCATCAGCTTGAACTCGTCGGGCTGCAGCTTGCCCTTCTCGATGAGCGCGGTGACGAAGGCGATGGCGCGCATCTCGCGCATCAGCGACGAGTTGAAGCTCACCTCGTTGATGCGGTTCATGATGGCCGCCGCCGTCTGCGGGCAGCCCTCGCGCACGATCGGGTTCAGGTGCACGATGACCACGTCGCGCGACTCGCAGCCGTAGATCAGCGGGAAGATGGCCGGGTTGCCCATGTAGCCGCCGTCCCAGTAGAACTGGCCCTCGATCTCCACCGCCTGGAACATGAAGGGCAGGCAGGCCGACGCCAGCACGGCATCGGCCGTGATGTCCTTCTCCTGGAAGATGCGCACCTTGCAGGTTTCCACATTGGTGGCGGCCAGGAACAGCTTCATCGCCGACTTGCGGCGCAGCGCCGCGAAGTCCACGTGCGCCTCCAGCACGTCGCGCAGCGGGTTGAAGTTGGACGGGTTGAGCTGGTAGGGCGAGAACATGCGGGTCCACATGTCCATGAAGAAATAGCTGAAGCTGTTGTCCAGCGAATCCGTAGCCAGCTTGTTGACCCACGACAGGCCGCGGTAGGGGCTGAACTGCATGCCCACTTCGGAGATGCCGCGCCAGAAGTTGTGGAGAGCCTCGCGCGCGCCGTCGCGCCCGTTCTGGGTCCAGCCCCAAGCCAGCACCGCGGCGTTCATGGCCCCCGCGCTGGTGGCGCTGATCCCTTCGAAGTCGACCCGCCCGTCCTCGATCAGGTGGTCCAGCACGCCCCAGGCGAACGCGCCATGCGCCCCGCCCCCCTGCAACGCGAGGTTGACGGTCTTCACCTTCGCCTTCGCCGCGCTGCTGCGCGCGGTGCGGGGCCGCCTGGCCTTCATGTCCATGCCCACTCCTGCCGCTGGTGGGCGTAGTGTTGCAGGACGGGGGCGAATGCGCCAGTGGCACGTTTCGGGGCTACAGTACGCGCATAAAGAGGAGCGTGGGGATGAATCCAGCGAATGGCCGCAGGTTCGCCATCGTCGAAGATGACCCGGCGCAGAGGGACCTGTTGCAGCACGTCGCCCGTTCGATGGGCGCGTCCAGCGAGGCGTTCGAGTCGGGGGAGCAGTTGCTGAAGTCGCTTCGGCGGGAGTCGTTCGACCTGTTGCTGGTCGACTGGAACCTGCCGGGCATCCAGGGCCCGGACATCGTGCGCGCCGTGCGCAGCGAGCGGGGCATGGATTTCCCCATCATCTTCGTGACCGCCCGCGCGCTGGAGCCCGAGATCGTCGCGGGCCTGGGCGCCGGTGCCGACGACTACGTGGCCAAGCCGGTGCGGCCGGCCGAACTGGCGGCGCGCATCACGGCGCTGCTGCGCCGCGCCTACCCGCAGCCGCGCGTGGACCGGCTCGAGTTCGGGCCGTATGCCTTCGACACCGTGCAGCGTACCGCCCACCTGCGCGGTGCGCCGGTCGAACTGCAGCCGCGCGAGTTCGACCTGGCGATCTTCTTCTTCAGCAACATGGGGCGCCTGCTGTCGCGAGCCCACCTGACGGAGAGCGCCATGCACGCCAGCCCCGAAGCGATTTCGCGTTCGCTCGACACCCACATCTCGCGCCTGCGCACCAAGCTGAGCATAGGCCCGGCCAACGGCTATCGGCTGGTCAGCGTGTACGGCATGGGCTACCGGCTCGACGAGGTGACGGAGTGAAGGCGCGGATGCTGCTGGCAGCGCTGCTGCTGGCCGGGCCTGCATCCGCGCAACAAGGCGACGCCATCGAGCACAAGGTGGTCGACGGCGACACGCTGATCGCCCTGGCGCAGCGCTACCTGATGGATCCCACGCAGTGGGTGGCGATCCACAAGGCCAACCCGTCCATCAAGGACGTGCGCCGGCTGCAGCCCGGCTCCATCATCCTGATCCCGGGCCTGCCGCCGGGGCCGGTCGCCATCCATGTTTCGGGCAAGGCGCGCTACACGCGCATGGGCAACGCGCGCGAGCTGGCCAAGGGCGACGAACTGCGCGAGACCGACACGGTCGACGTCGAGGCCGGCAGCTACGTCACGCTGCGCTGGCCGGAAGGCATCGTCACGCACCTGCTGCCAGGCGCTTCGCTGCGCCTGCTGCCGCCCCCGCCGCCCAAGCGGGGCAAGGAAAAGGACCCCCGCCCGCGGCCGCGCGTGATCGAGCTGCAGCAAGGCACGGTCGAATCGGCCGTGCCGGCGGGCACCGAGGGCCGCAGCTACCAGATCCGCACACGCCTGGGCACCGCTGCCGTGCGCGGCACGCAGTTCGGCGTGCGCCTGCCATCGGGCGGCGCCATGGTGACCGAAGTGACCGAGGGCACGGTGCAACTCGCAGGCTCCGGCTTCCAGCCCGTCGACCTGCCGCCAGGCACCGGCGCGGTGGCTGACGGCTCGCAACGGCAGCCGCAGGCGGTCCCCATGCTGAAGGCGCCGGCCCTGGAGGAAGACCCGGCCGTGACACCCGAGTCCGGTTTCGAGGCCGGCGCGGTCGAAGGCGCGGCCAAGTACGAATTCGAAATCGCACCGGCTGCCGACCCGCTGGCGATCCGGCGCGTCGAAGGCGCCACGCCGGTCTTCGCGCTGCGCCCGATCCGCGACGGCAGCTATCGCACGCGCATCCGCGCCGTCGACGCGCAGGGCATCCCGGGCCTGGTGACCGCCCGCACGCTGACGGTGATGTCGCTGGCGGCGCCCTTCCTCAACGAACCCGAAAACGACGCGGTGCTGGGGCAGGACGTCGAGACGCGCATGCTGTGCACGGACATTCCGGGCGCGACGCACTACGAGATCGACATCCGGCGGCCGGGCGCCAAAGAGGAGGCTGTCAAGCTCATGGTGGCCGGCTCTTGCGACACCAGGATGCCGATGCTGCTGGTGGGCAAGTACGAATGGCGCGCCTACACCCTGCGCCAGCTGCCCAATGGCAAGATGCTGCGCAGCGGGCCGAGTGCGGCCGGCCGCTTCAGCATCGTGGTCCGCCCGCCCACGCCGGCGCTCAAGGTCGGCGGCGGCCAGGGCCTGAGCCTGCGCTGGGAGGGCTCGCCCGACGCCAGCTACATCGTGCAGTTGGCGAGCGACGAAGAGTTCAAGCAGGTCATTTCGGAGACCAAGGTCGACCTGCCCGAAGTGACGCTCGACGTGCCCACTGGCGGGGCCTACTTCGTGCGCATCCGCACGCTGTCGGGCAGCGTGGCGTCGGACTTCACCCCGCCGCGCATCGTGCGCGGGCCGGCCTTCGTGGGCTCGAGCGACGGCCAGCCGGTGCGCGACTCGTTCGGCACGCCGCTGGGGCCGCCGCCCCCGTGAAGCTGCGCCGGTCGCTGCTGGCCCTGGTGCTCGCCGCCTGCGCCGCTGCGCTCGGCGCGCTGCAGGGGCTGGGCCACGCGGACCTGGCGGCCAGCGACTTGCTGCGCTTCCCCGCCGCCCCGGCTTCACCCGGCATCGTCATCGTCGGCATCGACGACGCGAGCGTCGCGCGCCTCGGGCGCTGGCCCTGGCCGCGGCTGCGCCATGCAGAGCTGATCGAACAGCTCGCCCTGCACCAGCCGCGCGCCATCGGGCTGGACATCCTGCTGAGCGAAGCGGCGTCGCGCGACGAAGACGCCGTGCTGGCCGACGTCATGCGCCGCAGCGGGCGCGTCGTGCTGCCCGTGTCGTCGCAGCCCGACGGGCGTGACCTGCGGCCGCTGCCGGTCTTCGAGCGCTCCGCCGCCGCGACCGGGCGCGTCGACATCGACGTGGACGACGACGGGCTGGTGCGCGGCGTGTACCTCGGCACGCGCGACCCCGCCCACTTCGTGCTGGCGATGGCGCGGGTGGGCAACGAGCGCTTCGAGCCGCAGCCGTGGCAGTCCAGGGAAGTGTCGCTGCTCGACTTCCGCGAGCCCGATGCCGGCTTCCTGCAGGTTTCTTTCGCCGACGTGCTGGACGGCAAGGCCCCAGCCGGACGCATCCGCGATGCCTATGTATTCGTCGGCATGACGGCAACCGGGCTGGGTGACGCCTATCCGACGCCGGCCCTGCCGTCGCGGGGCCTGCGGCCCGGCGTGGACATCCTGGCGACGGCGCTGGAAGCGCATGTCGCGCAGCGTGCCGTGCGGCGTGCACCGGCGGCGTGGAACGCACTGGCCAACGCCGTGGCCGTGCTGGTGGCCTGCGTGCTGCTGGTGCGCTTGCGCGCCGACCGCGCGTGGCTGGCGCTGCTGGGCTCGTTGCTCGCTTTCGCTCTGGTGGTGGCGTTGCTGCGGCAGCATGCGCGGCAGCAGGTGCTGCCGCTGGCAGGTGCGCTGGGCATCGCGGCGGCCTACCTCGCATGGAGCACGTCGTGGCTGCGCAAGACCATCGCCTACGTGTTCGGCGAGATCCGCCGCCTGCGCGCTGCGGGCTATGGCCCGGCCAAGCCCGGCGACCTGGACTTCGACAGCAGCCTGCTGGAACTGCGCGAGCAGTCCGAAGCCATGCTGCAGGCCAAGGACACGCTGGAGCAGAGCCTGGAGCAGCTGCCCGAATGCACCTTCGTCGTCGATGCCGAGCGGCGCCTGCTGCTGGCCAATTCGATGGCACGCGCCACCTGCCGCGTGCCGCTGCAGGGCGTGGCGCCCCGCTTCAGCGACGTGCTCGCCGCGCGGCTGCGGCGCGCCGACGCCGGCCCGCTGGACGAAGTGCTGGCCGACCGCACCACCATGCAGGAGGTGGTGGACGCGGAAGGCGCCCGCTTCCTGCTGCGCAGCGTGCCGCGCGCGCAGGCCGCTGGCCGCCCCATCGGCTGGGTGGTGACGCTGGTCGCGGCGACCGGCCTGGGTGACGAGGCGCTGGGTTTCCTGTCGCACGACATGCGCGCCCCGCAGGCGTCTATCCTGAGCCTGCTGCAGCTGCATCGCGCGGGCGCGCTACAGCAGACCGAAGCCGAACTGCTGGACCGCATCGGCCGCCTGGCCGAGACCACGCTGGGCTATGCCGACGACTTCATCCAGCTCGCGCGTGCCGAATCCACCGCTTACGACAAGGCGCCGCTGCTGGTGCTGGACATCGTGCGCGACGTCGCCGATGAACTGTGGGCGCGCGCCCGCGCGGCCGGCGTGACGATAGCCGTCGAAGGCGACGAGGCCTGGTGCGAGGGCGACCGCATGCTGCTGCACCGGGCTTTCCAGAACCTGGTCGACAACGCGGTGAAGTTCGCACCGGCCGGCAGTTCGGTCGATTGCCGGGTGGCCGCTGGCGACGGCCGCGTGATGGTGAGCGTGCGCGACCATGGCCGCGGCTTCGGTGCCGAAGCGCCGCACCTGTTCCAGCCGTTCGCGCAGCACGAAGGTGCGCGCACCGGTGTCGGCCTCGGCCTGGCGATGGTGCGGACAGTGGTGGTGCGGCACGGCGGCGACATCGAGGCTGCCAATGCCGACGGCGGCGGCGCGCTGTTCCGGCTGTGGCTGCCATCCGGCGCGCCACCCCCGGAAGTGTGACTTTTTCAACAATTGTCAATTGGGTCGACTTTGGCGGGGGGCTGCCTAGGATGCGTTCACAGGACCCATCCCATGAACACCCCCACCCCCCCGCCGAGGAGAGCCGCCATGCCGAACCTCCCCAATTTGCCGAACCCGCTGATCCAGCAGTGCGAGGTGAAGGAACTGGATGACGACAGCGGCTGGGACCGGTGGCAGGAACTGGCTGCGCGCCAGGATGCGCGGTTCGCGCAGACGGTGCCGGGCGCGCTGCCGGTCAGGCCCGACACGCCGGCCCCCGTGATGCCGCTGGTACGCGCCAAGACGGTGGCAGTGGACGAAGTGCTGCTGCTGGCACGCAAGAACAACCGGGTGTGCCCGCTGCCCGACGAGTGGCAGCGCATCTACCAGATGCTGCCCGACACCCCGCCGCGCCTCGTGCGCCCGCTGGTCGACCGCGACTGGGCCCAGACCTCGTCGCTGGCCAAGCGCATGGTGCTGCGCGACCAGATCGAATGGGCCGCCAGCGCGGGCCTGCTGGGCCACCTGCGCGACCTGCTCGCCGAGCTGCCCGAAGAGAGCTGGCACCACATGGGCCAGTAGGGCCCTTCGTCCCGAGGAGTACGCCATGCTGGCCGCCTATCCTGCCACCCTGCAAGTCGAGCCGTCCTTCGACCTCGACCCCACGCTGCACGAGCGCTTGCTGGCCGTGCTGGCCGGCACCCAGCGCTTCTGCGCCGGGGTGGTCCTGGGCCACGTGCGCCGCACGGCGGAACGCGCCGCCGACCGCTCGCGCCATGCCCGCAACCCTTACCGGCCTTGCACGCGCCGCTTCGTGATGTGGGAAACCGCGTACCACGCGCGGCTGCTGCACATCGAGCTGTTGCCGCGCGCGATGGCCGACGACTGGAGGTATTGATGTCCCTCTCGATGTTCGTGCGCAAGCTGGCTCCCGCGGAGGCGCCCGGCTTCCAGGTGTCCCAGCCCAGCCGGTACCTGCGGCGCGACTTGCTGCGCACGGTGCTGCGCGACGTGCAGGAGCGCACCGGCCTGCCGCCCGGCTGGCTCGACATCGAGGCGATGGACACCGCCATCGCGGGCAAGACAGGCTGCCTGCACGGGCGCTTCGTGCTGAAGTGCTGGGCGCCCCGCGTGATGCAGCATGCGGCCGCGCTGGAGCGGCTGTTCGTGCAGCGCCTGGCCTGGCTGGACCCGACCTGTGAAGAGTGGTTCACCGGCCTGTCGTGGCGCCTGCGGCTGCCCGAAGGCCTGGCGCTGGCGCCGCTGCCAAGTCCGGCGGAGTGGCTGGGAGACGCCGCTCACCCCAGTTCGGCGAGCCGCCTGCGCGCTTCCTCCGAGCGCAGCGACGACTCGTAGGCCACCCGACCCGAGTCTTCGTCCCACGCGCCCGACGACAACGCGTTGATGTGCCGCTTCATCGAGCGCACGGCGGCCGCGTCGCAGCGCGCGATGCCCTCCCGGTAGGCCGCGATGCGCGACGGCAGCACGTCGCGGTCCACCAGTTCGGTGAGGAAACCGGTTCTCAGCAGCTCCTCGCTGTCCAGCGTCATGCCGGTCAGGAAGATCTTCTTGGCTGCGGAGCAACCGAGCCGCGTGACGAAGCGCCGCAGCCCACCGGGGTAGTAGTGCAGGCCGAAGCGGGCGGCCGGCATGAAGAGCCGGCAGCCACGCACACCGATGCGGAAGTCGCACGCCAGCGCCAGGTCGGTGCCGCCGCCATAGGCGCTGCCGTTCAGGGCGCACAGCGTCGGCACGTCCAGCGACTCCAGTGCGTCCAGCATGTCTTCCAGCGAGCGATCGAGCCGCTCGCCGATCTGGCCCAGCGTGTAGCCCGAGCAGAAGGTCTTCTCGCCTTCACCGGTCAGCACCAGCAGCCGCACCGACGGCGTGGCGCGGATCGCCTCGATGTGGCGCAGCAGCACCGCCGGGTCGTCCGCATCGATGCGGTTGTGCTGCGCGGGCCGGCGCAGCGTGATGGTCGCGGTTGAATCCTCGATCTCCAGCGTGGGAGGTAGTCCGCTCATGCGCCTGCTCCGCAAGCGTGCTGCACGATCACGCCGTTGCGCAACAGCGCGTCCAGGTCGCCCTGCGCGTAGCCGTGCTCGCGCAGCACTTCGCAGGTGTGCTCGCCCAGCACCGGCGGCGCGCGGCGGATCGTCCCGCCGAGGCGGCCGTCGAACGAGATCGGGTTGCCCACCTGGCGCAGCGTGCCCAGTTCGGTGTGCTGCACTTCCTCGACCAGCTTCGCGTGCACCACCTGCTCGTCGGCAAACACGTCGGCCAGTGTGTTGATGGGGCCGGCGGGAATGTCGGCCGCCAGCAGCTCTTGCGTCCACTCGGCACGCGTGCGCTCCTTCAGCCGCGCCTCGATGGTCGCCTTGAGTTCGATGCGCCGCTCGATGCGCAGCGCATTGGTCGCATAGCGCGGGTCGTCCACCAGGTGCTGCAGGTCGAGCACCGCGCACAGCCGCTTCCACATCTCGGCGGTGGCGGGTGCGATGTTCAGCGGGCCGTCGGCGGTCTGGAACACGCCGTAGGGCGAAATGACCGGGTGCGTGTTGCCGGCAAGTCCCGGCACTTCGTCCAGGCTCAGGTAGCGTTGCGCCTGCACGCTCATCAAGCCGACCAGGCCCGCCAGCAGCGAAGTCTCCACACGCCGCCCGCGCGTCGTCGGACCGCGCTCGGCAATGGCGGCCAGCACGCCGATGGCGCACCACATGCCCGCGGCGAGGTCACCGATGGCGACGCCCACGCGCACCGGCCCCGACTCGGGCGTGCCGGTCACGCTCATCAAGCCCGCGTAGCCCTGCGCAATCTGGTCGAAGCCCGGGCGCCCGCCGGCCGGCCCGGTGCTGCCGAAGCCGCTGACGCTGGCGTAGATGAGCCGCGGGTACAGCGCTGACAGGGCTTCGTGGCCGAGGCCCATGGCTTCCATCGCGCCGGGCCGAAAGTTCTCGACCACGACGTCGCAGTGGCCGGCCAGCTCACGCAACAGGTCCAGTGCGCGCGGGTCGCGGAAGTTGACGGCGATGCCGCGCTTGTTGCGGTTGCCGCTGAGGTAATAGGCGCTGGTGCCGCGGTCGAACGGCCCCCATTGGCGAATCATGTCGCCGCCGGTGGGCTCCACCTTGATCACGTCGGCGCCCAGGTCGCCCAGGATCATGGTGCAGAACGGCCCGGCCAGCGCGCGGGTGAAGTCCAGGACGCGGATTCCCGCGAGCGGCAGTGAGTTGGGGCGGGTCACGTTTTCTCCACTTGTCATTTCGTCGGGTCCAGTCTATATTGCATACAACGGAAATGCAACCGTTGTGCAATTTAGGAGACCCATGCGCAAGCCCAATATCCTTTTCGTCATGGCCGACCAGCTGTCGGCTCCCGTGCTGCCGTTCCACGGCAACCCAGCGGTGAAGGCGCCGCACCTGCAGGCGCTGGCCGAGCGGTCCGCCGTGTTCGACAACGCGTACTGCAACTTCCCCCTGTGCGCGCCCGCGCGCTTCTCGCTGCTGGCGGGCCAGTTCGCCACGCGCATCGGCGCGTTCGACAACGCCTGCGAGTTCCAGGCGGCCACGCCCACGCTGCCCTACTACCTGGGACAACAGGGCTACAAGACCATCCTGGCCGGCAAGATGCACTTCGTCGGCCCCGACCAGAAGCACGGCTTCGAGGAGCGCCTCACCACCGACATCTACCCCGCCGACTTTGGGTGGGTCGCCGACTGGAAGGAAGGCGAGTTCAGCTTCTATTCGCCCGGCCACAACCTGAGCACGGTGGACGAGAGCGGCTCGTGCTTTCGCAGCCTGCAGCTCGACTACGACGAGGAGGTCGAGGCCAAGGCGGTGCAGCGCCTGTACGACCTGGCGCGCGAGGGCGAGCAGCCGTTCTTCATGTGCGTGTCGTACACGCACCCGCACCCGCCGTACCACATCCCGCCCGAGTACCTCGATCGCTACTCGCCGGACGACATCAACCTGCCGAACGTGGGCGACATGCCGATGCACGAGCGCGACAAGTTGAGCCAGTGGGTGCAGCATTCGCACGGCCTGGCGCAAGGCGGCGCCAGCGACGAGCAGGTGCGCCGAGCGCGCCACGCCTACTACGCCATGGTCAGCTACATCGACGACAAGGTCGGGCGGCTGCTGCAGGCCATCGAGCGCGCCGGCTTCGCGGACAACACCATCGTGGTGTTCACGTCCGACCACGGCGACATGCTGGGCGAGCGCGGCATGTGGTTCAAGCGCGTGTTCTTCGATTGGTCGGCCAAGGTGCCGCTGCTGGTGTACGACCCGCGCGTGCGCAAGCCGCGGCGCGTCGCGGCGCCGGTGTCGCACGTCGACTTGCTGCCCACGCTGCTCGACTACGCCACCGACGGCGCGGCGCCGAATTGGGTGGAACCGGTCGACGGCCGCAGCCTGGTGGCGCTGGCCACCACCGGCGACGACGCCGGCACGCCCGAAGCCTTCGTGGAATACACCGCCGAAGGCGTGACCGGGCCGTGCTGCATGCTCCGGCGCGGCAAGTACAAGTACCTCTACACGCACGGCCATCCCGACATGCTGTTCGACATGGAGGCCGACCCGAACGAGCTGGCCAACCTGGCACAGGCCCAGCCGCAAGTGGTGGCCGAACTCAAGGCGAGCGTGATGGCGCGCTGGGACCCCGAAGCGATCACGCAGCAAGTGCTGGCCAGCCAGGCGCGGCGCAAGTTCATCAACTCGCTGCCCGACGGCATGCAGCCCGTGTGGGATTACCAGGCGAACACCGACGACACCCGCCGCTTCGTGCGCCGGGGCAGCGCGCGCGTCATCAAGGTCAAGAAGCGCTGGCCGCCGCTGGCCGGTGCAGGGGCAATGAAAGGAGACACGCCATGAGCCAACCCATGCTGACTGCCGACACCGACCCGCACCGACTCGCGCGCACCCTGGGCGGCCGCAACCTGGTCGGCGGCGAACTCCGGCCCTCGCACACCGGCCGCACCTTCGCCGTGTTCAACCCGGCCACCGGCCGCGAAATCGGCCAAGCCGCGCACAGCGACGCGGGCGATGTAGACGATGCCGTGGCCGTCGCATTCCGCGCCCAGCCCGCATGGGCAGCCACCGCCGCGCGCAAGCGCGGTGCGCTGGTGGCCGAATGCGCACGCCTGCTGGCCAGCCACGTGGAAGAACTCGGGCGGCTGGTGGCGCTGGAGACCGGCAAGGCGCTGCGCACCGAAAGCCGGGTCGAAGCTTCGGTGGTGGCCGACGCGCTGCAGTTCTACGGCGGTCTCGGCTCGGAGCTGAAGGGCGAAACGGTGCCGTTCAACCCCGACATGCTGACCCTGACGCAGCGCGAACCAATCGGCGTGGTCGGCGTCATCATCCCGTGGAACGCACCCATGATGCTGATGGCGCTGAAGATCGCGCCGGCGCTGGTGGCGGGCAACACGGTGGTGGTGAAGTCGGCCGAAGAGGCGCCGCTGGCGGTGCTGCGCGTGTGCCAGATCCTCAACCAGTTGCTGCCGCCCGGCGTACTGAACATCGTATCGGGCTTCGGCCCCGACTGCGGTGCGCCGCTGGTGGCGCATCCGCAAGTGGGCAAGGTCACTTTCACCGGCTCGGTGGAGACCGGCCGCATCGTCGCGCGCACCGCCGGCGAGAAGCTGATCCCCGTCACCCTGGAGCTGGGCGGCAAGAGCCCGATGATCGTGATGGACGACGCCGACCTCGAGCAGGCGGTGGCCGGCGCGGTCAGCGGCATGCGCTTCACGCGGCAGGGGCAAAGCTGCACCGCCGCCAGCCGCATCTTCGTGCACCGCGCGATCCACGACGAGTTCGTCACGCGCCTGAAAGCGCGCGTCGATGCGATGAAGATGGGCGACCCGCTGGACGAAGCCACCGACATCGGCACGATCATCTCGCGCGGGCAACTGGACAAGGTGCTCGGCTACATCGAGAGCGGCCGCGCCATCCCCGGCGCGCAGGCGCACGAGTGCTCGCGACTGCCGGATGGCGAGGCGCTGCGCGACGGCCTGTTCGTGCGGCCGGTGATCTTCACCGGGCTGGACAACGCGTCGCGACTCGCACGCGAGGAGATCTTCGGGCCGGTCACCTGCGTCATCGCCTTCGACCGCTACGAAGACGCGATCCGCATGGCCAACGACAGCGACTACGGGCTGGCCGCCACCTTCTGGACGCGCGACCTGAAGACCGCGCTGGATGCGACGCGGCGCCTGAACGCCGGCTTCGTGCAGGTCAACCAGAACATCGTCGTGCAGCCGGGCCTGTCGTACGGCGGCGTGAAGCAGTCCGGGCTGGGCCGCGAAGCTTCGCTCGAGGCGATGCTGGACCACTTCACCCACAAGAAGACCGTGATCTTCAACATGAACTGAGGAGCAACGAACATGGCTGTAATCGGATTCATCGGGCTCGGCAACATGGGCTTTCCCATGGCGTGCCGGCTGAAGGAGGCGGGGCACGACGTGCGCTGCTTCGACGTGAGTGCGGGCTCGATGGCGCGCGCGCACGGCGCGGGGCTCAAGCCCCAGGGCTCGGCCGCCGACGCGGTGGCGAGCGCCGAAGTCGTGTTCACCATGCTGCCCAGCGGCCGCCACGTGCTGGAAGTGCTGGCCGCCGGCGACTTGCCTTTCGCCGCGGGTGCGCTGGTCGTCGACTGCTCGACCATCGACGTCGCCTCCTGCGCCGCCTTCCACCAGGCGCTGCAGGCAAAAGGGCTGGCCACGCTGGATGCGCCGGTCTCCGGCGGCGTCGGCGGCGCGGCCGCCGGCACGCTCACTTTCATGGTGGGCGGCGCCGTGGCCGCTTTCGAGCGTGCGCAGGACCTGTTGCGTGCCATGGGCAAGAACATCATCCACGCAGGCGATGCCGGGGCCGGGCAGGCCGCCAAGATCTGCAACAACATGCTGGCGGGCATCTCCATGCTGGCGGTGTCCGAAGCGCTGCACCTGGCCAAACGGCTGGGGCTGGACACGCGCAAGTTCTTCGAGATCGCATCGACCTCGTCGGGCCAGTGCTGGGCGCTCACCAGCTACGCGCCCGAGCCGGGGCTGGTGCCCTCGGCGCCTTCCAACCGCGGCTACGAAGGCGGCTTCGCGTCCGAGCTGATGCTGAAGGACCTGCGGCTGGCCGAGCAGGCGGCGCTGGCGAGCCAGTCGCCGGCCCTGCTGGGCGCGGCCGCCGCCAACGTCTACGCGATGCACTGCGCAGCAGGCCGCGGCCGGCTCGACTTCTCTTCCATCATCCAGATGCTCGGCGCATCGCACTAGGAGCAGCAAATGCAAACCATCCGCCGTATCGTCGGTACCGGCATCGTCGCGCTGCTGTTCGCCGGCAGCGCCGCCTTCGCGCAGAAGGACACAGGCAAACTGGTGGTGGGCTATCCCACCGGGCAATCGGTCGACGTCGTCGCCCGCCTGCTGGCCGAGCGCCTCGGCCCCGCCATCGGCCGCAACCTGGTCGTGGAGAACATGCCGGGCCTGGCGGGCAGCATCGCGCTGGCCGCGGTCTCGCGCATGCCGGCCGACGGCAGCGTCATGACGCTGTCGGCCTCGGCTGCCGTGGCCGGCAACCCGTTCCTGTACAAGAACGTGCGCTACGACAGCGTGAAGGACTTCGAGCCCCTGGGCCTGATCTACGACGCGCCGCTGGTACTGATGGTGAACAGCGCGCTGCCGATCCAGTCGCTGGCCGAACTGGTGGCGTACGCCAAGGCCCAGCCCGGCAAAGTCAACTACTCGTCGCCCGGCAACGGCTCGGTGTCGCACCTGGCCATGTCGGAGCTGGCCCGGCGCACTGGCATGACGCTGACGCACGTGCCCTACCAGGGCGCCGCCAAGTCGCTCACCGACCTGGCCGCGGGCCAGGTGCATGTGTCGTTCGATGCCTATGGCGCTGCGCAACCCTTCCTCGCGGGTGGCCGCGTGCGCGCCATCGCCGTGAGTTCGGGCGAGCGCATCTCGGTGTTGCCCACGGTGCCCACCGTGGCCGAAAGCGGCCTGCCCGACTTCGACCTGGTGCCGTGGGTCGGCCTGCTGGCGCCGGCCGGCACGCCAAAGGCCGTGGTCGACAAGGTGAGCGAAGAGCTCCTGCGCATCGTCCGCTCACCCGAGTTCCAGCAACGCATCGTGGGCCTGGGCGGGCGCCCGCGCCCGAGTTCGGCCGCCGAGTTCAAGGCGTTCGTGCGTGGCGAAGTCGAGCGCTGGGCCGGCGTGGTCAAGAACTCCGGCGCGCGCCTGGAGTGACGCGATGATCGCCTTGGGTTCCGCGGCCCTGGCGCAGCAGACGCGGCACCAGCGCGCGCTGGACAACGGGTTCAGCTTCCATCGCAGCGAATGGATGCAGGGCGGCTGCGGCCCGGGGCTGGCGCCCACCGTCTTCCTGGTGGAGCAGCCGCCGCACGCCGTGCTGGCGCCGCACTTCCACACGCACAACCAGTTCCAGGTGGTGAAGCAAGGTGCGGGCACGCTGGGCCCGCACGCCGTGGGTCCGGGGTCGGTGCACTACGCCGGTGCCTATACCGGCTACGGCCCGCTGGTGGCGGGTGCGGGGGGCCTTAGCTACTTCACGATTCGCGCCGCGTACGAAACCGGCGCCCACTTCCTGCCGCTGGCACGCGACCAGCTCAAGCGCGGGCCGAAGCGCCATGCGCAAGGGCCGGTGCATGAGCCACTGTCGGCCGAGGCGCTGGCCGCTTTGCCCTCGGTGCGGCGCGTGCAGCTGATCGAACTGCAGGAAGACCTGGAGGTTTTCGCGCTGCAACTGCCGCCCGGCACGCCACTCGAATTGCCCGCGCCGCGCGGTGCGGGCCAGTTCCAGTTGTTGCTGGCCGGCGCGCTCGACACGCCGCAGGCGCGGCTGCAGGCCTGGGAAAGCCGCTACCTGTCGCCCGGCGAGGCAACGCGCGATGGCGCCGCCGGCCCCGGCGGGCTGCACCTGCTGGTGCTGCAGATGCCCGCCACCGCGCCCGAGTACGCCGAGCCGCCGCCGGAAGGTCTTGTATAAAGCTTGCATGACGTCCGAGAAGTCCAGCGCACTGCGCAAACGGGGGCCGCAGCCCTTGTCGGCCGAACAGGTTTGCGAGCGCATCCGCGCCGCCATCCTGTCCGGCGAGCTGAAGCCGGGCGCCAAGCTCACCGAACAGGACCTGGCCGCCGAACTCGAGGTCAGCCGCACGCCGATCCGCGAAGCCATCCGCCAGCTCGAAGTGGAGCGGCTGGTCACCCGCACGCCCTTCGTCGGCGTGACGGTCACCCGGCTCAGCCCGGAAGACGTGATCGAACTGCTGGACATCCGCGAAGTGCTCGAAGGCCTGGTGGCGCGGCTCGCGGCGCGCAACATGGACAGCGTGCACCTGCAGCGGCTGAAGAAGTCGCTGCAGTTGCTGGCCGTGAGTGCCCGCAAGGGCGATGTGGCGGCCTACCTCGAGCACGCGCTGGGGTTCCGGCGTGCGCTGGTGGAATGCTGCCGCAGCAACACGCTGGCCGAACTGGTGCTGGCCATCGAGAACCGGCTGCGCCTCACCGGCAGCCGCACCGCGATGCTGCCGGGCCGCATGGAAGCCGCGATCCGCGAGCACGAAGCCCTGCTCGAAGCGGTGGCGCGCGGCGACGCCGATGCGGCGGAGCAGCTCAATCGCGAACGCATCCGGCACATCCGCGACGCTGTCGCGAAGTCCATCTCGTTCTCGATCCTGTGAGCCCTCAGCTGCGGTAAGAGCTGCCGCGCTCGCGTTCCAGCTTGCGCACCAGGCCCGGCCACTCCAGCCGGCCGACTTCCATGAAGCCGCCCGGGCCCAGCATCTTGCGGCCCTGCGCGCGGGTGTGGGCGATAGTGGCTTCGGACAGCTCGTGCAACGGCCCGCCGCCCGCCTGGCCGTCGATCTGGAACTGGCACGCGGTTTCCAGCCGCAGCATCCAGCAGAAGGCCTCGCCGACACTGCGGCCCACCGTCAGCGCGCCGTGGTTGCGCAGCACCAGCACGCGGCCTTCGGGGCCGAGGTCGCGCACCAGGCGCTCGCGCTCGTCCTCGTCGAGCGCCGCGCCTTCGTAGTCGTGGTAGCCCAGGAAGTCCATCATCACGCAGGCCTTCTGGCTCAGCGGCCTGAGTCCCCCGGCCTGCATCGCGATGGCGTTGTTGGCTCGCGTGTGGCTGTGCATCACGCACACCAGGTCGGTCTGTGCCATGTGGATGGCGCTGTGGATCACGAAGCCGGCGGGGTTGAGCAGCGCCGGGTCGCCTTGCACCACACGGCCGTCCAGGTCGACCTTGAGCAGGGCCGATGCCGTCATCTCGTCGAAGAAGGTGCCCAGCGGGTTCACCAGGAAGTGGTGCGCGGGCCCCGGCAGCGCCACCGAGATGTGCGTCGATGCCAGGTCCGACATGCCGTACAGGTCGGTCAGCTGGTAGCACGCCGCCAGGTCGCAGCGCAGTTGCCATTCGGCCTGGTCCATGCCGGCGGGCATGGCGTGCGCCGTGAGTTGCGAAAGGTCGCCCTTCATTTCCTGGCTTCCAGTGAGCTTGCCATCGCGATCCAGCGCGCCAGGTCCGATTGCACGAAAGCCAGTGTGTCGGCCGGCTTCGAAGGCTGGATCACCAGGCCCAGCTCGCCCAGGCTGGCGCGCACGTCCGGCGCGGCCAGCGCATCGGCCAATGCCGCTGCGAGCGTGGAGACCACTTCGGGCGGCAGCTTGGCCGGCCCCATGAGCGCGAACCAGTTGGAGATGGCCAGGCCCGGCATGCCCTGCTCGGCCACCGTAGGCACGTCCGGCAGCGACGGCAGCCGGCTCGCCGAGGTGACGGCCAGCGCGCGGACCTTGCCCGACTGCACATGCGGCAGCACCAGCGGCACGGTCATGGCGGTCACGCCGATCTCGCCGCGAATCAGGTCGGTCATCACTTCCGGCTGGCCCCGATAGGGCACATGCGTGAGGCCCACCTTGTGCTGGCTCTTGAGCAGTTCCATGGTGAAGAAGGGCGTGGTCCCTGCGCCGGCCGACCCGTAATTGAGCTGGCCCGCCTTGCCCTTGGCCAACTCGACGAACTCGGGCAAGGTGCGCGCGGGCAAGCTGTTGGTGACGATGATCGCCTGCGGGATGGTGCCTATCATGCCGATGCCGCTGAATGCGGTTTGCGGCTGCCACGACGCAGCCGCCGAGCCGGGTGGCGCCATGGTGGTAGGGCCGCTGGCGATGACCAGCGTGTAGCCGTCCGGCGCGGCGCGCGCCACCGCCGAATAGCCGATGCTGCCCGCCGCGCCCGTGCGGTTCTCGACCACGAAGGACTGCTTGAAGCGTTCGGAGAAATTCTGCGCCAGCCGCCGCGCGATCACGTCGACGATGCCGCCGGCCGGGAACGCGGAGACGATGGTGACCGGTCGTTCGGGGTAGGTGGCGGCAACCGCCTGGCCCACGGGCGCCACGCAGGCGGACAACAGGAGCGCGGCCGTTGCACGGCGGCGCGTCCACGAGGGCATCTTGCTCATCGAAATCTCCTTACTCTTCGCTGCGGAAGCCCGAGGCTTGCACCAGGGGACGCCAGAAATTGCGCTCGGTGGCGAGCACACGGCTCACGGTGGCACCGGGCAGGCCGGTGGCTTCCAGGCCGGTCCGCGCCATCAGCGCCTTGACTTCGGGCCGCTGCATCGCGGCCACGAAGGCCCGCTCGAGCGCCTGCACCACGTCGGGCGGTGTGCCCGCGGGAACGAAGGCGCTGAAGGAAGCATTGGCATGATCGAAAGCATCGATGCCGGCCTCGCGCGCCGTGGGCACGTCGGGCAGCAGCGCGTTGCGGCGCGTGCCCGAGACAGCCAGGATGCGCACCTTGCCGGCGCGGTGCAACTCCAGCTGGCTGCCCATGGCGTCGGTGCTCAGGGGCACATGCCCGCCGACCAGGTCGGCCACCAGCGGCGCACCGCCCTTGTACGCCACCGGTTTCAGCTCGACGCCCACGCTCTTGGCCATGCCGAGGGTGGCGAAGTGCAGGAAGCCGCCGAGGTTGGTGAGCCCCACGCTTCCTTGCGCGGGGTTGGCGCGTACCCAGCGCACGTATTCCTGCAGGGTCTTGTACGGCCGGTCCGCGCCCGCCGAAATCACGGTGGGTACCTCGGCCAGGTGGGCCACCGGGATGAAGTCACGGTCGACGTCGTATGCCAGCTGCCGGTACGTCATCGGAAACAGGATCAACGGCGCGTTGGACGACAGCAGCACCGTCCGGCCGTTGGGCGCAGCGCGCTTCACGTGCTCGATGGAGATGCGCGTGGATGCGCCGGGGCGGTTCTCCACGAGCACCTGCTCCTCGCCCCCCAGGCGCAACTGCTCGGCCAGCGCGCGCGCCAGCGTGTCCAGTGCGCCGCCGGGCGGGAACCCGACCACCAGCCGCAGCGGCTGCGCGCCGGCCGGGTTGACGGCCTGTGCAGCGGCCGGGCCGGCGGCGGCGACGCTCGCGAGCGCAGCCGCAAGGAGAAATCGGCGGAATCGTCTCATGCTTGCACCTCCACGTCGGGCCAACGGGAAACCAGGTCGCGTGACGCCTCGAACACGGCCGCCGCGGCGAGCAGGTCCGCCTCGTGGCGCAGGCGCCCCACCAGCTGCAGCCCGATCGGCAGCCCGTCGCGGTCCAGGCCGCAGGGCACGGTGATGGCGGGGTGGCCGGTCAGGTTGAAGGGCATGGTCCAGGGGAACCAGTTGGCCCGCACTTCGTCGTAGGAGCGGCCGTCGATGTCGAGTGCGCCGAACAGGTCCTGGTCGATAGGCAGTGCGGTGCGCGACAGCGTGGGCACTGCGATGAAGTCGTGCTCGCGCAGCAGCTCCTGCACGTGCCGGAAGAGGCGCGTGCGGTCGAAGTTGGCGTTCTGGTAGTCGACCGCGGTGTAGTCGTTGGCCAGCTCCAGCTGCTGCAGCAGCGAGGGGCTGAGGCGGTCCGGGTGCTCCTGCGCCATCTGGCCGAAGCGCGCCTTCCACACCGTGTGGTTGATGATGCGCCAGAGCGGCTCGACGTCGAACGCTGTCGCCGGCATCTCGCTGGCCTGCGCGCCCAGGTCTTGCAGCAACTGCACGGCAGCCGCGAACGAAGCTGCCACGTCGGCGGCGATCGGCTTCCCGGGTGGCACGGCGGCGAACAGGATGCGCCTGCCGCGCAGGTGGGCCGCCGCACGCGTGGCCCGCAGGTAGTCATGGCTGCGCGCGCCGGTGGACCACGGGTCGCAGGCATGCTCGCCGGCCATCGCCTGCAGCATGAGCGCCGTGTCCGCCACGGTGCGCGAGATCGGCGTGACGTAAGTGAGGTTGCCGATCACGTCCTCGGCCTGCGAATGCGGCACCAGCCCGATCGACTGCTTCAGGCCGACCACGCCGTTGCAGGCAGCCGGGATGCGGGTGGAGCCGCCGCCGTCGGTGGCGACGCCGATCGGCGCGAGCCCGGTGGCCACTGCCACCGCGGCGCCACCGCTGGAGCCACCGCTGGTGCGCCCTGAATGCCAGGCATTGCGCGTGCGGCCGAACAGCGGCGCATCGGTCAGGCACTTGGCGCCGAACTCCGAGGTGGTGGTCTTGCCGATGAGGATGGCGCCGTGCTCGCGCAACCGGGCCGTCGCCACCGCGTCTTCGGCGGGCACGTTGCCGGCGAACAGCAGCGAGCCAAAGGTGGTCTTCACGCCGCGCGTGTTCACCAGGTCCTTGCAGGCGTAGGGAATGCCGTGCAATAGCCCATTGGCCTCGCCCCGCATGACGGCCTGCTCGGCGGCTTTGGCGTCGCGCATGGCCTCGTCGGGGCACAGCGTGATGAAGCAGTTGAGCTTGGGCTGCAGCCGCGCCGCGCGGTCCAGCACCGCGCGGGTCACTTCGACGGGCGAGACCTCGCGCCGGGCGATCGCATCGCGCAGCCGGACGGCGGGCCAGAAGCACAGTTCATCGGACATGCGGCCAAGCGTGCCAGCGGCGTGGCGGCCGGTCCAATACTGGTTCACAATCCGCCCATACCGAAATCGTATGGCCATCGACCTCAAGAGCTTGCGCTATTTCGTCGCCGTGGCGGAGACGCGCAGCGTGGGCAAGGCAGCCGAGCGGCTGCACATGGCGCAGCCGCCGCTGTCGGTGCAGATCCGCAACCTGGAAGCGCAGCTGGGCACGCCGCTGTTCGTGCGCGAGCCGAGCGGCATGCGCCTGACCGACGCGGGCAGCGCGCTGTTCGCACGCGCCCGCGAGGCGCTGGCGCTGGCGCGCGAAGGCTTCGAGGCCGCGCGGGCAGTCGGCGCCGGGCGGCGCGGGCGGCTGGCGGTGGGCTACATGTTCTCGCTGGGCTACGCGGTGCTGCCCAAGCTGGTGCCGTTGCTGCACCGCGCGCTGCCCGAGGTCGAACTGCAGTTCGTCGAGATGAGCGCGGCCACCTACGAAGCGCAGATCGTCGACCACAAGGTGGCCGTCGGCCTGTGCATGCCGCCGCTGCAGCGCCCGGACATCACCAGCACCATCGTCGGCATGCAGCCGCTGCGGCTGGCGATGCCGGCGCGCACGCCGCTGGCGCGCCTGGCTTCGGTGCCTATGCAGCGGCTGCAGGGCCAGAAGCTGATTGCGCTGCCCACGCTGAAGGACGACTCCGACACCTCGCTCGTCACGGGGCTGCTGCGGCGTCATCAGGTGACCATGCAGGTGGTGGAGCGGGTCGAGACCGTGCACGCCGCGCTGGCGCTGGTGCTCGCGGGCGAAGGCTATGCGCTGGTGCCGCTGTGCGCGACGGTCGGCGCGCCGCCGGGCGTGGTGTTCCGCAAGCTCACGGGCGTCACCGAAGGCTTCGACGTGGCGGTGTGCCGCCGCCACGACCTGCATAGCCCGTTTACCGAGCCCTTTATCGCCGCGGCGCGGCAGGCGCTGCGATAGCGATCATTCCATCGCCACGTGCGGCGCGAACAGCTTGATCATGCGCGCAACCTCCGGCTCGACATGGCGCGGGACAAGCTCCACCTCAGGGTGCGCTGTGGCAAAGACGCGGAAGACTTCGTCGACGAAGGCCTGGCCCACCATCTGCACGCCCTCGAAGTCCAGGATCACCGTCTTGAATTGCGGCGCCCGCTCCACCACCCACTTGCCCTGGGAGCGCGACGTCAACTGGCTGCTCAACTGCGCCAGCTTGACCGGAACTTCGGTTGTGTGAAACGCATCACCGCCGACTTCGTCGGGAGAAAAGTACTTGTCATAAACCGATTGGGCGGTGCGGCCGGTAGCCGTATCGAGATCCATCAGGACAACGGTGCCGTCCGCGTAGCGCTGCGGAGCTATCCACGAGAAGCCCAGGTCCACACCCGGCGGGGTCCGCGGCGCAAAGGACAGCCCGCCCGAATGCACCATGAACCCGTCGAGCATCCGGGACACCACGAAGATGCCCATGCCGGAGTGCCCTTCGCGGGCCGTTGTGTACTTCCCCTTGGCAAGCTCGAGCACGGCGAGCCGCACGTCGAAGAGCTGGCTGGCATTGGCAATCTTGCGGAAGATGCCCACGCCGTTGTCCATCACCGCCATCTGCAGGCGAGCGCTGTGCAAATGGGCACCCATGCACACCTCACTGGCCTGCGAATGGTCGATGGCGTTGTTGAGCATCTCGGTGAAGCAGGTGTTGGCCATGTTCGCCACGTTGGCAGGCAAGCCGCGCACCACCTGGTCCATATGGGCTTCCCAGATGCCCGACTCGCCGCCGGCGGCCTGGATAGCTTCCACCGGCAGCGTCAGGGTCCAGAAGCGGTTGGCGCCAGGGGAATAGGTCTGGCGCGTGCCGGTGCCATGGCGCTCCAGGTAGCCGGCGTCGGCGAGACGCTTGATGCGGCGCGACACGGCCACGCGCGACAGGCCGGTGACCCGTGCCGCGGTGCCTGCGAGGCGGGACGTTGTTCCCGCCAGGGCCAGGATCGTCGAGTCGCTAGGGTCTGGCAATTGTATCGTCGCTATGTCGTTTGCAATGCGATATTGTATCGCCGCGCTCTCCTGCTTAGCGCTCAGGCCGGTTCGGCAGCCTCCAGCGGCAGGGCCAACGCCAGGTCGAGCGCAGCCATGAATTCGTTGACCTTGATGGGCTTGGTGAGGTAGCGGAAGAAGCCGGCCGCCAGGGCCCGGTCGATGTCGCGCGGAATCGCATTGGCACTGATCGCGATGATCGGGATGTGCGCAGTCGCGGGATCGGCCCGCAGGATCTTCATGGCATCCAGGCCGCCGATGCCCGGCAGGTTGATGTCCATCAGGATCACCTCCGGCAGGAAGGTGCGTGCGTGCTCGATACCCTGCTTGCCGTCCACCGCGCTGATCAAGCTCACGTGCGGGCGGCGCGACACGAGTTGTTCGACCAGCTCCAGGCTGGCCGGATTGTCTTCCACATAGAGCAGCGTGCGCCGCGCCGCGCCCGCAAGGACCGGTGGGCATTCCTGCGTTGCGGTCTCGGCTTCGGCTTGCACGGGCTGCGGCGCGGCCGTCAGGTCCAGGTCGATCCAGAACACGCTGCCCACCCCGACGATGCTTTGCGCACCGATGGCGCCGCCCATCTGTTCGACCAGCCGCTTGGTCACCACCAGCCCGATGCCCGTGCCTTCTTCCGTGCCGTTCTCCTTGCCGAGGCGGTTGAACGGCTGGAACAGCTGCGCGAGCTGCCCGGGCGTCAAGCCCTCCCCGGTGTCGCGCACGCAGATGCGAATGGTGCCCAGCTCGCTCAGCACGTACTCCACCACCACAGTGCCGCCCGGCTTGTTGTACTTGATGGCGTTGGACAGCAGGTTGATCAGCACCTGCCTGATGCGGGTCTGGTCGGCCAGGACGAAGCAGGGCACTTCGAGCCGCGGAAACGTCAGCTGGATGCTGCGCTTCTGGGCCTGGGGCTTCATCAGGTCCCGGCATGCGTGCAGCACGACGTCCAGCGACACCGGTTCGAGCGACATCGACACCTTGCCCGACTCGATCAGGGCGAGGTCGAGGATTTCGCTGATCATTTCCAGCAGGTACCAGCCCCCCGTGAGGATCTGGTCGATGCTGCGCTTCTGCTCGGGCGTGGGCGGCGGCGAGCCGGTGTCGATGAGCTGGGCAAACCCCAGGATCGCGTTGAGCGGCGTGCGCAACTCATGGCTCATGCTCGACAGGAAGTCCGACTTGGCCAGGTTGGACTGCTCCGCGGCCAGCTTGGCAGCCTGCAGTTCGACGTTGTTCTCCTGCAGGACCTGGTCGAGGAGCTTGCGCTCGGTGATGTCGCGCGCCGCGGCGAACACGCCTTGCAGGATGCGGTTGCGGTCGTAGAAGGTGGTGGCGTTGTACGACACCACGGTTTGCCGGCCGTCCCTGGCGCGCGCGGTGAGTTCGTAGTTGGTGACCTTGTTCTCGCTCAGCACCTGGCGGATGCCTGCTTCGGCCCGGTCCGGGTCGGTGAAGCAGCCCTTGAACGGCGCGCCGATCAGCTCGTCGCGCGAGCAGCCGGTGAGCGCCTCCATCTGCTTGTTGACGTCGGTGATGATCCCGAAGGGGTCGGTGGTCATCAGCGCGTCGATGTTCGATTCGATCAGCGAGCGGGTGTAGAACTGCTGGTCCCGCAGCCGCTGGTCGAGCCTCTTGCGCTCTTCTTCCACCTGCTTGCGCGCCGTGTTGTCGGTGCCGATCAGCAGGTAGCCGATGATCGCGCCCTGGTCGTCGCGCAGCGCCGTGACGGAGACGACCGCCGGGAAGCGGCTGCCGTCCTTGCGGATGTAGGTCAGCTCGTAGATGTCCTCGATGCCGCGCAGGGCCTTGAACGCCAGCGCCTCGAAGCCCGGCGCGATGGACGCGCCCAGCTCGGCGCTGAGCGCCTTGGCGCGGGCAATCACTTCCTGCGGGTCGGAGATGTCGGCCGGCGTGATCTTGTTCATCACCTCCGCTGCCGTGTATCCCAGCATCCGTTCAGCCCCCACATTGAAGATCTGGATGACGCCCTTGGCGTCGGTGGCGATGCTGGAGAAATTGGCGCTGTTGAAGATGGCGCTTTGCAAGGCGCCGGCCTTGGCGAGGGCCGCCTCTGCCGCCTTGCGCGCCGTGTTGTCCGTGCCGATCAGCAGGTAGCCGATGATCGCATCGTGGTCGTTGCGCAGCGCCGTGACCGAGACGACTGCCGGGAAGCGGCTGCCGTCCTGGCGGATATAGGTCAGCTCGTAGATGTCCTCGATGCCGCGCAGGGCCTTGAACACCAGGGCCTCGAAGCCGGGGTTGATGGTGGCGTCGAGTTCGACGCTCAAGGCCTTGGCGCGTGCGATCAGCTCGCGGGGGTCGGAGATGTCGGCCGGCGTGATCTTGTTCACCACGTCGGCAGCGGCGTAGCCCAGCATCCTTTCGGCGCCCACATTGAAGATCTGGATGACGCCCTTGGCGTCGGTGGCGATGCTGGAGAAGTTGGCGCTGTTGAAGATGGCGCTCTGCAGCGCACCCGCCTTGAGCAACGCCTCCTGGCGGTTGACTTCCGTGATGTCCGGCGCTGCACCGGCCGCAGGGGACGGATGGGGGGAGAGTGGAACTGTGGGGGACATCGCCGGCCTTTGGGGAAACGCGAATGTTGCTCAGGCGGAAACGCGCGGCCGAAGCGGTGCACTGGCACCTTTGTGAATGCTTATACGCTCATTCTGCGATGATGGCGCCCCCGCCGCCTTGGAGACCCCGTTTGTTCCGCCTGTTCGAGCAATTGCTGCACCCTTTCCCGGAAACCGAGCCGGCGCACCCGCCGGCCGGCTTTTTCTCGTTCATGTGGGCCTGCACCCAAGGGGGCCTGCGCTTCTACATCCTGGCCCTTGCCGTCCTGGGCGCGCTGGTGGCGGGCTTCGAGGCGTGGCTGTTCTCGGTGCTGGGGCAGGTGGTCGACTGGGTGGCGCAGACCCCGCCCGAGCGCTTCCTGGAGGTGCGCGGGCCGGCGCTGGCCACCTTTGCCACGGTGCTGGTGGCCAGCGTGGCCGCCGTGGCGCTGGAGGCTTTCGTCAAGCGCCAGACGCTGGCGATGAACTTCGTCTTCCTGCTGCGCTGGAACTTCCACCGGCTGATGCTGGGCCAGAGCATGGCCTTCTACGCCGACGAATTCGCCGGCCGCATCACCACCAAGGTGATGCAGACCGGGCTGGCGGTGCGCGAGGTGATCTTCATCACCGTCGAAGTGCTGATCGGCATGGTGGTCTACTTCGTCACCTTCATCGCGATGGCGGCCGTGTTCGACCTGCGCCTGACGATCCCCTTCCTCGTGTGGCTGGCCCTGTATGCGCTGTCGTGCGCGTACTTCGTGCCGCGGCTGGCGCGCATCGGCAAGGCCTATGCGGATGCCAAGGCGCTGGTGACGGGCCGCATATCGGATGCCTATGCCAACATCACCACGGTGAAGCTGTTCTCGCACACGCAGCGCGAGTCCGCCTTCCTGCGGCAGGCGCTGGCCGAGTCGGGCGAGATCGGCTACGAGCAGAACCGGCTGATCACCGCCTTCGAGATCGTCAACCACACGCTGGTGGTGCTGCTCACGCTGGCGGCGGTGAGCGAGTCGCTGTGGCTGTGGAGCAAAGGCGCCGTGGGGCCGGGCGCCATCGCCGCGGTGACGGCCATGAGCCTGCGCATCGGCGGGCTGTCGCATTGGGTGATGTGGTCGCTGGCGGGCCTGTTCGAGCACGTGGGCACCGTGCTGGACGGCATAGCCACGCTGACCAAGCGGCGCCATGTGCTCGACGCGCCCGAAGCCGTGCCGCTGCAGGTGACGCGCGGTGAGGTGCGCTTCGACCACGTGAGCTTCTCGTACGGCGGCAAGACGCAGCTGTTCCAGGACTTCTGCCTGGCCGTGCGACCGGGTGAGAAGGTGGGGCTGATCGGGCGCTCGGGCGCCGGCAAGTCGACGGTGGTGAACCTGCTGCTGCGCTTCTACGACGTGGACGGCGGGCGCATCCTGGTGGACGGGCAGGACATTGCGAAGGCGACGCAGGACAGCCTGCGCGCGAACATCGGCATGGTCACGCAGGACACGTCGTTGCTGCACCGCTCGGTGCGCGACAACATCGCCTACGGCAGGCCCGCCGCATCGGAAGACGAGATGCTGGCCGCGGCCCGGCGCGCGCAGGCGCACGAGTTCATCCAAGGGCTGTCCGACCGCAAGGGGCGCAAGGGCTATGACGCGCAGGTGGGCGAGCGCGGGGTCAAGCTATCGGGCGGGCAGCGCCAGCGGGTGGCGATTGCGCGGGTGATGCTGAAGGACGCGCCCATCCTGCTGCTGGACGAGGCGACGAGCGCGCTGGACTCGGAAGTGGAGGCGGCCATCCAGGCGAGCCTGCGCGGGCTGATGGAGGGCAAGACGGTGATTGCGATCGCTCACCGGCTGTCGACCATTGCGGCGCTGGACCGGCTGGTGGTGCTGGACCAGGGGAAGGTGGTGGAGGAGGGCAGCCACCGCGAGCTGCTGGAGCGCGGGGGGATTTATGCGAAGTTGTGGGCGCACCAGAGCGGAGGGTACCTCGGCGAAGAGGTCGGGGAACGCGCCGAGGCTGCCTGATGGCAGTGGCCGGCCATGGTGACCCGTGCGCCCGCTACTGGGGAGTCGCGTAGTGCACGTAAGACTCGCGGACCATGCCGTCCGCGTCGAAGAACAGCACCTCGACCACATGCGTGCCTGTGATGCCCTTGTAGTGGATCGCAATGCTGTCGACGCCGCGAAGCACGTCGAGCACGGTGAAGTTGATGTGGTCGAACACCTCGAAGCCCTTCTTCACGTACGCGCGCAGCCCTTCCTTGCCGCGCACGGTGCCGCTGGGGTCATGGCTGAGCCGCGCAACCAGCGGGGAATGGAAGATCACGTCGTCGGTGTAGAACGCCAGCACACGGTCCAGGTCTTTCGACTCGAAAGCGGCGACCCAGCGCTTCACGTACTCAGCCGTCTTCTCCATCGTCAGCATCGGCATCTCCTTTAAAGGCTGCTAGCGACCCGATTCCGGGCCGGGCGTGCGTCAAGTGTGCCACGTGCCGGCGCTGCGTAAAGACGTGAAGACCAGCAGCAGGTTGTTGGCAGGCATGGCGTGCCGTTGCGCCAGTTCCAGCCCGCTGCGCCGTGCCTCGGCGGCCACCTCGTCCAGCTGGCGGATGCCCCAGGAAGGATCGCGCGAGCGCAGGCTCTCGTCGAAGGCGAGGTTGCTCGGCGCCGGGTCCACGCCCGATTCGAAGTAAGGACCGTAGGTGACCAGCATGCCTGCCGGTGCGAGGTGACGGCCGGCGCCCGCCACCAGGCCCATGCAGGCGCTCCACGGTGAGATGTGCAGCATGTTGGCGCAGAAGATCGCGTCGAACGTTGCCAAGGCGGGCGGCCACTCGGGTGCCGTCACGTCCAGTTGAACGGGCGGCAGCACGTTGGCCAAGCCGGACTGCGCGAGGCGCTGCGTGATGACGGGCAGCATCGTTGGGTCCGCGTCGGTTGGCTGCCAGGTCCAGCCGGGCAGGGCGGCAGCGAACCAGACGGCGTGCTGGCCGGTTCCCGACGCGATCTCCAGGGCCGCGCCTTGCTCGCCCAGGATGTGTTTGAGGTGGGCAAGGATGGGGTCCTTGTTGCGTTCGGCAGCGGGGCTGCTGGGGAGGTCTGGCATGGCGGCCTCAGATCAGGACGCGAGCCCTTCGACGCTGACCAGTCGCGCCGAACTGCATTGGTCGCGGATCGACTTCAAGCCCTGGTAGACCGGCCCCTCATAGAACGCCTCCCAGGCCGCAACAGACGGGAACTCGAGGATCACGATGCGCCTGGGCTCCCAGTCTCCCTCGTAGACCTTGTGCGCACCGCCTCGGGCCAGGTACCGTGCGCCAGCTTCTTCCAGTGCCGGCTTGACCCCCTGCATGAACTCCTGGTAGCGGGCTGGGTCGCGGATCTCGACGTCGAAGATGACGAATGCGCTCATGGGGTGTTCCTTTGGTGGGCAGGGCATTGTCGGCTTTCGGGCGGAAGCGGACTACTCTCCGCGACCCTCACTCGGACAATGACGCCGAACTCGCCTGCGTCAAGCCCCGGTGGGGCTACGATGTATTCCTACTGTTTGAGGCGAGGGTGCCGGGAGCAGGTATGTATGAAGAGAAGCGGACGCTAGTCCTGCGCGGACTGCAAAGCAACTACACGGCTTTCTACAAAGGCGTCGTGTTCGCAGGGCCAAGCCTTCACTTTCACCTCGCGGCGCTAGAAGCTTCGCGACGGGAAGACGTGCGGGACTTCGCAACAAACTCATACGCGATGCTCGCCTCCTGGGGCATGCACCGTATGGGTCCGAAGGGTGCCAAAATGGACCGGTTCGACGAATATCTCGCCTCACTGCGGCAGATCTGGCCGGCAGTGACCGCGCTGCGCCAGGTTGGGCCAGCGCAGGCAAATGAAGACGTCTGGAAAAAGCTACGTGCTTGCTTCGTCTCACTGAAAGTGATGCGAAGCGGCTCTGTGTTGGTCGCGCACTCCAAAGTACTCGCTCACGCACTTCCTAAGCTGATTGCGCCCATCGATCGCGAGTACACCATTCGCTTCCTCAGGGGTCACAAGTCGGTCCCTACCGCCCAGGATCGTCAAGTTCGCTGGTTCGAGGAAATCCACCGCCACTTCTACTACCCTGTGGTGACCGACCCGCGCTTCAATGAAGCGATCATGGCATGGTCGAAGTCGAAGCAGCCTTGGGACAGCTCCCCGTTGAAGGTCGCCGACAACGTCGTGATCGGGTACGTCCGGCGCAAACGCGCAAGCACCTAATGGCGTGGAGCGCGAACACCCCTCGAATTGAAGACCGCCAGCAGTGCGTGCACGTCCGCTTCGGGTCGGAAGCAGACATCCGGTCCACTTCGCTCGAGAATGACTGCTTCGCAGCGGTTGCTGCCGGTCGCCGGTGAACGCTAAGGTCACAGCTCCTGCTCCTATGCGGCCATTGAGCCACCGTGCCCTATGGAAGCGCGACCGACGACAACGGGTCGTAAGCGGAGACCATGTGGGAAGTAGATTGGAGCGCGTGCTGGGAGCCACTAGACCATCCATAGCTCCCTGGGGACGTCAACCGCCTCATTCAGCGCTACCATACCAATACCACGCGCATTTGGACCAAAATGTCACTCGAACAAGTCTTCGTCGAGCAAGCAGAATATCTGGAGGATGATTCCTTCAATGAATGGCATGCGGAACACCCGGACGAAAGCAAGATCCTTCGTAAACTGACGCAAGGAGGCGCGAAGCTGATCTCCGGACCGCGTGGGTGCGGGAAGACTACCCTCATGCTGAAAGGCTTCCACTCGATGCTATCGAGCTCGGATGCTGCCTTTCCTGTCTACGTAAACTACAAGCGCTCTCTTTCCATCGAGCCTCTTTATAAGAGCGGAACCGACGGTACCTACTGGTTCAACCAGTGGGTTCTATTGAAGCTTTACCTTGGCGTGTACGACACATTGAGGCGCTTGGGAAGCTCCCTTGAGTTATCCATAACCCAGGAGGAAGCTAGCAAAGCGGCCTCCCTGCTGGAGATGTCAAATGCTTCACAGGTGAGCCTGCGTCCCTTGTCGGTCCCCTCACTAGAAGAAGATCTGCTAAGAGCTACGGAAAAGCTGAATCGCTCTCGGTGCGTACTGCTCTTGGACGACGCTGCACATGCATTCTCGGTGGACCAGCAGCGAGATTTCTTCGATTTCTTTAGACAGATCAAGTCGCAGTACATCTCTCCTAAGGCCGCCGTATACCCGGGTGTAACGAACTACTCTTCATCATTTCACGTCGGACATGATGCGGAGCAGATCGACGTCTGGATCAAACCAGACAGGGACGAATATCTTGGGTTCATGCGTTCGTTCGTCGCGACACGTTTTCCGCCTGCACTAACTGCGAGCATGTCTGGCTCGGAGTCGCTTGACCTTCTTAGCTTTGCGTCCTTTGGAGTACCTCGGACTCTATTGAACATGCTTCATGAGCTCGCCGTCGAGAAGGATGGCGAGTTGGTTGGCATCAATCTGAATCGAACTGACGTGCTCAGAGCAATCAAGCAGTCGTTCTCCAACACCAGAAAGCTGTTCACGTCCCTCTCTGCGAAGCTGCCCGTTTACAGAAGTTTCATCGAGACGGGCGAATCGATCCTTACGAACGCTGTGGCGCTGGTGAAGGCGTACAACAAGGGTAAGTCGACGGATCGGCAGAGCGTTTCGATCGCCTTGGCGACAGAGGAGCTCACACACGAGTTGTCGAAGGTCTTTTCACTGTTTCAGTATGCGGGTCTTTGCATCCCGAAAGACGAGCTCGTGAGCCGAGGCGAGAAGGGGAGGTTTCAGATCTTCTCGCTGCACTATGCGTCCTTGATTGATGCCAATGCATTGGTTGGCTCGAAGTCCGTAAGCGTCTCTGAGTATGTTGCCGCATTTGCGAAGCGGAACGCCCATGAATTCACGCGTACGAAAGCGACGAATCTCACCGGTGGTACACGGGATCCGTTTGCGCTTTCGCTTCCGCCGTGTAGCGTGTGTCAAACGCCTCGACTTTTTGAGGATGCCAAGTTTTGCGCTCGGTGTGGCAGCCCGCTCACCGCTCCGTCGACGTATCTCGCACTCATGAATGCAGATATCGACAAGTTGCCGCTGACGAGGGCCCGAATTGAAAAGATCAAGGAACAGTCTTCGATCCGGAAGATAAAAGACATTTTGTATGACCAGGAGCACCGGGCTCTGCTTGGAGTCGACCGCATCGGTAGCTATTGGGCGGCAAGAATCGTGGCGTTGGCGGAGGAGTTCGTCGAATGACTTGGAGGAACTCGGCTTGCATGTCTATCGGCAGAGTTGCGTGCCCTGACGCGAACACTTTAGTGACTCCGATCGGTCGAAAGCGCCCGTCGGCCATCGACGACTTTTATGCGGCCACAAGTACTGCGCTCACAAGAGTTGATCCGAACTTCATCGCTACCTATGGGGATGACGTCGTGGGCTTGCTGTTCGTTGGCCTAATTTCTTCGACCGAAAATTACTTCCGAGACATTCTTGGGTTCACACTTACCATCTGCCCGGTAGCACAAGCACACTCTTCCGACGAGAAGGTTCAGCTTGGCTCACTGCTTTGGGCCGAGGGACCACTGCAGAATCGCTCTGCTTTCGAATTTCATGCGTTCTCGAGTGCTGAGAGCATCCGCAAGGCAGTTCAGAATTTCACCTGTTATCAAGTGCGTTCCAATGGCACGTTCGCTTTGATGCTTGGTGAGTACGACAAACTGTGCGAGTTGCGACATGCCGTCGTCCATTCTGGTCATATCGTCGCAGGAAAGAATGCAATTAAGTTGGGCCTGAAGCGAAGCGCAACCCCCCTCAAGGTGAAGCTGGGTTACGCCGAACTGCAGGCTGCGGGCAGTGTGTGTACGGCCTTGGTACAAGCAGCAAATACCGAGCTATTCGAGGCGCTTACTGTTCGTTGGGCGACCACTTGGCGTCAGCTCCCATCTTGGACGCCCTCCGATGAAGGCAAATTGCTCCGTGCGATCCGTGCTGCGTTTCTGTCCAAGAGAGACGGTGCGAACAAGACTATTGCAGGCGCGAGCAAAGCGAGTCAGTTTGAAGCTGACGTCCGGGCTGAGTTTAACCTTTAGCGGATCTCGACTGCCGGGCCCATGGCACCGCCAATCGCTGCGGCCGCTTTTGATCGCGGGACCACCGCGCGGTCAGGGAGATGCTTGATGCTTGACTTCCGATAGGCCAATCAGAGCACGTGGATCCTTCTCTGCCTAGAGTAGGTCCGCTTTCGGCGGCAAGGATCTTTTGCCGCGCACGTCGGCCAATGTCAGGTATCGGCGACTGCCGCCATAGGGTGTCCAAACGCTGACCGTCCGCCCCCAGTCTGCAGCAGACGTTCACTCTTCGGAGCCTGACGGCACGTCAACGTCCGCTCTCGGCCAGGAGCAGCCATTCAGGCATAACATCCCTAACCCCTGCCACCACGACCTCCCATGTCCCACCTCGCCCCCGTCCCCCTCGAACAAGTCGAAGCCCAGGACATCCGCGAGCGCTTCGAGCACTACCGCCGCACGCGCGGCTTCACGCCCAACAGCATCATGACCATGGTGCGCCGGCCCGACATCGTGCGCGCGTTCATGGCACTCAACCAGGCGGTGCTGTACGAAGGCACCGTGCCGCACGAGACGAAGATGCTGGTGAGCCTGGCCAGCAGCCTCGCGTCCGGTTGCCTGTACTGCCAGTCGCACATGGCGAATCTTTCCAGCATCTACCAGGCGTCCGACGAGAAGATTGCCGCGCTGGCGAATTTCGAAGAGAGCCCGTTGTTCACGCCTGCCGAGCGCGCGGCGGTTCGCCTCGGGTTCAAGGCGGGCCGCCAGCCCAACGAGGCATCGGCCGCGGACTTCGATGACCTGAAGAACTACTACGACGACGGCCAGATCGTGGAGATCGTGGCGTCGATCGCGCTGTTCGGGTACCTGAACCGCTGGAACGACACCATGGCCACGACGCTGGAGCCGCTGGCGATCGATGTGGCGCAGCGCACCATCGGCCCGGTGGGCTGGCAGCCGGGCAAGCACGGCGGCAAGAGCGACGCACCGACTTAGGACCTGCCGCTAGCTCTTGCCTTTCGCAGCCATCCGGGCGTCGAACTTCGCACGATTCACGATGAAGCGTTCATGCCGGCCCGCTGCAATGCGGTCGACGCCGTCGTGGGCCTGCACGGCGAAGGTGAGCTTCTTGCCCTCGACGGCGAGCAACTCGACGTCTGCAGTGACTTCCAGTCCCGCTGGCGTAGCCGACTCATGGCTCACGTCGATGTGGGTGCCCAAGGTCAGCTCTTCGGGCCAGTCGAGATGCGGCTTGATGGCGAGGATGCAGGCCCATTCGAGGAAGCCCACCAGGAAGCCGGTGGCAAAGACTTCAGGCATGGCCCGGAAGTCCTCGGACTCCGGATAGAGGGCAGGAACGGTTTTCGCGGCGGGGACCACGAAGCGGTGCTGGAAGCGCAGGCCTGGAACGAGTGTGGATTTCATATGCGTACCCCTGTGGCTGAAATCTGGCGCAGCGTCTGACCCCGCTCACCCTTTCGACAGCGTCTGTATCAGCGCCATGATGTTGCCCTCGCTGTCCTTGAACCAAGCCGCCTTGGCGCCACCGGCGGTGATGGCGCCTTGGGCGCTGCGCTCGCCGGGCATGTCGTCGTATCGCTCGAACTCCACGCCGCGCGCCTTCAGGGACTGGATGGCCGCATCCACGTCCGGCACCGACCAGAAAGCCTGGCTCGCCCGCGACGTGCCTGCGTTCGGCGTGAGGTAGAGGAAGGCAGCGGTGCCGACGCCGAACTCGTAGACCACGCCGCCGTTGGTTTCTTCCTTGGCGCGCAGCCCGATCTTGTCCTCATTGAACCGGCGCGCGCGCGCAATGTCTTTCGCCGGGATGTAGGCATACATGGGGTATTGCTGCAGCATCGCTTTTTCTCCTTGGGTCAGCACGCCACGGAGGTTACGCCGACCAAGCTGCTACCGTGTGGGCTCGTAACGACTCGCTGCTCACCCATGGTCCAAGGAACGCGCATCCTCGACAACATCGCAACCCTGCGCACGCTGCCCAACGGGGTTCGGCTGTTCGCCATCCCCATGCCCCACGTCCTGAGCGCCAGCGTGGGTGTGTTCCTGCGCGTCGGCTCGCGCAACGAGACGCCGAAGACGAACGGAATCGGCCATGTGCTGGAGCACATGGCGTTCAAGGGGACCACCACGCGCACCGTGCAGGCTATCAACCTCGATGCCGAGCGGCTGGGCGCGGACGTCAACGCGTTCACGGGCAAGGACACCACCGGCTACTTCATGACCGGCCTGGGGCGGCACGCCGGGCAGTTGCTGCGCATGACGGCCGACATCGTGCTCAACAGCACCTTTCCCGACAGCGAACTGGCGCGCGAGCTGGAAGTGATCCGCCAGGAGGCCATCGAGTACGAAGAGGACCCGCAGGACGCCTCGCATGACCTGCTCGACCGCGCCATCTGGGGCGACGACCCGATGGGCATGCCGGTGATCGGCACGGTCGCCAACATCGAGGGCTTTACCCGACAAGACCTGGTCGGCCATGTGCAGCGCCACCACGCTGCCGACAAAACCGTCGTGGCCGCGGCCGGCAACTTCGACGTCGATGCCTGGCTGGCGCTCGCCGGCGACCTGTTTGCGGCGATGCCCCGGTCGACGGACGTGTCGGCGCCCGGCGTGCCGGCGCCTGCAAAGTATGTCGGCCAGGCGCTGGGGCAGCGCTTCACGGGCGTGTCGCAAGCCTTCGTGAACATCGCCTACCCGATGGTGCCCCCGCGCGATGTCGAGCTGTCGCAGCAGCGCTGGCGCCTGGCGGCTTCGCTGGCGTCCCATCTCTTCGGCGAAGGGATGTCTTCGCCACTGGTCGACACGGTACGCGAGCGGTTCGGCCTGGCCTACACCGCATATTCGATGATGGACAGCGGCGACGCCTGGGCCAATTTCGTGGTGCACGCCATCACCACGCCAGACAAGCTCGATGCGCTTGGCGCCGCTACAGGCAAGCTGCTGCGCGAGCAAGCCATGGCGATCGACCCGGTGGGCCTGGAGCGCGCGAAGAACCAGCTGACCGTGTCGCGCGTGCGCGCCGCTGAACGGACCTACGCCACGATGGAGCACGCGGTCGAAGAGCTCTTCGCGAGCGGCACCGTCACGCCGATGCATGAGTCGATGGCCATGATCGACAGCCTCGGCGAAGAAGACGTGCGGGCGGTGTTCCAGCGGATGCTGGCGTACCCGCCGGCGGTCGCGGTCACCGGCAAGGGCGCCGGCGCGCGGACGGCGCGGCAGCTGGCGTCGTCGCTGGGTGGCGGCGGGCGTTAGTCGGACCCTGTCACAAACCGCTGCCGCCATCCGTCTTGCATGGGTAGACTGCCACGGAGACGCCGATGTCGACCCCCGATTCCTTTGCCGCGCTGCGACCGCGCCTCTTCGGCATCGCCTACCGCATGCTCGGCATTCGCGCCGACGCCGAAGACGTGTTGCAGGATGCATGGCTGCGCTGGAGCGCGGCCGACCATGCTGCCTTGCAGTCCGCCGAGGCGTGGCTCGTCACGGTCGTCACGCGGCTGGCCATCGACCGCCTGCGCGCCGCAAAGGCCGAGCGCGAGGCGTACGTCGGCTGGTGGCTGCCGGAGCCGATCGTGGAGGTCGACGAGCGAACGCCCGAGACGGCGGCCGAGCTGGCCAGCGATCTTTCGGTCGCGTTCCTGCACATGCTCGAGCGGCTGGCACCCGAGGAGCGCGCGGCGTTCTTGCTGCGGCAGGTGTTCGACTACGACTACGCCGAGATCGCGGCCATCATGGAGAGGACCGAAGCCACCGTGCGCCAGATGGTGCACCGCGCCGGCGAGCGCGTGCGCGCCGAGCGGCCGCGCTTCGAGGTACCGCGCGAGACGCACGCGAAGCTGCTGGCGCGCTTCATGCAGGCCGCGCAAAGCGGCCAGCGCGAAGCGATCCGAGCACTGCTGGCCGAGAACGCCCAGGCCATCGGCGACGGCGGCGGCAAGGTGCCCAGCGTCGCCGGCGGACTGCATGGCGCCGACCGGGTGGCCAACCTCTATTGGGCGCACTCGCTGAACTTTGGCGACCGGCTCGTGTACCGCCCCGCCGTCATCAACGGCGAACCCGGCCTGCTGCGTTACCTGGACGGCCGGCTCGAGTCGGCGCAGGCGCTGGTGACGGACGGCGAACGCATCGTTTCGATCTACGTCGTGCGCAACCCGGACAAGCTGGCGCACATCGCGCCAGCGATTTCTTCGCTGGCCGATGTCACAGACCGGTCCGGACCCGCGTCTTAGCGGGTGAGATCAACGAAAGGAGAAACCGTCATGTCTCACACCGCACGCCTCGACTACCACGCACTCGACCCGAAGAGCACCAAGGCCCTGTCCCAGTTGTCGTATGCAGCCACCAGCGGCCTCGACCGCCAGCTGCGCGAGATCGTGAACCTGCGCATCAGCCAGCTCAACGGCTGCGCCTTCTGCATCGACATGCACTGGGCCGACCTGGTCAAGCAGGGCGTGGAGCCGCGCCGCATCAACGCCGTGGCCGGGTGGCGCGAAGCGCCGCAGTTCTTCGGAGACCGCGAGCGCGCCTTGCTCGCGTGGGCCGAGTCGGTCAACGCGGTGCCGCACCGCTCGCCGAGCGACGAGGAGTTCGCAGCGATGCAGCGCCACTTCAGCGACGAGCAGATCGCAAGCATCACCTTCGCCGTGGGCGCCATCCGCGCGTGGAACATGCTCAATGCGAGCTTCCGCACGCCGATGCCGGAAGTGCCGTATTCGGCAGGGTGACACGATCAGGCGAGCTGTTTGCGCATGAAGACACGCGGATAGCCATTTACGACGCGATGGTCGTAGGGTGAATAGCCGATCTTCTCGTAAAGGGCCTGGTTCTCCGTCATGAGTTCGTGCGTCGCGAGGTACACGGACGAGTAGCCTTGTTGCAGTGCCTGCGCCTCGGCAAGCTGTAGCAGGAGCTTGCCCACGCCCGTGCCTTTCACCCGGGGGCGCACCGCGACGTCGTCGACATAGAAACCTTCAGGCGTGACCTGCAGGACGATGACTCCCGCGACGCCATGACTGTCGCACGCTACGTGCACCTGGCTCTGCTCCACCGTCTCGGCAAAGTCCTCGAGCATCGGCCCTGGCCGCATGCCGATTCGCTCGATGTAATGAACGTACGCCTCGCACACGCAAGCAGTGATCGAGGGTACGTCATCCAGGGTTGCCCGACGCGTCAGCATGCGAGTTCTCCTTCGAGTGGTGCCGATGCCCAGTATCGCAGGCACCGTCTTGTGCCACCAAATTCGCAGCCGTGGCTGCCTTTGTCAGTACGGCGTCGGCTGTCGCAACTGCACTAGCCGGAAACGGCTATGCCGCTAGCCGTTACGTGCTCTATGCGCAACGGGGCCGGTTTCCTAGCATCAGCCTCATCGTCTCGCCAAAAGGAAACCGCCATGAAGAACGCGTTCATCCCCCTCGCCGCCGCCCTGCTTGCAGCGTCCTTCGCGGGCACGGCGCAGGGCACCGAGAAGATCAGCCTGCTGGAACGAAAGGCGCCTGACGTGTCCAGCTTGCCCTCGGGCCCGTACCGCGACCTCGTCGTGCTGGGCCAGCAACTCAGCACTCGCGCGTTCGCCCATATCGGGCCGGAGGTCAAGGACCCGGCGAAACGCTTCGCCGGGAACAACCTCGCGTGCACCTCGTGCCACCAGGCGGAGGCGGCCAAGCCGTTCGCCATGCCATGGGTGGGCGTGGCGGCCGTCTTTCCTCAATATCGGGCGCGCGAAGACGACATCAGCACCGTGGAGAAACGCGTGAACGGCTGCATGCAGCGCAGCATGAACGGTCGCGCACTGCCGCTGGAGTCGCGCGAGATGAAGGCATTCGTGGCTTACATCTCGTTCCTGTCGCAAGGCGTGCCCGGCGGCGCCGCGCTGGAAGGTGCGGCACCAAGCAGGCCAGGCTTCCCAACCGGCGTGCCGATCCCGAAGCCGGCCGCGTCGTGTATGCCGCCAAGTGCGCCTCGTGCCACGGCGCCGAAGGACAGGGCGTGCGCGCCGGACGTCCCGGCGACGCGCAGGGTTACACCTTCCCGCCGCTGTGGGGCCCGGACAGCTTCAACACGGGAGCAGGGATGAACCGGCTGGCGATGGCGACGCGCTTCGTGATGCACAACATGCCACTCGGCGCGAGCCACGTCGCTCCGCTGGTCGGCGCGGATGAGGCCTATGACGTGTCGGCGTACATGGTCTCGAAGCCGCGTCCGGAGAAGAGCAACCTGGAGGCCGACTTTCCGGCACGGTGGAACAAACCGGTGGACGCGGCATTCCCGCCTTACCTGCTGGGCGCGTCGCCGGACCAGCACAAGTACGGGCCGTTCGCGCCGCTGGCCGAAAGGCAGAAGCAGCTGGCAGACAAGATCAGGGGCGACGCCGCCGCGCGCAGCGCTGCCGGGCGTTGAGGCGACATGGCTCAGGTGTCGAGCGAGTGCGGATCGGCGCGCAGCAGCAGGCGCGCCAGGTCCGCCGCGTGGCCGCTGCCGGTCTTCTCCGTGATGCGCTGGCGGTGCACGTGCACGTTGTTCTCGCTGATCTGCAGGGCGCGCGCGACCTCCTTGTTGGAAAACCCGCGCGCCACCTGGCGAGCCACCTGCTGCTCGCGCGGCGAGAGGCGAGCCAGCAACGCCTGCGACTGCTCCCGCCTGGCTTGCGCATGCCGGCGCTCCAGGCCCGCGGCGACGGCGCGCGAGACGGCGTCCAGCAGGGCCTGCTCCTTGAAGGGCTTTTGCAGGAAGTCCAGGGCCCCGCCCTTCATCGCCTGCACCGCCTGCTCGATGAAGAAGGGTATTCCCTGTGGGCCATGAGCCGATTGCTTGACACGTCTCAAGGCGCGCCGGCCACTGCCGAGCCGAGGATCCCGAGGCCGTCCCGGACGACGGACGGCAACCAGAGACCTACAGGAGCGGCTATGGACGAACTGCCAGTGAATGCGGTATGGACAGCGGGCAATACGTGTTTCGGCTGCGGCAAGTCGAACCCTCTCGGACTGCAGATCTCGGTGTTCCGCGACCCCCTCAGTGCCACGCGCATCGTGGGGGACTTCACGCCAAAGGAACACATGGGCGGCTTTCCGGGCATTCTCCACGGGGGCATCGTCTATACGGCACTCGATTGCATGGCCAGTTGGGCGGGCATGATCCTGCGTCCAAGGCGGGCGATCTGGGTCCTGCGATCAGCGGAGGTGACGTATCGGCGACCCGCCATGCTGGGAGACCGCGTCTTGCTCTCGGCATCGATGGAGGTCGAGGAAGAAGCCAATGATGCCTCACCCATCCGTGTTCGAGGGGAAGCCAGGCACCCCGACGGACACTTGCTGGTGGAGGGCTTGTACAAGTCGGTGCCGATCACCCTGGAAAAGTTTGCCGCCGCGACCGGTATCACCGATCGGTCGTCGGCATGGTGCCAGTGGGTAGAAAATGGCGCCCCACCGTGCTGACGACTGCTTGGGGATACCGGCTACCGCCGATTGCTGGAGTCTCCAGGCAGCGTGGCGCTCAGGCAACGCGGGCCGGGGCGGCCGGTTGCAGCGACGCGACCTCTTCGGGATGGCCGAGCAGGGCGACAGCCTGGAAGACGAGCGCCGTGATAGTGATCGACACGGCCAGCACGGCCAGGCGGGAAAAGAACGAATTGCGCATCTGGGACTCCTCTCGGCACACAGGTGCCGGTCGGTCCAATCTGGCCGCTCGCGCCTGAAAAGTCGCGGTGATCGGGCTGAAATGTCCTGAAACTCGCTGTTTTCAGCGGGGCAACTCCACCTTGAACTCGATCGCCGAGAGTTGCTTCGGCGAAAGCCCCAGCCGCTCCAGGAAGGGCAGCCAGCGCTGGTCGCCGTGCAGCGGCCTCAGGTCGGTCTCGACGACCACGTAAGGTGTGATCTCACGGATCTTTGCCGCGGCTGCCAGCGCGGCGAACGCCCGGTCCGCATCGCCCCGCATCGCGTGCGCGCACGCGATGCTGAAGAACTCCTTCGGATGCTTCGCAAGCAGCGATGCCAATGCCTGGTCCGCGTCGGTGGCGCGGCCCAGCTTGCCGTAGATCTCTATCAGGACGCGCAGGCGAACGCGCTCGTCGGGTTCCCGCTGCGCCTCGAGCAGGGCTGCGCTTGCATCCCTTTGCGCGCCAGGTACACCGCCGTCCGTCCGTGCAAGTTGGCATATCCGGGACGAAGGGCCTGGACGGTGCGCAGCATCGCGAGTGCCTCGTTCCAGCGTCCGAGCCGCTCATGCGAGATTGCGACCCCGATGTTTGCTCCCGCGTCGGCGGGATCCAGCGTGAGCGCATACTCCCGCACCCGCAAGGCCTCGTCATGGCGTTCGAGCAAGGCCAGCAGGTTGCTGGCCGCAAGGAGCGCCGCGAGGTTCCTGGGGTCCAGCTCCAGTGCGCGCTGCACGTGCCACGCCATCGCCGCGACAATCAGGTCCAGAGATGCGACGAGCAATCCCATCCGGGCATGGGCCGTCGCATCCGCCGGGTCGATCGACAGCGCCTGCAGCATCAGGCCGCGCGCGATTTCACGGTCCTTCCGCCAGCTTTCGTTCAGGCGTCCCGCATGCACGATGTGGTGCCGCGCGAGCGCAACGAGGAACCTGGGCTCCCGCGGCGCCGCTGCCAGGCCTTCCCTGAACAACGCCGAGGCTCGTTCCATCGAACCCGGCGCCGTCTGCAGCGACAGCGCGGTAGCCTGCAGCAGCAACTGATGCAATCGCAGATCCAGCGGAACCGCCTTCGGAGCCGGTCCGCCCATCGCCCAGCAGCTTGCGAAGCGCGCTCACGTGGACCTGCAGGTTGTTCTCTTCGACCACCAACCCCGGCCAGACCGCGTCGAGCGGTTCCGCCTTCGTCACCACCCTGTCTCGATGTCGGGCCAGCGCCAGCAGCAAATCGAAGGCGCGCGCGCCGACTGCACAGGGGACGCCATCCACCAGCAGGCGCCGCTCGCCCGGATCAATCAGCAACCGTCCGATCTGAAGGACTGCGGGAACAGTAGCTTCCATCGCACCACCCTCCGCAGCCAATGTTACGTGCAAGCGTCACGCGCGTCACGCCCTGTCCAGCTCCCGCGACGGACCGTGGAAAGCCCTGGAGACTCGAATTCTTCGCCTGTGACGCATTCCTGCCGAATGCGGGCGTCTTCCAGTGCAGGTCCGCGAGTCGAGTACGACCCGACCGCGGATCATTCGATGCGTGCACTACGGTGCCGCGTTCTGCCCAACATCGTAGCCCACGATCTCGCCAGCCGCGTTACGGACCGGCGTAACGACGATGTTTTCGGTGAAGACCGGGGACTTACCCGGGAGCACGAAGTCGGGCCGTCCTGCGGGCGTGACCTGGCGCACCGGGTTCAGTGCGGACTCCGTCTTGCCCGTCAACGTGACCGGTGGGGCGGACACTTGGCCGTTCGCCACGCCAGGGGCTGTGGCATACGCGCCGCCGCGCATCTCGCCGGACGCACTGTTGCCCGCGGCGGCCTGCTGGACGGGTGCGGCGTGGCGCTGCGCATAGATGTCCATGTTGCCGTTCTGGTTCGAGTACCAAGTCACGGTGTAGCCGTTGTCCGCTGTCGCCGCTATGTGCGGCGTCGACTGATGGCTGACTCCGCTGGCGACGAGCCGTGGCGCCGCCACGGGCTGCCCGTTGGCCGAGAAGCGCTGCGCGTAGACGTCTGCGTTGCTGTTCCCGGTGCCATTCTGGTAGCTCATCCACGTGACGGCGAAGCCGCCATCGGCCATCGCCGCGAGTTGCGCGAAGGACTGCCCCATGCCGGCGGGAACGTAGCCGATCGCGAAGTCGGGTCCCAGGGCGACACCGTGCACATCGAAGCGCCGTCCCATCAGGCGGTTGGCACCCACCGGGCTGGCCGGGTCCACCATGTCCCACACGACGACGAAGCCGCCATCCACCAGGCCCTTGGTGGCGATGCGCCAGTCGTCCTTTGCGGTCGCCGCGACCAGGAATTCAGGGCCGACGGGAACGCCATTGCGGTCGTAGCGCCGCCCGAAGGCGTCCGCCTGGCTGAGATAGGTGCCCGGCACGATCGCGTGGTACGTCACCACGAAGCCGCCGTCGGCGAGCGGCGCGATCTCCGGGCGGTACTGCGAGCCCTTGTCAGAGGTGCCTGTCGCGTTGATCGTGAACGCCGCGCCCGAGGCGCTGCCGTTCGCATCGAGCAGCTGCCCGCGGACGTCCACCACCAGGGGCGACGTCGACGCCCGGCTCGACCACGTCAGCAGCATGCGTCCGTCGGCGAGCGTGGCGAGCTTGACGTTGTCCTGGTCGCCGGCATCGGTGGTGAGGCGAATCTCCGCGGCGCGCGGCACGCCGTCGGCGCCGAAGCTGCGGGCCCAGACCTCGCGCCGGCCCGTGCGTCCGTCACTCCAGGCGACGAGGAAGCCGCCGTCGCGCATGGGTGTCACCGACGGGAACGACTGGTTGCCCGTGGTCGTGCCGACCTGCACCCGGCCGCCGATCGGCTGGCCGTCGGCGCCCAGGCGTTGCAGGTACACGGTGGCGTACGCAACGTTCCAGCCCGTTCCCGCAGGATTGCCCATCCAGGTCACGATGGCGGTGCCGTCGGCGAGGTGCATCACGTCCGGGTACATGTCGAGCCCGGAGTTGATCGTGACGCCGACCTCGTTGCCGACAGGCTGCGAGTCGAGCGGCGTCGAGCGCGACATGACGCGTACGTCTCCGTGCTGCGCCCCAGGCGCGCGCGCCGACGCATGCACGTTGCCGACGCCTCCGAGGGCCGGCGAAACCTGCACGTCGTAGCCGACCAGGTCCACCTGGCCGCCGTTGCCGCCCTGCGGCCCGCCGTCGGCTGCGACGGTGGCGAACGTTGCTATCGTGAGCCGGTTGCCCGCGTCGAGGCTGATGCGCCCGCCTGCATCGCTGCCGGTCCCGCTGGCGTCGATGACGCCGCCGCTGGCAACCGTGATGTCCCGCGCGGCCACGAGCTGCACTTCACCGCCGCCGCCGCTGGCGATCGTGCCGCCGTGCGCGATGCTGTCCGCGAACAGGCCGACGCCACCGCGCTGCGCGGTGAGGGTCCCGAAACTGTCGATGGTGCTTTCACTGTCCGTTGTGACGGTGAAGACCATGTTGCCGAGGCTGCCGGATCCCACCTGCAGCTGCGAACCGGCGGCCAGCACCACCTGCCCGTCGGGTGCGCTGATCGCCGCGCCGGGTTGCACCGCGACCTTCGCGCCCACCAGCCACACCTGGCCGTTCGGGCCGCGCGCGGCCGTCGAGATCTGTGCCGTGTTCTCCACTGCCACCTGCCCCGCACTCGTGCCCTTGAACACATAGTTGCCGGAGAGGAAGTCGGCATTGGCGATGTCGCGCGTGGACGCAACGAGGCCCTGCGCGTCCACGATGGCGCCCGCGCCGAACAGGATGCCGTTCGGGTTGATGAGGAAGATGCGCCCGTTGGACTCGAGCCTGCCGTAGATCTGCGTCGGATCGCTGCCGGTCACGCGGTTGAGGACCGCGCTCGAGGCGCCGCCGGTCTGCTCGAAGGTGACGCGGGCCGACGAGCCGATGGAGAAGCTGCCCCAGTGGACGATCGCGCCGGGCGTGTTCGTCACCTGCAGCGAGGTCGACGTGGGGTTCGTGATGGCGACCGTGCCGTTGACGGCCGTGGGCGAAGCCGGCAAGGTGCCGGACGCGACCTGGGCCAGTGCGGCGCCGCAGTACGCGAGCCAGAGGGCCAGCGCGAGCGGCTTCATTCGAAGCGTTCCTTTTTCCATTTCTCTTCCTCTTCTTTGAAATCGATCTAGATCGGCCGCCAGCTCGCGCTGAAGTGCAGCGCGTGGCTGCCGGCCGGACGCAGCTGGGTGCCGCGCACGACACGGGCGACGTCGAGCGAGGCGGCAAGCGACGCGTCCAGCGCCCAGCGCCAGCCGATGCCGTAACTCAGGAGCGAAGCGCCCGCCGCTTCGCCAGCCAGCGCGTTCAGCCGTTCGTAGCCGCCTGCGTCGACGAAAGCCAGCGCGTGGTGCTGGCGCGCGATGACCGGCGTGCGCACCTCGATGGAACCGCGCCAGCCGCGGTCACCGCTCGCTTCGCGCTCTTCGAAGCCCCGCACCGAGCGCGCGCCACCGAGGCCGAACTGTTCCGACGAGACCAGCGGCTGACGCGTGTACTGCGCGTCGAGCCGGCCCGACCACGTCCAGCCGCCTGCGATCGCGGAGTCCGCCTGCACCCGCGCGCGCCACAGGTGCCAGCCCGCGCTCGCGCCGGCACGGCTCGCGTCGTAGGCGGCATCGTCGTTGCGGGAGCCGCCCGGGATGTTGCGCGTGTAGCCGATGCTCGCCAGGACGCTCGTTCCCCGCGTCCGCGCCGACGCGGTGTAGCCGAGGGTCATGGGGCGAGCGTTGACGCCGACGCCGAGATTGGTGCCGAAGAAATCGACCGTGTTGCGGCTGCGCTTGTCCTCGATGCCGAGTTCGGTGAACTGCCGTGCGCTGTCGCTGCGCAGCAGGTCGCGTTGCAAGCGCAGGCTGATGGCGGAACCCTGGCCCGCGACCTCGAACACCTCCGCGACGCGTCCGGCGTCGGTGTTGGAATAGCTGGCGCTGGCGACCAGGCGGCTCGCGAAGCTGCCCAGCGGCCACTGGTACGAGATGAAGAGTTGCTGAACTTTCGATGGTGGGTGCAGCGACGTCGTATAGCCGAGCACTGCTTCGTGCGCCCGGCCCCAAAGATTCGCATCCGAGAACATCGCCGTTGCGCGCCCATGGCCCGTGGAACTCGTGCCGGAGTTGTCGACGGAGAACACGGCGTGCTTGGGGCTCGCATCCAGCACCTGGATCTCCACGTCCGCGTGGCCCTCCGCGCCGGGCTTGAAGGCAAGCGTGACGCGGTAGCCCGAATGGTCGTTGGCGACGAACAGCTCGCTCGCGAGCGTCCCGAGGTTGGGGCTGCGGCCTTCCTGCAGGGACGGCAGCATGGCGCGGAAGTGCCCGTCCGCGTAGTGCTTGTTGCCGGTGATCGTCACGCGTCCGATCGTGGTCTCGCGCACCCGCAGGTGCACGATGCCATCGGTGCCGATGCGCGCCGGAAGCGCCACGGACACCATGGGGTAGCCCGCTTCGCGGAATACGGCGTACACGGCCTCGCGCGCGTGCAGCAAGGCATCGGCCTGCTGCTGGTCCGATACGAAGTGGGCCAGGGCGTCCAGCAGGCGCTGCGTCGGCACGCTGTGGTTGCCCTCGATCGCGAAGCCGCGGATCGGGAAGCGTTCGGCCCCGCCCGGTGCGGCCTGCGCAAGGAGATCGGAATTGCGCGCTTCAGCGACTGCCGGCGAGGCGATCGGTAGGCAACAGAGCAGGGCACCAACTACAGCAGGCAGGCGACGCAACATACAACTACTACTTCATCGTCCCTGCATGTTAGGGGCCGCATCGGGCGCGCCGAGGGCGGACCCGCGGGTTCCTTGACGCCGCGCAAGGGCAGCCGGCGGGCCGTCGCAGGCAAGCAACGAACGTACGCCCGGGAGGAGTGCCATGAAACGCTGCAGCCGTGCACTGCAGCATGTCGAGATCGCGATGATGCAGGCGCCGGACGGTCACAGCCGGCTCGAGCTGTCCCGATTTCTTGCGCCTGCGGTCATTGCCGATCACCGCAGCGCGCCGGTGAACGCCCTCGGTTATCTCCGCGTCATGTTCAAGGTGGAAGACATCGACGATACGCTCTCGCGGCTGCGCAAGCGGGGCGCGGAAGAGGGCTGCTTTACAAGTCCGAAACGTTCCGGACAACGCATGCGCCTGGCCAACTGGAAGAATCACGTTCCATGACTCCTTTTTCCGCCATTGCCCTGAATCGCTTCGGTCTCGGCGCCGGGGCTGACGACGCGCCCCCGGCCGATCCGCAGCGCTGGCTGCTGCAGCAACTCGACGCGTACGAGCCTCTGTCGGCGCCGTGGAAGGTAGTGGCGCGCACCCCTGCGCTGGTGGACGTGTGGAACAACATGCAGCGCTCGGCGCGGCAGGCGCCCGAGGGCCAGCGCAGCGGCATCCGCGAGGCCTACCTGCGCCAAGGCAGCGCGGAGTACCAGGCCGCGGTCGGTGCGCGTACCAACAGTGCCCTGCAGACGACCGCGCCGTTCATCGAGCGGCTGGTGCACTTCTGGTCCAACCATTTCGCGGTCTCCGTCGACAAGCTGCTGATCGTGGGACTGGCGGGCAGCTTCGAGGCCGACGCCATCCGGCCCCACGTGCTGGGACGCTTCGAGGACCTGCTGCTGGCGGTCGTGCGGCACCCGGCCATGCTGCTGTACCTGGACCAGGCACAGTCGACCGGCCCGCGCAGCATGATGGGGTCCCGCGCGCAAGAGGGGCTGCAGCGCGGCCGCGGCCTCAACGAGAACCTGGCCCGCGAAATCCTGGAGCTGCACACGCTGGGCGTGCGCAGCGGCTACACGCAGGCCGACGTGACGGAGTTCGCCCGCGCGCTCACCGGCTGGACCTTGCCCGGTGACGGTGGCGGCGCCACCTTCCGCTTCGTGCCCGCGCTGCACGAACCCGGCCCGCGTACCGTCCTGGGTCGTGTCTATCCGGAAGGCGGCGAGGAGCAGGCCCGCGCCGTGATCCACGACCTGGTCGCCGCACCGGCCACCGCGCTGCACATCGCCCGCAAGCTCGCGCGTCACTTCGTGGCCGACGATCCGCCGCAGGCGCTGGTGCAGCGGCTGGCGGACACCTTCGCGCGCACCAACGGCGACCTCACCAGCGTCTACCGCGAGCTGGTGGCATCGCCCGAGGCGTGGCAGGCCGCCAGCGCGAAGTTCAAGTCGCCGTGGGACTGGTCCATCTCCAGCTTGCGAGCGCTGGGTCGCCGTGCGGTGCCGCCGATGCGTGCGGCCAACCTGATGACCCAACTGGGGCAGCCGGCGTGGCGGCCGGGCTCGCCTGCGGGCTATAACGACCTGGCCGCCACCTGGGCCGCGCCCGATGCGTTGATGCGGCGGGTGGAAGTCGCGCAGGGCATGGTCCAGGAGTCCGGTGCCGGCATCGATGCGCGCAGCCTCGCACCACGCGTCCTGCCGGGTGCGCTGACCGATGACACCGCCGGAGCCATCGCCCGGGCGGAGAGTGGCGGCACGGCGCTCGCGCTGCTGCTGGTTTCCCCCGAATTCCTGAGGAGATAGCCATGAGCCTGGACCGACGCAGCTTCCTGGGCGCAGCCACGCTGCTGGGCGCACCGCGGGTGCTCTTCGCGCAGGCCGCCACCGAGCGGCGCTTCATCTTCATCATCCAGCGCGGCGCCGCCGACGGTTTGAACATCGTCATCCCTTACGCCGAGCCGGCGTATGCCAGCCAGCGCGGTGCGCTTGCCATCGATGCGCAAGCCGCCCTGAAGCTGGACGGCACGTTTGCGCTGCATCCGGCATTGCCCAGGCTGCGTGAGCTCTATGCGGCGGGTGAAGCCACATTCGTGCACGCCGTCGCGTCGCCGTACCGCGACCGATCGCACTTCGACGGCCAGAACGTGCTGGAAACCGGTGGCCGCGCGCCGTACCAGTTGAAGGATGGCTGGATGAACCGCCTGCTGGGCCTGTTGCCCCGCACCGGCAAGGACGCGATCGCGTTTTCGTCGGCGGTCCCCATGGCCTTGCAAGGCGGCGCCGAGGTCACGACTTATGCGCCGTCGAGCCTGCCGCAAGCCAACGAGGACTTGCTGGCGCGGGTGGCGCAGCTGTACGCGCGCGACGGCCAGTTGCAGGCGCTGTGGACGTCGGCGCTGGAGGCACGCGGCATGGCCGGCGCCGGCATGGGTGGGGGCGGCAACCGGCAGGATGCCGCCGCGCTCGGACGCATGGCCGCGGGTTTCCTGGCGCGCGCGGACGGCCCGCGCATCGCGATGATCGAAACCGGCGGCTGGGACACGCACAGCGGCCAGGACGCGCGGCTCGCGTTCCAGCTGCGCGGCCTGGATGGCCTCATCGGCGCGCTGCGCGAAGGCATGGGCGCCGCTTGGGCCAACACCGTTGTCGTGGTCGCCACGGAGTTCGGGCGCACCGTCGCCGCCAACGGGACTGGTGGCACCGATCACGGCACGGCTGCCGCGGCCATGGTGATCGGCGGCGCCGTGCACGGCGGGCGCGTGGTGGCCGACTGGCCGGGCCTTGCGCAAGCTAACCTGTTCGAAGGGCGCGACCTGAAGCCGACACTGGGGCTCGATGTGCTGATCGCTTCAGCGTGTGCCGAGACTTTCAGGCTCGACCCGGAGCGGACGGTGCGGGTGTTGTGTCCGGAGGCGGTGCGGGACAAGCGGATGCAGCGGCTGTTGCGGGCGTAGGCTACCCCGGACGATGGCTGAGAAACTCGCCACGAATCGTTTCGTACCCGCGCGCCGCCCGCAGCAGCGTCGCGTCGGCGCTGTGCGCCGCGATCAGTTGCAGTCCCATCGGCCACGCTCTGGTCGGGTGAAATGCAGCCGGCACGCTGATCGCCGGTGAGCCTGCAAACGTCGCATACACCGTGACTTCCATCCAGCGGTGGTAGGTGTCCATCTTGCGCCCGGCAATCTCCTGCGGCCAGCGCAGCGCCACGTCGAACGGCCACACCTGCGCAGAGGGAAGCGCCAGCACGTCCCACTTGCTGAACAGCGTACGCATGTGCTGGTAGTAGCGCGTGCGCACCTGGCTCGCGTGCATGAAGTCCATGAACGTGAGGCTGGCGGAGCGGTCGTACTCCCACAGCGCCTCGGGCTTGATCACCTCGCGCGCGCGGGGCAGCGCCAGCAACGGCTCGACCCTCGGGCCGGTCAGTGCGCGCCGCCAGGTGAGCCATGCGTCCCACAGTTCCTCCACGTCGAAGCCGAAGTCGGCCATTTCCACGACGGCGCCGGCGGACTCCATGCAGCGCAGTGCAGCGGTGCACGCGTCGAGCACGCCATCGTCCATCGGCAGGTAACCGCCAAGGTCGGCCAGCCAGCCGATGCGAAGGCCCTGCAGCCGGCCGTCGTGCGGAACCTGCAATTCGGACTGGAGCGACAGCGGCAGCCGCGCGTCGAAGCCGGATTGCGTGGCGAGCAGCCGTCCCAGGTCTTGCACCGTCCGCGCCATCGGTCCTTCGGTCGCCAGCTGGTCCACCCATACATCGGCGCCCGGCCCACCCGGCACGCGCCCCTGGGTCGGGCGCATCCCGAACACATGGTTCCACCCCGCAGGGTTGCGTAGCGACCCCATAAAGTCGGAGCCGTCGGCGATGGGCAGCAAGCGCTGCGCCAGGCACACCGCCGCTCCACCGCTGCTGCCGCCGGCGCTTACGGCCGTGTCCCACGCGTTGCGCGTGGCGCCGAACAGCGTGTTGAAGGTGTGGGAGCCCAGGCCGAACTCGGGCGTATTGGTCTTGCCGATGACGATGCAGCCCGCCGCCCGCAGCCGCTCCACCATGACGCTGTCGCGAGTAGCGATGTTGTCCGCGAGCAGCTCGCAGCCGCGCGTGGTCGGGAACCCTTTCGCATCCGCGACGTCCTTGATGGCCATCGGGATCCCGTGGAGCCAGCCGCGCGAGGCGCCGCGAGCCAGCTCCGCATCGCACGCATCCGCCTGCGCCACCAACTCGTCGGCGGGCGAGAGGTTCACGATGGCATTGAACACCGGGTTGAGCCGGTGGATGCGGTCGAGGTACGCGTGCATCGCCTCGCGGCAGGAAACCTCTCGCGCGTGGATGCGCGTGGACAGCTCGGAAGCGTCGAAGTCGGTGAGCGCGCTCATGGGCGCATCATGCCAAGTGTCTCCTGGTCCGGCTATCGGCGGTAGTTCAACCAATCGAGCGCGGGTTGCCGTCCGTCGCCCAGCGCCAACGCAACGAGTTCCCCGGCGATCGCCATGCCATGGACGCTGTTCGCAAAGAAGACCAGTCCCCGCCGCTGCGTGCGCGACACCCACGCAAAAGCCTTGCTGTTGCCGTTGTCCCCCCAATGCCAGAACACCTCGTCGCCTTCGCGCTCCTGCAGGCCCACACCCAGGCCCCAGCTGACTTCATCCGAGAGAGGGATTGAAGGTCGCCCGATGCTGCTCGTGAAAGGCCCCACCCGAACCTGCGCGCGAAGCAACTGCGCGGCGGTATCGGGCTTCAGCCGCTCGCCGTTCATCATGGCGACCAGGAAGCGGGCGTAGTCGGGCGCGGTGGTGGTCAGGCCGGCGGCGGGGTTGGCCCAAGTGGGCCTGGCTTGTCCTCGTGGCTCGCCACGCGCGTCGTGGCCGAACGCCTTGTCTTCCTCATGGCTGTCCTGCCAGAGGAAAGTGCTCTGCAGCATGCCCAGTGGCTCGAACACCAGGCGCTTCACCGTGTGCTCGGTGCTTTCCCCGGTCAGGCGCTCCACGGCGCGGGCGAGGTAGACGAAGCCTTCGCCCGAATAGCTGAACCGCTCGCCGGGCGTGAAGTGGACCATCAACGGCGCGCCTTTGGGCCGCCAATTCGGGAAGCCCGTGCGATGGCTCAAGACATGGCGTGCCGTGACCTGCGCCAGGCGCGGCTTGTCACCGACGTCGTAGCCGCCGGGCAGGTACCGGGCGAGGGGTGTGTCCAGTTCCAGAACGCCGGCGTCCACAAGCTGGAGCACCGCAAATGCGAACACGGGCTTGCTGAGGGATGCAGCTTCGAACACGGTTTCCTGCGTGACCGGCGCGCCGGTTGCCGAGTTCGCCAGGCCGAACGTGCCGTGCCAGGCCAACCTGTTGTCGGCAACGAGCGCAATGGCCAGCCCGGGTACCCTGGCCACGGCCATGAGCGCGGGTGTGTCACGCTGCAGGCGTTGGGTGGCTTCCTCCAGCGAAAGCGGCGCGGCGATCGACGGGCTGGCGGCGGCGAGCGCAGCGACTGCGAGGGCGACTGACAGGGTGAGGTGGCGCATGCGATGGCGATCCATTGTAGGCAGCTCATATGCCAAGATGATTCGTAAAATCACCCTCCGACATGTCGCAAGCGCTGGAACAACTGGTCCGCACGGAGATGCCCTACGGCAAGTACAAGGGCACCCTGATCGCCGACCTGCCCGGCAACTACCTCAACTGGTTCGCCCGCGAAGGCTTCCCGCCGGGTGAGCTGGGCCGCCTGCTGGCGCTGATGCACGAGATCGACCACAACGGGCTGAAGCACCTGCTGCAGCCGTTGCGCGAGCATCGGCCCCGATGAAACCACGTTCGTCCAGCGGGGGGCTGGTCTATTCCACGGATGGGGGACGCATGTGTCCCGAATGCCGCAAGCCGGTCGCGCAATGCATCTGCGGCGTGGCGCCACCGCCAGCGTCGGCTGACGGGATCGTCCGGGTTTCTCGCGAGACAAAGGGACGCGGCGGCAAGGCCGTCACCGTCGTTCGTGGCCTTGGCATGGATGCGGACGCACTGGAGCGGATCGGCAAGCAGTTGAAGGCTGCTTGCGGGTCCGGCGGAACGGTGAAGGACGGGGTCGTGGAAGTGCAGGGCGACCATCGCGACAAAGTAATGGCGCTGCTGCAGTCGCAGGGGCACAAGGTCAATCGGGCCGGCGGGTAGCTACGGCAGGGGCAACTGCGCGCTGATGGCGGCAAGATGCCCGTCCCGGAAGAAAGACTCACGCAGTCCAGCTGAATTCGCTGCGCCTCAGGCTGTCCAACTGACGGACACCCTGAGCTCCGTTCTTCTGTTGGAAGCAGGTTTGGGCCCGCCCTGCGGGCCCGTCTTTTTCGTGCATTCGTGCCGGGTTGCCCGCCGGTCGAGGTCACCGTGCGGCCCTTGCGCGCCCTGTCGAATCGATTCGGGTTCTCGCGCCCGCGAAGTCACCCTGAGCTCACTTGCTGTACCGGATCAGGGCGCGCCGGTTCCTCGACCAGCCGGACTCGTCGTGGCCCACGGCAACCGGCTTTTCCTCGCCGAAACTCACGGTCTCGACGCTGGCGGGACTGGCGCCCAGCAGGCCCAGCACCTTGCGCACGGCGTCGGATCTCTGCTGCCCCAATGCAAGGTTGTACTCGCGGCCGCCGCGCTCGTCGGTATGTCCCTCCACGACCATGCCGGTCCCGGCTCGGCCCCGCAGGTAGCGGGCATGCGCGGCAAGCAGGTCCTGGAATTCGGGGCGGATGGCCGCGCTGTCGTAGTCGAAGTAGACGACATTGCCCACGCCTTGCGGGCCGGGCGCGGCAGGCTGCGGCGGCGTCGCCAGCACCGCGGCGACGCGGCCCTGCGGAGATGGCGGCTGCACCGCAGCAACCGGGGCCGCCGCGGCAGTGAGCGCCGCAGGCTCTGTCGTGGACGAGCAGCCCGCGAGGGTGGCGGCGAGAAGGATGGCGAGCAGCTTTCGATCGATCATGGTGGCCTCTCTTTCAGCCCAGCAGGGCCTCCTGCCGGTCGCACGGCGGCGGGGCAAGGCGGCGGCTTTTCACCGGTGCCGGACGCGGCCGGCCATGCGGGCCCGCATCGAGCGCTGCCACCTTGCCGCATTCATGCGCCGTTCGGTAGCAAGCCTGGGCGCATCGCGCGAATTCGGGCCGGCCGAGCAGCATGCAGTGCAGGGCCAGCGATTCGCAGCATCGCGCGCAAGCGCTGCAGGCCGCGGACGCGACGAGGGCCCCGGACGACATCGCATGCAGCGCCTGCTCGCATGCCTGTACGCAGGCCTGCGCTTCGCAGACCGGTTCGTCGCCGAACCGCATGCCGGCCAGGCTGGACGTGCACGCGACGACGCATGTCTCGCACGCGCTCATGCACGCGGAATAGTCGGGCACCAGGAGATCGCGGTCGGGGTACTTCTTGGTCGGCACGAGTTCCCTCTTCCAGGAGGTCATGTATGGCGTGCCGGCATGGTGACGATGCCCAGCGCGAATTCGGCGCGGGAGCCGGCGCGACTGTGGTCTTGCGCGCGGCGTGGCTCCCGCATCACCGCCTCGCCTGCATGTTCGCCTGCCGCGCGCAACGAAACAATGCAGCCGGCGGGCCAGTTGCTTCACGGGCCGTGAAGATATCTTCACGGCGGCCGGGCGAAGCCGCCACATAATGGAACGATGCGCGTGGCCCTCATCGAAGACGATGTTCCTACGAGCAACCAGCTTGCCGGTTGGATCCGCTCGGCGGCGGACGGCGTGGACATCGACCAGTTGTTCAGCCGGGACGAAGCGGAATCGGCCCTCGCGGCCACGCCCTACGACGCCATCGTGCTCGACATCGAACTCGGCCGTGAGAGGCATGCGGGCGTCGCGCTCATCAACGAGATCAACAAGCAGGGACAGGGCACGCCGGTGCTGGTGGTGTCCGCCATGCCCGCTGCCATCTATCGCGGGATCATGAAGGCGCTGGAGGCATGGGACTACCTGCAGAAGACCACCTTCGGCGAAGCCGAATTCATCGAAACCTTCCTGGAGGTCCTGCGCGTCGCGCGCAATCGCAGGCCGGCTGGCAGCCCGCGCACCTCGCCCAGCCGCGAACTTGTGCTGGACCCGTTGTGGCAACGCAGCCCCACGTGGCGCGGCGAGACCATCAACCTGCCCCTGACCGCCCAGCGTATCCTGGCCACCCTGCATGCACGGCGCGGCGAGGTCGTGAGCTACGAGGAGCTGTACGACGTGGTCAAGAGCGGCCGCAGCCGCGAGAACGTGCGCAAGCACGTCAGCACGATCCGCGAAGCCTTCCGCGAGGTGGAGCCCGACTTCGAGTGCATCGAGAACATCCCCATGCGCGGCTTCCGCTGGGTGGACGCCGGCGCGCCGAAGCCATGAGCCTTGCGCCGCGGGCGCCGGTGGCATCGTTTCGCCTGCGCATCCTGTTCCGCGGCGTCTTCGCCCTGCTGGCCGCGGCCACCATCCTGCTGGCGGTTGTGCTGCTGCAGGACGAGAAGGAGCGCAGCTACCGCAGCTACCAGAAGGACTTGCGCAAGACCCAGTCGGAAATCATGGCGCGCCTGCGGCAGCCTTCGGGCATGCTGGCGCTGCTCAACCCCAACGTATCGGGCATGCCTCCGCTGCAGCCGCTCGTGCTGCCGTTCGGCGCGCTGGACTTCGACGACCCCAACCGCGTGCACCAGGCGGTCGACCAGGCGGGCTGCTCGGTCCGCTACCCGGACGACAGTACCCTGTGCGTGGCGGTGGGCGGGACGCCGGCTGCCGCCGGATTCCTGTACGCGGTAGGCAGCTTCGTTTCGCCCGAGCTGTCCAGGAGCGACGCCAACCCCTTCGACACCGAAGCCATGCACCGCACCATCGTGCGGATGCAGGTGGGCGAACAAGCCCACACGTGGCTGGCCTTGTTCGAGCGCCTGTCGGCCGCCGGCGAACCGCTGGTGCGCGGCCGCATCCTGGCGTTCGACACCACGGTGGACGGTGATGCAGCATCGGCTCAACCGCTGCGCGATTTCCGGGGCGGCCTCTGGCAAAGCCCCGCGTGCGCGGGCAGCGGCGTCCCGCCGGATTGCCTTCGGCGCGTCTTCTATGCCATGCGCTTGCCGGTCAAGGCCCTGCGCGTGCCGAACCCGAAGCAGCGCGCCGCATGGCCGCCGCCGATTCTCGACCGCATGCGGGTTCACTTGACGATCCTCGCGCCCGGGCACGGCCCCGCCCTGTTCGACAGCGACGCGCAAGGCGCGGAACCGCCTGCCTCGCTCGAGCAAGCGGTGCAGGCTCTGCGCCCGGGGGAGACGCTCGCGGTCGCGCGCCAGGACCTGCGCGAACCTGTGCTTAGCCTGAAAGGTCGCGACCCCGAGGCGGACCGCCGCTCACCGCTGCTGCTGCTGCTGGTGAACGAGCTGCCGGTCACCTTGCCGTCCGCGCCCGTCGAGTTGCGCGAGATGCTGGTCACGCCGGCGGGAAGCTACGAGGTGCGTCTGGCCGGCGACGCACGCACGATCGACCCTGGGCTGGGCGCGATCGCGACGCGCATCTCCTGGTATGTGGGCGCGATGCTGACCGCGATAGCGCTCGCCTGGCTGGTGATGGAAGTCGGCCTGATCCGCCGCATCACCGACCTGTCGAGTCGTGCGGCGGCCGTCTCGAAGGGCGTGCGCAAAGGCGCAAGCAGCGGGGAGCGGATCGTGCAGCTGGAGGTGTCCGACCTGCGCGGGCCCGACGAGCTGGGCATACTCGCAGGCGGGCTCGCCGATCTCCTGCAACGGGTGAAGGACGATGTCGAACGCGAAGAGATGCGGGCGCGGCAGGAACGCGAGATGCTCGAAGCCGTCGGGCACGAGATCCTGTCGCCACTGCAATCCCTCATGGTTCTGTTCCCGGATGCCAGCGAGCCGGCGCATCGTTATGTGCAACGGATGCTCCAGGCCGTGGGTGTGCTTTACGGGCAGGCTTCGCCGCGGGAAGCCTTGAAGGCAGCACGCCTGGAGCTGATGCCCGTCGACCTGGACAAGTTCCTCTTCCACGTGGCATCCAATGCCAGGTTCGCGGGCATCGAAGGGGTGCGCTACGAGCCGCTGGGGCGTCCCGCGATCGTGCGCGTGGACGAATTCCGCCTCGAGGACGTCATCACCCATGTGCTGCGCAACGCGGACCGCCACCGCACGCCGGGCTCCGAAATCACCCTGTCGCTCGCCATCCATGACGGCAATCGCGCGCTCATGCGCATCCACAATGCGGGCAGGCCCATCCAAGAAGGGTTGCTGGGGCGCATGTTCGAGTATGGCGTGCGCGATCCCGATGGCGATGGCGAAGCGCAGGGCCGGCGCGGCCAGGGGCTGTTCGTCGCGCGGACCTACATGGCCAAGATGGGTGGTTCGGTCAGGGCGTCCAATGAGGAAGGCGGTGTGGCCCTCTACCTCGAGTTGCCGTGCGAGGGCGCTTGAACTCGACTGGTGCCCTGGTTTCGCTCCGGCTGCCCAGGCGTGGGCAATTGCCTGCTGATCCTTAGGGGTCGCTCGGATCATCAACCGCGTCCTACCGGCAGCGCCCGATGAAGCAACTAGATTGATGCAATGACTTTGTTCAGGAGCCCCAAATGCCCCACCAACAGTTCGCAGACTGCATCAAGGCGTGCTTCGACTGCGCCGAGGCCTGCAATCATTGCGCCGCGTCGTGCCTGCAGGAGCAGGACGTCAAGACGATGGCGCGCTGTATCGCGCTCGACATCGACTGCGCGGAGATTTGCCAGCTAGCCGCCGCCGCCATGAGTCGAGCGAGCGAGTGTGCCAAGGTCATCTGCTCTGCCTGCGCCGAGGTTTGCGAAGCCTGCGGCGAAGAATGCGCCAGGCACCAGATGGAGCACTGTCAGGCGTGCGCCCGAGCGTGCCGAATGTGTGCAAACGAGTGCCGGAAGATGGCGCAAGCCGCGTGACGCTACTCGCGCGGGTTCCTCCGACACGGTAGCTACGCCAGGCGCTGCGGCAGCATCGGCTACGCTCCAGCGCCATGAACCCCCCGGACACGACACTCCTGCAGTGGCAGGAAGGCGGCCAGCAGCGGCAGGCGCAGTGGCGTTCGGAGTCGGGCTGGCCGGTGCCCAGGCGCGTGCAACTGGCCGACGACCAGATGCCGGCCGGCGTGGCCTACCGGCTCGCCTGCGAAGGGACGGCCCTGCTCTGGCGAGGCGACTTCCAGAACGCGCGTCAGCTCTTGCAGGCGCTCGCCCGCAGGCTCGACCGCGCGGCCCGAAAGCCGGTTGCCGCACCGGCCACACCCGCCGAGTTGTTCTATCGTTACCGGCAGGCGCAGGGGCACCGTGCGCGCGTGCTGGGCATGCTGGTCATCGAGGTGGGCGGTGACCATGGCATCGCCCTGCGGCGCGCGCCCGACTTGCGCGCCGCTTGCGGCGAAGCCTGGGGACCACCGGACGGCCAACCCTGCGTGGTGGCGCTGCGCGAACTGGTCGGCCTGGTGGGCGCGCATGAATGGCGCAAGAAGGGCGTGGAGGTACCGGTGCTCGGTGCGCCGCCGTCCAACCGAATCCACCCGCACTACGGCGTGTTCTCGCCGGTGCGCGGCGAGTACCTGGACCTCATCGCCAATGCCGCGTTGCCTGCCGACACCTCGTTGGCCTGGGACATCGGCACGGGAACCGGCGTGATTGCAGCGGTGCTGGCGCGTCGCGGCATCGCGCGCACCGTGGCCACCGACACGAACCCCCGTGCACTCGCCTGCGCGCGCGACAACATGCAACGGCTGCAACTGTCGGACCGCGTCGAAATCGTCGAAGCCGACTTGTTCCCCGCGGGCACGGCGCCGCTCATCGTCTGCAACCCGCCGTGGCTGCCGGGCAAGCCGGGCAGCCTGTTGGACCATGCCATCTACGACGCCGACAGCCGCATGCTGCGCGGGTTCCTCGCCGGCCTGCGCCAGCGGCTCGCGCCCGGGGGGCAGGGCTGGCTGGTGCTGTCCGACCTGGCCGAGCACCTGGGCCTGCGTGCGCGCGACGACTTGCTCGCGCTATTCGACTCGGGCGGGCTGCAGGTCATCGAGCGGCTGGATGTGCGCCCGCGGCATCCGAAGGCGGGTGATGCACAGGACCCGCTGGCCGTGGCTCGTGGGCACGAGGTCACCTCGCTTTGGCGCCTCGGGGCGGTATCGCTGTAGAGTGCGCTATTTCCCCCCGCAACCTTTACCAGAGTCACACCATGGCCGCCGAACACTCACCCGAGACCCCCACAGCGGAAGCCGAGGCCAAATTGCGTGACGCGCTCGCGCAGGTGAAAGCGGCCGAGCAAAGGCATGCAGCCGTGGTCGCCGCCCTCAGCCGGATGAACGCGACGCCCCAGGAACGCAGGCTCGCGCAGTCGGAGAGCAAGAAAGTGGAACAGGAAATGCGCGTGGCAAAACGCCTGCTGGGCGAGGCGCAGGCGCTCTCCCAGGCTACGCCGGCGCGCAAGGCAAGCTGACTCTGCCGGGCCGCCCACAGGGGTAACCCGGCCGTGGCATGATCCCCCCGCAGCATTGCAGTCGCTGCGGCAGTAAAGGGATCAGAACATGGCATCGCTCACCGGGTATTACCGCAACTATTTCGAGTTCCAGCCGGTAACCTCGCCCACGGCCAACTGGGTGGCCGCACCAACAACGGCGGATTTCAACGGTGACGGGTTCCAGGACCTGCTGGTCCTCGGCGCCATCTTCCCGGGCCCGGGCCTCAGCGCCGTCGGCCAGCAGGGCATCCTCCTGTACGGCAACGCCAGCGGCTTCGACCCGGCGCCCCAGGACTTCCCGTGGCTCACGCTGGGTTCGATCCACACCCGCAAGGTGCTGGTCGAGGACTTCAACGGTGACGACAAGCCCGACCTGTACGTGGCGAGCCACGGCTGGGACACGGACCCTTTTCCCGGCGAGCAGAACCTGCTGTACCTGTCCACCCCCACCGGGTGGCTCGAAGCGACGGCCACGCTGCCGCAACTGTCGGATTTCACGCACACGGCCACTGCCGGCGACATCGACGGCGACGGCGACCTCGATATCTTCGTCGGCAACGGCTACAGGGGGCAGAACGGCATCCTTTCGTACATGCTGGTGAACGACGGCGCCGGCCATTTCGAGCTGACGCGCGGCAACATCCCGGCCGGCCCCGGCGAGGTGCTCGACTTCAACACCATGCAAATGTTCCCGGGTGCGGAGTTGATGGACCTGAACGGCGACTCGCTGCCCGAACTGGTGATCACCGCCGACGCCACCGCCTCGTTCAACGCCCTGCGCGAAAACGTGATCCTGTGGAACCAGGGCGGCTCTTTCAGCAACGCCGCCAAGGGCGTACTGCCCGCCACGCCTACCTGCCCAACCAGATCGTCACGGACGTCCAGGACATGGACATCAACCTCGACGGCCGCATGGACCTGGTGTTCACCGGCACGCAGGGGCAGCCCTTCTACGACGGATGGTTCGTGCAGGTGCTGCTGGCGCAGGCCGACGGCACCTACGCCGACGCGACGAATTCGCTGATGGCTGCGGGCGACCGTTTCGAGGGCGTGGCCGGCGCGTCCAGCGGGGCGCCGTGGGGCATGTGGGTGAAGCCGCTCGACTTCAACTACGACGGGTTCATGGACTTCGCCATCGAGATGAACGGGCAGCCGCCGCGGGCTTCCACTCCGCTGGTGTGGCTGAACGACGGCACCGGCCACTTCACGACCATCAAGGCAGGCGACATCACTGCCGAGCTGCCGCGGGTGGGCGGCGGTCACTGGTACGAGACGGCGAACGGCTGGAGCACCATCCAGGCCCAGGGCTACCAGCAGGGCCAACTGGTGCTGTCCGGCGTGACGGCGACGCAGCGCTACCTCGATACGCCGGACTCGGGCCTGGCGCGCACGGGTGGCGCAGGGCGGGACCGCCTGCGCGGCGACGACACGGCCAACACGCTCACCGGCAACGGCGACATCGACACGGCCGTCTACTTCGGCCAGCGCGACGACTTCACAGTGGCGGGCGGCGGGCAGGGAACCTTCACCGTGGCGAGGGACGGTATTGCGGCCGACGTCGACACGCTCGTCACCGTCGAGCGCATCGAGTTCCGCGACAAGAGCGTGGCGCTGGATATCGAAGGCCATGCGGGCCAGGTCGCAAAGATCCTGGGCGCCGTATTCGGGCCCGAGGCCGTGGACAACGAGGTCTATGCCGGCATCGGCCTGGACCTGCTGGATGGCGGCATGTCGTTCGAAGCGCTGCTCGGTCTCGCGCTTGGCGTGGCGGTAGGCACCCATGCCTCGCATGCGGCAGTGGTGAACCTGCTGTACACCAACGTCGTCGGCGTTGCACCGGGTGCGGGTGAGCTCGCGGCCTTTACCGACCTGCTCGATGCCGGCATCTTCACCCAGACGAGTCTGGCCGTCCTCGCTGCAAACCATGACCTGAATGTGGGCAGTATCGACCTTGCAGGCCTGGCGCAGACAGGCCTCGAATACCTTTAGCGAACCTCCTTCACCACTGCCCGCTCTCCATCCGTATCGCCACCTCGCAATCGTCGAAGATCTCCAGCTTCACGATCCGCACGCGTACCCCCAGCACCCCGGGCAACTGCATCAGCCGGTTGCAGACCTTGCCGATCAGGGTCTCCAGCAGGTTGATGTGCTCCGCGGTGCATTCGTCGATGATGATGCGGCGCACCTTGCGGTAGTCCAGCACGTGCGTGATGTCGTCGTCGCTGGGCAGCAGCGGCTGCGTGCCCAGGTTCAGCTCGGCGTCCACGCGGATCGGCTGCGGCGTCTCCTTCTCGTGCGCCAGGATGCCCAGGTTGGCCTTGAACTCCAGGCCGGTCAGGGTCAGGATCTGCGTGCCGGCTTTGCTCATGGCTGCATCAATGAGAAGTCACGTGCGAAGTGCATCAGGTGCTGGCCGCCGTCGACCAGCAGCGTGGTGCCCGTGATCGAGCGGTTCTCCAGCACGAAGCGCACGGCGGCGGCCACGTCTTCCTTGCTGGAGGAGCGGCCCAGCGGCGACAGCCGGTGCAACTGCTCGAACTTGACCTGCGACAGCATGTGGCTGGTCAGCGTGAGGCCGGGTGCCACGCCGGCCACGCGCACCTGCGGCGCCAGCGCCAACGCAAGCATGTTGGTGGCAGCCTCCAGCGCGGCCTTCGACAGCGTGTAGCTGAGGAAGTCGGGGTTCTGGTTCCAGAGCTTCTGGTCCAGCAGGTTGACCACCACGCCCTCGGCGCCGCGCGTGCGCACATGCTCGTGCAGCGCCTGCGCCAGCACGATGGGCGCACCGGTGTTGATGCGCAAATGGTCCTGCAGCAGGTCGTAGTTGAAGCCGGCCACGCTGTCGTGCTCAAACAGCGACGCATTGTTGACCACCGCATCGACCGCGCCGAAACGGTCGACCACTTGCGGCAGAAGGGCGCGCGCGGCGGCCTCGTCTTCCAGGTCGGCCTGGAAGGTGGCGAAGGCGAGGCCCGGCGCCGCCTGCGCGCAGTCCTGCGCAGTCTGCTCTGCATCCAGGTCCGAACCGCGGTAGTGAACGGCCACCTGCCAGCCGGCACGCGCCAGCACCAGCGCAATCTCGCGGCCGAGGCGGCGCGCGCTGCCCGTCACGAGGGCGGTGCGAACGGGACTTGTTGCCTGGGCCATTTCGGGTGCTCGGCTTTCAGTGACTCGCAACCTCGGAGCAACCGAGGCGGTTGGCGGCAGCCTGCAATCGCTTGTCGCGAGTCCAGAGCTTGCCGCCAGGCGTGAGCGCTGTCGACGCGAGCAGGTGGACGTCGACCCAGCCAATGCCCTTGCCGTAGAGCAAGTGCCGGTCGAGGAACCCCATGACTTCCTCATGGTCGGCCACTGCAGCCGAACGCAAGTCCCGCAGCAACTCCAGCACTGTCGGCCGGCGGGACAGGTTGCCGCAGGCGAGTTCGCCCAATACGAACGGATGCATGACCACGACATCGCGCTCCAGCAGGTCGGCCAGGTGTGCATCGCGCCGGCGCAGGTGATCGACCCAGACGGAAGCGTCGACCAGCACCATGGGTCAAGCCTTGGCAGCCGGTCGCCGGCGCGGCGGCCGGCGCAGCCCCGGCTGCGAGCCACCCAGCTGCGCCAGCCGCCTTGCGCTTTCGCGCTCGACCAGGGCCTTGAGCCCCTCACGCACCATGGCTGTCCTGTCCTCCGACCCCGTCAGGCGCATGGCCCTCGCCAGCAGTTCGTCGTCGATGTTGATCGTCGTGCGCATGCATCAAATGTAGCATCGATTGATGATGCTGTCGGACCACGGCCGGCCGTCGTGGACAATCCCGACCGTGCGACCTGAAACGCCTGATGTAACGACGGCACTGCGCTCGCTGGTGCGCCAATCGACCGCGCGTGCCGGCGGCTGGCTGCCGTTCGACCGCTTCATGGCGCTGGCGCTGTACGCGCCGGGCCTGGGCTACTACGCCAATGCCAGCCGCAAGTTCGGCTCTCTCCCTTCTTCAGGCAGCGACTTCGTGACGGCGCCCGAGATGAGCCCGCTGTTCGGCCAGGTGCTGGCTGCACCGGTTGCCGAGGCGCTGCTGGAGACCGGCACGCACGAGGTGTGGGAGTTCGGCGCGGGCTCGGGCGCGCTGGCATTGCAGCTGGTGCAGTCTCTGGGCGGGCGCGTGCGCCGGTACCACATCGTCGAGCTGTCGGCGAGCCTGCGCGAGCGCCAGCAGGAGGCACTGGCGCCCTTCGGGGCGCTGGTGCAGTGGCACGACGAGCTGCCGCCGCAGTTCGAAGGCGTGGTGGTCGGCAACGAGGTGCTAGACGCCATGCCGGTGAAGCTGCTCGCGCGCAAGGCGGGCGACTGGTTCGAGCGCGGCGTCAACGAGGCGCTGGCCTGGGAAGACCGTCCCACGGCGCTGCGGCCGACGCACGCGATCGAAGGGCCACACGACTACCTGACCGAGGTCCATCCGCAGGCCGAGGCTTTCGTGCGCACGCTGGGCGACCGGCTGGGCAAGGGCGCTGCCTTCTTCATCGACTACGGCTTTCCCGAGGCCGAGTACTACCACCCGCAGCGCAACATGGGCACGCTGATGTGCCATCGCGCGCACATGGCCGACACCGACCCGCTGGCGGACATCGGCCAGAAGGACATCACGGCGCACGTCAACTTCACTGGACTTGCCGTGGCGGCGCAGGAGGCGGGACTCTCGGCATTGGGCTATGCCACGCAGGGCCGCTTCCTGCTCAACTGCGGCCTGGCCGAGCGGCTGCAGGCGGCCACGCTGCAGGAGCGCACCGCGGCGCTGCGGCTGGTGGCCGAGCACGAGATGGGCGAGCTCTTCAAGGTGCTGGCGCTGCACAAGGGCCCCTACTGGGACGCGATGGGGTTCCGTGAGGGCGACCGCACGCACACGCTGTAATAGCGGCACACTCCTCCCCATGATTCGCTGGATCATCGTCATCTTCCTCGCCTTGGTGCTCATCAGCTGGTTCACCCCGCTGCTGCAGCGGCTGGGCTTCGGCAAGCTGCCGGGTGACCTGCGCTTCAAGTTGTTCGGCCGCGAGTGGTTCATCCCGCTCACCACTACGATCCTGCTGAGCCTGGTGGCGGGGGCGCTTGCGAAGTTCCTATGAAGGCCTGCATCGACATCGGCGGCACCAAGGTTGCGGTGAGCCTCAACGCCGGGGCTGGGCTGGACCTGCTGGCCAGGCGCAGCGAGCCGACGGCCAAGTCGGGCAGCAACGACGCGCTCGCGCGGCAGGTGATGCGCATGGTGGACGAGGCCTGCGCCGAAGCGCGCGTGGTGCCGGCCACCGTGCAGCGCGCCGGCGTCTCGTCTTGCGGGCCCTTCGTCTTGAAGGCCGGGCTGGTGGAGCTGGCCGCACCCAACATCTGCGGCGGCATGGCGGGGCCCGAGCGCGGGTTGCCGAACGACTGGGCCACCGCGCTGCTGGAGGTGCCCTTGCGCCAGCGCTTCAGCGAAGTGCGCGTGGAAAACGACTGTGTCGCGGCGCTGGAAGCCGAGCGCCGCTGGGGCGCGCTGCAGGGCTTCGAGCACTGTGCTTACGTCACCTGGAGCACCGGCATCGGCATGGGCGTGTGCGTCGACGGCCGCGTGCTGCGCGGCAAGAACGGCAACGCGGGCCACGGCGGCCACATGTTCGTCAGCGACAACGGCGACGCCCTGTGCGGCTGCGGCAACGTGGGCGACGTCGAGGCGCTGGTTGCGGGCAACGCAGTGGCGCGGCGCTTCTGCGCCGACGCGGCCCGGCTGATGCAGCGGGCCAAAGCGGGCGAGGCAGCCGCGCAAGCCACGGTCGACGAGCTGTGCCGCGTAATGGGCCGCGCGCTGTACAACATGGTCGTGGTGCTGGACCTGCAGCGCATCAGCCTGGGCGGCAGCGTGTTCTGGCACAACCGCGACTACCTCCTGCCTCGCCTGCAGGCGGAGATTTCATCGCGGTTCCCGGCGCTCACGGCGGGCGCCGAGCTGGTGCCGGCCGGGTTGGGCGACCGGGTCGGCGACTACGCGGCACTCGCGCTGCTGGTGTAAGGACGACGGAGGCTGGCGCGACTCATAGCGGATGAGCGCGACTTACGACCACATCTTCGACACGCGCAGCTTCCAGGCCGAGCTGGTGTTCGCCGGCACCCGCTGCAACCCCGACAACCTGCTGCGCAACTACCGCACCGGCGCGCTGCACTTCGTGCGCAGCGGCGTGGCCGAGGTGCTGGCCGCCGGCCGGCCCGCGCAACGGATCGACCAGCCGTCGCTGGTGTTCTTCCCGCATGCGGGGGCCCATTCGCTGCGGGCGGTGGAAGACGACGGGTTCGAGCTGGTGTGCGCCTTCACCAGCTTCGGCGAAGGCTTCAGCCGTGCCGTGGCCCTGTCGCTGCCCGACGTGGTGGTGCTGCCGCTGGCGCAACTGCATGCGATCCGCCACACGCTGGAAGCGCTGTTCGCCGAAGCCGGCTCCAACGCGCCAGGCAGCAAGCAGCTGGCCGACCGCTTGTGCGAAGTGGTGCTGGCCTACGTGGCGCGCCACGCGGTCGAAGCGGGCGAGGTGCACCCCGGCGTGCTGGCCGCAAGCGGCGACTTGCGCATTGCGGCCGCCGTTCGCGCCATCCACGCGCAGTTCGACCAGGAGCTGGACGTCGACGCGCTCGCGCGCGAAGCCGGCATGTCGCGCAGCCGTTTCGGCGAGCGCTTCAAGGCGGTGGTGGGCGAGTCGCCGCACAGCTACCTGGTGCGGCACCGCATCGGCGTGGCGCAGCAGATGCTGGCGCGCAAGGTGCCGGTGAAGACGGTGGCCGGCCGCGTCGGCTATGCGACGGCTTCCGCCTTCGTGCGCAAGTTCAGGCAAGTGGTGGGCGTGTCGCCCGCCGCCTGGGCGCGTTGATTCGGCATACACAACGGGACGATCCGGCAACTTCGCGGCGGCGCTCCCCGGCAAAGTCCGTACGCCCGCACTTCCCGCGGGTGATAACCGGAGCCAAACCAAATGAACATGAAGCAGACCGCCGCGGTACTCGTCCTTGCCGCATCCGCCCTCGCCACGGGCAACACCTTCGCCGCCGGCCTCACCAACGCCGAGCACTACCCTTTCGCCGAGGTCACCTCGATGAAGATGATGGACAAGAACAAGGACGGCATGATCTCGCGCAAGGAGTTCATCGACATGATGGGCATGGCGTGGGACATGAACGCGAAGAAGATGGGCGCCACCACCATGATGAACCCCGAGCAGTACCGCCAGTTCCTCGACTACCTGAAGGCAGGTGCCTGACCGGCGCGGATGGCGGTCTTTCGGGGCTGGACGCGGCCCTGCTTTTTGCGGACCCTGTCATGCAATACCACCCGCCACCCGACGACCCGCCGCTGCTCGCCGTGGCGGCACTCGACGAGTACATCGCCGAGATCGTGCAGTCGGCCCACCAGGCCGACGTGCACGTGCCCTCCTCGCTGTTCGACTGGGCGGTGGGCGAGGGCACGCGGCTGGTCGAACGGCTGGCCCGGCAGGGCCGCATCGACACCAGCCGCTGCTGCCACGGCGTACGCGACTGGGCCGCCCCATGGATCGCGTCGCAGTTTCCGCAACTGCGGCCCTTCCTGGGCCGCTGATTCAGCCCTCGAGCGCCGCGGCCACCGCGCGCACGCGTGCCTGGTGGATCATCTCGCCGATGCGTGGCCCTTCCAGTTGTTGCTCCCGCGCCTGCGCAGCCACGTCGGCGGTGCTGACCTGCTGCGCGGCATGCAGGGCGGCCAGCAGGCTCGCGCGCTGCGGGTAGGGCGACTCCTGCAGGCCGCCGCGGCCCCGTGCATCGCATTCGCAGGCCAGCAGCGCCAGCTCGAAGCGCTGCGGCTTGCGGAAGGCATCGCAACGCTCCAGCAGGCGCACCAGTGCGGCGGCGCCCAGGCTGGCGCTGCGATGGATGTTGCCGTGCTCGCGCGCCACCACCTCGGCCAGCTCGCGGCATTCGGTGGGCACGCGCAGGCGCTCGCAGACCTGCAGCAGCAGGTTCACGCTGCGCTGTTCGTGGCCGATGTGGCGCGGGAGGATGTCGGGCGGCGTCGTGCCCTTGCCGAGGTCGTGCATCAGGCAGGCGAAGCGCACCGGCAGGGGTGCCTCGAGGCGCGCCGCCATGTCCAGCACGAGCATCAGGTGCACGCCGGTGTCCACCTCGGGGTGGTAGTCGGCGCGCTGCGCCACGCCCCACAGGCGGTCGACTTCGGGCAGCAGGCGCGCCAGCGCGCCGCACTCGCGCAGCACCTCGAACATCCGCGAGGGCCTCGCTTCGACCAGCCCGCGCGCCAGCTCCTGCCACACGCGTTCGGCCACCAGCGCGTCCACCTCGCCGGCTTCCACCATCTCGCGCATCAGCGTCACGGTCTCCGGCGCCACCGTGAAGTCGGCGTAGCGCGCGGCGAAGCGCGCCACGCGCAGGATGCGCACCGGGTCTTCGCGGAAGGCGCGCGTCACGTGGCGCAGCACCCTGGCCTGCAGGTCGCGCTGGCCGTGGTACGGGTCGATCAGGCGCCCCGCCTCGTCCTGCGCCATCGCGTTGATGGTGAGGTCGCGGCGGGCCAGGTCCTGCTCGAGCGTGACGTCGGGCGCGGCGTGGAACGCGAAGCCGTGGTAGCCGCGCGCCGTCTTGCGCTCGGTGCGCGCCAGAGCGTATTCCTCTTTCGTCAGCGGGTGCAGGAAGACCGGGAAGTCCTTGCCCACGGGCAGGTAGCCCGAGGTGATCATCTCGTGCGGCGTGGCGCCCACCACCACCCAGTCCCGGTCGTTGACGGGCAAGCCCAGCAGGGCGTCGCGCACGGCGCCGCCGACCATGTAGGTTTGCATGGGCGAAGTGTATCGACGCTAGCGGGTCAGCTGTTCCCAGACCTCGCGTGCACGAGCTTCAGTCCCCTCCGGCGCAGCCGGCAACGGCAGCCGCCCTTCGCCCACCTCCTGCCCCAGGGTCCGCAGCATCGCCTTCACCGACATCGTGAACACGCACTCGTCGCTGTTGACGTAGTCGAAGGAAGGCTGCAGCTGGGCGTTGATGCGCCTGGCCTCGGCCACGTCGCCGCGCGCAAAGGCCGCGATCATTCGCTGGAACCACGGCCCGGTCCAATGCGCCGTGGTGCTCACCACGCCGACCGCGCCCACCGCCAGCAACGGCAGCGTCATGGCGTCGTCGCCGCAGTACAGGTCGAAGTGCTCGCCCGCCTCGGCAATCAAGGCAGCCGCCGCCGGCGGGTCGGCCGTGGCGTCCTTGAAGGCCACGACGTTGGGCACTTCACGGAACAGCCGCAGCAGCACGTCGCGCGCGATGCGCCGCCCGGTGCGCAGCGGCACGTCGTACACCATCACGGGCAGGTCGGTCGCCGCCGCCAGCGCGCGGAAGTGCGCCTCGATGCCGGCCTGCGGCGGCCGGCTGTAGTAGGGCGACACCGCGATCACGCCCGCCGCGCCCAGCCCGCGCGCCAGCTTCGCCATCTCGATGCTGTGCCGCGTGTCGTTGCTGCCGGCGCCGGCGACCACCGGCACGGTGACGGCTTCGGACACCGCGCGCACCAGGTCCTGCCATTCCGCATCGCTCAGCACCGCGCCTTCGCCTGTGGTGGCTGCGACCACCAGCCCGTCGTTGCCGCGGTCCACCAGCCAGCGCGCCAGGCGGTGCGCAGCGGGCAGGTCGAGCCGGCCGTTGGCATCGAACGGCGTGACCATGGCGCTCATGACGGCGCCGAAGTGGCGCGGCGCGGTCATCTGGCGGTCCGGTAAGGCTCCTCGAAGTCGATGAAGTCTTTCTCGGCCAGCGCTTCGTCGACCCACGCCTTCACGCCGGGCAGCGCGCACACGCGGCGGATGTAATCGGTGATGTGGCCCGGCACCGGCAGGGCGTAGTTCTTGATGCGCATGCACACCGGCGCGTAGTAGGCGTCGGCGATGGTGAAGTCGCCGAACAGCAGCGGCCCGCGCGACTGCTCCAGCAGCTCGCTCCACATGGCCACGATGCGCTGCACGTCGGCGCGCACCTCGGGCCGGTCGCGCCACACGATGGCGCCGGCCTGCGGCAGCGAAGCCTCGATGTTCATCGGGCAGTGGCTGCGCAGCGCCGAAAAGCCCGCGTGCATCTCGGCGCAGACGCTGCGCGCGCGGGCGCGGGCCCTGGTGTCGCGCGGCCACAGGTTCTTGTCGGGGAACTTCTCGGCCAGGTACTCGGCAATCGCCAACGTGTCCCACACGCCGAAGCCATCGTCCACCAGCGCCGGCACCCGGCCCGCAGGCGTCACCTTCAGGATGGCCTGCTTGAAGTGCGAGTCGCCATCGAAGGCGTCGAAGCGTACCTTGACTTCGTCGAAGGGGATGCCCGCCTGGCGCAGCAGCACCCCTGCGCGCATGGACCAGGACGAGTAGTTCTTGTTGCCGATGTAGAGGGTCAGCATGTCGTGTCTCCGCAATTCAGGTTTGCGGATGCTAGTGCGCAGCGTCGCCGGGATTGATGAAAAAAGAGGCCACCATTGATGAGGGGAAGCTGGGGTGCAATCCCAGCTCACGGCAGGTCGCGATTGGGCTCCGGCGCGCCCGAGTCGCGCGCCGACACCGTGCCCAGCCGCGCCTTCAGCGACTGCGGCTGGCCGGTCAGGATGGCCGCGTACATGGTCGTGTTGGCCAGCACCTTCTTCACGTAATCGCGCGTCTCGTGGAAAGGCACGTTCTCGGCCCAGGCGGCCGCTTCCAGGGTCGGCCCGTTGCGCCAGGCGCGCGGGCGCCCCGGCCCCGCGTTGTAGGCAGCCGCGGCCAGCGGCATGGAGCCGCCGAAGTCGTCGAGGACGAGCTTCAAGTAGCCGGTGCCGATGGCGATGTTGGTCTCGCGGTCGGTAATCTGGTCGGGCGTGAAGCCGGCCATGCCGATCTTGCGCGCGGTCCAGCGCGCGGTGGCCGGCATCACCTGCATCAGGCCCGATGCGCCCACGTGCGAGCGCGCGTCCATGATGAAGCGGCTTTCCTGCCGGATCAGGCCGTACACATAGGCCGGGTCCAGCGCGATCTGCTCGGCGCGGCGCACCACGCTGTCGCGAAACGGCATGGGGAAGCGCTGCGCCGGGTCGAACTCGTTGCGGGTGCGCTCGCTGGTGTTGATGCAGCGGTCCCACACCTCGCGGTCGCAGGCGAACTGCGCCGCGGCCAGCAGCTCGCGCTCGGTCATGCCGCCCGGTGCGTGCAGGTTGGTCGCGTAGTTCCATTCGCGCACGCCTTCGGACCTGAGGCCGATGGCGATGGCGTACAGCGCGCGGTTCAGGGCAGGGTTGAGCCGCGCCGCTTCCTTCTCGGCATCGGCCAGCGGCACCGGCTTCACCGGTACGGCGATCTTCAGGCCCAGCTCTTCCATGGCCAGCATTTCATAGAAGCCGCGCGGCGAGGCGATCGACTGGAACAGGCGCTGCGCTTCTTCCTTCTGCGACTCGGTGCGGCCGGCCGCGAGCGCCCGCGCCTTCCAGTAGACCCACGTGGGGTCGGCGCGCGCTTCCTCGCCCATGGCGTTGACTGCGCGCAGCACCTGCGACCACTCGGGCGTGCGGCTGGCGCGCAGGGCGGCGCGCACCTTCCACGCCAGCAGGTCGTCGTTGAGGTGGGCGTCGCGCTCGATGCGCGCGAAGAACTCGTGGGCAAAGCCGGTCAGGCGCTGCGCATGCAGCTTACCGATGACGCCCCAGACCCAGTCGCGCTCCTCGGCGGCCATCTGCACGCTCCACTTGCTGTCCAACTGGCGGGTGGCCTGGTCCAGGTCGGTGGTGGCCAGCTTGATCAGCGCCAGCCCGATCAGCTCGCGCCGCACGCGCGACACCGCTATCGCCTTGCTGGTGAGGAAGCGCGACGGCCCGTTGTTCAGGTCGTCCAGCTGGTTCACGGCCTCGGGCGCGACGATGGTCACCGCCGACGCGGCCATGCGCAGGCGGTTGTGCTCGATCGCCTGGCGCGCCTTGCGCCAGGCATCGGCCTGCGTCATGCGGCGCGAGCCGCTGCCTTCGCCGATGAGGCGCGACGCCGCCAGCGTGCAGCCGTCGCTGTCCTCGCGCTGGGCGAGCCACAGGCGGCGCACTTCGTCCGGCAGGGTCTGCGGTGCGTTCGGGCCTTCCTTGAGGTGCTGCACCAGCAATGCGTAACAGCGCACGTTGGGGTCGTCGCGCATGCGGAACCTGGGGTAGTCCTCGGCAAACTGGTCCCAGCGGCGCTGCGAGCCCAGCATCAGCAGCCAGTCGTTGCGCAGCCGGTCTTCCTGGTAGGTGCCGGCGTAGCGGGCAAAGAAGTCCTGCACCTCGGCGATGGGGGCCGTATCCAGGCGCGCGCGCAGCTCCCAATAGGCGGCCCAGGGTTCCAGCGCGTGGCCCCTGACCTGCGGCAACAGCTGGGCCAGCCGGGCCTTGTTGCCCTGGCGGAACGCCTGGCTCATCTCCAGCACCAGGTCGTCGCGCGGCGGGGTCTGCGCCTGGGCCGAACCCAGCAGCGCGGCGGACAACAGTGCCAAAATGGTTCTCAACTTCATCGGGGCATTATGGATAAGTCAGAAGAAAAAAGGGCCTTGCGCAAGCGGTTGGTCGAGCAGCGGCTGAAGATGCCCGACCGGCAGCACCGCGCGGACAACCTGCAGAGCGTCATGCGCATCTGGCTGGTGGGCCGCCCCGACACCGTGATCGGCGCCTACTGGCCGATCAAGGGCGAGTTCGACCCGCTGCCCGCGCTGCACCGCTGGAAGGAAGACGGCGAGCTGCTCGACGAACCCCAGTTGCGCCGCATCGGCCTGCCGGTGGTGGACAAGCTGCATGGGACCCTGAGGTTCCACGCTTGGTTTCCCGGCTGCCCGATGGAAGAAGACGCCTACGGCATCCCCAAGCCCAAGGACACCGAGGTGATCACCCCCACCCTGCTGTTCGTGCCCTGCGTCGGCTATGGCTCGGGCGGCTACCGCCTGGGCTATGGCGGCGGCTTCTACGACAAGACGCTGGCGATGCTGCAGCCGCGGCCCTACACCGTGGGCCTGGGCTATTCCAATGGCTTCCTGATCGACTTCGAAGCCGAGCCGCATGATGTGCCGCTGGATGCGATCCTGAATGACCAGGGGGTGGTCTGGCCTATGTCTTGAGCGCTGTCCTTTGAAGTCCTGAACGCAGAAGACACAGAAACTACGCAGAAGACGCAGAAGAACTTCCAAGGGATTTTTTGCGTCTTCTGCGTAGTTTCTGCGTCTTCTGCGTAACCAGGCCTTGCCAGTTTGCTGCTGCGACACGAGCTGCACGATTTGCCGCCCTCACCTAGAATCGCGCGTTTCGCTCACGCGATGACCCTCTACCAACTGATCGGACAGTTCCTGCGACGCCACTGGGCCGCCTACGCGAGCTCGGGGGTGATGCTGGCCGGGATTGCGCTGCTGATCGTATGGATCCCGCGGCAGATCGGCTTCCTGGTCGACGCGCTGATATCCAGGCAGTTCGCGCCCGGTGAACTGCTGCGCGAACTCGCGCTGCTGGTGGGCGCCGGCGTCATCGTGTACTTCCTGCGCGTGGGCTGGCGGCTCAAGCTGTTTGCGGCGGCGTACCGCCTGAGCGTGGAGCTGCGCCAGCGCCTGTACGAACGCCTGTCGGTGCAAGGCCCGCACTTCTACCAGGACCGCCGCACCGGCGACCTGATGGCCAACGCCACCAACGATATCGACGCCGTGGAGATGGCCGCGGGCGAGGCCATGCTGGCCGGCTTCGACGGCACGCTCACGCTGGTGCTGGTGGTCGCCATGATGGCGCTGGGCGTCGACTGGCGCCTCGCCGCCTTCGTGCTGCTGCCGTTCCCGTTCATGGCGCTCAGCTTCTGGTGGATTTCGCGCCACGTGCATGCCGCCTGGCGGCTGTCGCTGGACCACTTCGGCTCGCTCAACGACCACGTGCAGGAGACGCTGTCGGGCGTGCGCACCGTGCGCGCGCTCGGCCTGCAGGCGCACAGCGAGGCGCGCTTCTCGCAGCTGGCCGCGCAGGCGGCCGACGCGAGCTTCGAGGCGCAGAAGTGGGAAGCGGCCTATGAACCTGCCGTCGGCTTCACGCTGGGCGCGGCCACGGCGCTCACGCTCGGCGTGGGCGGCTGGCTGGTGTGGCACGACGAACTGACGGTGGGCCAGCTCACCAGCTTCACGCTGTACCTGGGCCAGCTGATCTGGCCGATGTTCGCCGCCGGCTGGGTGCTGTCGCTGCTGGAACGTGGCAAGGCCGCGTGGAGCCGGCTGCAGCCCGTGCTGGATGCGCCGCTCACGGTGGACGACCACGGCACGGAGCAGCGGGTCGAGCCCGGGCCGCTCGCCGCACGCGACGTGACCTTCCGCTACCCGTCGCAGACGCACGCTGCGCTGGAACACGTGAGCGTGGACCTGCCCGCCGGCCGCACGCTGGGCCTGGTCGGGCCGACCGGCGCCGGCAAGTCGACCCTGCTGCGCCTGCTGCTGCGCCACCATGCGCCCGAAGCCGGGTCGCTGCGCTGGAACGGCATCGACCTGCAGGACTACACGCTGGACGCGCTGCGCGGAGCCATTGCATGGGTGCCGCAAGAGGCCTTCCTGTTCTCGGCGTCGGTCGCGGAGAACATCGCGCTGGCCAAGCCCGGCGCCACGCGCGCCGAGATCGAACAGGCGGCCAGGCTGGCCGCCGTGCACGACGACATCCTGCGCCTGCCGAACGGCTACGACACGCCGGTGGGCGAGCGCGGCGTCACGTTGTCGGGCGGGCAGCGCCAGCGCGTCGCGATCGCACGCGCGCTGCTGGCCGATGCGCCCCTGCTGCTGCTGGACGACGCGCTGTCGGCAGTGGACACCGACACCGAAGCGCGCATCCTCGCGCACCTGCGGCAGGCGCGCGTGGGCCGCACGGTGGTCATCGTGAGCCATCGCCTGAGCACGGTGGCCGATGCCGACCACACCGTGGTGCTGCGCGACGGCCACGTGGTGGAACAGGGCGACCACGCGACGCTGCTGGCGCACAACGGCTGGTATGCGCGCCAGTGGCGCTACCAGCAACTGCAGGCGAGCCTCGATGCCAGCTGAATCCGTCGCTGCGCCCACGGCTCTGCCGGTGGAACCGGTCGACCGCCGCCGCACGGTGGGCGACGCGGCCACGCTGCTGCAGCGCGCGGCCGAGCCCGAGCGCCCGCACCTCGTGCGCGCGATCTTCTGGCTCACCGTGGCCGCGGTGCTGGAAGCGCTGGGGCCGCTGATCGGCAAGCTGTTCATCGACGACTACCTGCTGCCGCGCAACCCGCAGCTGGCCGCGATGGGCGGGCTGCTGCTGGGCGCGCTGCTGTGCGGCATGGTGTCGAGCTGGCTGCGCTACCTGCAGCTCACGCGGCTGGCGGGGCTGGCCATGCGCTCGGTGCGGCGCATCCGCGAGAACGTGTACGGGCACGTGCTGCGCCTGCCCATGAGCTTCTTCGACCGCGCGATCACCGGCCAGATCGTGAGCCGCGTCACCAACGACACCGAGTCGGTGAAGACGCTGTACGTGCAGGTGCTGTTCGTCATGCTGGACAGCCTGATCGTGCTGGCGGGCGCGCTGGCGGCCATGCTGTGGCTCGACTGGCGGCTGATGCTGATCGTGGGCACGCTGGTGCCCGCGGTGGTGCTGATCGTCACGCTGTACCAGCGCCTGTCGGCACCCGCCGTCACGCGCACGCGCGAGCTGCGCAGCGACCTGAACGCGCAGATGGCCGAGTCGATTGCCGGCATGGCGGTGCTGCAGGCAAGCAACGCCGGGGGCAGGTTCTGCCAGCGCTTCAGCAGTGCCAACGAGGAGCACTATCGCTCGCGCCAGCGCGAGCTGCGCGCCAACGCGTGGCTGCTGCGGCCGGTGCTCGACTTCCTGAACGTGGTGCTGATGGCCGTGGTCATCGCCGTGTTCGGCGCGCGCGGTGCCGACGGCGCGGCGCTGAGCGCGCTGGAGGTCGGCGTGCTGTACGCCTTCATCAGCTACATCGCGCGCGTGATCGAGCCGCTGATCCAGATCACCATGCAGTTCTCGCAGCTGCAGCAGGCACTGGTGGGCGCGGCGCGCGTGCACGTGCTGCTGAAGGAAGCCGAGACGCCCAAGGCCACCGAAGGCGGGCGCGTGACCGAAGGCGCCATCGCCATCGAGCACCTCGAGTTCGGGTACCTCGCAGGACGGCCGGTGCTGCATGACATCAACCTGCAGATACCGCCCGGCAGCTTCCACGGCATCGTGGGCCACACCGGCAGCGGCAAGAGCACGCTGCTGTCGCTGCTGCTGCGCTACTACCCCGCGCCCGCAGGTGCGATCCGCATCGACGGCACGCCGGTGGACGGGATCGGCGAGGAGCACTTCCGCGACGCCGTGGGGCTGGTGCCGCAGGACCCTTTCCTGCTGGCCGCGACTGCGCGCGAGAACATCGCGATGGGCCGCAAGCTGGGCGATGCGCAGGTGGAAGCGGCGGCGCGCGCGGCGCATGCGCACGACTTCATCCTGGCGCTGGAAAAGGGCTACGACACGCCGCTGGGCGAGGGCGGCGCGCGCCTGTCGGTAGGCCAGAAGCAGCTGCTGGCGATCGCCCGTGCGTTAGCGGGCGAACCGCGCATCCTGTTCCTGGACGAAGCCACATCGCACATCGACTCCGAGACCGAGCAGGTCGTGCAGCGCGCGCTGTCGGCGCTGCGCGGGCAGGTGACGATCGTTGCGATCGCGCACCGACTGTCCACGATCCGCGATGCCGACCGGATCGTCGTGCTCAACCATGGCCGCATCGCGGAGCTGGGCACCCATGGCGACCTGATGGCGATCGAGAATGGCATCTACCAGCGCTTGTACCTGTTGCAGCAACTGGAAGAAGAGGAAGAGGAGCAGCACCTGGACTGAAGTGGCGACAGGAACCGCGCGCAAGTGCCGTCGTCACGCTGGCGGGCGCGTGAGTCCCGGGTGGGGCCGTGCGAACAGCCCCCAGCAGCATGCGGCCGCAGGAACCGCGAGCGCCATGAATGCGACGCGATAGCTTCCCGTCAGGCCCGCCAATGCGCCGAAAAGCATCGGCCCCAGCACCACGCCCAGGAACGTGACAGCCAACGCGCCGCCGGTGGCCGCGCTTGCCATCCCCACCGGAGCGAGCCGTGCGACTTCGGCCAGGAAGACGCCGTTCCAGCCGGTGGCCGACGCACCGAACGCCACCATGACAGCCACCACCAGTGACAACGACGCGCCTGCCTGCAGCGAAGCCGCCGCCGCGCAGCAGATCGCCATCAAAGCGGCCAGCACGCCCAGCATGCGGCGCGGCTGAAGCCAACGATCGGCCACGTAGCCCCATAGGATGCGGCCGACGACGCCGCCCGCCTGCGCGGCGGCCAGCACGGCGCCTGCCACGACCAGCGAGTAGCCGAGCGAGGAATGCAGGTAGGTGACGAGGTAGGTCGCCAGGCACATCTGCACCGAGGAGAAGATGAACGACAGGCGGGCAAGGCGGCTGAGCTGCGGATGCGACGCGACCAGTTTCACGGGACCGGCGAGGCTGGTGAAGCTGAGCGCCCGGCCCGGCTCGCGGTCACTGTCCAGGTCCGCGCGCAGAGCTTGCGCAAGCACTGCGCACGCCAGGTTGCCCGCGGCCACGGCAAGCAGCGCAGCCTGGGTCCCACCCATGAGCAGCAAGGCCGGAACGAGCGCGCCCGCCATCACGCCGCCGACCGGGACGCCGGTCTGCTTGATCGAGAACACCAGTGCCACACGGTCGGGCGGCGTGGTCTTCGCCAGCAGGTGCGAGCTGGCGGGAGTGATGGGCCCGTAGCCGATGCCGACCAGCACCGCGCCGACCGCGGTGGCCGCGAGCGAAGGCGCCAGTGCGAGGAGGGCGAGGCCGAGTGCGCAGGCCAGCAGGCCCGCCTGGCTCACGCGGATCGCGCCGTAGCGGATCACCAGCGGCCCGGACAACAGGCTCGCGAGCATCGCGCCGATGTAGAGGATCGCGACGTACGGACCGATCAGCGTGGGCGACACCTTCAGCGACTGAGCCATCGCAGGCGCCATCGCAGGCACGGCCAGCACTGCCATCGAAACCAATGCCTGGATGGCCAGCGTGATCGCCAGGACGGTCCAGGCGCCCGTTGCCATGCGGATCATCTAGGGCCTGTTAACGCTATTTTCGACGATGCGTTGCTCGCCAAAAAGGCCATGCGCTAGGCGCGGGTCCGCAGGCGCAGTCACCTGCGTCAAGGACCCGTAACAACGCGCATGGCCTTTTTGGCCGCAACCCGCGCGCGG
>JACRAY010000002.1 GCA_016213325.1 Burkholderiales bacterium | reverse complement strand
TTCGGGCGCCGCGTCGATCTGGTCGTACGCCTTGGCTTCACCGCCGAACTTGGCCGCCAGCACCGAGGTGATGGCCGCCGTCAGCGTGGTCTTGCCGTGGTCCACGTGGCCGATGGTGCCGACGTTGACGTGCGGCTTGGTGCGCTCGAACTTACCCTTTGCCATTTTTCGACTCTCCGAAAAAAGAAACTACGCTCAACAATCAATCGTTCGTGGTGCCCTTGGCGGGAATCGGACCCGCGACCTCTCCCTTACCAAGGGAGTGCTCTACCACTGAGCCACAAGGGCGAAAACTCGTTCCAGCTCTGCTGCAGAACCCCGGCGCCTGGAGCGGGAGACGGGAATCGAACCCGCGTCATTAGCTTGGAAGGCTAAGGTTCTGCCATTGAACTACTCCCGCATCGGGATACTTCCGTCGCCGGTAACCACAAGACCCAACGTTTCTTGGTGGAGGAGGTTGGATTCGAACCAACGTAGGCGTAAGCCAACAGATTTACAGTCTGCCCCCTTTAGCCACTCGGGCACCCCTCCGGCGAACCTCGAAATATAGCACGATTTGCCCCGATGCGCCCTGTGCCGGGGCCTGACCTGCGGCTGACACAGTCGGGCGCCAAACTGGTCCCCGCATGGATGTTGCTTGCCCTGGTGAATGACCCAACTGAACCTGGCGTTGCAAGGCGGCGGCTCCCACGGCGCCTTCACCTGGGGCGTGCTGGACGCCCTGCTGGAGGACGGCCGGGTGCGTCCCGAAGGGCTCAGCGGGACCAGCGCCGGCGCCGTGAATGCGGTCGCGCTGGCCAGCGGCTGGGCGGCGGCCGAAGCCGCCGGTCGCGACCCGCGGCAAGGCGCCCGCGACGCCCTGGCCCGGGTCTGGGGCGGGGTGGCGGCCTGGGGCCCGGTGGCCGCCTGGCCCGCGGCGCTGGCCGGGCAGCTGTGGGGAGGCATGCTTTCGCCTTACCAGTCCAACCCGCTGGACTTCAACCCGCTGCGCGACCTGTTGGCCGCCGAGATCGACTTCGAGGCCATCGCCGCCCATCCGCGGCTGCGGGTCTTCGTCTCGGCCACCCAGGTCACGACCGGCAAGGCAGTGCTGTTCACCGGCCGCCGGCTGGCGCTGGACGCGGTGCTGGCGTCGTGCTGCCTGCCCATGCTCTTCAAGGCGGTGGAAATCGACGGCGAAGCGTACTGGGACGGTGGCTACTCGGTGAACCCGGCGCTGTCGCCGCTGATCCGCAGCTGCGAGTCGGGCGACCTGATGCTGGTGCAGCTCAACCCGCTGAAGGGCGAAGGCACGCCCCGCACGCCCGACGCCATCGCCAACCGCATCCACCAGCTCCACTTCAACGCCAGCCTGCTCACGCAGATGCGGGCCATCGACTTCCTCAACCGTCTGCACGCCGATGGTGCGGTGACACCGAGGCGGGTGAAAGCGGTGCGGGTGCACCGCATCGACGGCACCGAAGCGACGGGGGCCTACCCCAGCTCCAGCCGCGGCTCGCCGGACGGCTCGATGATCCGGGAGCTGTTCGCGGCCGGCCAGGCGTCGGCCCGGCAGTGGCTGGCGCAGCACTTCCACGCACTGGGCAGGCACACCACCGTGGACATCGAGCGCGATTACCTGGACGACACCCGCGTCGAGTTGCCACGGCCGCGCTGGCCTTGGCTGCGCCGGCTATTCCCCCGTAGGCCGGGGTGAAACCCCAGCTTCCTGGGCGCCAAGCCGCTGGGGTTTCACCCCGGCCTACGAAGGGAATACATCGGGATGGCCGCGCTCGGCCAGCCAGCCGCGCGCCTGCGTGAAATGGCCGCAGCCGATGAAAGGCACCGGCGCCCGGCTGGCCGACAGGGGCGACGGGTGGTTGGCTTGCAGCACCAGCGCTTCACGGCCGTGCCCGGCCGCCGTGCGCTCGATGAGCGGCGCCTTGGCCTGCGCGTGGGCACCCCACAGCAGGTAGGCGCATGGCGAAGCCGTGGCGGCCACTTTCTCGATCAGTGCGTCGGTCAGGGCCTCCCAGCCTTTCTTCGCGTGGCTGCCGGCCATCCCCTCCTCGACCGTGAGGCAGGTGTTGAGCAGCAGCACGCCGCGCTCGGCCCAGCCCACCAGCGAGCCGGACAGGGGCACGCAGCCGAGTTCCTTGAAGATGTTGCGCAGCGACGGCGGGAACTTCACGCCGTCGGCCACCGAAAACGCCAGCCCCTCGGCCTGCCCGGGGCCGTGGTACGGGTCCTGGCCCAGCACGACCGCGCGCACCCGGTGCAGCGGCGTCAGCTCGAGCGCGCGCAGGGGCTGCGGCGGGTAGATCGTGGCGCCGGCGGCCAGCCGCGACTGGATGAAGCGGCCGAGTTCCTGCCCTTGCCGGCTTGCGAAGAAGCCGTCGACCACCTCGCGCCAGCCCTCGCCCACCGGCCATTCGGCCGGCGCCCATTTCGTCAGCTTGCGCATCAGCCGAACAGGCTCGAAAGCGCCTCGCCCGGATCCTCGGCGCGCATGAACGCTTCGCCGACGAGGAATGCGTTCACACCCGCCGAGCGCATCTTTTCCACATCGCTCGTGGCGAGAATGCCCGACTCCGTGATCACCAGCCGGTCCGCCGGCATGTCGCCCAGCATGGAAAGCGTGGTGTCCAGGCTGACCTCGAACGTGCGCAAGTTACGGTTGTTGACGCCCACCAGCGGCGTCTTCAGCTTCAGCGCCCGCTGCAGCTCGTCGCGGTCGTGCACCTCGACCAGCACCGCCATGTCGAGCGAGCGGGCGATGCCTTCCAGCTCGGCCATCGGCGCATCGTCCAGGCAGGCCACGATCAGCAGGATGCAGTCGGCGCCGATGGACCGCGCCTCGTACACCTGGTACGCGTCGATCATGAAGTCCTTGCGCAGCACCGGCAGGTCGCACGAGGCGCGCGCCTGCTTCAGGCAATCGATGCTGCCCTGGAAGAACTGCTGGTCGGTCAGCACCGACAGGCAGGCCGCGCCGTTCTCGGCATAGCTCTGCGCGATGTCGGCAGGGATGAAGTCGGCGCGCAGCACGCCCTTGCTGGGGCTCGCCTTCTTGACTTCGGCAATCACCGCGGCGCGGCCCGCCGCGATCTTGCGGCGCAATGCGCCCTCGAAGTCGCGCGTGAGCACCCGGCTTTCGGCGTCGGCGCGCATCGCCTCCAGCGATTTCCTGCGGCGGGCGGCCGCCACCTCCTCGCGCTTGACCGCGACGATCTTTTCCAGGATGTCCGACACGCCTTCAAGCCCCCAGCGACTTCGACACCTGGATCAGCTGCTCCAGCCTGGCCTTGGCGGCGCCGGACTCGAGCGCGGCACGCGCCTTGTCGATGCCTTCCCTCATGGTATTGGTCACGTTGGCCGCGTAGAGCGCGACGCCCGCATTCAGCATGACGATGTCGCGCGCCGGGCCGGCCTGGTTGTCCAGCACCTGCCGGATCATCTCGCGCGACTGCTCGGCCGTCTCGACCTTCAGGGCGCGGTTGCTGGCCATCGGCATGCCGAAGTCCTCGGGGTGGATCTCGTACTCGCTGATCTCGCCGTTCTTCAGCTCGCCCACCATGGTGGCGGCGCCCAGGCTCACCTCGTCCATCCCGTCGCGCCCGTACACCACCACGGCGTGCTCGGCGCCCAGGCGGTGCAGTGCGCGCACCTGGATGCCCACCAGGTCGGGGTGGAACACGCCCATCAGGATGTTGGGTGCGCCCGCCGGGTTGGTGAGCGGCCCCAGGATGTTGAAGATGGTGCGCACGCCCAGTTCCTTGCGCACCGGCGCCACGTTCTTCATGGCCGGGTGGTGGTTGGGCGCGAACATGAAGCCGATGCCGACCTCGGCCAGGCACTTCGCAATCGCTTCCGGCGCCAGGTTGATGTTGAGGCCCAGCGACTCCAGCACGTCGGCGCTGCCGCTCTTGCTGGAGACGCTGCGCCCGCCATGCTTGCTGACCTTGGCGCCCGCCGCGGCCGCCACGAACATCGAGCAGGTGGAGATGTTGAAGGTATGCGAGCCGTCGCCGCCGGTGCCCACGATGTCGACCAGGTGGGTCTTGTCGGGCACGTGCACCTTGGTGGAGAACTCGCGCATCACCTGCGCCGCCGCGGTGATCTCACCGATGGTCTCCTTCTTCACGCGCAGGCCGGTGATGAGCGCGGCCGTCATCACGGGCGACAGCTCGCCGGACATGATCATGCGCATGATCCGCAGCATCTCGTCGTGGAAGATCTCGCGGTGTTCGATGGTGCGCTGCAGCGCTTCCTGGGGGGTGATGGGCATGGCAGGCTCCTAGGGGTTCGAGGGATTTTCCGACAGCGCCAGCCGGGCGCCGAAGCCGATGAACATGAGGCCGGCGACGCGGTCCAGCCAGTGCATGCCGCGCTGCACGGCGTGGCTGCGCGCCATCCAGGCGGCGGCGATCGCCCAGGCGGAGTTGACGGGGATGCTGTTGAGGTTGAACAGCGTGCCCAGTGCGATGAAGGACCAGGCCTTGTGCGCGGCGTCGGCCGGGATGAACTGGGGGACGAAGGCGAGGAAGAAGATGGCGACCTTGGGGTTCAGGACGTTGGTGAGGAAGCCGCCGGTGAAGACCTGGCGCAGGCTCACGGGCGTTGCGGTGGGGTGCGCGCCTGCGGCGCCCCGACCCCACCCTACGGGTTGCGGACGGGCGAGCAACAGCTTGACGCCGACCCACAGCAGGTAAGCGGCGCCCAGCCACTTGAGGACGGTGAAGGCGGTGGCGGATGTGGCGAGCAAGGCGCTGACGCCGAGGGCGGCCGCGAACACGTGCACGAAACAGCCGGCGGTGATGCCGAGGCCGGCCACCACGCCCGCCTTGGCACCGGCGCGCAGCGAGTTGGACACGATGTACAGCACATCGGGGCCGGGCGTCAGGTTCAGCAGCAGGCCCGCGGCGATGAACAGCAGCAGGTGCTGGGCCTCAGGCACGGAAGAACTCCCGGATCACCGCCACGGCACGGTCGATGCTGGCCGCGTCGACATCGAGGTGCGTGACGAAACGCAGCCGGTAGATGCCGGTGGCCAGCACGCCGTTGGCCTTGAGGTGCTCGAGCAGCGCACCCGACCGGTCGCGCGCCGCGCCTACGAGGTCGACAAAGAGGATATTGGTGTCCGGCGCTTCCACCTGCAGGCCGTCGATGCCGGCCAGGCCCTCGGAGAGGCGACGCGCCAGCGCATGGTCGTCGGCGAGCCGGTCGATGTGGTGGTCGAGAGCGTGCGTGCACGCGGCCGCGATCACGCCGGCCTGGCGCATGGCGCCGCCCGCCATCTTGCGGATGCGGCGCGCGCGGGCGATCTGCTCGCGCGAGCCACACAGGGCAGAGCCGGCCGGTGCGCCCAGGCCCTTGCTGAAGCAGATGGAGACCGAGTCGAACTGGCTGGCGATGCGCTTGGCTTCCACCCGCGGGTCCGAGCCGAGGCGCCTGGCTTGCTCGACCGCGGCATTGAACAGGCGCGCGCCGTCGAGGTGCGTGGACAAACCCTTGCGTCTGGCCAGCGCCGTCGCTTCGCCGAGGTAGTCGAAGGGCAGCACCTTGCCGCCCCAGGTGTTTTCCAGCGCCAGCAGCTTCGTGCGCGCGAAATGCGGGTCATCGGGCTTGATGGCGGCTTCGATGTCGGCCAGCTTCAGGGTGCCATCGGGTTGGTTGTCCAGCGGCTGCGGCTGGATGCTGCCGAACACCGCTGCGCCGCCGCCTTCCCAGCGGTAGCAGTGCTGCATCTGGCCCACGATGTATTCCTCGCCGCGCTGGCAGTGCGACAGCAGGCCGCACAGGTTGCCCTGCGTGCCGGTGGCGACGAAGAGTGCGGCCTCGAAGCCGAGCATCGAAGCAATCTGCTCCTGCAGCGCGTTGACGCTGGGGTCGTCGCCGAACACGTCGTCGCCGAGCGGCGCGGCCATCATGGCTGCGCGCATGGCGGGCGTGGGTTGCGTGACCGTATCGCTGCGCAGGTCGACGGGCTTGTTCATGCGCGTTGCTCCAGGAAGTTCTTCAGCATGGCGTGGCCGTGCTCGGTGAGGATCGATTCGGGGTGGAACTGCACGCCTTCGATCGGCAGCTCGCGGTGGCGCACCCCCATGATCTCGCCGTCGTCGGTCCATGCCGTGACCTTGAGCTCGGTGGGGCAGGACTCGCGCTCGATGGCCAGCGAGTGGTAGCGGTTGACCGTGAACTTCTCGGGCAGCCCGCTGAACACGCCTTCGCGCGTGGTGGTGATGACGCTGGTCTTGCCGTGCATCAGCTGCTGCGCGCGGATGATCTTGCCGCCGAGCGCCGCGCCAATCGATTGGTGCCCCAGGCAGACGCCCAGGATGGGCAGCCTGCCCGCGAAGTGCCGGATCGCTTCGACGGATATCCCCGCCTCCGCCGGCGAGCACGGCCCTGGCGACACGACGAGCAAGTCGGGCTTGCGTTCCACGATTCCAGCGACAGTGATCTCGTCGTTCCGATGCACTTCCACCTCCGCCCCCAATTCCCCGAAGTACTGCACGAGGTTGTAGGTGAAGCTGTCGTAGTTGTCGATCATCAGGAGTTTCATCGCTCGGGCCTCTGTTGGCCGTCCTCTATGGTCTTGAACGCAGAAGACGCAGAAGTTGCGCAGAAGACGAAGAAGAAAGGAAATGTCTTCATAGCTTATTGGCGACTCGGATGACCGACCTGGCCATCGGATAGTCGTGAAAGTTCAGCAGGAGTCCCAGCTTCAGGCCGGAGAGGCGCAGCGTACGAGAGCAGTTGCGCTCGGTGCGATTCCGCCACGCCTTGCACCGCCTCGATCTCAAGGATCACGGATCGTGCCACCACCATGTCGGACCTGTACACCACGCCCAGGGGCTGCCCCTTGTAGCTGGCGTGGATCGGCACCTCGTACTCGAACTCAATCCCACGTTGCGCCAGTTCAATGCCGAGCGCCGATGTATAGGCGCTCTCGAGCAGACCAACCCCCAGCACGCGCTGCACTTCCACTGCGGCACCGATGATTTCCCGCGTGAGGTCCGCTTCCATCCGGGAATCCTTCTGCGACTTCTGCGCAACTTCTGCGTCTTCTGCGTTCAAAGCCTGGGAGGAAATCACTCCAGTCCCTCCTCAACGAGTTCCGAAGCACGCAAGAGAGCCCGGGCCTTCGCCTCGGTCTCCTTCCACTCCAGCTCCGGCACTGAGTCGGCCACCACCCCCGCCGCCGCCTGCACATAAAGCATCTGGTCCTTCACGATGCCGGTGCGGATCGCGATGGCGACATCCATGTCGCCGGCATAGCTCAGGTAGCCGCAGGCACCGCCATAAAGCCCGCGCTTCGACGGCTCCAGGCGGTCGATCAGCTCCATCGCATGCACCTTCGGCGCGCCGGTCAGGGTGCCGGCCGGGAAAGTGGCGCGCAGCACGTCCATGTTGGTCATGCCGTCGTTCAGGATGCCCTCGACGTTGCTCACGATGTGCATCACATGGCTGTAACGCTCCACCACGAAAGCCTCGGTCACCTTCACCGTGCCGGTCTTCGCGATGCGGCCGATGTCGTTGCGCGCCAGGTCGATCAGCATCACGTGCTCGGCCCGCTCCTTCGGGTCGGCCACCAGCTCGTGCTCGGTCGCCTTGTCGGCATCGGGCGTGGAGCCGCGCGGCCGCGTACCGGCCAGCGGGCGGATGGTGACCTTCTGGCCTTCGGGGGTGTGCTCCTGGCGCACCAGGATCTCCGGCGAGGCACCCACCACGTGGAAGTCGCCCGACGCCCCGTCCGCCCCGCTGAAGTTGTAGTAGTACATGTAGGGGCTGGGGTTGAGCGAGCGCAGCGCCCGGTACAGCGACAGCGGCGACTCGGTATAGCGCTTCTTGATGCGCTGCCCCACCTGCACCTGCATGAAGTCGCCCGCGGCGATCAGCTCCTTGGACCGTTCCACCGCCTTCAGGTAGTCGGCCTTGGCGAACTCGCGCTCGGCCGGGAAGCCTTGCGACTCGCGCACCGTCGGCGCGCTCACCGAATACTTCAGCTGGTCCTTCAGCTCGCGCAGCCGCTTCTTCCCATTGGCAAACGCCTCGGGCTTGCCCGGGTCGGCATAGACGATCAGGTACAGCTTGCCCGACAGGTTGTCGATGACCGCCAGCTCCTCGCATTGCAGCAGCAGGATGTCGGGGCAGTGCAGCGTGTCGGGCGGGCAGCTCGCCTCGAGCTTCTTCTCGATGTAGCGCACCGTGTCGTAGCCGAAATAGCCGGCCAGCCCGCCGCAAAAGCGCGGGAGCCCCGGGCGCAGCGCCACCTTGAAGCGCTTCTGGTAAGCCTCGACGAAGTCCAGCGGGTTGCCGCGGTCGCTTTCCACCACCTGGCCGTCGGTCACGACCTCGGTGACGGCCCCAGCGCCGAAGCCGCTGGCGCGCAGCAGGGTGCGCGCTGGCAGCCCGATGAAGCTGTAGCGGCCGAAGCGTTCGCCGCCCACCACCGACTCCAGCAGGAAGCTGAGCTTGCCGCCGCCGCGCGCGTGCGCGAGCTTCAGGTACAGCGACAGCGGGGTTTCGAGGTCGGCGAAGGCCTCGGCGATCAGGGGGATGCGGTTATAGCCCTGCAACGCAAGGCTCTTGAATTCGAGTTCGGTGATCACGGGTGGCCTCCACTAGCCCAATGTTCGCAACGTGCCCCGGCGCCAGGTGGCCGGGACTCGGGCACGGGCAAGTGACCCGTGCTTTATCTAGCTACGCGCGGACGGGCGACGCCAGGGCCAGGCTCCCCGGTCGCTGCAACCTGTGATCGTCGTGCGGTGGATGAACATCGAACGGGCAGTGTAGCAAGGAAAAACCCTCTTGCCGCCGGCCAGCCCATCCGCGGACAATGCCCAAAATCGAACGATCGTTCTATTTGCGGAGACAGTCATGATGAAGTTGCTGAGGGGCGCCCTGCTGGCGCTGGCGATGCTGGCGGCGTTTCCGCTTGCAGCGCAGGTGCAGACGGTGTCGGGCGTGAAGTACGACGAAGCCCTCGACTTGCGGGGCACCAGGCTGGCGCTGAACGGCGCCGGCATCCGTTACCGCGGCCCGTTCAAGGTCTACACCGCCGGCCTCTACATGGCGAAGAAGGCCGGCTCCACCGAGGAAGTGCTGGCGGTGCCCGGCGCCAAGCGCATGTCCATCACGATGCTGCGCGACATCGACTCGGGTGAGCTGGGCAAGCTGTTCACGCGCGGCGTGGAAGACAACATGGAGAAGCAGGCTTTCTCCAAGCTGATCCCGGGCCTGATGCGCATGAGCCAGCTGTTCTCGGACATCAAGAAGCTCAACTCGGGCGACACCTTCACCATCGACTGGGTGCCCGGCACCGGCACCGTGATCAGCGTGAAGGGCCAGCAGCAGGGCGAGCCCTTCAAGGAGCCCGAGTTCTACAACGCGCTGCTGCGCATCTGGCTGGGCCCGGCGCCGGCCGACTGGAAGCTGAAGGAAGCGCTGCTGGGCAAGGCGGCGTAGGCGGTCAAGCCCGCCATGACAAGTCCAGCAGCGAGTCGATGAACCCGTCCGCATCCACGGCCTGCACCGGCTCGCCGTGGTTGTACCCATAGGTCACCAGCAGCACCGGGCAGCCCGCTGCGCGCGCCGCCCTGGCGTCGTTGCTCGAGTCGCCCACCATCAGCGTGCGCGTCGGCTCGGTGGCCAGAGCTTCACAGGTCCGCAACAGGGGCAAAGGGTCGGGCTTCTTGCGCTCGCAGTCGTCGCCGCCGCGGATCACCTCGAAGAAGCGCAGCAGCCCCTTGGCATCGAGCAGGGGGCGCACGAAGGCACTGGGCTTGTTGGTGAGGCATGCCAGGCGCACGCCGCGCGACCGCAGTGCGGCCAGCCCCTCGGCGACGCCGGGGTACACGCTGGCGTAGCGCCCGTTGACCTCGAGATAGCGGGCCTGGTAACGGTCCCAGGCTTGCGGGTACATCGATGCGTCGGCGCCGACATGCGCCAGCAGCGACCGGATCAGGTGTTCCGAGCCCTTGCCGATGCGGTCCTCGATGTCGCGGCGCGACAGGGCCGGCAGCTGCAGGCTGCGCCACACCTCATTGAGCACGACCTCGAAGTCGCCCATGGTGTCCACCAGGGTGCCGTCGAGGTCGATGATGGCGGCGTCGATCGCCGCGGGTTGGGTGAAGCGGGTCGTCATGCGCCGGTGTGTGCCACCGGCGGATTCTCGTTCACTTCGGGGCTACGGGCTGCTCGAGCGTGCGCAGCACGCCGCCCTGCAGGGCGCTGCCGGTGGCCGTGCCTTGCGACATGCGCATGACGCACTCGTCGCGGTCGGGCGCCGGCAGTTTCGCGCAGCGGGCCACGCGGTTGCGTGCCAACTGGGCTTCGGCGGCGGTTTCGTTGTTGCCGCGCCGCGCTTCCTGCAGCGCCGCACCGGCCTCTTTCAGGCAGGTGGCGCGGTCCTGGTTGGACGTGCCGTTGAAGCACGCGGCGCGCTCCTGCCGGTAGAGCTCCTGCGCAGCCGCGCTGGCGGTGCCGGCCGCGGCAGGTGCCGCCACCAGCAGCGCAGCGGTGGCAGCGAGGAGGAATCTCACTTCACCCTCATGTCGTTGGCGACGGAGGTCACGCCACGCACGCCCTGCGCCACGACGACGGCGCGGTCGATGCTGGCACGGCTGCTCACGAAGCCGCTCAGCTGCACGCGGCCCTTGAAGGTCTCGACGTTGATCTCGGCCGACTTGAGCATCGGCTCGTTGAAGATCGCGGCCTTCACCGAGGTGGTGATGGCGGTGTCGTCGATGTACTGCCCGGTGCTTTCGTGTTTCGGCGACGACGCGCAGCCGGAGGCCAGGGCGGTCAGGGCCACGGCGGCCAGCAGGACGGAAACTTGTGCGAACTTGCTCATGGTGAATCTTCTCCAGGTCGGGACAAACGGCCCGTTGGATGCACGGGACGGGATGACGGTGTCAACCCCTGCAGGATGCGCGGCGCACGGCCGGAGTTCTGTGCGCTGGCGTACCGATGAGCCCGGCCGCATGTAGGACAGCGCCGCGTTCGGGGCTATGTGCGTGATCGCACAGACGGCTGGGCCACATGCGCCTACCTTGTGCCCCAAGGCCCGACAGCGGGTCCGCCGGCAACCGCCAGCGGCACGCAGCGATGCCTCACCGGATCCCACCATGAATCGATTGCTCCAAACCACGCTGGCCGTTGCCGCGCTGGCCGCTTGCGGACAGGCCGCCGCCCAGGTCACCTTCTATGAAGGCGAAGGCTTCCGCGGTCGCGCCTTCACCACGTCGCGGCAGATCGGCGACTTCGCCCGCAGCGGGTTCAACGATCGCGCATCCTCGGTGGTGGTCGACCAGGGCCGCTGGGAAGTGTGCGAGGACGCACGTTTCGACGGCCGTTGCGTCGTGCTGCGCAAGGGCAGCTACGACTCGCTGCGCTCGCTCGGCCTGGAAAACCGCATCTCGTCGGTTCGGCCAGTCGACCGTCGCCGCGCCCAAGGCCGCGACGCACCGGAGCCGATGGCTGCTGCCAACTACAACTGGCGCCGCCGCGCGAACGAGCCGGTCTACAACGCCCAGGTCACTTCGGTGCGTGCCGTGATGGGCCCCCCGACCGAGCGCTGCTGGGTCGAGCGCCAGGTGGTGTCGGACCAGCGCGGTGAGCGCAACACGGCCGGTGCCATTGCGGGCGCGCTGCTCGGCGGCGTGCTCGGCCACCAGGTAGGCGGCGGCAGCGGCAAGGACATCGCCACCGTGGGCGGCGCCGTTGCCGGCGGCGTGATCGGCTCCAACATCGGGCGCGACGGCGCTTACACGAACTCGCGCGACATGCGCCGCTGCCAGACCACCGCCAGCACCGAGCCAGCCTACTGGGACGTGAGCTACAGCTACGAAGGCCGCGAGCATCATGTGCAGATGAGCGAGGCACCGGGCCGCACCATCGCCGTGAACCGCGCGGGCGAACCGCGCCAGTAGGGGCCTCACGCGCCAGCTTCAAAAGCGGCCCTCAGTGGCCGCTTTTTCGTTGCGCGCTTCAGCGGGCCGCTTGCGCGGCCGGACGCAGCGTGCCGGGCACCACGGGTAGCGTCACCACGAAGGTGCTGCCCTTGCCCTGCCCCGGGCTCGTCGCGATCACGGTGCCCTCGTGCGCGCGGACCAGTTCGCGCACCACCGCCAGGCCGATGCCCAGCCCGCCTTCGTCGACCGCCGTGGCATGGGCGTCGCGCACGAACATGTCGAACACGTGGGGCAGCGCCACCGGGGTGATGCCGATGCCGTTGTCCGAAATCGTGACGGACACGGAGCCCGTGAGCGACTGCTGCCGCAGGGTGATGTGGCCGCCCGCGGGCGTGTACTTGGACGAGTTTTCCAGCAGGTTGCCGAACACCTGCACCAGCCGGACCGCATCGCCCAGCACCATCACCGGCCCGGCCGGGACGTGCACGGTCAAGCGGTGGCCGCGCCCGTCCATCGAAGGCTGGGCAGTCTCGACGGAGCGGCGCAGCACCTCGCCGATCTCGATGAGCGTGCGCTCCAGCCGGAACTCGCCGGTGCTGATGCGCGACCCCTCCAGCAGGTCACCGATCAGGCGAGTCATCTGCGCCACCTGCCCGGTGATGGTTGCCTGCAACCGGGCGTGCGCCTCATCGTCGGTGCGCGCGCGGTCGAGCATTACCGCGGCCAGTCGCAGCGGCATCAACGGGTTGCGCAGCTCGTGTGCAACAGTCGCCAGGAAGCCGATCTGGCGGCGGTGCGCTTCCAGCGCGGACGCTTCCAGTTCCTGCGAGGTCAGCGCGGCAATCACCAGGCGCTCGTTGGCCTCGCGCAGGTCGCCCACGCTGGCATCGTGCCCCGCGGCCGCATAGGCCTCGCCGCGCATCAACCGGGCCAGCGGCGCATCCGGCTTGGCTGCTGACAGCCCACCCAGGTGCGTGGCGGCAGTGCGCGCGATCGCCTCGGCACGCGTGGCGGCCAGCAGCAGATGGTCGTTCGCTTCGCGCAGCTTGCGCGCCGGCATCGATTCGCTGTCCACCTCGACCTGGGCCAGCTGGTGGCGCAGGTCCGCGAGGTCTGCACGCAGCAGGGCCGCCTGCTCGTTGACTTCTTCCAGCGCGGTCGGGCGGCTGCGCAGCCGGGCGCCGGCCAGCGGGAGCAGGGGCTTATCCATGGCTGCCCCCGACAGTGTCCGGCGGCGGTGTGCCGCGCCGCGTGGGCCGGCCGCCCAGCAGCCCTTCGTAGCCATCGAGCATGCTACCGATGCGGATGCCTTCGGCGTCGATCGTGAACCGCCTGAGCTCGTTGGAGTGCGCGCTGTCGCGCACCTTTGCAACCGCCAGCACGCGCTGCAGGCGGCTGTCCACCTCGATGTAGCGCTGCACGATGATCGCGTCGGTGAGGAACGCGGTGCCGTAGGGGCTGAAGCGCAGGTCGTCGTAGCGGTCTTCCAGCTCGGACGTCATCAGCACGGTGGCGCCGGTGTTCGCCAGCGCAGACACCATGCGCGAAAGCGACTCGCGAAAGTCTTCGCGGAAGGTCGGCGCCAGCGCCAGTTCAAAGCCCGACAGCGAATCGATCACCACGCGGCTGGCCTTCAGCCGCCGCATCTCGTCGATCAGCAGCGTCGCGATCTCGTCCACCGACAGGCCGGGCGCGCGCGCGTCCACCACGCCGACGCGGCCGCTCGCGATCAGCTGCGCCATCTCGGCGCCGCGCGAGCGGTCGGGCCGCTGTTCGAAGGCGGCAATGACGCCGGTCTCGCCGGCGCGCGCGCCCTCGACCAGGAAAGCCGTGGCCAGCAGGCTCTTGCCGGCGCCCGTGGGCCCGGCCACCAGCAGCGAGTAACCGCGCGGCAGCCCGCCGCCCATCATCTCGTCCAGCCCCGGCACACCCATCGACAGCCGCTCAGCCGCGCCGGCAGCCGGCGGCGCAACGTCCGGCGCTGCCAGCTGCGCGGGCGGGAACACGCGGACGCCTGCCGTGCCGATGCGGAACGTGTGGAGGCCCGCCAGCGTCGGCTGGCCGCGCATCTTCATGATCTCCATCTTGCGCACGATCGAGTTGCGCACCACGCTCTGGTGCAGCCAGACCAGGCCGTCGGCCACGGTGAACACCGGGCTCGGGTCGTTGTCGGTGAAGTATTCGCCGATCAGGAAGGTCGTCGCCTGCCAGCTCGTCATCAGCATGCCCAGCTGCTGCACGAAGTCCTGCAGCGTCATGAACGAGCGGCCGCCGTCCGCCGCGAGCACCACCGAGCGGAAAGAATCGACGAACACCAGCGCCGGGCTGCGCTCCTTCACTTCCGAGACGATGCGTCCCAGCACCGCTTCGAGGTCGCCCGAGGCCGTCTCCTCGGACAGGTTGACGAAGTGCACGCAGTCGCTCACCTTGGCCGCGTCGAAGTAGTCGAACTGCTGCTGGTAGCGCAGCATCTTCAGGGGCGGCTCGCCCAGCACGGTGAAGTACAGGGCGGGTGACTCGGGCGTGGCCAGCGCGAACATGAGCTGGTGGGCCAGCGTGGTCTTGCCGCAGCCGGGGGCGCCGGCGACAACGTTGAAAGAACACTCCGGCAGGCCGCCGCCGAGCACCTCGTCGAGGCCCGGCACGCCGGTACGAAGGCGGCGAATGGTGGCTTTGGGGAAAGTCATTTGCTGGCGTCCTGCACGGCATCGCCGGGCGAAGGGGGGGGAATCCACACGGTGTGGAGCAGCCGGCCGGTAAGGGCCGGGCCTATGAGCCGGTCGAGCAGGCCGCGCAGGGCCTGCAGCAGGCCCCGTTGCGCGGCCGCCGCGCCGGGCGCGTCGCGCCCCGCCAGCGCGGCATGCAGCGCACTGAAGTCGCCCGGCGCCTCACTGCCTGCAGCGGCAACCGCATCCGCCAGCCATGGATGGCCGGCCGTGGCGAGGAACAGGGTCCGCCGGTAGAGCGCGGCCACGCCGCGCGCGCCGATCACCGGGGCCAGCGCGGCATGCACCTGCCCCCAGGTGGCCACTGCCGCGTCGGCCACCTGCATGGCATCGGCGCGGCCCGGCAACGTCACTATCCGTGCTCCAGTCATCGCAACTCCCCAGCATCCGCGGCCAGCGCCACGGCAACAACATCGGGTGGCGGCGAACGCATGTGCGTGGACGAATCGTTCGCTGCGCCCAGGCCCTGCGGGCCCGGCCAGAATTCGAGAACGTGGGCGGCGCCATCGAGCGGGACTCGCACTTCGCGCTGCGCGGCCGGCCAAGGGTGGCCATCGAGCTCGGCGGCCGGCAGCGCTCGCAGGTCGGACGCGTGCGTGCGCACGCGGATGCTGTAGCTCGTCGCTTCGACCCGCAGTTCCGCTTCGAAACCGGGCCATGCCTCCGGCAGGCAGGGTGCCAGCACCAGCTCTGCGCCTTCACGCCGGAGGCCCAGGATGCCTTCGAGGCCGGCGCGGTACAGCCAGCCGGCGGCACCGGTGTACCAGGTCCAGCCGCCGCGCCCCACGTGCGGCGCCACCGAGTAGATGTCGGCCGCCACCACGTAAGGCTCGACCCGGTAGCGCTGCACCTGCGCCGGGTCGCGGGCATGGTTGATGGGGTTGACGAGTGCGAACAGCTCGTGCGCGCTGTCGCCGTTGCCCAGGCGCGCGTGCGCCAGGATGGCCCACGTGGCGGCGTGGCTGTACTGCCCGCCGTTCTCGCGCAGGCCCGGCGGATAGCCGCGCACGTAGCCCGGGTCGGTGTCGCCGCTGCCGAAGGGCGGCGTGAACAGAAGCGCCAGCGAGTCGCCGGGCCGCACCAGGTGCTGCTGCAGCGAAGCCATAGCCTGCGCCGCGCGCAGCGGCTCGGCGGAACCCGACAGCACGGCCCACGACTGCGCGATCGAATCGATGGCGCAGGCATCGCCGCCGTCGGCACCGAGCCAGCGGCCGTCGTCGAAGGTCGCGCGGCGGTACCATCGGCCGTCCCAGGCGCTCCGTTCCACCGCTTCGCGCAGCATGGCCGCCTGGGCGCGCCAGCGCGCCGCACGCACCGCATCACGCGACTCGGCCAGTGGGGCCAGCAGGTCCACGGTCGCCAGCAGCAGCCACGCCAGCCACACGCTCTCGCCGCGCCCTTCGTGGCCGACCCGGTTGAAGCCGTCGTTCCAGTCGCCGGTGCCGATCAGCGGCAGGCCCAGCGCGCCGGTGCGCGCCAGGCTGCGCTCGAGGGCCAGCGCGCAGTGCTCGAACAGGCTGGCGGCGGTGTCGGCAGCCATCGGCTGGAAGAAGGCATCGTGCTCGGTGGCGGCCAGCGGCGGCCCGTCGAGGAAAGGCACCGACTCGTCCAGCACGCCGGTGTCACCCGAAGTCTTCACGTATTGCGCCGTCGCGTAGGCCAGCCACGCGCAGTCGTCCGAGACGTGGGTGCGCACGCCCTGGCCGCTGTGCGGCAGCCACCAGTGCTGCACGTCGCCGGCAACGAACTGGCGGCCCGCCGCACGCAGCAGGTGCTCGCGGGTCACTTGCGGGCCGGCCCACGACAGCGCCAGCCCGTCCTGCAGCTGGTCGCGGAAGCCGTAGGCGCCGCTCGCCTGGTAGAACGCCGAGCGCGCCTGGATGCGGCAGGCGAGCGCCTGGTAGAGCAGCCAGCCGTTGAGCATGATGTCCATCGCACGGTCCGGTGTCTGCACCTGCACCGCGCCCAGCACCGACTGCCAGTGGCGCGTGACCTGCGCCAACTCGGCGTCCAGGTCCACCGCACGCATGCGCAGCACCAGCTCGCTCGCCTCGGCCGCCGTTGCGCACTGGCCGAGGAAGAAGACCACGTCGATGCTTTCACCCGCAGCGAGTTCCAGCTCGCACTGCAGCGCCGCGCAGGGGTCGAGCGCAGCCCCGCAGGTGCCGGCCAGCGGTTCGCCCGAGACCAGCGCCGCCGGCCGTGCCGGGCTGCCACCGCGCCCGAGGAATTCGGTGCGGTCGGCCGTGAACGCGGCTTGCCGGCCGCCGAGGTCGGCGAACCCGACGCGGCCGGGAAAGGCCACGCTCCACGGATTGAGCGCCAGCAGCGCACCGGTTGCCTCGTCCCGCGCGGTCGTCACGAACGGCGCGCAGGCGCCCCGGGCCGCGCCCAGCACCCATTCGGCATACCCTGTCACCGACAGGCGCCGCGGCGCGCCGCAGCGGTTGTGCAGCTTCAGGCGCGACACTTTCACCGGCTCGCCGAGCGGCACGAACTGCAGCAACTCCAGCGCGATGCCGTTCGCCTCGCGCGTGAAACGGCTGTAGCCGTGGCCGTGCCGCGCCGTGCAGGGCCCGGGGCCGCGCACCGGCAGCGCAGTCGCGCACCACACGGCACCGGTGGCCTCGTCGCGCACGTACAGCGCCTCGCCGGCCGGGTCGCACACCGGGTCGTTCGACCACGGCGTGAGCTGGTTCTCGCGGCTGTTGCCGGCCCAGGTGTAGCCGCTGCCCTCGGCCGACACCTGGAAGCCGAAGCCCTCGTGGGCGACCACGTTGATCCACGGCGCCGGCGTCGTGGCGCCGTCCGCCAGCCGCACCACGTACTCGCGGCCGTCGTCGGCAAAGCCGCCGGTGCCGTTGAAGAATTCCAGCACTTCCTGCACCGCCACCGGCGGGTCCGCGGGCGGCAGCAGCGGCGGCTGCACGGCGGGCGCCCGCGCCGGCCGCGCGGGCAGCAGTGCTACCTGCTCGGCGATGCTGCCGCGCCGCGCGAGCAACGCGACGCGCGCCACCGACTGCAGCAGCGCATGAGCCTCCCCACCCAGCAGGTCGGCACGCAGCACGTGCACCGAACCCGCGCGGCCCAAGGCGCCCGGCGGGTGCGGGATCGACTGGCTGCTGCGAACCGCCGTTTCGATGGCGGCCTGCAGGTCCTGCACGTACGAAGCCGCGCGCTCGTTGACGATCACCAGGTCGACGGCCAATCCCTTCAGGCGCCAGTACTCGTGCGCGCGCACCAGCTGGTGCACCTGCGCGATGTCCTCGACCTCGTCGATGCGCAGCAGCAGGATGGGCAGGTCGCCCGAGATCGCGTGCGGCCACAGCCGCGACTGCATGCCGGCGCCGCGCTCGATCGCCTCCAGCGGCGCGCGCCACTCGCGCCCCGCATAGACCATGGGCGCGGCCAGCCACTGGAAGTCCGCCGCCTCGTCGGCCCGCATGCCCAGGTGGCGCAGCTGCACCTGCGCGCGCGTCCAGGCCAGCGTGCGGGCGCGGTCGAAGGCATTGCGGTCGTGGTGGCGGTCCACCAGTTGCAGCAGCTCGTCGCGCGAGGCAGCCACCAGCGTCCAGAAGGACACGCAGGCCGACTGGCCGGGGCCGACGCGCACGCGATGGCGCACCGAGAACACCGGGTCGAGCACGGTGCCGGCGGTGTTCGACAGCGCGGTGCCGCCCTCCATGGCCGCCGCGCTCGCCACCGAGCGGCCGCGTCCGATGAAACGCGCGCGGTCGGATTCGAACTGGGCCTCGCCCGTCGCATCACCCTGAACCACGGCGAAGTGGGCGGCCCAGCACGGCGCCTCGCCCGGCCCGCGCGGCCGCCGGGTCGCCACGATGGCGCCGAACTCGGGCAGGTATTCGGTCTGCACGAACATCTTGGGGAAGGCCGGATGCGCGTCGTCCGCCGCCTGCGGCGCCAGCACGAGCTCGGCGTACGAGGTCAGCTCGATCTCGCGCGTGCGCCGCCCGCTGTTGGCCAGCAGCACGCGCCGCACCTCGCCGTCGTCGTCGTCGCCCGCTACCACCACGTCCATGCGGCTCATGAGCGAACCGTCATGGCGCGTGAACTCGGCATGGTCCTCGTCGAACCCCAGTCGTCGCGTGTCGCGTCCTCGCGCCAGCGCGTGATCGCCATGCCACGCCAGCGGCTGTAGCCGCCGCCGTCGGCGGTGAGCATCACGCAGTAGCGCCCGTTGGACAGCAGGTGCGTGACCGGCGCTCCGCCGGGTGAGCCCTGCAGCCTTCGCAGGGCCGAGCCCGAGCTGGCGCTGCGTTCCGGCGACGCCTTGACTTCTTCGGCGCGCGGCGGGTCCATTGCCACATCGCGCGGCACGCGCTCCTGCAGCAGCAGCTCGCACGACTGCACCATCGGCTCGCGGTGGAACCGGTCGCGCATGCGCCCCTGCTGCAGCGCGTTGGCGATGGCCACGATGGTCATGGCCTGGTGGTGCGCCATGAAGCAGCGCACCACGGCGAGGCGGCTGGCCGCCGGCAGGCGCGCGGGCGTGAAGTCCACCGCTTCGTAGAAGCCGTAGCGGCCCGCCGCGCCCAGGCGCGCCAGCCGGCCGAAGTTGGACAGCGCAGCAGCCGGGTCGACCATCGCCGCAAGCCCGGTGGCATACGGCGCGATCACCACGTTGTCGGCCAGCCCGCGCTTGAGCCCGAGGCCCGGCACGCCGAAGTTGGAGTACTGGTAGGTGAACTCGCGTTCGTGTTCCTGCGCGACACCGAAGGCGGTGCCGTGTGGTCCGCGGCGCGCGACACGCAACCCGGCGAAGTCGTGTTCGGATGTCGCGCGCGTTGTAGGCCGATTCGGAAATGCCCCAGGGCACGTCGAGCGACGCCCCGTAGGCCTGCTGCCGCTGCACGATGAGCCGGGCGGTCTGCTCCAGCAGGCTGCCGGCCGGTGCGCGCATCACCAGCGAGGGCATCAGGTATTCGAACATCGAGCCCGACCACGACAGCAGCGCAGAGCCGGTGAACAGCGGCGTGGCCGCGCGCCCCAGGCGGAACCAGTGGCGGGTGGGCGCGTCGCCCTTGGCGATGGCGAACAGGCTGGCCAGCCGCGCCTCGGACGCCAGCAGGTCGTAGCAGCCGGGGTCGAGCCGGTTGTCCGCCAGCGAATAGCCGATGGCCAGCAATTTGCGTTCGGGGTCGAGCAGGAAGGCGAAGTCCATCGCCAAGGCCAGTTCGCGCGCCTCGCGCGCGATGGCGGCCAGCCGCGGTGCGATGGCGTGGGCGCCTTCGGGCGCGAACTCGCGGTCGCGTGCATGCTCGCCCAGAGCGCGCGCGCAGGCATCGATCCACTGCACCAGGTCGGTCGAGGCGGCGTCGCCGCCGACCGGGATCATCTTGCGGGCCGACCGCTTCGCGCGGTCCGCGTTGCGGCGCGCCGATGCAGGCAACGCGGCATCGCGCCCGGCCACCTGCTGCATCAGTTCGTCCAGCACCGACGCGAGGCGCAGGCCCTCCTCGCCGCTCGCCGCCGGCACGGCGGCCATCGCCTCGCGCGCGAGCGCCACCGCATCGCCGACGCCGGCGCCGCCCAGCGCCGACAGCGGTTGAGCGGCCCATTCGTCGCAGGCATTCGCCAGCACCACCAGGTGCCCCGCGAGGTTGCCGCTGTCGACCGAGGAGACGTAGGCGGGCGCCAGCGGCTGCAGGTCGAGCGTGCCGTACCAGTTGTAGAAATGGCCGCGCAGGCGCGGCAGGCGGCGCAGCGACTCGAAAGTGGCTTCGAGCCGCTCGATGGTTTCCAGCGTGCCGGCCCAGCCGAAGTCGCGTGCGGCCGCCGTCGCCAGCAGGTACAGCCCGATGTTCGTCGGCGAGGTGCGGTGCGCGAGCACGGGCCGCGGTTCCTCCTGGAAGTTGTCCGGCGGCAGCATGTGGTCTTCGGGCGTGACGAAGGTCTCGAAGTAGCGCCAGGTGCGGCGCGCCACCAGGCGCAGCTCGCGCGCCTGCTCCTCGCGCAGCGGTTCGCGCAGGGCCTCGGCCGGCGTACGGCTGGCCCACCACGCCAGCGCGGGTGCGGCCAGCCACAGCAAGGCAAACGGCACGATGAGCGGCAGCGATGCCGGTGCCACCAGCGCCGCGGCAGCGGCCAGCGCGAGCCCGAGCGCGGTGCCTGCGGCCATCTGCCGGTAGAACCTCGGCACGTCCAGCCGCCGCGCCTGCGCCGATTGCGCCGAAGTGGTCCATTCGAGCAAGTGGCGCCGCGTGACGAGCCGCGCGAGCGTGCGCACGATCGCATCGGCCATGCGCCAGGCCTGGTCGGCGAGGAAGGTCACCGCCAGCACCGACTGGGCCGCCGCCACCGTGAACTCGCGCCCCAGCCGCTGCAGGTGCAGTTGCACGTGGATGCCGCGGCGGCGCGGCACGACCGCGCCGAGCACCGGCAGGAAGGCCGGCAGCGCCGCGGCGGCCAGCACCGCCAGCACGGCCAGCGACGCGTAAGGCTGTGCCAGCAGCCACGAGCCGTCCAGCGTGGCCAGCAGCGCCACCGGCCAGGCCGAGCGCCGCAGGTTGTCGAGGATCTTGCCCGCGCCCACAGCGGGCAGCGCGGTACGCGCACGACGCGACGCGAACAGCCACGGCAGCAGTTGCCAGTCGCCACGCGTCCAGCGGTGCTGCCGGCGCGCCGCCACGTCGTAGCGCGCGGGAAAGTCCTCCATCACCTCGATGTCAGAAGCGAGCCCCGCGCGCGCATAGATGCCTTCGAACAGGTCGTGGCTGAGCATGGTGCCGCTCGGCACGCGGCCGGCCAGCGCCGCCTCGAACGCGTCGACGTCGTAGATGCCCTTGCCGGTATAAGAACCCTCGGCGAACAGGTCCTGGTAGATGTCGGAAGCGGCCGCCGCGTACGGGTCTATGCCGCCCGGCGCGGAGAAGAGGCGCTGGAACAGCGAGCCTTCGGTGCCGACCGGCAGCGATGGCGTGACGCGCGGCTGCAGGATGCCATAGCCGGCCAGCACGCGCTGCAGCGGCTCGCTGAAGCAGGCCCGGTTGAGCGGATGTGCCATCTTGCCCACCAGGCGCGCGGCGGCGTCGCGCGGCAGGCGCGTGTCGGCGTCCAGCGTGATGACGTAGCGCACGTCGTGCGGTACCGCGGCGGGCCCGTCACCGGACGACACGAAACTGGTGTCGGCCGCGCCGCGCAGCAGGCGATTGAGCTCGTGCAGCTTGCCGCGCTTGCGCTCCCACCCCATCCACGTGCCTTCCGACGCGTTGTGCAGGCGGCGCCGGTGCAGCAGGTAGAACCGCGGCAGCCCGTCCGGCCCCGGGCCGTGCCGCAGGTTGAGTGCGGCGATGGCCCCGGCCCCCGCCTCCAGCAGCGGCGCGTCGCTGTCGAGCGTCTCATGCGCAGAGTCCACGCCGTCGGCCAGCAGCGCGAAGGCGATGTGGCCGCCCGCACTGGACATGTGGTGCACTTCGAGCCGCTGCACTTGCTCCAGCAGGTCGGCTTCGCCGGTCAGCAGCGTGGGCACGGCCACCAGCGTGCGGCAGTGGGCCGGGATGCCGGCTTCGAGCGACAGGCCGGGCAGCACGCTGGCGCCGAAGCACCAGGCGCACAGGCGGTTGACGAGAGCGGTGGCCACCTCGGTCGCAGGCACCAGGGTCACCAGCGCGAGCGGCACCCACCAGCGCGCATCGGCGCCCGGCAGCCACAGTGCGGCCCAGCACCATGCGAGCAGCGCAGCGGTCACCAGCAGGATGGCGCCGACGTAGCCCGGCATGCCCAGGTGGATGGCGTAACGCCGTGCGCCCAGCGGCCGCGAAGGCCGGAAGCCGATGAAGCTCTCCAGCGCCAGGCGGCCTTCGGCGATCAGGTAGTACCCCGGGTCGGCCAGGCGAGCCGCCTGTGCTTCGCTGGCGCCCGGCGGCGTCGCGACCAGGCCGCGCGCGCAGGCCAGCAGCGCGCGGTCGGCCACTTCCAGCTCGGTGAGCGGCGAGCCGCGTGCCAGCTGTTCGATCGCGCTGCGGTAGAGGTTGCGCGTGGCGAAATCCATGTCGCCGAATGCGCTGCGCGCGCGCAGGGACGCATCGACCAGGCTCACGTCCTCGAACAGCTCGGCCCAGTCGATATCGGAAATGAGCCGCATGCTGGTGATGATGTTGCGCACAGTCACGTTGGATGCGCCCTGGCGCTGGTGCGCATGCGCCACCACCGCGTCGATCGACGTGCCCTGCAGCCGCAGGCGCTCGGCCAGCCAGCTGCGCGCGGGCGTGGTGCGCGGGTCCTGGTCGCGCAGGCGCTTGGCCAGCTGCGCGGCGAACAGCTCCGACACCGGGCCGATGTGGCGCGTGGCGATGTCGGCCTGCAGCGCGGAATGCGCCCCGCCGGCGGCCAGCAGCCGGTCGGCCAGGGCCTGTGCGTCCCAGCGGGCGCGCCGGCCCGCCGTCATCTGGTCGGCCAGCCGCCTCAGGTTTTCCACCAGCACGATGCGCAGCGTGATGGCAATGGCCCACAGCTCGCCGATGGTCAGCGGCTGCACCTCTTGGTAGGCCGCGATGTAGCGGCGCAGCGTGGCCGGGTCGAAGTGGCTGTCGGTGTGCGCGACGAACGCCCAGGCCAGGCCGAACACGCGCGGGTAGCCGGCGAACGGCCCGTCCAGCAGCTTGGGCAGCTGGCGGTAGTAGTCGGGCGGCAGGTCGTCGCGGATCTCGCGCACCTGCTCTTCCACCAGGTGGTAGTTGTCCAGCAACCACTCGGCGGCCGGCACCACGGTGCGGCCGGCTTCCAGCTCGGCCGCGCTGGCGCGATAGGCGGCGAGCAGCACGCCCGCGTTGTCGGCCAGCCGCCGGTGCAGCGTGAGCACGCGCCGGGGCGTGGCGGTGACGGCCTGGCTGGCGGCCAGCGTTCGCGCATGCTGCTCGATCCGTTCGATGCCGAACAGTTCGTGCCGCACCGGGGCGGTGTCGTCCCAGGGCGCGTGCGGCGCGCGGCGAAGCAGGCTGGCAGGCTTCATCGGCTTTTCGGCACGCCCCCAACCCGCAGGTCGAACTCGCGCAGCATGACGGGTTCGCGGGCACCCTCGGAAACGCGCCTGCGCACCACCGACTCGATCTCCGCCGTATGCATGCCGAAGGTCTCCATCGGGATGTCGCCGGTGGCCTCGGGCCTGAAGCAGTAGTGCAACGCCGCACTGCGCACGCTGGCGGCAAACGGCCTGCCGTCGATCTGCACCCAGAAGCGCACGGTGGACGACGCCTCGTCGAAATAGGGTTCTTCGCTCATGGCGACCTCACAGGTTGGGAAATTTCATGCAGTTCGATGCCGATGCCGCGGTAGCCGAGGAACTGGCAGGCCGGGCCGAACATCGGCTCGCCGCTCACCTGGAAGCGCTGGCGCGAGCCGTCCGGGTTGACGCGGCTGAACACGAAGTCCAGGAACGGCTGGCGCGCGGCGACGGCGGCCTGCAGCGCGGCCCGCTCGGCCTCGTTCCAGCCCGCCACCGGCTGGCCGGACGCGTCCGCCACCAGGCCGTCGACGCGCACACCCAGCATCTCCAGCACCGGCCCCGAGACCTTGGTGAAATGGCCTGCGTCGTCCTGCTCCCAGTACCAGTCGGAGGCCAGTTCGGTCAGCGCCCGGTAGCGTGCCTCGCTGTCGCGCAGCTGCGCGGTGCGTTCCTGCACTGCGGCTTCGAGGCCCTTCGCATGGTTCTCCAGCAGGCTGTACAGGCGGCGCACTTCCAGCATGTTGCGGATGCGCACGCGCACCTCCACCATGTCCAGCGGCTTGCTGATGAAGTCGCGCGCGCCCGCCTGCAGGGCGCGCAGCTTGTGGCCGGGCTGCGCCGTGATCACCAGCACCGGCAGCCAGGCGTCGCGCTCGTTGGCCTTGAGCACCTCCATCACCTGGAAGCCGTCCATGCCCGGCATCTGCAGGTCCAGCAGGATCAGGTCGAAGCGGTGGCGGCGGTGCAGCGCCGCGACTTCGTGCGGGTTCTGCGTCGTCATGACGTTGGTGTAACCCGACTGGTCGAGGGCTTGCGCCAGCAGCTCGATGTTGGCCGGCTGGTCGTCCACCACGAGGATGCGCGAGTCCATCAGCTCACCGGCGGGGATCAGCACACCGGCTCCAGCGCGGCGTCCAGCACCTGCATGAAGCGCTGCACCATGATCGGCTTGGTGATGTAGTCGGTGAAGCCTGCCTCCATGGCCCGTTCGATGTCGCGCGGCACGGCGTTGGCGCTGAGCGCGATGACCGGGATGTGCGCCGTGAGCGGGTCGGCCCGGAGGATCCTGAGCGCGTCTATGCCGCTGATGCCGGGCAGGTTGATGTCCATCAGGATCACGTCGGGCAGGCAGGCACGCGCGTAGTCGATGCCCAGCGTGCCGTCGGCGGCGCTCAGCATGCGCAGGTCGCTGCGCCGAGCGAGCAGCTGGCCCACCAGCTCCAGGTTGGCCGGGTTGTCCTCGACATAGAGCACGGTGCGGATCGCCGCGCCTTCGACGGGGGGCGGGCCCTGCGGGACGAAGGAGCCGGGCAGCGGCGGCGCCAGCTGCGGCGCAGCGGCAGTCTTGAATTCGACCCAGAACACGCTGCCTTCGCCGAAGGTGCTGTCCACGCCGATCGCCCCGCCCATCAGCCCCACCAGCCGCTTGGTGACGACCAGCCCGATGCCGGTGCCTTCCTCGCCGCCGGTTTCCTTGCCAAGTCGGTTGAACGGCTGGAACAGCTGGCCCAGCTGCTCGGGCGACAGGCCGATCCCGCTGTCGCGCACGCTGATGCGCACCGAGAACGGCGAGATGGCCTCGGTCTGCACCACCACACTGCCTTCGGCGCGGTTGTACTTGATGGCGTTGAACAGCAGGTTGATGAGCACCTGCTTCAGGCGCGTGCGGTCGGCCGTGATGAACAGCGGGGTCGCGAAGGCCGGGAAGGTCATGTGCAGCGAACGCGACCGCGCCTGCGGCTCCACCATGGCGCGGCATTCGGCCAGCACGTCGGCGAGGCACACCGGTTCGTTCGACAGCGTCAGCTTGCCGGACTCGATCAGCGACAGGTCCAGCACCTCGTTGATCAGCTCCAGCAGGTACCAGCCGGCTTTCAGGATCTGCTCGATGCTGCGTCTTTGCGGGCCGGTCGGCGGCGGCGAGCCGCTTTCCAGCAGCTGCGCGAAGCCGAGGATGGCGTTGAGCGGCGTGCGCAGCTCGTGGCTCATGCCGGAGAGGAAGTCGGACTTGGCGTGGTTGGCCTTGTCGGCAGCCGCCATGGCCGCCTTGAGTTCCCACTCGGCTCGCTTGCGCGCCGAATTGTCGGTGCCGATCAGCAGGTAGCCGATCAGGCTGCCGGCTGCATCGCGCAGCGAGGTGATGGAGACGACGGCCGGGAAGCGGCTGCCGTCCCGGCAGATATAGGTGAGCTCGTAGATGTCCTCGATGTCGCGCGAGGCCTTGAACGCCAGCGCCTCGAAGCCGGGCGCGATGGTGGTCCCGAGCTCCTCGCTCAGGGCGCGGGCACGCTCGGTCACTTCGGCCGCGTCATGCAGGTCGCTCGGGCTGATGCGGTTGACCACGTCCTGCGCACGGTAGCCCAGCATGCGCTCGGCACCGACGTTGAACAACTGGATGATGCCGCGCTCGTCGGTGGCGATGATCGAGAAGCGCGCGCTGGTCAGGATCGCGTTCTGCAGCGCGCCTGCCTTCAGCAGCGCGTTTCGCGCCAGCGAACCCGCGTCATACGCGGCGCTTTCGCCGGCAGGCGGGACGATGCAGGTGGCGGCCATGGCTGTTCCTGGGAAATGGGGATACCGACCGTAGCAGGCATGGCGCGCGCTGTATGTGCGGCAGGAAACATAAGCCACCCGCCGCCGAAAAAAAGAACGGGCTCAGGCGGGGGGCAGGCCTTGGGGGCGCTCACGCGGGATGTCGCACATCAGCCGCTCGTACTCCACCTTGACGACCGAGTAGCACTCGCACACCGCGCCCTCGAGCCCGGCGCGGTTCAGCACGTCGATGTGGCCGCGGCTGTAGCGGATGTAGCCGGCGCGCTGCAGGTTGCCGGCTGCTTCGGTAACGCCTTCGCGCCGCACGCCGAGCATGCTGGCAATCAGTTCCTGCGTCATCTTCAGCGAGCTGCCGCTCATGCGGTCCAGGCTGAGCAGGAGCGCCCGGCACAGCTGCTGTTCGACCGAATGGTGGCGGTTGCACACCGCGGTCTGCGTCATCTGCGTGATGAGCGATTGCGTGTAGCGCAGCAGCAGCCGCATGGTGGCACCGCCGCGGCTGAACTCCTCGACCAGCCGCGCCGACTGCAGGCGCAGGGCGTGGCCCGCGCTGCGCACGACGGCGCGGCTGGGCGTGGTCTCGCCGCCCATGAAGAGCGAAATGCCGACGATGCCCTCATTGCCCACCACACCGATCTCGGCCGAGGCGCCGTCGGCCAGCACGTAGAGCAGCGACACGATGCAGTTGGTGGGAAAGTACACGTGCTGCATGCGGCCGCCGGACTCGCTGAGCACCTTGCCGAGCGGCATGTCGACGAGCTCCAGGTGCGCCTGCAGGCGCTCGAACTCGGCGCCCGGCAACGCAGCGAGCAGGTGGTTCAGGTCCGCGGAAGAATCGGCCGGCATCGGCTCACGCGCCTTGGCGCGCCAGCGCTCGCGCGTTGGCGGGCAGCTCGATCGGCCGGCCGTGCGGCGTGCGCTGCGCCGCCTCGCGCCAGGCGTGGGCGAGCGCATCGACCTGCTGCGCCGACGCGAGCCCTCGCGCCGCCAGCAAGGATTCGAGCGCTGCAACCCAGTGCGCGTAGTAGGTGTCGCCCACATCCGGGTCGCCGGCTTGCTGCGCACGGCGGATCGCGGCGCCCAGCTCTCCGGCCCACTCCACCGGCGTGAACACGCCGCGGTCCTGCAGGGCGACCACCAGCGAGAACACCTGCGCCTGCCAGGGTTCGGTGAACTGCGGCTCAGCCACGATCGAGCTCCATATAGGGTTCCCACGCGTCGACGCTCACGCGCACGCCGGGCTCCGACGACGGGCCCCACAGCTCTTCGCCGGTGAAGCTCACGGTGTACAGCCACTCGGGCGTCGCGTCGCCCAGCGCATGCCGGTCGGCAAAGACGTGGCAGCCGCGCACGGCCTCGACCACCCCGGCGTGGTTGCGCACGTAGCGCGGGAGGCGGGTATGCGCCTTCGGGTGCAGGTTGTTCATCCGAACGCGGTCACCGGCGGCAAAGCGGGCCGGCTGCGCCGCTTCGCGCTCGGTCGACGCGCCGCGCGCCAGCACCGCGGCAACGTCGGTGGCGGCCAGCCTGCCGGCGATCGGCGCTGCCGGGTGCCGCAGGTGGCCCTGTGCGATTTCTTCGGCGGATACCAGCCCGCGTTGCAGCATCAGGCTTTCGAGCCCCGCCAGCCAGATCTGGTAGTAGCTCGACGACAGGTATTGCGCGGCCGGCAGGCTCTCGCGCGCCGAGCGCGACATGTCGATGTTCCACTGGCCGGTGGCACCCATCGCAAGCGTGAGCGCCAGCGCCCGCTTCTCCCAGTCGGCGTGGAAGGGCGGCTCGTCCGGCTCGGGGTGGACCGGGCCGTAGCCGTGCATGCCGCCGAAGTCGTGCACACCGTTCATGGCTGCGGCAGCCCGGTGCCGATCATCGAGTCGCGGTTGACGATGGCCGCCAGCCGCTCTTCGGTCCAGCCATCGGTGCCGGCGGGCCGCATCGGCACCACCAGGTAGCGCACTTCGGCCGTGGAGTCCCACACGCGGATGCGCGTGGCTTCAGGCAGCGAAACGCCGAACTCACCCAGCACGGCGCGCGGCTCGCTCACCGCGCGCGAGCGATAGGGCGCCGACTTGTACCAGACCGGCGGCAGCCCGAGCACCGGCCACGGGTAGCACGAGCACAGCGTGCACACCACCATGTGGTGTTCCTGGGGCGTGTTGAACACCGCCACCATGTGCTCGCCCTGGCGGCCGCCGTAGCCGAGCGATGCGATGGCTGCCGTCGCATCGGCGGCCAGCCATTGGCGATACGCCTCGTCGACCCACGCCCGCGCCACCACGCGTGCGCCGTTGCGCGGGCCGATGCGCGTTTCGTAGGTTTGCACGATGGCGTCGAGCGCCGCCGGGTCGACGTAGCCCTTCTCCACCAGCAGCGTTTCGAGCGCACGCACGCGCGCTTCCATTTCGCCCAGGTGCGAGTGGTCGTCGTGGTCGTGGTCGTGACTCATGCTTGCATCCAGGCGACCGCCATGGCCGCACCTCCGAACAGGGCGGCCGAAGCCGCCAGCGCGTGGCGTGCACGCACCGCCAGCGCGCGCGCCACTGCAGCGATAGCTGCCTGCACCAGCAGCACCGTGGCGAAATAAGCGGCCAGTACCGCTGGCGCAGCGCCTTCGACGCTCTCGGCATAGCGGCTGCCGTGCAGTGCGCCCGCCACCGCCACGGCGCACCAGGCCCATGCACCCGGCTTCTCGCCGGCAGGCGTTGCCACGGCGGCGCCCGCTAGCAGTGCCGTCGCGCCGACCCACAGCGCCAGCCAGCGCCCCTCCAGCGGCTCGATGCCCGCCAGGTGCGCCAGCGCACCTGCCAGCGTGAACAGGCCGAACCAGGCGAGCAGCGCAACCGGGCGCGGGCTGCGCAGCGCCAGCACGCCGAGCGCCAGCAGGAAACCGAGGTGCGCGAAGTCGAGCACGGGATGCGCCACGCCGCCGATGGCCCCGGCCAGCAGCGTGGCCGGGGCGCGCATGTTCTCGCCGTGGTGGGCCCAGGCGGGAGTGGAAGCGAACAGCAGGAACGCCACGCGGATCATCCGGCGAGCCTAACACCGCTGGCGCTGGCTTGTCATCGACCGAAAGTCTTCAGGCCGTGCCCTCTTCCCGCCCCCAGTGACGCCGGCCCAGCGCAGCCATGAAGTCCTGCGCCAGCTGGATGCGCGTGGTCGGCTCGTTGCTGCCGGTCACCACGCCCGGCGCGCGCTTGCCTTCGGGTACGCCGACGGCCTTGAGCAGCTCCCTGCTCTCGCCGATCAGGCACAGCGCCTTGCCGTGGCGCCACGCGTCGCGCAGGAATTGCATGGCCTCGGCGTTGCGCGCGAGGGCCTGCGCGCTCGCGGCACCGCCCGGCACCAGCACCGCGTCGAACGGCGCCGAAGGCGTGGCCAGCAGGCAGTGGTCGGCCGGCACCTGCTGGCCGGATGACGAAGCGACGAAGCCGAGCCGGTCGGCCACCACGGCGGTCGACGCGCCTGCGTCCTGCAGCGCCTGCGCGATCACCTTGAAAGCGCCAAGCTCCACGCCCGGCGCAACCAGCACCGCCACCCTGCGCGTCTGCACACCGTTGCCCGCGTTCTCCATGCCGAGCGGCGGCGACGACTCGATGCCCAGGCGACCGCGCGCCTCGCGAAACCCTGGCCGCCCGGCCGCCGCGCGCGCGTCGGGCGCATCGATGCCCAGGCCATCGGCCACCTTGCGCGCCAGCCGCGCGTCGACGTGTGCGAGGTTGTCCACCAGCCGCTGGCGGATGGCCACCGTCTCCACGCGCGACAGCTCGTAGCGGAAGGCCGAAACGATGTGCTCCTTCTCACCGCCGCCCTGGCTGTTCCAGAACAGGCGCGCCTGCGCGAAGTGGTCCTCGAAGGTCGGCGAGCGACCGCGCACCCGCGTGGAATCCAGCGCCTCCACGTGGTGGCGAAAGCCGTGCTGGCCGCCGTCGGCGCGGAACTCGGAACCCGTCGCCAGCGTGTTCGGCTCGTAGGCCACGCGGCCGCGCGGGATGCCGGTGCGGTGCATCCCGTCGCGCTGGAAGTTGTGGAAAGGGCACAGCGGCTTGTTGATCGGCAGCTCGGCGAAGTTGGCGCCGCCCAGCCGCGCCACCTGGCTGCCGGTGTACGAGGCCAGGCGCCCCTGCAGCAGCGGGTCGTTGCTGAAGTCGATGCCCGGCACGATGTGTCCCGGGTGGAAGGCCACCTGCTCGCTTTCGGCAAAGAAGTTGTCGGGATTGCGGTTGAGCACCAGCCGGCCCACCACCTGCACCGGCACCATTTCTTCCGGCACCAGCTTGGTGGCGTCGAGGATGTCGAAGGGCAGCTGGCCGGCCTTGGCTTCCTCGATCAGCTGCACGCCGAACTCCCATTCGGGCGAGTCGCCGCGCTCGATGGCTTCCCACAGGTCGCGCCGGTGGAAGTCGGGGTCGCGCCCGGCCAGCTGCTGCGCTTCGTCCCATGCCAACGCGTGCTTGCCGAGCTTGGGCCGCCAGTGGAACTTGACGTAGTGAGCATCGCCGCGTGCATTGACGAAGCGGAACGTGTGCACGCCGAAGCCTTCCATCATGCGCCAGCTGCGCGGCAACGCACGGTCCGACATCAGCCACATGAGCGCATGCGTGCATTCGGGCATGAGCGACGCGAAATCCCAGAAGGTGTCGTGCGCGCTCGACGCCTGCGGCATGCCGTGGTGCGGCTCGGGCTTCATGGCGTGCACCAGGTCCGGGAACTTCATCGCGTCCTGGATGAAGAAAACCGGGAACGACGCGCCCACCAGGTCGAAGTTGCCTTCGCGCGTATAGAACTTGACGGCGAAGCCGCGCAGGTCGCGCGCCGTGTCGGCCGAGCCGCTGGCGCCCATGGTGGTGGAAAAGCGCACGAACACCGGCGTGCGGCTGCCCGCTTCCTGCAGGAAACCGGCCTGGGTGAACTCACCCAGCGGCTTGGTCAGTTCGAAGTAGCCGTGGGCGCCGGCACCGCGCGCGTTCACCACCCGCTCGGGGATGCGTTCGTGCTCGAAGTGCGCCAGCTTCTCGCGCAACAGGAAGTCCTGCAGCAGCGTCGGGCCGCGCAGCCCCGCCTTCAGCGAGTCGTGGTTGTCCGCGAGCGTGACGCCCTGGTTGGTGGTGAGCTGGTTGTCCGGCGGCTGGACGTAGCCGTCCAGCTGCCGTACCTTGGCAGCGGCGGCATCGCCCGCCTTCGGTTTGCGGGCGGCGTCCGGCCGGGACTGCGCCATCAGAAGTCCAGCGCCGTTTCGATCATGCCGGCCACGGCCGACAGGGCCACCGCGCCAGCGGCCCCGGCGGCGCACCAGACGATCCAGTCGGGCAACACGGTCAACAGTTCCATGGAATCTCCTTGGCAACCATTGGAAGCCCTGCGCTGCAGAGCCACCCGTAGCCTCCGGCTGTGCGCGTTCGTGGGTGGCCGCCACCTCATCGTGTAGGACTGGTCTGGCAATCAGTGCCCAAGCCGCGCGCCTACAACGCGGCCGCCCGGTGCATGCCATCATGGCCCGATGAAGAGAGCAGGCAATACCATTCCCGCGCAAGGCGAGAAACAGCAGCGGTCGCTGCGCACCCCGAACGAGCGCGACGAATCAGCCGACAGCCAGGAGCGGCGCGAGCCCAGCCAGCGGCGCATCGGCGGGCTGGCGCACGACGCCATCGAGCGCGGCCAGCAGGACACCGACAAGGGGCCGGTGCTCGACGCGACTTATCACAAGCTGCGCAAGTAGGGCGGGCAGCTCCGCTGCCCACCGTGCGATTCAACCGAGGGCACGCCTCATCGAATCGATCACGCCCTTGTAATCGGGCTTGCCGAAGATCGCGCTGCCGGCAACGAACGTATCCGCACCCGCAGCCGCCACCCGCGCGATGTTGTCGGGCTTGATGCCGCCGTCGACCTCCAGCCGGATGTCGCGCCCGCAGGCGTCGATGCGCGAACGGGCCTGCTCGATCTTGCGCAGCGCCGAGTCGATGAAGCCCTGCCCGCCGAAGCCCGGGTTGACGCTCATGATGAGGATGAGGTCGATGTCGTCGATCATCCAGTCCAGCACGTCCAGCGGCGTGGCCGGATTGAACACCAGCCCGGCCTTGCAGCCGCGCGCCTTGATGGCCTGCACGCTGCGGTGCACGTGGGTGGAGGCGTCGGGGTGGAAGCTGATGCAGTCGGCCCCGGCATCGGCAAAAGCCTGCGCCAGCGCATCGACCGGCTGCACCATCAGGTGCACGTCGATCGGCGCCGTGCCGGCATGCGGCTTGAGGGCCGCGCAGACCATCGGCCCGATGGTGAGGTTGGGCACGTAGTGGTTGTCCATCACGTCGAAGTGGATCCAGTCGGCGCCGGCGGCAATGACGTTGCGCACCTCCTCGCCCAGCCGAGCGAAGTCGGCCGAGAGGATCGAAGGCGCGATGCGGTAAGTGGTGCTCATCCCCGGATTGTCGCCTGTGCGGGTACGATGCGCCCCATGGCCAAGTACCAGTTCCAGGTCGATGTGGTGCCGCACTTCCTGCCCGAGCAATCCTCGCCCGAGCAAGGGCTCTACAGCTTTGCCTACACCATCACCATCACCAACGCCGGGGAGATCCCGGCGCAGCTGATCTCGCGCCACTGGATCATCACCAACGCCAACGGGCAGGTCGAGGAAGTCAAGGGCCTGGGCGTGGTGGGCCACCAGCCCCTGCTGAAGCCGGGCGAGGCCTTCGAGTACACCAGCGGCTGCCGCCTGCGCACCGCGCACGGCACCATGCGCGGCAGCTACTTCTGCGTGGCCGAGGACGGGGAACGCTTCGAGGTGGACATTCCGCCCTTCGTTCTCGACGACGGCGAGCGCCGCGTGCTCCATTAGGGCTGTTGTCCTACGCGGGGCGCGGTGGCTGAACAGTAGAGTTCGCCTCCCATGGATGAAGTGATGGCGATCTGGGCCGAGTGGGTCAAGCCTTCGGCGGGCCTGCCGACCGTGCAGTGGTCGCTGCTGCTGGCCGTTGCCGCCGCAGCGGGCCACCTGTTGCAGCGCCACACCGGCCTGCCCAAGGTGGTGGGTTATTCGCTGGTGGGGACGCTGGCCGGCCTGGCCGGTTTTTCGGGCGCGGCCTGGCCGCTGCACGGCGTGGCGCTGTTCCTGCTGGAACTCGGCGTGGCCGTGGTGCTGTTCGAGGCGGGCGGGCGCGTGTCGCTGCGCTGGTTCCGCCACAACCCCCTGGTGCTGCTGCAAAGCCTGCTCGAATCGATGCTGACGGCGCTGGCCGTCTACTACGTGCTGCGCTGGCTGGACGTGCGCCCCAGCGTGGCCGAAGCCGTCGCGCTGGTGGCCATGGCGGCGTCGCCCGCGGTGCTGAGCCGCGTGGTGATGGACACGCGCGCCGCCGGTCCGGTGACCGAGCGCGCGCTCGTGCTGTCCACGCTGAGCACTTTCTACGCACTGACACTGGTGGCCGCGCGTGCCGGCGTGATGCACCGTCCCGAGCAGGAACTGGGCACGCTGCTCTACCCGGTGATGGTGGTGCTGGGCATCTCGGTGGTAGTCGGCGCGCTGATGGCGCTGGTGCTGCGCATGGCGCTGCGCTTCATGAGCCCGACCAGCGAGAACACCTCGATGCTGCTGATCGCGCTGATCGCGGCCGGCACCGCACTGGCGGCGCATTTCGGCGGCTCGGCCCCGCTGGCGGCGCTGATCGGCGGGCTGATGCTCAAGCAGCTGCACCCGCGGCCGTGGGCGTGGCCGCGCCAGCTGGGCACCGCCGCGTCCATCCTCACCATGCTGATGTTCGTGCTGGTGTCGGTGGTGGCAGCCAAGGCCGAGTGGAACCCGGCGGTGGTGGGGCTGGTGGCCGCGCTGGTGGTGGCGCGCGCAGCGGCCAAGATCATCGGCGTCGAACTCGCGCACTGGGGCAGCGGCATCCACTGGCGGCAGGCCTTCTGGACCGGCTGCGCGATGTCGCCCATGTCGTCGATCGCGCTGCTGCTGGTGTCGCAGTTCGTCGCGGCATCGCCGTCGCTCGGGCCGCGCATCGCGAGCATCGCGCTGCCCTCCATCCTGCTGATGGAGATCCTCGGCGCCATCATCGCCACCTTCGCCATCTACGAAGCCGGCGAAACCATCAAGCCGTGGCTGGCACGCGCCACGACGACGGCACCGCAACCGGGAGAAGCGCGTGGATAAGGGAGTGGAAGCCCGCACCGAGCAGGGCGCGCACGGCAACGCGCCGGCGCTGGAGCCGTTCCAGCATTCGGCCGCGCTGTCGCTGGGCGTCGAGCTCGAGGTGCAGCTGGTGAACACGCACGACTACGACCTGGCGCCGTACTCCGACGAGATGATCCGCATGATGCGGCGCATGCCGCTGCCCGGGTCGGTGGTGCCGGAGATGACCTCCAGCATGCTCGAGGTTTCCACCGGCGTGTGCCACTCGTCCAGCGAAGTGCTGGGCCAGCTCACGGTGCTGCGCGACGCGCTGGTGAAGTGCGCCGACAAGATGAACATCGCGGTGGTGGGCGGCGGCACGCACCCGTTCCAGCAGTGGCACGAGCAGCGCATCTACGACCGGCCGCGCTTTCGCCAGCTGTCCGAGCTGTACGGCTACCTGTCCAAGCAGTTCACCATCTTCGGGCAGCACGTGCACGTGGGCTGCCCCGATGCCGACTCGGCGCTGCTGATGCTGCACCGCATGTCGCGCTACATCCCGCACTTCATCGCGCTGTCGGCCAGCTCGCCTTTCGTGCAGGGGCAGGACACGCAGTTCGACTCGGCGCGCCTGAACTCGGTGTTCGCCTTCCCGATGTCGGGGCGCGCACCCTTCTGCCTGGGCTGGGACGACTTCGGCAAGTTCTTCGCCAAGACCACGCGCACCGGCGTGGTCAAGAGCATGAAGGACTTCTATTGGGACATCCGGCCCAAGCCCGAGTACGGCACCATCGAGATCCGCGTGTTCGACACGCCGCTGACGGTGGAGCGCGCCACCGCGCTGGCCGGCTTCGTGCAGGCACTGGCGGCGTGGTTCCTGCACGAGCAGCCGTTCGTGCCGCAGGAAGACGACTACATGGTCTACACCTACAACCGCTTCCAGGCCTGCCGCTTCGGGCTGGACGCGGTGTACGTGGAGCCAACGACCGGCGAGCACATGCCGCTGCGCGAACACATCCTGCAGACGCTGCGCCGCATCGACGAGCACGCGCACGACGTGGGCGCCACCACCGCCATCGACGTGCTGCGCTTCTCGGCCGACCTGTGCGCCAACGACGCGCGCTGGCTGCGCGAGACGCAGTCGCGCGAGCGGCTGCTGGCCGAGATGGTGCGGCAGGCGGCGCAGCGCTTTCGCGGCTAGCGTGCGGTGCGCGAGCCTTCCACGCGCACCAGCAGCCGCACCAGGTCCGGGATCCACGGCAGGCCGTAGCGCGCGCCGAATTCGCTGCGGTTGAAGTGGCCCTCGAATTCGCCGCCGCACCGCTCGCCGCCGCCGGCAGCGCCCGGCCGGCAGCGAAAGCGCAACGCCTTCAGCTCCAGCGGCCGCGTGACGCCGCGCAGCGTGAAGGCGCCGCGCACTTCCTTCAACGCATCGCCCTCGAACACGAAGTCGTCGGCCACGAAGCGCGCCTGCGGGAACTCGCGCGTCGCCAGGATGTCGGCGTCGCGGATGCGCCGGTCGATGACGCCCAGCCCGGTGTCGACCGTGCCGGTGGCGATGGCCAGGTCGACCTTGCCGGCGTGCGCCTGCCGGTCGAGCGTGACGTTGCCCCGCACCGGGCCGAAGCGGCCGCGTACGCCGGTGGTGTTGCCGTGCACCACCTCGAACTGCACCAGGCTGGACTGCGGGTCGATTCGGTACACGGCAGGCTCGGCGTGCGCCGCGGTGCACGCGAGCCAGCCAAGCAGGGCAACCAAGGGCCTGGAAACCACGCGCCCATCCTAGGGGACAATCCGCTCCCATGGGTGAATTCGACCTGATCGCGCGCTACTTCCACCGCCCGGCCGTGCGCAACCCGCTCGGCGTTGGCGACGACTGTGCGCTGGTCGAGCCGGGGCCGGGCATGCAGCTGGCCATCTCGACCGACATGCTGGTGGAAGGCCGCCACTTCCTCTCGACCGTGGACCCGGTGCTGCTGGGCCACAAGTCGCTGGCGGTGAACCTGAGCGACCTGGCGGCCTGCGGCGCGAGACCGCTGGCCTGCACGCTGTCGCTGGCGCTGCCGCACGTGGACGAAGCGTGGCTGGAAGGCTTTGCGCGCGGCCTCTTCGCGCTGGCCGATGCGCACGGCTGCGACCTGGTCGGCGGCGATACCACCCGCGGGCCGCTGTGCATCAGCATCACGGTGTTCGGCGAAGTGCCGCGCGGAGGGGCCCTGCTGCGCTCGGGTGCGTGCGCGGGCGACGACGTGTGGGCCAGCGGCCACCTGGGCGACGCGCGGTTGGCGCTGGAGGTGTTTCGCGGCCGGGCCACGGTGCCTGCCGGGGTGTTCGCCGCAGCGCGCTCGCGCATGGAGCAGCCGACGCCGCGCGTCGCGCTCGGCCTGGCACTGCGCGGCGTCGCCACCGCAGCCATCGACGTGAGCGACGGGCTGGCCGGCGACCTCGCGCATTTGCTGCGGCGTTCCGGCGTGGGTGCCCGGCTCGACGTGACCGCGGCGGTGAACCTGCTGCAGGTGGGCGTGGACGGCGTGCCCGATGCGGCGCAGCGGCTCGACCTGGTCGTGTCGGGCGGCGACGACTACGAGCTGGTATTCACTGCACCGGCAGCGGCGCGCGCGCAGGTCGAAGCGGCGGGGCGGGCGAGCGCGACACCCGTCACGCGCATCGGCACCATCGAGGCCGAGCCCGGCCTGCGCTTCGTCGATGCCGAGGGCCGCGTGCTGCAGCGCGAGTTCGTGTCGTTCGACCACTTCGCCTGAGTGCGCGTGCGCCGCCTGCTGCTTGCGTGCCTGGCAGTGCTGGCCATCACGGCCACTGCAGCGGACGACGAACGCTTCGAGGGCCACGTCACGCACGTGAGCGATGGCGACACGATCTGGGTGCGGCCCGAACGGGGCGGTGCGCCGCTCGCAGTGCGCCTGGAAGGCATCGACGCGCCCGAGCTGTGCCAGCCGCACGGGCTGCAGGCGCGCGACGCGCTGGCGCGGCGCGTGCTGCGGCAGCCGGTGTCGGTGCAGGCGACGGGGCGGGACGACTACGGGCGCCTGCTGGCCCGCGTGCACGCCGGGGGCAGCGATGTCGGCGCACGGCTGGTGCGGCAGGGCCATGCGTGGTCGTACCGCTTCCGGCGTGACCGCGGGCCGTATGCGAAGGAAGAGCGTGCGGCGCGGCAGGCCCGGCGGGGCTTGTGGGCCGATCCATCACCGATGGAGCCGCGCGCCTTCCGCCGCCAGCATGGACCCTGCGCGTAGGGAACCCAGCGCGGCGACCAGCCGGTCCCACACGGCATTGAAGGCTTCACGGCGCAGCTCGTTGGCGCGGCGCAGTGCTTCGGCCTTGATGCATTGGTTGTCGTTGCGTGTCATGGCGGGCTCCTTGGCGAATCGATGGTTGAACTCTAGGGACGCATAGCCCGCGGCGAAACGGCATGCGCCGCAAATGGGTCTTGCACGCCGTGCAAAGCCACTACCATTGGCGCCATGCGCGACCTGCAATTCGACGACATGCACCTGTTCGCCCGAGTGGCCGACCTGGGTACGCTGTCGGCCGTGGCGCGCGAACGCGATGCGCCGGTGAGCCAGGTGTCGCGCACGCTCTCGCGCATCGAAGCGGCGTGCGGGGCTCGCCTGGTGCATCGCTCCACGCACGGCCTGTCGCTCACCGACGAGGGCCGCACCTTCCTCGACTACTGCCGCCGCATGATAGGCACGCTGGACGAGCTGGAAGGCGCGTTCGCGTCGCAGGCCAACGAGCCCAGCGGCCACGTACGCGTGGCGGCCAGCACGGTGGTGGCGCACTACCAGGTCGTGCCCAGCCTCATGGCGCTGGGGCGGCGGCACCCGCTGCTGCGGCTGGAACTGGAGGTAGGCGACCGCTACACGGACCTGGCGCGCGACGGCATCGACATTGCGCTGCGCACCGTCACACAGCTGCCCGACACGGTGATCGCGCGGCGCATCGGCACGCTGGGCCGCGCGATCTACGCATCGCCCGCGTATGTCGCGGCGCATGGCCTGCCGTGCGACGTGGAGTCGCTGGCGCGCCACCAGCTGGTGGCGAACACGGCGGTGCCTGCGCTGAACCAGTGGCCCTTCGTCGTCAAAGGCGAGGCCAAGGTGTTCATGGCCGACGGCCAATGGCGCAGCAACGACACCAACACCTGCGCCGCCATGGTGTTGCAGGGGCTGGGCATCGGCCGGCTGGCCACGCTGGTGGGCGAGCCGATGGTGCGGCAGAGGCAGCTGGTGCGCGTGCTGCCGGACTGCGTCGACCCGCAGCCGACCCCGCTCTATGCCATCACGGCGAGCGGCCGGCACCGCCTGCCGAAGATCCGCGCGTGCGTGGACTTCTGGGCCGAATGGTTTGCCGCCCTGGCCCCGGCGCAGGAGCGGGCGGCATGACGGCCAGCCTGCAGGCACCCCTGCCCGTGCGGCCCGGCGTCGCCTTCCTGCTGCGCCATCCGGCGCACCTGCTCGCGCTGGGCTTCGGCTCCGGCCTGTCGCCGGTGGCGCCCGGCACGGTGGGCACCTTGTGGGCCTGGGCGGCCTGGCTGGTGCTGGAAGCCTGGTTGACGGCGTTCCAGGTCGGGGTGGTCATCTTCATTTCGGTGGTGGCCGGCTGGTGGGCCTGCGCCGTGACCGCCACCAACCTGCAGTCGCCCGACCCCGGCAGCATCGTGTGGGACGAGGTGGTGTCGTTCTGGATCGTGCTGTGGCTCGTCACGCCGGCGGGCTTCGGGGCGCAGCTTGCGGCGTTCGCGCTGTTCCGCTTCTTCGACGCCGTCAAGCCCGGGCCGGTCGGCTGGGCCGACAGCGTGTTCGCCGGATTCGGCTGGCGCGCGGGCTTCGGCGTGCTGTTCGACGACCTGGTGGCGGCGTTCTGCACGCTGTTCGTGATCGCGGTGTGGAGGCACTTCCTGTGGTGACCGACGACCTGTGCCGCCGGCTGGCGGACCTGCTGAAGGCGCGCGGCCAGATGATGGCCGTGGCCGAAAGCTGCACCGGCGGGCTGGTCGCGGCCGCCTGCACCAACCTGAGCGGCTCGAGCGACTGGTTCGAGCGCGGCTTCGTCACTTACTCCAATGCCGCCAAGTCCGAGCTGCTGGGCGTCGATCCGCAACAGATCGAGGCGCAGGGCGCGGTGAGCGAAGTAGTGGCGCGCGCCATGGCGTTCGGCGCGGTGCGGCATTCGCAGGCGCAAGTGGGCGTCGCGGTCACCGGCGTCGCAGGGCCGACCGGGGGCAGCGCGGAAAAGCCGGTGGGCACGGTGTGGTTCGGTTTCTCCGTCGATGGTTTGCTGCACAGCGAGATGCGGCGCTTCGATGGCGATCGTGAGGCGGTGCGCGAGGCGACAGTGCGGCATGCGCTGCAGCGCGTGATCGAACTGCTGGCGTCAAGCCCGCGATGACAAGGCTCGGCGCGGCGACGGCCCGATCGCCGGGCCATGGCCCAGCCGCGCCCACATCTGCACCACCTGCTGCGGTGGCTTGGCGCCGAACAGTTCGTGCACCTGTGCGTAGGGCTTCGCCTGCTCGGGATACTCCTGCAGCGCCTGCGACAGCGGCTGCATAGCCAGGCCATGCGCCGTCGCAGCGAGCTGGGCCCGCACGTAGGCCCTGCCTGCATTCACCTGCGTGGCGCGGTCGTTGCCTTCGCTCGCCATCCAGAAGAAGGCGGGCGTCGCCGCCAGCTTCTCGTTGAACTGTTGCAACTGGCTTTTCGTCGCGTAGTCGTCGGGGCCCGGCGCCTTGCTGCGATCGAACAGGCCGAGCATGTCCATGGCCCTGAGCATCGGCGAGTTGATCGTGAGCCCGTCGCGGTGCCGCGCGATCTCGCCCGGGCCCACGCGCAGCAGGCGGTACGACTCCATGATGGTGCGAGGCGTGGTGAGTTCGATGCGCCAGGCCTCGGCGGCGATGGCGCGCTGCCGGCCCATCGAAGCGTTGTCGGCGTTCGTTGTGAAGCCGGTGCGCAGCCCCGGCGCTTGCGCGGCGGCGGCGATGGCCTGCAACGCTGCCGGCGCCGGCTCGCGCGGCTCGTAGGCTTCGCGGTTGGTCCGCCGCCGCATGACCTGGGCGAACAGCGGGTCGCGGCGCACCGACGCATCCGGCACCAGCCGCACGCGCGCTACCGGCCGCGCATCGACCTTGTTGCTCGCGTAGGCGCCCTGCGGGAACAGCTCGACCTCGGGGCGGTGGCCGCGCTCACGCGCGGCGATGTCCAGCAGCTCGAGGAAGGTGCCGTGGCTCATCATGATCTGCCGCGAGAACGGGTCGGTCTCGGGCAGCAGGCGCTGGGGGTCGCACAGCAGGGTGATCTCGCCCGGCTGGCGCAGGTCGACCACCCACGACTGCAGGTTGTGCGAGTGCGGCGCGAGGATGGCGTACGCCAGCGCCCAGCGGCGCAGGTCGGCTTCGCTGGCCGCGGGGCCCTGCCACGCCTGCACGGCTTCGGCGGGCAGGTCGGCCGAGCAGCCGGCCACCGCCGGGGCGATGGCGGCGCCGCCCAGCACACGGAGGCATCGGCGTCTGTCCATGCCGCCATTGTCGAATCGGGTGGTCCCTCCGACAATGAGCCAACTCAACACACCAGCTGTGCAGGCATGAATGACGGCCTCGACTGGAACCTCGTGCGCTCCTTCCCCGCGGCTCTCGTTTGGCTGGTGGTGCACCGCGAGATCCGCAGCAACCGGCGGATCCGCGCGGTGTACGACTGTCTGGCGCAGGCAGTGCCCCAAGTGCTGTAATGGCGCCCATGCCGACACCCGAGCGCACCATCGAAGACCTGTACGCCGCCTTCGCGCGGCTGGACGCCGAGGGCATGGCCCGCTGCTATGCCGAGGACGCGCGGTTCGAGGACGAGGTGTTCACCCTGAGCGGAAAGCGCGAGGTGATGGGCATGTGGACCATGCTGGTCGACGCCGTCAAGGCGAAGGGCCGCGACGACTGGAAACTGCAGTGGCGCGACGTGCAGGCCCAGGGGCGTGAGGGCCGGGCGCACTGGGATGCGCATTACCGCTTCAGTGCGACCGGGCGGCTGGTGGACAACAGCATCGACGCGCGCTTCGAGTTCGACGAGGGCGGGCTGATCCGCCGGCATCGCGACAGTTTCGACTTCTGGCGCTGGTCGCGCCAGGCGCTCGGCCCGCCGGGCGTGCTGCTCGGGTGGACGCCGATGCTGCGCAACAAGGTGCGCGAACGCGCCGGCAGGAACCTGCAAGCCTTCCTGGCCCGGGGCAGCGCATGAACGCGAGCGAAGACGGCTGGTTCGACGGCTTCGAGCGCTCGGGCTTCCTGCTGCCGTCGGGCGGGGAGCTGTGTGCGCGCATCGGCGGCAACCCCGCCAAGCCGGCCCTGCTGCTGTTGCACGGGTTTCCGCAGACGCACGCGATGTGGCATCGCGTGGCGCAGGCGCTCAAACGCGACTTCTTCCTCGTGATGGCCGACCTGCGCGGCTACGGCGACTCCTGCAAGCAGCCGGGGCTGCCCGGCCACACCAACTACGCCAAGCGCGTGATGGCGCAGGACATGGCGGAGCTGATGACGGCGCTGGGGCATCCGCAGTTCCTGCTGTGCGGCCATGACCGCGGCGCGCGCGTGGCGCACCGGCTGGCGGTCGACCACCCCAACCGCGTGCGCAGGCTGTGCCTGATCGACATCGCGCCCACGCTCGACATGTACACGGGCAACTGGGGTAAACAATTGGAATCTGACCCCCATTTTGTTTTCGGGAAGTACTACTACCACTGGTTCCACCTGATACAGCCGGCGCCGCTGCCGGAAAAAATGATCGGCGGCGATGCGAAGTTCTACCTGCACACCAAGCTCGGAGGGTGGGGGGCGGGCGGAATCTCGCACATCGAGCCGCAGGCGTTGGCGGAGTACGAGCGCTGCTTCTGCCGCGCCGAGTCGATCCATGCAGCGTGCGAGGACTATCGCGCGGCGGCCGGCATCGACCTGGAGCACGACCGCGACAGCCGCTCGAAGGGCCACAAGATCAACTGCGATACGCTGGTGCTGTGGGGCGAGAAGGGCCTGATCGGCAAGCTGTTCGACCCGGTCGGCCTGTGGCAGGCGCAGTGCGCGGCGACGGTGAGCGGGCAGGCGATGCCGGCGGGGCATTTCATTCCGGAGGAACTGCCTGCAGAAACTGCAAGCGCGCTGCGGGACTTCTTCCCGTAGGGGGCAGCTGGGGTAACACCCCAGCTGCCTGCCTAAGAGAAGACCGCGCGAGCCTCGACTTCAAGCTTGCGCAGCCGCCGCTTCAACTTCAGCACATCCTTGTCCTTGCTGACCAGCAACGCGCGGTGCGCCACCGCGAGGTCGACGAACTTCTGGTCGTCGCCGTCGCGGCACGTGACGTGCGACGGCAAGGGGTCGGCGGCCCATTCGCTCAAGTGGTCGAACGCCGCCAGCACCACCGCCGCTTCGGCGCGGCCGGCCAGGTTGGGATAGGCCATCACATGCAATAGCTCGTCGCGCATGGCGGGCGTGGCGAGCCAGCGCACCTCACGGGCGTCCAGCGCAGCCCTCAGCCGCTCGGTGCGCGGGTCGCCGAACACCAGCAGGTCGAGCACGACATTGGTGTCAAGCACCAGCGGGCGCACGCGCCGAACCCTTCACCATGTCGAAACGGAACAGCCGGCATTCGATCGGGCCGTTCCACATCGGCACGCGGCGCGACTCCTTCAGGCGCATGCGGGTGGGCAGCTTCATGTCGGGCGACAGCACCCAGGCGGTCCAGCCGGCGTAGTTCTTCTTCCAGTGCGCGGCCAGCTGGTTGAAGAAGTCGCCCCCTTCGGCCTCGGCGGCCTGCCGCGCGCCGGCCACGCCGCCGGCCTCGATGCGCTCGCCGTACGGCGGGTTCAGCAGCATCACGCCGGGCTCGTCGGTGGGCGGCATGCGCTGCAGCGCGTCGCCGCCGCGGAAGTTCACCATGTCGGCCACGCCCGCGCGCTGCGCATTGCGCACCGCGAAATCGACCATGCGGAAGGCCACGTCGCTGCCGTGGACGGGCACCGGCGAGGCGCGCCGCGCGGCCAGCGCTTCTTCCTTCAGCGCCCGCCACGCCGCCGCCTCGAACGGCCGGAACTTCTCGAAGGCGAAGCGCCGTGACAGGCCGGGCGCGATGCGGCAGGCCACCTGCGCCGCCTCGATGGCAATGGTGCCGCTGCCGCAGCACGGGTCGTACAGCGGCGCGTCGGCATCCCAGCCGCTCGCGGCGATCATGGCCGCGGCCAGCGTCTCCTTCAGCGGCGCCTCGCCCTTGTCCTCGCGCCAGCCGCGCTTGAAGAGGGGCTCGCCCGAGGTGTCGATGTACAGCGTGACCGTGTCGGAGGTGAGGTGCGCGAACACGCGCGCGTCGGGCCAGCGCGTCTCGACGTCGGGGCGCGCGCCGGCCTTCTGCCGGAACCGGTCGGCCACCGCGTCCTTGATGCGCAGCGCCGCGAAGTTCAGGCTCTTCAGCGGGCTCTGGTGCGAAGTCACTTCCACCTTGAAGGTCTGCTTGGGCGTGAACCAGTCTTCCCATGCCACCGCCGAGGCCGCGGCATAGACCTCGTCTTCGCTGCGGTAAGGCTTGTGCGCCAGCTGCACCAGCACGCGCTGCGCCAGGCGGCTGTGCAGGTTCAGCCGCATCACGCCCGCGTCGTCGCTGCGGAGGTGGATGCCGCCGCGCAGCAGCCCCGCCTGCACACCGGTGATGCGCGTCACTTCGGCGGCCAGCAGGTCTTCCACGCCTGAAGCACAGGGCAGGAACAGGGTGAGGGTCACAGTTCTTTTCTCAGGTTCGCCGGCGCGATGCGCAGCGCCTCGCGGTATTTCGCCACGGTGCGGCGCGCACATTCGATGCCCTGCTCCTTCAGCATGTCGGAGATCTGGCTGTCCGACAGCGGCTTGCGCGCGTTCTCGGCGGCCACCAGCTGGCGGATCAAGGCGCGCACCGCGGTGCTCGACGCATTGCCGCCGGTCTCGGTGCCGAGCGCCGAGCCGAAGAAGTACTTGAGCTCGAAGGTGCCGAACGGCGTCGACATGTACTTGGCGGTGGTCACGCGCGAGATGGTGGACTCGTGCAGCCCCAGCTCGTCGGCGATCTCGCGCAGCACCAGCGGCCGCATCGCCAGCTCGCCATGCACGAAGAAGTTCTTCTGGCGCTCGACGATGGCGGTGGACACGCGCAGGATGGTGTCGAAGCGCTGCTGGATGTTCTTGATGAACCAGCGCGCCTCCTGCAGCCGCTGCTGCAGCGCCTGGTGGCCTTCGCCCTTGTGCGCCTTCAGCGCACCCGCATACACGTCGTGCACCCGCAGCCGCGGCATCACGTCGGGGTTGAGCTGCACGCGAAAGCGCGCGTTGGCGCCGCGCCCGCTTTTGACCACCAGCACGTCGGGCACGATGATGTTGCGCTCGGCGTCGATGAAGCGCCGGCCCGGCTTGGGCTCGAGCCGCGTGATGAAGCCGATGGCCGCGCGGATCGCCTGCTCGGGCTGCCCGCACACCTGGGCCAGGCGCTTGATGTCGCGCCGGGCCAGCAGTTCCAGCGGCTGCGCGCAGACCTGCAAGGCCACCGGCAGCGCCTCGTCTTCGCAGCCGTCCTTGCGCAACGCATGCAGCTGCAGGCTCAGGCACTCGCCCAGCGTGCGCGCGCCCACGCCCGGCGGGTCCAGGCTTTGCAGCAGGTGCAGCGCCATCGTGAAGCGGTGCACCAGCTCTTCCTGCTGCTCCAGGTCGTCGGCCGCGAGGCCCGCGGCCAGCACCTCGAGCGGTTCCTCGAGGTAGCCGTCGTCGTTGAGCGACTCGATCAGGAAGCGCAGCGCCGCGCGGTCCACTTCACCCAGCCGCAGGGACAGCGCCTGCCGGTGCAAGAAGCTGGCGAGCGACTCCTGCGCGCGCGCCAGGTCGGTCGCGTCGACCTCGTCGTCGTCGCTCGGCGCGCTCTTGCGGGCCGAACTCTCGCCGCCCCACTCGCCGTCGTCGGCCACCAGTTCGGCGCTGCCGTCGCCGTCCCAGCTGGGCGCTTCGTCGCCCATGGCGGGCGCATCGCCCTCCTCGGCGGACGGCGAAGGCGTGGCCACCTCGCCGGGCTTCTGTGCGTCGCCGCCGTACTCGACAGCGTCCTCGTCGCGGTTCGCGCGCGCTTCGGGCTCGGTGCCCGGCGGCGGCTCGTCGGGCTCGTCGGGCTCGTCGACATTGGCCTCGAGGAACGGGTTTTCGTCCAGCATCTGCTGGACTTCCTGGCCGAGCTCCAGCGTCGACAGCTGCAACAGGCGGATCGATTGCTGCAGCTGCGGCGTCAAGGCCAGGTGCTGCGAAACGCGTAGGGCCAACCCCTGTCTCATGACTGCACCCAGGGTTCCTACATGCGGAAATGCTCGCCGAGATACACCCGGCGCACGTCGGCGTTGTTCACGATGTCGGCCGGCGTGCCCTGCGCGAGCACGTGGCCTTCGCTGATGATGTACGCGTGGTCGCAGATGCCCAGCGTCTCGCGCACGTTGTGGTCGGTGATCAGCACGCCGATCCCGCGCGACTTCAGGAAGCTGATGATGCGCTGGATCTCGATCACCGCGATGGGATCGATGCCGGCGAATGGCTCGTCCAGCAGGATGAAGCGCGGCTGCGTGGCTAGCGCCCGCGCGATCTCCACGCGGCGCCGCTCACCGCCCGACAGGGCGAGTGCCGGCGAGTCGCGCAGGTGGTCCACGCGCAGGTCCTGCAGCAGCGAGGCCAGGCGCTGGTCGATGTCCTTCTTCGCCAGCGGCTTGCCGTCGGGGGTGCGCTGCAGTTCCAGCACGGCGCGCACGTTGTCCTCGACGTTGAGCTTGCGGAAGATCGACGCTTCCTGCGGCAGGTACGACAGGCCCAGGCGCGAGCGGCGGTGGATCGGCATGTGCTCCACCGGCTGGCCGTCGATCGAGATCTCGCCCGCGTCGGCCCGCACGAGCCCGACGATCATGTAGAACGACGTGGTCTTGCCCGCGCCGTTGGGGCCGAGCAGGCCCACCACTTCACCCTTGTCGACCGCGAGCGAGACGTCCTGCACCACCTGCCGGCCACCGTACGACTTCTTCAGGTGGCGCACCTCCAGGCGGCTTGCGGCGGCCACCGGCACGGCGCTGGCCGCCGCGGTCTCGGCGTCGCCCATCAGCGCTTCTCCCCTTCCAGCGAGGTGCTGGGCCGCAGCCGGGCCGGCCCGCCCGCCGCGGCCGGTACCGAAGCGGCTGAAGCCGCGCCACGCGGCGCGAGCGTGGCACGCACGCGGCCGCCCGGCGCGGCCGGCGCCCCGCCCGCGGGACCGCCGTCGACCGTGAACACGTCGGTCGTGTTGTCGTAGGTGATCAGGCTGCCGGTGATCTCGTCGTTGAGCTGCGCGCCGCGGAAGCGCCGCATCTCGGCCTTGCCGATGAACTTGACGCGGTCGGCCTTGCCGTCGTACTCGATGGTCTGGGCCTCGCCTTCGATGAACTCGTCGAGCGCCTCGCGCTTCTGGCGAAAGAAGGCCTGCTGGCCCGCCTCGGCCGTCACCACGCCGAACTGGTAGCCCTCGGGGTCCTGCTTCACCTCCACCCGCGCACCGCGGATGACGATGGTGCCCTTGGTCACCACCACGCGGCCGGTGAAGACGCTGGTCTGGCGCAGGTCGTCGTAGCGCAGCGCATCGGCCTCCACGTTCATCGGCTTGGCCCGGTCGGCCCTCTCGGCCAGGACGGGACCGCCGGCAAGGGCAAGCAGCACGGTGAGCAGGGGGGCGGCGGCGAAGGTGTTTTTCATTGGAGGCACGAATCTTGCTGTGATTGTGCCACCGATCGGCCGGCGCCGACGTGGAAGGGCTTACCGCGGCTTGCGGGCTTCGGCCAGCAGGAAGTCGACGACCTGCAGCGCGCGGTCGATGTTGCCGGCCATCTCGCCGTCGGTGTACCAGCGGCCCGCCACGCCCAGCGCGGGCACGCCGTCGACCTGGTAGGCGTCCTGCAGCTGCGTGGCGCGGCGCGTCTTGGACTGCACGCCGAACGAGTTGTACAGCTCACGGAACTGCGCCACGTCGAGCCCGTTCTTCTGCGCGAACGCCAGCGCCATGTTTTCCTGGTGCACCGGCTCCTGCCGCTGGTGGATCGAGTCGTAAACCTTGCCGTGCAGCTGCTCGATCTTGCCCATGGCCTCCAGCGTGTAGAACAGGCGCTGCTCGGGCACCATGTTGTCGCGGAAGGCGGCCGGTACGCGGCGCAGCACCACGTCGGGCGGCAGGCGCTGGGCCCACGCCACCAGCTTGGGCTCGAAGGCGTTGCAGTGCGGGCAGCTGTACCAGAAGAACTCGACCACCTCGATCTTGCCGGCTGGCGCCTCCACCGGCACCGGGCGGCCAAGCGTGCGGTAGTCCTGCCCGTCGCGCCAGGCGCGCTGCGCCAGCCCGGCCAGCGGAAAGCCCAGCACACCGGCGGCCACCATGCCAGCCGAAAAACCGCGTCGCTTCATCACTTCAAGTCACTCCCTTGGCTTCAGCGCTGCACCCGCACCAGCGCCGTTTCGAACCCGCCGGACTCCAGCTTTTCCTTCTGGCGGTCGGCCTCGTCCTTCTTGTCGAAGGGCCCCAGGCGCACGCGGAACACCTGCCGCCCCGCCTGCTCGCGCTCGGTCACCTTGGCTTCTATGCCCATCAGCGAGAGCTTGGCGCGCTGCGCCTCGGCGTCTTCGGCCGTGCGGAACGCACCGGCCTGCACGAAATACATGAAGGGGTCGGCGCCCGCCGGCAGGCCCGACTTGGCCACCGCCAGGTCGCCGATGGGGTCGGCTGACTTTGCCGGTGCGGTGGTACCCGCGGCCGGCCGGTCGGGCTTGTCCTTGTCCTTGTCCCGGGACGCCACCGGCACTGAAGCAGCCGGCGACGCCGCCGCCGCCTGGCTGGCCACGGGTGCCGCGTGGCGCGCCGGGTTCTTGCCGTACAGCGGGGCGTTGGGGTCCCAGTTCTGGTTCTTGCGGGTTTCGGCGGCGTCCTGGTCGGGCGTGCGGATGCCGCCCTTGTTGAGGAACGGCACCGGGACCTTGGTCACGTAGACCGCCACGGCCAGTGCCGCCGCGAGGCCGAGCACCACGCCGATGATGATGCCGACGATGACGTTGCCGTGTTGAGCCTTCTTCACTGTTGCCTGCCGCTTACATCCTGTTGGGCGCGCTGACGCCCAGCACCGCCAGGCCATTGTGCAACACCTGCGCGCACGCGGCGACCAGCGCCAGCCGGGCTTTCTTCACGTTTTCGTCGTCCACCAGGATGCGTTCGCTGTCGTAGTAGCTGTGATAGGACGCCGCCAGCTCGCGCAGGTAGAAGGTGACGTCGTGCGGCGCGAAGTCGGCGGCCGCCGCCGCCAGCATGTCGGGGTACTTCGCAAGCTGCAGCATCAACGTCAACGCGGCGGGGCTCGAAAGCGCCGACAGGTCGGCGCCTGCCAGCGTCGCCGCGTCGCCGCCCCACGCAGCCAGCACCGAGCAGATGCGCGCGTGCGCGTACTGCACGTAGTACACCGGGTTGTCGTTGTTCTGCGCCAGCGCCAGGTCGACGTCGAAGGTGTATTCGGTGTCGGCCTTGCGCGAGGCGAGGAAGAAGCGCACCGCGTCCTTGCTGGTCCAGTCGATGAGGTCGCGCAGCGTCACGTAGCCGCCCGAGCGCTTGGAGATCTTCACCTCCTCGCCGCCGCGCATCACGCGAACCATGGTGTGAAGCAGGTAGTCGGGGTAGCCCCTGGGGATGCCGATGCCCACTGCCTGCAGGCCGGCGCGCACCCGCGCGATGGTGCCGTGGTGGTCGGTTCCCTGGATATTGAGCACCTTGACGAAGCCGCGCTCCCACTTGGTGACGTGGTAGGCGACGTCGGGCACGAAGTAGGTGTAGGTGCCGTCGCCCTTGCGCATGACGCGGTCCTTGTCGTCGCCGTACTCGGTGGTCTTGAGCCACAGGGCGCCGTCCTGCTCGTAGGTGTGGCCCGACTCGCGCAGCTGGGCGACCACGGCGTCGACCTTGCCGCTGGTATACAGGCTGGACTCCAGGAAGTAGTGGTCGAAGCGCACACCGAACGCCTGCAGGTCCAGGTCCTGCTCGTGGCGCAGGTAGGCCACCGCGAACAGGCGGATGCCGTCGAGGTCGTCCACGTCGCCCGAGGCGGTGAACTCGCGGTCGTCGGACTTCACGGTCTTCTTCGCGAGAAAATCGTCGGCGATGTCCTGGACGTACTCGCCGTTGTAGAAGTTCTTGCTCTCGGGATTGTCCGGATCGGTCGGCCAGCACGGGTCGCCCGGCTTGAATCCCTTCGCGCGCATCTGCGTCGACTTCGCCAGCGTGCCGATCTGCACCCCCGCGTCGTTGTAGTAGAACTCGCGGTGCACGTCCCAGCCCTGGGTTTCGTACAGGTTGCAGATGGCGTCGCCCAGCGCCGCCTGCCGCCCGTGGCCCAGATGCAGCGGGCCGGTGGGGTTGGCCGAGACGAACTCCACCATCATGTGCTGGCCGTGCCGCGGCTGGTGGCCGAAGCGCCCGCCGCCGGCCAGTATTTCGCGCACGACTTCCTGCTTGGCCGCGGGCTTCAGGCGGATGTTGATGAAGCCGGGGCCGGCGATGTCCACCGCTTCCACCCACTGCTGGAACGGTCCGGAGGCCAGCAGCGCGGCCTTCAGCGCCTCGGCCACTTGGCGGGGGTTCTGCTTCAGCGGCTTGGCCAGCTGCATGGCCGCGGTGCAGGCGAAGTCGCCGTGGGCCGCCACCTTGGGCGACTCGAAGGCAGCTTTTTCGCCGGCGCCAGGCAGCAGCTGTTCCAGCCCGGCTGCCAGCGCGCCGAGCAGATCTTGTTTCACACGGAGCATGGGGGTCATTTTAGGCGGGGCGGTCATCGGCCCGCCGGCCTCAGCCGTTGAACGCCCGTCCCCAGAGGACTTTCAACCCCAAGGAGCTCCCGTAATGCACAAGATCCTGTCGACCGCGCTGCTCAGCCTGGCCTTTGCCGCCGGCTCCGCCTATGCCGCCAGCCATGCCGGCGCCCCGATGGCCGGCGCTTCCGGTGCCAAGCCGGCTGCTTCCAAGGCCGCCACCCCGGCCACGCCCGCCACTCCGGCAACGCCGGCCGCCAAGGCCGAACCGACCAAGCAGCAGACGAAGATGGCCGACTGCAACAAGGACGCGAAGGAAAAGAACCTGAAGGGCGACGAGCGCAAGAAGTTCATGAGCTCGTGCCTGAAGGACAAGCAGACCGCCCAGGCGGCACAGCAGAACAAGATGAAGACCTGCAACAAGGAAGCCGGCGACAAGAAGCTGAAGGGCGACGAGCGCAAGAAGTTCATGAGCTCTTGCCTGTCCGCTTGAGCGCGTAGCGAACCATCCCGGGCCTCCTGGGCCCGGGTCCTCGTCCAGGCTTACTTCTTCTTTCTTCCAGGCCAGGGGCGGCCTGGATCTTTCGGCGGCGCGGCAGACGCTGTCTCGCCATCCGGAACCTCGAGCATCCCCTCTGCTCGCATGAGCTCCACCAGCGACAATTCCTCCAGCGCGTAGACGCCACGCGCGGCGCGCCAGACCAGGCCGCGCTCTTGCAGGGCTGCCAGCGCTTGCTGGACGGCCGACTCACTCACCGTCCCGGCCCGCTTCGACGCCATTTCCAGCACTGCTTCGTAGGCGGCCAGGGTCGCACTCTCGAACGGCGCAAAGCGCTCGCCGCGTATGGCCATGACACGCAGCACGGCGGCCTGCAGGGGAGTCAGCCCATGCACCACGCGCAGCGTTTCCTTGTTGAACTCGGCCACTTGCTCACCCACCAATTCGCCGAGCCGTCCTGGCGCTTTCGCCGCATCGAGCTCGGCGTCGAAGTGGAGTGCATCCAACGCCGTGGTGAGGATCTCAGGGCGGTATGCCGCCACCGCGAATTGTTGGTGGACAAGCTCGACATCGAGTTCGAACGGCAGCTTGACGCGCTTCAGGAGCCACTCGATGTACTCGCGGCCCAAGGGGGGAAAGTTTTGCAGCGGCGCCTGGTAGAACGCCTGCTCACGGGAGTTCCGCAGCATCGCGAGCTTGTCGCGGCTGGAGCCGGTCGCGATCACCCGCAGCCCATGATGGCGCGACCCGTTGAGCTCGTCGCGCGCGGCCTTCAATGCAAATAGCGCGTTCGCACCTGCTGGCGTGCTGATGGCGTGCTGTGCCTCATCGATGATCAGAACGATCGGCTGGCGGGTTGCATCCGACAGTTCGGCCAGCGCGGCGGCCAGTGACACATCGGCGCCCAAGCCCACCCGATCCAGCGTCATCGTCACGGCGCCGGCAACGCTGACTTTCTCCAGGCCGATCGACCGGGCCAGCCTGGCCACCACGCCGGCGTGCCTGGCGAGCTCGGTACGTACGCTCTTGACGATGACGTCTCCAGGATCGGCTTGCCGGTCCTCCCAGAGATCGGCGTACAGCGCCAGCGCCCCCTTCGCCTCCAGCTGCGGCCGCAGATCCTCCCGAAGAAAGGTCGACTTCCCCGTGCGCCGGGGCGCGGCCAGGAACAGGCCCGAGGCATAGCCCGAAGCGGAGCTTGCGTCCAGCACCAGGGCGGCAATGGACTCGGCCACTTGGGGTCGATGGAAGTAGTCTGGGCTCATCTGCAGGACCCTCGGGCGCTCGACTACAGGAAATTATATGGAAGCCCAATATAATTCACTATAATTCAACTCAACAACACCCCAGGCTCAGGCGATCAGCCGAACCCGCGTGCCAGGAAAACCGCCGCGAGGGGGATGACGGGCACGATGTGCGCCTGCACCATGACCAGCCGGCGCACGCGGGTCACTTCTTCCGTACCCGGCAAGGCGCCGCTGGCACGCAGCGCCTTGCGCCAGCGCAGGAAAGCCAGCGTCGGGCGGATCGACAGCAACCCCACGGCGATGAACAGCCCGAGCTTCACGTACAGCAGCGGGTTGTGCCAGTACCAGCCGGCCCCCTTGACCCCCCACACCGTGCGCGCGATGCCGGTCGCCAGCACCGTGAGCGCCGAGATGCCGTAGATCGCGTCGACCTTCGCGAGCCGCTCCACCACCGTCGCGTTGAGCCATTCCGAACGGCACAGAGCTGCCTCGCTGGTGAGGAACACCACCATCGTGAGGATGGCCAGGATGTGCAGGTAGGCGAGTACGGATTCCAGGATCATTTCGTCGGGGCTTTCCAGAAGTCGGGCCGGGCGTAGTGGTGCTTGAGGAAGTCGATCCACAGGCGCACGCGCAGCGGCAGGTGCTTGCGCTGCGGGAACACTGCGTAGATGCCGTTGGGCGGCGCCGAGAACTCGGCCAGCACCTCCACCAGCCGCCCGTCGGCGATCTCTTGCTCAACCTCCCAGGTGCTGCGCCACGCGATGCCCATGCCCGCCAGGCACCATTCGTGCAGCACCTGCCCGTCGGAGCAGTCGAGCGGGCCGTTGGGCTTGATGTGCAGCACTTCGTCGGCGTCACCCTTGGGAACACGGAATGCCCACCCGCGGGTCTGCGAGGCTTCGCTCGACAGGGTCAGGCAAGCGTGCCGCGCCAGCTCGCTCGGGTGCTTGGGCGTGCCGTGGCGCCGCAGGTATTCGGGCGTGGCCACGCACAGGCGGCGGTTCTCGGCCAGCCGCACGCTGACCAGCGAAGAGTCGGGAAAGTCGCCCACCCGCACGGCGCAGTCGTAGCCCTCGCCAGCCAGGTCGACCACGCGGTCGCTCAGGTTCAGCGACACCGTCACGTCGCCATGCAGGTCGCGAAAGCGCGGTACCAAGGGTGCTACGTGGCGCCGGCCGAAACCGCCGGGCGCAGTGATGCGCAGGTGGCCGCTGGCCTTGACGCCGCCCGCAGAGACGCTGGCCTCGGCGTTGGACAGGTCGGCCAGCAGGCGCTGGCAGTCTTCGAGGAAGGCGCTGCCTTCATGCGTGAGCGTGATGCGCCGAGTGGTGCGCACCAGCAGCTTGACGCCCAGGCGTTCCTCCAGCGCGTCGAGCCGGCGCCCCATGATGGCGGGGGCCACCCCCTCGGCCTTGGCGGCCGCCGTCAAGCTGCCCTTCGTGGCGACCGACACGAAGGATTCGAGCTGCTTGAACTTGTCCATGCCGCGCTGATTATGCGCACGGAAGTGTGAAATCGCCGCCCAATGCCAGCTGGGGTTTCACCCCAGCCTACACAATGGGCGTGGTGCGCGTGGTGCGCGATCTCGCCGGAGAATGGGTAGGCTGGCGTGGAACCCCAGCCCCGGCGTTACACAATGCCGGCGACGATGCCCTGGCTGGCGAGGCGCGCGATGTCGTCGGGTGAATAGCCGACTTGCTGCAGCAACTCCCGCGTGTGCTCCCCCAGCCGCGGCGGCTGCAGCCGCACCCCCGGCCGCTCGTTGCCCAGCATCAGCGGCAGCAGGGGCACCTTGGTCTCGCGCCCATCGGGCAGCGTCAAGGGCGCCAGCCCGCCGGTGGCGTTGAGGTGCGGGTCCTCGAACAGGTCCTCTGGGCGCGTGATGGGCGCGAACGGCAGCGCATGCTTCTCGAAGGTGGCCGTGAGCTCTGCCACCGGCGCATCGGCGAGCCGCCGCCGCAGCTCGGGCACCAGCCACTCGCGCACGCGCACCCGGTCGTTGTTGGTCTTCAGCCGCTCGTCCGCCTTCAGGTCGTCGAAGCCGAACGCATCGCAGAACACCGCCCACTGCGTGTCGCTCACCACGGCCAGGAAGATCTGCTCGCCGTCCTTCACCGTGAACACGTCGTACACCGCCCACGCCGAAATGCGCGCCGGCATCGGGTCCGCCGGCTTGCCGGTCACGGCGTACTGCATCATGTGCTGCGCCACCAGGAACACGTTGTTCTCGAACAGCGCGCTTTGCACCTCCTGCCCGCGCCCCGTCTTCTCGCGCTGCGCCAGCGCGGCCATCGCGCCGATGGCACCGAACATGCCGCCCATGATGTCGTTGACGCTGGTGCCCGCGCGCAGCGGATCGCCGGGGCGGCCCGTCATGTAGGCCAGGCCGCCCATCATCTGCACCACTTCGTCGAGCGCGGTGCGGTGGTCGTACGGGCCGGGCAGGAAGCCCTTGTGGCTCACGTAGATGGCGCGCGGGTTCAGCCTGGCGATGGACTCGTAGTCGAGGCCCAGCTTCTTCATGGTGCCGGGCTTGAAGTTCTCGCTGACGATGTCGGCCGTAGCCACCAGCTTCAGTGCCGCCTCGCGCCCTTCGGGACGTTGCAGGTCGAGCGCGATGCTCTTCTTGTTGCGGTTGAAGAGGGGATAGAAGCCCGCGCCCGAGCCGAGCAGGCGGCGCGTGTTGTCGCCGGCGACCGGCTCCACCTTGATCACTTCGGCGCCCAGGTCCGCCAGCACCATGCCACAGGTGGGGCCCATGACCATGTGGGTGAATTCGACGACGCGGATGCCGTCGTAGGGAAGCTGCCCGTTCATGCTGTCGTGGGGCGAAAGCCCTTGGGCAGCCCGGCTTCGGGCGTCATGCCGTAGACCGGCTCGCCGGGCAGGCCGGCCTTCAACGGCGCGCGCGCCTCGATCAGCCTGCCGAGGTCGATGCCGGTCGCCACGCCCATGGCTTCGAACATGAACACCAGGTCTTCGGTGACCACGTTGCCCGAGGCGCCGGGCGCGTAAGGGCAGCCGCCCAGGCCGCCGAGCGATGCGTCGAAGGTGCGCACGCCCACGTCGTAGGCGGCGAGGCAGTTGGCCAGCCCGAGGCCGCGCGTGTTGTGCATGTGCGCGGCACCGGTCTTTGCGCCGATGGCGCTGCGCACGCGCGTGAAGAGCCGGCGCACTTGCGCGGGGTTGGCCATGCCGGTGGTGTCGGACAGGCCGACGTCGTCGCAGCCGGCTTCGGCCACCGCGCCGGCCAACCACACCACGTCGTCTTCCTGCACCTCGCCTTGCAGCGTGCAGCCGAAGGCGGTGGAGACGCCCGCCTCCACCTGTACCTGCGGCGCAAGCTCGTTGCGCAGGGCCACGATGCGGCGGACTTCGTCGACCATCTGCTCGGGGGTCTTGCGCACATTGGCCAGCGAATGCGCTTCGCTGGCCGACACCGGGATGGTGAGCTTGTGCACGCCCGCGCGCAGCGCTTCTTCGGCGCCGCGCAGGTTGGGCACCAGCGCCATGACCGTGAGGCCCGGCAGCGTCAGCGCATGCCGCACGACTTCGGCCACGTCGGCCATCTGCGGCAGCAGCTTGGCCGGCACGAAGGAGCCGACTTCGATCTCGCGCAGGCCGGCGGCATGCAGCGCGTCCAGCCAGCGCAGCTTGTCGGGCGTGGGCATCACGGCCTGCACGGATTGCAGGCCGTCGCGGGGGCCGACTTCGCTGATGAGGACTTGGGGTTGCATCGACAGCCATTGTCACCCCGCCGCCTTTGTCATGCCGGGCTTGACCCGGCATCCATCTGGCCATCTCGACACGCCACCATGGACCCCGGGTCAAGCCCGGGGTGGCAAAGGACGATCACTCGGGTTTGAACCCCGACGCCTTGATCGGCGTCTCCCACTTCTTCAGGTGTTCCGCCTGCGTGGCCGCCAGCTGCGGCCCGGGCGCATGGTTGGGCACCAGGCCGAAGCCGTAGATGCGCTCCTGCATCGCCGGGTCGCGCAGCGCCTCGGCCACGGCGCGGTCGATGCGGGCCACCAGCTCGGCCGACATGCCAGGCGGGCCGTACAGGCCGAAGAACGCGTCGGCCGAGGTGGCGATGCCCACTTCTTTCAGCGTCGGCACGTCCGGCAGCGCGCGCGAGCGCTGTTCGCCGGTGACCGCCAGGATACGGACCTTGCCCGACTTGTGGTGCTCGATGGTTTCGGACGCCGTGTCCACCATCAGCGGAATCTGCCCGCCGATCAGGTCCTGCGCCGCCGGGGCGCCGCCCTTGTACGGCACGTGCGTGATGGGCACGCCGGCCGCCTGGCTGAGCAGCAGGCCGGCGAAGTGCGGCACGGTGCCCGCGCCCGACGTGGCGTAGCTCGCCTTGGTGGGGTTGGCCTTCATCCAGGCCAGCACCGTCTTCAAGTCGCCCGCTGGCGCAGCCGGCCCTGCCGTCACTGCGAAGTCGAAGGTGACGAGGCGCGAGACCGGCGTGAAGTCCTTGATGGGGTCGTACGGTACCTGGTACAGGTGCGGCGCAATCACCATCGCGCCGCTGGGCGACAGCACCAGGTTGGCGCCGTCGGGTGGCATGCGCTTCAGCTCACCCAGGACCAGGCGGCCGGCTGCGCCGGGCTTGTTGTCGACGACGACGTTCTGCCCGAGCGAGGTCTTGAGCTTCTCGGCCAGCAGCCGCGCCACCGTGTCGGCCGAGCCGCCGGGCGGGAAGCCCACCCAGATCTTCATCGTGCGGTCCTGCGCTAGCGCTGCAGGGGCTGCGAGCGTGGCGGCCGCGAGCGCCGCGAACTGTCTGCGTTTCATGTGCTCTTGTCTCCTACTAAGATCGCAACACAGGAGACAAGTATGCCGGTGATCGACGTCCACACACACATGTTTACCCCGAAGTGGCTCGAGCTGCTGAAGCGCGAAGGGGGCGACTACAACATCCAGACGCGGCCAGACGGCCAGCAGGAAATCTTCCGCGGCAACGTGCCCGTGGTGCTGCCGCAGAAGGGCCACTTCGACTGGGACCTGCGCATCGGGCACATGGACCGCTCGGGCATCGACGTGTCGGTGTGCTCGCTCACCTGCCCCAACGTGTACTGGGGCGGCGAAGAAGTCAGCGTGCGCGCCGCGCGCGAGGCCAACGACAACTTCGCCGATGCGCAGGCGCGCTTTCCGGACCGCATCCGCTGGTTCGCGTCGTTGCCGTGGGAATACCCGCAGCGCGCCGTGGAGGAACTGGAGCGTTCGTGCGCCAGGGGCGCATCGGGCGTGATGGTGCTGGCCAACGTGGCGGGCATGAGCCTGACCGACGCGAAGTTCGCGCCGATCTGGGCGGCCATCGACCAGCGCGCATTGCCGGTGCTGGTGCACCCCACCGACCCGCCCGGGGTCGACCTGATGGACATGACCAAGTTCGACCTGAGCTGGTCGGTCGGCTTCATGTTCGACACCACGCTGGCCGTCACGCGCATGATCTTCGAGGGCTTTTTCGACCAGTACACCCAGCTGAAGCTGATCGCGTCGCACGGCGGCGGCACGTTGCCCTACCTGGTGGGCCGCTTCGAAAAGGGCGACGAGGTGGAACTGCCGCAGCGCCGCCAGATGAAGCGCAAGCCGACGGAATACCTGCGGCACATCTACTACGACAGCATCACGTACGACGTGCGGTCGCTGAAGTACCTGATTTCCATCGTCGGCGAGGACCACGTGATGCTGGGCACCGACTGGCCGCACTGGGTGCACGACACCAAGGGGGCGTTTGCCAACACCGCGCAATTGCCCGAAGGGCAGATGGCGAAGGTGCGCGGCGAGAACGCGCAGCGCGTTTTCGGGCTTTGAGTCCCAATTACCACCATTTTAGTTCCGGATAATGAGCTATTCGGTCGATTAATACGGCCTGAAGTTCGGAATAAAGTCTCCGCCATGGAAAAACCCAAGGCGGTCCTCTTCGACGCCTACGGCACCCTCTTCGACGTGTACAGCGTGGGCCTGCTCGCGGAACAACTGTTCCCCAGCCAGGGCCAGGCGTTGTCGGTGCTGTGGCGCGACAAGCAGATCGAATACACGCGCCTCGTCACCACCAGCGATGACGGCGCCCACTACCAGCCGTTCTGGGAACTGACGCGCGCCAGCCTGCGCTACGCGTGCAAGCGGCTCGGGCTGGACCTGGACGCCGGCAACGAAGACCGGCTGATGAACCAGTACCGGCACCTCTCTGCCTTTCCGGAAGGCCGCAGCGTGCTGCAGGCGCTGAAGGCGAAGAAGGTCACCACCGGCATCCTGTCCAACGGTGACCCCGACATGCTGGGCATCGCCGTGCGTAGCGCGGGCCTCGACGGCCTGCTGGACCACGTGCTGTCGGTGGACAGCGTCCGCAGGTACAAGACACACCCGCAGGCTTACCAGCTCGGCCCGGTTGCCACCGGCCTGGCACCCGCGCAGATCCTGTTCGTCAGCTGCAACGCCTGGGACGCGCTCGCCGCCACCTGGTTCGGCTACCGCACGCTGTGGGTGAACCGCTATCACCTGCCGTTCGAGGAACTGGGCACGCAGCCCACGCGCACCGGCGCGAGCCTCGACGACGTACTCGCTTTCTTCTGAATCACGCATCTCCCGGAGGACCCCAACATGACCGAACGCACCCAAGTGCATGGACTGCAAGTGGCCAGCGCCCTGAAGAATTTCATCGACACCGAAGTGCTGCCCGGCACCGGCGTGGACGCCGCGGACTTCTGGCAGGGCTTCGACGCCATCGTGCGCGACCTGGCGCCGAAGAACGCCGCGCTGCTGGCCGAGCGCGACCGGCTGCAGTCGGAGATGGACCGTTGGCACACCGCCAACCCGGGCCCCATCGCCGACATGAAGGCGTACCGCGCCCACCTCGAGCAGATCGGCTACCTGGTGCCGCCGCCCAAAGGCGCGAAAGCCACCACCACCAACGTCGACGCCGAACTCGCGCTGCAGGCCGGCCCGCAGCTGGTGGTGCCCATCCTGAACGCCCGCTATGCGCTCAACGCCGCCAATGCGCGCTGGGGCTCGCTGTACGACGCGCTGTACGGCACCGACGCGATTCCCGAGACCGGCGGCGCCCAGAAAGGCCCGGGCTACAACGAAGTGCGCGGCGCCAAGGTCATCGAGTACTGCCGCTACGTGCTGGACCGCTGCGCGCCGCTGAAGAAGGGCTCGCACATCGACTCCACCGGCTATGCCGTGGAAAAGGGCAAGCTGGTCGTCACGCTGAAGGACGGCACGCGCAGCGGGCTGGAAGAGGCGAAGAAGTTCATCGGCTACCAGGGCGATGCCGCCGCGCCGTCGTCGGTGCTGTTGCGCCACAACGGCCTGCACCTGGACCTGCGCATCGACCGCTCGCATGCGATCGGCGCCACCGACCCGGCCGGCGTGAGCGACCTGGTGATGGAAGCGGCGCTGTCCACCATCCTCGACCTGGAAGACTCGATCGCGGCGGTGGACGCCGAGGACAAGCTGCTCGCCTACCGCAACTGGCTGGGCATCCTGCGCGGCGACCTGACCGAAGAAGTGAGCAAGGGCGGCCGCACCTTCACGCGCGGGCTCAACGCCGACCGCACCTACACGGCGCCCGACGGCAAGAGCGGCGTGCGCCTGCACGGCCGCGCCCTGCTGTTCGTGCGCAACGTCGGCCACCTGATGACCAACGCCGCCATCCTGTGGGGCGACGGCCAGGAGATCCCCGAAGGGATCATGGACGCCATGATCACCGTGGCGATCGCCAAGCACGACCTGCTGGGCAATGGGCAACACGGCATCCGCAACACGCGCACCGGCTCGGTCTACATCGTCAAGCCCAAGATGCATGGGCCGGATGAAGTGGCTTTCGCCAGCGAGTTGTTCGGCCGCGTCGAGGAAGTGCTGGGCCTCGCGCCCGACACCGTCAAGCTGGGCATCATGGACGAAGAGCGCCGCACCAGCGTCAACCTGCAGGCGTGCATTGCCGCTGCCGCGCCGCGCGTGGCCTTCATCAACACCGGCTTCCTCGACCGCACCGGCGACGAGATGCACACCGCCATGCTGGCCGGCCCGATGTTCCGCAAGGGCGACATGAAGACCAGCGCCTGGATCCAGGCGTACGAGAAGAACAACGTGCAGGTGGGCCTGTCGTGCGGCCTGCGCGGCCGCGCCCAGATCGGCAAGGGCATGTGGGCCATGCCCGACCTGATGCGCGCGATGATGGAGCAGAAGATCGGCCACCCGAAGGCCGGCGCCAACACCGCGTGGGTGCCGTCGCCCACCGCCGCCACGCTGCACGCGCTGCACTACCTGCAGGTGGACGTGTTCGCGGTGCAGAAGGAACTGGAGAAGGTGAAGGCCGACGCCGAGAGCGAGAACATCCTTGCGGGGCTGCTGCAGATCCCCGTGGTGGCCGCCGCCAAGTGGACGCCCGAAGAGCGCCAGCAGGAACTGGACAACAACGTGCAGGGCATCCTGGGCTACGTGGTGCGCTGGGTCGACCAGGGTGTGGGCTGCTCCAAGGTGCCGGACATCCACAACGTGGGCTTGATGGAAGACCGCGCCACGCTGCGCATCTCCAGCCAGCACATCGCCAACTGGCTGCATCACGGCGTGGTGACGAAGGAACAGGTCACGGCCACCTTCCGCCGCATGGCCGCCGTGGTGGACCAGCAGAACGCAGGCGACCCGCTGTACCGGCCGATGGCCGGCAACTGGGACACGTCGTATGCCTATCGCGCGGCGCTGGACCTGGTGTTCAAGGGCAAGGAGCAGCCGAGCGGCTACACCGAGCCGCTGTTGCATGCGTGGCGGCTGAAGGTGAAGGCGGCGGGGTGACAGCGCCCGTAACCTTTGCAACCAAGTGATTCCACCGCTGCAAGCGTGCAGGATTCACGTGCTTTCCGTAGGCCGGTTCTTACACTGCATGGAACTGACCCCGTGCTGCCATGCCGCTGCCTTCCGTGCTCAAGCCCTGCATCGACGACGCCGTCGCGCGCGCCGCGTTGCTGATCGACCAGACGCTCGAAGTCGCGAGTGAAGCGCTGGAGCTGGAGCAGCGCACGCTGACCCAGGCGGAGGACCGGCAGGAATACAGCGCGCTGCTGCGCGAGCTGGCAGCGCAGCGCCCGATGTGGCGCGTGCGCTTCCCGCAGGTGCTGCGCAAGAAGATAGAAGAGCCGCCGCAGCCGGCATCGCACAGCCGCATGCGGCCGTCGTCGCTGACGCTGGTGGACGACAGCGAGCTGATGCAGGGCATCGAGGCGTCACGCCTCACGCAGGAACTCGCGAGCCTGGTGGAACAGCCGCTGGCGGAACTCGACCGCCTCGTCAGTTCGGCCATGCGGCTCGACGGCGTGCATCCCAACGCCAACCCGCTCAGGCCCGAAGTCTTCGCGCAGGCGCTGCGCGCCACGCTGTCCGAGACCGCCTCGCAGCCGCACTGGCCCGGCCTGTGGATGCGCTATACCGCGGTGCCGCTGTCCGAAGCGCTGTTCGAGTTGTACGGCTCCAGCATCCAGATGCTGCGCCGGGCCGACGTCGAGGCCGCGTCGTATCGCGTCGTCACGGGTCCGGCGGCGCTCGGCTCGTCGTCGCGCCCCGCGGGACTCAAGTCGGCCCCGGCCCCGCTGCAAGGCGAGGCCACGCCGCGGCGCGCCTCGAACGGCGGCATGTCGGGCTTCGTCGAACTCATCACGCAGGTGCTGCGCGGCCCGCTGTTTTCCGACTTCCTCGCCAAGGGCAGCGCGCAGGCGGCGCAGCAACTCGAGCCTTCCTATTACGCGCGGCTCGACGAGGAACTCGCCGAGATCGAAGGCATGCCCGACGTGGCGCCGCCCGACCCGATGGCGCTGCGCGCGTTGCGCCACGTGCCGGTGGTGGACCGCAACGTGCGCGAAGTCGGCACCGACAGCCCGCTCAGTCCCGACGCGTGGGGCGCCTACGGTGCGCCGCGCCAGCGCGCGCTGGTGCGCACGCGGCTGAAGAAGAAGGCCGAGAACGTCGGCCAGGTGATGGGCGTTGAAGTCGTGCGGCAGCTCGTCGAGCAGGTCGCGCGCGACGCTCGCCTGCTGGCGCCGGTGCGCGAAGCCATCGTCGCGCTCGAGCCTTCGCTCGCGCGGCTGGCCCTGCGCTCGCCGCGCTTCTTCGGCGACGAATCCAACCCGGCGCGCCAGCTGGTCGCGCGCGTGGCCGAGCGCAGCTTCAAGTACAACGACGAATTCGGCAAGCCGTTCGAATCGTTCTTCGGCGGCATCAACGAGGAATTCAAGGCGCTCAATGCGCAGGGCACGCTGTGCGACGAGCAGCCCTTCGCCGCCGCGCTGGAAAGGCTGGAGGCCAACTGGGCGAAGCAGGACGCCGACGACCAGCGCGAGCAGGCGCGGCTGCTGGGCGCGCTGCGCTTCGTCGAGCGCCGCCAGGCCGATGCCGACGAAATCGCCTGGGGCATGAGCCAGCGCAGCGACCTGGCGGGCGTGCCCGAGCCGGTGCAGGACTTCCTGTACCGCCGCTGGTCGCAGGTGATGGCGCATGCCCGGCTGGAAGCGGGCGGGCACGAGATCGACCCCGGTGGCTACGGCGCCGTGGTCAGCGACCTGCTGTGGAGCGTGAAGCCCGAAATCGCGCTGCGCGACCCGGTGCGTGCCTGCGAGCTGATCCCGCGCGTGGTGGTCAAGCTGCGGCAAGGCATGCAGATGGTCGGCGACGACACGCCGCCCGAGGCCGACCCGTTCTTCAAGGCGCTGGAGCAGCTGCACCGCCCGGTGCTGAAGCTGCGCGCCAAGCACCGCAAGCAGGTGCTGGACCTGCCGTCCGTGATGCCCGCCGAGGCACTGGCCGCGCAGGCCCACCCCGCGCAGCCGCGCCACGCCGAAGAGTTCTGGCTGGCCCCGCAGGAGCTCGACGTGTTCGGCTTCGAGCATGCGCCGCACGCCGATGCTGCGCCGGCCGGCGCGCAGGTGCATGCGCTGCCCGGTGCGATGCTGGCGGCGTCGCAGGCCGATGCGCAGGTGGCTGCGCTGCACGTGGACTCGTGGGTCGACCTGTTCTCGCGCAACGAATGGTTCCGCGCGCGGCTCACCTGGGCCAGCGCCAACGGCACGCTCTTCATGTTCGTCAGCCATGGCGGCCGCGCCCATTCGATGACGCGCCGCACGTTGCACAAGCTGGTGAGCAACCGGCTGGTGCGGCTGGTCGAGGACCACGAGGTGGTGCAGCACGCCATCGACACGCTGGCGCGGCCGGTGCCGCAGGCGATGGCAGCCTAAAGCGGCAGCCGCATCATCACCTGGTACAGCGCCAGGCGTTCGAAGCCGATCCGCTCGAGCGCTTCGCCGCCCACATCGGGCCGCTGCAATTGCGGCACCGCCACCTTCTGTCCCGGCAGGCTGCGCACCAGTGACTCGGCGTCGCGCTGCGCAGGGTCGGTGTCGACCAGGCTGTTGATGGTGGTGATGCCCTGCGCATTGACGGAGAACACGAGTTGCGCGCTCCCGAGGCGCCGCGCCTGCAGGTGAACCGGCAGCGCCTTCAGCGACGCTGGCGTCACCTGCAGCGGCAAGTCGCCGCGCTCGCGCGCCACGGCATCCAGCCACTGCCACGCGTCGCCGGCGTCGACCGCTTCGCCTGCACCGCCGCCCGCGGGCACTTCGCCCTGGTAGCCATACAACGGGCTGATTTCGGTGAAGCCGCGGCCGCGGTACAGGCGAATGGCGCGTTCGTTCTGCGCGAAGCATTCGAGTTCGGCGAGCTCGCGGCCTGCGGCGCGGGCGCGTGCGATGAAGTCGTCCATCAACGCGGGTGCGGCGCCGCTGCCGCGCGCCGCGGGCAGCGCGCCCATGGTCGCGAGGCGCCATGCGCTCACGTCGTCGCGCTGGGCCACGAAGGCAAAAGCGATCACTGCGCCGTCGCGTACGGCCGCGCGGCTCAGCGCCAGGTCCACGGCTTGCCGCCCGAGGAACACCGGAAACTGGTCCAGCGGGAGCTCGAAGGCGCCGATCAGGTAGTCGGAGAAGGCGCCGCTGAAAGCGCGGTGGAGGTCGGCTGCGGGAAGGGTATCGGCGGGAACGATGGCGTACTGCATGGCGGCCATTGTCGCGAAATCACTCCAGCGCTTTCACCCACTCGACCACCGCCTTGCCGGCCGCGTCGGGCAGCACCGCGCCCTCGGCCTTCAGCGCCAGGTAGCGGCTCGCCGGGTGCGGCGGCGCCTTGGCGAAAGCGTAGGCCTCGCCCTTGGCATGGAGCGGGGCCGATTGGCTGACCACCCACAGCAGCGGCACATGCTGCTTCATCTTCGACGTGATGCCGGCCAGTGCCGCCTCGTCGTCCGGCGCCAGCGCTATCACGCCCTCCACGTCGCCTGCACCGCCCGCATAGGCCATCGCAGCGTTGGCGCCCGCGCCCTGCCCGGCCAACAGCACGCGCTTGAAGCCCTGCGAGCGCAGGTCCTTCACGTGGCGCTGGATCTCGGCCGCACCGTCGCCGCCTTCGCCGCGCCGGGCCGACCACGGCATGTCGGGCGAACGCACGGCGCACACCGGCGGCAGCTTCTTCCCCAGCGCCGCCACGGCCTGCGGCGAAGCGCCGCGGCCATGCATGAGCAGTACCGCGCACTTGGCGTCCTGGGCCACCGCCGGCCCGGCCAGGGTAGCTGCCAGCAGCAGGCAGCCCGACAGGAGTTTCTTCATGGCGATGGATCATGGCATTCCCCGGATGGGGCAGTTGCTGCGGTTTTCCCTGTCCCTTTCGTTTGCTTTTCCATTACAGTGCCCACCGAGATGCGGCCCGATAACCAGCACGTGTTCCAGGAACCCAGCGCCCTGCTGGCCAAGCTGCCCGGCATGGCCTACCGTTGCCGCAACGAACCGGGCTGGCCGATCGAATTCGTCAGTGGCGGGGTGCTGCCGCTCACGGGCTACACCCCGGAAGATTTCCTCTGCGGCGCCGTCTCGTACGAGTCGCTGATGCAAGCCGAAGACCGCGCGATGGTCTGGGACAGCGTGCAGGAGGCCGTCGCGGCCGGCCAGGCCTTCCAGGTCACCTATCGCATCGTGGCGCGCGACGGGCGGCTCAAGTGGGTGTGGGAGCAGGGTTCGGCCGTGCTCGACGAAGCGGGCCGGGTGGTGGCGCTGGAAGGCTTCGTCACCGACATCACCGAAAGGCGGCAGGCGCAGGAAGAGGTCTCGCGCCTGAACAGCGAGCTGGAAGAACGCGTGCGGCAGCGCACGGCGCAACTGCAGGCGGCCAACGCCGAACTGGAAGCGTTTGCCTATTCGCTGGCGCACGACATTCGCTCGCCGCTCACCTCCATCGACGGCTTCAGCCAGGCGCTGGCCGAGTACGAAAACCAGCTCGACGAGCGCGCGCAGCACTACCTGCAGCGCATCCGCACCGGCGTGCGGCAGATGAGCGAGCTGACCGACGCGCTGCTCGCGCTGGCGCACCTCTCGCGGGTGGACCTGCGCGAGGAGCCGGTCGACCTGGCCGAAGCCGCGCGTGTCGCCATCGCGCAGTTGCGCGAGCGCGAAGGGCCGCGCGACCTGGAGGCCAGCATTCCGCACCGGCTGTGGGCCCGGGGCGACCCGCGGCTGCTGGGGCAGGTGATGGCCAACCTGGTGGGCAACGCGTGGAAGTTCTCGTCGCGCAAGGACAAGACCGTGCTGCGCGTGGGCAGCTTCGGCGGCGCCCATGGCGAGACGGTGTACTACGTGGCGGACGAAGGCGCGGGCTTCGACATGGCGCATGCGTCGCGCCTGTTCGGCGCCTTCCAGCGGCTGCATGCGACCAGCGAGTTCGAGGGTACGGGCATCGGGCTGGCGCTGGTGCAGAAGGTGGTGGCGCGGCATGGCGGGCGCATCTGGGCCGAAGCGAAGCCGGGCGAAGGGGCCACGTTCTATTTCACGCTCGAATAGTTGCCATGGACCCTGCGCTCTGCCCCCTCTGCGGCCAGGCGAATCGCTGCGCGATGGAAACCGAGCGCGAGACCGGCGTGAAACAGCCGCCCTGCTGGTGCACGCAGGTCGACTTCAGCGCCGAACTGCTGGCCTCGCTGCCGCCCGACGCGAAAGGCCTCGCCTGCATCTGTGCGGCCTGTCAGGCCACGGCTTCCAGCCTGGCCTTGAGGAAGCCCACCGTGCCGTAGCGCGTGACGCGGCTGTAGTAGCGCCGCGCCAGCCGCTGCACCATCTCGGAATACGGGTCGGCCAGGCTGGGCGTGATGCTGAAGTTGTCGTAGTTGACCACGACCGCCACGCGCTGGTTCGACTCCGCGACCACCGGCTCCAGCAACTGCCGCACCGCCTGCTCGATCTCGTCGATGTCGCCGGGCCGGTGCACCGACAGGCCTTCGAAGTTGATGAACAGGAGGCGATGCTCGCGGTCCAGCTCCAGCCGCTGCGAAAGCGGCCGCGCGAGCAGCCGGTCGCGCAGCTGCAGGCCTTCGTTGCCGAAGATGCCCGCCTCCATCAGCTTCAGGTGCGGGCTGATCGACGGCTGGAATTCCATCTGCGCCAGCACGTCGCGTTGCAGGTCCACGCCCGGCGCGATCTCCACCAGCTCCAGCCCCGCGTCGCCCAGCTGGAACACGCAGCGCTCGGTGACGTAAAGCACGCGCTGCTTGCGCCGCCGGGCCTCGCGCCCGCTGAAGGTGCGGTGCTCCACCTGCTGCACGAACTTCTTCGAGTCACCCGCCATGAACGTGCCCACGAACACCACCGTGCGCGCGTTCTGGCTGATGTTGATGAAGCCGCCCGCGCCGGCGAGCCGCGGGCCGAACTTGCTGACGTTGAGGTTGCCCTCGGCGTCGGCCTGCGCAAGTCCCAGCACCGCCAGGTCGAGCCCGCCGCCGTCATAGAAGTCGAACTGGTTCGGCTGGTCGATGATGGCCTGCGCATTGGTCGCCGCGCCGAAGCTCAGGCCGCTGGCCGGGATGCCGCCGATCACGCCCGGTTCCGCAGTCAGGGTCACCAGGTCGATCACGCGCTCTTCGGCCGCCACCGCGGCCACGCCCTCGGGCATGCCGATGCCGAGGTTCACCACCGCGTTGGCCTTCAACTCCAGCGCGGCACGGCGCGCGATCACCTTGCGCTCGCTCATGGGCATCGGTGGCAGGTGTTCCATGGGCACGCGGATCTCGCCCGAGTACGCCGGGTTGTACTGCTCCACGAAGGTCTGCATGTGGTACGCGGGGTCGGTCGCCACGACCACCGCGTCGACCAGCACGCCCGGCACCTTCACCATGCGGGGGTGCAGCGTGCCGCGCTCGGCTACGCGCTCCACCTGCGCGATGACGATGCCGCCCGAGTTGCGCGCCGCCATGGCGATGGCCAGCGCTTCCAGCGTGAGCGCCTCGCGCTCCATGGTGAGGTTGCCGTCGGGGTCGGCGGTGGTCGCGCGGATGATGCCGACCGAGATCGGGAACGCCTTGTAGAACAGGTACTCGCGGCCGTCGATCTCCATCAGCCGCACCAGCTCCTCGGTGGTGCGCGCATTGATGCGGCCGCCGCCATGGCGCGGGTCGACGAAAGTGTCGAGGCCCACGCTCGTGAGCGTGCCGGGCTTGCCCGCAGCGATGTCGCGGAACAGGTGGGCCAGCACGCCCTGCGGCAGGTTGTAGGCTTCGATCTCGTTGGCAACGGCCAGCTTCTGCAGCGCGGGCACCAGGCCCCAGTGGCCGCCCACCACGCGCTTGACCATGCCGGCGTAGCCCAGGTGGTTCAGGCCGCGCAGCTTGCCGTCGCCTTGGCCCGCGGCATACACCAGCGTCAGGTCGCGCGGCGAGCCGCGGCCCAGCTCCGCCTCGGCCGCCAGGAAGCGCTGCTCCAGCGCCACGGCGACCTCTTCGGCGAAGCCGATGCCGACGAAGCCGCCGGTGGCCACGGTGTCGCCGTCGTGCACCAGGCGCACCGCCTCCGCGGCCGTCACCACCTTGTTGCGCCGCGCACCGGGCGCGGCATGCTCGTTCAGGTTGGCCTGCATGGCTGCCTCCTCGTGTGCATCTATCATCGCACCATGGACGCGCGCTGGATGGTGCTGGTGTCGGTGATGGTCGGCACCATGGCGTCGATCATGTCGGCCACCGTCGTCAACGTGGCCATCCCCGAGATGAGCCACTACTTCGTGCTGGGGCAGGACCGCGCGCACTGGGTCAGCTCGGGCTTCATGCTCGCCACCACGCTGGGCATGCTCACTACGCCCTGGGTGCTGGCGCGTTACGGCTACCGCATGACCTACGTGGGTACCATGCTGCTGTTGATGGCCGGTGGCGTGGCTGGAGGCCTTGCCGACAGCTTTGCGCTGGTGCTGGCCGCGCGCGTGGCCGAAGGACTGGCTGCGGGCGTCGTGCAGCCCATCCCCGCCGTGATCATCATGCGGGCCTTCGAGCCCAGCGAGCAGGGCAAGGCCACCAGCCTGTTCGGCATGGGCGTGGTGCTGGCGCCGGCGCTGGGCCCCAGCATCGGCGGCGTGCTGGTGGACCTGTTCGGCTGGCGCTCCATCTTCTTCATGGTGGTGCCGTTCTGCCTGGGGTCGATCTGGATGGCTTACCGGTACGTGCCGAATGTCGCGCCCGGCGGCACGCCGATGCAGAAGGACATGGCGCTCGACTGGGTGGGGCTGGTGCTCGCCACCGTGGCCACCACCTGCCTGTTGAACGGGCTGGTGGAACTGCAGGGAACGTCCCGGCCGCTGGGTATCGCGCTGCTGGCGGGCGCGCTGATAGCCACCGGCGCCTTCATTGCCTGGCAGCGCGGCGCGCCCGCAGCGGGCCGAGAGCCGCTCATGGACCTGCGCGTGTTTGCCCACCCCACGTTCACCATGGGCGTGGTGGTGTCGCTGATCTACGGCATCGCCCTGTTCGGCTCCACCTACCTGCTGCCGGTGTACATGCAGCTCGCGCTGAGGTTGCCTGCCGCGCACGTGGGCACCATCCTGCTGCCTGCGGGCCTGGCGCTGGCGCTGACCATCGGCGGCGTGGGGCGCCTCACCCATCGCGTGCCCACCTACGTGCTGGTCACCACCGGCCTGTTGCTGCTGGCCGCCTCGTTCGCGCTGATGCCCACGGTGGGGCTCGCCTCGCCGCTCGGCCTGCTGATGGCCTGGGCGATCCTGGGGCGGGTGGGGCTCGGCTTCATCCTGACGTCGCTGAACATCGGCTCGATGCGCGCGCTGGACAAGGGCCTGCTGCCCCATGGCTCCAGCACCATCAACTTCGTGCGCACGCTGGGCGGCGCCGCGGGCATCAGCCTGTGCGCGCTGGTGCTCGAATGGCGCCTGGCCGTGCACGGCGACTCCCTGGCCAACCCGCAGACCGGCGCGGCCCGGCTGGCGGCCTTCAACGAGTCGTTCCTGATGCTGGCCGCCACCTGCGCGCTGGCCATGCTGGCGGCCTGGCGGCTGCGCGAGCCGGCACAAAAGGCGCCGGCTGGCGAATAATGGGCCATGTGCCAGCTGCTGGGGATGAACTGCAACACGCCGACGGACCTGACGTTCAGCTTCTCGGGCTTCGCGCAGCGTGGCGGCCGCACCGACCACCATGCCGACGGCTGGGGCATCGCCTTCTTCGAGGGGCTGGGCCTGCGCCACTTCGTGGACAACCAGCCGGCCTGCGAGTCGCCGGTGGCCGAGCTGATCCGCCGCTACCCCATCAAGAGCCGCAACGTGATCGCCCACATCCGCAAGGCCACGCAGGGCCACGTGGCGCTGGAGAACTGCCACCCCTTCGTGCGCGAGCTGTGGGGCCGCTACTGGGTGTTCGCGCACAACGGCGACCTGAAGGACTTCAACCCGCGGCTGCACGCCAACTTCCGCCCGGTGGGCAACACCGACAGCGAGCGGGCCTTCTGCTTCATCATGCAGGAGCTCGCGAAGTCGCACGCCGGCGTGCCGAGCGTGGAGGAACTCACGCTCACGCTGCGCGAACTGGCGCGGCCCATCGCCAGGCACGGTAACTTCAACTTCATGCTGTCCAACGGCGTGGCGCTGTGGGCCTACTGCTCCAGCAACCTGTGGTACGTGGAGCGCAAGCACCCGTTCGCGCATGCGAAACTGGCCGATGAAGACCTGTCGATCGACTTCGCGCGCAACACCACGCCCGACGACAAGGTGGCGGTGGTGGTAACCGAGCCGCTGACGGTGAACGAAGCCTGGACGAAGATGGAGGGTGGCCAATTGAAAGTGTTTGCAGACGGCGAGGCGCACCGTTGAGCGCCATCCGCTTCGGCGCGGTGTCGGTGTACTTCGGCGAGAAATCGGGCAAGTACCCCGACGGCAACCTCGTCATCGTGCAGGGCGCCGACACGCGCGTATCGTTCGACACGCCGCTGGTTGCCAACCGCGTGGGCAAGGCCTTCGACGACGTCGACCTGGTCATCCTGGGCCACGTGCACGAGGACCACATGGCGGGGCTGCACCGCGTGCCCAACGCGCAGGTGCAGGTGCACAACGCCGACCTGCACGCAGCGCAGTCGTGGGACGGCCTGGCGGCGCACTACGGCTACGAGCAGAAGGTGCTGGACGAGCTGCTGCCGTTGATCGAGGAAGAGTTCAACTACGCGCCGCGCCCCGACGCCACCGGCTACAAGAGCGATGCCTCATGGGACCTGGGCGGCGGCGTGCGCGTGCGCGCGCACCACCTGCCGGGCCATACGTCGGGGCACTGCGCGCTGATGGTGGAGAGCGAGGGCGTGGCCTTCATCGGCGACATCGACCTGACCGGCTTCGGGCCGTACTACGGCGACCGCACCTCGTCGCTGCCCGCTTTCCGGCGCACGCTGTCGGAGCTGCCCTTCCTGGATGCCAAGGTATGGGTGACCTCGCACCACAGGGGCGTGCTGCGTGACCGCGGCGAGTTCCTGGGCCACCTCGACCGCTTCAAGGCCAGCATCGACCAGCGCAGCGAAAAGCTGCTGGGCTACCTGGAAGAGGGCCCGCACACGCTGCAGCAGCTGGTGGACCGGCGGCTGATCTACCCGCCGGGTTACAACGGCGCGCCGTACATCGAGGCGGCGGAGCGCCGCACGATCAGGCAGCACATCGACGAGCTGAAGGCGGCGGGGCTGGTGGACGTGGATCGGGAGACGTTTTCGCTGGCCTGAGCGTTACGCGACGGCGGCTTCGAGCGCGTCGATGAACATCGCCGGCACATCGAACCCCGCCTGCTGCGTGATCTCCTGGAAGCACGTGGGACTGGTCACGTTGATCTCCGTCAGGTAGTCGCCGATCACGTCCAGCCCGACCAGCAGCAGACCGCGCTTGGCCAGCACCGGCCCGATGGCCTCGGCAATCTCGTAATCTCGCTTCGAAAGCGGCTGCGCCACGCCCTTGCCGCCTGCCGCCAGGTTGCCGCGGATCTCGCTGCCCTGCGGGATGCGCGCCAGGCTGAAGGGCACCGGCTTGCCGTCGATCACCAGCACGCGCTTGTCGCCCTGCGTGATCTCGGGCACGTAGCGCTGAACCATGATGGTGGTGGCGCCGTCGCGGTTGAGCGTCTCGGTGATGGAGCCCAGGTTGAGCCCGTCGGCGCCCACCCGGAAGATGCCCATGCCGCCCATGCCGTCCAGCGGCTTCAGGATGATGTCGCGGTGCTCGGCGTGGAAGCGGCGCACCTCGTCGGCGTCGCGCGTCACCAGCGTGGGGCTCACGAACTGCGGAAACTCCATGATCGCGAGCTTTTCCGGGTGGTCGCGCAGTGCCGCGGGTTGGTTGAAGACGTGCGCGCCTTCGCGCACGGCCTGCTCCAGCAGGTGCGTGGCGTAGAAGTATTCGCTGTCGAACGGCGGGTCCTTGCGCATCACGATCGCATCGAAATCCCTCAGCGGCTTGGCTACCGTCTCGGTCTCGTTGAACCATTCGTCCTGCGAGCCCGTCAGCACGATCTGGCGCACCGTGGCGTGCACCAAACCACCCGAGCGCCAGGTGATGTGGCGCGGCTCGCAGGCCGCGATGCGATGCCCGCGGCGCTGGGCCTCGCGCATCATCGAGAAGGTGGTGTCCTTGTAGACCTTGAAGGCCTCGAGCGGGTCGGCGACGAAGAGGAGGTTCACGGCTCAACTGTCGCACAAAGCCTCCTTCGCCGCATAGCACGTAACCCGTGCTGCACAGGTTACGTGTACAATGAGGTCGTGGCCAATCTCACCCTCTCCGTCGACGACAAGCTCCTGCAGGATGCACGCATTCGTGCCGTCAAGGAAGGTACGAGCGTCAACGAGATCTGCCGCCGCGCAATCGAAGACTACGTGCGCGCAGACTCCGGTGCCCAACAGGCGAAGCGGTTCGACATGCTCATGGCACGGATTGCCGAAGACCAGAAGGCACGCGGCATTGGAGGCGGCAAGCCTGCCTGGGAAGGCCGGGACAAACTGTATGAACGGGTGCTCGAAGAGCGGCTGCCGACTCTGATGGGTCGCAAGCCCGCGAAGGGCCGGCGCTGATGCAGTTCTTCGACACGAATGTATTCGTGTACGGTGTTGACCCCGCAGACCCCGTCAAGCAATCCGTCGCGCAGCGGGTCCTGCACAGTGCGATCTCACAGGGCACCATGGTCCTGAGCACCCAGGTCATGCAGGAGTTCTACGACACGGTCGTCCGCCAGCGCTTGCTGTCACCCACCGATGCCGCCGAACTCCTTTCGCACTGGGCGAACCAGCGTGTGGTGGGCGCCACCTCGCGAACCGTGCTGGACGCCATCGAGCTGCGGCAGCAACTGCAACTCTCCACGTGGGACGCACTGGTCGTCCGTGCCGCGCTCGATGCCGGATGTGAGCAGCTCTTCACCGAAGACCTGCAACACGGGATGCGAGTGGGCGAGCTCGAGATCGTCAATCCGTTCCTGCAGCCGACGGCTGTGCACGAAGCTGCGGCCCGCTTCGCCGTGAAGCGGGCACGCAAGGTTCGCTAGATCAGGTTGTCGTTGCCGAAGTTCTGGTACACGAGGTTGCCGATCGTCACCCCGACAAGGACGGCGACGAGGACCAGTTCGCTCGCCGCGATCCCCGTCCCGCCGCCCGGGGAGCCGCCCGTGCCGGCATCGCCGTAGTAGATGCCCACGTTGCCGGAAGCGTCGGCGACGGCGAAGAGGTGCTGGTTACCGTTGTCGTCGGTCGTGATGGTCCCGCCGATGGCAGTCAGCAGGTTGGTTCCGTTCAGGTCACCCGCAGCCGTCGACGTCGAGAGGTTGCCGGGCACAGTGGTCGTCGAGACGATGATGACTTCGGTGGCGTCCGCAATGGTCAGGTTGCCGGCAGCCGAGTGCGTCTGCAGCGACGTCGCGCCGGCGAAGTTGTTGGAACCCGACAACGAGATGCCGGCGGAGCCGCTGGTCGTGCCGTCCTCCACGTTGAACACGTCACCGCTGGAGCCGGCGGTGAAGCCGGTGATGATGTCGCGGGCAGCAGCGCTCGTGTAATTGTCCTGGCCGATCGAGAACTTGTCGACGCCCGCGCCGCCGTTCAGGGTGTCAAGCCCCAAGCCGCTGACGACGGTGCCGCCGCCGGCGCCCATGTTGATCACGAACTTGCCGTCCGCCTCCGCCTTCCCGTTGAACGCGAGCGCACCGCCACCGGCATTGCTGATGGTGGTGGTCGTCCCGCTGGCCACCATGGCGTTCACCGCGACGATCGTCTCCGCGCCGGTGCCGTTCAGGTTGATCACCTCGAAACCGGTGACCTTGTCGAGCGTCGCGCTGTTGGTGATGTCGGTGGTGACGTTCAGGGTATCGGTGCCGCCACCGCCCGAGAGCAGCGACGTTACCGACAGGACCTGGGCCGCGGTCATGTTGATCGTCGTGTTGGTCGAGTCGCCGACGGTGATGGACTCGACACCGGTGAGGGTCAGCCCCGCGAAGTTGAACGTCCCGCCACCATGCAGTTCGAGCGCGTCGCTCTGGCTGCCCAGGTTGATCGTCGTGAGGCTGTTGATGAGCGACGCGTTCACATGGACGAAAGCCTGCTCCTGCACCGACCCGGTCAGTCCTTCGAAGCCCGTGATCGTGATGCCGGTCAGGTCCAGGGTTCCATCGTGCCCCGTGAGTGCGATCGTGTCATTGCCCGAGCCGCCATCCAGCACGGTGGTCCCGCCCGAGATCAGGCCCGGGAAGTCGAACGTGAGCGTGTCGTTTCCGCCGCCCAGCACGATGGTCGAATCCTCGAGGTCGTCCCCCGTGACGGTGATGGCGTCGTCCCCTGAGCCGCCGTAGTACGTCGCCGGTGCAGCGAAGCTCCCCGTGCCACCGCCCGCCGCCGTCAGCGTCACCGCCACCGTGTCGGTATCCGTCGAGAACGCCGTCCCCGTCGTCGTGTCGCCGGTGCCGCCGTTCGTTCCTTCCGTCTGGTCCCACGCCTTGAATGTGAAGACCGTGGCTATCGTGCCGGCCTCGCCGCCATTCGGCTTGAAGATGATGCGTGCGGTGCCCGACAGGAGCACTGCGCTGGCCGCCGTCGCTGAGGTGATTTCGAACCAGTTGGTGCCACCGTTGATGGAGTACCAGAGCTTGCCCTGCGACGACGCGTCGAACGCCGTGATGGCCATGCCCAGCGTGTCGCCGTCGACGTCGTCGGCGCCACCCAGCAGGCTGGACACCAGGTCGCCGACAGCACCCGTCGGCGCCGCCGGGGACTCGTCACCCGTGGTTTCCGATACGGCAGACAGCGCCGGCGACTCGGTGTCGTCGAGTGTCGGGGCCGTGTTCTCGCCGCTGACGCCGTCGACGGTGATCGTCACCGTCGTGTCGGTCGCCATGCCCGAGTCGTCGGTGGCCCGCAGCGTGTAGGTCAGCACCAGCGACTGGCCGGTCGTGAGATAGCTGAACATCTCGGCGCCCGAATCGAACGTCCAGGCGACGTTGTTCACGTCGTCCGAATCCGCGTCTATGCTGCCCGTCGTGGCCGTCATCATGGCCAGCAGCGCGGCCTCGCCGGAGCCGAGCCCGGCGGTGGTGCCGCTCGCCACGACGCCCTCCACCGTAATCGTCACCGCATCCGACAGGTCCGGGTCCCGAATGGTCAGCGTGTCGTTCGTCGTCAGGTCGGTCGCACCCGACTCGGTCACGCTGCCCGTGTCCAGGTCGCCCGTCTGCAGCGACCAGGCTGCCGTGTCGTTGGCGCCATTGACCGTCACCGTGATGGCCTGCTCATCCATCGCGCTCGAATCGTCCGTCGCGCGCACGGTGTACGTCAGGGTCAGCGTCTCGTCCTCGTCCAGGTAGTCGAAGTCGGCCTCGGCGCCCGTGAAGGTCCATTCGACGTTGGCGGAGTCGCCGGCGTCGGCGTTGGCAGAGCCCGAGCCGCCCAGCATCGCCTTGTAAGTTGCATTCGACGATGCCCCGGTGGTCACGCCGCCGAGTTCCACCGCCTCGACGGACATCGTCACCGAGTCGGACCGGTCGGGATCGATAACGGTCAACGTGCCGCCCTCGGTGAGCGCGCCCGAGCCTTCCGTCACGCTCGCGCTGGCCGAATCGCCCGCCGTGCCGTCCACCGAGATGTCGGGGCCGTCATTGGTCCCGGTCACGGTGATCGTCACCGACTGGTCGTCGCTTGCCAGCGAGCCGTCGGTCGCCGTGATCGTGTAGGTGAGGACGAGCGTTTCGCCCTCGTCGAGGTAGTCGAACGCGGACTCGGTCCCCGAGAAGGACCACGCCAGGTTGTGCGTGTCGCCGCTGTCGGCGTCGAGCGGGCCATTGACCGTCAACATCGCCTGTAGCGCGGCGTTCGATGCCGTGAGGCCGGTCGTCGTGCCGCTGGTGGCCACGGACCGCGTGATCGCGACCGTGTCCGAGTCGTCCGGGTCCACCACCGTCAGCGTGCCGTTGGCCTCCAGGCTGGGGTTCTCCAGCAGGTCCTCGCCGATGTCGTCCGGCGTGCCGGTTGCGTCCACCGTGATGTCGGGTGCGTCGTTGACGCCGGTGACGGTGATGGCCACGGCATGTGTGTCTTCGCCGCCGTGCGAGTCGGACACCGCGATCGAGTAGTTCAGCACCAGCGACTCGCCGGCCGCGAGGAAGTCGAACCCGTCGCCGGTGGGGTCGAACGTCCAGTCGAGGTTGCCCGAATCGTCCGTATCGGCGTCGATGAAGCCCGTGGTCACGGTCATGAGCCCGATCACCTCGCCACCCGTCAGCGAGCCGAACGTGCCCGCCAGCGTCACCGACACGACACCGGCCGTCACCTTGTCCGAGAGGTCGACGTCGCGCACGGTCAGCGAGCCCGTTTCGGAGGACGTCTCTTCCTCGGTCACCGAAGCGGAGTCGCTGTCGCCGGTGATGGCCGTCAGGGTCGGCAGGTCGTTGGCGCCGTACAGGTAGACGATGATGGTGGTGCTGGCCTGGCCCGTGTAGCCGTCGGTCACCGTCAGGTCATAGCTCAGCGTGAGGTTTTCGCCGAGGGCCATGAAGTCGATGTCCATGACATCGAACTGCCAGAAGACCTGGCTGCCGAGCACGCTGGCGGAGAAAGTGCCGATGTCGGCTGCCGCGGACTCGGACACATCGCCGCCGGCAAAGCCGTAGTAGGCGTAGTGGCTGTCGTTCACGTCCGCATCGAGCACCTGGATGTCGCCCGTGATCTCGGCCACCACGGCGAAAGGTATGACATCGGGCTCGGTGTAGTAGCCCGAGAATTCGCCGGTGCCGAACGACACATCGTCGTTGACCCCGAAGACCGTGACGACGATGTCGTGGGTATCCATCGACCCGGAGGTGTCCTCGCCGGCCACGCTGAACGTCACGACCATCGTCTCGTCTTCACCCAGGAAGTCGAACTGCAGGAGGCCGGGCTCGAAGCTCCACTGGATGTTGCCCGTATCGCTGGTGTCGGCATCGAGCACCGACGACACGAATTGCAGCGTGCCCGTGAACGAGGACGTACCTATCCCCACGGCGCCCGTGACGTCGATGTCGGTGATCGACAGCGTGGCCGCGTCGGACAGGTCGATGTCGCGGATGGTCAGCGTGCCGCTGGCCGATGCGCCGTCCTCGGTGAGCGAGCCCGCGTCCTCGTCGCCCGGCTGGACCGAGATCACCGGCGCGTCATTCACGCCATTGAAGTACAGGATGACGTCCAGGTTGTCGCCGCCGCCGTTGCCGTCGTCGACGAGGAACTCGTACTTGAAGTAGATCGTCTCGCCGGCGCCCAGCCAGTCGATGCTGCCGACGTCGAACGACCACGCGACCGCGTCGCCACTGGCCGTGATCCACGCGTCGAACGTGCCGATGTCGGGTGCGGACGACACGTTCATCGGGCTGGCGTTCATGCTGAACGCTGCCAGTTCGATGGACGCGACCGTGTGCGTATCATGCGCGTCGAGGTCGGTGAAGCCGACAGACCCGCTGGGCTGGGTAGTGCCGTCCTGCGTGTAGGAGAAGAAGTCGCTCGAGCCGGAAAGCACCACGGGGTCGTTCACCCCGGTGTACGTGATCACGACTTCGTGCGTGTCCGACCGGCCCCCGTTGTCCTCGGCGCGGATGGTGTAGGTGACGACCAGCGATTCGCCCACGCCCAGGTCGTCGAGGTCCAGGTCATAGCCCGAGAACGTCCAGCCCAGGTTGTTCGAGCTCCCGGGGTCCGCGGCCAGCGTGTCGGGCGTCAGGTCGAACAGCACAGCGAAGTCGGCACTGTCGTAAATGGACGAGCCGGCCAGCACGACCGTGAAGTCCACGTCCACGGTGTCGGACGTCACGGGGTCCACCACCGTCAAGGTGCCGCCCTGCGGGGGGCCGCCCCAATCTTCGGTGACGGTGAAGGTGTCGCTGTCGGACGCGCCTTCGCTGATGACCGGCGGCGGGCTTTCCTCGGTGCCGTTGATGGTGACGGTCACCGTCTGCTCGTCGGTGAGCGAGCCGCCATCGGTTACGCGGATGGTGTACGTGAGGACGAGGTCTTCTCCAGGCGCGAGGCCGTCGAACGCTTCCTCGCCGGAATCGAAGTCCCAGCCCAGGTTGCTGCTGTCGCCTGCATTGGCGGCAATGCTGCCCGGCGTGACGCTGAGCATGGCCAGCAGCTGGTCGCTGGTGAGCGATGTGCTGCCCGAGCCCGAGACGGACACGCCCTGCACCGAGGCCGTGACCGCGTCGGCCACGTCCGGGTCCACCACGGTGAGCGTGCCGCCGGCGCTGAGGCCTTCGTCCGTCTCGTCGATGGTGGCGGAGGCGTCGTCGTCTTCGCCCACGGAGATGAGCGGCGCTTCGTTCACGTTGGTCACGTTGACCGTGACGTCCTTGCTCACCGGGGCGTTCACCCCGTCGGAGGCAACTACCGTGAAGGTGTACGTGGTCTTGCTGCCTTCGAAGTCGAGCGTGCCGGCGTTCAGGGTGACGGCGCCCGTGGTGGAGCCGATCGCCAGCAGCGACGCGTCGGTGCCCGTGATGGTCCACGTGACGCCCGCGGAGTAGTCGCCGCTGTCGTCGGCCGAAGCCTGGTAGACGTTGGCGCTGTTCTCCGCAGCTTCCGCCGGCGATTCCGACGTGATCGTGGGCGCCACCTCGTCGACGTCGCCCACCACCAGCACCACCTTGATCTGGCTCGTCAGGCCTACCTGGTCGGTAGCCAGCACGGTGAAGGTGTAGGTGGGGTTGGCCTCCTGGTCGGGGTTGTCCAGCAGCGTGACCACGCCGCTGGCCGAATGGATGCTGAAACTGGCGTAGTCGTCCGTGGGAATCAGGCTGAAGGTGACCGGCCCGTCGTCGACCACGGCCTGGTAGACCACGCGGCCGCTGCCGCTGTTCTCGGCGATGTTTGCCAGCCCCGGCGACAGGAAGGCAGCCGGGAGGGTGTCGGTGAGGATCAGCGCCGACGACGTGAGCGACGTGATGCCATCGAGCCTGACCGCGAATTCGATCGTAGTCAGGTTGGTGTCGGTGTTGCCGAGCAGCCGGTTGGTGGCCGCGTCGAAGCGCAACTGGCCGGCCGCCGTGAAGGTGGTGCCGGTGATGAAAGTGAACGATTGGCGGCCACTGGCCGTGCTGGCGTCAATGGCGGATACGTCGAGCTTGTCGCCGGCCGCAAAGCCATAGACCGTATCCATCAGGGTGGTGTTGGATTCCGTCAGCACCTTCCAGCGGTACTTGTCGTTGCCGTCGCCGCCGTACAGCGCGTCGGCGCCCGCGCCGCCCTTGAGCATGTCGTTGCCGGCGCCGCCGTACAGCGAGTCGTTACCCGCCGCGCCGTCGAGCACGTTGTTCCCGCCGTTGCCCGTGATGGCGTTGGCCGACGCGTTGCCAAAGCCGTAGGTGTTGCCGCTGCCGATGAGCACCAGGCTTTCGATGCCGCTCTCGATGACGAAGCTCGAAGCGGCGATGACGATGTCGCCCAGCCCTGAGCCGGTATCGAGCGCGCGGTCTGCGATGCTGTCCACGTAGTAGGTGTCGGCGCCGTTGCCGCCGAGCATGAGGTCGACGCCTGCGCCACCGTCGAGGGTGTCGTTGCCGTCGCCGCCGGTCATCACGTCGTTGCCGGCGCCGCCTTCGATCAGGTCGTGGCCGCTGTTGCCGAGGAGGTTGTCGTCGCCCTCATAGCCGAAGATGGAGTCAGAGCCGACGCTGCCGCTGATATTGTCGGAACCCGATGTGCCGTAGAACGTTGCCATCATTTCCTCCTGCAAACGGTGATGGCGCTCGACCAGTAAATCTTTGAGCGCTAAGTGACCGAATGTAAGCCTCAACTGGCGCGTTGGCTACGGTTTGTTGCAATGAACGAGGGTGGAGGTGTTGCCCTTCCGACAAAAGATTTATGCCGCGACGGCCGAGAAGATCGGATCGCCGTTTTAACACTCAGCTGTGCTTTTCAGCCACCCAGTCCCCGCCCTCCAGCTTCCACTTGCCCTGGCCCGCTTCCACCCATTCGAACTGGCGGAAGTCCATGCCGGGCTTGTCCAGGATCCATTCGCCGGGCTTCCAGGCAAACCGCTCGCCAGTCCATTCGTAGAAGCCGGCGCGCCAGACCCAGCCGTCGGCCGGGGGCGGCTTGGCTTCCCATTGGCCGGAAGGGGGTTTGACGGAGACGACCAGGTCGGCCTGCTTCACTACTTTTTGTTTGTTCCTATCGGCCTTCTTTGCGGCTTGCCTGGCGTCCTGCCTGGCAGCGGCGAGCGCCGGGGCGCCGCCTGCCAGCAAACCGGCCGTTGCGAGGGTCAGTAACACTTCTTTGAGCATGGTCAATCCTGATCGGGTTCGATCGGTAGAGATTGCTCAACTGCCATAGACTGCGCAATCGGCACGCCTCCACCGTCCCTGTCGGACGAGTCCGGCGCGCCATCTGTGCGACTTGACTTGGTCGCAGTTGTTCAGCCAGTGATAGAGGCGCCAGCCTCAACCTGCGAGAAGCTGACCCGCTCCAGCGGCGCCACCGCTTACGTGAGCAGGAAGTTCGCGGCGACAAGACCCGAGGTGAAAGTGTCGACCGCTGCTTGGTTCGCGAATCCCGTGATGATGGCAACTTGAGTGGCCGTGACGTCATCGTTGTTGGTCGTGTCGTCATTGTTGACGAGTGCGACTCCAACGCTTGTGGTGCCAATCTCCCAAACCACGAGACGATAGCCAATGTTGTTCTGGTCCCATTGGCTGCGAGCACTGAGCGCCGCCGCCAAATCCGACCCAAGCGCGTCATTGGTCAGTACGATGATGCCCGCTGATACCGTTGTTGTCGTAGTCTGAGTCGCAAACGTCGTCGCGCCAAGCGCGGTCGCCGCATGCAGTGCAATGAAATCCATGACATCGGATCCCGTCCCGCTACCGACTGTGAAGTCGTTTGTGAACGCATCGACGCCATTTGCGGCTGCAGTGCCGAAAACCAGTCGATCCGAGCCGCCGCCACTGAGCGTGTAGCTGTCGGCTCCCGCCCCGCCTTTCAACGAGTCGTTCCCAGCGCCCCCGTTGAGTGTGTCATTGCCCGCCCCACCGGTCAGCGTGTCGGCGCCTGCGCCGCCGGAAATGCTGTATGCAGAGCTGCTTGAGGACTCCAGCGAGGCGTCGAACGTCAGTGTGTTGCCTGCCAGCAAGGCCGATCCGTTGACGGTGATGGTCGACGCGGTGGTGTGTGTCCCGTCGTCCACCTTCAGCTTGTAGCTATCGCCCGCTGCCACAACGATGGTTTCGACATTGGTGACCGTGCTCGGGCCAAACGTGAGCAACGTACCGTAGTCGCCACTGAGGTTCAGCGTGTCGCTGTCGTCGCCGCCATTGACCGTGTCGCTCGCCGTGAGCGCAGCACCCGCATTCAGCGTGTCATTGCCCGCCAGGCCCGAAACGTTGTCATTGCCACCCGCATCGAAGGTGAGCGTGTCGGCGCCCGCCGTACCGGTGATGGTGTCATTGCCAGACGTGTTGGCCGAGGCCTCGTTCGACCCGTCGATCGTGATCGTCACCGTCTTGTCAGCGGTCACGCTCGAATCGTCCGTGGCACGCAGCGTGTAAGTCAGCACCAGCGACTGGCCGGACGTGAGGTAGTTGAAGATCTCGCTGCCGGAGTTGAACGTCCACGTGACGTTGCTCGCATCCGCCGAGTTCGCATTGATGCTGCCCGCGGTAGCCGTCATCATGGCCAGCAATGCGGCGTTGCCCGAGCCGAGGCCCGTGGTCGTGCCGCTCGCCACGACACTCTGCACTGCCACCGTCACCGCGTCGGACAGGTCCGGGTCGCGGATGGTCAGCGTGTCGGTGGCGCCCAGCGCCGCATCCGTTTCGGTGATCGACGCCGCGTCGGCATCGCCCGTCTGCAGCGACCATGCCGCCGTGTCGTTGGCCCCCGTGACCGAGATCGTGACCGTCTGCTCGTCGATGGCGCTCGAGTCGTCGGTGGCACGCACGGTGTACGCCAGCGTCAGGGTCTCGCCTTCGTCCAGGAAGTTGAACGAGCCCTCCACGCCCGTGAACGACCATGTCACGTTGGCCGTCGACCCGCCGTCCGCATTGGCAGCACTCGTGCCGCCCAGCATCGCCAGGTAGGTGGGGTTGGACCCGGCACCCAGCGTCGTGCCGCCTAGCGTGACGGACTGCACCGACATGGCCACCGAGTCCGACAGGTCGGGGTCCACCACCGTCAGCGTGTCGCTGGCCGTCAATGCGCCGCCTTCCGTCACCGCGCCGGAAGCCGAGTCACCCGCGCCACCGTTGACCGTGATGTCGGGGCCATCGTTGGTGCCGGTGAACGTGATCGTCACCGTCTGGTCGTCCGTGGCGCTCGAGTCGTCCGTCGCGCGCACCGTGTACCCCAGCGTGAGCGATTCGCCATCGTCCAGGAAGTCGAAGTTCGCTTCCACGCCGGTGAAGGTCCACGTCACGTTGGCGGTCGTGCCGGCGTTCGCGGCGACCGAACCGCCCGTGACACCCATCATGGCCAGGTAGGTCGCGTTGCTGCCCGCCCCCAGCGTGGTCCCGCCGAGCGTCACCGAAGGCACGGTCATCGTCACTGCGTCGGACAGGTCCGGATCCACCACCGTCAGCGTGTCGGTAGCGCCCAGCGAGCCGCCCTCGGTGACGGCACCGGATGCGGAGTCACCGGCGCCGCCGTTGACTGTGATGTCCGGGCCGTCGTTGGCGCCGGTGACCGAGATCGTCACTGTCTGCTCGTCGATGGCACTGGAGTTGTCGGTTGCGCGCACCGTGTACGCCAGTGTCAGCGTCTCGCCCTCGTCCAGGTAGTTGAAGTCGCCTTCGACACCGGTAAAGGTCCACGTCACGTTGGCCGTGGTGCCGGCGTTGGCCGCGATGGACCCGCCAGCCACGCCCATCATCGCCTTGTAGGTGGCGTTGGACCCGGCTCCCAGCGTGGTGCCCCCCAACGTCACGGATTCGATGGTCATGGTGACCGCGTCGGACAGGTCGGGGTCCACCACCGTCAGCGTGTCGGTGGCACCCAGCGAGCCGCCCTCGGTGACGCCGCCGGAAGCGGAATCACCCGCGCCGCCGTTGACCGTGATGTCGGGGCCGTCGTTGATGCCGGTCACGCTGATCGTGACGGCCTGGGTGTCGAAGGCCGACTCGTCCTCACCGCGCACGGTGTAGGCCAGCGTGAGCGTCTCGCCCGCGTCCAGGAAGTCGAACGCCGTATCGACGCCCGTGAAGGTCCAGGTTGCGTTGGACGTCGCGCCGGGGTTGGCCGCGACGCTGCCCGTCACGCCCATCATCGCGAGGTAGGTGGCGTTGGAAGCGGCGCCCAGTGTCGTACCTCCCACGGTGACCCCTGTGATCGACAGGTTCACCGAGTCGCTGTAGTCGGGGTCGACGACCGTCAGCGCACCGCTGGAGCCAAGCGAACCGCCTTCGGTGACGGCGCCGGCCGCGGAGTCGCCCCCGCCAACCGAGATGTCGGGCCCGTCGTTGGCGCCCGTGACCGTGATCGTCACGGTCTGGCTGTCCGTCTCGGCAGAGTCGTCTTCGGCCTGGAGCGTATAGGTCAGCGTGACCGTTTCGCCGTTGTTCAGGTAGTTGAGGTCGATCTCGGCGCCCGTGAACGTCCACGTCGCGCTGCCGGTGGATCCGGCATCCGCATCGACGGAGCCGGGAACGCCCATCATGCCCAGGTAGGCGCCATTGGGACTGGCGCCCAGGGTAGTGCCTCCAAGCGTGACCGATTCGACCGTCAAGGTGGCCGAGTCGGACAGGTCGGGGTCGACCACCGTCAGCGTGTCGGAGGCGCCCAGCGAGCCGCCTTCGGTCACGGCGCCTGTGGTGCCGTCACCTGTCTCCACGGAGATTTCGGGCGCGTCGTTGCTGCCCTCGATTGTGATGGTGACCGGCGTGGTCGCAGTGGCCGAATACCCGTCGGTGACCTTGACGTTGTACGTGAGGACCAAGGACTCACCGTCGGCGAGGAAGTCGAAGTTCTCGTCGCCCGAGTTGAAGCTCCAGCCGACGTTGCCCGTTTCGCCGTCGTCGGCGTCGATGCTGCCCGTGGTGACAGTCAGCATCGCGAACAGCGCCGTTTCGCTCAGCGTGGTGCTGCCGTCCACTTCGACGTCCCACACCGAAGCCGTCACGGCGTCGGACCGGTCGGGGTCGACCACGCTCAGCGTGCCGTTGGCGGTCTGGGTCGAGTCGTGCTCCTGCAGGTCCTCGCCCTGGTCGTCGCTGGTCTCCACCGTGAGGTCGGGCGCATCGTTGCTGCCGGTCACGACGACGACGACGGTGCGGTCATCGGTCAGGCCGCCGTCGTCGGCGCGCAGCGTGTACTGCACGTTCAGCGTTTCGCCGTCGGCCAGGTAGTCGAAGGCCTCGCCATCGGAGTCGAACGACCAGGTGACGTTGCCCTCCTCGCCCGAGTCACCCTCGATCGGGCCGGTGGTGACGCTCATCATGTCCAGCAGCACGTCAGGGGTAGGCACGAGGCCCGCGGTTACGCCATACACGTACACCGAGTTCACGCTGATGGTGACGGTATCGCCGACGTCGGGGTCGGTGACGGTCAGCGTCCCGCTGGAGGTCAGGGTGGTGTTGGTTTCGGTGACGTACAGGGTGTGCTCGTCGTCTTCACCCGTGGCATTGAGCGTGGGCGCTTCGTTGACGTTGCTCACCGTGACGGTGAAGGGTTCGCTCAGCACCAGGTCGCCGTCGGTGCTGGTGATGCTGATGCTGTAGCTGGTGACGGCCTCGTGGTCCGGTGCGGTGCCGACGAACCACAGCTCGTTGCCGTTGCGGATCTCGAAGTTCACCTCGTCGTCGACCGTCAGCACGTTGTTGTTGCCGGACGCGTCGGGGTCGGTCACGGTGACCGTGCCGACCAAGACTTCGGTCGTGTTTTCGTCGAAGGCGGCAGGCGACAGCGACAGGTCGATCGGCACCTCGTTGACGTTGGCCACGTTGACCGTGACGGCCAGGCTGGCCGGCGTCGTCACGCCGTCGCTGGCCGTCACGGTGAAGCTGTACGACGTCTTCACACCCTCGAAGTCGAGCGTGCCGCTCGCCAGGCTGACGATGCCCGTGGTGGAGCCGATGGTCAGCAGCGACGCGTCGGTGCCCGAGATGCTCCACGTGACCCCTGCCGAAATGTCGGCGCTGTCGTCGGCCAGGGCCTGGTAAACGAAGCCCGAGATTTCCGGTGCGGTCTCGGGCGAGACCGATGTGATGACCGGGGACGACTCGTCGAGGTCCTGCACGACCAGCGTGACGACCATCAGGCTCGTATTGCCGGCCTGGTCGGTGGCTGCGATGGTGAAGGTGTAGCTCGGCTTGGTTTCCTGGTCGGGGTTGTCCAGCAGCGTGACGTTGCCGGTCGACGCGTTGATGGTGAACCGGGTGTAGTCGATGCCCACCGGCTTCAGCGAGAAGGTGACCGGGCCGTCGTCGACCACCGACTTGTAGACCAGCTTGTTGGCCCCCGCGTTTTCCTCGATGGTGGCTGAAGCGGGCGACAGCCATGCCGCCGGCGTGGTATCGGTGCGGACCAGGTCCGCCAGCGCGAGCGAGGACACGCCGTTGAGGACCACCACGAACTCGGAGGTCGCCAGGTTGGCGTCGATGTTGCCGTACAGCGTGCCGCCCACAAAAATGAGCTGGCCGGCGGCGGTGAAGGACGTTGCGGCGGCGTTGTATGTGAAAGACTGCCGCCCGGCCAGGGTCGAATTGGCGTCGAAAGCCGACACGTCCAGCTTGTCGGTGCCCGAGGCGAAGCCGTAGATGGTGTCGGTGCCGGCCCCGTTCGACTCGGTGCCGGCTTTCCAGCGGTAGGTGTCGTTGCCGGTGCCGCCATCCAGCCGGTCGGCACCCGCACCGCCCTTGAGCATGTCGTTGCCGTCGCCGCCGTACAGCGTGTCGGCCCCGGCCCCGCCGTCGAGCACGTTGTTGCCGACGTTGCCCGTGATGATGTTGGCCTCGGTGTTGCCGAAGCCGTAGTAATTGCCGGCGCCCTGCAGCGTGAGGTACTCGATATAGCTCTCGAGGATGAAGCTGGAACTGGCATAGACGATGTCGCCCACAGTCGAGCCCGAGTCGATGGCCCGGTCCATCGAGTGGTCGACGTAGTAGGTGTCGATGCCCAGGCCACCCATCATCAGGTCGATGCCGGTGCCGCCCGTCAGCGTGTCCTGGCCGTCGCCGCCCATCAGCAAGTCGTTGTCGGCGCCCCCGTCGAGCTGGTCGTTGCCCGCGGCGCCCTGCAGGGTGTCTTTGCCGGCCAGGCCGGTCATCGTGTCGTCAGTGGACGTGCCGTTGAAACTGTCGGGACCGTTGGTACCGTTGTAGATCGCCATGTGTTCCTCTTTGGCTGGGCTGGGCGCCGTACGGGGAGGACGGGGCGGAAGGCGTTGCTAGCGCTCACAGGCGACGGGCAGGTACACCAATGCGCCTGGTGCTCGTTGCGCCCGTCCCCAAATCCTGCGCGGCTTAAGTAACCCAATGTAGCCGGAATGGCTGTCAATAGCTACGTGCAGTTACATTTGACGTAGCTCACGGCCCAGCGAAAGAGGATGTTAAGTCTAAAGTGATCAGATCTCGATCTTGGAGCCCAGCTCGACCACGGCGTTGTTCGGCAAGTTGAGGAAGTCGGCCGCCGCACTGGCGTTGTGGTGCATCTGCGCGAACAGCTTTTCGCGCCACGAGGCCATGCCGCGGCCGATGGTGGGCACCACCACGTCGCGCGACAGGAAGTAGCTGGTCGTCATGGGCTCCAGGTCGCAGCCGCGGGCGCGGATGTGCTGCAGCGCCTCGGGCACGTCGGGGTCGTTCTTGAACCCGTAGTGGATCATGACCTGCCAGCAGTCGTGGCCCAGCGACTCGATTTCCACCCGCTTGTCCAGCCCGATCCACGGCACTTCGTGGTGCTTGACGGTCACGAACAGGTTGTGGTCGTGCAGCACCTTGTTGTGCTTCAGGTTGTGCAGCATGGCGTTGGGCACCGTGCCCGACTCGGCCGTGAGGAACACGGCCGTGCCCGACACGCGCGTGGGCGGGCTGACGAACACGGCGTCCAGGAAGCTGCGCAGGTCGATGGAGTCGGCGCGCAGCTTCTCGTTGAGCAGTTCGCGGCCGCGCTTCCAGGTGATCATCAGCGTGAACAGGCAACCGCCGATCATCAGCGGGAACCAGCCACCGTCCAGCAGCTTCAGCATGTTGGACGCAAAGAACGTCAGGTCCACCAGGAAGAACCAGGCCGTCGCGCCGATGCACAGCCACAGGGGATAGCGCCAGCCGAAACGGATGACGAAGAAGGTGAGGATGGTCGTGATCAGCATGTCCAGCGTGACCGCGATGCCGTAGGCCGCGGCCAGCGCGCTGGACGAGCGGAACATCACGACGGCCAGCACGATGGCGACGAACAGCCCCCAGTTGACCGCGGGGATGTAGATCTGGCCCGTGTCGCGCACGCTGGTGTGCTGGACGTTCAGGCGCGGCAGGTAGCCGAGCTGGATCACCTGCTTGGTGACACTGAAGGCGCCCGTGATGAGCGCCTGCGAAGCGATGACCGTTGCCATGGTCGCCAGCACCACCAGCGGCAGCGTGGCCCAGTCGGGCGCCATCAGGTAGAACGGGTTCTTCACCGCTTCGGGCCGCTCCAGCAGCAGCGCCCCCTGGCCGAAGTAGTTGAGCGTGAGCGCGGGCATCACCACGCTGAACCAAGCCAGCCGGATCGGCCGCTTGCCGAAGTGGCCCAGGTCGGCATACAGCGCTTCGGCACCGGTCACGCACAGCACCACGGCGCCCAGGATGATGAAGGCGGTGACCGGGTTGCGAAACATGAAGCCCAGCGCGTGGTGCGGGCTGAGCGCGACGAGGATCTCGGGGTGGCGCAGGATCTGCGCGACACCCAGCGCGGCGATGGTGAAGAACCAAACCAGCGTGATCGGCCCGAAGAAGCGCCCGATGCCGGTGGTCCCGCGCTTCTGCACGGCGAACAGCGCCAGCAGGATCGCCAGCGTGAGCGGGATCACCCATTCCTTGAAGGCCGGGGAAACCACTTCGAGGCCCTCGACGGCCGACAGCACCGAGATGGCCGGCGTGATGACGCCGTCGCCATAGAACAGCGAGGTGCCGAAGATACCGATGGCCAGCAGCCACTTGCGCAGCTCAGGCTTGTCCTGGACCGCCTGCGAAGCCAGCGCCAACATCGCCACCAGCCCGCCCTCGCCGTTGTTGTCCGCGCGCAGCACCAGCACCACGTACTTGATGGAGACGATGACCGTGAGCGTCCAGAAGAAGATGGACAGGATGCCGTAGACGTTGGCGTGGGTGAATGGCACGTGGCCCGAACCGAACACCTCCTTGACGGCGTAGAGGACGCTGGTTCCGATATCGCCGTAGACGACACCGATGGCGGCGAGCGTCAGGGCCGCGAGCGACGTTTTCGAGTTCTGCACGGGGAGCGGTATTGTGCGCCTACTGCGCGGCGGCCGGGAAGCGACGGGCGATGCGCTCGTCCTGCTGTTGCCGGCGCACCGCATACTCGTCCTGCCCCACGTGCAAGTTACCCTCGGGCAGCGGCCCCGGCCACGGTTGCGCACCGGGCGGCTGGAAGCAGCGGTCGTGCACCAGGCAGCTGGTGCGCAGGTAGCCCCACACGCGGTCGCGCAGGAACCACTGGTCGACGTTGGGCGTCTCGGCAAAGCCGGGGCGATAGGCGTCGAGCATGGCCGTCAGGTCGGGCAGCACGCCGGCCACGCCACCCCACATGCCGGCCAGCACCAGTTCGCTGTGGGTCCACCAGTCGCGCATCACGTGGAACCAGCGGCCCGACGCCAGCCACTCGTCCACCGCCAGCCGTTCGCGATCGTTCACCACCGAGTCGACGTCGCGCACGAGAAATCGGCCGACCGTGGGGTCGTTGGCGATCTTGAAGCGCCAGGCCAGCTTCTGCCGCGTGGTCTGCCCGGGCGACTCCACGCGCAGCTCGGCGCCCAGCTCCTGCAACTGCGAGCGGGTTTCGGCGGGCAGCGTGTCGTCGACGAAGAACACCGCATGCCAGCCCGGATAGATGCGCGCCGCGCCCAGCATGTTGTCGAGCGCGCCACGCAGGTAGCGCGGTTTGTCGCCCCACAGCGAGAAGGCGATGACGGGGCGCTTGCCCGGCATGGCCACCCAGTCGGCCACCGTGGCATCGGGCAGGCGCCAGGCGGGGTCGGGCGGGCTGGTGGTTTCGTCCTTCAGCTGCAGCACGCGGCTGCCGGCTTCGCTGGCTTCGGCGTGGCGCCCCAGCCGCGCCAGCACCGTGCAGCGCGTGTCGAGCACGCGGATGTCGTCGGGGCGCAGCACCAGCGCCTCGTCGGCGCATGCCAGCGACTCGGCAAAGCGGCCGGTGCGGTGCAGGCACGCCGCCAGGTTGATCAGCACCTCGAAGTGCTTCGGGTGCTGGGCGCGGGCGCGCTGCAGGAAGCGCGCGGCGGCGCCCGGGTCGCCCACCAGGAACACGTAGTAGGCCAGTTGCAGCACCAGGTCGACCGGCTTCACCTCGGGCGCGCGGTTGATCACGGCTAGCACCGCGTTGATCGCCTCCTGCCGCTGGCCCTGCTGCCACAGGGCGTGCGCGGCGGAGTCCCACTGGGCGGGAACGTGCTCGCCGCCGCTAGTAGGTTTCGGCATCGGGGTCGGTGGCCTCGAGCTCGTAGCTGGCGGCCAGCATGGCCAGCCGCCCGATCACGCCGTACATGTAGAAGCGGTTGGGCGCGCTGGCGCCCGGCTTCTGCCCCGGCTGCGGCAGCCGGGTGCTTTCGGCAAAGGCCAGCGGCACGAAGTGCGCGCCCGGCGCATTGAGGTTTTCGTCTTCGCCGCGCTCGGCGTGCACGCGGTAGAAGCCACCCACCACGTAGCGGTCCATCATGTAGACCACCGGTTCGGCCACGGCTTCGTTGATGCGTTCGGCGGTGAGCACGCCTTCCTGGATGATCGCTTCGGTGACCCGTGGGCCGTCACCCACCTTGCTGCGGGTCTTGCGCGAGAAGTCTTCCAGGTCTTTCACGTCGCGCACGGTCATGATGCCCGTGCCGTAGGCGCCGTTGTCGGCCTTGACGATGACGAACGGCTTCTCGTTGATGCCGTATTCCTTGTACTTCTTGCGCACCTTGGTCAGCAGTGCGTCGACGTTGGTAGTCAGGCAGTCCATGCCGGCCGGCTCGTTGAAGTCGAGTTCGCCGCACCGGTTGAACATGGGGTTGATGAGCCATGGGTCGATGCCCAGCATCTTGCCGAAGCGCTTGGCCACCTCTTCATAGCTCTGGAAGTGCCGGCTCTTGCGCCGTACCGACCAGCCCGCGTGCAGCGGCGGCAGCAGGTACTGCTCGTGCAGGTCTTCCAGGATGCCGGGCGGGCCGGCCGACAGGTCGTTGTTCAGCAGGATGGTGCAGGGGTCGAAGTCCTTCAGCCCCAGCCGGCGCTTGCTGCGCACCACCGGCTCCAGCACCACCGACTCGCCGTTGGGCAGGTCGACGCGGGTCGGCTGCTTGATGTCGGGATTGATCGAACCTACCCGCACGTTGAGCCCGGCCATGTGGAAGATGCGCTGCAGCTGCACCACGTTGCTCAGGTAGAACGTGTTGCGGGTCTGGTTCTCGGGAATCACCAGCAGGTTCTTGGCCTCCGGGCAGATCTTCTCGATGGCGGCCATGGCGGCCTGCACCGCCAGCGGCAGCATCTCGGGCGTCAGGTTGTTCCAGCCGTCCGGGTACAGGTTGGTGTCCACGGGCGCCAGCTTGAAGCCGGCGTTGCGGATGTCCACCGAGGTGTAGAAGGGCGGCGTGTGCTCCATCCATTCGAGCCGGAACCAGCGCTCGATGGCGGGCATGGAGTCGAGCACGCGCTGTTCGAGCTCGTTGGTGGGGCCGGTCAGGGCGGTGATGAGATGGGGGACCATGGCGGGTTGTTCTTCGAATTCTAGGTATTTGGGGGCGGAAGCTGGGGTTTCACCCCAGCCTACCCGGGCGCCGTAGGCTGGGGTGGAACCCCAGCTCCCCTCAACTCCGCAACTCCCCGTTGCCGAGCACGACGAACTTCAGGCTGGTCAGTCCCTCGATCCCCACCGGCCCGCGCGCATGGAACTTGTCGGTGCTGATGCCGATTTCAGCGCCCAGCCCGAACTCGAAGCCGTCGGCGAAGCGCGTGCTGGCGTTGACCATCACGCTGGCCGAATCCACCTCGCGCAGGAAACGCTGCGCATGCACGTGGTCGCGCGTGAGGATGGCGTCGGTGTGGTGCGACGAGTAGTGGTTGATGTGCGCGATGCCTTCGTCGATGCCCGCCACCACCTTGATGCTGATGACGGGGGCGAGGTACTCCTCGTACCAGTCCTGCTCGGTGGCTTCCGTGGTCTTGAAACCTTCGAGGACTTGCCGGGCTTCGGCATCGCAGCGCATTTCCACGCCCTTGGCGGCATAGACCGCTGCGATTTTCGGCAGGAACGCCCTGGCCACGCCGCGCGCCACCAGCAGGCCCTCGGCCGCATTGCACGGGCTGTATTTCTGCGTCTTGGCGTTGTCGGCCACGCGCACCGCCATGTCGATGTCGACCGGGTCGTCCACGTACACATGGCAGTTGCCGTCCAGGTGCTTGATGACCGGCACCTTGGCGTCTCGGCTGATGCGCTCGATCAGGCCCTTGCCGCCGCGCGGGATGATGACGTCGACGAACTGCGGCATGGCGATGAGCTGGCCCACCGCTTCACGGTCCGTCGTCTGCACCAGTTGCACGGCTTCGGCGGGCAGGCCGGCCTGGCTCAGCGCCTGCTGCACCAGGCGCGCGAGTGCCTTGTTGGACTCGATGGCCTCGGAGCCGCCGCGCAGGATGCAGGCGTTGCCGCTCTTGATGGAGAGGCTGGCTGCCTCGACGGTCACGTTGGGACGGCTTTCGAACACCATGCCGAACACGCCGAGCGGCACGCGCATCTGGCCGACGCGGATGCCGCTGGGCTGCTGCTTCATGCCGATGATGTCGCCGATGATGTCGGGCATCGCGGCGAGCTGTTCGCAGCCCACGGCCAGTGTCTCGATGATCTGGGGCGTGAGCTTCAGGCGGTCGACCATGGGCGCGGCAAGGCCGGCGGCGGTGGCGCGCTCGATGTCTTTCGCGTTGTCCTGCTGGAGTGAGGCGACGTTGTCGCGCAGCAGCCGGGCCAGTTGCTTCAATGCGCCGCTCTTCTCGGCGGCGCTGGCGCAGGCCATGCGCGCCGATGCCTGCCGGGCTTGCAGGCCGAGCGATTGCATGTATTCGGCGACGTTGAGGGCGTTCACCCCGCCATTTTGTCATGACGGGTCAAGCCCGCAACGACGATCCCTTTCCGCCGGCCGCCAGGCACAAGTCCATGGCCAGCCGGTGCAAGGCCTGCCACGGCTCCCCCGGCCAGCCGGGCGCCTTCAGGCCCTTCACGATCCCGTCCACCACCTGCGCCGCATGCAGCAGGTTGTCGAGCGCGGTCGTCGTCAGGCGCGGCAAGACCCGTTCGTACAGCCGCTCCTTCACGCCCCAGACACGCTGCTCGCGCAGCGCCATCGGCAGCGGCTTGCCGCCGGCCATGGCGTCCTTCACGCGCTTCAACGCCCGGATGTCCTCGGACAGCGTGTAGTGCACCAGCACCGGCGTTTCGCCCTCCGCTTCCAGGCCGTCGAGCATGCGCTGCACCCGCGCAGCCTGGCCGGCCAGCACGGACTCGGAGAGCTTGAACACGTCGTAGCGCGCCACGTTGAGCACGGCGCTTTCGACCTGGTCGAACGAGAGTTCACCGGCCGGGTGCAGCAGCGCGAGCTTCTGGATTTCCTGGTGCGCCGCCAGCAGGTTGCCTTCGACCCGGTCGGCAAAGAACTGCAGGGTCTTCTGGCCTTCGTCGCCGGCGGTGACGCGCTGGCCGTTGGCGGCCAGGCGCTGCGCGATCCATTGCGGCAGGGCTTGCCGTGGCACGGGCTCGAATTCGATGACGACGCCGTGGTCGTGCAGCGCCTTCATCCAGCCCGACTTGGCGGCCGTCCAGTCGAGCTTGGGCAGGACCACGAGCGTCAGCGTGCTGTCGCTGCCCTGCGTGCGCTCGGCCAGTTGCTGCAGCGCCGTGCTGCCTTCCTTGCCCGGCTTGCCCGAGGGGATGCGGACTTCGACGATCTGCTTGTCCGCGAATAGGGACAGCGAGCCGCCGGCGGCCAGCACCTCGCTCCAGTCGAAGTGGGCGCCGGCAACGGTGTGGACGGTGCGCTCGGTGTAGCCCTGCACGCGGGCGGCGGCGCGGATGGCATCGGCGGCTTCCTGGGTGAGGAGGGGCTCTTCGCCGTGCAGGGTGTAGAGGGGCTTGAGGGCTTTGCTCAGGTGTTGCTGGAGCTGGGCCGGCGGGAGTTGCATGGGGCGAGTTTACGGGCATGGTGGGCAGCTCTGCTGCCCACCGCCCGCCGACTACGCCGAAGCTTCCGCCGTCTCCGTATGCGGCTGCCGGTCGAACAGCCCCAGCTCCTTCGCCTTCTGCAGCACCACCTGGCGGAACGACGCGATCGCCCGGTCGATCAGCTCGCGCGTGATCGTGAGCGGCGGCGCGAATCGGATCACCGTTTCGTGCGTCTCTTTCGACAGCACGCCCGCCGTCGCCAGCCGCTCCACCATCTGCCGCGCCGTCGCCAGCGACGGCTCGATGTCGACGCCGACCCACAGGCCGCGCCCGCGCACGTCGCGGATCAAGCCGCCCGACTCGGCCTGCACGGCCTTCAGGCAGTCGATCAGGTACTCGCCCATCGCCGCGCTGCGCGCCACCAGGCCTTCGTCCTCGATGACCTTCAAGCCCTCGAGCGCCACCGCCGCAGCCAGCGCGTTGCCGCCGAAAGTGGAGCCGTGGCTGCCAGGGTTGAACACTTCCATCACGTCCTCGCGGGCAAGGAAGGCCGACACCGGCAGCAGGCCGCCGCCCAGCGCCTTGCCCAACACCAGCGCGTCGGGACGGATGCCCTCGTGCTCGAAGGCGAACCAGCGGCCGGTGCGGCCCAGGCCGGCCTGCACTTCGTCGATGATCAGCAGCACGTTGTTTTCGGTGCACCACTCGCGCAGTTCGGCGAAGAAGCCCGCAGGCGGCAGGATCACGCCGGCCTCGCCCTGGATCGGCTCGACCAGCACGGCGCAGGTGTTCGCCGTGGCGGCCGCGCGCACGCTGGCCATGTCGCCGAAAGTGAAGTGCTTGAAGCCCTGCGCGAGCGGGCCGAAGCCGGCGCGGTACTCGGGCTCGCTCGAAAAGCTGATGATGGTGCTGGTGCGGCCGTGGAAGTTGCCGGCCGCCACCAGGATCTCCTGCTTTCCGTCGGCGATGCCCTTGGCTTTCCAGCCCCAGCGGCGCGCGCACTTGATGGCCGTTTCGACCGCTTCGGCGCCGGTGTTCATGGGCAGCGCGCGGGCAAAGCCGGTCAGGTGGCACAGCTTCTCGAGGAAGGGGCCGAGCGTGGTGCCGTAGTAGGCGCGTGAGGTGACGGCCACTTTGTCCAGCTGCCGCACGGCCGCCGCCACCACTCGCGGGTGCAGGTGGCCGTGGCTCACGGCGGAATACGCACTCATCATGTCGATGTATTCGCGGCCTTCGACGTCCCACACCAGGCAGTCCCTGGCGTGGTCGACCACGACAGGAACGGGCTGGTAGTTGCGCGCTCCGAAGCGGGCTTCCTTGCCAATGAAACTCTGCGTGTTGCTGATGCTGGAGGCGTCCATGGCCTGCTCCCTTCTGAGATGAGATAGTCTAGGCACGAGCTTGCTTCCGTCGGCGCGTATCGGCGCGCGCCGCACGGCGGCAACGGCATGGATCCGGTTGTCGCACTTCCGTTTCGGAAGCACTGTAGGTGCCGGTCTTTACCTCGGGAGAGGAAAACCCGCGAATTCCTTGATGGTCTGCAGCTCGATGTTGGTCACGATCTTCTCGACGCCCAGCGAGGCATCGTCGAGCCAGGCATTGATGAGCCGATGGTAGTGCTCGATGTCGGGGCAGGCCATGCGCACCAGGTAGTCATAGCGGCCGCTGATGACGTAGCAGGCCACCACCTCGGGAGCGTGCGCCATGCGGCGCTCGAAGCGCTGGATGTTGGCCTGCCGCTGGTCCTTCAGCGCCACTTCGGCAAACACCGAGATCAGCCCGCCATGCGCGTGGCGCGCGATGAGCGCGCGGTAGCCCTGGATGATGCCGTCCTTCTCGAGCCGCCTGACCCGGTTGAGGGTGGCCCGCGCCGACAGGTGGATCGCTTCCGACAGCGATTGGACCGTGGCGCGGCCGTCCTTTTGCAGGAGTTCCAGCAGCAGCAGGTCGGCTCGGTCGAGACTCACACCGTCTTCACCGCCGCCAGCCGCCGCAGCAGCTGCTGCACCAGGTCGGTCTGCATGTCGCGATACAGCAGGTTTTCTTCCGCCTCCTTGGAAAGAACCGCCGACTCGTTGAAGCTGATGTCGCGCTGCTGCAGGAGCTCGGTCTCGGGGATCAGCTCCTTGCCCTTGGGGGTGCGCAGCCTGAATTTCAGCCGCGTGCGCAGCGTGAACTCGCGCACCTGCCCGGTGGCGTTCAGGCCGACCACCACCTTCTCGCGCAGCTCGCTCACCAGGTCCAGCACGACCTGCGCACGCGCCTGCTGCTCGGCAGGCACCACTTCCACGCGGCCGCTGGACGCGATGCTGCGGCGCAGCTCGCCGGCGAGCGAGGTCGCGGTGGGCGAAGCCACCGAGATCGAGTCGAAGGCGAAGTTGGGCGCCTGCCGCAGCTGGAAGCCGCAACCGGCCAGCAGCGCAGCACCACCCAGCGCGAAGGAGCGTCGCCGCACCCTCACACCACCACGTTCACGAGGCGCCCCGGCACCACCACCACCTTCTTCGGGTGCGCGCCGCCACCGTGCTTGGCATAGGCTTCGCTCGCCAGCGCAATCCTCTCGATGGCCTCCTTGTCGGCACCCGCCGGCACGAAGATGGAGCCGCGCAGCTTGCCGTTGACCTGCAGCACCAGCTCGATCTCGTCCTGCTTCAGCGCTTCCTCGTCCAGCCGCGGCCACGGCGCATCCAGCAGGTCGCCCTGCTTCGCGGCATAGCCCAGCGCAACCCACAGCTGGTGCGCGACGTGCGGCGTGGCCGGGTACAGCACGCGCAGCAGGATGCCGAAGCCCTCGTGCAGCGCAATCTGCGCGCCCGCCTCGTCCATGGCCTTGAAGTCTTCCAGCGCGTTGAGCATCTTCATCGCACCCGACACCACGGTGTTGTACTGCATGCGCTGGTAGTCGTAGTCGACCTGCCGCAGCACGGTGTGGATCTCGCGGCGCAGCGCCTGCGCGCCCCTGCCGAACGACGTGGCCGGGGCCACCGGCACCGACGACAGCTTGTGCCCGAACTGCCACACGCGGCGCAGGAAGCGGTACGAGCCCTCCAGCGCGGCGTCGTTCCACTCCAGCGTCGCCTCGGGCGGCGCCGTGAACATGGTGTACAGGCGCGCGGTGTCGGCGCCGTATTTCTCGATCAGGTCCTGCGGGTCCACGCCGTTGTTCTTGGACTTGGACATGGTGGTCCAGCCCTCGTAGGTCACGGGCTGGCCGTCGGCCTTGGATTTCGCCGAGATCACCTTCGCGTGTTCGTCGCGCTCGATGTCGAGGTCGTGCGCCCAGTAGTAGTGCTTGCCGGTGTCGGTGCGGTAGAACGCCTCGTTCAGCACCATGCCCTGCGTGAGCAGCTTGGTGAAGGGCTCGTCGATCTTCACCAGCCCCAGGTCGCGCATCACCTTGGTCCAGAAACGCGCGTACAGCAGGTGCAGGATGGCGTGCTCGATGCCGCCGATGTACTGGTCCATCGGCATCCAGTACTGCGTGCCGTCGGCGACCATCGCATCGTCGTTGCGCGGGTCGCAATAGCGCATGAAGTACCACGACGAGTCCACGAACGTGTCCATGGTGTCCGTCTCGCGGCGCGCCGGCTTGCCGCACACCGGGCACTGGCACTTCAGGAAGTCCAAGCGCTTGTTCAGGGGGTTGCCGCTGCCGTCGGGCACGCAGTCGGGGGGCAGCACCACCGGCAAGTCCTGGTACGCCACCGGCACCGCACCGTGCTCTTCGCAGTGGATGATGGGAATCGGCGTGCCCCAGTAGCGCTGGCGGCTCACGCCCCAGTCGCGCAGCCGCCAGGTGGTCTGCTTGCCGCCCAGCCCCTTCTGCTGCAGGTGGTGCGCCACCGCGTTCACCGCGTCGGCGTAGTTGAAGCCGCTGAAGATGTCGGAGTTGATGGTGACGCCGCGTTCCTTGTCGGCGTACCAGTCGTGCCACTGCTTGTAGTCGTAGTGCTCGTCGTCGACGTGGATCACCTGCATGATGGGCAGGCGGTACTTCATGGCGAACTCGAAGTCGCGCTCGTCGTGGCCCGGCACGCCCATCACGGCGCCGTCGCCATACGTCATCAGCACGTAGTTGCCCACCCACAGCGGCACGTCGTCGCCGGTGATCGGGTGCGTGACGGTGAGCCCCGTGTCGATGCCTTCCTTCTCGCGCAGCGCCAGTTCGGCCTCGGTGGTGCCGCCCTTCTTGCATTCCTCGATGAAGCGCGCCACTTCGGGGTCGCGCTGGGCGGCCACCTGCGCCAGCGGGTGTTCCGGCGCCACCGCGCAGAAGGTCACGCCCATGATGGTGTCGGCGCGCGTCGTGAAGACGTACATCCGCCCGCCGCCGATGGGCGCGCCGTCGTCGCCCTTCACGTCGTGCGTGAAGGCGAAGCGCACGCCTTCGCTCTTGCCGATCCAGTTTTCCTGCATCAGCTTGACGCGCTCGGGCCAACCGGGCAGCTTGTGCTGCACGTGGTCGAGCAGCTCCTCGGCGTACTGCGTGATCTTCAGGTAGTAGCCGGGGATCTCGCGCTTTTCGACCAGCGCGCCGGTGCGCCAGCCCTTGCCGTCGATCACCTGCTCGTTGGCCAGCACGGTCTGGTCGACCGGGTCCCAGTTGACGACCTGCGTCTTGCGGTACGCGATGCCCTTCTCCAGCATCTTCAGGAACAGCCACTGGTTCCACTTGTAGTAGCTGGGGTCGCAGGTGGCGACCTCGCGCGACCAGTCGATGGCCAGGCCCATGGACTGCATCTGCTTCTTCATGTAAGCGATGTTGTCGTACGTCCACTTGGCGGGCGGCACCTTGTTCTTCATGGCCGCGTTCTCGGCGGGCAGTCCGAAGGCGTCCCAGCCCATGGGCATCAGCACGTTGAAGCCGTTCATGCGCAGGTAGCGCGTCAACATGTCGTTGATGGTGTAGTTGCGCACGTGTCCCATGTGCAGCTTGCCCGAGGGGTAGGGCAGCATCGAGCACGCATAGAACTTCTTCTTGCGCGGGTCCTCGGTGACGCGATAGACGTCGCGCGCGGCCCAGTCGGCCTGGGCGGCCTGCTCGACCTCGAGGTGGTTGTACTTGTCTTGCATGATGGGGAAATTGTAGGGCGAGGGCCCGTCGCTCGATGCCCCCACCCCAACCCTCCCCCGGAGGGGAGGGAGTTTCCCTACTTTTTCGGGGGTTCGGCGACGAAACCGATGCGGCTCAAGCCCGCCTTGTGCGCCACGCCCATCACCTCCACCACCCGCCCATACGGCACCGACTGGTCGGCGCGCAGCTGGATTTCGGTGTCGGGGTTGGCGCGCGCCGACTGGCGCAGGCCGTCGGCGAGCTGGGTGGACGAAACCGGCTTGTCATTCAGGTAGACCTCACCCGCCTTGTTCATGGCGATGGTCACGAAGCGGGGCGCCTCGGTGAGGCTGGCAGCGTCGGTGGCTGGCAGGTCCAGCCGGATCGAGCTGGCCAGCAAGGGCGCCGTGATGATGAAGATGACCACCAGCACCAGCATCACGTCGACCAGCGGCGTCACGTTGATGTCGCTCATGGGCTGCGGGCCCTGGGTGCGCTCGAGCCGCCCGAACGCCATGGCTACATGGCCCCCACGCTTGCCACTTCGTGGACTGCGCTGCCCCACGAGGGGGCTTGCGCGTCTTGGGGCGGCCCGGCGACGCGCATCAGGCCTCGGTTTCCAGCACCTTCGACGGTGCCGGCGAGCCATGGGTCAGCAGCTCGCGCAGGTCGCGCGCAAAGCCTTCCAGGTCGGCTTCGATGCGGCCGATGCGGCGGCCGAAGATGTTGTAGCCCAGCACGGCGGGGATGGCCACGAACAGGCCCGCCGCCGTCATGATGAGCGCCTCGCCGACCGGCCCGGACACCTTGTCGATGGTGATCTGGCCGGCCGCCGCGATGCCGGTGAGCGCGTGGTAGATGCCCCACACGGTGCCCAGCAGCCCGACAAAGGGTGCGGTGGAGCCCACCGTGGCCAGCAGCACCTGCCCGAACTGCAGCTTGTCCAGCACGCGGTGCAGTGCGTCGCGCAGCACGCGGGTGAGCTGCTGCGACTTGTCGCCGGCGGCGGCCAGCGAGCCGGTGGGCTGCGCCTGCGTGGCTTCGATCAGCGGCAGCACCAGCGCCTCGCGGTCGAAAGCCGCCAGCTTCTGCCGCGCATCGGCGATGGATGCGGCCTGCCAGAACGCCGCCGTGCTGCGCTCGACGTCGGCACTGGCGCGCGGCAGCAGCCAGCCCTTCCACAGGATGACCACCCAGCTCGCGATCGACATGGCGAGCAGCAGCACCGCAACGCCCTGCGTGATCCAGTCACCGGCGCTGAAGAGCTGCCAGATGTTCACTCGCGCAGCCCCAGCACGTCGAACATGTCGAACAGCCCGGCCTGGTGCCCCGCCAGGAAACGCACGGCGCGCAGGCTGCCCTGGGCATAGGTGGCGCGGCTGGCCGCGCGGTGGGTGATCTCGATGCGCTCGCCGGTGCCGGCGAACAGCACGGTGTGGTCGCCCACCACGTCGCCGCCGCGCACCGCCGAGAAGCCGATGGTGGAGGGCTTGCGCTCGCCGGTGACGCCTTCGCGGGCATACACCGCGCAGTCCTTCAGGTTGCGGCCGATCGCATCGGCGATCACTTCGCCCATCTTCAGCGCCGTGCCCGAGGGCGCGTCCACCTTGTGGCGGTGGTGCGTCTCGATGATCTCGATGTCGTAGCCGCTGGCCAGCGCCTTCGCCGCCATCTCCAGCAGCTTCATGGTGACGTTGACGCCCACGCTCATGTTGGGAGCCATCACGATGGCGATGTCCCGGGCGGCGTCCTTCACCTGCTCTTTCTGCATGTCGGTGAAGCCGGTGGTGCCGATGACCATCTTCACGCCGAGCTCGCGGCACACCTTCAGGTGCGCCAGCGTGCCCTCGGGGCGGGTGAAATCGATCAGCACCTCGGCGTCGGCCAGCCCGGCGCGCGCGTCGGACGACACCGGGATGCCGCTGGCCATGCCGAGGAAGGCGGCGGCGTCATTGCCGATGGACGGGCTGGAGGCGATGTCGAGCGCGCCGGCCAGCCGGCAATCGTCGGCGCCGCGGATGGCTTCGATCAGCATCTGGCCCATGCGCCCGGAAGCGCCGGCCACGGCGATGCGGTGCTGCGACGGCGAGCCGCCGCCCACGGCGGGCTGCACCGCGCCCGCTACTGCCACTTTCTTCAGGGTCTCGGGGGTCTTTGCCATGCCGAGCCTCGTTACCGCGAAGGCACTTCCAGCGGCGGGTAGGTGGCAGCCGGCGGGCGCGGCTGTTGCGCTGCGGCCGCCGCCGGGTCGGCGGTCTTGGCCGGGAACTGGCGCAGCTTGTCTTCGCTGGCTTCGAGCACGGGCACCTTCACTTCGCGGCGGCGGTTTTCCAGCGTGGCCACGAACTCGGCTTCGGTGGGCATGGTGTCGCCTTCGTGGCGCTCCAGCGCTTCGCCCTTGAAGAACACGGTGAGGCGGCGCTTCTGCTCCTCGACACCCTGGCGCTTGAGCGTGAACACGTAGTCCCAGCGGTCGGAGTGGAACAGGCTGGTGACCAGCGGCGTGCCGAGGATGTCGCGCACCTGCTGGCGGCTCATGCCGGGCCTGAGGGCCTGCACCTGCTCGCGCGAGACGAAGTTGCCTTGCACCACCTCGATCTTGTAGGGCGTGACGACGCCGACGATGCCGGCACTGGCGCGGTCGATGGCGGAGCAGCCGGCCAGCGCGGCAGCGATGGCCAGGCACGTCAGGCTAGGGGGAATTCGGGGCATGGGAGGGCCAGGCGATATGATCCGGGGCATTGTAGCGGCCATGACAAACGTAGACGAACTCAAGAGCACCGGCCTGAAGGCGACGCTGCCGCGGCTGAAAGTCCTGGACGTGTTCCACAAGGGCGCCCAGCGCCACATGACGGCCGAGGACGTGTTTCGCGTGCTGCTGACCGAGCATTCGGACATCGGCCTGGCCACGGTGTATCGCGTGCTCACCCAGTTCGAGCAGGCGGGCATCCTCACGCGCAGCCATTTCGAAAGCGGCAAGGCGGTCTACGAGCTCAACGAGGGCACCCACCACGACCACCTGGTGTGCGTGGACTGCGGGCGCGTGGAGGAGTTCTACGACGCCGAGATCGAGAAGCGGCAGACGGCAGTGGCGAAGGCGAAAGGGTTCGTGATTGCGGAGCATGCGCTGTCGCTCTACGCGAACTGCACGAAGAACCCGTGCCCGCACAAGCCTGTGAAATGAACGCTGGGGTGTGACCCCAGCCTACCTGTTCGACGGGTCCCCTGTAGGCTGGGGTAACACCCCAGCTCCCTCAGCCCCCCTGCTCCATCGCCCTGCGATGGCGCTCCACGAACTCCTGGTAGGTATCGACCCCGCGCAGCTGCAGGATGGTATTGCGCACCGCCGCCTCCACCAGCACGGCAATGTTGCGGCCGGCCACCACCGGGATCACCGCCTTGCGCACCGGCACGCCCAGCACGTCCTGCGTCAGCGGCTCGTACGGCAGCCGCTCGTACTCGCGCTCCATCGTCTCGCGCCGCACCAGGTGCACGATCAGCCGCAGCCGCATCTTGCGCCGCACCGCCGTCTCGCCGAAGATCGCGCGGATGTCCAGCAGGCCGATGCCGCGCACCTCCAGCAGGTTCTGCAGCAGTTCGGGGCAGCGCCCCTCGATGGTGGTCTGGTTCACGCGGTACAGGTCCACCGCGTCGTCGGCCACCAGCCCGTTGCCGCGCGTGATCAGCTCCAGCCCCAGTTCGCTCTTGCCCAGCCCCGACTCGCCGGTGATCAGCACCCCCAGCCCCAGGATGTCCATGAACACGCCGTGCATCGAGGTGCGCTCGGCGAAGTGCTTGGACAGGTAGGCGCGCAGCACGTCGATGACGAAGGCCGACGGCTCGCCGGTGGCGAACATGGGAATCTGCGCGCGCTCGCACATCGACAGCAGCGCCTCGGGCGCGACCTGCGCGTCGGTGAGCACCAGCACCGGCGGCTCCAGCGTGACGATGCGCGCGATGCGGCGCGCGCAGTCTTCGGCGGTGGCGTTGGTCAGGTAGGCGATCTCGCGCTCGCCCAGGATCTGCACGCGATACGGATGGATGTAATTGAGGTAGCCCACCAGGTCGGCGCCCGAACGCGCCGCGCGCACCGCCACCTCGTCGAAGCGGCGCTCCGAGGCCCCCAGCCCCGCCACCCATTCCCACTTCAGCGTGCCGCGGTGGTCTTCGAAGAGGACGTCCGCGCTGACGACGGTGGGCTTCACACCGGTTGGGCCGACTGCCAGTCTGCGATCAGCCGGTGCAGTTCCACGGCGCTGGCAGCGCCCTTGACCTTCTCGCGCAGCGGCGCGTCGGACAGGAGCTCGGCGATCTCGGACAGGATTTCCAGGTGCTTCTGGGTCGCCGCTTCGGGCACCAGCAGGAAGATCAGCAGGTTGACCGGCTGTTCGTCGGGCGCATCGAAGCCGATGGGGTGTTCCAGCTGGAACAGGGCCGCCATGGGCGCCTTCAGGCCCTTGATGCGCCCGTGCGGGATGGCCACGCCGTGCCCCAGCCCGGTCGAGCCGAGGCGCTCCCTGGCAAACAGGCTGTCGGTGATCAGCGCGCGCGACAAGCCGTGGAGGTTTTCGAACAGCAACCCTGCTTCTTCGAAAGCCCGCTTCTTGCTGGTGGCGTCGACGCCCACCAACACCTGGGCGGGCGGAAGGATGGACGCAAGGCGGTTCATGGTTTCGCAATCCGGATTATGCATCGGCAGCCGGTGGGGCCACCCCAACCGGCCCGCGCACTGTGGCGGGACGGCACAATCTCACGCATGCGACCCATGTTCCCAGGCGGCAATGAGCGTCCGGCATGGCTGGAGCGCAAGGCCGCGTTCCTCACCGCCGGTTACCTGCCGCTCTACGTAGCCCTGGACTGGTTGACGTTCATCCATCCGATCACCGGCGTGAACATCACGCCCTGGAACCCGCAAACCGCGGTGGCAGTGGCGCTTCTCACCTGGCGGCCGCGCCACTGGTGGCTTGTATGGCTGGGTGCGCTGGGCGCGGCCCTGATCCTGGAAAACCCCCTCGGATGGGCCGCCGCGAGTGCCTCGGCCGCGGGCCTGACGCTCGGCTATGCGGCCACCGCCGCCGCCCTATCCCACTGGCTCGGCAGCCGTCCCGCGATGCGTACGCGCAGGCAGTTCCTGTTGTTCCTCCTGATCGTCACGCTGGGCGGGCTGGCGTTGACCTTGTTCCAGCTGGTCGCGCTCGCCTCGACAGGCGCCCTCGACCCCGAGCACCTGCTGCCGGCCATCAGCAGCGGCTGGATCGGCTATGCCGTCGGCCTGCTGGTGATGCTGCCGCTCATGCTGCTGCTGGTGACCAGGGACCTGCGGCGCGCCACGCGCGCGATGCTGAAGACGACCGAGTGGTGGTTGATCGTGCTGGCGGCCGTTGGCGGCACGGTGGCCGTGTTCGAACAGCCCGCCGAAGAGTTCAAGTATTTCTATGTACTGCTGGTGCCCGTGGTGTGGGCCGCAGCGCGTTTCGGCCTGCCTGGCGCAGTATGGTGCGCGGTGCTGGCGCAGTTGCTCGTGATCCTGTCGGTGCAGGTGGCGACATCGCCACCGCTCACCGTCTTCGAACTGCAGATGCTGGTCGCCGCGCTGGCGGCCACCAGCTTGCTGCTGGGCACGACGGTGCAGGAACGCGAGGAAGTAGAACGCAAGCTGCGCGAGTCGATGCGGATGGCGGCGGCGGGCGACATGGCTGCTGCGCTCGCGCACGAGCTCAACCAGCCGCTGGCCGCCATGAGCACGTATGCTCGGGCTTCGCAGCTGCTGGCCGAACGGCTGGGCCCGGCCGGCGCGCCGCTGTCGGATGTCGCGGGCAAGCTGGTGAGCGAGGCCTCGCGCGCCAGCGAAACCGTCAAGCGGCTGCGTAACTTCTTTCGCGAGCACGCGACCGAACTGGAGCTCGTCGATTCGGCTTCCTGGCTGCAGGAGCTGCTGCAATCGCAGGATGCGCACGCGAGCGCTCTGGCCGTCCGCCTTTCGTGGTCGCTCGACCCGCAGCTGCCGCAGCTGTGGCTCGACCGTGTGCAGATCGCGATCGTGTTGCGCAACCTCGTAGGCAACGCCATCGACGCCGCTGTCGGTTCCCGAGAGGCCTCCGTGCATGTGGACGCACGTGTAGCGCCCGGCAACGTGACCGTCAGCGTGGTCGACAGCGGCGCAGGCCTCACGGAAGACGAGGTGGCCACGGTGTTCGAGAACCGGCGCTCGACCAAGCCCGAGGGCATGGGCATCGGTCTGGGGATGTGCCGCTCCATCGTCGAAGCCCACGGTGGCACACTCTGGGCCGAGGCCGGCCCCGGCGGCAGGTTCGGCTTTACCTTGCCGGCCGGCGCAGGAGCTGCCCATGCGTGACGCTGTCCACCGCGAGACCGTCTTTGTCGTCGACGACGACGGCTCGATGCGCGACGCGCTGGCCCTGCTGCTCAGCCTGCGGGGTTACGCCACTGCGGTGTTCGCCACCGCCGAGGACTTCCTGCGTGCGCTCTCGCCGCACTGGCGCGGCGTGGTGGTGGCCGACATCCGCATGCCGGGCATGAGCGGGCTGCAGCTGCAGGCGGCGCTGGCGGCGCATCCCGCCAGGCTGCCCGTCATCATCGTGACCGGGCACGGCGATCTCGCCGCTGCGCGGCAGGCGTTCCGCGCGAATGCCATCGACTTCCTCGAGAAGCCGTTCGACGACGCGCGCCTGCTCGCCGCGATCGACAAGGCACTGCAGATGCGGGCCGATCCCGCACCGCCGCCTGCGGCACCACGCCCCGCCGCGCCCATGCTCTCCAGGCGCGAGCGCGAAGTGATGCTGCTCGTGGTCGACGGCCTCGACAACCGCTCCATCGGGGAACGGCTGGGCATCAGCCCCCGCACGGTCGAGGTCCACAAGGCCAGGATGATGATGAAGCTGGGTGCGCGCAACCTCGCCGAGCTGATGCGCATCGCGCAGTCGATGTGAGCCCTTAAGGGCTGACCCTGATTCGCACGCACGGTTTGTGACCCCGGTCACACCGGCTCCTTACGTGCGCGCCCTTGCTTGTGATCGTGGTCACCGGACCGCCGGGACACCCGTTCCTAGACTCGCGCCCTCATCACGAAGGAGTGCCCACATGGCCATCACTGCCACCGAACGAGCGGACATCATCGAGCTCGTTGCCCTCATGTTCGACGCCGCGCCCGGCGCCATCTACCTGGCCGACATCGTGGCCGCCTACGAGGCCACCGGTCACAACCTGCAGCAGCTCGCACGCCTGCTGCAGGGCACGCCCGCGTTCCAGGCGCTGCACCCGAACTTCCAGACGGGCGACGAGTTCGCCACGGATTTCCTCTCCATCGTCGGCCTCGAAGGCGACGCGGAAGCGCGCGACTGGGTGCTGTCGCAGCACAACGCCGGCGCGAGCAAGGCCGAGATCATGTTCGCCGCCTGGCAGGTCCTGGAGAACCTCGCGCCGACGGCCGCGCCTCAATACCAGGCAGCGCGCGACTTGCTGCTGAACAAGGCCGAGGTGGCCGAGTACTACTCGGTCACCGTCGGCGGCCGCTCGACCGACGCCGGAGAGCTGCAGGCCCTCCTCAACGGCGTGACGGCCGATGGCGCCAGCGTCGCAAGCGCCATCGGCCGCATCGACGCCGGCCTCGCGATCGGCCCGCAGCTCACGCAGGGCCAGGACCATATCGTCGTCCCCGGCCAGCAACACTCGGTGGTGACCGGCCTCATCGACGGCGATGCAGACTTCAACACTTCGGCATCCACCTACACCGCCGGCGACCGCATCACGGGCAATGGCCGGACGGACCTGAAGCTGTTTGTCGTCGAGGCCGGCAACGCGCAGTTCGCGCAGCTGGCCAACATCGCGAACGTGAACATCTTTGCCGCCACGCAGGGCGCGGTGCGCATCAATGCGGCCGGCTGGCAGGGCGTGGGCCATGCCGCCCTCAACGACGGCATCGGCGGCCTCGACGTTTTCCTGGACCACTTGAGGCCGGGCACGGGCATCAGCGTGTCAGAGGTGCGCGGCTCGATCTCCGCCGAGTACGAACGCGGCAAGTCGGGCGACCTGTTCGCCATGCTGCGCAACAAGGACCGCGGCGGCGAAGGCGCGTCGCTCGCGCTGGACGCCCAGGGCAACGTGCAGGTGCAGCTCGCGGACAGCGCGTCGGCGACGATCACCGCCGACAACGGCCTCATGCTCGGCAACGTCACGGTGTCCGGCGGCGACGACGCGTGGTTCGGCTTCGGCATCGACGCAGGCGGCGATGTGACCATCGGCGACATCACCGTGTCGCTCGGGAACGATTCGTCCGCGATGGTCGACATCGACGGGGTGGAGGGCGACCTGGTGCTGGGCCGCGTGAGCCTCGTCGCCGCCAGCGGCGCCCGGGTCGCCGTGTCTGGCGTCACCGGCGATGCGACGATCGGCGACGTGCAGCTCGCGGTCGCCGACGAAGCTGCGGCCTCGCTGTCCGTCGACGACATCGACGGCGACCTGTCCATGGGCGACGTGTCGCTCGAGGGCGGTGCCGAGGCGGCGCTGGCGGTGCGGATTTCGAATGTCGCCGATGGGGTGTTCGGCGACGTCACCCTGGCGGCGCTCGACTCGGCCGACCTGGACGTTGCGATGTCCGACGCCGCGAGGCTGTCCGTCGGCGACATCACACTCACAGCGGGCGACGGTTCCGACCTCGACGTGGCCATCGCCGGCGCGGACGCTGCCGATATCGCCGGCATCACGCTCGTTGCCGGCGATTCGAGCGACCTCGATCTGTCAGTCTCCGGCGTGGGCGAAGCCGCCATCGGTGGCATCCGCATGGTGGCGGGCGCTGCGTCCTCGGTGAACGCCGCCTTCGTCGGGGAAGACGGCATGCTCATGCTGGGCGATGCCGAACTGGCCGCGGGCGACAGCTCCACCGCCAGCGTGTCGGTGGACGCCTTCGGCTCACTGTCGGCCGGCGCTCTCATGATCGCTGCGGGCGACGAGAGCACGGTGACGTTCTCTGCGTCAGGCGTGGACTCGGTCGACATCGACGGCGCGACTCTGGCCGGCGGCGATGCTTCCGACGCCGCATTCACGATAGCAGGCGCTTCGCAGGTGGCGCTGGGCGATGTGGCCGCCACGGTGGGCGCGCGCGGTACGGCGCTCGTCTCCGTGGCGGTTGCCGGGGGGGCCGGCACGGTGGCGGCGGGCAAGCTCGCCGCCCACGCGGGCGACGGGGGCACGGCCACCGTGGCCATCACGCACTTCGCCGTCACGGCGACCAGCGAAGCCGAAACCGGCCCGACGCTCGGCGACCTGTCGATTGGCGACATCACGGTTTCGGCGGGCAGTGCCGGCAGCATCGAGGAAGAGGTGGCCGCCACAGCCTTCGTCCTCTACGGCGGCGCGGCGGGAGATGTCACCGCCGGCAACTTCACCATCGGCAACATCGACGTGTCGATGGGCAACGGCTTCGTCAGCGGCACGATGGAGTCGCGGGCGCAGGCGACCGTGGCTGCCGGCGCGATCGTGAACGGCACGATGGGCGATGTGACGATCGGCGACGTGAGCCTTGCGGGCGGCGACTTCGCGGTGCTCAACGCACTGGCAGGCGGTGCGGTCGTGGACGGCGGCGCGCTGGGCAATGGCTGGGTCGGCGATGTTTCCCTGTTCGGTGGCGAGGCGCTGCAGGTGAACGCGGGCCTGTACTGGATCGCCGCCGGCGGCACGCCGGTCGTCGGCAACTTCGACGTGGACACCATCGAGGTGTTCGCCGCGCAGGATGCGCGGGTCGCCATCGACATGATGCACGGCGGGGTCGACACGACGCTGAACGAGATGGGTGACCTCGGAGTCGGCGGCATCCAGGCCGTCCTCGGCGACAACTCGCGGATCGCCGTGCGCATGCGCTCGGGCGGTGAGTTCGAAGGCCTGGACACGGACAGCGCGGGTGACTTCCTCGTGGGCGACATCGACATCGCGGTCAGCGCGACGACCATCGAGGACCTGTCGGGCGGCTCCGTGATCGAGGTGTCGCTGGCCAAGGTGGACCGCAACATCGCAACCGGCGGCGACTTCACGATCGGCGACGTGCGACTTGCCGGCGGCGACTCGGCCGTGATCGACCTCGACATCCTGTACTCCGGCACGTTCGAGCAGATGGGCGACGTGTCGATCGGCACGGTGGAGCTGCACGCCGGAGTTGACGCCACGCAGGTGGAGGCCACCATCACGATCGTCAACGCCCACGAAGACGGCGTAGTCGGCGACTTCCGGCTGGACGGTGTCGTGGTCAGCCTCGGCGACGACTCAGCCGCGGCGGTGAACGTCGCGCTGGGCGGCCGGACCTTCGGCGACATCACACTGGGCGGCATCGACCTGCAACTGGGCGCGGGATCGACAGCGGGCGTGAACCTCCTGCTGGGCAGCGGCACGCCCGAAGAAGTCGGCACTTACACGATCGGCGACGTGGCGATTGTGCTCGGCGAGAATGCCTCGGCAGCCATCGACTCGCTGGACCTGGTGGTCTCGGGGGACGCAGGCGGCCTCGCCGTCGGCAGCTTCACCGCGCAAGTGGGCGAAGGCGCCTCGGCGGCGTTCGACCTGACGGTCGCCGCCGGTGGCGACATCGGCAGCGTGGCGATGGGCAACGTAACGCTGGATGTCGGCGAGAACGCGACTGCGCGGCAGTCGCTGACCCTCGCGGCGGGCGGCGAGCTGGGCGCGATGGTAATGGGGAGCATCGCCATCGACGTCGCGGCCGGTGGCCTCGCGCAATGGGTGGGATTCTCCGTGGAGGCCGGGGACATCGAGGGCATCACCGTGGGCGACGTGACGGTGAAGGTGACCGACGGCGCGCTCGCCAACATCCACCTGCATGCCTACGCGAGCGATGGGGCGGGCAAGATGGCGATCGGCAACGTGTCCCTGTCGGTCGCGGACATCGCGGAGGCAGAAGCACCTGTCGGCGGCAGCGTGCTGCTCGACGTAAGCCACGCCGGCGACGTGACGATCGGCAACCTCGACGTGGCCGTGGCCGGCACCGCCGACACCCACGAAGTCGCGATCCGCATCGCGACCGAAGGCGACCTGGTCATCGGCGACATCGTGGTGGCCGGCAAGGGACAGTTCATCCTCGATGGCGCCGACCACGCCGCGGAGGACAACACGTCGTACCTCGCCCTCGACATCGGCGGCAAGGTGACGGTCGGGAACGTCGACTGCAGCGGCTATGCGGGCGATGCCGTGATCGATCTGCGCTTCTCGGACGCTGGCGCCGGCCGCATCACCGGCGGCGCGGGCGACGACATGATCTGGGGCAACGAAGGCGCCAACATCATCACCGGCGGCAAGGGCGTGGACCTGGTCGACATCTCGCAGGGCGGCAACGACACCATCGTCACGAATAAAGGCGACAGCGGCAAGACCGCCGGGGCTTTCGACGTGGTCACCGGTTTCACTGCCGGCGACAAGCTGGATTTCAACCTGGCTGCGGGCAGTGCGGGCAACTACGTGGAACGCGACCAGGACTTCACCAGCCTGGCCGACTTCCTGCGCAACGCCGCCGACGCGCTGAACAGCACCGTGAAGTACTTCGTTCAGGATGACGGCGCCGACACTTACGTGGCAGTCAACTTCGGCAGCGGCGAAGCCGACCTGGTGATCGTGCTGGCGGGCGTGTCCGACGCGACCTCGCTGCAGTTCTCCGACTTCGTGGCCTGACCCGGGCACCCGAATGAAAAAGCCCCGCGATGCGGGGCTTTTTTAATGGCTTCGAAGCAACCAGGCTACATCACGCGCTTGGCGCCTTCGTGGTGGTGGTCCTTCATGCGCGTCTTGTGGCTGATGACCTGGCGGTCCAGCTTGTCGACCAGTTCGTCGAGCGCTGCATAGAGGTCTTCGTGGGAGCTCTCGGCAAACATGTCGTTGCCTTTCACGTGGATCTTGCATTCGGCACGCTGCCTTCGTTCCTTCTCCTTCTGCTTTTCGACGGTCAGTAGCACGCGGATGTCGACGACCTGGTCGAAGTGGCGGGTGATGCGATCGAGCTTGGTGGTCACGTAGTTCCTCAGCGCTGGCGTTACTTCGAGATGGTGACCGCTGATCGTCAGATTCATGAGTAGCCTCCTGTAGCTGCACTCGGTTGGAACGGGGGGTACCTCCGCGGTGGCGCCCCCAGGGGAAAAAAGCCGGTTATTGGAAGGGACGAATTCACTATGCCCGGGGGCGAATCGAAAAGCAATTGAATTCGTGCAATCTTCGGGGCTGATTGCAAAGGCGTTCCAAGTGGTTGATATGGCTCAGCTTTTACTCATCGGTGAAGGCTCGGCCCTGGGCGCGGTGGCACCATGGAGGGTGATGCGCGGGGCCAGCCACACGGCCGCGAGCGTGAGCGCCACGCCCACCAGCGCGGCGTGCCAGTACCCCATGACATGGCCTTGCGCATCGCGGTGGATGAGCAGCCCGCCCGCGACCGACGCCAGGCCGATGGCCGCAGACTGCACGGAGGTGTTGAGCGTCATGAAAGTGCCGCGCAGCCTGGGCTCGGCCGACGAGGTGATGATGGACATGCCGGGGATCATGCGGCCGCTCATGAGCATGAACATGAACGTGGTGGTCACCAGCACCACGGCCATGGGCGCGCCGCCGACCAGCGTGACGCCCACCAGCGGCACCAGGTTGGCCAGCGCCAGCACGCGGAACGTGGGCACCTTGCCGTAGCGGTCGGTCATGCGGCCGAACAGCCGCGCGCTGACCAGCGTGACCGCGCCGCCGCACAGGTAGATATAGGGGATCTGCTGGTCGTTGAAGCCTGCGTTGGCCTGCAGGTACAGCGTGAGGTACGGGATGACGGTGAATCCGGCGGACATCAGGAGCGCCGTGAACAGGAACGAGCGCTGGTGGTTGCGGTCGGCCAGCACGCGCTTCAAGCCCCCGATGGTGGAGTGGCGCTCGCCCTGCATGTGCGCATCCAGCGGCGGCAGCGTGGCGCCCGCCAGCGCCACCAGCACGGCGCACATGCCGGCGATGGCGAAGAAGGGCGCGTGCCAGCTGAAGGTGGCTGCCAGGAACAGGCCGAGCGGCACCCCTGCCACGGTGGACACCGAGAAAGCCGTCATGACGATGCCCATGGCGCGCCCGCGCCGCTCGAACGGGATGACGTCGGCCACGATCGTCTGGCACAGAGCCGACAGCACACCGCCGAACAGGCCGGCGGCGATGCGCGCGACCATCAGCGCCACGTAGCCCGGCGCGAGGCCACAGGCCAGCGTGGCCAGGCCGAACAGCGTGTAAAGCGCGATCAGCAGGCGGTTGCGGCTGAAGCGGTCGATGTAGGTGGAGGCCAGCAGCCCCGAGGTGCCGGCGGCGAGCGTATAAGCCGAGACAAGCAGCCCGAACTGCGCGTCGGTGATGCCGAAGAGCGCGCGGAACTGCGGCCCCAGTGGCATCATGATCATGAAGTCGAGGATGTGGGTGAACTGGATGCCGGCCAGCGTCAGCAGCAGGGCCAGTTCGCGGCGGGGGGTGAGGGAGGTGGCGGTCAAGGTGGGCAGCATAGCTGCCCACCAAACGCAAAAGGCGGCCAATGGGCCGCCCTTTACGAAGCGAAGTGCTTAGCGCGCGCGCCAGGCCGCAGCGTAGTCGGTCACGCGCCAGCCCGAAGCCTTCGGGTGAGCCTGTGCGCCCGGCCGCTCCAGGTTGCCGTGCTCGGCCCGTTCAGCGCCCGGCTTGTCGCTGGGCGTATCGTGGTAACGATTGGAAGTCTTGGGTTCCTTGTACATGTCCAAATCCTCTCAGCTCCCGTGTTCGGGACTGGGTTTGCGGGTTTCGTCTTCGGCGGTGGGCTTGCCGGCCTGTTGGCTGATGAAGGGCCACGCATGTCCATTGCGAGCGCGCGCCGCGGGCTGCACGCCGTCCTTGGCGGGGGGCTGGGCAGCCCTCCAGTCGAGGCGGCTGGCGTTCGGGTCTGACGCTAGCTGGATCATCGGCACTCCTGCACCGGGCGGCTGCCCGGCGGTAGAGGTCAATGTAGGGGGCGTCTCCAGGCTCTGGTGTCGGACGTTCTGGCCCAGCAGTGTAGGAATCGTCCTGCGGCGCCAACCCAGCAGTCGGGGTTGGGGGTTCGACCCTTGCGCGAAAGGCGCGAAGCTCTACCATGGGCAGGCGGAAAGGCTCCAAACAAGTCACAAATGAGTCTGGGCACCGTCATCCACGCGGGCCTGACCCGCCCCAGCCGCATCATCACCGCCCTGGTCTTGATGGGCGGCGGTGCGCGCACGGCCTACCAGGTCGGCGTGCTGCAGGCCATCGCGGCCATGCTGGACTTGCAGCACCAGAAACAGGCGAAGTTTCCTTTCGAGGTGCTGGTGGGCACGTCGGCCGGGGCGCTGAACGTGGCCTACCTCGCCAGCACCGCGCGCGACGGCCTGCCCGCCTTCGACGGCCTGTCCAGGTTCTGGGGCGAGCTGCATTGCGGCGGCGTGTACACGCTGGAGGCACCCATGTGGGTGGGCTTCTCGCGCCTGCTGGCCGCCGTCAAGCTGTGGGGGCACGCCCGCAAGCGCGGCGCCATCCTGGACAACATGCCGCTGGTGGACACGCTGCACCGCGCGATCTCGCTGCAGGGCATAGAGGAATCGCTGCAGGCCAAGGCCATCGACGCCGTGGCCGTGACCGCGTCAAGCTACACCAGCGGCGTGCACTGGACCTTCTGCCACACCGCGCGCGATTCGCGCATGGAAAGCTGGAACCGCCCCGGCCGCCGCGCCGAGTTCCAGCCGCTGACCATCGAGCACCTGATCGCCTCCAGCGCCATCCCCTTCCTGTTCCCGGCGACGCCGCTGTGGGTGGACGGCCGGCGCGAGTTCTTCGGCGACGGCTCGATGCGGCAGGTGTCGCCGCTGTCGCCGGCCGTGCACCTGGGCGCGCACAAGGTGCTGGTGGTGGGTGTCGGCCAACCCCAGCGCTCCAGCCTGCTGGGCGACGGCGCCGCCGGCGAGCCCACCATGGGCGGCATTGCGGGGCATGCCATGGCCAGCGTATTCCACGACACGCTGCAGGCCGACGTGGAGCAGACGCAGCGCATCGCGCGCACGCTGAAGCAGTTGCCGCGCGAGGTGGCCGCAGTGATGCCGTACCGGCCGATCGAGGTGCTGGCAATCCAGCCTTCGCAGTCGCTGGACGCTGTGGCGCAGCAGCATGTGGTGGCGCTGCCGCCCACCGTGCGCCGCGCGCTGGGCGGCCTGGGCGCCATGCGCAATGGCGGCGGCGCGCTGGCGAGCTACCTGCTGTTCGAGCCGGGGTTCGTGCAGCAGCTGATGAAGATGGGCGAGCAGGACGCGTATGCCCGCAAGGACGACGTGCTGGCGTTCTTCGGGGTCGGCGCCACGGCGGCCGTCAGCGCGGCCTGAGCCATGCACGAGACGGCGCTGCGCAGCGGCCAGGAATTCTTCCACGCCTACCTGCCGGCCTTCGAGCGGCCGCGCATCGTGGACGTGGGCGCCTATGACGAGAACGGGTCCCTGCGGCAGGTATGCCCGCCGGGCGTGGACTACGTCGGGGTCGACATCTGCGACGGCCCCGGCGTCGACGTGAAGCAGTCCGACCCCTACGTGCTGCCCTTCGCCGACGCCTCGGCTGACGTGGTGGTCAGCTCGTCGTGCCTGGAGCATGCAGAGCTCTTCTGGGTGCTGTTCCTCGAGATGCTGCGCGTGCTGCGGCCGCAGGGCGTCCTGTACATCAACGCCCCGTCGAACGGCGCTTTCCACCGCCACCCGGTGGACTGTTGGCGCTTCTACCCCGACAGCGGGCTGGCGCTGGTGACCTGGGCACGGCGCTGCGGCCTGCGCCCCGCCCTGCTGGAGTCGTACACCAGCGTCCAGAGCCCGCGCGACCGCGACGGCTGGAACGACTTTGTCGCGGTGTTCCTGAAGGACGAGGGCCAGATTGCGCAGCACCCGCGGCGCATCCTGCACACCCGGCGCGACGTCTTCAACGGCATCGTGCATGGCCGGCCCGACTTCGTGAACTTTTCGTGGGCCACCGAGGACAAACTCAGGCTGTGGAGCAAGGCGCCGGTAACGCCGGGCACTTAGAATGCCCGGCTAAATGCTGAACATCTTCACCCTGGCGAACGGCCGCCTCTTCCAGGAAGAGATCGATTCGCTGGAGGAGCTGTCCAAGTTCCAGCCGATCTGGGTGGACCTGGAGTCGCCCAGCCTGGAAGAAAAGCGCTGGGTCAAGCAGTACTACGGCCTGTCCATCCCCGAAGACGCGATGGACGAGGACATCGAGGAGTCGGCCCGCTTCTACGAAGAAGACAACGGCGACCTGCACATCCGCAGCGACTTCCTGATAGCCGACGACGAGGAGCCGCGCGCCGTGCGCGTGGCGTTCATCCTGAACCTGCAGAATGCGGCGCTCAAGAGCCATGGCGTGCTGTTCTCGATCCACGACGAAGACGTGCCGGTGTTCCGCCTGCTGCGCCTGCGGGCGCGCCGTGCGCCGGGGCTGATCGAAGACGCCAAGGAAGTGCTGCTGAAGCTGTTCGATGCCGACGCCGAGTATTCGGCCGACACGCTGGAAGGCATTTACGACGAGCTGGAGAAGGTGGGCAAGGCGGTGCTGGCCGGCGAGGTGACCGACGAGAAGGCCGGCGAGGTGCTGGGCGCCATTGCGCGGCAGGAAGACCTGAACGGCCGCATCCGCCGCAACGTGATGGATACGCGCCGCGCACTGAGCTTCATGATGCGCAGCCGTATGCTGACCGCGGAGCAGTTCGAGGACGCGCGGCAGATCCTGCGCGACATCGAGTCGCTGGACAGCCACACAGCCTTCCTGTTCGACAAGATCAACTTCCTGATGGACGCCACCGTCGGTTTCATCAACATCAACCAGAACAAGATCATCAAGATCTTCTCGGTGGCCAGCGTCGCCCTGCTGCCTCCAACACTGATCGCGAGCATCTACGGCATGAACTTCAAGTTCATGCCCGAGCTGGATTGGGCGGGCGGGTATCCGCTGGCGCTGGGCTTGATGGTGGCTTCGGCGCTGGTGCCGATGTGGTACTTCAGGAAGCGGGGGTGGTTGAAGTGACGCGCCCGCGCCTTGTCATTGCGGCGAAAGCCGCAATCCATGCCTTCTTCCTGGCCGGCGCTTCATCTTTCGCCGCAGGCGGCCACCACGCGGTCGACGACGCCGCCATCCTCGATCCCGGCCAGTGCGAACTCGAATCGTGGCTCACCCGCGCCCGCGGGCCCGAGAAGCTGCTGCACGCCGCCGCCGGCTGCCGCGTCGGCCCGGTGGAACTCGGCATCGGCGCCGACTACGCGCGCGCCGGCGGCGCCTCGCAGACCGGCTGGAGCGGGCAGGTGAAGTGGGCGACCAGCCTGGCCGAAGGCTTCAGCGGTGGCGTGGTCTTGGTCCCTGTGTGGGCCAACCACGCGCGGCCGCGTTACCAAGGCACCACCGCGTTGGCCTTGCTCACCTGGGCGCCGCGCGACGATGTCGCCTTGCACCTGAACCTGGGACGCGACTTCGTCCATGGCGGGCCCAACGACAACCGCTCGGGCATCTCAGCCGAGTGGACGGCGCGTGCGGGCTGGACCTTGCTGGCGGAACGCTATGTGGAGTCGCAGACCCACCTGCTGCGTGGCGGCGTGCGCTGGGCGGTGAGCGAGACGCTGTCGGTCGATGCGAGCCACGCGCATCGCTTGAGCGGGCCGGGGGTCTCGGGCTGGACGATCGGGGCGACCTGGCTGTTGAAGTAGGCGTTAGCCACCCCGAAGAAAAGCCTCAACGATCGCCGCCGAATGTCTGCTCGCCACTTCCTGGATAAAGCGCAGGAAGTCGCCATGCGCTTCATCGTCGGCTCTATCAGAGATCGTGCGCACGGCGGCGAAGGGCACGCCGTAGTCATGGCATACCTGGGCCACCGCGGCACCTTCCATTTCCACGGCCAGTGCCTCGGGCAGCGCAGCCTGCAGCGCGCGGCTCTCGCCGGTGGTGGACACGAAGCGGTCGCCGCTGGCGACCAGGCCGCGATGCAGCCGTGACCCCGGCAGCGCCACGCGCACGGCGGCATCCAGCTGCTGCGTGAGCTTCGCGTCGGTCGCGAAGCGGTCGGTGCCGTACAGCGGCACCTGGTACTTCGGGAAGATCGGCGACGCGTCCAGGTCGTGCTGCATGAAACCGTCGGCCACCACCACGTGCCCCACCTCAACGCCCGGCGCCAGGCCGCCGGCCACGCCGGTGAAGACGATGCGGTCCACCTCGAAGCGTTCGATGAGCGCCGTGGCGGTGGTGGCTGCCGCCACCTTGCCGATGCGCGACAGCACCGCCACCACGTCGTGCCCGTGCAGGTGCCCCACCCAGAAGTCGCGCCCCGCCAGCGGCTGCTTCTGCTCGTCGGGCATCAGGGCCAGCACGGCGGCCAGTTCCTCGTGCATGGCTGAGACGATGGCGGTGCGCATGCGGCGATTGTCCATTAGGTAGGAGGAGAGGTTACCCTCTCCGTCCTCCCACACCACCGTACGTGCGGTTCCGCATACGGCGGTTCATGATTGACTCTGGAAGCGCCGGTGGAGGTCCACCAGCGACACCAGCCCCATGTGGTCGAAGAAGGAC
>JACRAY010000001.1 GCA_016213325.1 Burkholderiales bacterium | reverse complement strand
GCTGGCTGAGGTGCTGCGCGCGGGCGAGTACGGGGCGCAAGTCGTACGGCGCGCCTCCATTCCCAAGGCAGACGGGGGCGAGCGGCCCCTGGGCATCCCGACGGTGCGAGACCGGGTGGTGCAGATGGCGGCCAAGCTGGTCCTGGAGCCGATCTGAGTCTCTATAGAAACCAACGTCTACCAATGTCGCAGGTGATCAAGGGCATTTCCTCGATGGCCACCCGCCAGCTGCTGGCGGAGCTGTCGGCCGATTACGAGCGGCTCGAAGGCGTCACCGTGGTCTTCGAATCGGTGGGCGGCGTCGACGCGGCCAGGCGCGTGCAGGCGGGCGAAGCCTTCGACGTGGTGGTGCTTGCGTCCCATGCCATCGCCAAGCTGGTGGAAGCGGGCAGTGCCGTCGCGGGCAGCCGCGTCGACCTGGTGCGCTCCGGCGTGTCGGTGGCCGTTCGTGCGGGCAGTGCACACCCGGACATTTCGTCGGAAGAAGCGGTGAAGCAAGCGGTGCTGGCTGCGCCCACCATCGGGTACTCCACCGGGCCGAGCGGCACGGCGCTGCTGGAGCTGTTCGAGCGCTGGGGCATCGCAGGCCAGGTGAAGCAGCGCATCGTGCAGGCGCCGGCGGGCGTGCCGGTCGCATCGCTGGTCGCAAAAGGCGATGTGGCGCTCGGCTTCCAGCAGCTGAGCGAGCTGGTCAACGTGCCGGGCATAGACGTGGTCGGCCCCCTACCGCCTGCGATCCAGATCACGACCATTTTCTCGGGCGCCGTGTGCGCCACCTCGCAACGGCAGCCCGCGGTGCGGCAGCTGCTCGCTTTCATGGCGTCGCCTGCGGTGGCGGCGGCCAAGCAACGGCACGGCATGCAAAGCGCCTGAGCCCGCAACGAAGGACCCCCATGAGCCTCATCATCGATTGCCACGGCCACTACACCACCGCGCCGCCTGCGCTGGGCGAATGGCGCGACCGCCAGATCGCGGGCATCAAGGACCCGGCCGCCATGCCGAAGGTGTCGGACTTGAAGATCAGCGACGACGACCTCAGCGAGTCGATCGTCAACAACCAGCTGCGCCTGATGAAGGAGCGCGGCAACGACATGACGCTGTTTTCGCCGCGCGCGAGTTTCATGGCGCACCACATCGGCGACTTCAACGTGTCGAGCACGTGGGCAGCGATCTGCAACGAGCTGTGCTTCCGCGTGTCGAAGCTGTTCCCCGACCACTTCGTGCCGGTGGCCATGCTGCCGCAGTCGCCCGGCGTCGACCCGAAGACCTGCATCCCCGAGATGGTGAAGTGCATCGAGGAATACGGCGCCGTCGGCATCAACCTGAACCCCGACCCGTCGGGGGGCCACTGGAAGGAGCCGCCGCTCACCGACAAGTGGTGGTACCCGATCTACGAGAAGATGGTCGAGTACGACGTGCCGGCGATGATCCACGTGTCGACGTCGTGCAACGCGTGCTTCCATACGACGGGCGCGCACTACCTGAACGCCGATACCACCGCCTTCATGCAGTGCGTGCAGGGCGACCTGTTCAAGGACTTCCCGACCTTGCGTTTCCTCATCCCGCACGGCGGCGGTGCGGTGCCTTACCACTGGGGGCGCTTCCGCGGGCTGGCGCAGGAGATGAAGAAGCCGCTGCTGGACACGCACGTGATGAACAACATCTTTTTCGACACCTGCGTGTACCACCAGCCGGGCATCGACCTGCTGAACACCGTGATCCCCGTGAAGAACGTGCTGTTCGCCTCCGAGATGATCGGCGCGGTGCGCGGCATCGACCCGGGCACGGGCCACTATTACGACGACACCAAGCGCTACATCGATGCCTGCGAGCGGCTGTCGGCCGAGGACCGGCATGCGATTTTCGAGGGCAATACGCGGCGAGTGTTTCCGCGACTCGATGCGAGACTGAAGGCACGTGGTAGCTGAAGGCATGGAATGGAACGCAGAAGACGCAGAAGAAATTCAAAAGACGCAGAAAAGACCTTTGAATTCCTTCTGCGTCTTCTGTATTTCTTTCTGCGTCTTCTGCGTTCTTTTCCCCGCAGGAAGATGAGGAATCACCTATGTATGAAATCGGCGTAGTCCACCGCAAGATCAACCGCGCTGACGCGGAAGTGGCCAACCAGCTGGCGCGCTTCGGGTCGGCCACCGTGCACGAGGCCATGGGCCGCGTGGGCCTGATGAACACCTACATGCGGCCCATCTACCCGGGGGTGCAGGTCTCGGGCACGGCCGTCACGGTGCTGCTGCACCCGGGCGACAACTGGATGATGCACGTCGTGGCCGAGCAGATCCAGCCCGGCGACATCGTCGTGGCGGCCGTCACGGCGCCGTGCACCGACGGGTACTTCGGCGACCTGCTGGCCACCTCGTTCCAGGCGCGTGGCGCGCTGGCGCTGGTCATCGACGCGGGCTGCCGCGACGTGAAGACGCTCACCGAAATGCAGTTCCCGGTGTGGAGCAAGGCAATCAGCGCCAAGGGCACGGTGAAGGCGACGCTTGGCTCGGTGAACATCCCGGTGGTCTGCGCCGACGCGCTGGTGCATCCGGGCGACGTGATCGTGGCCGACGACGATGGCGTCGTCTGCGTGCCCGCTGCGCAGGCGAAGAAGGCGCTCGAAGCCGCGACCGCGCGCGAAGCGAACGAAGGCGAAAAGCGCGCCAGGCTCGCCTCGGGCGTGCTGGGCCTCGACATGTACAAGATGCGCGAGGGCCTGGAAAAAGCCGGCCTGCGATATATGGATTGAGATGGAATTCACCAAGACTCCCGGCTGGCTCGACTGGTACGCCGAACCCTGCAATCCGAAGTTCAAGGTGCCGCCCGGCAGCGTCGATGCGCACTGCCACGTGTTCGGCCCCGGCCGCCTGTTCCCGTTCGCGCCGGAGCGCAAGTACACGCCTTGCGATGCCAGCAAGGAGCAACTGTTCGCGCTGCGCGACCACCTGGGCTTCGACAGGAACGTCATCGTGCAGGCCACCTGCCACGGCGCCGACAACCGTGCGCTGATCGACGCTCTGAAGTCTTCCAACGGCAAGGCGCGCGGCGTGGTGACCGTCCGGCGCAGCGTCACCGACGCCGAGTTGCGCGAGATGCACGAAGCCGGCGTGCGCGGCGTGCGCTTCAACTTCGTCAAGCGGCTGGTGGACTTCACCCCGAAGGACGAACTGATGGAAATCGCCGCGCGCATCGCGCCGCTCGGCTGGCACGTCGTGATCTATTTCGAAGCGGTCGACCTGCCCGAGCTGTGGGACTTCTTCACCAGCCTGCCGACCACCGTGGTGGTGGACCACATGGGCCGGCCCGACGTGACGAAGCCGGTGGACGGGCCCGAGTTCGAGCTGTTCCTGAAGTTCATGCGCGAGCACCCCAAGGTGTGGAGCAAGGTGAGCTGCCCCGAGCGGCTGTCGGTGACGGGCCCGCGAGCCCTCGACGGCGAGCAGGCCGCCTACCGCGACGTGGTGCCGTTCGCGAAGAAGGTCGTCGACACCTTCCCCGACCGCGTGCTGTGGGGCACCGACTGGCCGCACCCGAACCTGAAGGACCACATGCCCGACGACGGCCTGCTGGTGGACTTCATCCCGCACATCTCCACCACGCCCGAACTGCAGCGCAAGCTGCTGGTCGACAACCCGACCCGTTTGTACTGGAGCTGACGATGCCGCTCGACAAGCCATACAAGAACGTCCCCGGCACCACCATCTTCGACGCCGAGCAAAGCCGCATGGGTTACTGGCTCAACCAGTTCTGCATGTCGCTGATGAAGGCCGCCAACCGCGAGCGCTTCAAGCGCGACGAGCGCGCCTACCTCGACGAGTGGCCGATGACCGAGGACCAGAAGCAGGCCGTGCTGGCGCGCGACCTGAACCGCTGCATACAGCTGGGCGGCAACATCTACTTCCTGGCGAAGATCGGCGCCACCGACGGCAAGAGCTTCCAGCAGATGGCCGGCTCCATGACCGGCATGTCGGAAGAAGAGTACCGCGACATGATGATCAACGGCGGCCGCGATCCGCAATGGGGAAGGAAGTAAGTGGCACGCATCACCGCATCCGTCTACACATCGCACGTGCCGGCCATCGGCGCCGCGATGGACCTCGGCAAGGCGCAGGAGCCGTACTGGCAGAAGGTCTTTGCCGGCTACGATTTCTCGCGGCAATGGCTGAAGGACAACACGCCCGACGTGGTGTTCCTCGTTTTCAACGACCACGCCACGGCGTTCAGCCTGGAGATGATCCCGACGTTCGCCATCGGCACGGCCGCCCAGTACAAGGTGGCCGACGAGGGCTGGGGCCCGCGGCCGGTGCCCGATGTCGAGGGCGCGCCGGAACTGGCGGCGCACATCGCGCAGTCGGTGATCCAGCAGGACTTCGACCTGACCATCGTCAACAAGATGGACGTGGACCACGGCCTCACCGTGCCGCTGTCGCTGATGTGCGGGCAGCCGAAAGAGTGGCCTTTCAAGGTGATCCCGTTCGCCGTCAACGTGGTGCAGTACCCCGTGCCCAGCGGCATGCGCTGCTTCCGCCTGGGGCAGGCCATCCGCAAGGCGGTGGAGAGCTTCGACGAGGACCTCGACGTGCAGGTCTGGGGCACGGGCGGCATGAGCCACCAGCTGCAGGGGCCGCGCGCGGGCCTGATCAACCGCGAATGGGACAACCGCTTCCTGGACCGCTTGACGGACGACCCCGAAGGCCTGGCCAAGGTTCCGCACATGGAGTACGTCAACGAGGCCGGCAGCGAAGGCATAGAGCTCGTCATGTGGCTGATCGCGCGCGGCGCGATGGCCGATGTGGCGGGCGGCAACAAGCCGACGGTGAAGCATCGCTTCTACCACGTGCCCGCGTCGAACACGGCGGTGGGCCACATGATCATGGAGAACAACTGAAATGACGAAACCGATCAACGTGGCGCTGGCCGGTGCCGGCGCTTTCGGCCAGAAGCACCTGGATGCGCTGAAGCTGATTGACGGCGTGAAAGTCACTTCGGTGATCGGCCGCGAGCTGGACAAGACGAAGGAAGTCGCGGCCAGGTACGGCATCGCTCACGTGACCACGGAACTCGACGAGACGCTGGCGCGCGCCGACGTGGATGCGGTGATCCTGTGCACGCCCACGCAGATGCATGCGGAGCAATCGATCGCCTGCCTGAGGGCCGGCAAGCACGTGCAGGCCGAGATCCCGCTGTGCGACAAGCTGGCCGACGGCCAGGCCGTGGTGGCCGAGCAGGAGAAGACCGGGCTGGTGGCCATGTGCGGCCACACGCGCCGCTTCAACCCGAGCCACCAGTACGTGCGCCAGCGCATCGTGGCGGGCGAGCTCAACATCCACCAGATGGACGTGCAGACGTACTTCTTCCGCCGCACCAACATGAACGCGCTGGGCCAGCCGCGCAGCTGGACCGACCACCTGCTGTGGCACCACGCCGCGCACACGGTGGACCTGTTCCAGTACCAGACGCGCAGCCGCGTGGTGAAGGCCAACGCGGTGCAGGGGCCGATCCACCCGGTGCTGGGCATCGCCATGGACATGAGCATCCAGCTGAAGGCCGAGAACGGCGCCATCTGCACGCTGTCGCTGTCGTTCAACAACGAAGGGCCGCTGGGCACCTTCTTCCGCTACATCGGCGACACGGCCACCTACATCGCCCGCTACGACGACCTGTTCAACGGCAAGGACGAGAAGCTCGACGTGTCCAAGGTCGACGTGTCGATGAACGGGATCGAGCTGCAGGACCGTGAGTTCATCGCCGCCATCCGCGAAGGCCGCGAGCCCAACGCCAGCGTGCGGCAGGTGCTGCCGTGCTACGAGGTGCTGCACCAGCTGGAGCAGCAGTTGTCGTGAAGCCGAGGCGCATCGGGGCTTTTGCCGTTTCGGAGATCAGCCTCGGCTGCATGAACCTGTCGCACGCCTACGGCACGCCGCCGCCGGCGGAAGATGCCGAGCGGCTGCTGCTGGCCGCGCTGGATGCCGGGGTGACGATGTTCGACACGGCCGCGCTGTACGGCTTCGGCGCGAACGAGACCCTGGTCGGCCGCGTGATGAAGCCGCACCGCCGCAAGTTCACCCTGGCCAGCAAGGGTGGCCTGGGCGGGGTGACCGGCGACGACGGCGTGGCGCGGCGTGTGATCGACGGCAGGCCCGAGTCGCTCGTGCGCAATTGCGAAGACAGCCTGCGCCGCCTGCAGACCGAAGTGATCGACCTGTACTACCTGCACCGCTGGGACAAGAAGGTGCCGGTGGAAGAGAGCGTCGGCGCATTGGGCCGGCTGGTGGAGCAGGGCAAGGTGCGCACCATCGGCCTGTCGGAGGTGTCGGCCGCCACGATCTGCAAAGCCCACGCCGAGCACCCGATCACCGCCGTGCAGACCGAGTATTCGCTGTGGACGCGCAACCCCGAGATCGCCGTGCTGGACACCTGCCGCGAACTCGGCATCGCCTTCGTGGCCTTCAGCCCCGTCGCGCGCGGCTTCCTGTGCGATGCGCTGCATGACGTGGCAGCACTCGAAGCCAAGGACATCCGCCGCGGCATGCCGCGCTTCGAGCCCGCGAACTACGCCGCCAACCTGGAACTGCTGGCGGGTTACAAGGCCCTGGCGCGGGAAGCAGGGTGCACGCCTGCGCAACTGGCACTCGCCTGGCTGCTGCACAAGGGCGAGCACATCATCCCCATCCCGGGCACGACCCGCGTCGATCACCTGCACGAAGACATCGCTGCAGCCGGGGTGAAGCTCCCGCCGGGCCTCCTGGCGCGCCTCGAAGCGCACATCAACCACGACACGGTGCGCGGCAACCGCTACAACGCGCAGGCGCGTAGCGAAGTCGACACCGAAGAGTTCCCCGGCGACTAGCGCGCGCGCAGCACGTAGAGCCCGGCCCCGGCAAGCAACGCGATGCCTGAGAAGGCGACGGCATTCGGCACGTCACCCCACACGACGAATCCGATCACCAGCGCGAACAGCAGCCCGGTGTAGCGGAACGGCGCCACCAGGCTCATCTCGCCATTGCGCATGGCCACCGTCAGCAGGAAATAGCCGCCCGACAGGAACACGCCGGCAAGCGCGAGCAGCCCGAGTTGCGCGGCGCTCATGGGCTGCCAGTCCTGGAACAGGCCCCAGGCGCCGGAGAGCATGGTGACCGCGACCGCCGTACTGAGCGTCACCAGGACGGTGGGAATCCCGCGGTGGATCGTGCGTGTCGTCAAGTCGCGCGCTGCATGCAGCACCGTGCCCAGCAGGCACAGGATGGCATACGCGTTGAAGGAGGCAGGCGTCGGCTGCACGATCAGCAGCACCCCTGCAAAGCCGACTGCGATGGCGAGCCAACGCCCCAAGCGCACCTTCTCGTCGAACAGCAGCACCGCCATCAGCGTGATGACAAGCGGCGTGGCCATGTTGATCGCCGTGGCATTGGCGATCGGCAGGTGGAACAGCGAGGTGAGGTAGACGACCGTCGCGAGCGCGTCGAAGCCTGCCCGCAGCAGCACGCGCCGGTCCAGCAAGGCGCCGGCCTGGCGCGTGGCACCCAGCGCATGGGCGACGGCCAGCACCAGCAGGGTGGCGAACACGCCGCGCATGAAAATGAGTTGCGAGGAGGGCAGCGACTCGCTCACGTACTTCACGAGCGAATCGTTGGTGACGAAGCTGGCCATGCCGGCCGACATGGCGATGATGCTGCGCCGGTTGGCGGCGCGCAGCTCGGGAGGTTGCTCGGGCATCGGAGGCGCCATCTTACGCGGCGGGCCGAAACAAAACGAAAAGAAGCGATACCCCGCCGCGATGATCCCTGCGGGCGCCGGCGCGACGATGCAGGCCATGTCCAACCCCACCCGAGGAAACACCATGAGAACCTGGCTTCGCCGCACCCTGCTGGGCGTGCTCGGCGCATCGATCGCCTTCGGCGGCCTCGCCGCCTGCGGCCATCGCCACGACCACCACGGCTGGTCGAAGATGACGACGGAAGAACGCGCCAGGGTGCGCGACAAGGTCATCGACCGCATCGCCGGGCGGCTCGAGCTGAACGGCGAGCAGAAGGCCAAGCTCACGGTGCTGGCCGGCAAGCTCGAGGAACAGCGCACCGCCCTGGTGGGGCAGAACGCCTACCCCCGCGAACAGGCCAAGGCGCTGGTTGCCGGCGAGAAGTTCGACCGCAGCAAGGCGCAGGCACTCGTCAACGAGAAGACCGCCGCGGTGCAGGCCAAGAGCCCTGAAGTGATTGCGGCGCTGGGCGACTTCTACGACAGCCTGAATGCGGCGCAGCAGGCCAAGGTGCGCGAGCTGATGGAGCGGCGCGGCCGCCACGGCTGGTGGCGCTCGTGACGGGCGCAGAATGGGCGCCATGCCGCGCCTGCTGCTGATCGACGACGACCGAGGCCTGGGCGAGCCGCTCGCCGCGTACGTCGAACGTTTCGGCATGCAGCTGGAGCAGGCGACGCGCCCGAGCGAGGGGCTCGAGCGCCTGCGCGCGGGCGGCTTCGACGCCGCCATCCTCGACGTGATGCTGCCCGAGATGGACGGCTTCGCCCTGTGCCGTGCCATCCGCAGCGAAAGCGACATCCCCATCGTGATGCTCACCGCGCGCGGCGAAGTGATGGACCGGGTGGTCGGCCTGGAGTTGGGGGCCGACGACTACCTGCCCAAGCCTTTCGAGCCGCGCGAGCTGGTGGCGCGATTGCAGACCGTGCTGCGGCGCCGTGGCCCGGCGGCATCCGATGGCCGGCTGCGCTTCGAAGGCCTGGTGGTCGACGCCGTCACCCGCACGGTGCTGCGGCAGGGCGACCCGGTGGAACTCACCAGCACCGAGTTCGACCTGCTGCTGCTGCTGGCCCGCGAGCCGGGCAAGGTGTTCAGCCGCGACGACATCCTGAACCACCTGCGCGGGCATGAAGCGGAGCTCTACACGCGCGCCGTCGACATCGTGGTGAGCCGGCTGCGCAAGAAGCTGGAGCCGGTGGACGCGATCAAGACCTTGCGCAATGCGGGCTACGCGCTCGCCTTGCGCGCGCAGGGCGCACATGGCTGATGCGCCCGCGTGGCACCGGCGGGTGCACCGTCGCTTTCGCCATTCGCTCAGGGCGCGCATCGTCGCCATGTTCCTGCTGCTTGCCGCGGCGCTGGCGGCCATCTTCTTCGGAGGCGCGCAGCATGCACTGAGCGTCGGCTGGCGCGACGCGGCCAAGCCCCTGATCGCCGACTACGTCGACCGGCTGGCCGAAGAGATCGGCTCGCCGCCGAGCCGCGACCGCGCACGGAGCCTGACCGAGCGGCTGCCGTTGCGCATCCGGATCTCGGGGCCCGAACTCAACTGGCAGAGCGCGGACGACGACAGCTACGAGCAGCGCTACTGGGAAAGGCGCGACGACTGGCGGCTGGGCGACAGCCTGCTGGCGCGCACCACCGCCGACGGCCACCGCATCGAGTTCGGCCTGAACACGCGGCCCTGGCGGCACCGCCCGCGCGTGGTCGGCTGGATCACGCTGGTGGCGCTGCTGGGCATCACCTGGCTCGCCTACGCCTATGTGCGGCGCTTGCTGCGCCCGCTGGACGACATCCGTGCGGGGGCACAGCGCTTCGGGCAAGGCAGTTTCGGGCAGCCCATTCCGGTGCGGCGGCGCGACGAGCTCGGCGACCTGGCGGGTGACGTGAACCAGATGGCTTCGAGCATCCACGGCATGCTGGAAGCCAAGCGTGCCCTGCTGCTCGCCATCAGCCATGAATTGCGCAGCCCGATCACGCGCGCGCGCCTGAACACCGAGTTGCTCGACGAGTCGGGCACGACCGGCGAGCGCCGCGCCGCGCTGCTGCGCGACCTGCAGGAGATGGCGGGCCTGGTGACCGACTTGCTCGAAAGCGAGCGGCTCGGGCAAGGCCATGCGGCGCTGCACTTGGAAGAGACGGATTTGCCCTCGCTGGTCGATGAGGTCGTCGGCGCACAACGAGCTGCCATCGAGACGGACCTGGCCAGCGTTGCGCCGATGCAGCTCGACCGCACGCGCATCAAGCTGCTGCTGCGCAACCTGCTCGACAATGCGGTGCGCCACACGCCGCCGGGTGCGCCCGTGCCGACGGTCACGTTGCGCTCCACCGAGCTCGGCATCGACCTGCGGGTGCGCGACCACGGCCCGGGCGTGGACGAAGCCGCCTTGCCGCACCTGGCCGAAGCCTTCTGGCGGCCCGACAAATCGCGTATACGCGCGACCGGGGGCGTCGGCCTGGGGCTCTACCTGTCGAAGCTGGTGGCGCTGGCCCACGGTGGCAGGCTCACGCTGCGCAATGCGGCGCCCGGGCTGGAAGCGATCGTCTTCTTGCCTGCGCCCCCTCGCCGGTAGCACAATCGCAGCCCCGCAAGGAGACACCCATGACTGCCTTCAACATCGTGCGTTTCCGCGTCAAGCCCGGCCGCGAGCAGGACTTCATCGACGCCCACCGGAAGTCCGACACGGGCTTCGGCGGCATCCGCAAGGCCTCGCTGGTGAAAACCGGCGAGCGCAGCTTCTGCTTCATCGGCGAATGGGACAACTTCGAGGACATCGCCGGTGCGCGGCCGAAGATGATCGCGCTGCTGGACAGCTTCCGCGACACGCTGGAAGACCTGGGCAACGGCCTCGGCGTGACCGACCCGGTCTCGGGCGAGGTCGTTTTCTCGATGCCTTGACCGCCACTTGACCTGCGTCAGCACGCGCACGCGCGTGCCCGGCACCATGGTGGGCAACTTCCGGAGTTGCCATGCGCCAGCAGCAGGACATACCGGGCACGACCCTGTTCGACGGGGCGCAGGCCCGCAAGGGCTATGCCCTCAACAAGATGTGCTTCTCGTTCAACGACGCGTCCAACCGTGCCGCGTTCAAGCGTGACGAAGAGGCCTACATGCGCCACTACGGTGTGGGCGAGCCGCAGGCCGCCGCCATCCGCAAGCGCGACGTGCTGGGGCTGCTCGCAGCCGGCGGCAACGTCTACTACCTGGCCAAGTTCGCCGGCATCCTCGGCCTGGACGTGCAGGACCTGGGCGCCGCGCAGACCGGCATGACCAAGGATGCCTTCAAGGCGATGCTGGTGCGGCACAACGACCAGCCCGACAGACTGGAAGGCGAGGAGGCCTGGGAATGGCAAGAATCATCGGTGGGCTGACCACCTCCCACGTGCCCGCCATCGGCGGCGCGATCGCCCGCGGGCTGCAGGGCGAGCCGTACTGGAAGCCTTTCTTCGACGGCTTCCTGCCGGTGCACGAATGGCTGCGCGAGGTGAAGCCCGATGTCGCAGTGGTGTTCTACAACGACCACGGCCTCAACTTCTTCCTGGACAAGATGCCGACCTTCGCCGTCGGCGCGGCGCCGGAATACCGCAATGCCGACGAAGGCTGGGGCATTCCCACGCTGCCGCCGTTCCGCGGCGAGCCGGACCTGTCGTGGCACCTGATCGAGCACCTGGTGAACCACGAGTTCGACATCACCACCTGCCAGGAGATGCTGGTGGACCACGCGTTCACGCTGCCGCTCAAGCTGTTCTGGCCGGAAGGGGAGTGCCCCGTGACGACGGTGCCGGTTTGCATCAACACCGTGCAGTTCCCGTTGCCCACGGCCAGGCGCTGCTTCGACCTGGGGCGCGCCGTAGGTGAAGCCATCAGCTCGTGGGACAGCGACAAGCGCGTGGTCGTGATCGGAACGGGTGGCTTGTCGCACCAGCTGGATGGCGCGCGTGCGGGCTTCATCAACAAGCCGTTCGACCTGAAGTTCATGGAGAGCCTTGTCGACGACCCGCAATGGGCCACTCGGTTCAGCATCCACGAGCTCGTCGAGAAGACGGGCACGCAGGGCGTGGAGCTGCTGATGTGGCTGGCCACGCGTGCCGCGGTACCGGGGCAGGTGCGCAAGGTGCACACCAACTACCACATCCCCATCTCCAATACGGCGGCGGGCATGATGGCGCTGGAGGCCGTGGCGTAGTTGCTGCCGCGCGTGGTGCGGCGCATACTTCCGGCCATGGAAGCCGGCGTCACGATCTTCGAGAGGTCCTGCGCTTACTGCGGGGCGCGCTTCCGCGTGCTGGCCATGCACACGCCCCATGTGCAGGACCACCCGCAGGAATATGCCTGCCCCGATTGCGGCAAGCGCTACGAAGCCGAGTGCGTGGATGAGCCCCAGGTCCAGCTGCTGCAGCCGCGCACCGACGGCAAGCACGACAGGTACCAGGAGACCATGTTCTAGCTTTCGTCCTACCGGGCGGCGCTGCCGGGCTTGCCAGAATGCCCGGCATGCGAACGCTGCTGCTCGTTTTGCTCATCGCGGTCGCGCCCCTGCTCGGGCCGGCTTCCGTCGCGCAGCCGGGTGACCTGCAGCCCGGGCAGGCGACCGTGCGTTTGCGCGGCGGCCGCGACATGGTGGTTCACATCTACAAACCAGAAGGCCGGGGGCCGTTCCCCACCGTCATCTACCTGCATGGGCGCGCGTTGAACCGCTCGCTGCGCGACAACCTCGAAAGCGCGGTGCCCCCGGGCCATGCGCAGTGGTGGCTGCGGCAGGGCGTGGCGGTCATCGCGCCCGTGCGGCCGGGGTATGGCGCGACCGGGGGGCCCGATGTGGAAGACACCGGTGCGCGCTGGGCCGAAGGCGAATGCGTCGGCGAACCCGATTTCCTGCGCGTGGCGCAGGCTGCGCGTGAACCGGCGCTGGCGGCCTACGAATGGGCGCAGTGGCAGCCTTGGGTGCAGCGCGACCGCATGCTGGTGGAAGGCCACTCGCTGGGCGGCCTGGCGGCCGTTGCCGTAGCCGCTGCGAACCCGGTGGGCGTGCGCGGCATCGTCAACTTCTCCGGAGGCACGGCGGGCAACCCCGTTGCATCGCCGGGACAAAGCTGCCGTCCCGACCTGATGGCCGCCGCTTACGCCACGCTGGGCCGCAGCACACGCGTGCCGAGCGTCTGGATTTACGCAGCCGACGACCGCTACTGGGGCCGCGAGGCGCCGCGGTCGTGGCACGCGGCCTTCCGGCAGGGCGGCAGCGACAGCGAACTGGTGGTCACGGCCGATGCCGGTGGTGATGGGCACCAGCTGCTGGTCAATGGTGGGGCGTTGTGGCAAGAGCCGCTGGCCAGCTTTGCCCGGAAGGTCGGGTTCCTGGCGCGCTAGCCGCGGCTGCCAATGAAGAAAGGCGCCTTGCGGCGCCTTCCGTGAAGCCCTGGTCCCCGCCTGCGCGGGGATGACGTCAGAGCGTGTCGATGAACGACCGCAGTTTGTCCGACCGCGACGGGTGCTTCAGCTTGCGCAGCGCCTTCGCCTCGATCTGGCGGATACGCTCGCGCGTCACGTCGAACTGCTTGCCGACTTCTTCCAGCGTGTGGTCCGTCGACATCTCGATGCCGAAGCGCATGCGCAGCACCTTGGCTTCGCGCGGGGTAAGCGAGTCCAGGATGTCCTTCACCACGTCGCGCAGGCCCGCCTGCATGGCCGCTTCGATGGGCGCCGTGTTGCCGGTGTCCTCGATGAAGTCGCCCAGGTGCGAGTCGTCGTCGTCGCCGATCGGCGTTTCCATGGAGATCGGCTCTTTCGCGATCTTCATGATCTTGCGGATCTTGTCCTCTGGGATGTCCATCTTGGCGGCCAGGATGGAGGCGTCGGGCTCGAAGCCGAACTCCTGCAGGTGCTGGCGGCTGATGCGGTTCATCTTGTTGATGGTCTCGATCATGTGCACCGGGATGCGGATGGTGCGCGCCTGGTCGGCGATCGAGCGCGTGATGGCCTGGCGGATCCACCACGTGGCGTAGGTCGAGAATTTGTAGCCGCGGCGGTATTCGAACTTGTCCACCGCCTTCATCAGGCCGATGTTGCCTTCCTGGATCAGGTCCAGGAACTGCAGGCCGCGGTTGGTGTACTTCTTGGCGATGGAGATCACGAGGCGCAGGTTGGCCTCGATCATTTCCTTCTTGGCCTCGCGCGACGACGCCTCGCCCTCGTTCATGCGCTTGTTGATTTCCTTCAGCTCGCCCAGCGGAACCACCACGCGCGACTGCAGGTCCGTCAGCTTCTGCTGCAGTTCCTGGATGGCGGGGATGTTGCGCTGGATCACCGTGCTCCACGGCTTGCCGGCGGCGGCCTGCTTCTCCACCCACTTCAGGTTCAGCAGGTTGGGCGGGAACTCCTTGATGAAGATTTCCTGCGGCATGCCGCACTTGTCCACGATGATGCGGCGCAGCTCGCGTTCCTTCTTGCGGATGTCGTCCACCTGCGAGCGCACCAGGTCGCACAGCTTCTCGATGGTCTTGGCCGTGAAGCGGATGGTCATCAGCTCCTCGGACAGGGCGTGCTGCGCCTTGTGGTAGTGCGGCGTGCCCCAGCCTTCCTTGTCGTAGACCTTGTGCACCTTCTCGAACAGGCTGGCAATGCGGTCGAAGCGTTCCAGCGCCTGCGCCTTCAGCTCCTCGAGCTTCTTGGTGAGCGCCTTCGAGCCGCCCGAGCCGTCGTCGTCGTCGTCGGCGTCGAACTCGTCGAAGTCTTCCTCGGCCACGTAGTCGTCGGCCTCGTTCGGGTTGGAGAAGCCGTCGACGATGCTGGAGATGACGACCTTGCCATCGCGGATGTCCTGCGCGAGGCGCAGGATTTCGGCGATGGTGGCGGGCGATGCGGAGATGGCCTCCATCATCGCCATCAGGCCGTTCTCGATGCGCTTGGCGATTTCGATTTCGCCTTCGCGCGTGAGCAGTTCCACCGTGCCCATCTCGCGCATGTACATGCGCACGGGGTCGGTCGTGCGGCCGAACTCGCTGTCCACGGTGGACAGGGCGGCTTCGGCCTCTTCCTCGGCCTCTTCCTCGGTGGCGGCGGTCGGGCCGGTGTTGGTGAGCAGCAGCGTCTCGGCGTCGGGCGTCTGCTCGTACACGGCCACGCCCATGTCGTTGAGCATCGACACCACGACTTCCAGCGTCTCGGCGTCGACCAGCTTGTCGGGCAGGTGGTCGGAGATCTCGGCGTGCGTCAGGTAGCCGCGCGTCTTGCCCAGCTTGATCAGCGTCTTCAGGCGCTGGCGGCGCTTGAGCATTTCCTCTTCGGTCAGGATCGTCTCGTCCAGGCCGAATTCCTTCATCAAGGCGCGTTCCTTCGCCTTGCTGATCTTCATGCGCAGCGGCTTGACCTTTTCGGCGGCGACTTCGACCACGGGCTCGCTGTCGACGAACTCGGCCTCGATGTCGGTCAGGTCCTCTTCCTCCAGCCCGGGCTTGGCGGCCGTGGCTTCGGCCGCCTTGGGCTTGCGGCCGCGCTTGGCGCCGGCCTTGGCGGGCGCCTGCGCTTCGGGCGCAGCCGCCTTGGGCGGGCGGCCGGGCTTTTTCTTCACGACCTCTTCGGTCACGGCAGGCTTGCCGGCGGGCTTCTTGGGGTCTTCCTTGGCGGCGGCTTTGTCGGTCTTGGCGGTGGTCTTCGTGGGCACGGGTGCTCTGCTGGTTACTGGCTTGGCTGCGGCCCTGGGCGCTTTGTCGTTATGCACGACCTTGAGCTGGGCCTTGGGTACGGGTTTGACTGCCTTCTTCGCGGCGGGTTTCACGGTGACCTTTGCGGACTTTTGAGCGGGCATGGATACCTCGGAACCTGGAACGTTCTTCAAAAACACAAAAGCGCCATGGCGACCCGGCGCGGGGAGCGGCAAGAAAGGCGCGCCGCGAAGCGGCACTCCTCAGTGGCAAGACGTAGGGGCGAACATTTGGGATGCAGTCCTTGCGGGTATGTGGCCGTGCCCATCTTTGGGCGCCAGGGCTTGCCTGGAGGGCCGGTCCGGAGGTGCTGCTGTCGCTCTTGCCGGTAGCAAACCCTACATTATACCTTCATGCCGGGAAATCAAGTCGGGGGCCTCGGCTTTTGCGCTTCAACCAACACTCGCAGCCGCTCATAGGCTTCGGGGTCGGTGGCCGCGGTGGCCGAGAGCCGGCTCATTTCCTCGGCCTGGCGGGCCTTGCGCTCCATGGCCAGGATGTTGGCCAGTTCGGCCGGGTCGCTGTCGACGCCCGGCTGCAGCTTGGCGAACTCGGCCACCGCCACGTCCTCGAGCTCGTGGCCGCGCAAGGCCTCGCGCAACGCATGCCAGGGCTGCGGGCCATGGTCGTGGTGCTGGCTGTCGAGCCACGTGAAGAGCGGCCCGTGCGGCGCCGGCAAGGCGCACAGCAGGTGGTGGTCGTCCTGGCTCAGCCGTTCCCAGGCTTCCGGCACGGCCAGCACGATCTGCAGGGCCCGACCGGCCCGGCTGGCGGGGAGCACGCGGGTACGCGTGGGCCTTGGCCGGTCCGGATAAGGCTCGCGCCGCGGCGCGTAGCCGCGCGGCTTGGCTGGCTTGCCTTCCCACAGCGAGGCGAGTTCGTGCGTGCCGAGCTGGACCAGTTCGCCAATCTCGGCCAGCAGCTGCCGCTTGAGCGCGCCTTCGGGCATCTGCATCCACAGCGGCTTGGCGTTGGCGGCCAGGTGCGCACGCCCTTCCGCCGTGGCCAGGTCGCAGCCTTCGCGCGCCGCTTCGATCAGGAAGCGCGACAGCGGCGTCGCGTCGCCGATGTAGCGCGCGAACGCTTCCTGTCCGAATTCACGGATGAAGCTGTCGGGGTCGTGCTCGGGCGGCAGGAACAGGAACTTCACCGTGCGCACGTCGGTGGCGTAGGGGAGGGCGCCGTCCAGCGCCTTGCGCGCAGCGCGCCGGCCGGCGGCGTCGCCGTCGAAGCTGAACACCACGCTGTCGGTGAAGCGGAACAGCTTCTGCACGTGCTCGGCCGTGCAGGCCGTGCCCAGCGTGGCCACCGCGTTCGGGAAGCCGAGCTGGGCCAGCGCGACGACGTCCATGTAGCCTTCGGTGACCAGCACGTAGCCGTGCTCGCGCAGGGCGTCGCGCGCCTCGAACAGGCCGTACAGTTCGCGGCCCTTGCTGAAGACCGGCGTCTCGGGCGAGTTCAAGTACTTCGGCGTGCCCTCACCCAGCACGCGGCCGCCGAAGCCGATGCACTCGCCCTTGACGTTGCGGATGGGGAACATCACGCGGTCGCGGAAGCGGTCGTAGCGCTTGTCATCCTCTTCGTTGACAATCACCAGCCCGCTCTCGGCCAGCAGCGGGTCGTCGTACGAAGGAAACACGCTGGCCAGCGTGCGCCAGCCTTCCGGCGCATAACCCAGGCCGAAGCGCTTGGCGACCTCGCCCGAGACGCCGCGCCCCTTGAAGTACTCGATGGCTTTTGGCGAGCTGCGCAGGTGCTTGCGGTAGGCAGCACCGGCCTTTTCGAGCACGTCGGTCAACGTGGCCTGCTTCTGGCGCTCCTCGGCGGCGCGCGCGCGGTCGGCCGGTGAACGGTCGTCGTCGGGCACCTGCATGCCGTACTGCCCGGCCAGGTCCTTCACGGCCTCGACGAAGTTCATACCGGCGTAGTCCATGAGGAAGCCGATGGCGTTGCCGTTCTTGCCGCAGCCGAAGCAGTGGTAGAACTGCTTGGCCGGGGTCACGGTGAACGAGGGCGACTTCTCGCCGTGGAACGGGCACAGTCCGAGGTAGTTGGCCCCGCCTTTCTTGAGCTGCACGTAGCGGCCGACGATGTCCACCACGTCGGCGCGCGCCAGCAACTCCTGGATGAAAGACTGGGGGATGGCCAAGGATTAAGTATTCTTACAGGATGGTGCGATGCAGCAGAAAGCGTTAGCCTCGGCGCAAACCAAGGAGACAAGCATCATGGCCGGTATTTTTGACCAGGACCTGGGCCGCAACGAGGCCAACTTCGCCCCGATTTCGCCGCTGTCCTTCATCGAGCGGGCGGCAGAGGTCTACCCGCAGCGTACCGCAGTCGTGCACGGCTCGCTCAGGCGCACCTGGGCCGAGACCTACGCCCGCTGCCGGCAGCTGGCCAGCGCGCTCACGAACGCCGGGCTCGGCAAGGGCGACACCGTGGCCGTGATGCTGCCCAACACGCCGCCCATGGTCGAGGCCCACTTCGGCATCCCCATGGCCGGCGCCGTGCTCAACGCCCTGAACACGCGGCTGGACGCGGAAGCGATCGCCTTCATGCTGGACCATGGCGAGGCGAAGCTGGTGATCGTCGATCCCGAATTTGCGCCCGTCATGGACAGGGCGCTGGCGTTGCGGCAATCGAAGCGTGAGCTGCGCGTGATCGACGCCGAAGCCGGGTATGAAGACTTCATCGCTGCAGGCGACCCCGGCTTCGCGTGGCAATTGCCGGCCGACGAGTGGGATGCCATTGCGCTCAACTACACCAGCGGCACCACCGGCAACCCGAAGGGCGTGGTCTACCACCATCGAGGCGCCGCGATCAATGCGATATCGAACATCCTCGAATGGGACATGCCCAAGCACCCGGTCTACCTGTGGACGCTGCCCATGTTCCATTGCAACGGGTGGTGCTTCCCCTGGGCCATCGCAGCGCGCGCCGGCGTCAACGTCTGCCTGCGCAAGGTGGAGGCCCAGGCGATCATCGACGCCATCAAGGCGCACGGCGTCACTCACTACTGCGGCGCGCCCATCGTGCACGGCATGCTGGTGAATGCGCCCGATGAACTGAAGCAAGGCCTGCCGGCCGGCGTGAAGGCGATGGTGGCCGGCGCTGCCCCACCGGCGTCGTTGATCGAAGGCATGGAGAAGCTCGGCTTCGACCTCACGCACGTGTACGGCCTGACCGAGGTCTATGGCCCTGCGACGGCGTGCGCCAAGCACGAAGAGTGGGACGGCCTCGACATCGGCGAGCGGGCGCGGCTCAATGCGCGGCAGGGCGTGCGCTACCACCTGCAGCGCAGCGCGCGCGTGATCGACCCCCAAACGATGCAGCCCGTGGCTATGGACGGCGAGACCATGGGCGAGATCATGTTCCGCGGCAACATCACGATGAAGGGCTACCTGAAGAACCCGAAGGCCACCGCCGAGGCCTTTGCCGGCGGCTGGTACCACACCGGCGACCTCGCGGTGCAGTTTCCCGACGGCTACATCAAGATCAAGGACCGCAGCAAGGACATCATCATTTCGGGCGGCGAGAACATCTCGTCGATCGAGGTCGAGGACGTGCTGTATCGCCACCCCGACGTGCTGGCAGCGGCCGTGGTCGCCAAGCCCGACCCGAAGTGGGGCGAGACGCCGTGTGCCTTCGTGGAGCTGAAGGCCGGCTCTGCGCTCACCGCCGAGGAACTCGTGGCACATTGCCGCAAGCACCTGGCGGGGTTCAAGGTGCCGAAGGCTGTGGTCTTCGGCGAGCTGCCGAAAACGTCCACCGGCAAGATCCAGAAGGTCGAGCTGCGCAAGAAGGCGGGGTCGGCTGCCGCGATCGACGTGTGAACGGAGGATAACGCGGCCTGCAGGCCGCGTCCTTCAGGTTTTTTGCGCAAGCCCCAGGCGCTCGATGGTCGCCTTCTCGGCCTCGTAGGTTTCGCGCGCCCACCTGGTGTACGTCGCGGTGTCCATGTAGATGGTGCTCTGGTCGTACTTGTCGAAAGACGCGATGACGGCCGGGTCCTCCAGCGTCTTGCGGAAGGCATCGTGGATGGTTTTCACGACGGCGGGCTCCATGCCTTTCGGGCCGCAGACGCCGAACGGCGAGTCCGACACGGTCTTGTAGCCCAGCTCGTCCAGCGTCGGCACGCTGGGCCAGCGCTTGGTGCGCTTGCTGCCGTAGGTGGCGATCAGGCGCAGCTTGCCGGCGTCGACGTGCGGGCCCCAGCCCGTGGCATCGCTGGCCGCCATGATGTGGCCGCCCAGGATCGCCTGCATGTTTTCGGCATTGCCCTTGAAAGGCACGTGCGTGAGCTTGACGCCGGCGCGCTGCGCGAACTCTTCCACCGCCAGGTGCGGGCTGGTGCCGTTGCCGGTGGAGCCGTAGCTCAGCTTGCCCGGGTTCGCCTTGGCATAGTCGACGAAGTCCTTGATGCTTTTGATGGGCGAGTCCGCCGGCACCACCAGTCCGAACGTGTACCCCGTGAGGCAGATGATCCAGGTGAAGTCCTTCAGCGGGTCGAACTGCACCTTCTGCATGTGCGGGATGCGGAAAACGCCGTGCGGCAACTGGCTGAGCGTGTAGCCGTCGGGCCGGGCATTGACCAGTTCGTTCGCGCCCAGCATGCCGCCGGCGCCGGGCTTGTTCTCGATGATCACCTGCTGGCCCAGCGACTTCGTCGCGCTTTCGGCCAGTGCCCGCATCACGGCATCGGTCGAGCCGCCTGCAGGCCAGGGGCAAATCAGCTTGACGGGCCGCACCGGGTAGCCCGACTGCGCCAGGGCAGGCAAGGCCAAGGTGGCGGCCGAGGCGAGGCCGGCCTGGACGAAGCGGCGGCGGGAATTCGAACTGCGCATGGTGTCTCCTCTAGGGTCCGAGCAATCTAGGCCCTTCGGGGCAACCCGGCCATGAGGGAAAGCCAGTGGCCTGTAACACTGGCGACCCTGCGCGGCGGCCCGGCCCCATACTGCCGTGCATGCCGGTGCTCAGTCCCGCTGCGTCCTACGTGCTTGCCCACCCTCGAGCCTTCACCGGGCAGGTGCTCTCGGGCTTTCGCGCCAACCAGGGCCTGCTGCTGGCAGGTGCCGTGGCCTACTACGCACTGCTGTCGGTGGTGCCGCTCCTGATCCTGATCGTGATCGCGCTGTCGCACCTTCTGCCCGCGGGTGAACTGCTGGCCACGCTGGGACGCTACCTCGAATGGGTCGTGCCCGGGCAGTCGAGCGCGGTGGTGGAGGAACTCGCCAACTTCCTCGAACATCGCGAGGTGATCGGCTGGGTGCTGCTGCTGACCATGCTGTTCTTCAGTTCGCTGGCGTTCACGGTGCTTGAGAAGGCAATGTCGGTGATCTTCCTGCACCGGGTGCAGGTGCGGCGGCGGCACTTCATGGTGTCGGCTCTGCTGCCGTACTGCTACATCCTGTGCCTGGGCGTCGGCTTGCTGGTGGTCACCATGGTGGCCGGCGTGCTGCAGGCGCTGGGCGACAACAGCATCCACTTCCTCGGCCTCGACTGGTCGCTCGAAGGCGTCTCGGGGCTGTTGCTGTACCTGCTGGGCGTGGCGGGCGAAGTCTTCCTGCTCACTTCCGTCTACATGGTGATGCCGGTGGGCCGCCTGTCGTGGCGCCACGCGCTGATCGGCGGCGCGACAGCGGCGCTGCTGTGGGAACTGACGCGCCACCTGCTGGTGTGGTACTTCGCGACGGTGTCCAAGGTGAGCGTGGTCTATGGTTCGCTCACGACGGCCATCGTCGTGCTGTTCAGCCTGGAGATCGCGGCGACGCTGCTGCTGTTCGGCGCGCAGGTGATTTCGGACTACGAGCGGGTCGAACGCCTGGCAGGCAAACCCTAGTCCCCCATCACCACGCCTTCACGGCGCGGGTCGGCGCCGCCGAACCAGCCCGTGGGCGTGCGCTGCAGGCCCTGCGCGCCGCTGGTGATTGCACGTTCTTCCACGCGAGCCCCGCGTGCGCGCAGTGCGTCGAGGGTCGAGCGGGGAAACCGGCCCTCCTCCAGGCCCACGGGGCCGTTGAAGTTCTCGAAGTTCGGCAGGTCGATGGCTCGCTGCATGTCGAGCTCCCAGTGCAGCACGCCATACAGCGCCTTTGCCGTGTGGTGAATGATCGCGGCGCCGCCCGAGCTGCCGAGGCTCATCAGCACCTGGCCCGAGACCTTGTCGAACACGAGGGTCGGCGCCATGGAGGACCGCGGTCGCTTGCCGGGCTGCACCCGGTTGGCAACCGGCCGGCCCTGCGTGTCGGCGGGCGAGAAAGCGAAGTCGGTCAGCTGGTTGTTCAGCAGGAAGCCCTTGACCATCTGCCGCGAGCCGAACTGGCCTTCGACAGTCGAAGTCATGGCTATGGCGTTGCCTTGCGCGTCGAAGATGCTGACGTGGGACGTGCCGTACTCCGGCTGCCCGGTGGCAGGTGTGTAGCGGCTCGTCGCCTTGGCCGGCGAGCCCGGGCGGGCCGTTCCCATGCTGGTGGGGCCGATGAGCGCTGCGCGGGATTCCAGGTAAGAAGCGTCGAGCAGGGCGGACCAACCTCCCGGCGGAGGTTCCACGAAGTCGGGGTCGCCCACGTACTGCGCGCGATCCGCGAAGGCGAGCCGCGCGGCTTCGGTGTACAGGTAGAGCCAGTTCGCCGGAGGCAGTCCGTTGTCGAGGGGGATCGCTTCGGCGTGCACGTGGCGCAGGATGCCCAGCAGCTGGCCGACGGCAATGGCTGCAGAGCCGGGCGGCGGAAAGCCGCAGATGCGCAGCGCGAGGTAATCGTGGCAGAGCGCAGCCCGCTTCTTCGGCTGGTAGGCTGCGAGGTCCTCGGGCGTCATCGTCCCGGCGTTGGTGGGATGCAGCCGAACCTTGGCCGCGATGGCTCCGGCCACGTCGCCGTGATGCAAGGCCGCGGAGCCTTCCTTGGCGATGCGCCTGAGAACCTCCGCCAGCTCGGGATTGCGCAGCATGAAGCCTGCGGGCCGCGCCGCACCCCGGTCGTAGAAATGGGCGGCCGCAGCAGGATCGTCCTTGAGGTGGGGGTCGTCCGAGAGCTGCTTGTGCAGCCGTGGGCTGATCGCAAAGCCGTTGTCGGCCAGTGCGATGGCCGCGTCGAACAGGCGGGCCCATGCCAGCCGGCCGTGCTCGCGATGCGCGAGCTCCAGCACGCGCACGGTTCCGGGGACGCCCACTGCGCGGCCGCCCACGGCCGCTTCGTGGAAATCCATGGGCTTGCCGTCGGGCCGCAGCAAGAGGCGCTCGGACGCTGCGGCAGGCGCGGTCTCGCGGCCGTCGTATGCCTCCACTTGCCGGCCGTCGAAGTGCAGCAGGAAGGTGCCGCCGCCGATGCCGCTGGCCTGTGGCTCGACCACCGCCAGGACCATCTGTACCGCGACTGCAGCGTCGGCAGCCGTGCCGCCTTGCGCAAGCACGTCCCGGCCTGCCCTGGCCGCATGCGGGTTGGCAGCGGCCACCGCGAAACGGCTGCCGGACCAGCCGGGCTTGCTGGTGTAACCCGATGGACCCTCGGGCTGCTGCGCATGCGCAATGCATGAGCCAGCCAACAAGGCGGCTGCAACGCAGCGGGCAAGGCGGCGCGGCGCCACGCAGGATTACTTCGGTGCCAGCCGGATGGCGCCGTCGAGGCGGATCACTTCGCCGTTGAGCATGTCGTTCTCGAAGATGTGCTTCGCCAGTTTCGCGTAGTCCTCGGGCGTGCCGAGCCGCGAAGGGAAGGGCACGCTGGCCGCCAGCGCGTCCTGCACTTCCTGGGGCATGCCGAACAGCATGGGCGTGCCGAAGATGCCGGGTGCGATCGTCATGTTGCGGATCCCGCTGCGCGACAGGTCGCGCGCGACCGGCAGCGTCATGCCGACCACGCCGCCCTTGGACGCGCTGTACGCGGCCTGGCCGATCTGGCCGTCGTAGGCTGCGACCGATGCGGTGGAGATCATGCAGCCGCGCTCGCCGGTGGACTCGGGCTCGTTCTTCGACATCGCCTCGGCAGCCAGCCGGATCATGTTGAAGCTGCCGACCAGGTTGACCATGATGGTCTTGGTGTACAGCGCGAGGTTGTGGGCGCCGGCCTTGCCCACGGTGCGTTCGGCGGGCGCGATGCCGGCGCAGTTGACCAGGCCCATGAGCTTGCCCATGGAGACGGCCTTGGCGACAACCGCCTTGCCGTCTTCTTCCTGGCTCACGTCGCACTTGACGAAGGCGCCGCCGATGTCCCGGGCGACGGCTTCGCCCTTGTCGGCCTGCATGTCGGCCACGACCACCTTGCCGCCGTTGGCGGCCAGCATGCGTGCCGTGCCTTCGCCGAGGCCCGACGCGCCGCCGGTCACGATGAACACCTTGCCGCTGATTTCCATCTCTTCTCCTGGGTTGACGTTGACGTTACGTCAATTATCCGCCAACCCAAAAGGGGCCGGCCGATTACTTGAAGCCGACCCGGTCCAGCATCTGTTGGATCTTGACCTGGCTGGCACCGACGGCCGCCAGCGGGATGGTTTCGACCTTGAAGTCGCCGCCCCCTGACATGGCCTGCAGCGCCGCGTTGGCGACCTTCACGCCCTTGGCCGTGGGCCACTCGTTGTTGCCGTTGGCAAAGTGGTTCTGCGCTTCGGGGCTGGCCAGGTACTCCAGGAACTTCACGGCGGCGGCCGGGTTCTTCGAATGCTTTGCGACGGCGCCGCCCGCGATGTTCAGGTGCGTGCCCCACGATGCCTGGTTCGGGAACACCACGCCGACCTTTTCCATGATGGCCTTGTCATCGGCATTGGCCGAGCGCATCAGGCGCGCGATGTAGTAGGTGTTGCTGACGGCGACCTGGCATTCACCTGCGGCCACTGCCTTGATCTGGTCGGTGTCGCCGCCCTTCGGGTCGCGCGCCAGGTTGCCTGCCACGCCCTTCAGCCAGGCTTCGGCCTTCTGCTCGCCCAGGTGCTGCGCGACGGCGCCGAACAGCGACAGGTTGTACGGGTGCGAGCCCGAGCGGATGCAGACCTTGCCCTTGTTCTTCGGGTCGGCGAGTTCCTCGTAGGTGTCGACGTCTTCGCGCTTCACCTTGACCTTGTCGTACACGATGACGCGGGCGCGGGTGGAAAAACCGAACCAGGTGATGCCTTCGGGGCCGGCGGTGTCGCGGTACTGCGCCGGGATGGCGTCTTCCAGGACCTTGGACTTGATGGGCTTGAACAGCCCGTCGGCGTCACCTTTGTAGAGCCGGGCGGCATCGACCAGCAGGATCACGTCGGCGGGAGACGCCGACCCTTCGGCCTTCAGGCGGGCGAGAATACCGGCGTCGTCGGCGTCCACCCGGTTCACCTTGATGCCGGTGGCCTTGGTGAAGTTGGCGTACAGGGCCTCGTCGGTCGAGTAGTGGCGGGCCGAGTACAGGTTGAGCACCTGCTCCTGGGCGCCGGCCGATGCAGCGGCGGCCAGCAGGAAGCCGGCAGCGGCGAAAAACTTCGTGTTCATGATGACCTTTCGTCGGTGGACAGTGTCCGGATGATAAAACAAACGCGAATCATTCTCAATTCTATGACCTTGAGCTGGATCAAGCAGGCCGCCGTTGCCGCCCTGGTGGTGGGGTTCGCCACCGGGTGCACCACGACACCGGGCCGCCGGGCGCCGGAAGAGCCCGCGGCGCAGCCACCCGTGGCAGCGGCGAAGCGGCCGCCGAAGGTCGGGCTGGCGCTGGGGGGCGGCGCCGCGCGCGGCTTTGCGCACATCGGCGTGATCCAGGTGCTGGAAGAAGCGGGCATCAAGCCGGCGCTGGTGGTGGGCACGTCCGCCGGCAGCCTGGTCGCTGCGCTGTACGCCAGCGGCCGCAACGGCGCGCAGTTGCAGCAGGTCGCGCTGGAAATGGACGAGGCCGCCTTTGCCGACTGGACGCTGCCCTTCTTCAACCGCGGCATGTTGCGCGGCGAAGCGCTGGGGCGCTACGTCAATGCGCAGGTCGGCAACAAGCTGATCGAACAGATGCCGGTGGCGCTGGGCATCGTGGCGACCGACCTGCACTCGGGGCAGGGCATGCTGTTCCAGCGCGGCGACACGGGCACGGCCGTGCGCGCCTCGAGCTCGGTGCCGGCGCTGTTCGTGCCGGTGAAGATCGGCACCCACGAATACGTCGACGGCGGGCTGGTGTCGCCCGTGCCGGTGCGCTACGCGAGGCAGATGGGGGCGGAGCTGGTGATCGCAGTGGACATCTCCAGCGCGCCCGAGGGCAACCCGTCGTCCGATACGCTGCAGGTGCTGCTGCAGACCTTCGCCATCATGGGCAAGAGCATCAACGGCTGGGAACTGAAGGAAGCCGACCTGGTGGTGCGGCCGCCGCTGGCAGGGGTCGGCAGCGCGGAGTTCACCATCCGCCGCCGCGCCATCGACGCCGGGCGTTCGGCCATGCAGGCATTGCTGCCGCAGTTGCGCGCAGCGATGGAAGCGAAGGCAAAATAAAAAAAGCCCCGGTCCGAAAACCGGGGCTTGAAGGATCCCTGAACCTCAAGAGGTTACGAAAGGACCCGAGGAGACAACCTGAAGAACCCTCAAGTGAACGAGAGTATCGGATGGACCTCCGTTGGACTGTAGAGTTCCTGCTCCAATCAGCTAGGGGCAGGACCCTGTCGTTTCAAGTCTCAGGCGGCGCGCTTGGCCTTGACCGTGGTGGTCTTGGCGGCGTTCACAGCCGTGTTGGCCACGGCGTTGAAGTTGGCTTCAGCCACTTCGGTGGCTTGCTTGACGGCCTTCTGCACCGATTCCAGGGCGTTGTTGCCGGCGGCAACGGCGCTCTTGAACACGGCGACCGCGGTCTCGGAGCCGGCCGGGGCGTTCTTGGCGGCGTTGTCCACGACCGACAGGAACTTCTTCTGCGCGTCGACGAACTGGCCTTCGAAGGCCTTGCCGTATTCGGCGCCGGTGGACGACGCGATGTCGTACAGGTGGCGGCTGTAGGCGGCGGTCTTCTCGGCCAGGGGCTGGAACAGCGAGGCTTGCAGGGCCAGCAGTTCCTGCGCGTCCTTGACGCCCAGGACGGCTTGCGTCGTGCCGGCGGCTTCGGCCAGGGCGGCCTTGGAGGCGGTGAGGTTCAGCTCGACGAGCTTCTCGACGCCTTCGAAAGCCTTGGTGGTCAGGCCGAAGAGGGTTTCAACGTTGGCCTTCTGGGCGGCCAGGACTTGTTCAGCGGTCAGCATCATGGTGGATCTCCATTAACGGGTTAGGGGGTAGAACTTCCCGCTGCGCCGTCTCATCGCGTTGATGTTGCAGTGCAGCATGGATTGAATTGTAGGGGCCCGGCGACGCATTGCAAGGGGTTTTTGTTGCGTTGCAGCAATCTAGAAGCGTGCCTCTAGATTTCACGATCCGGGAAGAGGTCCGAGAATCGGGCCCATGCAGGCCTTCCACGCCGACCAGTTCGTGCTGCCCTTGCCAACCGGCCATCGGTTCCCGATGGCCAAGTATCGGCTGCTGCGCGACCGCCTGGCCGCCGAAGTGCCCACTGTGCGCCTCATGCCGGCCCCGGCCGCGACCGATGGCGAACTGGCCCTGGCCCACCAGCCTTCGTACATTGCGGCCATCTCCGACGGCACTGTCGATCCGGCCGTCATGCGAGAAATCGGCTTCCCCTGGAGTACGGCGATGGCCGAGCGCGCGCGCCGCTCGGTCGGGGCCACCATTGCCGCCTGCCGGGTCGCGCTGCGGGAGGGGTTGGCCGCCAACCTGGCCGGCGGCACGCACCACGCTTACGCGCACAAGGGCGGCGGCTTCTGCGTGTTCAACGACGCGGCCGTCGCCACGCGGCTGGTGCAGGCCGAGGCCGCGCGGGCGCAGCGCAGGCCGTTCCACGTGGCCATCGTCGACCTCGACGTGCACCAGGGCAACGGCACGGCCGCCATCTTCCGCGGCGACCCCACCGTGTTCACGCTCTCGCTGCACGGCGAGAAGAACTTCCCCTTCCGCAAGGAGGCAGGCAGCCTCGACGTGGACCTGCCCGACGGGTGCGGCGACGAGGCCTACCTGCAAGCGCTGGAAGGCGCGCTGGAGGTGCTGGGCCACCGGTTCACCCCCGACTTCGTGATCTACCTTGCAGGGGCCGACCCGCACGAAGGCGACCGGCTGGGCCGGCTCAAGCTCACCTGGGACGGCCTCGAGGCGCGCGACCGCCGGGTGCTCGACTGGGCGTGGCAGCGCGGCGTGCCGCTTGCTTTCGCAATGGCGGGCGGCTATGGCCATCGCATCGAGGACACCGTGCAGGCGCAGGTGAATACCTACCGCGTCGCAGCGCAGTACTGGCAGCGCTGGCACAATCGCGCGCGATGAGCGATACCCCCGCACCCAGGCCACAGCCCGAGACGCGCAGTGCCTACAAGGCTTTCCGGCGCATCGGCACGAGGTGGATGGACAACGACGCATACGGGCACGTCAACAACGTCGTCTACTACAGCTGGTTCGACACCGTGGTCAACGCGCACCTCATCGAACAGGGCGCCCTCGACATCCAGCTGAGCCCCGTGATCGGGCTCGTGATCGAGACCCACTGCAACTACTTCTCGTCCATCGAGTTCCCGCAGGACGTGGAGGCGGGCCTGCGCGTGGCTCAGGCCGGCCGCTCAAGCGTGCGCTATGAAGTGGGCCTGTTCGCGGCCGGCGAGCCCCTGACGGCCGCCAAGGGCCACTTCGTCCACGTGTACGTCGACCGCGTGACGCGAAGGCCCGCGCCGCTGCCCGCGCGGCTGCGCGAAGTGCTGGAAGCGTTGCGATGACGCCGGACGAAGCCATCACCAGCCGCTTCTCGTGCCGGGCCTTCCTGCGCGACCGCGAGGTCCCTCGCGCCACCATCGAAGACATCCTGCGCGTGGCCAGCCGTGCTCCGTCGGGCACCAACCACCAGCCGTGGAAGGTCTACGTGCTGGGCGGCGCGGCGCGTGACGGGCTGTCGAAGAAGGTCTGCGAGGCGCACGACGCGGCTTACGCCGACCCGGCGCTCATCCCGCAATTCCGCGAGTACTTCGACTACTACCCCGAGAAGTGGGTCCCGCCCTACCTCGACCGGCGCCGCGAGAACGGCTGGAGCCTGTACGGCCTGCTGGGCATCGCGCGCGGCGAGAAGGACCGCATGCACGCTCAGCACCAGCGCAACTACCGCTTCTTCGACGCGCCCGTGGGCTTCATGTTCACCGTCGACAAGGTGCTGGGCCGCGGCTCGCTGCTGGACATCGGCGCCTTCCTGCAGAACATCATGGTGTCGGCCCGCGGCCGGGGGCTGCACACCTGCCCGCAGGCGGCCTGGGGGGAATTCGACCGGGTCGTGCTGCCGTACATCGGTGCGGGCGAAGGCGAGATGCTGGTGTGCGGGATGTCGCTGGGCTACGCTGACCCCGACGCGCTAGTCAACACCTTCCGCACGCCGCGTGAGCCGGTCGGCTCGTTCACGACCTGGGTGGCGTGACTTGCCGGGTGGCCTCGTCCCGGGCCCGGCCGTGGCGCTGCTGGATGCGCCCGAGGAGCTGGTCGCGCCGGCCGGCCACGATGTCGCTGTCGTCCTCGGTCAGGCGGCCCCAGCCTTCGCGCAGCCTGCCTTTTATCTGCTTCCAGCGTCCCTGGATGCGGTCCTGGTTCATGCCCTGAAGTTAGCGCGTGGGCCACGCCGCTGCCGGGCCACCCCGCCGCATCGTTCGGTAGGCACCCGCCTACAGGCCGGACGCGATAATGGCCTGGAGGAGAACAACGCATGATGCTCGCAGGGATTCCGCTCGATTTCTTCCTGTTTGCGCTGACGCTGCTGGGCGTCGCGCTCTTTCACCACCATACGTTCCACGTCGGCCTGACGGGCATGGTGGTCATCGCCCTGTACAAGCTCGCCTTCGGCGACTTCTCGGGCACGCCCGGCATCGCCGGGCTGGGGCTGCTGCTGGCGCACGAATGGGTGACGCTCGCCAACCTGCTCGCGCTGCTCCTGGGCTTTGCGCTGCTGGCCGACCACTTCGGGCGCAGCGGCGTCACCGACCTGCTGCCACGCTTCCTGCCCGACGACTGGAAGGGCGCCTTCTACCTGCTGCTGATCGTGTTCGTGCTTTCCAGCTTCCTCGACAACATCGCCGCGGCGATGATCGGCGGCTCGATGGCGGCGATCCTGTTTCGCAGGAAGGTGCACATCGGCTACCTTGCGGCCATCGTGGCGGCCAGCAATGCGGGCGGTGCCGGCAGCGTGGTGGGCGACACCACCACCACCATGATGTGGATCGCGGGCATTTCACCGGTGCAGGTGCTGGACGCCTACGTGGCCGCGGGCGTGGCCACGCTGGTCTTCGGCGTCATCGCCGCGCGCCAGCAGCACGCCTACCAGCCGATCATGAAAGACCCGCCGGCCGATGCAGCCACGGACTACGCGCGCCTCGCGATCGTGGCGCTCATCCTGCTGGCCGCCATCGGATCGAACGTCTGGTTCAACCTGCGCAACCCGGACGTGCTGAAGAACGTCCCGGTGATCGGCATCGCGGTGTGGCTGGCCCTGTTCGCCACGTCGGTGTGGCGCGCGCCGCAATGGAAGCTGGTGGGCGAGTCGCTGCGCGGCAGCATCTTCCTGCTGTCGCTGGTGATGTGCGCGGCAATGATGCCGGTGCAGCACCTGCCGGCCGCGTCATGGCAGACCGCTTTCGGGCTGGGCTTCGTCAGCGCCGTCTTCGACAACATCCCGCTGACCGCGCTGGCTTTGCGGCAAGGCGGCTACGACTGGGGTTTCCTGGCCTATGCCGTGGGCTTCGGCGGCTCCATGATCTGGTTCGGGTCTTCCGCGGGCGTGGCCTTGAGCAACCTCTACCCGGAAACGCGGTCGGTGTTCGCGTGGGTGCGGGCCGGCTGGCACGTGGCACTCGCCTACGTGATCGGCTTCGCGGTCATGCTCCTGGTGGTCGGCTGGGACCCGCAAGGCCACACCTACCGATAGCGAAAGGAATGCAGCCATGGCGAAACCCGCCGTCCTCCTGGCCCGCGCGGTCTTCCCCGAAATCCTGCAGTTGCTCCAGGAGCACTTCGACTTGCGCCACAACCAGGCCGACGAGGCCTGGACGCCGCAGCAGCTGGCGGCCAGGCTGCAGGGCTGCACCGGCGCCTTCACCACCGGCAGCGAGCGTATCGACGCCGCGCTGCTGGATGCGTGCCCGCAGCTGAAGGTCTGCGCCAACATGGCCGTGGGCTTCAACAACTTCGACCTGAAGGCGATGACGGCGCATGGCGTGCTGGGCACCAACACGCCCGACGTGCTGACCGAAACCACGGCCGACTTCGGTTTTGCACTCCTGATGGCCACGGCGCGCCGCATCTCGGAGAGCGAACACTTCCTGCGCGCCGGCCGATGGGACCGCTGGCGCTACGACATGTTCGCCGGTGCCGAGGTGCACGGCACCACGCTCGGCATCCTCGGCATGGGCCGTATCGGGCAGGGCATCGCGCGGCGCGGCGCCCACGGCTTCGGCATGAAGGTGGTCTACCACAACCGTTCGCGGCTGCCGCCCGAGCTCGAAGCCGATTGCAGGGCCACTTACGTCGGCAAGGACGAACTGCTGCGCACTGCGGACCACCTGGTGCTGGTGCTGCCGTACTCGGCCGAGTCGCACCATGCGATGGGCGCGGCCGAGCTGGCGCTGATGAAGCCCACGGCGACGCTCGTCAACATCGCCCGTGGCGGCATCGTCGACGATGCGGCGCTCGCAGCTGCATTGCGCGACAAGCGTATCGCGGCGGCCGGCCTCGACGTGTTCGAAGGCGAGCCGAAGGTGCACCCGGACCTGCTGCAGGTGCCGAACGTCGTGCTCACGCCCCACATCGCGAGCGCCACCATCACCACCCGCATGGCGATGGCCAGGCTCGCCGCCGACAACCTCATCGGCTTCCTCGTGCACGGCAAGCCGCTCACGCCGCTGAACCCCGAAGTGCTGGGAGGCAGCTGAGTGGCGGGCTATGAAGTCTGGATCGCCATCGCGCTGGGCCTGGCGAGCGCGGTGATGCTGGCGGCGCTGCTGGTGCGCAAGCCGGCCGGGCCCGACGAACGCCTGGAGCGCGAACTGCGCCGCGAGATCAGCGAGAGCGCACGCGGCACCCGCACCGAGCTCACGCAGACCCTGGGCACCTTCCAGGAAGCGCTGTTGCGGCAGGCCGGGGAGGCCACGCGCACGCAGAACGCGCAGATCGACGCCTTCGCGCAGCAGCTCGCGATGCTGCAGAAGACGCTGGGCGACACGCTCGCGGTGCAGCTGACCGCGCTGACCGAGGGCAACGCGCGGCGCATGGCCGAAGTGCGGCAGACACTCGAAGACCAGCTCGCGCTGCTGCACCAGAACAACGCGGCCAAGCTCGAAGAGATGCGCAAGACGGTCGACGAGAAGCTGCAGGCCACGCTGGAGACCCGGCTGGGTGAGAGCTTCCGGCAGGTGGCCGAGCGCCTCGAGCAGGTGCACCACGGCCTGGGCCAGATGCAGGCGCTGGCGCAGGGCGTGGGCGACCTGCAGCGCGTGCTGACCAACGTGAAGACGCGCGGCATGTTCGGCGAGGTGCAGCTCGAGGCGCTGCTCGAACAGGTGCTCACCAACGAGCAGTACGCCAAGCAGGTCGAGACCAAGCCGCGCAGCAATCTGCGGGTCGACTTCGCGATCCGCTTTCCCGGGCGCAGCGCCGACGGCACGCCGGTGTGGCTTCCGATCGACGCCAAGTTCCCGCGCGACGACTACGAGCGCCTGCTGGAAGCGCAGGACCGTGCCGATCCCGTGGGCGTGGAGAGCGCGGCACGCGCGCTGGAGGCCCGCATCCGGGTCGAGGCCAGGTCGATCTGCGAGTCGTACCTGTCGCCGCCCGAGACCACCGACTTCGCGATCCTGTTCCTGCCCATCGAGAGCCTGTACGCCGAGGTGCTGCGCAGGCCGGGCCTGATGGACCACCTGCAGCGCGAATACCGCGTGACGCTGGCAGGGCCGACCACGCTGCTGGCCATGCTGAACAGCCTGCACATGGGCTTCCGCACGCTGGCCCTGGAGCAGCAGGCGTCCGAAGTGTGGAAGGTTCTGGGCGCCGTGAAGACCGAGTTCGAGCGCTACGGCGAATGGGTCGGGAAGATCCGCGAACAGGTGCAGAAGGCGTCGGACACGCTGGACAAGGCCGACACGCGCACGAAGCAGATGCGCCGTGCGCTGCGCGTGGTCGAAGCCTTGCCCGAGGGCGAAGCGCAGGCGCTGTTGCCGAGCGCCGGCGAAGACGGTGACGACCTCGGCGGCTGAATCGCGCAGCGGGCTGGCCGAGCTCGCCTTCCTGAGCGCCGGCTACGTGTTCCTGCATGCGTGCATGGCGGGCATCCGCCTGGCCGCTCCCTTGCAGGCGCTGCGCGGCGGCTACAGCGAAGCGGCGGTGGGGTTCCTGGTCGCGCTGTTCGCGCTCACGCAAGTTTTCTTCGCGCTGCCAGCCGGGCGCTTCGCGGACCGCGCGGGCGTGCGCAGGCCGATCGCCCTGGGCGTGGGGTTCGCCGTGTTCGGTGCTGCCATGGCCGTGGCGTGGCCCGTGTTTCCCGTGCTGTGCCTGGCCGCCCTGCTGACCGGCGGTGCCACCGGTTGCGCGTCCATCGCCATGCAGCGCCACGTAGGCCGTGTCGCGCACTCGCCGACCGAGCTGCGGCGCGTGTTCTCGTGGATGGCGATCGGGCCGGCCATCGCGAACTTCATGGGTCCGTTCCTGGCGGGAACGCTGATCGACCTGTCGGGTTTTCGCGGCGCCTTCGCGCTGATGGCGCTGTTGCCGCTGGCTACGCTGCTTTGCCTGCGGCAGGTGCACGACCTGCCGGCGCTGGTTCCGCAGCCCGTGCGAAAAGGCCAGAAGGCCTGGGACCTGGCTTACGAGCCGTCCTTTCGCCGGCTGCTGGTCGTCAACTGGCTGATCGCTTCCTGCTGGGACGTGCACACCTTCATCGTGCCCGTGCTCGGCCATGAGCGCGGCCTGTCGGCCTCGGTGATCGGGTCCATCCTCGGCGCGTTCGCCATCGCCGCGGCGGTCGTGCGCCTGGTGCTGCCGGTGGTGGCCTCGCGCGTGCGCGAGTGGGCCCTGATTGCGGGCGTGATGATCGTGACCGCGCTGGTGTTCGCGGCCTACCCGCTGATGCCGGGGCCCGTGACGATGGGGCTGTGCTCGGTGCTGCTCGGCCTGGCGCTGGGCAGCGTGCAGCCCATGGTCATGAGCATGCTGCACCAGATCACGCCGGAGCACCGCCACGGCGAAGCGGTAGCGCTGCGCGTGATCGTCATCAACGCGTCTAGCGTCGCGATGCCCATGCTGTTCGGCGCCGCGGGCGCGGTGGTCGGCGTGAAGGGCGTGTTCTGGCTGATGGGCTCGTGCGTCGGTGCGGGCTCGCGGCTCGCCTTCCGGCTGCGCGGCGCGATCAGAGACGGTAGAACGTCTTGATGACTTCCCACGCCGCCGCGGGCTCGTCCGCAAACTGGAACAGGTCGAGGTCGGCGGGCGAGATGACGCCTTCTTCCACCAGCAGCTCGAAGTTGACGAGGCGCTTCCAGTAGTCGGTGCCGAACAGCACGATGGGCACCTGGCGCGACTTGCGCGTCTGCACCAGCGTGATCACCTCGAACAGCTCGTCGAGCGTGCCGAAGCCGCCGGGGAAGGCGACCAGCGCCTTGGCGCGCATCATGAAGTGCATCTTGCGCAGCGCGAAGTAGTGGAACTTGAAGGAGAGTTCCGGCGTGACGTAGGGGTTGGCCGCTTCTTCCATCGGCAACGCGATCGCCAGGCCCACGCTCACGCCCTCGCCGTCGTGCGCGCCGCGGTTGGCGGCTTCCATGATCCCGGGGCCGCCGCCCGTGCAGACGAACAGGCGGTCCGCCGACGCCTTGTCGCGGCTGTAGCGCGTGACGATCTCGCCGAACTCGCGAGCCTTTTCGTAGTAGTGCGAGTTGCGCGCCAGCGCGCGGGCACGGTGCAGCTGGGCCTGGTCACCGGCGGCTTCCGCGGCGGCGACCAGCGCTTCGGCCTGGTCACGGGCGCGAAAGCGCGCGCTGCCGAACACGACGATGGTGTTCTCGACGCCGTAGGCCTGCTGCCCCAGGTCGGGCTTGAGCAGTTCGAGCTGGAAGCGGATGCCGCGCGTTTCGCGGCGCAGCAGGAATTCGGGGTCGGCGAAAGCCAGGCGGGCTGCGTCTGGGTCCAGCGGCAGCCCGGCGTCCGAGTGGGACTTGAGCGTGGCCCAGGCGTCCGCCAGGCGCCTGTCATGCAGGTTGCGGGGAGAAGACATGGGGAGATTGTGGCTCGATCGCAACCGGTGCGGTGTTATCCTTCCGCCCGACACTGCAAGAGCGGGGACTAAGAGTTGGAAGAACCGGTGTACCGGGTCCTGTTGCACGGGCGGGACGTGGGTCCCTACGACCGGCGGACGATCGTGGGAATGAGGATCAAGAAGGCGCTGACCAGCGACGACATGCTCGTCGCCAGCGATGGCGCCCGGCTTACCGTGGCCGACCTGCTGAGGACACGGCCGCGCGAAGGCACGTTCCAGCCCAACAAGACCACCACTTACTCGCTGGTGCAGGCTACCTACTCGGCCTGCGTGCTCGAGGTGCGCGGACCGGGCGTGGGCATCCCCCGCTTCAAGGGCGAGGTGGAAGCACGCATCCAGACCGACGTGCTGCGCATCGCCGGGCGCTTCCGCAAGGGCTTCCAGTGGAAGGACGACCGCATCAAGCTGCCGCTGAAGGACATCGTGCATGCGCGCGTGCGCAACAGCACGGTCGACCTGTGGCTGAAGTCGGGAGGCGTGAAGGACTTCAAGCGGCTCAGCATCGAACTGTTCACGCCCGAGGCGGCCGGCGAATTCGTCGACTGGCTGCCGCAGGCCACGCCGTGGCCCGAGGACGACAGCCAGCCGGCTGCGTTGTCGGCAGCAGGCGGCTCGAACCCCTGGATGTGGGTGGCAGTCATCGGCACGGCCGTGGTGGTGGCCGGGGTGCTGGTGATGCTGCTGTCGCGACGCCTGTATTAGAGCGACAGCGCCAGCCCCAGCGGGATGAAGATCACCGCCAGCGCATTCCCGAGCAGGATCATCGCGGCCACGCGTTCGGGCTCCTGCCGGTAGCGTTCGGCCAGCAGGAACTGCATCACGGCCGGCGGCAAGGCGCCGAACAGGATCAGCTGCCCCTTGGCCGCGCCTTCCAGCCCGAGTGCCCATGCCAGCGGGATCGCGATGGCGAGGCCGATCACCGGCCGTGCCACGGCGCCCAGCATGCCGCGCGGGACATCCTCGCGCTTCAGCAGCGTGAGCCGCGCACCCAGCGCGAACAGCATCAGCGGCAGCATGGCTTCACCGAGTATCTTCATGCCCGTGAAGATCAGGTCGGGCGGCCGCACGCCAGTCGCGGCGCTGGCGAAGCCCAGCACGCTTGCGATCATCAGCGGGCTCAGCAGCAGGTCGCGGGTGCTGGCGTGCGCGCTCGTGATGCGTGCGCCCAGCGAGAAATGGATCACGTTGCTGATGGAGAACAGCGCCACGGCGGCGCCGAAGTAGTCCGGCCCGAAGGCCAGCAGCGCGAGCGGCAGGCCCATGTTGCCGCAATTGGTGAACATCACCACCGGCACCAGGGTGCGCGCCTGCGTGTGCGTGGCACGCGATACCGCCCATGCCACGAGCCCGGTCGCCAGGACCAGCAGGGCGCCGCCCTGCAGCAGCAGCGTGTGGTCCTGCAGCCGGAACTCCTTGCCCGCGAGTGCCGTGTACACGAGCAGCGGGCTCAGCACGTCGAGCACGATGCGGTTGAAAGCCGACAGGTCGGGCCGCGCCCGGCGCGCGTAGAAATAGCCTGCCGCCACGATGAAGAACACCGGCACGACCACCTGCGCGATGCGCCAGAGCAGTTCCATCAGGCCATCCGCTGCGCGAGCCAGGCCGTGAGTGGCTCGCGTGCCGCGGTGAGGTTCTTGTAGGCCAGCACGGCGTCGGACATCGAGGCCAGCGAATCGTGCAGCCGGCGCGCGTCCTGCGCATCCTTTACCGCCAGCTCCAGCGGCTGGAGCATGACGCGGATGGTGAACACCGCCTGCCGCGTGTCGCGCCCGACCGGGATGAAGGATTGCCGTTCCCAGCGCAGGAAGCTGGCGGCGGCAAATTCACCCGGCGAAGCACCGACGGGCCAGGGTTCGCGGACATGCCGCCGCGGGTGCTGGTCATAGCGGCCCGACGGCGTGATCGTCCACACGAAGCGCTCCCAGCTGCCGCCGCCGGTCACCAGCTGAACGAGCTGCTGCGACGCAGCGCGCAGCAGCTCGGCATCGGCCACCGGCGCGTGGACGGCCGCGAACGGCAGGCCGAGCTTCTCTTCGGGTGCCCAGTGCGAGGGCACGCACACGCACAGCCACGGCAGCGACGTGTCGTCCGCGTCCAGCACCGCCAGGTCTTCCTCGAAGCACAGTTCGAGCGGCCGGTCGAGCTCCGGGCGCAGCAGGCCGTGCTCCCTGGCGTGTGCCGCGATGGCGTTCAGCGCCGGTCCATCGTCGAATGCCGCACGGGCCAGCCGTGACTGGCCCGCTTCCATCACCAGCTTCTTCTCGTGCCAGAGCGCGCTGCCTTCGGGCAACGCCGTGAGCTGCGGCGTGCCCGGGGCGAGGCGCCGCAGCCCGGGCTGCATGCGGAAAGGGACGGCGGCGAGGGAAAAATCGAAGTCCACTGAAAGCGACAAAGGCTCCTTGCGGAGCCTTTGTACCAGAGCGGGGGAAGGTCAGACGCGGCGGCGGTACTCGCCGGTGCGCGTGTCGATCTCGATCTTGTCGCCCTGTGCCACGAAGATCGGCACCCCGACTTCGAAGCCGGTGGCGATCTTGGCGGGCTTGAGCACCTTGCCGGAGGTGTCGCCCTTGACGGCGGGCTCGGTCCAGGTGATGTCGCGCTCGACGCTGGTGGGCAGCTCGACCGAGATGGCCTTGCCTTCGTAGAACACCACTTCGGCGGGCATGCCCTCTTCGAGGTAGTTCAGGGCGTCGCCCATGTTCTCCTTCTCCACTTCGTACTGGTTGTACTCACCGTCCATCCAGACATACATGGGGTCGGCGAAGTACGAGTACGTGCAGTCCTTCTTGTCCAGCACGATCTGGTCCATCTTGTCGTCGGCCTTGTAGACGACCTCGGTGCCCTGGTTGTTCAGCAGGCTCTTGAGCTTCATGCGCACGGTGGCCGAGTTGCGGCCGCCGCGCGAGTACTCGGTCTTCAGCACGACCCAGGGGTTGCCGTTCTGCATGATCACGTTGCCGGCGCGGATTTCTTGGGCGATCTTCATAACTCGTCTGCGGGGGGTAAGGTAGGTGCCGCGGCGGTGCCGGGCAAAGCTCTATATTGTAGCAGGCTGGCCACCAGTTCGGGCAGCGCCCAACCTTGCGCCAGCGCAAGCTCTGCCGTTTGCCGCCACCGCAACGGGTCAGCTTCGGGCAGGGGCCCGGTGGAGATCCCGTTCCACACGCGAAAGTATTCCGCCAGGTCCGGCGGCGGGCGCAGCCAGCCGAGGAAGGCTTCGACCTTGGCATGGTGGGCACCGTCGTCCTGCGGGTAGGCCTGCCAGACGAAGGGCTTGCCGGCCCAGATCGCGCGCACCAGCGAGTCTTCGCCGCGCACGAAGTTGAGGTCGCACGACCACAGCAGGTGGTCGAAGTCGCGCTGGCTCAGCAGGGGAAGGTATTGCACGGCGAGCGCCCCTTGGCGAACTTCGCCGCCGAGCACGGCTTCCACGGCCGCGCGCGCGCGGCCTGCCGTCACCAGCAGCGTGGTGGGCTCTTCGGCCAGCCGGGCGAGCAGTTGCGCCAGCGCTGCCGGCTCGTAGCAGAACAGGCTGGCCAGCCGGATGCCGCCCGGCACCACGCCCTGCTGCGCAAGCCAGGCTTCGCGGTCGAAGCGGGCCTGCCGTTGCCCGAGGCCGCGTTCGCGCAGCAAGCCCCCCGTATCGGGCGTGAAGCCCGGGTAGAAGAAGTGCTTGGTGAGGCCTGCCCCCGGGCCTTGCGTTACTGGCGACGGCAGGCGATGGCACCGCTCCACGTACGGTTCGGCGGACAGGTATTCGAGGTTGAGCCAGGCCTGCCGCGCCGTGATGCCTTGCACGAAGGAGGGCGGGGGGTCGCAGCCGAAAGCCTCGATCACGACGTCGCCGGGTTCCAGCCGGGGGGCCGGGTCCGTCCAGGGGACCACGGTCACGCCGGCGCAGCCGGCGGGGGCCATCCAGCGCAGCGGCGACGGATCGTCGATCCACAAGCGAGCCTGCTCGCCGCGCGCCGCCAGCTCGGCGGCGAGCCGCCAGCACACGCCCGCGTCGCCGTGGTTGTCGATCACCCTCACGAAGACGTCCCAGAGCATCTTCGGATAATAGGCCCATGCACTCCGACGAAATCCTCGCGCAGGTGGCCGCACTGCCGGCATTGCCCGGGGTGTACCGCTACTACGACGCCGACGATGCGGTGCTGTACGTGGGCAAGGCGCGCAACCTGAAGAAGCGCGTGTCCAGCTACTTCCAGAAGAACCACGGCGGCACCCGCATCGGCCACATGGTGGGCAAGATCGCGCGCCTCGAAACGACGGTGGTGCGCTCCGAAGCCGAAGCGCTGCTGCTGGAGAACAACCTCATCAAGTCGCTGGCGCCGCGCTACAACATCCTGTTTCGCGACGACAAGAGCTACCCGTACCTGAAGATCGAAGCCGGCAGCTTCCCGCGGGTGGCGTATTACCGCGGTGCCGTCGACCGCAAGCACAGCTACTTCGGGCCGTACCCCAGCGCCTGGGCGGTGAAGGAGTCGATCCAGCTGCTGCAGAAGGTGTTCCGGCTGCGAACCTGCGAGGACACGGTGTTCGCCAACCGCACGCGGCCCTGCCTGCTGTACCAGATCAAGCGCTGCACGGGCCCTTGCGTGGGCCTGGTCACGCCCGAGGACTACGCACGCGACGTGGAACATGCCGAGGCCTTCCTGCGCGGCGAAGCCGCCGCAGTGCTGCAGGCGCTGGAGCAACGCATGATGGCCCATGCCGACAGGCTGGAGTTCGAGCAGGCGGCCGAACTGCGCAACCAGGTGGGCGCCTTGTCGAAGGTGCTGCACCAGCAGTCGGTGGAGACCGTGTCCGACAAGGACGTGGACATCCTCGCCGTGAAGGTGCAGGGCGGCAAGGCCTGCGTGAACCTGGCCATGGTGCGGGGCGGCCGGCACCTGGGGGACCGCGCCTACTTTCCCAGCCACATCGAGGACGCGGCGGCCGTGCAGGAGTTCGAGGACGCCGAGGAAGCGGCCGCTGCGCAACCGGTGGAAGTGCAGGTGCTGGAGGCCTTCATCGCGCAGCACTACATCGGCGTGCCGGTGCCGCCGTCGCTGATCACCAGCCATGCGGCCAGCCGCGAGCTGGTGGAGGCGCTGTCGCTGCAAAGCGGAATCAAGGTGTCGGCGGTGCACAACCCGCGCGAGCAGCGCCGGCTGTGGCTGGAGATGGCCCAGCGCAACGCCGAACTGCAGCTGGCGCGGCTGCTCGCCGAGGAAGGCTCGCAGCAGGCGCGCACGCGTGCGCTGGTGGAAGCGCTGGACCTCGCGCCGGACAACCTGGACACCTTCCGCGTCGAGTGCTTCGACATCTCGCACACCGCCGGCGAAGCCACGCAGGCGTCATGCGTGGTGTTCCACCACCACCAGATGTGCAATCGCGAGTACCGCCGCTACAACATCGAGGGCATCACGCCCGGCGACGACTATGCGGCCATGCGCCAGGTGCTGACGCGCCGTTACGCACGGCTCGCGCAGGCCGGCCGCGACACGCCCGACGCCACGCCGCCCCAAGGCAAGGAGGGCCGCGGCGGCGCCGACCGCCTGCCCGACCTGGTGCTGGTGGACGGCGGCCGCGGGCAGGTGAGCATGGCGCGCGAAGTGTTCGCCGAACTCGGGCTCGACCTGTCGGTCATCGTCGGCGTCGAGAAAGGCGAGGGCCGCAAGGTAGGCCTGGAGGAACTGGTTTTCGCCGACGGCCGCGAGAAGGTCTACCTGGGCCGGGAGTCGGCCGCGCTGATGCTGGTGGCCCAGATCCGCGACGAGGCGCACCGCTTCGCAATCACCGGCATGCGCGCCCGGCGCGCGCGCATTCGCGTGGGCGGCAGCCAGCTGGAGGAGATCCCGGGCATAGGCGCCAAGAAGCGCGCGCGCCTGCTGCAGCGCTTCGGCGGCATCCGCGGCGTGGCGGCCGCCAGCATCGAAGACATCGCGACCGTCGAAGGAATCGGCAAGGACCTCGCCGAACAAATCTACCGCGCCTTGCATTAGTGCAGAATCGGGCCGAATGTTCTTCACCGTCCCCACGCTCCTCACCTGGACGCGGATCGTCGCGATCCCGCTGCTCGTAGGGGTCTTCTACGTGGGGCTGGCGCACGAAGTGCAGAACCTGGTGGCCACGGTGATGTTCGTGGTGTTCGCCCTCACGGACTGGCTGGACGGCTACCTGGCGCGCAAGCTCAACCAGACGTCCTCGTTCGGTGCCTTCCTGGACCCGGTAGCCGACAAGTTCCTGGTGTGCGCCTCGCTGCTGGTGCTGGTGGACCTGCAGCGCGCCGACGTGTTCGTCGCCCTCATCATCATCGGCCGCGAGATTGCGATTTCAGCCCTGCGCGAATGGATGGCGCAGATCGGCGCGTCGCGCAGCGTCGCCGTGCACATGATCGGCAAGGTCAAGACGACGGTGCAGATGATCGCCATCCCCTTCCTGCTGTTCGACGGCAACCTGTTCGGGGTGCTCGATACCAAGCTGTGGGGCACGCTCCTGATCTGGGTGTCGGCGATCCTCACCGTCTGGTCGATGGTCTATTACCTGCAGAAAGCCCTGCCGGAAATCCGGCGCCGGGTGAAGAAGTAGGGGCATGAACGCGGCTCTGGTGCGGGCGATGCCCGCCGTCTTCGTGCTGATCTGGAGCACGGGCTTCATCGTGGCGCGCTTCGGCATGCCGCATGCGCCACCCATGAAGTTCCTGGTGTGGCGCTACGCCTTCTCGGTCGCCTGTTTCGCAGCGTGGGCACTGGCAGCACGTGCCGCATGGCCGCGCGACCGGGCGCAGCTGGGCCACTTGGCCGTCACGGGCATCCTGATGCACGCCGGCTACCTGGGCGGCGTCTGGGCCGCGGTCAAGGCGGGCATGGGCGCAGGTCTGGCCGCCTTGCTGGTGGGCTTGCAGCCTGTGCTGACCGCCCTGTGGATCTCGATGAGCGGGCACACGGTCAGCGCGCGGCAATGGGCCGGGCTCGGCCTCGGGCTCGGCGGCCTGGTGCTGGTGGTGTGGCAGAAGCTGGGCTTCGGCGAGGTGAGCCAGCTCAACCTCGCACTGGCCGTCGGCGCGCTCTTCAGCATCACGGCCGGCACGCTTTACCAGAAGCGCTTCCTTGCGCCGTGCGACGTGCGCACCGCCAGCCTCGTGCAGCTCGCTGCGGCATTCGTGGTCACCTTGCCGCTTGCATTGCTGGAAACCGAGTCGATCCGCATCAACGGCGAGCTGGCCGGCTCGATGGCGTGGTCGGTGCTCGCGCTGACGCTCGGCGGCAGCTCGCTGCTCTACCTGCTGATCCAGCGCGGCGCGGCGACTTCGGTGACCAGCCTGCTGTACCTGGTGCCGCCTTGCACCGCGCTGATGGCCTGGGTGCTGTTTCGCGAGCCGATCACGGCCTTCACGCTGGGCGGGATGGCGCTGACCGCGGTGGGCGTGAGCCTGGTCGTGCGGCCGGCAAAGGCTTGACGCGCCACGGCTCGCTGCGAAACCGCTCGGCGAGGAAGTCCACCAGCAGGCGCAGGCGGCGCGGCAGCTGGGCCTGGTGCGGTGCCAGCCAGTGGATGTCGGCGTCGACCATCGCATAGGCGGGCAAGAGCCGCACCAGCTGGCCGCTGGCGAGTTGCGGCGCGATATCCCACATGCTGCGCAGCATCACGCCGCGGCCAGCCAGGCACCAGTCGCGCACCAGCTCGCCTGAGTTGCTGGAGAGCGACCCATGCACCCGCACGCGCGTTTCGGTGCGGTCGCGTTCGCGTTGCAGCCGCCACACGTCGAAGCGCTGGTCATGCTCGCGCACCACCAGGCAGTCGTGCTGCGCCAGGTCCTCCGGTGTCCTGGGCGTGCCGCGCCGCTCCAGGTAGGCGGGCGATGCCACCACCACGCGCTGGTTGCGCGCGAGCCGCCGGCCACTCCAGTCGGAGGCGCGCTGCCCGCGCACCGACCACAGCCACACCGCGCCGTCGAAGCCTTCGACCACCAGGTCGGGCAGGCGCTCCGTCAGCTGCAGCTCGACGCGCAGTTGCGGGTACTGGGCCTGGAAGTCCGCGAGCGCCGGGCCCAGCCACAGCCGGCCGAAGCCTAGCGTGGCGGCCAGGCGGATGCGCCCCACGGGCTGGCCCTGGCGCTCGCGCAATTCGCGCTCGGTGTCGCGGAATTCTTCCAGCAGGCGCTCGGCGCGCTCGCACAGCACTTCGCCCTCGGGCGTGGCCGCCACCCGGCGCGTGGTCCGATGGAACAGCTTGAGCTGCAGCCGGGCTTCCAGTGCCGCCAGCCGCTTGGTGACGACTGAGGGCACCACGTCGGCGGCGGCGGCCGCTGCGGCCAGGCTGCCGTGCCGGCGGATGGCGAGCAGCAACTCGAGGTCGGGACGGTCGAGCAGGGATTCGGACTCTTGCATGATGGGAAAGAATCGGTTGCCGGATTATTGCTTGCCGCCCCGGTGGGCGCCTTGCAGAATCGGCGCCATGCTCGAAGGATTCGATGACCGGCCGGTGCAACGCGAAGGCGTGAAGCTTCGCGTGCGCACCGCCGGCGGCGGCGCGCCGCTGCTGCTGTTGCACGGCCACCCGCAGACGCACGCCATGTGGCACCGAGTGGCGCCGCAGCTGGCGCAGCACTTCACCGTGGTGCTGCTGGACCTGCGCGGCTACGGCGACTCGGCGCGCCCCTCTGCAGGCCCGGACAACTGCGCCTATTCCAAGCGCGAGATGGCGCTGGACGCGATGGCCGCCATGCGCGAACTGGGCTTCGCAACCTTCCAGGTGCTGGCCCACGACCGCGGCGCGCGCGTGGCACATCGCCTTGCCATGGACCACCCGCAGGCCGTCGAGCGGCTGCTGCTGCTGGACATCGCGCCCACGCTGGCCATGTACCGCGGCACCACCGAAGCTTTCGCGCGCGCCTACTGGCACTGGTTCTTCCTCATCCAGCCACCGCCGCTGCCCGAAGCGCTGGTCGAGTCCGACCCGGTGCGCTACATCCGCAGCGTGATGGGGTCCAGGCATGCGGGGCTGGGCGCCTTTGCGCCGGAGGCCCTGGCCGAGTACGAGCGCTGCATCCGGCTGCCCGGCACGGCCGCTGCCATCTGCGCCGACTACCGCGCCAGCGCCGGCGTCGACCTTGCGCACGATGAAGCGGACGTCGTTGCCGCTCGCAAGCTGGCGCAGCCGCTGCACGTGCTGTGGGGCGAGCACGGCGCGGTCGGCCGCAACTTCGACGTGCTCGCGCTGTGGCGCGAGCGCGCGTACCAGGCCACCGGCCGCAGCCTCGCCTGCGGCCACTACATCGCAGAAGAGGCCCCCGGCCTCCTGCTGGACGAAGCATTGTCATTTTTCAGGAGCACGCCATGAGCAAGAAGAGGATCGCAGTCATCGCCGGCGACGGCATCGGCAAGGAAGTCATGCCCGAGGGCATCCGCGTGATGGACGCGGCGGCCCGCAAGTTCGGCATCGACCTGCACTTCGACCATTTCGACTTCTCGAGCTGGGACTACTACGAGAAGCATGGCCAGATGCTGCCCGACGACTGGAAGGACCGCATCGGCGGCCACGACGCGATCTACTTCGGCGCGGTGGGCTGGCCCGAGAAGATCGCCGACCACGTGTCGCTGTGGGGTTCGCTGCTGCTGTTCCGCCGCGAGTTCGACCAGTACGTGAACCTGCGGCCGGCGCGCCTGATGCCCGGCATCATCGCGCCGGTGGTGCGCAAGGACGGCAGCGCGCGCCAGGCGGGCGAAATCGACATGTACATCGTGCGCGAGAATACCGAGGGCGAATACTCGTCCATCGGCGGGCGCATGTACCCCGGCACGGAACGCGAGATCGTGATGCAGGAGACGGTGATGTCGCGCGTGGGGGTGGACCGCGTCCTGAAGTTCGCCTTTGACCTGGCGCAAAGTCGGCCGAAGAAGCACTTGACCAGCGCCACCAAGTCCAACGGCATCGCCATCACCATGCCCTACTGGGACGAGCGCGTGGCCGAGATGGCGAAGGCCTACCCCGGCGTCAACGTCGACAAGTTCCACATCGACATCCTCACCGCCCACTTCGTGCAACGGCCGGACTTCTTCGACGTGGTGGTGGCCAGCAACCTGTTCGGCGACATCCTAAGCGACCTGGGGCCGGCCTGCACCGGCACCATCGGCATTGCGCCCAGCGCCAACCTGAACCCGGACCGCCGCTTCCCGTCGCTGTTCGAGCCGGTCCACGGCTCGGCGCCCGACATCGCCGGGCGGAACATCGCCAACCCCATCGGCCAGGTCTGGTGCGGCGCCATGATGCTCGACTTCCTGGGCTACCGGCAGGCGCACGACGCGGTGCTGGCTGCCATCGAGAAGGTGCTCGACCCTGCGAGCGGGGCACCGCGCACCGGGGACATAGGCGGGCGCGCCAGCACCACGGACGTCGGCCGTGCGATAGCCGAAGTGGTGTGACTGCGCGCTAACCGGGCAGTCCGTGCAGTTTTGCGCGGTGCGTCATGGACCGGGGCCGTGGCGCGCCGCGCACCCTCGTTTTGAGCATAGAATCCGCTCCCTGCGTCGGCAGAGCCACAGCTCGTATTGACACGGCCGGATGGCGTGGCTCTAATTGGTTGGCAGTGGCCTCGAGCCGCGAACAAGTCTCCCGCGTCCAGCGTCATCCAGCCCTCAAGCGGCGCCAAGGACGGGGAGACAATGTATTTTTGAGAAGACATTCCTCACCAACCTTCCAGTACGAGGGGCCCTTGTGAACAAGACAGAACTCATCGAGCACATCGCCAAGCATGCCGACATCTCGAAGGCCGCCGCCACCCGCGCGCTCGAGTCGATGATCGGCGCCATCAAGACCACGCTGAAGAAAGGCGGCTCGGTTTCCCTGGTGGGTTTCGGGACGTTCGCGGTGGGTAAACGGGCCGCCCGCAGCGGCCGCAACCCCCGCACCGGCGCACAGATTAAAATCAAGGCCGCCAAGGTACCCAAGTTCCGTCCCGGCAAGGCTCTCAAGGACGCATTGAACTGAAGGCACCGTCAGCACCGTTCGTGTGGGGTGCTTAGCTCAGCTGGTAGAGCGGCGCCCTTACAAGGCGTAGGTCGGCGGTTCGAACCCGTCAGCACCCACCAACCGATGCAAGGCGAACGCAGGTTCGCCTTTCGTGTTTCTAGAGACTTCACCAAGAGCCAGGCCAAAGCCCCATGTTCGATTTCGTTCGCAAGCACACGCGGGTGATGCAGCTAGTGCTGTTCCTGCTGATTTTCCCGTCGTTCGTGCTGTTCGGCCTGGAGGGCTACAACCGCATGCAGGAGAAGGGTGAAACCGTGGCGCGCGTCGACGGCCGCGACATCACCCAGGCTGACTGGGACAACGACCACAAGCGCGAGGTGGATCGGCTGCGCGAGCAGATGCCCAACCTCGACGTGAAGATGCTCGATTCGCCCGAGATGAAGTACGCCACGCTGGAGCGCATGGTGCGCGACCGCGTGCTCGACGCGGCCGCCCATGAGGAGCGCCTCACTGCCAGCGACAACCGGGTCGCCCGCGAAATCCACCGCAACCCGCTGGTCGCGCAGCTGCGCGGGCCCGACGGCAAGCTGGACATGGCGCGCTACAAGGCGATGCTGGCCCAGCAGGGCATGACCCCCGAGCTGTACGAGAAGCAGATGCGCGCCGACCTGTCGGCCCGGCAGGTGCTGGCCGGCCTGGGCAACTCGGCTTTCGCCACGCCGGCCATCGTCGACGCGGCGCTGGGTGCCTACTACCAGAAGCGCGAAATCCAGGTGGCTGTCTTCAGTCCCGCCGATTTCATGGCTAAGGTCAGCCCGACCGACGCCGAGGTGGGGGCTTTCTACCAGTCCAACCTGCCGATGTTCCAGGCGCCGGAACAGGCCGACATCGAGTACGTGGTGCTCGACCTCGAAGGCGTGATGAAGACCATTGCGGTCAACGAGCAGGACGTCAAGACCTACTACGAGCAGAACGCGGCGCGTTACGGCACCAAGGAAACCCGGCGGGCCAGCCACATCCTGGTGAAGGACAAGGCCAAGGCCGAAGAGCTGCTGGCCGCCGTGAAGAAGAACCCGGCAAGCTTTGCGGACCTGGCGAAGAAGAACTCGCAGGACCCGGGGTCGGCGCCGCAGGGCGGCGACCTCGACTGGTTCGGCCGCGGCGCGATGACCAAGGCCTTCGAGGACAAGGTGTTCGCCATGAAGCCGGGCGACGTCGACATGGTGCAGTCGGAGTTCGGCTTCCACGTCATCAAGCTGGTGGACGCGAAGGCGGCCACGCAGAAGCCGTTCGACCAGGTGAGGCCCGAGATCGAAGCCGACATGAAGAAGCAGCAGGCCCAGCGCAAGTACGCCGAGTCGGCCGAGCAGTTCAGCAACACGGTCTACGAGCAGTCCGACAGCCTGAAGCCGGCAGCCGAGAAGCTGAAGCTGGAAGTCAGGATGGCTACCGTCGTCGGCCGCAAGCCCCCCGCCGGCGCCACCGGCGCGCTGGCCAACCCGAAGTTCCTGGCCGCGCTGTTCGCGCCCGACGCAGTGGAGAAGAAGCGCAACACCGAGGCGATGGAAGTCGGCACCAGCCAGATGGCGTCGGGGCGCGTGAAGGCCTACACGCCGGCGCGCGCGCGGCCGCTGGCCGAGGTGAAGGACGAAGTGCGCACGCGGCTGGTCGCGCAGCGCGCCTCGGAACTGGCGAAGAAGGAAGGCGAGGCCAGGCTCGCCGCGTGGAAGGCCGCGCCCGCCACGGCGGCTTTGCCGGCCGCGGTCCAGGTGTCGCGCACCGATGCGCAGAAGCAGCAGCCGGAAGTGGTGGACGCCGCCCTGCGCGCCGACCCCACGGCGCTGCCCGCGTGGGCCGGCGTGACGCTGAAGGACGGCAGCTACGCCGTGGTGAAGGTCGGCAAGATCGTGCCGCGCGAAGCACCGGCTCCGCAGCAGGCCCAGCAGGAACGCGCGCAGTTCGCCCGCATGTGGGCGACGGCCGAAAACCTGGCTTACTACGAGGTGCTGAAGGAGAAGTTCAAGGCCGAAATCAAGGTGGCGAAACCCGCCGAGCCCAAGGCCCAGTGAGCGGACGCTACCGGCTATAATCTCCGGTTCTACGGTGGCTGTAGCTCAGTTGGTAGAGTCCCAGATTGTGATTCTGGTCGTCGTGGGTTCGAGTCCCATCAGCCACCCCAAACGGACATGAAAAGAAGCGGCCCTGGGCCGCTTCTTTGCTCAGTTGACCATCACCAGCTTGCCCTTGACCCCGCGCGAGCCCATGCGGGCATAGGCTTGCCTCAACTGGTTCATCGGCAGCTTGTCGTCGATCACCGGCTTGATCCTGCCTTCCATGTACCAGCGCGCCAGTTCGGCCAGCATCGCGGCGTTGTTCTTTGGTTCGTGGCGCGCGAAGCTGCCCCAGAACACGCCGACCAGGGACGCGCCCTTCAGCAGCGGCAGGTTGAGCGGGATGTTGGGAATGGGGCCGCCGGTGAAGCCGATCACCAGGTAGCGGCCGCGCCAGGCGATCGAGCGGAAGGCGGGCTCTGCCAGGTTGCCGCCCACCGGGTCGTAGATGATGTCGGGGCCCTTGCCGTCGGTGGCGGCCTTGATGGCGTCGCGGAAGCCCCCTTCGGCGGTTTCCTTGCTGTAGTTGATGGTCGCGTCGGCGCCGATCGAGCGGCACAGTTCGCACTTCTCGTCGGTGGAAGCGGCGGCGATCACGCGGGCACCGGCCGACTTGGCAATCTGGATCGCCGAAGTCCCCACGCCGCCCGCGGCGCCGAGCACCAGCACCGTCTCGCCGGCCTTCAGCTGGCCGCGGTCGAGCAGGGCGTGGTGCGACGTGGCGTACGTCATGATGAAAGCCGCAGCGTCCTCGTGCGGGAAGCCCGGTGGCAGGGGCAGGCACAGCGCGGCCGGTGCGATCGTGTGGGTCGCGAAGCCGCCCGTGCCGGACAGGCAGGCGACGTTCTGGCCGACCGTCACGTTGGTGACGCCTTCACCGACCGCAGCAACCACGCCCGCATACTCCGACCCCGGCACGAACGGCAGCGGGGGCTTCATCTGGTACTTGCCCTGCACGATCAGCAGGTCCGGGAAGTTCAGGCTGGCGGCCTTGATCTCGATGAGCACCTCGCCCGGCTTGGGCACCGGCGTCGGCAGTTCCTTCCATTGAAGGTCGTCGACACCGGTGGTGGTTTCGCAAAGCCAGGCGTGCATGTCGGGTCTCCGTGGGGCGCTGGGAAAGCGTGAATGATAGGCACAGGCCGGGCGCATCATGTCCCACACGCGACGGCAACCCTACAATCGAAGCGAAGCGCCCAAGACCCATGAAGATCCTGCTTTCCAACGACGACGGCTACCAGGCGCCCGGCATCCTGGCGCTTTACGACGCCATCAAGGACCTGGGCGACGTGGAGGTGGTGGCTCCCGAGCACAACAACAGCGCGAAATCGAACGCACTCACGCTGCACGCACCGCTGTACGTGAACATCGCGCCCAACGGATTCCGCTACGTCAACGGCACGCCGGCCGACTGCGTGCACATCGCATTGACGGGCGTGCTGGGCTACAAGCCCGACCTGGTGGTGAGCGGCATCAACAACGGCGCCAACATGGGCGACGACACGATCTATTCGGGCACGGTCGGCGCCGCGATGGAAGGCTACCTGTTCGGTGTCCCGGCGGTGGCGTTCTCGCAGGTGGAAAGGGGCTGGGCGCATCTCGATGCGGCAGCCCGCAGGGCGCGCGAATTGGTGGCGTACCTGCTGGAGCACCACCGCGCCAGCGACGAGCCCTGGCTGCTGAACGTGAACATACCGAACCTGCCGCATGAAGCGCTGAAGTCCTTCAAGGTGTGCCGCCTGGGCCGCCGCCACGCGGCGGAGAAGGTGATCTCTCAGACCAGCCCGCGCGGCGACGTGATGTACTGGATAGGCGGCGCCGGCCCCGCGAAGGACGATGCGGAAGGCACCGACTTCCATGCGACGGCACAAGGGCACATCGCCATCACACCGCTGAAGGTCGACCTGACCGACCACGACGGGCTGCGCTACTGGAGCCAGTCGGCCGCGCAGCTGGCCGGGGGCGGCGAGCGATGACCCGTCGGCCGGGATTCCCCGCGCGCATCGATCTCGGCAGTGCGCCTGCCGCGCCGCGCAAGGCGCCGTCGCATGCCGTGCCGGCAGGCATGGGCCTCGACTCACAGGCCTTCCGCGGCCGCATGGTGGGCAAGCTGGCTGCTGAAGGCATCAGCGATGCGCAGGTGCTGGCTGCAATGCAGTCGGTGGAACGGCACCGCTTCGTCGACAGCGCGCTGGCCAACCAGTCGTACGAAGACACCAGCCTGCCTATCGGCCTGGGCCAGACGATCTCGAAGCCGAGCGTGGTGGCGCGCATGATCGAGCTGCTGATGGCCGGGCAACGCACGCCGGGTGGGCGCCTGGGCCGCGTGCTGGAAGTCGGCACCGGCTGCGGCTACCAGGCTGCCGTGCTGGCTTGCGTGGCCATCGAGGTGTATTCGATCGAACGGCTGCGCGGGCTGCACGAGAAGGCGCGCGACAACCTGAGGCCGCTGCGCATCGCGAACGTGCACCTGCTGTTCGGTGACGGCATGGCCGGTTATGCGCGCGGCGCGCCATATGCAGGCATCATTGCCGCAGCCGGCGGCGAAGCCATTCCACAAGCGTGGATCGACCAGCTCGCGCCCGGTGGGCGTATCGTTGCGCCGATGGTGATGCCGCAGGGTGCGCAGGCCTTGTGCGTCGTCGAAAAGACCGCAAGCGAAGTGAAACAAACTGTGCTTGAGACAGTTCACTTTGTCCCCCTAAAATCGGGCATCGCCTGAAGAAAAGAACGAGATGCTGAAGAAGTGCGTGCGAGGTGCCGGAGCGACCGTGTTCGTGGGCCTTGCTGCGGCTGTCCTCGCGGGCTGCTCGTCGCCGGGCCGCACGCCGGCACCCGTGGAAGACCGCACGGCGCGCACGCCCGTCACCATCGGCGCCACCGTCACGCCGCCGGCGCAACCCGTGTTGCCCGGCGCCGAGAACGCCGGCAAGCCGGGCTATTACTCCGTCAAGCCGGGCGACACGCTGATCCGCATCGCGCTGGACAACGGGCAGAACTGGCGCGACGTGGCGCGCTGGAACAACCTCGACAACCCCAACGTGATCGAAGTGGGCCAGGTGTTGCGCGTGGTGCCACCCGGTGCGCCGGTTCCTCCGGCGACGGCCGAGGGCGTCGTCACGCGGCCCGTGGCCAGTGCGTCATCGGCCGCGTCGCCGCTGCCGGCTGCATCTGGCGCGGTAGCCAGCACGCCGCGCGGGACGACGACGGCGGCTGCTCCAACGCTGCCGCCGGTCAACACGCCGCCCGTGGCGCCGGGTGACGACGACCTGGGGTGGATCTGGCCTACGGCGGGCGGGCCGGTGCTGGCCGGTTTCGACGAACAGAAGAACAAGGGCATCGACATCGGCGGCAAGGCCGGTGACCCGGTGCTCGCATCGGCCGACGGCCGTGTGGTCTATGCGGGCGCCGGCCTGCGCGGCTACGGCAACCTCATCATCCTGAAGCACAACAATACGTACCTGAGCGCCTATGCCCATAACCAGCAGCTGCTGGTGAAGGAAGACCAGGCGGTACGCAAGGGACAGAAGATCGCGGAAATGGGCTCCAGCGATGCGGACCGCGTGAAGCTGCACTTCGAGATCCGCCGCCAAGGCAAGCCCGTCGATCCCACGAGGTACCTGCCCCACAGGTAGATCATGAAGCGGCACAACGGGCACGGCAAGCCGGCGCCGCTGGGCGCTGTCGAGCAGGCGGTCGTGCCCAACGAGGCCGAAGGCGTGCCGCCGCCCGTGGTCGAGGAAGTGCCCGAGCAGCAGCTGCGCGAGATTCCCGCGGATGTCGCGGGCGAGTCCAGCGACACGCTCACGCTGTACCTGCGCGAGGTGCGCCGCACCGAACTCTTCACCGCCGAGCAGGAATTCGACGCCGCCACGAAGGCGCGGGCCGGCGACTTCCCGGCGCGGCAGTCGATGATCGAACACAACCTGCGCCTCGTGGTGAGCATCGCCAAGGGCTATCTCGGGCGCGGCGTGCCGCTGGCGGACCTGATCGAGGAGGGCAACCTCGGCCTGATGCACGCCATCGACAAGTTCGAGCCGGAGCGCGGGTTCCGCTTCTCCACCTATGCGACCTGGTGGATCCGGCAGGCGGTGGAACGTGCGGTGATGAACCAGGGCCGCGTGATCCGGCTGCCGGTGCACGTGGTGCGCGAACTGCAGCAGGTGCTGCGCGCGCGCCGCGCGCTGGAGAACGACCCCGCATTCATGGCCGCGCGCGGCGGGCTGGAAGGCGATGGCGTGCGGGTGGAAGACGTCGCGGCCTTGCTGGGGCGCGAAGTGCACGACGTGGCGCAGCTGCTCGCGATGGCCGAGGCGCCGCGCTCGCTCGACGCGTCGGTGGACCGCTCCGACGACGAGCACACGCTGGGCGACACGATGGCCGACGAACTGGCCGAGGACCCGACGGGCATCACGCAGAGCCACGAGGTCGAAAGGTTGCTGGCGGGCTGGATCGGAGCGCTTTCGCACCGCGAGAAGGAAGTGCTGGAGGGCCGCTTCGGCCTGCACGACCGCGAGCCCGAAACGCTGGAAGTGCTGAGCGACCGCCTGGGGCTCACGCGCGAACGCGTGCGCCAGATCCAGAACGAGGCCCTGCTGAAGCTCAAGCGGAACATGGTGCGCGCCGGCGTCAGCCGCGAAGCGCTGTTCTAGTAAAGTGGCCGGATGGCCTGGCCCGTACTCGTCTTTGACATCGAATCGATTCCCGACATCGCCGGCCTGCGCGTGCTGCGCGGCATCCCTGGGGAGGTGAGTGACGAGCAGGTCTACGCCGCCTGGCAGCAGGAGCGCAAGGACGCCAACCAGGGCGACTTCATGCCGCACTACCTGCAGCGCGTGCTGGTCATCAGCTGCGCGTTCCGCAACGCCGAGGGCTTGCGCGTGCATTCGTTCGTCGACCGCGACGGCGCGAGCGAGGGGAAGATCGTGCAGGCCTTCTACTCGGCGCTGGAAAAGCACACGCCGCAGCTGGTGAGCTGGAACGGCGGCGGCTTCGACCTGCCGGTGCTGCACTACCGCGGCCTGAGGCATGGCGTGGTGGCCGACCGCTACTGGTGCATGGGCGAGGGCAACGCGCCCGACGACCGCGAGTTCAAGTACAACAACTACATCAACCGCTACCACATGCGCCACCTGGACCTGATGGACCTGCTGGCCATGTTCCAGCCGCGCGCCAACGCGCCGCTCGATGCCATGGCGAAGCTGTGCGGCTTCCCCGGCAAGCTCGGCATGGACGGCTCGCAGGTGTACCCGGCGTTCCTCGATGGCAAGCTCGAAGACATCCGCCGCTACTGCGAGACGGACGTGATGAACACCTACCTGCTGTACTGCCGTTTCCAGAAGATGCGCGGCGGCTTGACCGAGGCCGAGTATGCGCAGGAGATCGGGTTCGTGAAGCACACGCTGGGCAACCTGGCGCCGGCCGAAACGCACTGGCAGGAATACCTGGCGGCCTGGGGCTGAGACAATCCCGTCCATGACAGAGGCAAAAGTGCGGCCGGCCCACTGGCTGCAAGTGGATTCGCTCGACATCGACGCGCAGGGCGTGGCGCGCCGGCCCGACGGCAAGGTGGTCTTCATCGACGGCGCGCTGCCGGGCGAGTGGGTGCGGGCAAACGTCCACCGCAAGAAGAACAACTGGGAGCAGGCGTCCCTGATCGAGGTGCACGAGGAGTCGGCCCAGCGCGTGCGGCCGCGCTGCCCGCACTTCGGCCTGCACGAAGGCGCCTGCGGCGGCTGCAAGATGCAGCACCTGCACGTAGGCGCCCAGGTCGCCATCAAGCAGCGCGTGCTGGAAGACAACCTGTGGCACCTGGGCAAGGTGCGCGCCGACACGATGCTGCGGGCCATCGAAGGCCCGGCCTGGGGCTACCGCTGGCGCGCGCGCTTCAGCGTGCGGCACGTGCGCAAGAAGGGCGCGGTGCTGGTGGGCTTCCACGAGCGCAAGAGCCGCTACGTGGCCGACATCAGGGAATGCCATGTGGTGCCGCCGGGCGTGAGCGACCTGCTGCTGCCCTTGCGCGCACTCATCGGCTCCATGGACGCCATCGAGACCTGCCCGCAGATCGAGCTGGCTTGCGGCGACGAGGTGACGGCGCTGGTGCTGCGACACCTCGAGCCCCTGGGCGAAGGCGACCTGCAGAAGCTGCGTGACTTCACGCTGCGCCATCCGCGCGTGCAGTGGTGGTTGCAGCCGAAGGGGCCCGACACGGCGCACGCCATGGAGGGCGACGCTCGGCAGCTGTCGTATTCGCTGCCGGAATTCGGCATCACCATGCCGTTCCGGCCGACCGACTTCACGCAGGTCAACCCGCACATCAATCGCGTGCTGGTAGAACGCGCCGTGCGGCTGCTCGACGCGCAGCGCCACGAGCGGGTGATCGACTGGTTCTGCGGCCTGGGCAACTTCACGCTGCCGCTGGCGACGCGCGCCGGCAGCGTGCTGGGCATCGAAGGCAGCGAAGCGCTGGTCGCGCGCTCGCGCGAGAACTACCACCTCAACCAGGGCAACGCCAGCCTGGCGCCCACCGATTTCGTCGCGCGCAACCTTTTCGAGATGACCACGCAGCAGCTGGTGGAGGACGGTTGCGCCGACCGCTGGCTGGTGGACCCGCCGCGTGAGGGCGCTTTCGCGCTGGCCAAGGCACTGGCCGACCTGCACCAGAACCCGGCGCTGCGCGGCGACACCTGGCGCCCGCCGCGGCGCATCGTCTACGTGAGCTGCAACCCCGCCACGCTGGCGCGCGACGCGGGGCTGCTGGTGCACCAGGCGGGCTATCGCTGCACCGCGGCGGGTGTGGTGAACATGTTCCCGCACACGGCGCATGTCGAAAGCATGGCGGTGTTCGAAAAAGAAAACGCGGCCTGAAGGCCGCGCTTTCTCGTAGGGTGGGCAGCTCAGCTGCCGACCGCCTCAATCGTCGCCGCTCGTGATCCCCAGCAGCACCAGCAGGCTCTGGAACACGTTGAAGATGTCCAGGTACAGCGCCAGCGTGGCCGAGATGTAGTTGGTCTCGCCGCCGTCGATGATCTGCTTCAGGTCGTACAGCATGTAGGCACTGAAGATGCCGATGCACAGCATGCTGATCACCATCATGCCGATCGATGAGCCGACGAACACGTTGATGATGGCGCCGAAGAACACGACCAGCGCGCCCACGAACAGCCACTTGCCCATGCCGGACAGGTCGCGCTTGATGACGGTGGACAGGCTGGCCATGACGAAGAACACCGCCGCCGTGCCGCCGAAAGCGGTCATGACGATGCCGGTGCCCGACTTCATGCTGAGCACCATGGCGAGCAGGCGCGACAGCATCAGCCCCATGAAGAACGTGAAGGCCAGCAGCACGCCCACGCCGGCGGCCGAGTCCTTGGTCTTCTGGATCGCGAACATGAAGGCGAACGCGCCGCCCAGGAAGACGATCAGGCCCAGGCCGCCGCTCAGGCCGCGCGTGATGCCGGTGGCGATACCCACCCAGGCGCCCAGCACCGTAGGCAGCAGGCTCAGCGCCAGCAGCCAGTACGTATTGCGCAGCACCCGGTTGCGCTGCTCGGCCGTTACGGCATAGCCGTACTCGGCAGTCTGCAGGGTGTTGACGTGGTCTGTCATGCGAAGGGCTCCTTGTTGCCTACAGGGCGTTAGATGCCGGCATTCTAGGTCGGTTCAAGGGGATAGTCGCTATTTGGTCAGGATGAGCTTGCCCAGGCGGGTAGCCTGCAGGCGGTAGATCTCGCCGTTATGGACGATTTCCACGACGCGCCGGCCGTCCAGCAGTGCGGCACTGTCCAGTGGCTTGTCGCGCTGCGGCAGCGCGGGGGCGGTCGCCCCCGGCAATCCGTGGCGTTGAGGCTGCTCGTCCGGGTGCACGGAAGGTTTTCGCGGGGCCTCAGCCGTGTGGCGCCGTCGCAGGCAGGACGGGAATGGCCGAGTTCAGCGCGGCAATCGGCTGCGTGGCGCAGCACTGGTCGACGATGTCGCGCGCACAGCCTTCACACCGGCCGCACTGGGTGGCGACGCCCAGCTCGAACTGGATGTCGTCGAAGCTCATGCCGGCCCGGGCATGGCGGGCGATTTCACGGTCGGAGACTCGGCGGCAGACACAGACGATCATGGCAGGTCGAATTATAAATGAGAATTGATCGCATTCGTAATGACTATCTTGCACCCAGGGTGATCCTGGCCATTTGAGCGACGTCAAACGCCCAGCAGGCGGTCCCGCGAAAGCTCCGCCCGGGGAATCGAAACTCAAGTCGTGGCCCAGAGCCGCAGCAGGTTGTGATAGACGCCGGTCAGCGCGACCGCTTCCGCGCTCTCGCCGTCGCGCCCGCGCAGCGAGACCAGGGCGGTGTCGAGCGCGAGCAGGAGGCTGCGCTCGTCGTTGCCGCGCACCAGGCTCTCGACCCAGAAGAAAGCGGCCAGCCGCTCGCCGCGCGTCACGGGCAGCACTTCGTGGACGCTGGCGCCGGGGTACAGCAGGGCGTGGCCGGCAGGCAGCTTCACGCGCTGCCCGCCTTGCTCGTCGTGCACGACCAGCTCGCCACCTTGGTAGTCGTCGGGCTCGCTCAGGAACACGGTGCACGAAAGGTCGGTGCGCACCTGCACGCCGGCGGGCGTGTAGCGCACGGCGTTGTCCACATGGATGCCGAAGGAATTTGCCGTGCCCGTGTAGCTGTTGAAGTGGGGCGGGAACACTTTGCGCGGCAGCGCGGCGGAGAGGAAGCGCGGGGACCGGTGCAGGGCCTGCAGCACCAGCGCCTGCAAGATGCGCGCTGCCTCGCAGTCGCTCGGCAGTTGCCGGTTGTTCTTCACCTGCGCCGCCTGCACGCCCGCGCTGGTGCGGCCGTCGGCCCAGGGTGCCGCATGGAGCAGGGCACGTGCATCGCGGACCTCGGACGCGTCGAGCAGGGGAAAGGTGAGCTTCATGGTCAGAAGCGCGCGCCCAGCGACACCTGCAGCAGGCGCCCGGCCCCGGGGATGTAATGCCCCCGATAGAGCGACTCGCCGAAGAGCTTGTCGCCCACGTTGCTGAGGTTGGCCTTCAGGGTGATGGTGTCGTTGACGAGGTACTCGGCCATCAGGTCCGCCGTCACGAAGCCCGGTGCTTCCCAGGCCGGTGCCGTCACATCGGCGGGCGCCTGCTTGCTGCGGAAGTTGAGGCCGCCGCCGACGCGCCACTTCGGTGTGACCTGGTAGGTGCTCCAGATCGTGCCGCTGTGTCTGGGCGTGAGGCCGGGCCGGTCGCCGACGCGGTTGCCGACAGAGGTGGCAGTCGACGCCGCTTCATCGACGCGCGCGATCGGCATCCACATGTACGAGCCGAACACCTCCCACCTCGGCGTGAGGCGCCCGGTGAGGTCCAATTCAACGCCCGCGGTGTGGCGCTTGCCGGACAGCAGCAGGCGCGTGGCAGCCGTGTCGGGGTCCGCATTGCGCTCGTTTTTCTTGGTCGAGCGGAACAGGGCGAAACGCGTCGTGAACCGCTTGTCTGCGGTGTCGATCCGGCCGCCCAGCTCGATGTTCTCGCTTTGCTCCGGCGGCGTGTTGGCGCTCTGCGGGTTGTACGAGTACGTGTCGCCGGAGGTGTTGAACGAGGTGCCGTACGAGAAGTGGAACGAGTACCGGTCGTTCGGCTGGTACAGCACGCCGGCCCGCTTGCTCCATTCGGCGATCTTCTGGCGGTAGGTCGTCGTGGTCGGCACGCTCACCTGCGGCGTGCCGGGCAGGCCGCAGCCCGGCGCGCCGCCGGGGATGCTGAAGCAGTCGTACACGCCGGCCATGCGGTCGTAGCGGAGCCCCGCTACCAGCTTCCAGGCCGGCGCCAGTTGCATCGTGTCCTGCAGGTAGGCACTGACGGACTTCGCCTCGAAGTCGCTTGCGATGCGCAGCAAGCGCTGCGCCTCGTCGATCGATGCGCCGTCATGCGGCGTGCCCGCCAACGTGGTCGGCTTGGGGAGCTCCACGCCGCCCTGTGCCGCCGTACGCGCGGCAAACACGGTCTTCACTTCGCGCGAGTAGTCGATGCCGGCCTGCAGCTCGTGCTGCGCGCCCCAGGCCTGGAACTTCGTCGAGTAGTCGCCCTGGGCCTGCAGCACCTCCACGTCCTGGATCTTCAGCGTGCCGTTGGGCCCGCCGCGAGTGAATACGGTGCCGGGCCCGAAGTTGGTGAGGTTGGTGCCGGCCGCCACGCGGATCGGGCTGGCGCGCTGGTCGCGGTCGAACACGCCCTTGCGCACCTGCGACTTGAGTTCGCTGCCGTCGCCGAAGCGGTGGACGTGGCTGAAGGTCGCCAGGCTGGCCGACCCGTTGTTGCGGTCGCTCGCCAGGCCGTAGTAGTCCGTGGGCTTCAGGCTGCCGATGATCGTGTTGGACGCCGTCGTGTGCGTGCCCGAAGGGCGCAGCCACGGCAGCCCGTAGTTGATGCCGTTGCGGTTTTCCAGGTGGAAGAGGCCCGCCATGAACTCGTCGGCCGTGCCGATGCCCCACCGGTAGGCGGCCGCGATGCCCTTCTTGTCGATGCTGCTCCCCGAGCCGTTGTTGTCGGCCTTCGTGCCCATCGCGTTGATTCGGACCGCCGCGTTCTCGCCCGTGTGGATGTTGAAGTCGCCGGTGACGCGCCAGTAGTTGTGGCTGCCGGCGGTGCCCGTCACTTCGTGCTGGTCCATCAGCCGCGGCGCCTTGCTCACCTGGTTGACGGCACCTCCGGTCGAGCCGCGGCCGAACAGCATCGACGCCGAGCCGCGCAGCACTTCGAGCCGGTCCTGGTTGAATGTGTCGCGGTCGTAGAAGGCCGGGTCGCGCATGCCGTCGAGGAAGATGTCCCCCGTGCCGGCCAGCGAGTAGCCGCGCAGGCGTATGTCTTCTTCGCCCCCCTCGCCCGCGAGGAAGGTGATGCCCGAAGTGTTGCGCAACGCGTCCTTGACGGTGTCGAGGTTGCGGTCGTCCATCAATTTCTCGGTGACCACGGTGATCGACTGCGGGATGTCGCGCAGCTGCTGCGTGCCCTTGCCGATGTTCGTGGTGGTCGTGCGCAGCGCGTCCTTGCCATCGGGCGCTTCTGCCTTGCCCTTCACCACGACTTGCTGGAGCACGACCACGGGCGGGGTCTGCGCCCAGCTGCCGAAAGATGCAGCGAGCATGGCTGCGCCCAGCGGGAGCAGCGCGTTAGGGGACGACGAACGGGGGGCTTTGGGCGCCAAGGGAACCTCCAGACAGGGCCCGCGGCGTGTTGCCGGCGGGCATGGTTTGTCGAAAGGCTGGCTGGGCGCGAAACGGGGCGGGTCTGGCTGGCCGGGAGGCCGGATTCTAGCTCAAATGAGAATTACTCGCATCAAGGCGACGCGTCAGGACGACGACTCGCCCATCGCCGACTGCAGGTAGTTCTGCAGGCCCACCTTGGCCAGCAGGTCGACCTGCGTCTCGAGCCAATCGATGTGCTCTTCGGTGTCTTCGAGGATGCCTTCGAGGATTTCGCGCGAGACGAAGTCCTGCACCGACTCGCAATGGACGATGCCGGCCTTGACGGTGGCTTGCGCCCCGCGCTCGCTCTTCAGGTCGCAGTCGAGGATCTCGGGCACGTCCTCGCCGATCATCAGCTTGCCCAGGTCCTGCAGGTTGGGCAGGCCGTCGAGCACGAGGATGCGCTCGATCAGTTTGTCGGCGTGCTTCATCTCGCCGATCGATTCCTCGTATTCCTTCTTCGCGAGCCGCTCGAACCCCCAGTGCTTGAGGATGCGGTAGTGCAGGAAGTACTGGTTGGTGGCGGTCAGCTCGTTCTTGAGTTGCGCCTGGAGGTGCTGGATGACTTGTGCGTCGCCTTGCATGGCACGGACTCCGGGGATTGTCGTTGCCCCGGAGTATGCGTCAAGTCAGCTGCGGATGAGGTGGTCGAAAGCGCCCAGCGCGGCCTTGGCACCGTCTCCCGCGGCGATGACGATCTGCTTGTACGGCGCCGTCGTCGCATCGCCCGCGGCAAACACGCCGGGCACCGAGGTCTGCCCCTTCGCATCGACCACGATCTCGCCGTGCTTCGACAGTTCAACCGTGCCCTTCAGCCATTCGGTGTTGGGTACCAGGCCGATCTGCACGAAGACGCCTTCGAGTTCCACCCGGAAGACTTCACCGGTCGCGCGGTCCTGGTATTGCAAGCCGTTCACCGCCTGGCCGTTGCCCGTGACCTCGGTGGTCTGCGCGTTGAGGATGACGCGCACGTTGTGTAGCGTGGCCAGCTTCTTCTGCAGCACCGCGTCGGCCCGCAACTGCTCGCCGAACTCGATGAGCGTGACGTGCGCCACGATGCCCGCCAGGTCGATCGCGGCCTCGACGCCGGAATTGCCGCCGCCGACCACCGCCACGCGCTTGCCCCTGAAGAGCGGGCCGTCGCAGTGCGGGCAGTACGCCACGCCCTTGTTGCGGTACGCCTCCTCGCCGGGCACGCCCAGCTTGCGCCAGCGCGCGCCGGTGGTCACGATCACGCTGCGCGCCTGCAGCGCCGCGCCGCTTTCGAGCTGCACCTCGATCAGGTCGGTACCCCGCCTCAGCGCCTTGGCCCGCTGCAGGTTCATGATGTCGACTTCGTAGTGGCGCACGTGTTCTTCCAGCGCCAGCGCGAACTTCGGGCCTTCGGTCTCCTTCACCGAGATGAAGTTCTCGATGCCCAGCGTGTCCAGCACCTGCCCGCCGAAGCGTTCCGAAGCGATCCCGGTGCGGATGCCCTTGCGGGCCGCGTAGACGGCCGCTGCAGCGCCGGCCGGCCCGCCGCCGACGATCAGCACGTCGAAGGGGTCCTTCTGCGAGATCTTCGCGGCTTCGCGAGTGCCGGCGTCGGTGTCGACCTTGGCCAGGATCTCTTCGAGCGTCATGCGTCCCTGGCCGAAATGCGTGCCGTTGAGGAACACGGTCGGCACGGCCATGACCTGGCGCTCGTTCACTTCGTCCTGGAACAGCGCGCCGTCGACCATCGTTGCGCGGATTCGCGGGTTCTGGATCGCCATGAGGTTGAGGGCCTGCACGACGTCTGGGCAGTTGTGGCAGGTGAGCGAGACATAGACCTCGAAGTGCAGGTCCGCATCGAGCGCGCGCACTTGCTGCAGCAGTGCCTCATCGACCTTGGGCGGGTAGCCGCCGGCCTGCAGCAGCGCGAGCACCAGCGAGGTGAACTCGTGCCCCATCGGCAGGCCGGCAAAACGCACGCCGGTGTTCTCGCCGGCGCGGTTCACGGAAAACGAGGGCCTGCGTTCGGGGCCACCCGCCGGCGCCTCGCTGGTCTTGACCAGCGGCGACGCATCGGCGATGTCCTGCAGCAGCCCGCGCATCTGGGCCGACGCCGGCGTATCGTCCAGCGAGGCCACGATCTCCACGGGGTGGGAGATGCGCTCGAGGTAGGTGGCCAGTTGGGCCTTCAGTCCGGCGTCGAGCATGGTCAGATCTTCCCGACGAGGTCCAGCGAGGGCTTGAGCGTCTCGGCGCCTTCGCTCCACTTGGCCGGGCACACTTCGCCCGGGTGGGCGGTGATGTACTGCGCGGCCTTCACGCGGCGCAGCGTTTCCTTCGCATCGCGGCCGATGCCGTTGTCGTGCACTTCGATGGTCCGGATGCGGCCTTCGGGGTCGATCACGAACGTGCCGCGCAGCGCCAGGCCAGCGTCCTCGCCTTCGGTGATCAGCACCTGGAAGAACTTTGCCAGCTGGTGGTTGGGGTCGCCCACCAGCGGGTACTGCACCTTGCGGATGGTGTCCGACGTGTCGTGCCAGGCCTTGTGCGTGAAGTGGGTGTCGGTCGACACGCCGTAGATCTCCACGCCCAGCTTGCGGAAGTCCTCGTACTGGTCGGCCAGGTCGCCCAGCTCGGTCGGGCACACGAATGTGAAGTCGGCGGGGTAGAACACCACCACCGACCACTTGCCCTTGAAGTTGTCCTGCGTGACCGGCACGAACTTGCCGTTGTGGTATGCGGTGGCGGTGAATTCGGGGATCTGCTGGTTGATCAGGGACATGGCTTGGTTCCTCTATTGATGTGGTTACGTCGATTGACAGTCACTATGATAGGGGAAAGCCGCCGGCGGGCCATTTGATTGGCCCAATGGCCCTCTTTGGGAAATTCGATCAGTACTCCAGCCGCTCGGGCCGGATCTCCTGAAGGATCGTGGTAGCGATCTCTTCGATCGACTTGGTCGTCGTCGACAGCCAGCGTATCCCTTCGCGCCGCATCATCGCCTCGCCTTCAGCCACTTCGGTGCGGCAGTTGTCGAGCGACGCGTACTTCGAGTTCGGCCGCCGCTCGTTGCGGATCTCCGAGAGCCGCTCGGGCGCGATGGTCAGCCCGAAGATCTTCTTGCGGTGCGGCGCCAGCGCAGGCGGCAGCTGCCTGCGGTCGAAGTCCTCGGGGATCAGCGGGTAGTTGGCCGCCTTCAGCCCGTGCTGCATGGCGAGGTAGAGCGACGTGGGCGTCTTGCCGCTGCGGCTCACGCCGACCAGGATCACGTCGGCCTCCTGCAGGTCGCGGTTGGACTGGCCGTCGTCGTGCGCCAGGCTGAAGTTGATCGCCTCGATGCGGTCGTGGTACTCCTTGCTCTTGCTCACGTCCGAGAAGCGGCCCACGCGGTGGCTCGACTTCATGCCCAGCTCGATCTCCAGCGGGCGGACGAAGGTGCCGAACATGTCGAGCACCATCGCCTTGCAGCCTTCCTCGATGACCTGCAGCACCTCGACGTTGACCAGCGTGGTGAAGACCACCGGCTTGCGCCCCTCGGTCTCGGCCGTGTGGTTGACCTGCCGCACCACCTGGTGCGCCTTGTCGACCGTGTCGACGAACGGGAGGCGGACGTGCCGCGGCTTGAATTCGAACTGCGCCAGGATGGCGTTGCCGAACGTCTCGGCCGTGATGCCGGTGCCGTCCGAGACGAAGAAGACGGTGCGCGTATGCTGCATAGCGGGAACTGTAACTACAATTCACTCCCAACCCCCCGACTTCCCCAGGACCGCATGGCCCCCCACCGCCCACAAGCAGAACCACAAAGCCTGGTGGCCGGCCCGTGCGTGCCTTTGCGCTCGCGCGCAGGACCGGTTTCAACTTCTGGAGCTTTCCCATGCCTGCCCTCTTTGATCCGGCCGCCCTGGTCGTACCGTTTGAGAACCTGAGAATGACCGACGTCGAGGCGGTCGGCGGCAAGAACGCCAGCCTCGGCGAGATGATCTCCCAGCTGCCCCAGGGCGTGCGCGTGCCCACGGGCTTCGCCACCACCGCCCACGCTTTCCGCCGCTTCCTCGCCCACGACGCACTCGCCCAGCGCATCAACGCGCGCCTGGCCAGGCTGGACACCGAGGACGTGCGCGCGCTGGCCGCCGCCGGCGCCGAAATCCGCAGCTGGGTCGAAGCGCAGCCCTTCCCGGAAGACCTGGAGCGCGACATCCGCTCGGCGTTCGAGAAGCTGAGTGCGGGCAACCCGCAGGCCAGCTTCGCCGTGCGCTCCTCGGCCACCGCCGAAGACCTGCCGGACGCCTCGTTCGCGGGGCAGCAGGAGACCTTCCTCAACGTGACCGGCATCGACGCCGTGCTGCACAAGATGAAGGAAGTGTTCGCCTCGCTCTACAACGACCGGGCCATCAGCTACCGCGTGCACAAGGGGTTTGCGCATTCCGACGTGGCGTTGTCCGCCGGTGTGCAGCGCATGGTGCGTTCCGACCTCGGCGCGGCAGGCGTCATGTTCACCATCGACACCGAGTCGGGCTTCGAGGACGTGGTGTTCATCACGTCGAGCTACGGCCTCGGCGAGACGGTGGTGCAGGGCGCAGTCAACCCCGACGAGTACTACGTGCACAAGCCGATGCTCAGGGCCGGCAAGCGCGCCGTGATCCGCCGCAACCTCGGCTCCAAGCTGCTGCAGATGGTGTTCGCGACGCCGGCCGAGCAGCAGGCCGGCGCGAAACTGGTGAAGACCGTCGACGTGCCGCTGGAGCAGCGCAACCGCTACTCCCTGTCCGAAGCCGACGTGGAAGCGCTGGCCAAGTACGCGCTGGTGATCGAGGAGCATTACGGCCGCCCGATGGACATCGAGTGGGGGAAGGACGGCACCGACGGCCAGCTCTACATCCTGCAGGCGCGTCCCGAGACGGTGAAGAGCCAGCAGCAGGGCAAGGTCGAGACGCGCTACAAGCTCAAGGGCAAGGGTGCCGTGCTGGCCGAGGGCCGTGCCATCGGCCAGAAGATCGGCACCGGCCCGGTACGGCTGGTGCACAACATCGCCGAGATGGACAAGGTGCAGTCGGGCGACGTGCTGGTCACGGACATGACCGACCCCAACTGGGAACCGGTGATGAAGCGTGCGAGCGCGATCGTCACCAATCGCGGTGGGCGCACCTGCCACGCGGCCATCATCGCGCGCGAGCTGGGCATCCCGGCCGTGGTGGGCTGCGGCGACGCCACCGAACGGCTGAAGGACGGCACGCTGGTCACGGTCAGCTGCGCCGAGGGCGACACCGGCTACATCTACGACGGCCTGCTGGAAACCGAGGTCAGCGAAGTCCAGCGCGGCGAGATGCCCGACATCCCGGTGAAGATCACCATGAACGTCGGCAACCCGCAGCTGGCCTTCGACTTCTGCCAGCTGCCCAACCACGGCGTGGGGCTGGCGCGGCTCGAATTCATCATCAACAACAACATCGGCATCCACCCCAAGGCGATCCTCGACTACCCCAACGTCGACCAGGACCTGAAGAAGGCGGTGGAGTCGGTGGCCCGCGGCCATGCGTCGCCGCGCGCCTTCTACGTCGACAAGGTGGCCGAAGGCGTGGCCACCATCGCGGCCGCCTTCTGGCCCAAGCCGGTGATCGTGCGGCTGTCGGACTTCAAGAGCAACGAGTACCGCAAGCTGATCGGCGGCTCGCGCTACGAGCCCGAAGAAGAAAACCCGATGCTCGGCTTCCGCGGCGCGGCTCGCTACATCAGCGCCGAGTTCACGGAAGCCTTCGCCATGGAGTGCGAGGCGCTGCGCCGCGTGCGCACCGACATGGGCCTGACCAACGTCGAAGTGATGGTGCCCTTCGTGCGCACCTTGTCGCAGGCCGACCGTGTGACCAAGCTGCTCGCGCAGCAGGGACTGAAGCGCGGCGAAAACGGGCTCAGGATCATCATGATGTGCGAAGTGCCCAGCAACGCGATCCTGGCCGACGAGTTCCTCGAGTTCTTCGACGGCTTCTCGATCGGCTCTAACGACCTGACGCAGCTGACCCTGGGGCTGGACCGCGACTCGGGCCTGGAGCTGCTGGCCGCCGATTTCGACGAGCGCGACCCGGCGGTGCGCGCGCTGCTGTCGCGCGCCATCGCAGCGTGCCGCAAGCAGGGCAAGTACGTGGGCATCTGCGGGCAGGGCCCCAGCGACCACCCCGACTTCGCCCAGTGGCTGGCCGACGAGGGCATCGCGTCGATCTCGCTCAACCCCGACAGCGTGATCGCCACCTGGCAGCAGCTGGCCGCGAAATAGCCGGGTTTGCCCGCACGGCGGGCCATGCGATGATCGCGCTCGAGGAGACGAGCCGGACCCCGCATGGCAAAGGACGCAAACTACGCGGCGTATAAATGGCGCCTCGCCCGCATCCTGGCCCAGTATGTGCTGGGCCTGTGCATCGTCCTCGGCATCCTGGCATGGGCCGAGCAGAACGGCGTTTCGCGCCAGTGGCTGGGCCCGTTCTTCCTGTTCGCCACGGTGATGGTCTATGCGGCCATCGGCATCCACGGCCGCACGACCGACCCGGAGGAGTACTACGTGGCCGGGCGCCGCATCCCGCCGTTCTTCAACGGCATGGCTTCGGCAGCCGACTGGATGAGCGCGGCGTCCTTCATCAGCCTGGCAGGGGGGCTGTACCTGCAGGGCTTCTCGGGGTCGCCGACGCAGCCGGGCGGCCTCGCCTACGTATTGGGGTGGACCGGCGGCTTCTGCCTCGTCGCGCTGCTGGTCGCGCCGTACCTGCGTGCGCTCGGCCTCTACACCGTCCCCGACTACTTCCAGCTTCGCTTCGGCGGCCGCTGGCCGCGGCTGATCGCGGCGCTGGCCGCGATCCTCTGCTCGTTCACCTACGTCGTCGCGCAGATTTACGGCATCGGGTTGATCGCCTCGCGCCTGACCGGCGTGCAGTTCGAGATCGGCATCCTGCTGGGCCTGGGCGGGGTGCTGCTGTGCTCCTTCCTCGGCGGCATGCGCGCCATCACGTGGACGCAGGTGGCGCAGTACGTGATCCTGCTGCTTGCGTTCCTGATCCCGGTGTCCTGGCTCGCGTACAAGCAGGTCGGCAACCCGCTGGCGCCGCTCGTCTACGGCGAACAGCTGCGCAAGATCGAGCAGTTCGAACGCGAGCTGATCGACTCGCCGGCCGAGCGGCAGGTGCGCGACGAGTTCCTGCGGCGCGCGGGTGAGTACCGGGCCTGGCTGGCGGACATCGACGTGTCGCTGCGGCGCGAGCGCGACAAGGCCCAGCAGCGCATCCGGCAGTTGAAGGCGGCCGACGCTGATTCCAGCCGCATCGTGGCGGCCTATCGCGAGCTGGCCGCGCTGCCCAAGGACGCGGCATCCGCGCGTGAACTGTGGACGCGGGCCATGCACGAAAGCCTGGAGCGCGCCAAGCCCCTGGGCGGCCTGCCGCCCCACGGCAAGCCCTTTGCCGGCGACCCCGACGGCACGCCCGCCGAGCAGGACGCTTTCAACGCGTCGCGCGCCAATTTCCTGGCGCTCATCTTCACGCTGATGGTGGGCACCGTGGGGCTGCCGCACCTGCTCACGCGTTTCTACACGACCCCTTCGGTGGCCGAAACACGCTACTCGGTGGCGTGGGCGCTCTTCTTCATCGGCCTGCTGTACCTGAGCGTGCCGGCACTTGCAGCGCTGGTGAAGTACGAGGTGATGCAGGGGCTGGTGGGCAGCAGCTTCGAGCAGCTGCCCCCATGGATCGTGCAGTGGGCGAGGGTGGACCCCTCGCTCATCTCCATCACCGACGTCAACGGCGACGGCAGGCTGCAGTACGGCGAGATCCGGCTGGGGGCCGACATCATCATGCTGGCCACGCCGGAGATCGGCGGGCTGCCGTACGTGGTGTCGGGGCTCGTTGCGGCCGGCGGCCTGGCCGCGGCGCTGTCGACGGCCGACGGGCTGCTGCTGACCATCAGCAACGCGATGGTGCGCGACATCTACAGCCACGACATCGGGCAGCACATCACGCCCGAGCGGCGCGTGATCCTGTCGAAGTTCGCGCTGCTGGCCGTGGCGCTGGTCGCCGCACTGGCCGCGTCGCTCAAGCCGGCCGAAATCCTGCCGCTGGTGTCGGCGTCGTTCTCGCTGGCCGCGGCGGGGCTGGTGCCGGCCATGGTGCTGGGGATCTTCTGGGACCGCACCAGCCGCGCCGGCGCGGTCTGCGGCATGCTCGCCGGCCTTGCCGTCACCGTGTACTACATGATGGCCAATGCGGCCTGGCTGCGCGCGCTGTTCAAGCTCACGCCCGATCCCTCGCTGTGGTTCGGCATCCTGCCCGTCTCGGGCGGCGTGTTCGGCGTGGTCCTGGGCGTCTCCGTCACGGTGGCGGCGAGCCTGCTCGTGCCCGACATGCAGCGCGGCGACGCGCCCGCGCAACCGGTGCGCCCCTGAAGCCCGTTCAGGCGGGCCGGTGCGCGTCGATGTCCTGCATGAAGCGCTCGGCGAGCGCGTTGCCGCCGAAGTCGCGCAGCACTTTCTCGGCCCCCTTGATGGCCTGCATGAAATCGGCCGCTGTGCGGGTGCCTTCGATGCGCAGGCACAGCGATTCGCCGGTTGGGCCGAGGACGTCCGTCAACCGGCGCACGGCGTAGCGCTTGGCTTCGGCCAACGGGACGGCGGGGTGTGCGGGAGCGGCCGCCGCGGCCACCGCAGGCGCCCCGGCAGCCGGAGCAGGTGCGCTGGGGGCAGAGCCTTGCACCGGCTCGATGTAGCCCTGCTCCAGCAGTTGGGCCAGCAGTTGTTGCGGGTCGCCCAGCATGGCGCCCACCCGGGTGAGTTCGTCCACCCCCTTCTTGCCATCCACCAGGATCAGGAGGGAACGCAATTTGGGCGCCAGCGAGTGGTCGCGCGTGGCGATCGCCTGGGCTCCCTTGGGGGACTTCTGGTAGGTCGCGCTAGTCAGTGCCATGCAGCTTTACTTCTCCGCTTCTGTCAGTTCAGTGTAAGCACAGAGACGGCGCCGGGCTAGTGGTTCTTTCACTTCACCCGGAAGCTTGCTTTTTCGGGCCTTCCGGGGAAAACCCTAGAAGGGTGGACCCGCAGAAGCGTGCCCCGCGTAAGCAACCCGTAAGCGGCCCTGCAAACGATGCACCTGAACCATCGGGTCGTGTGGAGACAAACAGCATGCTGATGCTGGCCGAGATCCTGAAGCTGCTTGCCGAGATAGCGCTTATGGCGCTGCTGGGGCAGTTCGTGCTGGGGCTGCTAGCCGGGGCGAAGCGCGAGCAGAACTTCGTCTACCAGCTGTTCCAGGTCGTGACGCGCCCCCTGCTCGTGGGCGCTCGGTTCATCTCTCCGAAGGTCGTCCTCGACCGGCACCTGCCCCTGGTGGCATGCCTGGTGCTCGGCTTCGTGTGGCTGGTCGCCACCATCACCAAGATCAACATCTGCGTGCAGATCGGGGTGCACCTGTGCAAGTGATGCGAACCCTGCGGTGGGTCGGCTACAAGTGGCGCGCCATCGCATTGCTCGTGCTGGGCCGGCGCGAAAAGGCCCTGGCCCTGTTCGAGCGCATGCGCGTCGAGTTCCCGGCCGATGCCTATGCCTGCGCCAGCCAGGCGCACCTGCTGGCGCAGCTGGGGCGGCCGGCCGAAGCCATGGCGGCCTACCGCCTGCTGCTGGAGCTCGAGCCCAGCCGCGGTGCTTGGTGGTTCAACTACGGCTTCCTGCTCGACGAGGCCGGCGACCTGGGCGGCGCCGAAGCGGCATTGCGCCGTGCCACCGAACTCAGCCCCGAGCTCGACCGCGCGTGGTACGGGCTCGGGCTGGTGCTCATCCGCATGCAGCGTTTCGACGAGGCCGTCGTGGCCCTGAAGCGCAACACCCAACTGCAACCCATGAGCCCGTACGGCTGGTACCAGCTGGCCCGGGTTCATGTGGAACGGCAAGAACCGGAGGAGGCGCGCCGCATCATCGGCCACCTGAAGCGGTTCGAGCCGAAAGTGGCCGCTCAGCTGGAACGCGAGACCGGGCTTGCAGTCCCGCGTCCCAGCTGAGGGGGTACTTGGGCCAAGGCCCGGTTGCAGGGGCCTGGTGGGTCAGCAGTGACTACAACGGACGCAAGTCCAAAGGAGACGAGGAATGCAGTTGACAGAAAGCCACAAGGAGTACTGGCGCAAGAACCTGAGGATTACCGGCATCCTGCTGGCCATCTGGTTCGTGGTGACCTTCGTCGTGGGCTACTACGCCCGCGAACTGAGCTTCAACTTTTTCGGCTGGCCCTTCAGCTTCTGGATGGGTGCGCAGGGTGCCTTGGTGATCTACGTCGCGATCATCTGGTACTACGCGCACTACATGAACAAGCTGGACCAGGAATATCACGTGCACGAGGAGGAATAACCCATGGCAACCGCAGCCTCCGCGCAACACGGCGCGTTCAAGAAACAGCTCAACAAGGTCTATGCCTTCTACACGGGTGGCTTCATCGCCTTCGTGATCGTGCTGGCCATCCTGGAGCAGATGGGCCTGAACCGTGAATGGATCGGCTTCATCTTCCTGATGGCGACCATCGGCCTGTATGCCGGCATCGGCATCATGAGCCGCACGACGGACGCGGCCGAGTACTACGTGGCGGGACGCCGCGTGCCCGCGCTTTACAACGGCATGGCGACCGGCGCCGACTGGATGTCCGCTGCCTCCTTCATCGGGATGGCGGGCACGCTGTACCTCACGGGCTACAGCGGCCTGGCCTTCATCATGGGCTGGACCGGCGGCTATTGCCTGGTGGCGCTGTTCCTCGCGCCCTACCTGCGCAAGTTCGGCCAGTTCACGATTCCCGACTTCCTGGGTGAGCGCTACGGCGGCCACGCGCCGCGCCTGGTGGGCATCATCGCGGCCATCCTGTGCTCGTTCACGTACGTGGTGGCGCAGATCTACGGCGTGGGCCTGATCACGACGCGCCTGACCGGCGTGGCTTTCGAGATCGGCATTTTCCTGGGCCTGGGCGGCATCCTGGTCTGCTCGTTCCTGGGCGGGATGCGGGCGGTCACGTGGACGCAGGTGGCGCAGTACATCATCCTGATCATCGCGTACATGATTCCCGTGATCTGGCTGGGCATCAAGCAGCAAGGCGTGCCGGTGCCGCAGCTGACGTACGGCGTACAGCTCGAGAAGGTCACGGCGATCGAGGACAGGCTCATCAAGGACCCGAAGGAGCTGGAAGTCCGCAAGGTCTACGCCGATCGCGCCAAGGCGCTCGGCGAAAAGCTCAAGGACCCGAAGGCCGCACTGGCTGCCGACCGCGCCGCTGCCGAAAAGAAGCTGGCGGACCTGAAGGTGAACAACGCGCTCGCCTCGCAGATCACAGTGGCCGAGAAGGAACTGGCCGCAGTGCCCAAGGACGAGGAAGCCGCCAAGAAGGCATGGACCGCCGGCAAGGCGTCCGCCGAAGCCAAGGACAAGCCTCTCGGCGGCATGCCCAGGCACGGCACCATCTTTGCGGGCAACCCCAACGGCACGCCTGCGGAGCAGACCGCCTACGACGTTTCGCGGCGAAACTTCCTCGCGCTGATCTTCTGCCTGATGGTGGGCACGGCCGCCTTGCCGCACATCCTGATGCGGTACTACACCACGCCCAGCGTCAAGCAGGCACGGTCGTCCGTCACGTGGTCGCTGTTCTTCATCTTCCTGCTGTACTTCACGGCGCCCACGCTCGCGGTGCTGGTCAAGTACGAGATGTTCAACGCGGTGGTGGGCTCGTCGTTCGACAAGCTGCCGTACTGGATACAGGCCTGGAACAAGGTCGACGCGAGCCTGCTGTCGGTGATCGACCTCAACAAGGACGGCATCCTGCAGTTCGGCGAGATATCCATCGGGGGCGACATCGTGGTGCTGGCGACGCCGGCCATCGGTGGCCTGCCGTACGTGATCTCGGGCCTGGTGGCTGCGGGCGGCCTGGCTGCCGCGCTGTCGACGGCTGACGGCCTGCTGCTGACGATCGCCAACGCGCTGTCGCACGACCTGTATTACAAGATGATCGACCCGAACGCACCGACCGCGAGGCGCGTGATGATGTCGAAGATCCTGCTGCTGGTGGTGGCCCTTGCGGCCGCGGCGGTTGCCTCGCAGAAACCGGCCGACATCCTGTTCCTCGTTTCCGCCGCGTTCTCGTTCGCTGCCGCCGCGTTCTTCCCGGCGCTGGTGCTGGGAATCTTCTGGAAACGCGCTACAGGGATTGCAGCCACGCTGGGCATGGCCTCCGGCCTGGGCATCACGTTCTACTACATGGCCATGACTCACCCCTGGCTGCGCAGCGTGTTCGGCGTGACGAGCCCGATCGCCGACAACATCTGGTTCGGCATCCAGCCGATCTCGGCCGGTGTGTTCGGCGTGCCGCTCGGCTTCGCCGTAATCCTCATCGTGAGCCTGATCACGCCGGCGCCCGACCAGAAGACTCAGGAACTGGTCGAGCACGTGCGGTATCCGGACCTCGAGCGCACGGCAGGCGCCCGCGCCTGAATTCCGTGCCCCAGGCAATCGAAGCCGCCCCCCGGGGCGGCTTTTTTCCTGCTTCACCCGAGGCCGGTGATCACCCAGCCGCGCGTGCACCTGCGGCAGCGCACGTCCAGCCCGTCGGCAGACGCGCTGGCAGCCACCACCCGGAACCGGCCGTACTCCCCGCAGGCGGGGCAGCTGGCCTGGTTGGCGAGGTTCTCGGCCCGCCCCAGCAGGAACGAATAGCGTTTGAGCGCCCAGGCGCCGATCGCGGTGCACAACACGACGAACAGCGCGAAGAGACGGGTGTCGGCGCCTTCCGAGCGGAACGCCTCGATGCTTCCTGTGACCGCGATCGCGGCGAGGAAGCCGAGCGCCATGTGTGCATGGCTCGCGAGCAACTGCCGTTCGTACCACTTACGAAAACCGACGCGCTGGATGTCCTCGGCCGGCCAGTGAATCATGGCGAATTCCTTCCTTGCACGATGGTCGACGCGCCGCGGCGCCGGATGCGGCTCGACAATAGACTACCTGCGTTCAAATGCAAGAGATGGGCCCACTGACCTCACCCGCGAGCGGCTCCCCGCCCTGGCAGGACGCGTACGCCTCGCAGCCGCTGGCCGAGCAGTCGCTGGCAACCCCGCTGGGTGAGCTGCCCTTGCCGGCGCCGGTCGCCTGTTCGCCCAACACGCCGGTCGGCGAAGCGCTCGAGCGGATGCAGCGCCTGCGCATCGGCTCGATCGTCGTCGTAGACGAAGGCGGCGTCGCGGTGGGCATCCTGACGCGCTATGACGTGCTGGGGCGCGTGGTGCTGGCACAGGTGCCGCTGGCCACGCCGATGAGCGAGGTGATGATGCGGCCGGTGCGCACCCTGAGCGCCGATCACACGGCGCAGGACGCCGCGCTGCTGATGGCGAGCCAAGGCATCGGCCACGTACCCGTCACGCGGGGCGAGGTGGTGGTCGGCATGGTTTCGGCGCGCGACCTGTTCGCGCTGCACCGCCTGTCGCTCGGGCGGCTGGGCGATTCGCTGCGCGAGGCGCAGGACCTGCAGGCCCTGCGGCACCTGGCCGGAGATGTCCGCGAGTTCGCGCGCAAGCTGCTGAGCCTGGGCGTGCAGGCCCGGCAACTCACCGGTCTCATCAGCCACCTCAATGACATCCTGACGCGCCGCCTGCTCCAGCTGAAGGCCGCCGAGCATGCAGTGCCGCTCGCGCGCTGGTGCTGGCTGGCACTCGGCTCGGAGGGCCGCTTCGAGCAGACCATCGCCACCGACCAGGACAACGCACTGATCCTCCCGGACGACGCCGGCGAGGCGGAGCGCGCCGCCGCGCTCGCCTTCGCGCACGACGTGAACCTCGGGCTGGATGCTTGCGGCTATCGCCTGTGCAAGGGCGGCGTGATGGCCGGCGAGCCCGAGTGCTGCCTCACGCTTGCGCGCTGGCAGCAGCGATTCGTCCACTGGATCGATCATGGCGCGCCGAAGGACCTGCTCAATGCCAGCATTTTCTTCGACCTTCGCCCGCTGGCCGGCGACAACACCCTGGGCGAGCAGCTCGCCGCTTCGGTGACCGCCGCCGCGCAGGCAACGCCGCGCTTCCAGAAGCAACTGGCGCTCAATGCCCTCGACCACGGTGCGCCGCTCGGCTGGCTGGGAAGTATCCGGCCCGATGCCGACGGGACCATCGACCTGAAGCTGCAGGGCACCACGCTGTTCGTGGAAGCGGCCCGCCTGAACGCCCTGGCGCAGGGGATCGCTTCGACCCACACGCGCGAGCGGCTGCAGCGCTCGGGGGCGCGCATGGGTGTGCCCGCTGCGGAATGCGAATCGTGGGTGACCGCCTTCGAGTTCCTGCAGATGCTCAGGCTTCGCCTGCAACTGCGGCTGCCCCCGCCCACCGGCGAGCCCAACCGGTTGCGCGTCGACACGCTGAATGACTTCGACCGGCGCATGCTGCGGGAGGCCCTGCGGATCGGCCGGATGCTGCAGCAGCGGATGCAGCTCGACTACGATCGGTGATTCGCGCCTAGAATTTCCAGCAGAACAGTACCGGAGACAAGCCATGGCACAACGCGTTGTCCATGCCGAGCGGCTGGTGGCACTCTTTGTCCTCGGCTGGCTGCTGTTCAGCTATCCGCTGCTGTCGCTGTTCGACGTCGACGCCACCGCCAAAGGCATCCCGGTGCTGTATGCCTACCTGTTCGGCACGTGGGCGGCCCTGATCGCGCTGATGGCGGTGGCCGTGGAGCGGCGACCATGAGCAGGAGTTGTTGAAGCCATGCTGCTCGGCGGCGTCATCCTGCTCATCTCGGCGGCGTACCTGGGCATCCTGTTCGCCATCGCTTCCTGGGGCGACAAGCGCGCCGACGCCGGCCGCTCCATCATCGACAACCCCTGGATCTACTCGCTGTCGCTGGCGGTCTACGCCACCTCGTGGACCTTCTACGGCAGCGTCGGCCGGGCCGCGGCCAACGGGGTGGGGTTCCTCCCGATCTACCTGGGCCCCACCCTGATGGCGGCGCTGTTCTGGGTGGTCCTGCGCAAGATGGTGCGCATCAGCAAGGCCAACCGCATCACTTCCATCGCCGACTTCATCTCGGCGCGCTACGGCAAGAGCGCGCTGCTGGCGGGGCTGGTCACGGTGATCGCGGTCGTCGGCATCATCCCCTACATCGCCTTGCAGCTGAAGGCGGTGTCGACCAGCTTCCTGATCCTGCTGCAGTATCCCGAAGTGGTGATGCCACCCAAGGGCGAGGCGGTGGCGCTGTGGCGGGACACCGCACTGTACGTGGCGCTGCTGCTCGCGGCGTTCACGATCGTGTTCGGCACGCGGCACCTCGACGCCACCGAACGCCATGAAGGCATGGTCGCCGCCATTGCCTTCGAGTCGCTGGTCAAGCTGCTCGCGTTCCTGGCGGTGGGCCTGTTCGTGACGTTCGGGCTGTACGGCGGCTTCGGCGACATCTTCGAGCGGGCGCAGCGCCTGCCGGAGGTCGGCAAGCTGCTCACGCTGGGCGGCTCGCCCAGTGCCTACGGAACCTGGGCCTGGCTGATCTTCCTGTCGATGCTGTCCATCCTGTTCCTGCCGCGGCAGTTCCAGATCAGCGTGGTGGAGAACGTGAACGAGAACCACATCGCCCGCGCGATCTGGGTCTTTCCCGCCTACATGCTGGCGATCAACCTGTTCGTGCTGCCGATCACCTTCGCGGGCCTGATGCAGTTCGCGCCGGGGCAGGTCGACGCCGATACCTTCGTGCTGACGCTGCCGATGGCCCACCGGCAGGAGGCGCTCGCGCTGTTCGTCTTCATCGGCGGCCTGTCGGCCGCCACGGGCATGGTGATCGTCGAGACGATCGCGCTGTCCACCATGATCTGCAACGACCTCGTGATGCCGGTGTTGCTGCGCTGGAAGTCGCTGGCGATCGCGCAGCGCCGCGACTTCACCGGGCTGCTGCTGGGCATCCGGCGCGGCGCCATCGTGCTGCTGATGATGCTGGGATATGCCTACTACCGCATCGCGGGCGAGGCCTATGCGCTGGTGTCGATCGGGCTGGTGTCGTTTGCCGCCGTCGCCCAGTTCGCGCCCGCGATGCTGGGCGGCATGTACTGGAGGCGCGGCACGCGGGCCGGCGCGCTGGCGGGGCTGTCGCTGGGCTTCCTGGTCTGGGGCTACACGCTGCTGCTGCCCTCGTTCGCGAAGTCGGGCTGGCTGCCGATCTCGTTCATCCAGCAGGGGCCCTGGGGGATCGAGTTGCTCAAGCCGGTGTCGCTGTTCGGGCTGAAGGGAATGGACGACATCAGCCACTCGCTGTTCTGGAGCATGCTGGCCAACCTGGGAGGCTACATCGGCGTGTCGCTGTTCGGCCGCGCGAACGTCCGCGAGCAGGCGCAGGCGCTGCTGTTCGTCGATGCGTTCCGCATGGCCGAACGCAGCGCGGGACCGCCGTGGCGCGGCAGCGGGTCGGTGCAGGAGGTGATCGTGCTGGTCGGGCGCTTCCTCGGCACGGCCCGCGCCGAAGAAGCGTTCGCGGCCTACGCGCGGCGGCGCGGGCTGGCATCGCCGCGCGAGCTGCAGCCCGATGCAGACCTCGTGCGCTTCGCGGAAAACCTGCTGGCCGGCGCGATCGGGGCGTCGTCGGCGCGGGCCATCCTGGCCTCGGTGATCCAGGAGGAAGTGCTGGGGATGGACGAGGTCTTCAACATCCTGGACGAAGCCTCGCAGGTGATCGCGTACAGCCGCCAGCTGGAGCAGAAGTCTCGCGAGCTGGAAGCGGCCAGCATGGAGGTGCGCGCCGCCAACGAGCGGCTGAAGGAGCTGGATCGCCTGAAGGACGACTTCATCTCCACCGTCACGCACGAGCTGCGTACGCCGCTCACCTCGATCCGGTCGTTCTCGGAAATCCTGCGCGACCATCCTGAGCTGCCGGTGCAGCGGCGCAGCGAGTTCATCGGCATCATCGTCAAGGAGAGCGAGCGCCTCACGCGCCTGATCAACCAGGTGCTGGACCTGGCGAAGCTGGAGTCGGGCAACGCCGAGTGGTACCCGGCCGAGGTCGATGTCTCGGAAGTCGTGCGCGACGCCGTGTCCACCACCAGCCAGCTCGTGACCGAGGCCGGCGCGCAGCTCATGCTGGAGCTGCCGGACGACGTGCCGCCCGTGCACGCCGACCGCGACCGGCTGATGCAGGTCCTGCTCAACCTGATCTCCAATGCCGCCAAGTTCTCCGACCCGCGCGGCGGCCGCATCGGCGTGGCGCTGCGCCTGCGGCCGGACGCGTTGCAGGTCGACGTGAGCGACAACGGGCCCGGGATTTCCGCGTCCGACCAGGAACTGATCTTCGAGAAGTTCCGCCAGGTCGGCGATACGCTGACCGGCAAGCCCCAGGGCACGGGCCTCGGGCTGCCGATCAGCCGGCGCATCATCCAGCACCTGGGCGGCGCGCTGTGGGTCGACAGCCGCCCCGGGGCAGGGGCCACCTTCTCGTTCACGCTGCCGCTGCGCTCGCGGCCCGGGACATCATGAGCGCCGCCCGGCCGTTGCGAAGGCGCTCGCTGCCGCCCGGGAGGGCGGAGCCGCGCAGCAGCGCAGGAGGGATTCCATGACTGCCAGCATCCTGATTGCCGACGACGAAGCCAACATCGTCATCTCGCTGGAATTTCTGCTTGAGCAGGCCGGCTATCGCGTGCTGGTGGCGCGCGACGGCCAGGAGGCGATCGAAGCGGTCGAGCGCGAGCGGCCCGACCTGGTGCTGCTGGACGTGATGCTGCCGCGAGTGAGCGGCTACGACGTGTGCCAGCGCATCCGGCTCGACCCCCAGGCGCGGGCCACGCGCATCATCATGCTTACCGCACGCGGGCGCGAGGTGGAGGTGACCAAAGGACTGGCGCTGGGTGCCGACCTGTACGTGACCAAGCCGTTTTCCACGCGCGAGCTGCTCGACCAGATCCAGCGCCTGCTGGGAGAGGCACCGGCTTCGTGAACAGCGAGCTGTCTTCGTCCTCCGGCGCAGCCGGCGCCGCCGAGCACACGGTGCGCCGCACGGGGCGTCCGCGGCCGAGCCCGCGCGCCCGTTTTGCAGTGGCCTATGCCGCGACCGTGCTGATCTGCGGCGGGCTGGTCGCCGCGTTCGTGCTGACGCTCTGGGCGGACCTGTCGGCCAACGAGCGGACGGCGCTCGCCAGCGTGCTGGCGCCGCGCATGCCGCTCATCGTGATGCTCGCGCTGTTCGCCCTGGCGGGCCTGGGGAGCGCGGTCCGGTGGGCCTTCCTGGCCTGGCCCGCGGCCGCCGAGCGGCTTTCCGAGCAGGTGCGGCTCATGGCCGGCGTGAATCCTGCACTGAGGGCCGATCCCGGCGAGTGCGGCGGGCTGGGCGAGCTGGCCGGCGCCATCAACGACCTGGCGCTCGCCCATGCGGCCGCGCAGCAGCAGGTCCGCACCCGCGTCGCGGAGGCGCAGGCCCACCTTCTGGAGGAGAAGAACCGTCTGGCCGCGCTGATGTCGGAGCTGGCGCACAGCGTCCTCGTGTGCAACACCGAAGGCCGCGTCCTGCTGTACAACGCGCGTGCGACGCGCCTGCTGGACGAAGGTGGTGAATCGTTGATCGGCCTGGGCCGCTCGGTGTTCTCGATCCTGGACCGCAGCGCCGTGCTCCACGCGCTGGGCCAGCTTTCGGGGCGCCTCGAGCAGGGCCAGCCGGATCCCGTGGCGCACTTCGTGACCATGCGCGGCACGCAGATGCTGCGCGCCCGCATGGCGGCCGTGGCCGACGGGCAGGGCGGCATGGCGGGTTTCGTGCTGCTGCTGGAAGACATCAGCCGGGAGGTGCAGGCCAATACCGCGCGCAACCAGGCGCTGCAGCAGCTCACCGATGGCTCGCGCGCCGCGCTGGCCAACCTTCGTGCGGCCGCCGAGACACTTGCGCAGTATCCCGGCATGGAGGAGGCGCAGCGGCGCCGCTTCTTCGACGTCATCGAGCAGGAGGCGCATGCGCTGTCGTGCCAGCTGGAGCAGGCGGTTGCCGCGCGGGGCGAAGCCCCGCAGGCGCCCTGGCCGCTGCAGGACATCCAGGTGCGCGACCTGCTGATGGCGCTGGAGCGCGCACTGCCGTCCGGCCCAAGCGTCGACGTGCACGTCCCCGCTGCCGCGCAGGATGCGTGGTTGCACGCCGACAGCCATGGCCTCGTACAGGCACTGTCTTTCCTGGCCGTGCAGCTGGCGGCGCGGTTCGCCGCCGAATCGATCGGGCTGGAGGTGGTGCGCGAGGGTCATGGCCTGAGGTTGTCGCTGTGCTGGCGCGGCCAACCGCTGCCGGCGGAGGTGCTGCACGATTGGGAACTGCAGGCCGTGGCCGTGGCCGGCCGACGGCCCAGCCTGGAGCAGGTGCTGCGCGAGCATGGGGCCGAGATGTGGACGCGGTCGTCGCCCGACGGGCTGCAGCGGCTGAGCCTGCAATTGCCCGCCGTGGAGCAGCCCGAGCCGGCTGCGGGCGTGCCGGCTGCCGCGGGCGCTGCCGTGGCCGCGCGACCCGTGTTCTACGACTTCGACCTGTTCAACCAGCCAGGGCAGAGCGCCGAACTCGACCACGCACGCCTGGCCGATCTTGCCTTTACGGTCTTCGACACCGAGGCGACCGGGCTGTCGCCTTCGGAGGGCGACGAGATCATCTCGATCGGCGCCGTGCGCATCCTCAATGGCCGCCTGCTCGCGCACGAGTGCTTCGACCGGCTGGTGCGACCGGGACGACCGATCCGGCGCGAGTCGCAGGCCGTCCACGGCCTGACGGATGCGCTCCTGGCCGGCGAACCGGGCATCGAGCAGGTCCTGCCTGCGTTCCACCGGTTTTCGGAAGACACGGTGCTGGTGGCGCACAACGCTGCCTTCGACATGCGGCTGCTACAGTTGGCGCAGGAGCGCAGTGGCGTGAGTTTCGAGCAGCCGGTGCTGGACACGCTGCTGTTGTCCGCCCTGGTGCATCCGGGCCATACCGATGCGCAGCACCGGCTGGAGGCGATCGCCGAGCGGCTCGGCGTGGCCGTGGTGGGCCGCCATACGGCGCTCGGCGACGCGCTGGTGACCGCGGACGTGTTCCTGAAGCTGATTCCGCTGCTCGAGCAACGGGGCATCCGCACCTTGGGGCAGGCGCGCCAGGCATCGCGGCATACGCTCTACGCGAAGCTGGATTACTGAGGTTCCGACCGGCGTGGGGCGGACCCGGGCAGTCGGCAACGGGCGGCAACGGGCTTGCGCGCCGAGCCGCCTGCCTGCAAACTTTGCGTAATGATTCTCGTCAAGACCATCGACGGCCAGCGGGTCCTGAAGGACCGGTCCGTGCCGCTCACGCCGCGCCAGCGCTCCGTCTTCATCCTGGTGGACGGCAAGAAATCGGTGGCCGACCTGCTGGCGGCCGCAGCGGCCGGCGGAGGCGGCCAGGCCGACATCGACAAGCTGATGGAACTGGGCCTGGTGGCGGAGCTGTCCAAGGCCGGCCAGATGGCACTGGAAACGAAGCAGAAGCTGGAAGCCAAGCGCTCCGGGCGGCCGCTGGAGCAGCGCTACGAAGAGGCCTATCCGATAGCCACCATGCTTACGTCGAGCCTGGGCCTCAAGGGCTACCGCCTCAACATTGCGGTGCAGTCGGCCGCCAACTACATGGACCTGCTGGCGCTGGCGCCCAAGATCCGCGAGGCGGTGGGTGACGAGCGCTTCGCCATGCTGGACCGGCTGCTCAACGACTAGCCGGGTTCCGGGCTATAATCATGGGCTTTTCGCCTTGCCACACCCTGTCTTGACGCCGGGGGTGGCTCAATTGAGCTGCAGTCCTTGCAGCGATCCACAAGGAGAGTCCATGCGTCATTATGAAATCGTCTTGCTGATCCATCCGGACCAGAGCGAGCAGGTCCCGGCCATGCTCGAGCGCTACAAGGGCATGATCACCGCCGGCGGTGGCAAGATCCACCGCGTCGAGGACTGGGGCCGCCGCCAGTTGGCCTACCAGGTCAACAAGCTCGCCAAGGCGCACTACCTGTGCATCAACATCGAGGCGGACAACCCCGTGATGGCCGAGCTGGAGCATGCCTTCCGCTTCAACGACGCCGTGCTGCGCCACCTGACGGTGGTGAAGAAGAAGGCCGACACCGGCCCGTCCAGCATGATGAAGACGGTCGAGCGCGAAGAAGCGCGCAAGGCCCAGCAGCAGGAGTTCCAGTCGTAAACCAGCTCATCCTGAGCGCCCGTATCGCGGAAGCCAGTGCCATGCGATACACGCCGGCAGGACTGCCGGCGCTGGACCTGAGGCTCGAACACGAGTCCGAAGCCCTGGAAGCGGGGCTTGCCAGGCAGGTCAAGGTGGCGATCAGGGCCGTGGCTTTCGGGACGCAGGCGGAAACGCTGGCCCGGCAGGCCATAGGCGCAGGGTTCAGGTTCACGGGTTTCCTGGCGGCAGCGCGCGGCGGCAAGTCCCCCGTCCTGCACGTCCAGTCATTCGCACAAGACACAGATTCGTAAGGAGCCACACACATGGCCACGTTCAAGAAGTTCAACAAGGACAAGCGTCCGAAGCGCAACACCCAGTCGCTGCTGTTCAAGCGCAAGCGCTTCTGCCGCTTCACCGTCGCCGGCGTCGAAGAGATCGACTACAAGGACGTCGACACGCTGCGCGACTTCATTGCCGAAAACGGCAAGATCATCCCCGCGCGCCTGACCGGCACGCGCGCCATCTACCAGCGCCAGCTGAACACGGCCATCAAGCGCGCGCGCTTCCTGGCGCTGGTGCCGTATTCCGACCAGCACAAGATCTGAGGAGCACCCCATGCAAGTCATCCTGCTCGACAAGGTGGTGAACCTCGGCGGCCTCGGCGAAATCGTCAAGGTCAAGGACGGTTACGCCCGCAATTTCCTGATCCCGACGGGCAAGGCCCGCCGTGCCACCGACGCCGCCAAGGCCGAATTCGAAGCCAGGCGCGTCGAACTCGAAAAGGCTGCCGCCGCCAAGCTGGCCGAGTCGCAGGCCCAGGGCGAGAAGCTGGCCGGCACCACAGTCAAGCTGACCCAGAAGGCCGGCGTGGACGGCCGCCTGTTCGGTTCGGTCACCAACTTCGACATCGCCGAAGAGCTCGGCCGCCTCGGCTACAAGGTGGCCAAGTCGCAGGTTCGCATGCCCAACGGCCCGATCAAGATGGTCGGCGACAGCCAGGTGCAGGTCGCCCTGCACACGGACGTGGTGGTCGACATTACCGTCACGGTCTACGGCGAAACGGCGTAACTGCCAGCGCCCTGTCACCAGGCAAGCCGCCTTCGGGCGGCTTGTCCCATTCTGGGCACCGGATTTCCACAGGTTCCACCCAGCATCCCACTGGCGTTTCCCGCGCGGGCGCCCGATGATTCCACCATGTCAGCCGTGCTCACCCCAGTCGAAGACGAGTTCCCGCGCGACCGCCAGGTTGCCCAGTTGCGCATCCCGCCGCATTCCATCGAAGCCGAGTCCAGCGTGCTGGGCGGCCTGCTGCTGGACAACGGTGCCTGGGACCGCATGGGCGACCTGCTGACCGACAGCGACTTCTACCGCTACGAGCACCGGCTGATCTTCGCGGCCATCGGCGGCCTGATCAATGCGACCAAGCCGGCCGACGTCATCACGGTCTTCGAACAGCTCCAGAGCCTGGGCAAGGCCGAAGAGGTGGGCGGGCTTGCCTACCTGAACTCGCTGGCCCAGTACGTGCCGAGCGCGGGCAACATCCGCCGCTACGCCGAGATCGTGCGCGAGCGCAGCATCCTGCGCAAGCTGGTGTCGGCTTCCGACGAGATCGCCACTGCCGCCTTCAACCCGCAGGGCAAGGCGGTGGACAGGATCCTCGACGAGGCCGAGCAGAAGATCTTCAACATCGGCGAGGAAGGCTCGCGGATGAAGCAGGGCTTCCAGGGCATGGACAGCCTGGTGGTGGAACTGCTCGATCGCGTCCAGGAAATGTCGGACAACCCGAACGACATCACGGGTGTGCCGACGGGCTTTTACGACCTCGATCGCATGACTTCGGGCATGCAGGCGGGCGACATGATCGTGCTGGCGGCACGGCCTAGCATGGGCAAGGCGCAGCCAGTCGATGCCAAGGTGCGCACGCTGACGGGCTGGAAAGCCATGGGCGAGCTGGAAGTCGGCGATGCCGTCGCTTCGGTCGACGGGCGCCCCTCGATCGTCACTGGCATCTACCCCCAGGGAGTGAAGCAGGTCTTCCGCGTCACGTTCTCCGACGGCAGGTCGGCAGAGTGCTGCGCCGATCACCTGTGGAAAGTGCACTGCCGCCATTGGCCCGAAGCCCGTGTGCTCCAGACATCGGAGCTGCAGGCATTGCTCGCGCGCAAGCGCTACCAGAACCGGGTCTGGATCGAGCCGGCAACCGGCGAGTTCGGCCACGAGGATCCGTTGCCCGTCGACCCATGGGTTCTTGGCGCGCTCCTGGGCAGTGGAAGCCTCAGTGGCAGCGGCAGCGTGATGTGCTCGGCCGCTTCCGTGAAAGCCCTGCAGCCGCTGGGAGCGCGCGTGGGCGACGGCATGGAAGTCGTGCATGCAGACGTCACAGTGAGCCTGCAGCCTGATCTGCTGCGCGTCGCACTTGAAGGTCTGGGCCTATTGGACCTGCCGAGCGACCGCACGTTTATCCCGCGCCTGTACCTCGAGGCGAACCGCGCCGCCCGCGTTGACTTGCTGCGCGGTTTGCTCGGTTCCGATGAATGCGCAGAACCGCGAAGTGCCGCGGAACTGTCGACTATGAGCCGGCAGCTTTCCGATGACGTGGCCGAACTCGTTCGCTCGCTGGGTGGCTGGTGCTCGATCCATACCGAGCAGTTGCACGTTATGAACGTTGCAGGGATGCAGGTGGGGGGATTGTCGGCGTACGTCTGTCACATCAGCCTTTCCGAAAACCCACAAGAGCGGAGGCGATTGAACGTGGTGACCATCACCCCGACGCGCCAGGCGCAATGCCAGTGCATCGCCGTGAGCCACCCGGACAAGCTCTACATCACCGACCAGGACGTCGTCACCCACAACACCTCGCTGGCCATCAACATCGCCGAACACGTCGCCCTGCACGAGGGCCTGCCGGTGGCCGTGTTCTCGATGGAAATGGGGGCCTCGCAGCTCGCCGTGCGTATCGTCGGCTCCATTGGCCGCATCGACCAGGGCCACCTGCGCACCGGCAAGCTGACCGACGACGAATGGCCGCGCCTGACCGAAGCCATCGAGAAGCTGCGCAACATCTCGCTGTTCATCGACGAAACGCCGGGCCTCACGCCCAGCGAGCTGCGCGCCAATGCGCGGCGCCTGTCGCGCCAGTGCGGCAAGCTCGGCCTGATCGTGGTCGACTACCTGCAGCTCATGAGCGGCTCGGGCGGCGGCGCCGACGAGAACCGCGCCACCGAGCTGGGCGAGATTTCGCGCGGCCTGAAGATGCTCGCCAAGGAGCTGCAGTGCCCCGTGATCGCGCTGTCGCAGCTGAACCGGGGTGTGGAGACGCGCACGGACAAGCGTCCGATGATGAGCGACCTTCGTGAATCGGGAGCTATCGAGCAGGACGCTGACGTCATCATGTTCATCTACCGCGACGACTACTACAACAAGGACTCCAAGGAGCCCGGCGTGGCCGAAGTCATCATCGGCAAGCAGCGTAACGGCCCGACCGGCACCATCAAGCTCGCCTTCCTGAAACCGCTGACCAAGTTCGAGAGCCTCGCTTCGGGCGGAACCGACTTCTGACGCAGGACGTTTTCCTACGGCGCCCGGGCGCCGGGCGCGGGATGCTGCATGCATCCGAAACGGGAGGCGATATGGAAGAGCCGTCGGCAGTCGAAAAGATCAAGCAGGCCGATGCGGCGCGCCCCGGGTTCCCCGGCGAACACTGGCTGGTGCTGGCGATCGGCGTGGGGCTGTGGCAGGTGACGCGCCAGCACCGGCTGTGGGCCGTGCGCACCCTGGGACTGTTGGGCGCGAGCATGCTCGTGGCGCGCGCCGCCAGCGGCCGCGAAGGCCTGTCGAAAGTGCTCGGCTACACGCCGCTGGGCAGCCGCGTCAGCCGCTGCCCGCCGGCTACAGCACCTCGCTGGCAAAGTCCGCCAGACGAGAGCGTTCCCCGCGCGCCAATGTGATGTGGCCGCTGTGCGGCCAGCCTTTGAACTTGTCCACGGCGAAAGTCAGGCCCGATGAGCCTTCGGTAAGGTAGGGCGTGTCGATCTGCGCCAGGTTGCCCATGCAGATGATCTTGGTGCCCGGCCCCGCGCGCGTGATCAGCGTCTTCATCTGCTTGGGCGTGAGGTTCTGCGCCTCGTCGATGATCACGTACTTGTTGAGGAACGTGCGGCCGCGCATGAAGTTCATGCTCTTGATCTTGATGCGGCTGCGGATCAGCTCGTTGGTGGCGGCGCGCCCCCATTCGCCCGCGCCGCTGTCGGTCTTGCCCAGCACTTCCAGGTTGTCGTCCAGCGCACCCATCCACGGGCCCATCTTCTCCTCCTCGGTGCCGGGCAGGAAGCCGATGTCCTCGCCCACGCTCACGGTGGCGCGGGTCATGATGATCTCGGTGTAGCGCCGGTCGTCCAGCACCTGCGTGAGCCCGGCGGCCAGCGCCATCAGCGTCTTGCCGGTGCCGGCCGTGCCCGTCAGCGTGACGAAGTCCACTTCCGGGTCCATCAGCAGGTTCATCGCGAAGTTCTGCTCGCGGTTGCGCGTGGTGACGCCCCACACGGCGTTCTTCAGGTGGCCGTAGTCCTTCAGCGTCTTCAGCACCGCGGTCTTGCCGCGAATCTCGGTGACGCGCGCGTACAGGCTGGGCTCGCCGGGCGCCTCGAAGTACACGAACTGGTTGATCAGCAGGCTGGGCACCACCGGCCCGGTGATGCGGTAGAAGGTGTGGCTGCCGGTCTGCCAGCTTTCGATGGTCTTGCCGTGCTTGGCCCAGAAGTCGGTGGGCAGGGCCATCGAGCCCGAATACAGCAGGTCCAGGTCGTCGAGCGTCTTGTCGCTCTGGTAGTCGTCGGTGGCCAGACCCAGCGCGCGCGCCTTGACGCGCATGTTGATGTCCTTGGACACCAGCACCACTTCGCGCGGGGTGTGCTTCTCGCGCAGCGCCTGCACCACCGCCAGGATCTGGTTGTCGGCCTTGCCCTGCGGCAGCCCGGGCGGCAGGCCCACGGCGAGCGGCATGGTCTGGAAGAACAGGCAGCCGGTCGCTTCGCGGTGCCCGGTGCTGTCCAGGTTGAGGCCGTGGGTGATGTCGGCGCCCTGCGTGCCGGCCAGTGCGTCCAGCATGCGGCTGGCCTGGCGTGCGTTGCGGGCGACTTCGGTCATGCCCTTCTTGTGGCCGTCCAGCTCTTCCAGCACGATCATCGGCAGGAAGATGTCGTGTTCCTCGAAGCGGAACAGGCTCATCGGGTCGTGCATCAGCACGTTGGTGTCCATCACGAAGAGCTTCTTCGGGCCGGTGGACTTTTCCTTGCGCGGCTTGGTGGCGGCCGCAGCGCGCTTCTTCAGCGAAGGCTGGGGCTCGTCCAGCCAGGTCTCGATGCTCTCCTCGTAGCCCGACCCGTGCACGGCCTGCCCGCCGCCGGAGCGCGGGTCGAAGTCGTCGGCAGCCTGCGGCTGCCTTTCAGCGACCGGGCTTTCCTCGGTGCGGGTCCCCGTTTTTCGAGCGGCCTTGTGCGATGAACGGGCCGGGGCGTCGTAGGCTTCCGGCGGGAGCATGGCGGCACGCTTGGTCGGGGCGGGGGGCAGGGGCATGGACGGAGGGGCTCGCTGTTGAGGTTGGCGGACAAGAAAAAAGCCGCCAGGAGGGCCGGGCGGCTTCTGATGGGTCAGTCGGGACGACGCATGGCGTCGGGATCAACGGCATGAATTCATTATGCACAAGCCTTGCGGGACGACAATGTCAGCCGGAAGCCTGTTGTAAAAAGGCCGCTCAGGCCGCCCGTCACAGGAAAGAAAACCGTCAAGCGGCTTTCTTCAGCAGCTTGACCGCCTTCAGGACCTCGTCCACGTGGCCGGGCACCTTCAGGCCGCGCCATTCCTGCTTCAGGATGCCGTCGGCGCCCACCAGGAAGGTGCTGCGCTCGATGCCCTTGACCTTCTTGCCGTACATGATCTTGTTCTTGACCACGCCGAACATGTGGCACATCTTCTCTTCCGTGTCGGCGATCAGCTCGAACGGGAGTTCCAGCTTGGCCTTGAACTCGTCGTGCGACTTCATGTTGTCGCGCGACACGCCGAACACGACTGCGCCGGCCTTCACGAAGTCCTTGTACTTGTCGCGGAACTGCATGGCCTCGGTGGTGCAGCCCGGGGTGTTGTCCTTCGGGTAGAAGTACAGCACCATGGTCTGGCCGAGGTGGGAGTTATTGGTGACCTTGATGCCGCCGGTGGCGTTCGCTTCGAATTCGGGGAGGAGTTTGTTGACAACAATCGCCATGGGGTAGTAGTCTGGTTTTGGAGTGACTTAAGCCCTGCACCATGCCGTGCTGCGGGGCCCCGAGCAATCCCAGATTTTACCTCGAAACGGCCTCGAGCGCCGAGGGCCTTACGTTGCCCGTTCCACAATCAGGGCTGCAGCCACTACCCGGCCTTCCTGGGCCAGGATGTTGTAGGTCCTGCAAGCCGCTGCCGTATCCATGGTTTCCACGCCCACCCGCTGTTCGGCGAGCGGCTGCACCCATTGGGGTTTGGGGAAGCGGATGCGCGAGCCGCTGCCGAAGATCACCACTTCCAGCTGCAGCGCCGCCAGTGTTGCGAAATGTTCGGCGCCCAGTTCCTCGAAGGTCGCGGCCCATTCGATGCGCTCGCCGCGCGACGTGACGATGACGCTGTGCGTGATCTTTTCACCGTCCACGGCCACCCACCCCGGGCCATGGCCACTGAGGGTCGGTGCGTCGGAGCGGTCTGGCTGGAGCTTCATTCGGGAACTATGGGAAAATTATAGGTTCCGCTAACGCACGCAGCCTTCGGAGGGGCTTTGAAGACCGTCCAGAAATCGAGCAAGCTGGCCAATGTCCTGTACGACATCCGTGGTCCCATCATGGACGCGGCGCGCAGGATGGAGGAAGAAGGCCACAAGATCATCCGGCTGAACATCGGCAACCTCGCGGCGTTCGGCTTCGACTCGCCCGAAGAGATCCAGCAGGACATGGCCCACAACCTCGCCAATGCGGCGGGCTACTCCGACAGCAAGGGCATCTTCCCCGCGCGCCGGGCGGTGGTGCACTACACCCAGCAGCAGGGCATCCGCGGCGTCACCATGGACGACGTGTACCTGGGCAACGGCGCGAGCGAACTCATCGCAATGTCGCTCAATGCGCTGCTGAACGACGGCGACGAACTGCTGCTGCCTGCGCCCGACTACCCGCTGTGGACCGCGGCGGCGTCGCTGTCGGGCGGCACGCCGGTGCATTACATGTGCGACGAGGCCAACGGCTGGATGCCCGACCTCGCCGACATCCGCCGCAAGATCACGCCCAACACCAAGGGCATCGTCGTCATCAACCCGAACAACCCTACCGGCGCGCTCTATTCGGACGAACTGCTGAAGGAGCTGGTGGCGATCGCGCGCGAGCACAACCTGGTGATCTTCGCCGACGAGGTGTACGACAAGGTCCTGTACGAAGGCGTGAAGCACACCGCCATCGGCAGCCTGTCGGAAGACGTGCTCACGCTCACCTTCAACTCGCTGTCCAAGAGCTACCGCTCGTGCGGTTACCGCGCCGGCTGGCTGGTGGTGTCGGGCGACAAGAAGGCGGCGGCCGACTACATCGAGGGCCTCACCATGCTCTCGAACATGCGCCTGTGCGCCAACGTGCCCGGCCAGTACGCCATCCAGACGGCGCTGGGCGGCTACCAGAGCATCAACGAGCTGATCGGGGAGGGCGGGCGCCTGCGCCGCCAGCGCGACCTGGCCTACGAGCTGATCACCGCGATCCCCGGGGTCACGTGCAACAAGCCCGAGGCGGCGCTGTACATGTTCCCGCGCCTCGACCCCAAGGTGTACCCGATCGCCGACGACCGCCAGTTCTTCCTGGAACTGCTGCAGGAAACCCGCGTGATGCTGGTGCAGGGCTCGGGCTTCAACTATCCCGACAACCAGCACTTCCGCATCGTCTTCCTTCCGCACGAGGACGACCTGCGCGAGGCGGTCAGCCGCATCGCCCGGTTCCTCGAAAGCTATCGCAAGCGTCACTCTTCATGAAACCCGTACAAGTCGGCCTGCTCGGCATCGGCACCGTGGGCAGCGGTGTCTTCAACGTCCTCTCGCGCAACCAGGAAGAGATCCAGCGCCGCGCCGGCCGCGGCATCGAGATCACCATGGTGGCCGACCTCGACACCGCGCGCGCCGAGGCCATCGTGGGCGGCCGCTGCAAGGTGGTGAAGGATGCGCGCGAGGTCCTCGCCAACCCCGACATCGACATCGTCATCGAGCTGATCGGGGGCTATGGCATCGCCAGGCAGCTGATGCTGGAAGCCATCGACAGGGGCAAGCACGTGGTCACCGCCAACAAGGCGCTGCTGGCCGTGCACGGCACCGAGATCTTCGAGGCCGCCCATCGCAAGGGCGTCATGGTCGCCTTCGAGGCGGCCGTCGCGGGCGGCATCCCCATCATCAAGGCGCTGCGCGAGGGCCTCACGGCCAACCGCATCGAATGGATCGCCGGCATCATCAACGGCACCACCAACTTCATCCTGTCCGAGATGCGGGACAAGGGGCTGGACTTCGACGCCGCCCTGAAGGACGCGCAGAAGCTGGGCTACGCCGAGGCCGACCCCACCTTCGACATCGAAGGCGTGGACGCGGCGCACAAGGCGACGATCATGAGCGCCATCGCGTTCGGCATCCGCGTGCAGTTCGACAAGGCCTACGTGGAAGGCATCACCAAGCTGGCCGCGCAGGACATCCGGTATGCCGAGCAGCTCGGCTACCGCATCAAGCTGCTGGGGATCACCAAGCGCACCGACCAGGGCATCGAATTGCGCGTGCACCCGGCGCTGGTGCCGGCCAGGCGGCTGATCGCCAACGTCGAAGGCGCCATGAACGCGGTGTTGGTGCAGGCCGACGCCGTAGGCACCACGCTGTACTACGGCAAGGGCGCGGGCAGCGAGCCGACCGCCAGTGCGGTCATCGCCGACCTGGTGGACATCACGCGCCTGCACACGGCCGACGCCGCGCACCGCGTGCCGCACCTGGCTTTCCAGCCCGACCAGATGAGCGACCAGCAGGTGCTGCCCATGAGCGAGGTGGTGACCAGTTACTACCTGCGCGTTCGCGTGGCCGACCAGGCCGGCGTGCTGGCCAAGATTGCAGGGCTGCTGGCCAACGCCGGCATCAGCATCGACGCCATGATCCAGCGCGAAGCGGGCGAAGGCGAGAAGCAGACCGACCTGATCCTGCTGACGCACACCGTGCGCGAAGGCACCATGAACGAGGTGCTGGCGCAGATGCAGGCACTGCCCACCGTGCTGGCGCCCATCACGCGCATCCGCAAGGAAGAACTGGCCTGATGCTGTACATCTCCACGCGCGGCGACCCGGCGCGCAAGCACTTCTGCGAGATCCTGCTGGAAGGCCTGGCGCCCGACGGCGGGTTGTACCTGCCCGGGCACTACCCGAAGGTCGACGCCGCCACGCTGGAGAAGTGGCGTGCGCTGGCGTACCACGAGCTGGCGTTCGAGATCCTCTCGCTGTACATCGACGACATTCCGGCAGCCGACTTGCGCGAAATCTGCCGCAAGACGTACACCGAGGAAGTGTTCGGCACCCGGCAAATCGCCCCGTTGAAGGAGCTCGACGAAGGCATCTTCCTGCTGGGACTCTCCAACGGCCCCACGCTCGCCTTCAAGGACATGGCGATGCAGCTGCTGGGCAACCTGTTCGAATACGAACTGGCGCGCCGCGGCGAGGAGCTCAACATCCTGGGTGCGACGTCCGGCGACACCGGCAGCGCTGCCGAATACGCGATGAAGGGCAAGAAGGGCGTGCGGGTGTTCATGACGTCGCCGCACGGTCGCATGAGCCCCTTCCAGCAGGCGCAGATGTTCAGCCTGCCCGACGCCAACATCCACAACCTGGCCATCGAAGGCGTGTTCGACGATTGCCAGGACATCGTGAAGGCGGTGTCGAACGACCTGGCCTTCAAGCGCAAGTACCGCATCGGCACCGTCAACTCGATCAACTGGGCGCGCCTGGTGGCCCAGGTGGTCTACTACTTCGCGGGCTACCTGCAGTCCGGCGCCAGGGTGGTGAGTTTTGCCGTGCCGTCCGGCAACTTCGGCAACATCTGCGCGGGCCACGTGGCGCGCATGATGGGCCTGCCCATCCAGCGGCTGGTGCTGGCCACCAACGAGAACGACGTGCTCGACGAGTTCTTCCGCACCGGCGTGTACCGCGTGCGGGGCAGCGCCGACACCTACGAGACCTCCAGCCCGTCGATGGACATCTCCAAGGCGAGCAACTTCGAGCGTTTCATCTTTGACCTGCTGGGCCGCGACGGCGCCCGGGTGAAGCAGCTGTTCGGCGAGGAACTTGCCCGCAACGGCCGGTTCGCCCTGGCCGAAAAGGTGGCCGAAGCGCGCGACACCTATGGCTTTGCCAGCGGCAGCAGCACCCACGCCGACCGCCTGGCGACCATCCGCGACACCCACCGGCGCTTCGGCGTGACCATCGACACGCACACGGCCGACGGCCTGAAGGTGGCCCGGCAGCACATGCAGGCGGGCGTGCCCATGATTGTCCTGGAGACGGCGCTGCCCATCAAGTTTGCCGAGACCATCGTCGAAGCGCTGGGGCACGAGCCCGAGCGCCCCGCGAAGTTCCGGGGCATCGAGGACCTGCCCAAGCGGGTGACGGTGCTGCCGGCCGATACCTCGAAGGTCAAGGACTTCATAGCCGCGCATTGCGCCTGACGCCATGAAAGCAGTAGGTTTCGCCGGCTTCTCCGGCTCGGGCAAGACGACTCTGGTCGAGCGGCTGATTCCCGCTTTCAAGCTGCGGGGGCTGCGGGTGTCGGTGGTGAAGCACGCGCACCACGACTTCGACATCGACCACGTGGGCAAGGACACCTGGCGGCACCGCGAAGCGGGCGCCTTCGAAGTGGTCGCCGCTTCCGACCGGCGCCTCGCGCTCATGCGCGAGTTCGAGCGCCCGGCTGAGCTGAGCGTGCACCACCTCATCGCCGAGCTGTACCCGGGTGTCGACTGGGTGCTGGTGGAGGGCTTCAAGAGCAGCGACCTGCTGAAGGTCGAAGTGTGGCGGGCCGACGCCGGCAAGCCCGCGCGCTATCCCGAGGACGACTTCATCGCCGCCATCGCCACCGACACGCCGGACCGTTTGCCCGAACCCACGGTGCGGCCGGTGCTCGACCTCAACGACCCCGATGCCGTCGCGCAGTGGCTGGTCGACAATGGCGGGCGATTCGAGTACGAGACCGAGAGATACGCATGAACGCACCGCGCGCTCCCCTGCGGCCCCTGGACGAGGCGCTGGCGGAGTTGCTCGCGCATGCGCAAGTGCTCGAGGGGACGGAGAGCGTGTCGACCTTCGAGGCCGACGGCCGCGTGCTGGCCGAGGACCTCGTGTCGGCGCTGCAGGTACCGCCGCAGGACAACAGCTCGATGGATGGCTATGCCGTGCGCAGCGCCGAGATCGCCGACGAAGGCGTGCCGCTGCCCGTCAGCCAGCGCATCCCGGCGGGCAGCGCAGCGCTGCCGCTGCAGCCGGGAACCGCCGCGCGCATCTTCACCGGGGCGCCGATTCCGGCAGGGGCCGACGCGGTGGTGATGCAGGAAGACACCGAAGCGCTGGACGAGCAGCGCGTGCGCATCCTGCGCGTACCCGAAACCGGGCAGTGGATTCGCCGCAGCGGTGAGGACGTGAGGCGCGGCGCCGTCGTGCTGCCCAAGGGCGAAAGGCTGTCGCCTGCCGCGCTGGGACTCGCCGCCAGCATCGGCATGGACCGGGTGAGCGTCGCGCGGCGCCCGCGCGTGGCCCTGTTCTCCACCGGCGACGAACTCGTGATGCCCGGCGAAGTGTCGCCGCAGGCCATGCGCCCGGGCGCGATCTACAACTCCAACCGCTTCTTCCTGCGCGCCCTGCTGCAGCGCCTGGGCTGCGAAGTCAGCGACCTCGGCATCGTGCCCGACGACCGCCAGGCCACGCTGGACGCGCTCGCGAAGGCGGCCGGCGGGAACGACCTGATCCTCACCAGCGGCGGCGTATCGGTGGGCGAGGAAGACCACATCAAGCCCGCGGTGCAGCAGCTCGGCCGGCTCGACCTGTGGCAGATCGCGATGAAGCCCGGCAAGCCGTTTGCGTACGGTCGCGTGGGCGAGGCGCACTTCATGGGCCTGCCGGGCAACCCGGTGTCGAGCTTCGTCACCTTCCTGCTGCTGGTTCGGCCCTTCCTGCTGAAGCTGCAAGGTGCCACCAAGCTGACGCCCGGCGTCACCCTGCTGCCCGCGCACTTCGAACTGCCGCGTCCCGACAAGCGCCGCGAGTTCCTGCGGGTGCGGCGCGACGGCGACGGCGGGCTCGAACTGTTTGGCAACCAGAGTTCGGGCGTGCTCACCTCCACCGTGTGGGGCGACGGGCTGGTCGACAACCCGGCAGGCACCACCATCGCGCGTGGCGACAAGGTGCGCTTCATCACCCTGGCGGAGCTGCTCGCGTGAAGGTCAACGTGCGTTACTTCGCCTCGATCCGCGAAGCCATCGGGCAGGGCAGCGAAGCCGTGGAGACGCGCGCGCAGACGCTGGGGGCGCTGCGCGACGAGCTGATCGCCCGCGGGGGCGCGTACGCCACGGCGCTGGCACGCGGCCGGTCGGTACGCGCGGCGCTCGACCAGGTGATGGCCGACGAGGGCACGGCCCTGCGCGACGGCGGCGAGGTCGCCTTCTTCCCACCCGTGACCGGCGGCTGACCATGAGCGTTTCCATCCGTCACGAGGACTTCAACGTCTCCGACGAGATCGCTGCCGTGCGCGCGGGCGACAAGGGCGTGGGCGCGGTCTGCGCATTCGTGGGCACGGTGCGCGACCGCAACGACGGCCAGCCGGTCAGCTCGATGGAGCTGGAGCATTACCCCGGCATGACCGAGAAGGCGATCGAGGGGATGATCGAGGAAGCGCGCAAGCGCTTCGACATCCTCGGCGTGCGTGTCATCCACCGCATCGGCCTGCTGCAGCCCCAGGACCAGATCGTGCTGGTGGTGGTGACTTCCGCGCACCGCGGCGAAAGCTTCCGGGCCTGCGAGTTCCTGATGGACTACCTGAAGACGCAGGCGCCCTTCTGGAAGAAGGAACGCACGCCCGGGGGCGAGCGCTGGGTCGACGCCCGGGTAAGCGATGACGCGGCCCTCGAGCGCTGGGGCCTAACATCCGCCAACCGCTGAAGCGGGCAGGAGAGCTTTCTTGCAGAACAGGACCATGCGCCTCAAGGGCGCTTTTTTCGTTGCGGCGTTCGCGTGCGTGGCCGCTGTCGCGCAGCCGCCCGCGGCGCCCGTGCGCAACCAGGTGGACCACTGGCACGGCACGCAGGTGCCCGACCCGTACCGCTACATGGAGAACCTCGCCGACCCCGAGGTGAAGGCGTGGCTCGCCGCGCAGGGCCAGTGGGCCCGCGCCACGCTCGACCGCATCGAGGGCCGGGCCGACTACCAGAAGCGGCTGCAGGACATCGAAGCAGGCTTGGGTGACCGCCGCTTCGACTTCCAGCGCACCGCGGGTGGGCAGCTCTTCTACCTGCTGCGCGAGCGCAAGGCGCGGCAGGTCAAGCTGGCCATTCGCGAGCAGCTCGATGGCACCGAGAGGGTGCTGGTCGACCCCGACGTGCACGCGCAGCGCACCGGCGTGCCGCACGCCATCAACTGGTTCGTGCCTTCGTGGGACGGTCGCTACGTGGCCTACGGCATGTCGGCGGGCGGCTCCGAAGACGCCACGCTGTACGTGCTGGACCTGCGCAGCGGCCGGCACGTGGGCGAGCCCGTCCCGCGCGTGCCCTTCGGCGGCGTGAGCTGGCTGCCCGACAGCCGCTCGGTGGCCTACAACCAGCTGCGCAAGCTCACGGCCGAAGACGCCGCGACCGAGACCTACCTCGACACGGCGGTGCACATCCTGAAGGTCGGTGACCCGGCCGACAAGGCGCGCGCCGTGTTCGGGCCCACCGTCACGCGCAACCTCGGCCTCGAGCGGCTGGACAACGGGCGCCTCGTCTTCGCGCCGGGCAGCCCGTGGGTCGTCGCCGCCACCAACGACACGACGCAGAAGGAAGGCTCGGTGTTCGTGGCGCGGGTCGATGAACTCGGCGGCGGTTCGGTGGCGTGGCGCCGCATCGCGAGCTTCGACGACCACCTCGTCGAGATCGACCTGAAGGGCAACGACCTCTACTACCGCACCAAGGTCGGTGCACCGCGCTATCGCGTCATGCGGATCGACTTGCGCAACCCCGTGCTGCGCAGTGCGAAACTGGTGGCCACGGCGCCGGCCGACGGCCTGCTCGAAGGCTTCACGCTCGGCCGCTCGCGCGTGCTGGTGCAGGTGCGCCGCGGCGCGACGATCGGGCTCAGCGTGCACGCCGAAGGCGATACCGCAGGACGGCGCATTGCGCTGCCCTTCGCGGGTGCGGCCCGCCTGGCCGAAGACGCCGCGCATGCGCACGACGACTTCATCTTCACGCTGGCCGGCTGGACGCAGCCGGGCGGCGGCTTCCTGCTGCAGGGCGTGCGGCCGCGCGCGCTGCCGCAGTTCGAAGTGAAGGCATCCGCAGGCCTGCCCAGGCTGGCCGTGAAGGACGTGATGGTCCGCAGCCACGACGGCACCATGGTCCCGATGACCGTGATGCATCGCAGGGACCTGAAGCTCGATGGCACCAACCCGACGCTGCTGGTCGGCTACGGCTCGTACGGGCTGAGCGAGACGGCGGGCTTCCGTGCCGGCAACATCCCGTGGCTGGAGCAGGGCGGCGTTGTCGCCGTGGCCAACGTGCGTGGCAGCGGCGTGTACGGCGACCCGTGGCGCAAGGCCGGCACAGGCCCCAGCAAGCCCAACACGTGGAAGGACGCGATCGCCTGCGGCCAGTACCTCGTCGACAAGGGCTACGCCTCACCGCGCACGCTGGCCGTCATGGGCGGCAGCGCGGGCGGCATCTTTGCCGGCCGTGCCATCACCGACGCGCCACAGTTGTTCGCCGCCGCGGTCATCCACGTTGGACTGCTCGACGCGCTGCGCGCGGAGGACACGGCCAACGGCATCACCAACGTGTCGGAGTTCGGCTCGGTCAAGGAGCCGGGGGCGTTCCGGTCCTTGCTGGAGATGAGCACCTACCACCAGGTGAAGGACGGCACGGCCTATCCCGCCGTGATGTTCGTGCACGGGCTGAACGACCCGCGCGTGGATGCGTGGCACAGCGCCAAGGCGGCCGCGCGCTTCCAGGCGGCGACTTCCAGCGGCAAGCCGGTGCTGCTGCGCGTCGATGCGCAGGACGGCCATGGCATGGGCCGCACGCCGGCCCAGGGCCGCTCGATTACGGCCGACCAGTTCAGCTTCCTGCTGTGGCAGATGGGCAAGCGCAGGCTCGCCCCGTGACGCTCATCTGGCCTGGAAGCCGCTGGCCTTGATGATCCGCTCCCATGCCTGCGTGTACGCGCGCACGCGAACGGCAAACTGCGCCTGCGGCTGGTGGCCCACCGTGAGGCCCATCGCCGCCAGGCGATCGCGCACCTCGGGCTGCGCCAGCACCTTGGCCAGCGCCTGGTTGTAGCGGTCCAGCACGGCCGGCGCCGTGCCCGCGGGTGCGAACAGCCCGTAGTACGGCAGGTCTTCGAGCCCGGCGATGCCGAGTTCGGCGAACGTCGGCACGTCGGGCAGGATCGACTGCCGCTTGTCGCCGATCACGGCCACCACGCGCAGCTTGCCGGCCCGGTGGTTCTCGATGAAGTCGGGGATGGAAGCCACGCCCGACTTGACCTGGTTGCCCAGCATGTCGGCCATCATGGGCGCGCTGCCGCGATACGGTGCGGCCTGCAGGTCGAGCTTGTGCCGCGCGGCAATCATCCCCACCAGGAACTCGGGGATGGAGCCCGGCGCCGGAATGCCCACCGTGTCCTTGCCGCCGCCGGACTGAACGAAGGCGATGTATTCGGCATACGACTTCGCCGGAGTGCCGCCTGAAAGTGCCAGCGCATTGGCGAAGCTGGCGAAGCCTGCAACGGGAACGAAGTCGGTGGCCGGGTCGTAGCCGGCGTTCTTCGTGACGAGCGGCAGGATGGAGATCGAGTGGTCGTGGCTCAGGAACAGCGTGGTGCCGTCGGGCGCGGCGGCCTTCAGGGCCTGCGCTGCCAGTTGCCCGCCGGCGCCGGCGCGGTTCTCCACCACCACCGGCGTGCCCAGCGCGTCCTTCAGCTTGTCGGCCAGCACGCGGGCGATGGCATCGGTGCCGCCGCCGGGCGGGAAGCCGACCATGATCTTCACGGTCGATGCCTGGGCGTGCACGAGCCCGGCAGACAGGGTGAGCAGGGCGGCCAGCAAGCCGCGGCGCAAGGGCGAGGGGCGGAGGTGTTTCATGGGGCCCGAAGATACCCCACGCAACCGTGCAGCAGCCTTACGGTTTGGCGGGTGGGATGAAGGCGGCGCGCGCGTGTTCTTCCATGCCGCCGGTCAGCTGCTGCAGCAGGTCGAGCAGCTGGGCCTGCTGGGCGGCGTCCAGCGGGGCGAGCAGCCGCCGGTAGGCGCGCTCGGCCGGTTTCTGCGCCTGCTTCAGGATGTCGTGGCCCGCCTGCGTGAGCGCCACGCACACGTTGCGGCGGCTGCCGTCGGCCGGTGCGCGGTCCACCAGCCCGCGCGCCTGCAGCCCGCGCAGCACGCGCAGCACCGTCACCTTGTCGAAGCCGAGTGCGCGCGCCAGGCTCGACTGGCCCAGCCCGGGATGGGAGCGCAGCACCGTGAGCACCCCGAACTGCGCGGGCGTGAGCCCCAGCGCGCGGCACTCGTCCTCGAACACGGCGGCCGAAATCTGGTGCGCCCTGCGCAGCAGGAAGCCGGGCCGGGCGTACAGCCGGTCGAGGGAATCGTCGCTGTTTTTCCTGGGCATGGGATGCGCGGATTGTGCCCAACACGCGCCGCGGCTAAGATGTTAGCATGCCAACTCGACCTTGGCCTTGGGGCAGATCATGAAAGCACCACTCGCCGCCGCATTCTTGTTTGCGTTCGCCGCCTGCACGGCCCTTGCGCAGTCGCCCGCCGCCCCGGCCGCGGCGCCGCTGCGCCTGATCGTGCCCTTCACGCCGGGCACCGGCATCGACCTGATCGCCCGCACCGTCGGGCCCAGGCTCGGCGAGCGCCTCGGCCGGCCGGTGGTGGTGGACAACCGGCCCGGCGCCAGCGGCAACATCGGCACCGAAGCCGTGGTGCGCGCGCGGCCCGACGGCAGCACGCTGCTGGTCAGCGTGAACACGCTGGTGATGAACGCGAGCCTGTACCCGCAGCTGCCCTTCCACCCGGTGAAGGACCTGGTGCCGGTGGCGCTCACGAGCTGGGGCCAGCTGGTGCTGGTGACGCACCCGGGTGCAGGCTACAAGGCCGCCGCCGACCTCGTGAAGGCCGCGAAAGCCGCGCCCGGCAGGCTCAACTACGCCAGCCCCGGCGTGGGTACGCCGCACCACATGTCGATGGAGCTGTTCAAGCAGGCGGCCGGCGTGTACCTCACGCACATTCCCTATCGCGGCACGGCGCCGGCAGTTACCGACCTGCTGGGCGGCCAGGTCGACGCGATGTTCCTGCCCATCCACGTGGCCCTGCCGCATGTGCGCGCCGGCAAGCTCGTGGCGCTGGCCATCGGCAGCGACAAGCGCCATCCGCTGCTGCCGCAGCTGCCCACGCTGGCCGAGGCAAGGGTGGGCGACATCAACGTGGACATGTGGTACGGCATCTTCGCGCCGCCGGGCACCGCGCCGGACTACGTGGCGCGGCTCAACCGCGAGCTGAAGGAAATCCTGGCCGCACCCGACGTCCGCACGGCCTTCCAGTCGCAGGGCATGGACCCCGCCACCGGCACGCCCGAGGAGTTCCAGCGCCTCGTGCAGGCGGACGCGAACCGCTGGGCGAAGCTGATCTCCGCACAGAACATCAAAGCCGAGTGATGAAGATTGCGGTGGTGGGCGCCGGCATCGGCGGCCTGGCGTTGGCGCTGGGCCTGCAACAGCGCGGCATCGCGTGCGACGTGTACGAGCAGGCCCCCGAAGTGCGCGAGCTGGGGGTCGGCATCACGCTGCTGCCGCATGCCATGCGCGAACTGGCCGCGCTGGGCCTGCAGCAGGCGATCGAGGCCGAAGGCATCGAGAACCTCGAAAGCGTGTTCTTCAACCGCTGGGGCCAGTTCGTCTATCGCGAACCGCGCGGGCGGCACGGCGGCTATCCCTGGCCCGAGATCGGCATCCATCGCGGCAAGCTGCATCGCGTGCTGTTCGACGCGGCCTGCAGCCGGCTCGCCGCCGGTTCCATCCACCTCGGGCGGCGTTGTGTCGGGCTCGTGCAGGGCAAAGGGCGCGTGACGCTGCTGTTCGAAGACCCACAGGGCGAGCAACGCCTGCCGGTCGAGGCGGACATCGTGGTGGCGTGCGACGGCGTCAACTCGGCGATCCGGCGGCACTTCTACCCGCTGGAGCCGCCCGCTTTCACCGGCATCAACACGTGGCGCGGCGTGACCGTGCGCCCGCCCATCCTCACCGGCAAGAGCTACCTGCGGATCGGCACGATTGACACCGGCAAGATGGTGATCTATCCCATAGCCGACGACGTCGACGGCCGGGGCAACCAGCTCGTCAACTGGGTGGCCGAGATCCGGCAGGAACCCAGCCAACGCAACGACTGGAACCGGCCAGGCCGCATCGAAGACTTCCTGCCGTTCTTCAAGGACTGGCGGTTCGACTGGCTCGACGTGCCCGAACTGATAGGGCAGGCGCAGCAGGTCTTCGAATACCCCATGGTCGACAAGGACCCGGTGGCGCGCTGGACCTTCGGCGGCGTCACCTTCCTGGGCGACGCTGCGCACCCGATGTACCCGCGCGGCTCCAACGGCTCGGCGCAGGCACTGATCGACGCGAGGGTGCTGGCCACCGAGCTGGGCAGGGGCGGCGACCCGCTGCAGGCCCTGCAGGCCTATGAGCGGGCGCGCTTGGAGACGACCGCCCGTATCGTGGAGACCAACCGCACGGTGCCGCCCGACTTCATCATCATGAAAGCCGACGAACTGGGTGGCGGCCGGCCGTTCGCAGGCAGCATCGACGACCTGGTCAGCCAGGACGAACTGCGGCGCATTTCGGACGAGTACAAGAAGGTGGCGGGGTTCTCGCTCGAGTCGCTGAAGTAGCCGGCGGCATGCGCGCCTGCGGCTCTCCGACGCCGCCTTACTGCAGGTACTTGGGTTTCCTCGGACCCAAAGTATCGTCGTCGCCCGAGCCGTCTTCGGCGTGCACGCCCGCAAAGGGCTCACGCCACTGCGATTGCGCGATGGCCTGCTCCAGCAGGTAGACCAGCCCCTGCATCAGCTTGGGCTTCATCTCCAGGTTGAAGCTGCGCGGCTGTTCGCCGCCCGCGGGGCGCTCGTTGAAGGTGAGGCTGAGCGGGCCGCCCGCCTGCGGCACCGCGTCGACGTCGGTCACCAGCAGCGGCTCTTCACCCAGCGGCAGGCGCGCCGGGCCCTCCTGGTAGGGCGTGTCGAAGTCGGCCTTGCTCAGGAACTCTTCCTTGCGGAAGTCCGTCAGCATCTTCTTCAGCGACTCGTCGGCCGCCGCCAGGCTGGTGCCGGCCCCCTCCAGCTTCAGCAGGTGCTCGGTGACCAGCTTGGTGAGCAGCGGCCATAGCCCGGCCATGAGCCGCCGGGTCAGCCACATGCGCGTTTCCTCGCCCTCGCGGGTATTGATGCGCATGAGGATGCGGTCCTGCTCCGGCATGTAGGTGACGGACATCTGGTGGATCTGCATCCAATCGATTCTATTGCCCTACAGCCGGGCAGGCCTGGGGCACAGTAGCCCTTGAAAGCGCAGGGAAAAGGACCATCTCAGGCGTAACGGAGGCCTACGAATGCGACTCGACAAACTCACCACCAAATTCCAGGAAGCGCTGGCCGAGAGCCAGAGCCTGGCGCTGGCCAACGACCACGCCTACATCGAACCCCCCCACCTGCTCGTCGCCATGCTGCGGCAGGAAGACGGGCCGCGGGCGCTGCTGCAGCGCGCCGGCGTCAACGTGCCCGGCCTGCTGGCCGCGGCCGAAGGCGCGATGCACAAGCTCGCGCAGGTCCAGGGCCACGAGCAGGTCACCGTGGGCCGCGACCTCGGCGCCCTCCTGCAGGGCGCCGAGAAAGAGGCGCTCAAGCGCGGCGACCAGTTCATCGCCAGCGAACTCTTCGTGCTGGCGGTGGCCGAGACCAAGCAGGACATCGGCCGCATCGCCCGCGAGAACGGGCTCTCGCGCAAGTCGCTGGAATCCGCCATCGAGGCGGTGCGCGGCGGCGAAGGCGTGCAGAGTGCCGATGACGAAGGCAAGCGCGAGGCGCTCAAGAAGTACACGCTCGACCTGACCGAGCGCGCCCGGCAGGGCAAGCTGGACCCCGTGATCGGCCGCGACGAGGAAATCCGCCGCGCCATCCAGGTGCTGCAGCGGCGCACCAAGAACAACCCCGTGCTGATCGGCGAACCGGGCGTCGGCAAGACCGCCATCGTCGAAGGCCTGGCGCAGCGCATCGTGGCCGAAGAAGTGCCCGAGACGCTCAAGGGCAAGCGCGTGCTGTCGCTCGACATGGCGGCGTTGCTGGCGGGCGCCAAGTACCGCGGCGAGTTCGAGGAGCGCCTGAAGAACGTGCTGAACGAGCTGGCCAAGGACCAGGGCCAGACCATCGTCTTCATCGACGAACTGCACACCATGGTGGGCGCCGGCAAGGCCGAAGGCGCGATGGACGCCGGCAACATGCTGAAGCCTGCGCTGGCGCGCGGCGAACTGCACTGCGTGGGCGCCACCACGCTCGACGAGTACCGCAAGTACATCGAGAAGGACGCAGCGCTGGAGCGCCGCTTCCAGAAGATCCTGGTGGGTGAGCCGACGGTGGAAGCCACCATCGCCATCCTGCGCGGGCTGCAGGAAAAGTACGAGGTGCACCACGGCGTCGAGATCACCGACCCCGCCATCGTGGCTGCAGCCGAACTGTCGCACCGCTACATCACCGACCGCTTCCTGCCCGACAAGGCCATCGACCTGATCGACGAGGCCGCCTCCAAGATCAAGATCGAGATCGACTCCAAGCCCGAGGCCATCGACCGCCTCGACCGGCGGCTGATCCAGCTGCAGATCGAGCGCGAAGCGGTGAAGAAGGAGAAGGACGAAGCCTCGCAGAAGCGCCTGTCGCTGATCGAGGAAGAGATCGCGCGGCTGGGCAAGGAGATCGCCGACCTCGAGGAAATCTGGAAGTCCGAGAAGGCGCAGGCGCAGGGCAGCGCGCAGGTGAAGGAAGAGATCGACCGCATCCGCCACCAGGTGGAGGAGTTCACCCGCAAGGGCGACTTCAACAAGGTGGCCGAACTGCAGTACGGGAAGCTGCCGGCGCTGGAAAAGCAGCTGAAGGAAGCGCAGGCGGCCGAAACCGCCAAGGGCAAGAGCGGCAAGCCGCAATTGCTGCGCACGCAGGTCGGCGCGGAAGAAATCGCCGAGGTCGTGGCGCGTGCCACCGGCCTCCCGGTGTCCAAGCTGATGCAGGGCGAGCGCGAGAAGCTGCTGCTGATGGAAGGCAAGCTGCACGAGCGCGTGGTCGGCCAGGAAGAGGCCATCAGCGCGGTGTCCAACGCCATCCGCCGTTCGCGCTCGGGCCTGTCCGATCCGAACCGGCCGACCGGCTCGTTCCTGTTCCTCGGCCCCACCGGCGTCGGCAAGACCGAGCTTTCCAAGGCGCTCGCCGGTTTCCTGTTCGACACCGAGGAGCACCTGATCCGCGTCGACATGAGCGAGTTCATGGAGAAGCACTCGGTGGCCCGCCTCATCGGCGCGCCGCCCGGCTACGTGGGCTACGAAGAGGGCGGCTACCTGACCGAGGCCGTGCGCCGCAAGCCGTACAGCGTGATCCTGCTCGACGAAGTCGAGAAGGCGCACCACGACGTGTTCAACGTGCTGCTGCAGGTGCTGGACGACGGGCGGCTGACCGACGGGCAGGGCCGCACCGTGGACTTCAAGAACACGGTGATCGTGATGACGTCCAACATCGGTTCGCACATGATCCAGGCCATGGTGGGCAAGCCCTACGAGGACGTGAAGGAAGCGGTGTGGGACGAGCTGAAGAACCACTTCCGCCCCGAATTTTTGAACCGCATCGACGAGACGGTGGTGTTCCACGGGCTCGACGCCAAGCACATCGCCAAGATCGCGAAGATCCAGCTGCGCGTGCTGGAGCAGCGCCTGGCCAAGATGGACCTGCACCTCGAGGTGTCGCCCGCGGCGCTGGAAGAACTGGCCAAGGTGGGCTTCGACCCGGTGTTCGGCGCGCGGCCGCTCAAGCGCGCCATCCAGCAGCGCATCGAGAACCCGCTGTCACGGCTGATCCTCGAAGGGCGTTTCCCGCCGAAGTCGACGATTCCGGTCGAAGTGGACCCGGTGCGCGAACCCGGGGTGTTCCACTTCGGCAAGGCGCAGCTCGAAGCGGCGCTGTCCTGATCAGGCGCGCCCGCGCACCGTGGCCAGCGGCGCGTTGCGCGGCGAGCCGCCCCGGCGCGGCCGCCGGCGGCCGCCGAAGTCTGCCTTCTCGACCGGCACCGGCATGCGCGTAGCGGGGTCGCGGATGGCCGCGCGCGACGGCATGTTGCGCGCGGCTTCGGCCAGCTGCTGGGCCTCGTGCAGCACATCCTCCACCTCGAAGGTGTCGCGATCGATGTGGACCACACCCACGCCCACTTCCACGCGGATCTGCACGGACTGGCCGTCCATGGCGGTGACCTGCATGGGACGGCGCGACGTGGTCGCCACGCGCAGGCCCAGCGTGCGCAGCGCCGGCGTCGAATGGATGGTCTCCACCAGCGCCACGAAGCAGCGGTCCCAGTAGCGCCCGACCGGGTTGACCACGCCCACCTGCCGCTGCAGGCGGCGCGCGAGCTGCATGTACATCTCGTTCAGGCCGGCGGTGCCCACCTGCTCCAGGATGCGTTCGGTGGCGAAGACCGTGATGGCGATCACCGCGCCCTCGCGCTGCGTGCGCCGCCGCCGCTGCTGCGCCTTGATCAGCTGGCGCACGATCTGCGGTCCGCCGGGCAGCTTGGTGACGGGGTCGAACTGCGACTCCACCGGCTCGAAGCCGCGGGTGCGGCGCTCGTGCTGGTTGCGCCGCCACAGCATGAACCCGATGACGGCGATGCAACCCACGGTGCTCAGCGCCAGCAGCGCCTGCAAACCTGCGCCCAGGTCCGGCAGGCCCATCGCCATGGCCAGCAGCCCCCCGGTGGCCGGCAGCATCAGCAGCGCGCCGCCCGCGATGCCCAGGGCGAGGGCGTCGCCCAGCAGCCAGGCGCGCACGCAGACCCAGACCACCATGGTGGTGTTCAGCAGCACCAGGATGGCCGCGGCAGGCAGCTGTTGCGGCCGCGGCAACAACAGCAGGATGAGGGCCGCAGCGGGCAGCGCCACGATCGCGCCGGTGGTGAGGCTCACGCTCATGAGCCGGTCGCGATGCTCCGCGGCCAGCCAGCCCCGCACGGTGTAGTCACCCACCGCGATGCAAAGGGGCCCGATCAGGACCTGCGCCGCGTGCAGCAACCGCGCCTCCTGCAGTTGCGGCACCAGTGCCGGCGGCAAGCCGCTCAAGAGCACCACGAACAGGAAGCAGCAGACGTTATAGAGCGTGCCCTGGACCGTGGCCAGCGTCTTCAGGCGCACGAGATCAGCCACGCCGACCAGGATCACCAACGCGATGGCTCCGGCCGCGGCGCTCCAGATGGCGAGTTCGATGGGGGACATGCGGACAAGCAGGACTGCAGGCCATTATTCCCCCCGAACGCGCCGGATTGCAAACGGGAAACGTCGGCTACGGCGCCGCGAGGGCTGTCGCCAGCGCCCCCATGTTCCAGGTGTCGAAGCCCCCCGCGACCTGCCCGTCGGCGTTGAAGGTGAACCAGGTCGAACCGACGATGTCCACCGGGCGTTTCGTGGCTGCGATGCCGCCGAACGAGCCGCCGTGCGTGGCGTTCACCCGCCAGCGCAGCACCACGGTATCGCCTTCGGCAACGTCCTGTTCGATCACCATCTTCATGTCGGGAAAGGCTTCCCACAGGCCCGCGCGCGCCTCCATGAAGTCCTTCGGCCCGTGGACCATCCCATGCTCCATCCGGCCGACGCAGCCGGTGTGCATCATGCGGGTGACGGTGTCGGACTTGCGCTGGTTCCAGTTCTCGTCCATCCACTGGCGCGCCAGCTGCCGGTTGCGTTCGGTGCGTTCGCTCATGGGAGCCTCCTGAGGGTGACGGAAGTCCCGATCGTAGGCAGCCGCAGCCGGCGTGGCATCCCCCGGCTGGAGGATGCGCCGGCTAATCTCCTGCTAAGGCACCATCCCTGCATCCGCCCGATAATCGCTTCATGGCCACCTTCTTCCTGCGATTCGTCCTGTTCGCCGCGGCGCTCGTGTTCGCGGCCAGCCTCGCCATCGTGTTCACGCTGGCGGTGGCCGCCTGGCTGCTGCGCATGGGGTGGGCCCGGCTCACCGGCCAGCCGGTGCGCCCGTTCGTCACGCGCTTTCGCGTGCGCGACGGCTTCGACAAGGTCTGGCAGCGCGGCGGCCAAGCCAGCCGCACGCCGCGCGCGGATTCGGTGCTCGCGCCGCGGCGCGGGCGCGCCGACATCATCGACGTAGAACCCAAGTGAGCGCCCCGCGCGTGGCGGTCGTCACCGGCGCCGCCCGCGGCATCGGGTTGGGCATCGCCCGCTGGTTCCTGGAGCGCGGCCACCGGGTGGCGATGCTCGACATCGACGCGCCCACGCTGCACTCGGCCGCCGCGTCGCTCGGCGAGGGCGGCCGCGTGCTGGCGATCCACTGCGACGTTTCCAAACCCGGGCAGGTCGAGGCCGCCGTCGCCGCGATCGACCGCAGCTTCGGCCGCATCGATGCGCTGGTGAACAATGCCGGCGTGGCCATCTTCCGCCCGCTGGGCGAGACCACCTTCGACGACTGGCGCACGGTGCTGGCGACCAACCTGGACGGTCCCTTCATCTGTACGCAGGCCTGCGTGCCCGTGATGCGGCGCGGTGGCGGTGGCGCCGTGGTCAACATCGCTTCCATCTCCGGCCTGCGTGCCAGCACGCTGCGCGTCGCCTATGGCACCAGCAAGGCCGCGCTGATCCACCTGACCAAGCAGCAGGCGGTGGAACTCGGCACGAAGGGCATCCGCGTGAATGCAGTCGCCCCCGGCCCCGTCGAAACCGAGATGGCGAAGCAGGTCCACACCCCGGAGATTCGCGCCGACTACCACGACGCCATCCCGCTCGGCCGCTACGGCCTGGTCGAAGAGATCGCCGCCACCGTCGGCTTCCTGTGCTCCGCCGATGCGGGCTACGTCAACGGCCAGGTCCTTGCTGCCGATGGGGGTTTCGACGCCGCCGGCGTCGGCCTTCCCGCGCTCAGAAAACAATCGGGGTCAGATTCCAATTAATTCGAGGAGAGAGCACATGCCCAAGGGCTACTGGGTGGTCCGTGTCGACATCGACGACATGGAGCAATACAAGAAGTACGTGGCGGCCAACGGCCCCGTGTTCGCCAAGTACGGCGCGAAGTTCCTCGTGCGCAGCGGCCCCTTCGAAAACCCCGAGGGCAGCGCGAAGCAGCGCAACGTGGTGATCGAGTTCCCGAGCTACCAGCAGGCCCGCGACTGCTGGCATTCGCCCGAGTACCAGGAGGTGATGAAGCTGCGTGCCAACGTCGCGCGGGCCGACCTGGTGATCATCGAAGGCTACGAAGGCCCCCAGCCATGAAGACGCAGCACGAGAAGGCCGAGCGGCTGGCCGAACTGCACGCGCGCCCCAGGTGCTTCCTGATTCCCAACCCCTGGGACGCCGGCTCCGCCCGCGTGCTGGAAGCCCTGGGCTTCGAGGCGATCGCCACCAGCAGCGCCGGCTTCGCCTTCACGCACGCCTTGCCCGACATGGGCGTGACGCGGGAGCAGAAGATGGAGCACCTGCGCGAAGTCTGCGCAGCGGTCGACATCCCCGTCAGTGCCGATCTGCAGAACGGCTTCGGCCACACGCCGGAAGACGCGGCCATCACCATTCGCGAGGCGGCCCGGGCCGGCGCGGTCGGCGGCTCGATCGAAGACTCGCGCGGCACGATCGAGGACGCCATCTACGACATCGCCCTCGCGACCGAGCGCATGCAGGCAGCGGCCGAGGCGGCGCGTGCCGCCGGCTTCAAGTTCACCCTGGTGGGCCGTGCCGAGAACTACCTGTGGGGCCGCAAGGACCTGGCCGACACCATCCGCCGCCTGCAGGCCTACCAGGAAGCCGGCGCGGACGTGCTGTTTGCACCCGGCGTGCAGTCGCTGGACGACATCGCGACCATCGTGAAGTCCGTCGACCGGCCCGTCAACGTGATCGGCACCGGGCTGAACTGCACGCTGGCCGACCTGGAGGCCATCGGCGTGCGCCGCATCAGCGTGGGCGGCTCACTCGCCCGCGTGGCGCTGGGCGCGCTGGAAAAGGCCGGCCGCGAGATGCTGGAGCAGGGCAGCTTCACCTTCGTGCAGGGCATGCCCTCCACCAAGCACTTCAACGACCTGTTCAGCTCCTAGCCATGTGCTGGGCGTACAGCTTCTGCATGCCGCCCAGCCACCGGTCGTAGTCCTGCGCCTTCGCCAGGAAGTACTTGGCCACCTCGGGGTGCGGCAGCACCAGGAACTTCTCGTCGCGCATCGTCTTCACCACCTCTTCGCCCACCTGTGCCGGCGTGAGCACGCCGTCCAGCCCGGCCGAACCGGTGCCGTCGCGCGTCATGTCGGTCTGCACCGACTGCGGGCACAGGCATGAGACGCGCACGCCGCGCCGGCCGTAGCCGATGCGCAGCCATTCGGCGAACGCCACGGCTGCGTGCTTGGTGACGCCGTAGGGCGCCGATTCCACGATGTTCAGCAGCCCGGCCGCCGATGCCGTGACGATGAAGTAGCCTTCGCCGCGCGCCACCATGTCGGGCACTACCGCGCGCGCCGCCCACACGTGCGCCATGCCGTGGATGCGCCACATGCTGTCCCACAGCCCATCGTCGAGCTCGAAGCCGCCCGGCTGGCCGAGGATGCCGGCGTTGGAGAAGTAGATGTCGACCTGGCCGAACTTCTCTTTCGCCAGTGCCACCAGCGCCTGGATGTCGGCTTCACGGCTGACGTCGCAGCGCGCCGCCACGGCCTGCGGCCCGATGGCCGCCGCCACGCCTTGCGCGCGCTCGAGGTTGACGTCGGCCACCACCACGCCGCGCGCACCCTCTTCGGCAAAGCGCAGCGCCACGCCGGCGCCGATGCCGCTGGCGCCACCCGTCACGACCGCCACCTTCGAGCGAATGTCCATAACACCTCCGTATGGCCGCAGCGTATCCCGCTGCAGCGTTTCCCACAGCCACCCATGCGACACACGGCGCCGTCCCACGAAGGTGCGGTGCCGCCGACATGGCGCGGTGCCGCGAACCTACGGCCGAGCGCCGGCGGGGCGGGCACCATGGGCTGCATGAACCACGGAGCAGCGCCAATGGCCACCAACCCCCTTGACACCTGGAGCCTCGAAGAAGACGACAGCGTGACCGTATCCCTGGAGGACGCGCTCTCCCATGACGAGTACTGGGCCCGGGCCTATCGCGGCCAAAGCTACTACCGCGCCGGGCTCGACTATGAAGACTACGCCCCGGCCTACTGCGTCGGCTACACCGGCCGGGCCCAGTACGGCGACGACTTCGAGCACGCCGAAAAGTCGATGGTGGCCAACTGGCTGCGCATCAAGGGCGACTCGCGCCTTGGCCTCGACGAGGCGCGCGCGGCCATCCGCGCAGCCTGGGACCACGCGGCCGCGCCTGCGGCGGCGACGGCGAAACAGCGCGGCCTGCCGTCCTGGCTGGATGAGATGGTGCACGCCGCCGAAGGCCTAGTGGCCGCCGGCCAGCACCTGCTCCAGGGCATCCAGGAAGCCGGCCTGCCCCGCGATCAGCCGGCGGCGCGCTTCGTCCAGCGTGAACCACGCCGCGCGGTCGATCTCTGGAAATGACTGGCGCCGCCCTGTCCGGGGCGGCCATTCCATTTCGAACTGGTTGGACTGCAGCGCTGCGGGGTCGCAGTCGCCCGTGAAGGCCCATGCCGTGATCCGCTTGCCGCTCTTCTGGCGCAGCTCGCCCAGCGGCAGGTAAGGCCCGCAGGGCGTGAACCCCGTTTCCTCGTTGAATTCGCGGCACGCGGCGTCCAGCGCGTCTTCGCCGTCGTGGCATTCGCCCTTGGGCAGCGTCCACGAGCCCTCGTCCCGGCGCACCCAGTACGGCCCGCCCGGATGGGCAAGCAACACCTCCAGCCCGCGCGGGCCATGGCGGTACATCAGGAGTCCGGCGCTGCGCGGTGTGGCCAAGCCCTGACCTTACTGCGTGGCGACGGCGACGCCCGCGCGCAGCACCTCGACGCGGATCTCTTCGGTCAGCCGCGCCTTCAGCGCCGAGAACCCCGGTGCCGTCTTCATCGAGTAGTGCCGCGGGTGCTCCAGCGGCACGGGGATGTCGCACTTGATGCGCCCCGGGCGCGCGCTCATCACGACCACGCGGTTGCCCATGAAGATCGCCTCGTCGATGTCGTGCGTGACGAACAGCACCGTCTTGCGGTCGGCTTCCCACACGCCCAGCAGGAGCTCCTGCATGAGTTCGCGCGTCTGGTGGTCGAGCGCGCCGAACGGCTCGTCCATGAGCAGGATGCGCGGGTCGTTGGCGAGTGCGCGCGCGAGCGCCGTGCGCTGCTGCATGCCGCCCGAGAGCTGCTTGGGGAAGTGGCCTTCGAAGCCCGCCAGCCCCACCCGCGACAGGAACTCCCGCGCGATGGCTTCCTGCTGGGCCGGCGGCAGGCCCTTTTCGCGCAGGCCGAAGCACACGTTCTGCAGCACGGTGAGCCACGGGAACAGCGTATAGCTCTGGAACACCATGCCGCGGTCCGCGCCGGGACCGCTGACCAGCTTGCCGTCGAGCTCGATGCGGCCGGTGCTGGGCGACTCCAGCCCGGCCACGCTGCGCAGCAGCGTGCTCTTGCCGCAGCCCGACGGGCCCAATATGGTGATGAAGTCGTTTTCCTCGACAGCCAGGTCGGTTTCCTGCAACGCGACCGTTCCGCCGGGGAAGGTCTTGGAGACGCGGGTAATTTGCAGGATGGGCATCAGCGGCCAATCTGGGCCCAGGGGAAGAGCTTCATGTTCAACGCCTTGAAGGCAAAGTCGGTCACCAGCCCGATGAGCCCGATGACGATGATGCCGAAGATGATCTGGTCGGTGGCCAGCAGCGCCTGGCTGTCGGTGATCATGTGGCCGATGCCGCTGGACGCGCCGATCAGCTCGGCCACGATCACGTAGGTCCAGGCCCAGCCCAGCACCATGCGCAGCGTCTCGGCGATCTCCGGCGCGCTCGAGGGCAGCAGCACACGCGTGACGATGCCGCGGTCACCCGCGCCCAGGGTGTAGGCGGCTTCCACCAGGTCGCGCCGCGTGTTGCCCACGCTCACCGCGATCATCAGCACCAGCTGGAAGAACGAGCCGATGAAGATCACCGCCAGCTTCTGCGCCTCGCCGATGCCGGCCCACAGGATCAGCAGCGGGATGAAGGCGGATGCGGGCAGGTAGCGCGCGAAGCTGACGAAGGGTTCGAAGAATGCCTCGACCGGCTTGTAGGCACCCATCAGCACGCCAAGTGGCACGGCGATGGCGGCTGCGATGAGGAAGCCGCCCACCACCCGCCACACCGTCATGCCGATGTCCTTGGCGAAGCCATGCTTGGTGAGCAGCTCCCAGCCGGACAGCAGCATCTGCACCGGGTCGGCCAGGAAGGTCTTGGGCACGATGCCGCCGAAAGTGATGGCGGACCAGAAGGCCACGAACAGGACGAAGAAGGAGACGCCCAGCGCGATGCGCGCGCCGGGGCTCACGGGTTGCAGCGGGCGCACTTACTTGAGGAAGCGCGTATCGGCCAGCTTCGACAGGTCCGGCACCTGCCTGATGATGCCGGCCTCCAGCAGCAGCTCGGCGGCTTCCTTGCTGAATGCCGCATGCTCGCCGGAGAAGAACCTGTTGTTGGCCTCGCGGTCCTGCCAGCGCAGGTAGGCGGCCGACTTGCCGAACGCTTCGCCGCTCTGCTTCACGTCCGCGCCCATGATCTCGTAACTCCTGGCAGGTTCGCGCTTGATCATGTCGACCGCATCGAAGTACCCGTCGGCCAGCGCCTTGGCGGCTTTGGGGTTCTCGGCCAGGAACTTCGGCGTGCAGCCGAAGGTGTCCATCACCATCGGGTAGTCGAGCGTGGTCGCGATGATCTTGCCGGCCTCGGGTTTCGCGCGCACTGCGGACAGGTAGGGCTCGTAGGTCATCGCGGCGTCGAGGTCGGCCGTGCCGGCGATCATGGCGTTGGCGGCGGCCTGCGGCTCGAGGTTGACGATCTTCACGTCCTTCGGGCTCAGGCCGTTCTTCTTCAGCATCCACGCGAGCGTGAAGTAGGGCGCGGTACCCGGCGCGCTGGCGGCCACGGTCTTGCCCTTCAGGTCGCTGATCTTGCCGATGTTGCCCTTCACCACCATGCCGTCGGCGCCGTAGCTCTTGTCGAGCTGGAAGATCTGCGTGGTGGCCACCCCGTTCGCGTTCCAGACGATCCAGGTCTCGACGGTGGTGGCCGCGCACTGGATGTCGCCCGACGCGATGGCCAGGTGGCGGTCCTTCTGCGGGATCTTGCGGATGGTCACGTCCAGCCCGTGCTTCTTGAAGAGGCCGGCTTCCTTCGCCAGCGTCAGCGGCGCAAAGCCGGTCCAGCCGGAAATGCCGATGGCGACCTTGGTTTCCTGCGCCTGTGCCGTTGCGCACGCGAGGGCCAGGAGGGAGAGGGCGAACAGCTGCTTCATGTCAGGCTCCGTGGGGTGGGTGTGATGAGGGGACTCTAAGCATGCGTCATGCCAGGCGCAATGCGTGCAATTCCGGGATGTGGCTTTCGGTGGCGTGGCCGATGTCGCCCGATGCCACCAGGTGGTGCACCGCCTCGATGTCGCGCGCCAGGCTGCGGTCGGCCATCATCGCGGGCGACACCGAGCGCACGAGGCGCATCACGCCTTCCAGCGCGGGCGCACTCTCCAGCGGCCGCAGGAACTCGATGCCCTGCGCGGCGGCCAGCAGTTCGATGGCGACGATGTGCGCGGTGTTCGCCAGCATGGCCTGCAGCCGCCGTGCCGCGAAGGTGGCCATGCTCACGTGGTCTTCCTGGTTGGCCGAAGTGGGCAGGCTGTCCACGCTGGCCGGGTGCGCCAGCGACTTGTTTTCCGAAGCGAGCGCAGCGGCCGTCACGTGCACGATCATGAAGCCGGAGTTCAGGCCGGGGTCGGGCGTGAGGAATGGCGGCAGGCGCGAAATGACGCTGTCGATCAGCATGGCCACGCGGCGCTCCGAGATCGCGCCGATCTCGGCGATGGCGACGGCCAGCGCGTCGCAGGCCAGGGCAACCGGCTCCGCGTGGAAGTTGCCGCCCGAGACCATCTGGTCTTCGAACACCAGCGGGTTGTCGGTGACGGCATTGGCTTCGCGCACCAGCACCTGCGCGGCGTAGCGCACCTGGTCGAGGCAGGCGCCCATCACCTGTGGCTGGCAGCGCAGGCTGTACGGGTCCTGCACGCGGTCGTCGTTTTCCAGGTGCGAGCGGCGGATAGCGCTGCCGACCAGGAGCGCCCTATAGGCCGCGGCGCAGTCGATCTGGCCCGGTTGCCCGCGAACCTGGTGGATGCGCGCATCGAACGGGCCGTCGCTGCCGCGTGCCGCGTCGAGCGTGAGCGCACCGGCGATCACCGCCGACTCGAACAGGCGGTCGGTGGCGAGCAGCGCGTCGAGGGCGAGCCCTGCCGACACCTGGGTGCCGTTGATGAGGGCCAGGCCTTCCTTGGGACCGAGCTGCAGAGGCTTCAGGCCGGCGCGTTCCAGGGCTTGCGAACCCGGCATTCGCTGGCCGCCGAAGAACGCTTCGCCTTCGCCGATCAGGGGCAGGCTCAGGTGAGCGAGCGGAGCGAGGTCGCCCGAAGCGCCGACCGACCCCTGGCACGGGATGACGGGGATGACGCCCCGGTTGTGCAGTGCCAGCAGGCCGTCGATGACTTCTTCGCGCACACCCGAGTAGCCGCGCGCCAGGCTGGCAGCCTTCAGCAGGAGGATGAGGCGGACCACCCGCTCGGCGAGCGGCTCGCCCACGCCCACGGCGTGCGAGCGCAGCAGCTTGAGCTGCAGCACCGCGAGGTCTTCGCGCGCGATGCGCTTCGTGGCCAGCTTGCCGAAGCCGGTGTTGACGCCGTAGACCGGTGCGTCGCCGTCGGTGGCGCGCTGCACCAGTTGGGCGCTGGCGCGGATGGCGGGGCGGCAGGAGGGGTCGAGTTGGACCAGCGGGGGCTCGCCTGAAGCCAGGCGGCGCAGCTGGGCGAGGGACAACTCTCCGGGGACGATGGATTCTTGCATTCGTTCTCTGCTGGGGTTTCACCCAGCCTACAGGTCCGCGCCGGGTCCTATCAACCGATCATCGGCAAATTCAACCCATGCTCGCGAGCGCATTCGATCGCGATGTCGTAACCCGCATCGGCGTGCCGCATCACGCCCGTTGCCGGGTCGTTCCACAACACCCGCCGGATCTTCTGCGCCGCATCCTCGGTGCCGTCGCACACCATCACCACGCCTGCATGCTGCGAATAGCCCATGCCGACCCCGCCGCCATGGTGGAAGCTCACCCAGCTGGCGCCGCTGGCCGTGTTGAGCAGCGCGTTCAGCAGCGGCCAGTCGCTGACCGCGTCGCTGCCGTCCTTCATGGCCTCGGTCTCGCGGTTCGGCGATGCCACCGAGCCGCTGTCGAGATGGTCGCGCCCGATCACGATGGGCGCCTTCAGCTCGCCCGACTTCACCATCTCGTTGAACGCCAGCCCCGCCAGGTGCCGCTCGCCCAGGCCGATCCAGCAGATGCGCGCCGGCAGGCCCTGGAAGGCGATGCGCTCGCCGGCCATGTCCAGCCAGCGGTGCAGGTCGCGGTTGTGCGGGAACAGCTGCTTCATCTTCGCGTCGGTCTTGCGGATGTCTTCGGGGTCGCCCGACAGCGCCACCCAGCGGAACGGGCCCACGCCGCGGCAGAACAGCGGGCGGATATAGGCCGGCACGAAGCCGGGATAGTCGAACGCGTTCGCCACGCCGAAGTCCGAAGCCACTTGCCGCAGGTTGTTGCCGTAGTCCACCGTGGGCACGCCCATCGCGTGGAACTCGAGCATGGAGCGCACGTGCACGGCGCAAGACGCGCCGGCGGCTTGCTTGAGCGCGGCATGCTGCGACGCATCTTGCTGCGCCGCCTGCCACTGCTCCACAGTCCAGCCGATGGGCAGGTAACCATAAACGAGGTCGTGGGCCGAGGTCTGGTCGGTGACGATGTCCGGCCGCAGCCCGCCCACCTTCGCGCGGCGCGCCAGCTCGGGCACGATCTCGGCGGCGTTGCCGAGCAGGCCGATGGAAACCGCTTCCTTGCGGGCGGTGTGGTGGGCGATCATCGCCAGCGCCTCGTCCAGGTCCTTCGCCCGCTTGTCGAGGTACTTGGTGCGCAGCCGAAAGTCGATGCGCGAGTCCTGGCACTCGATGTTGAGCGAGCACGCCCCGGCGAACGACGCGGCCAGCGGCTGTGCGCCGCCCATGCCGCCCAGCCCGGCCGTCAGCACCCAGCGGCCGGCGAGGTCGCCGCCGAAGTGCTGGCGGCCCGCCTCGGCGAACGTCTCGTAGGTTCCCTGCACGATGCCTTGCGTGCCGATGTAGATCCAGCTGCCGGCCGTCATCTGGCCGTACATCATCAGGCCCTGGCGGTCCAGCTCGTTGAAGTGTTCCCAGGTAGCCCACTTCGGCACCAGGTTCGAATTGGCGATGAGTACGCGCGGCGCGCCCTCGTGCGTGCGGAACACGCCGACCGGCTTGCCCGACTGGATGAGGAGCGACTCGTCGGGCCGGAGCTTGCGCAGGCTGTCGAGGATGGCGTCGAAAGCCGCCCAGTTGCGCGCGGCCTTGCCGATGCCGCCATAGACCACAAGGGCGTCCGGGTTTTCCGCCACGGCCGGGTCCAGGTTGTTCTGGATCATCCGGTAGGCGGCTTCGATCGGCCAGGTGGCACAGGTGAGCTGGGTGCCTCGCGGCGCGCGCACGGGGCGCGGCCCGGCGAGGCGGGGCGTGTGCGACAGGTCGGACATTCGGCGGTCTCCGTTGCGATTCGGCCGCATCCTAGTTGTCTATACAACTTGTGTCAACTAGGATAGGGCCCAACCATGGGCAAAGACGACTTGCCGGCCTACGAAAAGGTCAAGGGCTGGATCCGCCAGCATATCTCGAGCGGTGAGTGGAGGCCGGGCGACCCCGTGCCCAGCGAAGCCGCGCTGATCGAGCGCTTCGGCGTGAGCCGCATGACGGCGCACCGCGCGCTGCGCGAGCTGGCGGCCGAAGGGCTGGTCACGCGGGTGCAGGGCTCGGGCACGCGCGTCGCGCAGCTGCACCGCATCTCATCCCAGCTGGTCATCCGTGACGTCCACGAGGAGGTGGTCGAGCGCGGCCACGTGCACACCACGCGCGTGCTGCTCGTCGGCGAGGAGAAGGCCGGTGCCGACCTGGCCGCGTCGCTGGGCCTGCGCAAGGGCGCCAGGGTGTTCCATTCGATCCTGGTCCACCTGGAAAACGGCGTCGCCATCCAGTACGAGGACCGCTACGTCAACCCGGCAGCGGCGCCGCTGTACCTGCAGGCCGACTTCACGCAGGAGTCGCCCACGCTGCACCTGCTGCGCCATGCGCCGCTGACCGAAGCCAGCTATGCCATCGAGGCCTGCCTGCCGACCGAAGCCGAAGCGAAAGAGCTGGGCATCCGCCGCGGCGACCCGTGCCTGGCGATGATGCGGCGCACGGTCAGCGGCGCCAACGTGGCCAGCGTGGCGCGGCTGGTCTATCCCGGCAGCCGCTACAGCTTCGCGGGGCAGTTCCAGGCATGAACTGGCAGGTCGTCGAACGGGCCGACGTGGCGCCCACGCGCTGGCGCAACGGCCGCGGCACCACGCAGGAACTGCTGGCCTGGCCGCACGCGGACGAATGGCGGGCGCGCATTTCCATCGCCGAAATCGCGCAGGACGGCCCTTTCTCGCGCTATCCCGCGGCCGAGCGCTGGTTCAGCATCATCGACGGCGCGGGCGTGACGCTCGAAGTGGGCGGCGGCACGCAGGTGCTCACGCCCGACAGCGAGCCGTTCCGCTTTTCGGGCAACGCCGAGGTGGACTGCAGCCTGATCGTGGGCAAGGTGTTCGCGCTCAACCTCATCACGCTGCCGCGCGCAGGGCGCATGGTTCGTGTCCATGATGACGGCTACCTCGGCGTGGTGCCGGCGCGAACGCTGGTCGCGGGCTACGCGCCTTCCGGCGGCACCATCGCGGTGTTCGACGACTACGTGCTCGACCTCGCCCCCGACACGCTGGTCTGGCGCCTGCTGGAGCAGGAGGGCCCGGTGGTCCTGGAAGGCGAGGACGCGCTGCTGCTGGAGGTGAGGCTGTGACCGTGCGCATCTGGGAGCACTGCCGCGCCGCGACGATGCAGCCGTCGGTGCCCTACGGCCTTGTCGAAGACGCTGCCGTGGCCGTGCGCGATGGCCTTATCGAGTGGGCCGGAGCGCGCAAGGAGCTGCCGCACGCCCTGCGGGACGCGTGCATCCAGCTGCACGACTGCGGCGGCGCCTTGCTCACGCCGGGCCTCATCGACTGCCACACGCACCTGGTCTACGGCGGCGACCGCGCCCACGAATTCGAACTGCGCCTGGGCGGTGCGAGCTACGAAGACATCGCGCGGCAGGGCGGCGGCATCGTGTCCACCGTGCGTGCCACGCGCGAGGCGTCCGAAGACCAGCTGTTCTGCCAGGCGGCGCGGCGGCTGCGCGAGCTGGCCGACGAAGGCGTGACCACGCTCGAGGTCAAGTCGGGCTATGGCCTGGCGCTGGAACACGAACGCAAGTGCCTGCGCGTGGCGCGCCGGCTGCACGGCGCGCGGGGCGTATCGGTGCGCACGACATTCCTCGGCGCGCACGCGTTGCCGCCGGAGTTTGCGGGCTGCGCCGACGACTACATCGGCGAAGTGGTGCGCATGTTGCCGGCCCTGCACGCCGAGGGCCTGGTGGACGCCGTGGACGCGTTCTGCGAGCGCATCGCCTTCAGCCGCGCGCAAACGCAACGCGTGTTCGAAGCGGCGCGCTCGCTCGGCCTGCCGGTGAAGCTGCACGCCGAACAGCTCAGCAACAGCGGAGGTGCCCGGCTGGCTGCGCAATTCGCAGCGCTCAGCTGCGACCACCTGGAATGGCTGGGCGACGAAGGCGCGAAGGCCATGGCCGCTGCCGGAACGGTGGCCGTGCTGCTGCCGGGGGCCTTCTACTTCCTGCGCGAGACGCGCTTGCCGCCGGTGGGCCTGTTGCGCGATCATGGCGTGCCCATCGCTATCTCGACGGACTGCAATCCCGGCAGTTCGCCCTGCACCTCGCTGCTGTTGATGATGAACATGGCCTGCACCCTGTTCCGCCTGACGCCCGAAGAGGCGCTGGCCGGCGTCACCCGCAATGCCGCGCAGGCGCTCGGCCTGGCGGATCGCGGCACGCTGGCTGCGGGGCTGCGCGCCGACTTCGTGCTGTGGGACGCGAAGCAGCCGGCCCAACTGGCCTATGCCATCGGCGCCAACCCGCGGCGCCAGACCGTCATCGAAGGACAGGTGCAATGAGCTTCAGCCTGCGGCGCGGCACGGCCCCCCTGCTCGTAAGCATGCCGCACATCGGCACGGAAATCCCCGAGGATCTGCGCAGCCAGTACATCGAACGGGCGCTGGCCGTGGAAGATGCCGACTGGCACCTCGAGCGGCTGTACGGCTTTGCCGACGAACTCGGTGCCACCGTGCTGCAGCCGCGCTATTCGCGCTACGTGATCGACCTGAACCGCCCGCCCGACGACGCGGCCATGTACCCGGGCGCTTCGAACACCGAGCTGTGCCCCACGCGTTTCTTCACCGGTGACGCGCTCTATGTCCAGGGCTGCGAACCCGGCGAGGCCGAACGCGGGCGCCGCCGCGAGCTCTACTGGCAGCCGTACCACACGGCGCTGGCCGCGGAGTTGCAGGGCCTGAAGGACAAGCACGGCTTCGTGGTGCTGTGGGACGCGCACAGCATCCGCTCGCAGATCCCGTGGCTGTTCGAAGGCGTGCTGCCCGACCTGAACATCGGCACCGCGGGCGGCACCTCGGCCGCGCTGCAGGTCGAGGAGGCCGTCACGCGCGAAGCCGCGGCCCAGGAAGAAGCCAGCCACATCGTCAACGGCCGCTTCAAGGGCGGCTACATCACGCGCCACTACGGACGGCCTGCCGAGCGCGTGCATGCCGTGCAGCTGGAGATGGTGCAGAAGCTCTACATGCGCGAGTCGCCGCCCTACGACTACGACGAACGCCGGGCAGCCGACATCCAGCCCTTGCTCAAGGCCATGCTGGTGGCAGCGGTCCTGGCAGCGCGGAAACTCCATGGCGCCTGAAGCCGGGCGGTTCTTCGCGCCGCTCGCGTGGGTTGGCGGTGGCTGGGCCCGCGACGTGGTGCTGGCGGTGGGCAACGACGGCCGGTGGTCGTCGGTCCGCACTTCATGCCTGCCGTCGCACCGCGACGGCGCGCAGGTGCTGGGCGGCCCGGTGTTGCCGGGCCTGGTCGATGCCCACAGCCACGCTTTCCAGCGCGCCATCGCCGGGCTGGCCGAGCGCAGCGCCGAGGGCGAGGACGACTTCTGGCGCTGGCGCGACCGCATGTATGCCGCGGCGCTGCGCATCACGCCGCAACAACTGGAAGCCATCGCCGCGCATCTCTACGCGGAGCTGCTCGCCGCCGGCTACACGCAGGTGTGCGAGTTCCACTACCTGCACAACGACACCGACGGCCGAACCTATGCAGACCCGTCGGAGGTGTCGCAGGCGCTCGTCCGCGCTGCGCAGCGTGCGGGCATGGGCCTGACCTTGTTACCGACCTTGTACATGCGCTCGGGGTTCGCCGCCAGGGGCCTGCGCGACGACCAGCGCCGCTTCGCTTCGACACCCGACTCCGTGTTGCGCATCGCCGAAGGCGTGGCGCGCACGGGGCTGGTCACCAGTGGCGTGGCGCTGCACTCGCTGCGAGCGGTCGACGAGAAAGCCCTGCAGGAAGTGGCGTCGGCTGCGCGCGGCCGCATGCCCATCCATATCCACATCGCCGAGCAGCAGCTCGAGGTGGCCGATTGCCTGGAGCGGCACGGCGAGCGGCCGGTCGAATGGCTGCTGCGCCACGCACCGGTGGACGCGGGCTGGAACCTCGTGCATGCGACGCAGGCAAACCGCGATGAACTGGCGCTCGCGCGCGGGCAGGGCGCGGCCATCGTGATCTGCCCGAGCACCGAAGCCAACCTGGGCGACGGCGTGTTCGACCTGCCGGCCTGGCTGGGTGCCAGCGGCCGCTGGTCCGTCGGCTCCGACAGCCACGTCACGCGCAGCTGGATGGAAGAGCTGCGGCTGCTCGAATACTCGCAACGTTTCGCGCTGCGCAGCCGCAACGTCGCCGCGCGTTCCGCGTTGCGCGAGAGCACGGCCGCCGCACTGTTCGAAGGCGCGCTGGAAGGCGGCACGGCCGCAGCCGGCTTGCCGCTGGGCGGGCTGGCGGCGGGGCAGCGTGCCGACTTCAGCGTGGTCGACCGTTCGTCGCCAACGCTACTTGGCGTGCCGGACGACCATGTGCTGGACGCCATGGTTTTCTCCAGCCCGGATGCACGGCTCTCCGACGTCTTCGTCGCGGGCCGCCGCATCACTTTCGGTGACACCGCAACGGGCTTCGTCAAGGCGATGCAGGAACTCTGGACTTCACAATGACCATCGACTTCAACCACTTCACGCCCTGGGCCTCGCTCGTGGGCGGCGTGATGATCGGGCTGGCAGCCGCAGCCTTCATCCTGCTGAACGGCCGCGTGCTGGGCGCGAGCAGCGTGCTGTCGGGGCTGGTTCGCCTCTCGCCGGGCGACCTGCCGTGGCGCATCGCCTTGCTCGCCGGGCTGCTGGCGGCGCCGTGGGTCTGGCTGCTGTTCGCTGAACCGGTGCAGCCGCGCTTCCCGGCGGGCGCGCCCATGCTCGTGCTGGCGGGCTTGCTGGTGGGCTGGGGGACGCGCCGCGGCTCGGGCTGTACCAGCGGCCACGGCGTCTGCGGGCTGTCGCGCCTGTCGCCTCGCTCGCTCGTCGCCACACTGGCCTTCATGGCGGCAGGGTTCGCCACGGTGTTCGTGGTGCGCCACGTCATCGCCTAGGGGGGTGCCGTGTCACGCGCGATCGAATTCTGCGTGGGCCTGCTGTTCGGGCTGGGCCTCATCGTCTCGGGCATGAGCGACCCCGGCAAAGTCATCGGCTTCCTCGACCTCGCGGGTGCGTGGGACCCGTCGCTGGCGCTCGTGATGGCCGGCGCCATCGCCGTCGGCGTCGTCGGCTTCACGCTGGCGAAGCGGCGCACGACGGCCGTGCTGGGCGCCCCCATGATGCTGCCCGCGAACGTAGCCGTCGACCGGCCGCTCATCGAAGGCAGCCTGGTGTTCGGCATCGGATGGGGACTGGCCGGCTTCTGCCCGGGACCAGCCATCGTCGCGGCTGGCGCCGGGCATTGGCAGGCGCTGCTGTTCGTCGTGGCCATGCTGGCCGGCATGGCGATCCACGACTGGGCCGTGCGGCAACCGCAGCCCGACTACTCGGGGTGAGTTACTTGCCTGGCTGCTTCACGACCCGCAAGTAAGGCTTCACGGCGTTCCAGCCGCCCGGGAACAGCTTCATCGCGTCGTCGTCCGACACCGAGCCGGCGATGATCACGTCGTCGCCCTGTTTCCAGTTGACGGGCGTGGCGACCTTGTACTTCGCGGTGAGCTGCATCGAGTCGAGTACGCGCAGGATCTCGTCGAAGTTGCGGCCCGTGGTCATCGGGTAGGTCAGCATCAGCTTGATCTTCTTGTCGGGCCCGACCACGAAGACGGTGCGCACCGTCTGGTTGGTCGCGGGCGTCCGGCCGTCCGACGTGCCCGGCTCTTCGGCCGGGAGCATGTTGTAGAGCTTGGAAATCGCGAGGTCGGGGTCGCCGATGATCGGGTAGTTGACCTTCGCGCCCTGCGTCTCCTCGATGTCGCCGAGCCAGCGGCTGTGGCTGTCCACCGGGTCGACCGACAGGCCGACCAGCTTGGCGCCGCGCCTGGTGAACTCGGGCTCGATCTTCGCCATGTAGCCGAGCTCGGTGGTGCAGACCGGCGTGAAGTCCTTCGGGTGCGAGAACAGGACAGCCCAGCCGTCGCCGATCCATTCGTGGAAATCGATCGGGCCCTGGGTGGTGGTCGCCTTGAAGTTCGGGGCGGTGTCGTTGATGCGCAGAGACATGATGCGTCCTCCATTGGGAGGCGCATCATGCGATGCACATCGCGGCCCTGTCAAACGTACGGTCAACAGCCGCTGCGCACGCCGAGTTTGCGCAGGATGATTTCGAGCGGGCACCACCGGGTCAGCGAGCTCTGCAGCAGGTTGGCGCCGACGAACGCGGTGAAGGCCAGCCACCAGGTGCTCACGAACAGCGGGCTGCCGGGTATCGCGAGGGCCAGGGAAAGCAGGATGAAGATGCCTGCGAACAGGCGCACGAGTTGCCAGGATGTCATGGGTGGTTTCCTTGTGTAGCGGGACTGCAGAGGTGGGCAGCCACGACCCGCCGCTTGGCTGCCAGGTAGTAGAGAAGGGGGATCACGACCAGCGTGAGCAGGGTGCTCGCGAAGATGCCGAAGATCAGCGAGATCGCCAGGCCGTTGAAAATGGGGTCGTCCAGGATGAAGAACGCGCCCAGCATCGCCGCCAGGCCCGTCAGCAGGATGGGCTGCGCACGGGTTGCTGCCGCGCCGACGACGGCTTGCTCGAGCGGCACGCCCTGCGACAGCTGCAGCGCGATGAAGTCGACCAGGAGGATCGAGTTGCGCACGATGATGCCGGCCAGCGCGATCATGCCGATCATGCTGGTGGCGGTGAACTGCGCCCCGAGCAGCGCGTGGCCGGGCATGACGCCCACGATGGTGAGCGGGATGGGGGCCATGATGATGAGCGGGGCGACGTAGCAGCTGAACTGCGCGACCACCAGCAGGTAGATGAGCACGAGCCCGACGGCATAGGCTGCGCCCATGTCGCGGAAGGTCTCGTAGGTGACCTGCCATTCGCCGTCCCACTTGATCGCGTAGCCGCGGTAGGCATCGGCCGGCTGCCGGATGAAGTACTCACCCAGCGAACCGCCGCCGGGCGGTGCGATGCGCTGCAGGTCGCCGCGCATGCGGAACATTCCATACAGGGGGCTGTCCACGTCGCCCGCCATATCGCCGGTCACGAAGTTCACCGGCAGCAGGTCCTTGTGGAAGGCGGGTTGCTCGCGCTGGGTGTCGGTCACCGTCACGAGTTCGCGGATCGGCACGAGCTGGCCGGCCGACCCGCGCACCGCGAGCTGCAGCAGCGTGTCGAGGTCGCCCTGGCGTTCGGCGGGCAGCTGCAACACGGCTGCGGCCGGGTACTTGGCCTGGTCATGCAGGTAGGTGGTCGGCTCCCCCGCGAGGCCGGCCCTGAGCGTGCCCACGACCGCCTCCTGCGTCACGCCCAGCAGCGCCGCCTTGCGGCGGTCGACCAGCAGCAGCTTGCGCGGTGCGTCCGCGATGCTGCTGTCGTCGACGTCAACCACGCCGGGTGTCTTGTCGAACACCGCACGCACCGCCCGTGCCACTTCGCGCCGGCCGTCGGCATCGGGGCCGTACACCTCGGCGACGATGGGCGCCTGCACCGGCGGGCCGGGCGGCACTTCGACCACTTTCACGTTGGCGCCATGGCGCTTGCCGATGGCCTGCAGCAGCGGGCGCAATCGCGTGGCGATCGCGTGGCTCTGCTCGTGGCGCTGCGACTTGTCGGCCAGGTTCACCTGCAGGTCGCCGGACTCACTGCCGGCGCGCAGGTAATACTGCCGCACCAGCCCGTTGAAGTTGATCGGCGCCGCGGTCCCGGCATAAGCCTGGTAGTCGGTGACTTCGGGCTGCTTCGCCAGCAGCGCGCCGAGTTCGCGCAGCACCGCCGCCGTCTGTTCCAGCGGCGTGCCGGCCGGCATGTCGACGACCACCTGGAACTCCGACTTGTTGTCGAACGGCAGCATCTTCAGCACGACCAGGCCCGCCGCGGGCAGGGCGAGCGAGACGGCGATCAGCCCCGCCACGGCCAGCCCCAGCTTGCGCCGGCTGCGCGGACCCGTGCGTTCGTCGAGCAGGGGGCGGAACACGCGCTCGAAGAGCGGCGCCAGCCTGGCGGCGAAGCCGCCCGAGCCGCCCGCATGACCGGCGGGAGCATGCTTCATCCACAACCGCGCCAGCCACGGCGTGACGACGAAGGCGATGGCCAGCGACAGCAGCATGCCCATGCTGGCGTTGATCGGGATCGGGCCCATGTAGGGACCCATCAGGCCCGAGACGAAAGCCATCGGCAGCAGCGCGGCGATGACGGTCAGCGTGGCGAGGATCGTGGGCCCGCCCACTTCGTCCACGGCGCCCGGGATCAGCTCGGCCAGGGTGCGGCCCGGGTCCAGCGCCTGGTGGCGGTGGATGTTCTCCACCACGACGATGGCGTCGTCCACCAGGATGCCGATGGAGAAGATCAGCGCAAACAGCGACACGCGGTTCAGCGTGAAGCCCCAGGCCCATGAGGCGAAGAGGGTCACGGTGAGCGTGAGCACCACTGCGGCGCCGACGATGGCGGCTTCGCGGCGGCCGAGCGCCAGGAACACGAGGGCGACCACGGAGGCGGTGGCGAACAGGAGCTTCTGGATCAGCTTGCCGGCCTTGTCGTCGGCCGTGGCGCCGTAGTTGCGCGTCTGGGCCACCTCGATACCTTGCGGGATCACCGTGTTGCGCAGCTCCCCCGCCCGGCGTACGACCGCGCTGGCGACGTCGATGGCGTTCTCGCCCGGCTTCTTCGTCACGGCAATCGTGACCGCGGGGTACTCACCGCCGCCCTCGCCGGCGATGCCGTGCCACACGTAGCGCTGCGCGGGCAGGGGACCGTCGCGGACGGCCGCCACGTCCTGCAGGAAGACGGGCCGGCCGTTGCGCACGCCGATGACGAGCTCGCCCACGTCGCGCGCATCGCGCAGGAACGGCCCGGCCTCGAGCGCCACTGCGCGGTTGCCGCCCAGCAGGTCGCCCAGCGGCGCGCCGAGGTTGGCGGCGTGCAGCGCCTGCCGCATCTCGGCCACGGTCACGCCGGCGCCGGCCATCCGGGCGGGGTCGAGCTCGACCAGCACGCCCCGGCCAGGCCCGCCGATGGTGGCCACCTCGCGCGTGCCGGGCACCCGCTTGAGGTCGGCCTCGACGCTGTGGGCCACGCGTTCCAGGTCGAAAGCGCCCAGCGCCGGATCCTTCGCGAACAGCGTCAGGCTGACGATGGGCACGTCGTCGATGCCCTTGGGCTTGATGATCGGGTCGCCGACGCCCAGGCCGCGCGGCAGCCAGTCGGCATTGGCGTGCACGGTGTCGTACAGGCGGACCAGGGCCTCGGTGCGGGGAATGCCCACCTTGAACTGCACGGTGATGACGGCCATGCCCGGGCGCGAGACGGAAGTCACGTGCTCGATGCCCGAGATCTGCGCCAGCACCTGCTCGGCCGGCGTCGCGACCATCTGTTCGACGTCGCGCACCGATGCACCGGGGAAGGGCACGAGCACGTTGGCCATGGTGACGTTGATCTGCGGCTCCTCCTCGCGCGGCGTGACCATCACCGCAAAGGCGCCCAGCAGCAGGCCCAGGAGCGCCAGCAGCGGGGTGATGCGCGCGGACTGGAAAAACGCAGCGATGCGGCCGGAGATGCCGAGCGTGGTCGGGTTCATGCGTTCCACCCGGCTACCGGCCGCGCGCGGCGGCCTGCGGGTCGAGTGCGACCCATTCGCCGGCGGCCAGGCCGCTCAGCACTTCGACGCGCTCGCCTTCTGCACGCCCCACCCGCACCTGGCGCAGCAAGGGCTTGCCATCTGCAGCGAAGACATAGACGCCCGTGAGCTCGGCGCGCTTGAGCACGGAGCGCGCGGGCACGTACAACCGTTGCACACCCCCCCCGGCCTCGGGCAGCCAGGCGCGCGCGAACATGCCGGGCGTAATGCCGGTGAGCCCGGCCGGCAGGTCGAGCCGAAGCTCCCGCGTGTGCGTGGCAGGGTCCACCGTCGGCATCAGGTGCACACGTGCGGGTTGCAGGCGGCCGGTGGAGGCCGCGGGAATGTCCGCCTGCGGCAGCGCGCCCGGGGCCAACCGCGCGGCCACCATCTGCGGGATGGGCGCGCTCACGCGCAGCGCGGCGGGGTCGTAGATGGTGAGCAGGGGACGACCGGGCATGGCCATGTCACCCAGCACGACCGCGACTTCGGCGATGACGCCGGCATAGGGCGCGCGTATCACATGGAAGTCGGACTGGGTGCGCGCTGCGCCGGCACTTGCCAGCTGCGCCGCCGCATCTGCGCTGGTCGACTTGAACTGTGCCTCGGCCCGGTCCAGGGCGGCCTGGCTGATGTACTTCTGCGCGAAGAGCTGCTTCTGCCTGTCGAAATCGCGAGTGGCTGCCTCCAGCCCCGCCCGCGCGGCACGGACCTGCGCCGCACCGGCCGCCGCGGTCTGCTCGGCCGCGCGTGCGTCCAGCCGCAACAGCACCTGGCCCGCCTGCACCCTGTCGCCGGCCTGCACGCCCAGCGCGACGACCGCGCCGGGCACCTGGGCCGCGATCACGGTCTGCCGCACCGCCTGCACGACGCCGTCGAAGGCCGCCTGGCCGCTGTCCGCGCTGCTTTGCACGGCTGCCCGCGCAAGGGCCGCCTGCGGCGCGGCGTCCGGCTGTGCGGACGTGGCGCCCGGCGAGGCGGCCAGCAGGGCGAGAAGGGCCAGGACAGCGGCGGCGCCGAAGGCGGCCGGAAGGAGTCGGGGGTTTTTCATGGTGTCGCAGGTCGATTTGATGTATTATTTAGCTAAATAGCTAAATAGTCAAGTAACCGATGAATCCGCCAACCGGTGCCTGCGGCCCGCTGCCCTGCGGCATGATCGGGGTTGGCACCTGGCCTGCATACACGATGAAAGACCTGCCCCCCGAAGCGCTCGAGCAGGTGGCCGCCTATTTCCAGGCGCTCGCCGAGCCGACCCGCCTGCACATCCTGAACCTGCTGCGCTCGGGTGAGCGCAACGTGGGCGAGATCGCGCAGCTCACCGGCTACACGTCGGCCAACGTCTCCCGGCACCTGTCGTTCCTGATGCAGCAGGGGCTGGTGGCGCGCGAGGCGCGGGGCACCTCGGTCTACTACAGCATCGGCGACGAGTCGGTGTATGCGCTTTGCGACCTGGTTTGCGGCAACATCGCACGCCACCAGGAGCGCGCTGCGCGGGGCGGGCGGGCGTTTGCCGCCGCCGCGCGCCGGCGCGGAAAGTGACAGGCCCTGGATTACGCCCGCTGGAAGTGGCTGGGCGGCTGCCCCATGGCCGACTTGAACATCGCGGTGAAAGCACTGTCGCTCGCATAGCCGCTGGCTGCGGCCACATGGCTCACCGGCAGCCCGCGCGCGAGCATCGGCAATGCGTGCGCCAGCAGCGCCTGCTGGCGCCACTGCTGGTAGGTCGTGCCCAGCTGTTCGCGGAACAGGCGCGCCATGGTGCGCTCGCTGGCGCCCACGTCGGCGGCCTGCTGCGCGAGCGTGGCGCGCTGCGACGGCGCGTGCAGCACCGCTTCGCACAGCGCCCGCAGGCGCTTGTCGCCGCCCTGTGCGGGCGGCAGGGGCACGCCCAGCGGCAGCGTGTCGGCGCATCCGATCTCGTCGAGTACCAGGGCCGCCAGCCGCGCCTCGCGTTCAGTGTCGGATGATTGCGCCGGCAGCGCGTCGAGTGCCACGACCAGCTCGCGCAGCAGCCCCGATACCACGATGACCTTGCAGCTGTCCCAGCCCCTGGGCCGGGCCGACGCGTCGATGTAGAGCGTGCGGAACTGCGCGTCCTCCAGCACGTGCACGGCATGCCGGGCGCCGGGCGCGATCCACACCGCGCGCGACGGCGGCACGATGTAGGTCATTTCGTCTCCCGCCGCCGTGGTGGCCGTCACCTGCAGGATGCCGCTGGCACAGTAGGCCAGCTGCGCCCACGCGTGGCTGTGCGGCTCGAAATGCGTGTCGGCCGCCAGCGAACGCGAGCGCACGCGCACCGGCCGCTTGCGGTCGGGCTGGAAGTGGACGGTATCGCCGGTGGCGATGGGGAGCCTGCGTGGCGGCATTTGGCCGATTTTCGCAGAAACCTGTCTTCCTGTCGCATTTCGGAAACGCGCGGCCCGACTACGATTCGCAGCCATGAGCCCCTCGAGCACCGCCGACCTGCCAGTTGCGCCCTTGCGGCAGGACGCCGGCGTCATCGGCCTGGTGGGACTGGCCCACCTGACCAGCCACTTCTGCCAGTTGCTGCTGGCGCCGCTGTTCCCTTGGCTGAAAGACGCCTTCAACGCGAGCTACATCGAGCTTGGCTTCCTGATGACGGTGTTTTTCGTCGTGTCGTGCGGCGTGCAGGCGGCCTCGGGCTTCTTGGTGGACAAGTACGGCCCGCGCCCCATCCTCTTCGGCGGGCTGGCCCTGCTGGCCACGGCCGCGTTCGGTTTTGCAGCCAGCCCCAGCTACGGCTCCATGGCGTTCTTCGCGGTGGTGGCGGGTGTCGGCAACGGCGTGTTTCACCCGGTGGACTACACGCTGCTCAATCGCAAGGTCAGCGCGCAACGGCTGGGCCATGCCTACAGCATGCACGGGCTGACCGGAAGCCTCGGCTGGGCGCTGGCGCCTGCGGTCGTCGTGCCGCTCGCCATCGCGTTCTCCTGGCGCGTCGCGCTGGCCGTTGCCGGTGGTTTCGTGGTCATCGTGTTCCTGCTTGCATGGTTCAACCGCAGCACGCTCGAACTTGCGCCCGCCCCCAAGGCGGCGGCTTCCTCGCACGGGCGCGAGGATGGCAGCTTCGACTTCCTGCGCATCCCGGCCGTGTGGATGTGCCTCACGTTCTTCCTGCTGTACGCCGTGGCGCTCAGCGTGGTGCAGGCCTTCGCGCCCGAGGCCGCGCGGCAGATGCACGGCGTGCCGGTGGCCATGGCGGCCGCCTGCCTGACCATCTACATGGTTTGCGCCGCGGGCGGCATCCTGCTGGGCGGCTTCCTGGTTGCCGACCCGCAACGCTGCGAACGCATCGTGGCACTGGGCTTCGGAGCGGCCGCCATCGTCGCGCTTTCGGTCGCCCTGGTGCCGATGCCCGCGCTGCTGGTGCCCGTGATGTTCGGAGCGATGGGTTTTGCCTCGGGCATCGCTGGCCCGTCGCGCGACATGATCGTCAAGAAGTCGACCCCCGCCCATGCGATCGGCCGCGTCTACGGCGTGGTGTATTCCGGCCTCGACATCGGCCAGGCCATTGCGCCGCTGGTGTTCGGCGCGCTGATGGACCGCGGCAACTGGCAGGGCGTGTGGCTGGGCCTGGTCGTCGTGCAGGTTGCGATGATCGGCACGGCCGTCAACGTGCGCAAGGCCCGCCGCACGGTGCTCGCTGCGGCCTGAAGCCGCCACCGCCGGCTGGCGGCTGCCGCGGTATCCTTGCCGCATGTACCTTGCCTATTTCGGGCTGAAACAGGAGCCGTTCTCGATAGCGCCGGACCCGCGCCTGCTGTTCATGAGCGAACGGCACCGCGAGGCGCTGGCGCACCTGTTGTACGGCGTGCGCGGCGGCGGCGGCTTCGTGCTGCTCACGGGCGAGATCGGCACCGGCAAGACCACGGTGTGCCGGTCCTTCCTGGAGCAGGTGCCCGAAAACTGCAACCTGGCCTACATCTTCAACCCGAAGCTCACGGTGCTGGAGCTGCTGGAGACGGTGTGCCACGAATTCGGCATCGAGGTGTCGCGCGGCGGTACGGTCAAGGACTACCTGGACCCGCTCAACGCCTTCCTGCTGCAGGCCCATGCGGCGGGGCGCAACAACGTGCTGGTGATCGACGAGGCGCAGAACCTGTCGGCCGAAGTGCTGGAGCAGCTGCGCCTGCTGACCAACCTGGAAACCAGCGAGCGCAAGCTGCTGCAGATCATCCTGATCGGCCAGCCCGAGCTGCGCGAGATCCTGGCGCGGCCCGAACTCGAACAGCTGGCACAGCGCGTGATCGCGCGCTACCACCTGCAGGCGCTGGGTGAAGGTGAAGCAGCTCAGTACGTGCGGCATCGCATGGACGCTTCGGGACTCGACCGGCCTTTTCCGTTCGACCGGCGGGCGCTGCAGCGCATTCACCGGCTGACGGGTGGCGTGCCGCGCCGCATCAACCTGCTGTGCGACCGTGCGCTGCTGGGCGCCTATGCCGGCGGGCAGGCGACGGTGACGCCGCGCATCGTGGAGCAGGCGGCCGCTGAAGTGTTCGACCCGGCACCGGCGCAAGCGGCCACGTGGCGCAAGCCGGCGCTGGCGATGGGCCTCGGGCTCGCGCTGGGTGCGGGGCTGCTGGCGGCGGCGACCAACGCGGTGCGCGAAGAGCCCGCCGCCGCGTCGGCGGCGCCGGCACCGGCCGCGAAGGCGGATGCGAAGCCTGCCGCTGCGCCCGAGCCGCCCGTCTCGCGCCAGGTAGCACTGCTCGACAACGAAGCGGCCGCATGGCGCGAACTGGCTTCGTCCTGGAAGCTCTCGCCCGGAGACGGCAAGCCCTGTGAAGTGCTGCGCGAAGAAGTGCAGTGCGCCAACCGCAAGATCAACCTCGCGCTGATCCGGCAGATCGACCGGCCCGGCGTGCTGACTCTCGACGCCGGCACTTCGCGGCCTTCGTACGCGATCCTCATCGGGCTGGGCGACAAGGACGCGGTGCTGGCGGCCGGCGGCGCCGAATACCAGATTCCCATCGCCAAGCTGGCCGAGCGCTGGCAGGGCGAGTTCGGCACCATGTGGCGCAGGGCCGAGGTGAGCAAGCCGGCGGACCTGCGCGCGTTCCAGGTGGCGCAGGGCTTGCCCGCCGACGGCGTGCCCGGCCCGTTCACTTCGATGCAGCTCAATCGCGCCGCCGGCGTGGACGAGCCGCGCCTGCGCAAGGTGCCCTGACATGTCGTACATCCTCGATGCCTTGCGCAAAGCCGACGCCGACCGCGAGCGCGACCCGTCGCGCGGCATCCATGCGCATCCGGTGGCGGTGCCGGGGCGTGCGCGGCACGGTATGAACTGGCCGGTGGTGGCGGGCGGCCTGGGTGGCCTTGCAGTGGTGGCTGCGGCCGCGTGGTTGTGGCCTTCGGGCCGAAGCGCCCCGACGGTGGCTGCGCCGGCGCCGGTCGTGGTGCCAGCTCCTGCACCGGCACCGGTGTTGCTGCCCGCGCCACCGCCGCCCGAGCCGGTGGTGGCGAAAGCGCCAGTGGCTGCACCGGTGCCTGCGCCTGCTGCAGCGCCCGCCGCCTCGGCTGCGGAACGCATCCATGCCGTGAGCGAACTGCCGGCGGAGGTGCAGCGCGAGTTGCCGAAGCTGCCGATCAGTGGTGGTGTGTATTCGGACAACGCCTCGCAGCGCATGCTGATCGTGGGCGGGCAGGTGGCCAACGAAGGTGCCGAGGTGGCGCCGGGGCTGGTGCTCGAGCAGATCCGGCCGAAGTCGGCCGTGTTGCGGTTTCGCGGGTTCCGGTACAGCGTGGCGTATTGAGGCGCCGGGGTTTCACCCCAGCCTACGGAACCCCGCCATGTTCTTGTAGGCTGGGGTGCAACCCCAGCCCTCACCCCGCCATCACCCAACGCGTGAGCCAGCCCGCGGTGAGCGCCAGGGCGGGAATCACGCGCAGCCACCAGCGCCTCACCAGTCCCAGCGTCACCAGCGCGGTCGGGTCGGGCATCATGCCGAACACTTCAACCGGCTTGCCCGACACCACGCCCACCAGTGGATAGAGCACCAGCCCTGCGGCAGCGACGCCGAGGCCGACACGCGAGGCGCTTTCCCGCGGGCTAGCGAGCAGCAGCGCTGCCTGCAAAGCGAAGGCACCCGCGAACCACGGCCCGGCCAGGTTGACTTCGACATGGCGCTCCCAGTGGAACGCCCACGCCACCCAGGCCCATGCCGCGGCGAGCACCCACGGCGCGAACCTGGCCCGCCACACTGCAGCGATGCCCGCAACGAACATGGCAATGTGCAAAGGCCACCACTCGCGGTTGTACGCCTCCACCAGCCGCCACCACGTGCGCGGCGAGAACATCAGGAAGTCGGACAGCGTGTAGGTCGACCACTCGCTCAACGCAGCCTCGCCACGTGGTCGGCCATGCGCTTGCGCAACGCGTCGTCGGGCATGGGGCCGAGGGCCGTGGCGACGTTTTCGCGCACGTGGTCCACGCGCGTGGTCGCCGGGATCGCGCAAGTCACTTGCGGATGCGAGATCACCCACTTCAGTGCGAACTGCGCCCAGCTGGTGCAGCCTGCTTCGCCGGCAAAAGGCGGCAGCGGATGCCGCTGCAACTGCTGCAGCAGCGCACCTTCGCGGAAGTTGCGATTGGCGATCACCGCGATGCCGCGGTCCCTGGCCAGCGGCAACAGGCGTTCTTCCACCTCGCGGTCCAGCAGGTTGTAGGTGAACTGCACGAAGTCGATGCGCTGGGTGCGCATCAGCTGCTCGATCTCGCGGTGCCGGCGCCCCTCCGACGTGGTGATGCCCACATAGCGCACCAAGCCCCGCGCCTTCATCTCCAGCAGCAGCGGCAGCTGGTGTTCCCAGCCGACGAGGTTGTGTACCTGCAGCAGGTCGAAGCGCGGAACCTGCCAGAGCCGCCGCGATGCCTCTATCTGCGCAGCGCCGGGCGAGGAGGTCCAGACCTTGTCCGCCGCAAACACCCGCTGCTGCGCACCGAGGCGCTGCAGCGCTTCGCCGACCACGCCCTGCGAGGAGCCATACATGGGCGAAGAGTCGACCACACGCCCGCCCGCGTCGAAGAAATGCTTCAGCACCCGCGCGCACTGCGCACGGGCATCGGCGTCCTTGCCGACGTTGAACGTGATCCAGGTGCCCAGCCCCACCACCGGGATGCGCTCGCCGCTCGACGGGATGGGGCGGGCCAGCGGCTGCGGCTGCGCCGAAGCGGTCCCTGCGGCGAGCAGGGGCATCGCTTGCAGCAGCGAGCGTCGCTTCATGCGGCCAGCGTAGCATGGCGCATGCGTTATGTGTTCGCACTGCTGGCTGCACTGCTGGTGTCGGCGGGAACAGCGCGCGCCGACGATGGCGCGTGGACGGGGCTGAAGGCCGGCGGCCGCGTCGTGCTGATGCGGCATGGCGCCACCGACCCCGGTACCGGCGATCCACCCGGCTTCCGCGCAGACGACTGCGCGACCCAGCGCAACCTGAACGAGGAGGGCCGCCGCTCTTCGCGTGCGCTCGGCGAGGCCTGGCGGGCACGTTCCATCCGGCTCGCATCGCTGGTGTCGAGCCCGTGGTGCCGCTGCCTCGAAACGGCGCGGTTGGCTTTCGGGCAGGAAGCCCAGGTCGACACGGCCTTGTCCAACCTGTTCGGGCGGCGCGAGAACGAAGCGTCGCAACTCGAGCGCCTGAAGGCCCTGGTGTCGCGACGGCCGGCGGCCGGCAATGCAGTGCTGGTCACGCACGGCTCCACCATCCACGCTTTCACGGGCATCCAGCCCGCGCAAGGCGAGATGGTGGTGCTGGCGCTGCTGCCGGGCGGGGGCTACAAGGTCGAGGGGCGCCTGGCGCCTACAGCCTGGGAGCCTGGAAGACCGACCAGCGCCCGTCCTTGAACAGGTACAGCGCCGACGACACGCGCGTGCGGTCGCTGGCGGTGAACAGCGCCGCCGCACTGAACCTCAGGTTGGTCAGCGCCTTCTCGTCGTCGGCCGGCGCGAACAGCAGGCCGCCGCGCAGCGGCACCGAGGCCACCACGCCCTGCGGGTAGCGATGCAACTGGTCCTGCCAGAGAGCGCGGTCGAGGAAGTAGCTGCTCACGAGGTCGGGCTCGGCGGCCACCACCTGCATCAGCCCGCCGCCGTAGGGCTGCACGCGCGGCGCGCCGTAGCGGCGCCGCATGTTGTCGACGGCCTGCGTCACGGCGTCCTGCGGGGACAGGTGCAGCCTTTCGAGGTCACCCGGGGAAGCGGTCTGCATGCTGGCTTCGCCGTCGAACACCAGCCGCACGTGCATGTCGCCGAGGTACTGGAACCAGCTGGCGTCGATGTCGACTTCGCGGCCGTCGGCGAGCTGCGCGCGCACCAGGCCTATGGGGTCCAGCTTTTCCTCGGGCCGGTTGTTGCCCGGGCTTTCGCGCAGCAGGGCCAGCAGGTTGCCCGCGCTCGTGTCGAACCCCTGCGCCCACGCGTTCGTTGCACAGGCGCACGCCAGGCACAGGGCGGCAGCGCCCAGCAGTCTGCGTGTCATCCGGATCCCCTCATCGTCCTGCAATCGATGTTGCCTGCTCTCGCGATGCAGCGCAAGCAATGTTACCGATCTTGCGCCGCCCGCTGAACATGTAATGCATGTGCTGCGTAGCATCGGTCGCTCTCCACACACCATCAACGAAACAGAGGAAAGCATTTCATGGCACTGCAGTCCCCCTTCTTCAACAACACCAGCAGCAAGCGCGAGGCCGACGGCCCTGCGGCACGCCCGGCCCAGAGTCCCAACGCAGCGGCCGCTGCACCCGCCCCGCAAGCGCCAGCGGTGAAGGAAGGGGAGAGCAAGCTGACCGTCGGCCCCAACATCAAGCTGAAGGGCGTGGAGATCACCGATTGCGACACGCTGGTGGTCGAAGGCTCGGTGGAGGCGACAATGGATTCGCGTGTGATCCAGATCTCCGAGCGCGGCTCCTTCAAGGGCTCGGCGGAGATCGACATCGCCGAGATCCGCGGCCAGTTCGACGGCAACCTCACGGCACGCCAGAAGCTGGTGATCTATTCGACCGGCCGTGTGACGGGCCGCGTGCGCTACGGCAAGGTCGTCATCGAGGAGGGCGGGCAGCTTTCGGGCGAGATCGAGTTCGGCACTGCCAAGACGGAGCGGCCGGCTTTGCAGCCGGTGCGTAATACCTCGGTGGGGTGAGCATGGTGGGCAGCGGAGCTGCCCACCCTACGGGGCTCAGACGGCGGCCTTGTGCCGCGCGATGCAGGTGTCGAGCACCTCGCCGTGCCCGCGCTGCCACCAGTTGCCGGTGGAGAAAATCTCGACTTCGCTATAGCCCGCGAAGCCCTGCGCTTCGACCCAGCCGCGGATCTTCGGGATGTCGATCACGCCGTCGCCCATCATCCCGCGGTCGTTCAGCAGGTCGGTGGTCGGCGTGAGCCAGTCGCACACGTGGAAGGCGAGCAGGCGCTTGCCGCCGGCCCGCTCGACCTGTTGCTCCAGCTTCGGGTCCCACCACACGTGGTACACGTCCACCGCCACGCCGATGCTTCCCGAGCGATAAGGGTCGAGCTCGTCGCAGACGTCCAGCGCATGCTCCATCGTGTTGATGCAGGCGCGGTCGGCGGCGTACATCGGGTGCAGCGGCTCGATGGCCAGCGGCATGCGCGCCGTGCGTGCGTAGTCCAGCAGTTCGCCGATGCCGTCACGCACCTGGTTGCGGGCCAGCGCGATGTCCTTGTGGGCTGCCCGGCCCTGCAGCGCCCCGGGTAACGCGCCTACCACCAGCACCAGGCAGGCGGCGCCCAGCTGCGCGGCTTCGTCGACGGCGCGGCGGTTGTCTTCGCGCGCGCCTTCCGAGGTGAACATGCCGCCGCGGCAATAGCCGGAGAGTTCCATCTGGTGGTCGCGCACCAGCTTTGCCACGTTGTTCAGCCCTGCAGCGGCCACCTGGTCGCGCCACGGCGAAATTGCGCGGATGCCGCGCCGGGCACACGCATCGATGATCTGCGCAAGCGGCAGGTCGACGCCCTGCGACTTGCGGATGGTGGCCGTGTTGACCGACAGCCAGCGGTGGTCTTGCGAAAAGTCTCTCATCTCTTGCTTCAGTGGCCGCGCTCGCGCCGCCATTGGCGCAGGATCGCGGCGTTGTCCAGGTCGCCGTCGCCGGCCTCGACCGCGCGGCGCATGATCTCGGCGTGCGCCTGCGACAGCGGCAGCGGCTGGCCCGCTTCGGCAGCCGCTTGCAGCATCAGGCCCACGTCCTTCAGGTGCTGGCGGATGCGCGACTGCGGCTCGAAGCGGCCTTCGACCATCAGCTGTCCCTTGGCTTCCGCGGCCGCCGACCGGGCGGGTGTCGCGAGCACCAGCGCGAGGAAGGCTGCGGGCGAGATGCCCAGGCTCTCGGCGAAAGCCATGCCCTCTGCCAGCACGGCTCGGTTGAGCCCCAGCACGAGGTTGGTGGCGAGCTTGGCCTTCGCCGCCATGCCGGCCGCGCCCACATGGATGCGGCGCGGCGAGATGGCTTCGAGCACGGCCAGGCAACTCGCTATCGCATCGGCTTCACCGCCCAGCAGCTGCGTGGCTTCGCCAGCTTCGACCTGCTGGCTGGAGCCGGAGAGCGGCGCTTCGATGAAATCGATGCCCAGCGCCTTCAGGCGCGTGGCCAGCTCCGCCAGGATGTCGGGCGAACCGGTGGAGCAGTCGATGAACCGCTGCACGTGCAGGGCATCGCCTTGCATGCCGTCGATGACGGCCAGCACGTCCTGGCTGTCGAACACGGCGAGCACCACGGTCTGGCAGGCCGCAGCGACGTCGCGCGCGCTCGTGCAGGCAGCACCCCCGCGCGCGACCAGCGCGGCACGCGCCTCTTCGCGCAAGTCGTAACCCCGCACCGCATGGCCCGCCAGCAGCAGCCGATGTGCAATGGCTTGCCCGACCAGCCCGAGCCCGACGATTCCGACGTCCATGGCTTTCAGAGCGACAGCGAGCCGCCGCCGCACACCTGGATGTCCTGCCCGGTGATGGCCGCGGCCATCGGCGACAGGAGGTAGCCGACGAGGGAGGCCACTTCTTCGGGTTCGATGAAGCGCCCGAGGGGCGGTACGCGCGGCGCGACGTGCCCGCGTGCAGGGTCGGTCTGCATGGCCGTGCGCGTCGCACCGGGCGACACCACGTTGACCGTGACGCCGCGCGCCACCACTTCGGCCGCCCAGCTGCGTGCCAGCGAAGCCAGCGCAGCCTTGGTCGCCGCGTACTGGCTGCGCCCGGCGATGCCGCGCGCAACCCGGCTCGAGATCAGTACCACGCGGCCGCTGCCCGCTTCGGCCATGGCGGGCACGATGCGGTCGGCCAGTTGTGTGGCGGCCTGCACGTGCAACCGCCACATGGCCTCGCCGTCGCGCAGGTCCAGCGAGCCGAGCCGCGATGCGCGCAGGATGCCCGCTGCGTGCACCAGGGCCTGCGGGGCCGGCCGCTCGGCCAGCGATGCGACGGCGGGCCCATCGAGCAGGTCGGCCTGCACCGCTTCGAAGCCTTCGTGCCGCAACACCGCAGGCGCGATGTCGGCGCCCGTCACCTGCCAGCCCTCGTCGAGGAGACAGCGCGCTATCGCGAGCCCGATGCCCGAGCTGGTGCCCGTCACGAGCGCGCGACGCGCCTCACTCGACACGGATGTTGCCTTCCGTGATGATCTTCTGGGCCCGCGCCATGTCAGCGGCCTGGAACCTGGCGAAGTCGTCGATCGAGCCGGGCGAGAACGTGAGGCCCTGTGCCGAGAACTTCTCGCGGATTTCGGCGGCGATCGCCTTGTTCACTTCGGTGTTGAGCCTGGCCAGGATGTCCTGCGGCGTCTTCGCCGGCGCCCACAGGCCGTACCAGCTGTAGTACTCGTAGCCGGGGATGCTTTCGGCGACCGTCGCCACCTCGGGCAGGTTGGGCGTGCGCGCTTGCGACGTGACCGCGACGACGCGCAGCATGCCGCCCTTGTGGTACTGCAGCGAGCCGAGGATGGGGTCGATGAAGCCGGTGATTTGCCCGCCGATCAGGTCCTGAAACGCCGGGGCCGTGCCCTTGTACGGCACCACCATGTAGTCGATGCCCGCCGACTTTTTCAGCAGCTCGGTCGCGAGGTGCCCGGCCGAGCCGATGGAGCCGACGGCAAACGTCATCTTGCCGGGGTTCGCCTTGGCGTATGCCACCAGCGACTTCACGTCGGTGATGGGCAGGTTCTTGTTGATGGCCACCGACAGCGGCGCCATCGCCACCAGTGCGATCGGGGCGAAGTCGCGCGTGACGCTGTACGGCACCGACTTCATCGTCATGGGCGCCGTGGTGAACGTGGAAGCATTGAACAGCAGCGTGTAGCCGTCGGCCGGTGCCTTGGCCACCTGGTCGGCGCCGATGGTGCCGTTGCCGCCTGGCTTGTTCTCCACCACGAAAGGCTGGCCGAGCTGCTCGGCGAGCTTTTGCGCGACGCTGCGGCCCAGCGTGTCCAGCGTGCCGCCGGGCGGGAAGGGGATGACCACCTTGACCGGCCGGCTCGGCCAGGCCTGTGCCTGGGCCGTGAGGGTGGCTGCGGCCATCAGGGCGGCCAATACCCATTTCATCGAACGATTGAACATTTGTTCTTCTCCTCGTGTGGTTTCTTACTCGATGCCGTGCAGGGCCAGCAGCGTGTTCATCCGCCGCACCGCCAGCTCGGGCTGCTCCAGCAGGTTGGCCGCGTCGGCCAGCCGGAACAGCTCGGCAAAGTGCGGCAGGCTGCGCGTGCTCTGCTGGCCGCCGACCATGGTGAAGTGCGACTGGTGGCCATTGAGCCAGGCCATGAACACCACGCCGGTCTTGTAGAAGCGCGTGGGCGCCGCAAAGATATGGCGCGACAGCGGCACGGTGGGGCCCAGGATCGCGTGGAAGCGGTCGGTGTTGCCTTGCGCCAGTTCGCCGAGCGCGGCGCTCGCAGCCGGTGCAATCGCGTCGAAGATGCCCAGCAGCGCATGGCTGCCGCTTTCGATCAGCCCGGCATAGTTGAAGTCGTCGCCCGTGTACATGCGCACGCCCGCGGGCAGGCTAGAGCGCATCGCGATCTCCTTGTCCTTGTCCAGCAGCGAGATCTTGATGCCGTCGACCTTGTCTGCATGGGCGGCGATGATGCCGAGCGCCGTGTCCATGGCGGCGTCGACGTCGCTGCTGCCCCAATATCCGGACAAGGCGGGGTCGAACATGTCACCCAGCCAATGCAGCACGACCGGCTGCTTCGCCTGCGACAGGATGCGGCCGTAGACCTTCTCGTAGTCGGCAGGCGACTTCGCCACGCGGGCCAGCGCGCGGCTGGCCATCACAATCAGCTTGCCGCCCAGCTTCTCGATGGCGGCCATCTGTTCTTCGTAGGCGCGGATCACGTCGTCGATGCCCTTCGCGTCCTGCGGCGCCAGGTGGTCGGTGCCGCAGCCCGAGGCGATGATCGCGCCCGGATAGTCGCGTGCCGCATCGAGCGAACGGGTGATCAGCTCCAGCGAAGTGGGCCAGTCGAGGCCCATGCCGCGCTGCGCCGTGTCCATCGCTTCGGCAACGCCGAGGCCCAGCGACCACAGGCGCTGGCGGTAGGCGATGGTGGCGTCCCAGTCGACGGCAGCTTCGAGCCAAGGGTCGATGGCGGCGCGCGGATCGGCGACTACGTGTGCGGCGGAGTAGGCGATGCGGTTGAACTTCACGCCGGTCGCCGGTTTCACCGGTACGGTGCCCCGGAGTGAGTATGACTCGATCGCGCCGCCACGCGCCGGCAGCTTCAGCGACAAGGCCATCTCAGATCTCCAGCCTGGGCACGTCGACCCAACGGCGTTCCTTCCACGACTGCAACGCGGCCTCGACCAGCTGCACGCCCTTGGCGCCGTCGGGCAGCGTCCACGTGTACGGCGCATCTTCCACCACGTGGCGGATGAAGTGCTCCCACTGGATCTTGAAGCCGTTGTCGTAGAACTGCGTGTCCGGCACTTCCTGCCACTGGTCGAAGAAGTTCATCGGCTGCTTGGTCTCGGGGTTCCACACCGGGCGCGGCGTGGTCACGCGGCTTTGCGCGCGGCACTCCGTCAGCGTCGCCACGGCAGAACCGTTGGTGCCGTCGACGTGGAAGGTCACGAGGTCGTCGCGGCGCACGCGCGTGGCCCACGACATGTTCAGCTGCGCGATGATCGGCTCGCCGTCGAAGCCGACCAGTTCGGCCGTCGCATAGGCGGCGTCGTCGGCGGTGGCCTTGTAGGGCTTGCCGTTCTCGTCCCAGCGCTGCGGGATGTGCGTGGCGCCCAGGCAAGTGATGGACTTGACCTCGCCGAACAGGTTGTCCAGCACGTAGCGCCAGTGGCACATCATGTCCAGGATCATCCCGCCGCCGTCTTCCTGGCGGTAGTTCCAGCTCGGGCGCTGGGTGGGCTGCAGGTCGCCTTCGAACACCCAGTAGCCGAACTCGAGGCGCAGCGACAGGATGCGGCCGAAGAAGCCGGCGCGGCGCAGCATGTCGAGCTTGCGCAGCCCGGGCAGGAACAGCTTGTCCTGCACGGCGCCGTGCTTCAGGCCCGAGCCCTTGGCCAGGCGCGCGATCTCGACCGCTTCGTTCAGGTTGGTCGCGATCGGCTTTTCGCAGTACACGTGCTTGCCCGCGCGAATGGCCTTGGCCAGCAGGGTGGGGCGCAGCTGCGTGGTACCGGCGTCGAAGAAGACGGTGTCGTCCTTGTTGGCGAGCGCCTTGTCCAGGTCGGTGCCCCAGCGTTCGATCTTGTGGGCTTTGGCCAGCGCCTCGATCTTCTCGGCGTTGCGACCGACCAGGATCGGGTCGGGCATGACTTTGTCGCCATTGGCGAGGGTGACGCCGCCCTCGTTGCGGATCGCGACGATGGAGCGGACGAGGTGCTGGTTCATGCCCATGCGTCCGGTGACGCCGTGCATGATGATTCCGAGTCGATGGGTGGGCATGTGCTCGCCTTTACTGTTGGACCTGGAGACCCGCCGCCTTCACGAGCGCGGCGTTCGACTTGACCTCTTCGCGGATGTACGCGTCGAACTGCTTCGGCTCGAGCGTCCACGCATCCGCGCCCAGCGCGATGAAGCGTTCCTTGACTTCCGGCGTGGCCAGTGCCTTCACCACTTCGTCCTGCAGGCGCTCGACGATGGCAGCCGGCGTCCTCGCGGGCGCGAACATGCCGATCCAGAAGTTGAACTCCGAACCGGGTACGCCGGCTTCCGCGGTGGTCGGCACGTTGGGCAGCGCAGTGGCGCGCTTGGGCGAACCTACCGCCAGCGGCACCAGCTGGTTGTTGCGGATCTGGCCGATGACCGGCGCGATCGGCGAGAAGTAGTAGTCGACGCGGCCGGCCATCACTTCGGTCACGGCTTCGGCCGAGCCCTTGAAAGGGATATTGGTGGCTTCTATCTTTGCAGCCAGCTTGAACTTCTCGGCGTTCAGGTGCGTGGCGCTGCCCTGTCCCGCCGAGGCGAAGTTGAGCTTGCCCGGGTTGGCCTTGGCGTAGGCCAGCAGCTCGCCCAGCGACTTGATGTTCTTGGCCGGCGAGATCACCAGCACGTTGGGCGTGGACGAGATCGGCGTGATGGGCACGAAGTCGGCCAGCGTGTCGAACGGCAGCTTGGCAAAGGTGTGCGGGCTGACCGTGTGCGACGACGAGTGCACCATGATCGTGTAGCCGTCGGGCGCGGCCTGCGCCACGGCGGCCTGGCCGATGGTGCCGCTGGCGCCACCCTTGTTCTCGATCACGAGCTGCTGGCCCATGCTCTGGCCCATCTTGTCGGCGATGGCGCGGGCGATGATGTCCGTGGTGCTGCCGGCGGCGAACGGAACGATCACCTTGATGGGCTTGTTCGGGTAGCCGGCCTGGGCCAGTGCGGCGAAGGGGGTGAGGGCGATGGCGGCGAAGAGGGCGGCCGCGCGGCGGGTGAAGGGCATGGTGGTCTCCAGTTAATTCACTGATTGGTGAATTATGGGGAAAAGTCCGGCGGCATGCAAGTCCCCCTTGCAGGGTCAGTTGCGCAGCAGGTAGCCCAGGATCACGTCGCCCATGTGCGACAGCCGCTCGCTGCGCGCCTTGGCGGTCATCAGGTCGCGGCCGAAGATGGCCGACAGCGTGTGGCTGTTGGAGAGGTAGAAGTAGGACAGCCCGGCGATCGATACGTAGAGCTGCACGGGGTCGACGCCGCCGCGGAACGTGCCCTCGCGCCGACCGCGCTCGAGCACTTCGGCCAGTGTCTCGATCAGCGGCGTGTTCAGCGCGCGCGCCCGCTGCGAGCCTTCGAGGTGGCGCGCCTTGTGCAGGTTGGCGCTGTTGAGCAGGGTGATGAACTCGGGGTGCTCGATGTAGTAGTTCCAGGTGAACTCGATCAGCCGCCGCACGGCGTCGGGCGGGCTCAGGTCCAGCAGGTGCAGCCCCCGCTCCTGCTCGCGGATGTCGCGGTACACCTGCTCCAGCACGGCCTGGAACAGCCGTTCCTTGTCCTCGAAGTAGTAGTAGATCAGCCGCTTGTTCAGGCCGGCCCGCTCGGCGATGCGGTCCATGCGGGCGCCGCCCAGGCCGAACTCGGCGAACTCGTCGCGCGCCGCCGCTAAGATGATGCCCTGCGAGCGGTCTGCGTCGCGCAGGCGCTCTTCGGGGGCGGGGCTGGGATCTCTGGCCATGCCGAATAATTCACTGTACGGTTAATAAAGTCAAGCCATGACGTCCACGCAGATAGCCGGCCACCTGATTGTCGAGTGCCTCGTGGCGCAGGGCGTCACACACGTCTTCGGCGTGCCGGGCGAGAGTTACCTCGCCGTGCTCGACGGCTTCCACGAGTATCGCGAGTCCATCACCTTCATCGTCAACCGGCAGGAGGGTGGCGCCGCCTTCATGGCCGAGGCGCACGGCAAGATGGGCAACCGCCCCGGCGTGTGCTTCGTGACGCGCGGCCCCGGGGCCACCAACGCGGCTATCGGCGTGCATACGGCGTTCCAGGACTCCACGCCGATGGTGCTGTTCGTGGGTGACGTGGCCTCGGACCAGCGCGACCGCGAGGCCTTCCAGGAAGTCGAGTTCACCAGCTTCTTCGGCCCCAGCACCAAGGGCATGGCCAAGCGGGTGGAGCGCATCGACGAGCCCGACCGCATCCCCGAATACGTGGCACGCGCCTTTGCCACGGCGATGAACGGGCGGCCGGGCCCCGTCGTGCTGGTGCTGCCCGAGGACATGCTGGTGAAGCCGACGGCTGTGCGCCCACTGCCGCGGGTGGAGCCGGTGGAAGCATGGAGCGACCCCGGCGCGCTGCGCTCCTTGCGCGAGATGCTGCTGAGGGCAAAGCAGCCGATGGTGATCGCGGGCGGCGGCGGCTGGACGCCGCAAGCTGCGCAGGCTTTGCAGCGCTTTGCCGAGAACTGGAAGCTGCCGGTGGGCAATGCCTTCCGCTTCCAGGACACCTTCGACAACCATCACCCGCTGTATGCGGGAGACGTCGGCATCGGCATCAACCCGAAGCTGGCGGCGCGCGTGAAGGAGGCGGACCTCATCCTCGCGATCGGGCCGCGGCTGGGGGAGATGACGACGAGCGGCTACACGTTGCTCACGCCGCCCAGGCCGAAGCAGAAGCTGGTGCACATCCATGCCAGCGCCGAAGAGCTCAATCGCGTCTATGCGGCCGACCTCGCGATCAACGCGACGATGAACGCGGCAGCGCGTTCGCTGGAGGTGCTCGCCGCGCCGCCCGAGGTGCCGTGGTCCGCGTGGACCGAGGCCGTGCATGCCGACTACGAGGCCAACCTCGTGCCGCAACCATTGCCGGGCGACATCGACATGCCGGCCATCGTCGCTTCGCTGCAGAAGCACCTGCCCGAAGATGCCGTGCTGACCAACGGGGCGGGCAACTTCGCGTCGTGGGTGCATCGATTCTTCCGCCACCATGGGCTGGCCAAGGGCCTCAAGACGCAGCTGGCCCCCACGGTGGGCGCCATGGGTTATGGCGTGCCCGCCGGTATTGCCGCCAATATCGTTTCGGGCCGCACCGCCTTCACCATCGCGGGCGACGGCGACTTCCTGATGAACGGCCAGGAGCTGGCGACCGCGTCGCAGTACGGCGCAAAGTCCATCATCGTGCTGCTGAACAACGGCATGTTCGGCACGATCCGCATGCACCAGGAGCGCGACTACCCGGCGCACGTGCATGGCACCGCGCTGGCCAACCCCGACTTCGTGGGGCTGGCGAAGGCGTACGGCTACGCCGGGGTGCGCATCACGAAGACGGCCGAGTTCGAACCGGAGTTGCTGGCGGCGCTGGAGCGCAAGAACGGGACGCTGATCGAGGTGATGCTGGACCCCGAGGTGATCACCACGCGCGGGACGTTGGGTGCGATTCGGCAGAACGCACTGAAGAAGTAGCCGGTCCAAGCACCCGGGCATTTCCCTGGGGTCCTGAACGAAGACGCAGAAGAAAGACAACAGACGCAGAAGATTTCAGGAAGTCCTTTTGCGTCTTTTGAATTCCTTCTGCGTCTTCTTCGTTCAAAGCCCAAGCCGAAGCTACAGAGTCAATCGGAAGTCATCCACCACCGCCCCCGGCGCGGTCACGCTGGCGAGGAACCGCCAGTAGTAGGTGCGGCTGTCCGGCACCAGCTCGGCCCGGCGCGTGAGGCCGACCAAGCCTTCACCGAACATGCGCAGGAACGAGTCGTCGAAGCGCATCACGCCGATGGGCGCCGCCAGCCGGCCGCCTTCGACCCAGAAGCAAGCGAAGCGCGTCATGCCAGTGAGGCGGCAAGCCTGCTTGTCGCTGTAGTTGAGGTAGTGCAGGTCGCTGATCCAGACGCCGGTGCCCAGGGTGGGCAGCACGTCGGCTTCGTCCAGCTCGCCCGGGGCCATGACCAGCTGCTCGGGATACTCCGCCGAATTGGCGCCATTCTGCACGGCGCCGTACTCGCGGGCGCTGCGCGGCGAGACGAGGACCTCGGCGACCCGGCCCGAGCGCACCAGCGCAACCGCATCGGGCTTGACGAAACCGGTTTCCTGGAAGCGCGGGGCAATGCCGCCGGTAGCGTCTTCGCTGATGGTGATGCCCGGTGCCATCGCGGCCGAACCGTCGTGCATCGTGACCAGCGAGCCCACGCCGGTCTTCACGCCGCGCAGGCCGAAGCCGCCCCAGGCCAGCATGCCCAGCATGTCGGCCACCGCCCCCGGGCTGAAGTACACGCGGTAGGCGCCCGGCTGGAGCGTGCGCCTGGGCAGCGCCAGCAGCTTTTCCTGCTCACGCGCGGTCGCCATCTTCGCGGCGAACACGGCGTCGTCCCATGCGGTGCCCGCGTAGGTCGTCTTCACGGCCTGGTCGGCCTGGCGGTACAGGCACCATTCGAAGTGGAAGCTCTCCACCCGGTGCCAGTTGCGTTGCCCGCGGCTGTCGGCGTAGCCGCGGACGACCGGCCCGCCGGTGTAGATGCCGACGAAGTCCGACGACGCGGCCGCGCGGGCGACGGACTGGATGACGTGTTCCGGCGAAGGCAGGGTGCCGCCGGCCTCATGGCGAGTCGACACCACCTCATCGGGCAGCATCAGGTGCCTGTCGTCCGGCACCAGCGACAGGTCGCGCACGAGCTGGTCGCGTTCGGCACGCAGGGTCGCGATGTCGGCAGCGGCGTCGCCGGTCAGTGTCAACTCCGATGTGGCCTGCTTCAGTCCCAGCACCACGCTGACCGTGGCGATGTGCTGCTCGACGTGCGTGGCCTGGCGCACGCGCGCCTGGTTGAAGCGGATGAAGTCGGTGGCCTCGGCCGAGTAGAAGAGCGTGACGCGGTCGGTGCCCGCCACGGTGCGGCACACGCCGTCGGCGATGGCGTGGAAGTAGCTTTCCTTCACTTCGCGCCCCCGAACACCGCGACGCGGCTGAACTTGCACGCGGGCGACGCATGGCCGACCCGGATCACCTGGTTGGGTTCGCCCTTGCCGCAGAACGGCGAACCCATGACGCGGAAGGTGCCGGCGTCGCCCACCATGTCGAGCGAGCGCCAGAAGCTTGCGGAGATGCCGCGGTAGTTGGGCCGCTTCACCACTTCGGCCAGCTTGCCGCCGCGGATCATGCGGCCGTACTCGCAGCCGAACTGGAACTTGTTGCGCGAGTCGTCGATGCTCCACGACCGGTTGGTGCGCATCAGGATGCCCTCGTCGATGCTGGCCACCATGTCGTCCAGCGTCGACGTGCCGGCCTCCACGTTCAGGTTGCTCATGCGGTCGATGGGCGGCCGGTTCCAGCTGCAGGCGCGTGAGGTGGCCACGCCGCCGATGCCGGGCCTGGCCTGCCGGGCGCGCGCCTGCGACAGCGCGCCGCCCAGCGGGCGCAGCAGGATGCCGCCCTTGATAAGCCATTCTCGCTTGGCCGGAGTGCCTTCGTCGTCGTAGGCAAAGCTGGCGAGCTGCGCCGTGACGTCGGGCGCATAGGTCACGTTCAGCAGGTCGCTGCCGTAGCGGAAGCTGCCGAACATGTCGAGCGTGACGAAGCTCGTGCCGGCGAAGTTGCGCTCGTCGCCGAGGATGCGGTCGAGCTCCAAAGGATGGCCGATGCTTTCGTGGATCTGCAGCAGCATCTGGTCGGGCATCAGCAGCAGGTCCATGTCGCCGCTGGGGCAGTTGGGGGCGTGCACGAGCTGCAGCGCCTCGTGGGCGATGCGCACGCCGTCGTCCTCGAACGACGCGCGTTCCAGCACCTCCAGGCCGCCCTGCTGCGAGCCGTCGTGCATGGCGCTGCGCATCTGCGTGTCGCCGTTGGCGCTGGCGACGGCGGAGATGCCGGGAATGGTCATGTCCCACGCCTGCTCGATGCGCGCTCCGGCCGAACTCAGCATGAGCTGCTCGGTGCGCAGGGTCCACAGCGACGCGGTGCGCTCGACGATGGAGGCGTCCACATTGGCACTGGCGCACACGCGCGCCAGCAGGTCGAAGCGGTCGGCGAGCGACAGGGCTGAAAGCGGCTTCTCGTTGGGGGAGCGCCACTGGCCGCGATGGCGCGGCTGCTCCACTTCGCGAAAGTCGATGAGCGAGCGGCCGACAGAGGCCTGGGCGAGCTTCAGCGCCTGGGCAAACGCAGCGCGCAGGCCGGCTTCGGACAGGTCAGCCGTGGCCGCGTAGCCGAGCGCGCCGCCGCGCGTCACCGACACCATGGCGCCGCGGTCGCGCCGACGCTGGGCCGGCTCGGCCACGTCGTTGCGCACGGTGAGCTGCTCGGACGCTTCGTCCACGTAGCGCAAGGTCCAGGCGTCGCAGGCCGGTGCTGCGTTCCTTGCGGCGGTCTCGATCGAATCCATGCTGGCCCCCAATGAAAAGGGCCGGTTTGCACCGGCCCTGTGGCTGGATGCAGCGAAGCTTACTTCACGTGCTTGCCGATCAGGCCGGCCATCTCGAACATGGAGACCTGCGCCTTGCCGAAGAGGTCCTTCAGCTTGGCGTCGGCGTTGACCATGCGCTTGTTGACGGCGTCCTGCAGCTTGTTCTTCTTGATGTACGCCCACAGCTTCGACACGATCTCGGTGCGCGGCAGCGGGGCGGAGCCCACCACGGCAGCGAGTTGCGGGCTGGGGGTCAGCGGCTTCATGAACGCGGCGTTGGGCGTGCGCTTCTTGGCCGGGGCCTTCTTCGCAGCAGCCTTCTTCGCCGGTGCGGCCTTCTTGGCAGCCGGCTTCTTCGCCGGTGCAGCCTTCTTGGCCGGGGCCTTCTTTGCAGCGGCCTTCTTCGCCGGGGCCTTCTTCGCGGGGGCCTTCTTTGCTGCCGCCTTCTTCGCGGGGGCCTTCTTCGCCGCCGCCTTCTTTGCAGTTGCCATGATTGAATTTCCTTTTAGAAGTTGAGATGAACCACCAATGAAACTGCACTCCATCGGCACTGCGGATGCTAATGGAGAAATAACCCGTTTCCAAGCGAAAACGGGGATTTTTCATTGGGGAATGTTGCTTTTTTAGCTGTGCGGCGAGGCGCTTTTCCCTCTGAAGATGAGCCCGACGCCCGCGAGGATCACGCTGCACGCAAGCCATTCGCCCCCCGTGACGGCCTCTGCGCCCACCGAAACTCCGAGGAAAAGCGCGATCACGGGGTTCACGAAAGCGTAGCTGCTGGCGAGCGCGGGGGTCGCGTTCGCCAGCAGGTACATGTACGCCGAGAACGCCACGAGCGAACCGAACACGACGAGGTACGCCCACGCAGCAGTGGCCAGTGGCTGCACGGGCCAGCCCGGCTGCTCACCCAACGCGAGAGAAATCATCATCAACACCGCGCCACCGCACAACATTTCGCTGGAGAAGCCGGCCGCGCCGGGCGCCAGCGGGAGCTTCGTCGTCGAGAGCGTGGAGCCCAGCGACCATGCGAACACGGCCACGGCGATGGCGGCAAGGCCCGCAGGGGCGCCCGCGAAACTCGCTCCTCGAACCAGCAGCACCACCCCGGCCAGGCCCACGAGCATGCCCGCCAGCTCCCAGCGGTTGGGCCGCTGGCCGAAAGCCAGGCCGATGGCGCACATCACGATGGGCATCACCGCGATGAAGGCGGCGATGAGCCCCGAGCCGATGTGCTGCTCGGCACTGGCCGTGAGCCCCATGCCGCCACCGAGCATCAGCGTCCCCACGGCCAGGGCGTTGCGCCACTGCACGCGGGTGGGGGGCGGGCCGCCGCGCCATACCACCCAGGCCATCAGCAGGCCGCCGGCGCACAGGAAGCGCGTGCCCATCTGGAAGAACGGCGGCAGGCTTTCGAGCGCGAAGCGGATCGCGAGGTAGGTGGAGCCCCAGACCAGGTAGGTGGCGAGCAGGGCGGGAACGAGGAGCGAAGCACGCCGCTGGCGGGCGGCGGCGAGGACGGCGCTGTTCATGGCGGCCATCGTAATTTGGCGATCGGCCGCCTTCCATGCATGATCCAAGGTCTCCTGACAGGTTTGCCTTCAATTCCAAGGTAGAAAGCCATGCCCGCCGAAACTCCCGAACTCGACGCGTACGATGCACGCATCCTGGCCGAGCTGCAGCGCGATGCCCGCATCTCCATGGCCGAACTGGGCCGCCAGGTGCACCTGAGCCAGCCGGCCGTCACCGAGCGGGTGCGCAAGCTCGAGGTCGGCGGCTTCATCAAGGGCTACCGGGCGGTAGTCGACTACCAGCGGCTCGGCTACGGCATCCGCGGCATCGTGCGGGTGGGCCGCGCCGAGTACGCGCGGGTGGTCCGGCTGGTCGAGCAGACGCCCGAAGTGGTGAACGCCTACAACGTCACGGGCGAAGACAGCTGGATCCTGGAGATTGCCGTGATCGACGTCGAGCACCTGGACGCGGTGGTCACCAAGTTCTGCATCCTGACCGAAACGTCCACGTCCATCGTGCTGAACGTGCCGCGCGAGAACGCGGCCGTGATGCCTGCCAGGCGCGAGAACATCAAGCCTTCGATCCGGAAAGTGACGGGGCGGTAGCCAACACCACCCCCGCCAGCGCCATCGCAAACGCCGCCGCCTGCACGCCGCTGAAGCTCTCCCCCAGGAAGACGATTCCCACCAGCGCGGCCGCGACCGGCAGCATCACGGTGAATACGCCGCCTTGCGCGGCGGGCACGGCCTTCAGGCCCGTCATCCACAGCCAGACGGTCCAGACGCTGGCCGCAAGCGAATAGAAGACCAGCAGCAGCCAGACCCCCGGTGCCGGCGTGCCGAAGTCGAACTGCATCGCGGCATGCAGCCCGAACGGCGTGACGAGCGCGAAACCCCAGAGGTTGATGATCGACGAGATGCGCTTGGGCCCCAGCGCGCCCGTCAGGCGCTTGCCGATCACGGCATAAGAGGCTTCACACACGACCGCACCAAACACCAGCAGGTTGCCGAGCCAGTGGCTTTCGCCGTCCGCCGGCTGGGCCAGTGCCAGCAAGCCGATGCCGGCAGCGGCGCATGCCACGGCCGCCCAGACCCGCGGCGCAACGCGCTCGCGCAGGAACATCCAGCTCAGCACCGCCACCACCGCCGGGATCGACGCCATCACCACGCCCGCTGCGACAGCGCTGGTCATGCTCACGCCGTACAGCATGCAAATGGTGAACAGGAAATTGCCGAGGAACGATTCCAGGAACAGCAGCGCCCGGATGCGCGGCGCGAGCGGCGCCTCGTTGGCAGGCTTGCGCAGCCAGTGCAGCATGGCCAGGCCGCCGATGCCGAAGCGCAGCCACGCGAGCAGGAACACGGGGATGGCGGCTACCAGCGGCTTGGAGAGCGCCACGTAGCAGCCCACCAAGGACATGCTCAGCGCGAGGCAGGCGTAGGCGACGGGGCGGCTGGGCGTGAAGCTCATCAGGATGCGCAAAAATCGGCGCATCATGCCTGAAACCCGCTACGTCTTCGTCTACGGCACGCTGCGCCGCGGCGGCCGCAACGACATCAACCGGCTGGCGCCCGCCCCGCGCTACGTCGGGATGGGCGAGGTCAAGGGCGTCCTGTACCACCTGGACTGGTACCCGGGCCTCACGCTGGGCGGGGAGGAGGCGGTGACGGTGGTGGGCGAGGTCTACGAGATCGGGCCGGCGCTCGAGGCCGTGCTGGACGACATCGAAGGCATGGTGGCGGGCGCCGACAGCGAGTACTTCAAGCGCGAAGTGCCCATCCAGGTGGAGGGGCGCTCGTTGCAGTGCCTGCTGTACGAAGTGAACCCGCAGCGGGTGCGCGACAAGCAGCGCATCGGCCACGGCGACTGGATCCTTTTTCATCTCGCGTGAAAATCGTTTCGCATCGCGAAATTTTGGCGTTGTGCAGCGCGCCATTTTTTCTCAATACAAGAAAGCTATTTTCACATCCAGAAACTGCAATCGTAAGCTATTGATTCACAACAAAATAAATATTTGTCTTGTATAAGACATAAGAGGCGCGCGAGTCTTGTAGAAGACTTAGAGTTCAGTCATCGGCAACCACCAACCCCGGAGAGCAAGGAAATGACGAACTGGACGCACCTGACCCGCGAGCAGCAGATTGCGCAGCTGGAAAAGGATTGGGCGGAGAACCCCCGCTGGAAGGGCATCAAGCGCGGCTACAGCGCCGCCGACGTGGTGAAGCTGCGCGGCTCGCTGCAGATCGACCACACGCTGGCCAAGCGCGGCGCCGAGAAGCTCTGGAACCTGATCAACACCGAGCCGTTCGTCAACACGCTGGGCGCGCTCACCGGCAACCAGGCCATGCAGCAGGTCAAGGCCGGCCTGAAGGGCATCTACCTGTCCGGCTGGCAGGTGGCGGGCGACGCCAACAGCAACGGCGAGATGTACCCCGACCAGTCGCTGTACTCGGTGGACTCGGTGCCGAAGGTGGTGAAGAAGATCAACGCCACGTTCGCGCGCGCCGACCAGATCCAGTGGAGCGAAGGCAAGGGCCCCGGCGACGAGGGCTACATCGACTACTTCGCGCCCATCGTGGCCGACGCGGAAGCCGGCTTCGGCGGCGTGCTGAACGCCTTCGAGCTGATGAAGGCCATGATCGAGGCGGGCGCCGCGGGCGTCCACTTCGAGGACCAGCTCGCTTCGGTCAAGAAGTGCGGCCACATGGGCGGCAAGGTGCTGGTGCCCACGCGTGAAGCCGTCGCCAAGCTGGTGGCTGCGCGCCTGGCCGCCGACGTGATGGGTACGCCCACCATCCTGCTGGCGCGCACCGACGCGGAAGCCGCGGACCTGGTGACGAGCGACGTGGACCCGATCGACCAGCCCTTCTGCACCGGCGAGCGCACGGTGGAAGGCTTCTACCGCACGAAGAAGGGCATTGACCAGGCCATCAGCCGCGGGCTGGCCTATTCCGAGTACGCCGACCTGATCTGGTGCGAAACCGGCACGCCCGACCTGAAGTTCGCCAAGGACTTCGCCGACGCCATCCATGCCAGGTTCCCCGGCAAGCTGCTGGCCTACAACTGCTCGCCTTCGTTCAACTGGAAGAAGAACCTCGACGACGCCACCATCGCCAAGTTCCAGAAGGAGCTGGGCGCCATGGGCTACAAGTTCCAGTTCATCACGCTGGCCGGCTTCCACAGCCTCAACTACTCGATGTTCGAGCTGGCCTACGGCTATGCGCGCAACAACATGAGCGCTTTCGTCGAGCTGCAGCAGAAGGAATTCGCGGCCGCCGATCGCGGCTTCACCGCCGTGAAGCACCAGCGCGAGGTGGGCACGGGCTACTTCGACGCCGTCACCACGACGATCGAGGCACAGTCGTCCACGGCCGCGCTGAAGGGGTCGACCGAGGACGAGCAGTTCTTCGACGACCACCAGAAGGCGGCCTGACCGTGATGCGGTGGGCAGTGGAGCCCTACTAGCCCCGGCCTCTTTTCGGTTGTAGAGTCTCCCCCATCCTGACCTGGGGAGACACCCATGACCGAGAAGACCGGGGTTTTCGACGCGAGCAAGCTCAACCAGCAGCGCTGCCCCGACTGCAGCGGCACGGGTGAGCTGCGCATCGACAGCGAGAACATCAACGAGAACTTCGAGGTGGAAAAGCAGGTCGTGATCACCGAGTGCCCGCGCTGCGGCGGCACGGGGTTCGTCCCGGCGGGTTAGAATCCGCACAAGGTTTCCACGAACAAGGGCGAGAAAGGCACCATGGTTATGACACCGCGAACTACCCGGCAAGGGTTCACGACCGCTTGAGGTCGGAAGGTCGCGCGTGCTCTGAATTCGTCACCGGGTTCGAAATGAAAGGCGCGGCTGAAGACCGCGCCTTTTTGTTTTTGCCCCCAGAGTTTTCACCATGATCCATGTCACGCTCCCCGACGGCTCCAGACGCGAGTACCCCGGCCCGGTGTCGGTCGCCGACGTCGCCGCCTCCATCGGCCCCGGCCTGGCCAAGGCCGCCCTGGCCGGCAAGGTCGACGGCAAGGTGGTCGACACGTCGTTCACCATCGACCGCGACGCGCAGGTCGCCATCGTCACGGCCAAGGAAGCCGACGGGCTGGAGGTGATCCGACATTCGACGGCGCACTTGCTGGCCTATGCGGTGAAGGAACTGTTCCCCGATGCCCAGGTCACGATCGGCCCGGTGATCGAGAACGGCTTCTACTACGACTTCGCGTACAAGCGCCCCTTCACGCCCGATGACCTGGCCGCCATCGAAAAGCGCATGGGCGAACTCGCCGCCCGGGACGAGCCCGTGACGCGCCGCGTGCTGCCGCGCGACGAGGCGGTGGCGTACTTCAAGGGGCTCGGCGAGGCCTACAAGGCCGAGATCATCGCCAGCATCCCGGCCAACGAAGACGTGTCGCTGTACCGCGAAGGCGCCTTCGAAGACCTGTGCCGCGGCCCGCACGTGCCCAGCACGGGCAAGCTCAGGCACTTCAAGCTCATGAAGGTGGCCGGCGCTTACTGGCGGGGCGACCACCGCAACGAGATGCTGCAGCGGGTGTACGGCACGGCCTGGGCCACGAAAGAGGAACTCCAGCAGTACCTGACGATGCTGGAAGAAGCCGAGAAGCGCGACCACCGCAAGCTCGGGCGCGAGCTCGACCTGTTCCACCTGGACGAGCACGCACCGGGCCTGGTGTTCTGGCACCCGAAGGGCTGGGCGGTGTGGCAGCAGGTGGAGCAGTACATGCGCCGCGTGTACCAGAACAACGGCTACCAGGAGGTCAAGGGGCCGCAGATCCTGGACCAGTCGCTGTGGGAGAAGACGGGGCACTGGGACAAGTACCGCGAGAACATGTTCGTGACGGAGTCGGAAAAGCGCGACTATGCGTTGAAGCCGATGAACTGCCCGGGCCACGTGCTGATCTACAAGCAGGGCGTCAAGAGCTACCGCGACCTGCCGCTGCGCTACGGCGAATTCGGCAACTGCCACCGCAACGAGCCCACGGGCGGGCTGCACGGCATCATGCGTGTGCGCGGCTTCACGCAGGACGACGGCCACATCTTCTGCACGGAAGACCACATCCTGGCCGAGTGCGCCGCGTTCACGACGCTGCTGCAGAAGGTCTACCAGGACTTCGGCTTCACGGACATCATCTACAAGGTCGCCACGCGGCCGGCCGCCCGCATCGGCTCGGACGAGCTGTGGGACAAGGCCGAGCACGCCCTGATGGAGTCTCTGCGCGCCAGCGGCTGCCAGTTCGAGGTGTCCCCGGGCGACGGCGCCTTCTACGGCCCGAAGATCGAATACACGCTGAAAGACGCCATCGGCCGGCCCTGGCAGTGCGGCACGATGCAGGTCGACTTCAACCTGGCCGAGCGGCTGGATGCCGAATACGTGGGCGAGGACGGGGCCCGCCACCGGCCCGTGGTCCTGCACCGCGCCATCGTGGGCAGCCTCGAGCGTTTCATCGGCATCCTGATCGAACAGCACGCCGGCGCGCTGCCGGCCTGGCTGGCCCCGGCACAGGCGGTTGTGCTCAATATCACGGACCAGCAGGCCGAGTACGCCCGGGAAGTTGCCAAAACGCTGCAAAATCAAGGGCTTAGGGTTGAGGTAGACCAGCGCAACGAGAAAATAACGTATAAAATACGGGAGCATTCGTTGCAGAAGCCGCCTTACCTCCTGGTCGTTGGTGACAAGGAGAAGGCGGCTGGCGCCGTCGCCGTACGTGCGCGTGGCAACAAGGACCTCGGCGTCATGCCGCTCGAAGCCTTCTCCCAGAGAATCGCGTCGGACATTGCCGGGAAGATTTGATTTGATAAAGGATCTGGACCATCGCTACTGACTTTCGCGACCGCCGCCAACGCGAGGAACGCAAGCACCGCCTGAACCGGGAAATCATGGCCCCGGAAGTCCGCCTGAGCGGACCCAACAACGAACCCCTGGGCATCGTGAGCCTGCAGGAGGCGCTGCGAATGGCGGGAGAGCTCGACGTGGACCTGGTGGAAATTGCCGCCACTGCCAGCCCGCCGGTCTGCCGGCTGATGGACTACGGCAAGTTCAAGTACCAGGAACAGAAGAAGGCTGCGGAAGCGAAGTCCAAGCAGACCGTCATCGAAATCAAGGAAGTCAAGTTCCGGCCCGGGACGGATGACGGCGACTACAACATCAAGTTGCGCAACATCCGCAGGTTCCTGGCCGAAGGCGACAAGTGCAAGATCACGCTGCGCTTCAGGGGCCGCGAGATCACGCACCAGGAAATCGGCATGGCGCTGCTGCAGCGCCTGCGCGACGACCTCGGGGACACCATCCTGGTGGAGCAGTTCCCCAAGCTGGAAGGCCGGCAGATGATCATGATGATCGCCCCCGGCAAGAAGAAGCCCACCGCGGCGAAGCCGGCCGATCCGGCACCCGCGACGGCACCGGAGAAGGTTTGAGTTAGGCAGAGTAGGGTGGGCAGTTGAAGCTGCCCGCCAAACAAGTGGCTCGGGGCCAACAAGGCGCGGAACATCCGCGACGCCTCACGAGCACAATTTGAAGGAGGCATTCCAATGCCCAAGATGAAGACCAAGAGCGGCGCGAAGAAGCGCTTCCGCGTGCGTCCCGGTGGGACGGTCAAGCGCGGACAGGCGTTCAAGCGCCACATCCTGACCAAGAAGACCACCAAGAACAAGCGGCACCTGCGCGGCCCCGTGACGGTCCATGAGACCAACATGGGCCACATGGCACAGATGCTGCCGTTCGCCGGCCTGTAACCCCACGACGAAAGAAGGAGAAAACACATGCCTCGCGTCAAACGTGGTGTCACGGCCCGCGCCCGTCACAAGAAGGTCCTGGCACTAGCCAAGGGTTTCCGCGGCCGCCGCGGCAACGTCTTCCGCATCGCCAAGGAAGCGGTGATGAAGGCGGGCCAGTATGCGTACCGCGACCGCCGCGCCAAGAAGCGCGTGTTCCGCCAGCTGTGGATCGCGCGTATCAATGCGGCAGCCCGGGCCAACGGCCTGACCTACAGCCAGTTCGCCAACGGCATCCGCAAGGCCGGCATCGAGATCGACCGCAAGGTCCTCGCCGATATCGCCTACAACGATCCCGCGGCGTTTACCGGCATCGTGGAACAAGTCAAGGCCAAGCTGGCTGCTTGAGTTCACGATGGCGCCCCTTGGGGCGCCGCAGTGCAAACCGCAAGTTCAGGGCTAGGGCCGAAGGCTCTAGCCCTGTTTTTCATTTCACATGACCACAGACCTCGATTCGATCGTCGCCAGCGCGCGTGAAGCCTTCGGCCAGGCGCCGACCCCGGCCGAGCTGGAAAACGCCAAGGCGCAGTTCATCGGCAAGTCCGGCCGTATCACCGAGCTCATGAAGGGCCTGGCCGCGCTTGCCGTGGACGAGAAGAAGTCGCGCGGCGCGGCCATCAACCAGGCCAAGCAGGCGATCGAGGCGGCGCTGGCCGAGCGCCGCCAGGCGCTGGCCGACCAGGAACTCGAGCTGCAGCTGAAGGCCGAGGCGCTCGACGTATCGCTGCCCGGGCGGCAGCGTGAACCGGGTGGCCTGCACCCCGTGATGCGCACGATGGAGCGCATCGAGCAGATCTTCGCCAGCATGGGCTTCGACGTGGCCGACGGCCCCGAGGTCGAAAGCGACTGGCACAGCTTCACCTCGCTGAACAACCCGCCCAACCACCCGGCGCGTTCGATGCAGGACACGTTCTACGTGGACATCCAGGGCGACGACGGCATCCCCTACAACCTGCGCCCGCACACCAGCCCGATGCAGGTGCGCTACGCGCATGCCCACATCAAGAAGTACGCCGGCCATGCAGTGATGCCCGAGATCCGCGTGATCGCACCGGGGCGCACCTACCGCGTGGACAGCGACGCCACCCACTCGCCCATGTTCCACCAGTGCGAGGGCCTGTGGCTGGGCGAGAACGTGAGCTTCAAGGACCTGAAGGTTGTCTTCACCGACTTCTGCCGCCGCTTCTTCGAAAGCGACGACCTGCAACTGCGCTTCAGGCCCAGCTTCTTCCCCTTCACGGAGCCCAGCGCCGAGATCGACATCCAGTTCCGGCACGGCCCGCTGGCGGGCAAGTGGCTCGAAGTCGCCGGCTCGGGGCAGGTGCACCCGCAGGTCGTGCGCAACATGGGGCTCGATCCCGAGCAGTTCATCGGCTTCGCTTTCGGCATGGGACCGGACCGCCTGACCATGCTGCGCTACGGCGTGAACGACCTGCGCCTGTATTTCGAAGGCGATATCCGTTTCCTGAAGCAGTTCCGCTAGAAGACACCCGATGCAATTCCCCGAGTCCTGGCTGCGCGAGTTCTGCAACCCGCCGCTTGCCGCCGAACAGATCGCCGAGACGCTCACCATGGGCGGGCTCGAAGTCGAAGAGCTGCGCCCCGTGGCGCCGCCCTTTGCGAAGATCGTGGTCGGAGAAATCAAGGAAGCCGTCCAGCATCCCAATGCCGACCGCCTGCGCGTGTGCCGGGTCGACGTAGGGCAGGGCCAGCTCCTCAACATCGTCTGCGGCGCACCGAACGCGCGGCCCGGCATCCGCGTGCCCACCGCGCTGGTGGGTGCCGTGCTGCCCCCCGGCGACGACGGCAAGCCGTTCGAGATCAAGCTGGGCAAGCTGCGCGGCGTGGAAAGCCAGGGCATGCTGTGCTCGGCGCGCGAGCTGAAACTGAGCGAGGACCACGCCGGGCTGCTCGAGCTCGACGGGGCTGCCCCGATCGGCCGGGACGTGCGCGAGGTACTGAGACTCGACGACCACGTCTTCACGCTCAAGCTCACGCCCAATCTCGCGCACGCGCTCAGCGTCTACGGCGTGGCACGCGAACTTTCCGCGCTCACAGGCGCACCGCTCAAGCAGCCGAAGATCGAGGCCGTGGTGCCCACGCACGATGCGAAGCTGAAGGCCCACGTCGAGTCGCCCGACCTGTGCGGGCGCTTCTCGGGCCGCATCATCCGCAACGTCGACACGAAGGCGAAGACCCCGCAGTGGATGGTCGACCGCCTCGCGCGCTGCGGCCAGCGCAGCGTCACGGCGCTGGTGGACATCTCCAACTACGTGATGTTCGAGTTCGGCCGGCCGTCGCACATCTTCGACTACGACAAGATCCATGGCGCGCTGCACGTGCGCTGGGGCCAGCCGGGCGAGCAACTGAAGCTGCTGAACGGCAACACGATCGAGGTGGACGCGAAGGTCGGCGTGATCGCCGACGACCAGGCCGTCGAGTCGCTGGCCGGCATCATGGGCGGCGACGCCACCGCGGTCTCCGACGACACGAAGAACGTGTATGTCGAGGCCGCGTTCTGGTGGCCCGAAGCCGTGCAGGGGCGTTCGCGCCGCTACAACTTCTCCACCGACGCGGGCCACCGCTTCGAGCGCGGCGTCGACCCCACCCTGACGGTGGAGCACATCGAGCACATCACGCGGCTGGTCATGGACATCTGCGGCGGCGAGCCCGGCCCCATGGACGACCAGGTGGTGCGCCTGCCCGAATGCAAGCCGGTCGCGATGCGCGTCGCGCGCGCCGCCAAGGTCATCGGCATGCCGCTCACCGGCGAGCAATGCGTCGATGCCCTCACGCGGCTGGGCCTGCCCCTGCAGGCTCGCGACGGTGTCATCACGGTGACGCCGCCGCCTTATCGGTTCGACATCACGATCGAGGAAGACCTGATCGAGGAAGTGATCCGCATCGTCGGCTACAACCGCCTGCCCGAGACGCCGCCGCTGGCACCCATCGTGGCGCGCGTGCCGCCGGAGTCGCAGCGCGGCCGCTTCGCGGTGCGCCGCGCACTCGCCGCGCTGGGCTACCAGGAGACCATCAACTACAGCTTCGTCGAGGAAGCGTGGGAAAAGGACCTGGCCGGCAACCCCGACCCGATTCGCCTGCTGAACCCCATGTCCAGCCAGATGGGCGTGATGCGCTCCTCGCTCGTAGGTTCGCTGCTGCACGTGCTGCGCCACAACCTGGACCGCAAGGCCGAACGCGTGCGCGTGTTCGAAGTGGGCCGCGTGTTCCTGCGCGATCCGTCCGTGACGACCACCGACACCACGGTGCGCGGCGTGCACCAGCCGATGCGCCTGGCGGGCCTGGCCTACGGCGCACCCGACGGCCTGCAATGGGGCCGCAAGGAGCAGGGCGCCGACTTCCACGACGTGAAGGGCGACGTCGAGGCGCTGCTGGCGCCGCGCGGCGCCACCTTCGTGGCGGGCACCCACCCCGCGCTGCATCCGGGCCGCTGCGCGAGCATCCGGCTGGGGGACCGCGAGATCGGTGTGATCGGCGAGCTGCACCCGCGCTGGCGCCAGCGCTGGGAACTGCCGCAGGCGCCGGTGCTGTTCGAGCTGGGCCTCGACGCCGTGCTGGAGCGCGACGTGCCCGCCTTCGAGCCCGTGCCCAAGTTCCAGCCGGCCGAGCGCGACATCGCGGTCACGGTGGCCGACTCGGTGACGCACGCGGCGCTCATGGATGCGGTCCATTCGGCCGACACGGGCGGGCTGCTGAAGGCCGCCATGTTGTTCGATGTCTACAAACCCAAGCAGGCGGCCGCCGGGCTCGGCGCGCACGAAAAAAGCATGGCGGTGCGCTTGACGCTCGCCAGCCCGGAAGCCACACTGACCGACGAGCAGATCGATGCGGCCGTCGCCTCGGTGGTTGCAAGCATCGCCGCGAAAGCGGGCGGCCGGTTGAGGGGATGAGGATGGCTGAGGAGAGCATGGACTTCGCAGTAGAAAGCCTGGAGACGCCGGCACTCACCAAGGCGCAGCTGGCCGAGCTGCTGTTCGAGCAGATCGGGCTGAACAAGCGCGAGTCCAAGGACATGATCGACGCCTTCTTCGACCTGATCTCCACCAGCCTGGTCGAAGGCAAGGACGTCAAGATCTCCGGCTTCGGCAACTTCCAGATCCGCACCAAGGCGCCGCGTCCCGGCCGCAACCCGCGCACGGGGGAAGCCATCCCCATCGAGGCGCGCCGCGTGGTGACCTTCCACGCCAGCCACAAGCTCAAGGACCAGATCCAGGGCGGCAACGGCGAGGGCTGACGCACCGGCGCCGCCGGCTGCCTGCCGTGTGCCCCAAAGGGCACAGGCTGTGCTTTGCAATGCAGCTGACTTAGAGTAACCTAGCAGCTTTCTCTCCTACCGCATTGATTTCAATGGAGAAACCCCTCCCGGCCATACCGGCCAAGCGCTACTTCACCATCGGTGAGGTCAGCGAGCTGTGTGGTGTCAAGCCTCACGTGCTACGGTATTGGGAGCAGGAGTTCACGCAGCTGCGTCCGATGAAGCGGCGCGGCAACCGCCGCTACTACCAGCACCACGAAGTGCTGATGATCCGCCGCATCCGCGACCTGCTGTACGACCAGGGCTTCACCATCAGCGGCGCGCGCAACAAGCTGCAGGAGATCGTGCAGGTCGAACGCGACAAGCGCCGGGCCGGTGAAGTCATGCTCGAAGGCGTCGAGGTCATCGAGGTGGACGAACCCGGCTTCAGCGAGTCGTCGCTGGAGGAAGGCACGCCCGAAGAGAGGGACGCCGTCTCGCAGAAACTGCAGTTCGTCAGGCGCGAGCTGTTCGAGATCCGCGACCTCCTCACTTCAGGTCATTAGCCGGCGGGTTATAATTTCAGGCTCGGCGTGTAGCGCAGCCTGGTAGCGCACTTGCATGGGGTGCAAGGGGTCGCGAGTTCGAATCCCGCCACGCCGACCAAGCTCCAAAGACAAGCCGGATGGGCCCAGCTCATCCGGCTTGTTCGCTTTTGTGGGTTGCCCGCATACAATGGCCCGCAAATGGCTACTGTAGTCTTCGCAGACCTCGTCGGAAGCACCGGGATTTTCGAGCGCCTAGGCGACGAAACAGCCGGGCGCTTCGTCACCCAGCTCACCACCGCCCTCTCGAAAACCTTCGAGCAGCACAACGGGCGCGTGATCAAGATGCTGGGTGACGGCCTGTTCGTCCTCTTCCCCGATGAGGGCGACGCCATCACCTCCTGCATCGCTATCCAGAAGCGGCTGGTCGAGAAACCGGTGTACCCGGGCGGCCTCGGGTCGCCCTGCCAGATGCAGATGGGGGTCGAATCGGGGGAAGTCGTGGAGATCGAGGGCGACTGCTACGGCGACGCCGTGAACAGCGCCGCGCGCCTGGCCGACCTGGCCGGGGCCGACCAGATCCTCACCACGCAGCGCGTGCGTGACGCCCTTTCGCTCGAACTGCAGCACGACCTGCGCAGCCTTGGCCCCATGTACCTGCGCGGCAAGGACAAGGTCACCGAAGTGTTCCGCGTCGAATGGCAGACCGAGAAGGACACCGAGGCCACCGTCATGGGGGTTTCGATGTTCAAGGCTTCCAAGGACGCCTCGCTCGAGATTTCCTACGGGGGCAAGACGCTGGAGCTGCAGCCGCGCAGCCCGCGCCTGTCGCTCGGGCGCTCGACCACGGCCGACATGCCGGTGAACGACTCGCGCGTGTCGCGCGTGCATTGCACCATCGAATGGCGGGGCGGCCAGTTCGTGCTGAGCGACGCCTCCAGCTTCGGCACGTGGGTCTACATGGGCAACCAGACCGAGCCCGTGGTGCTGCGCCGCACCGAATGCTACCTGGTCGGCCAGGGCGTCATCGCCCTCGGGTGCGACCGCAACGCCGAGGAGGCGCCGCTGGTGCCGTTCGCCGTCAAAGGCTGAACCTGCGCGCGGCCCGTGTTCCCGACATGGCGCTGGAACTGAGAATCGCTGGCCCCGGGATCGACGTCACGCGCCGCATCGAAGCGGGCGCCGCGCCGGTGTTCCTCGGTCGCGACCCCGAATGCGCGATCTGCCTGCCCGACCCCGAGAAGAACGTTTCGCGCAAGCACCTGAGCCTGTGGAACGAGGACGGCACGCTGCACTTCCTGGTGGTGTCGGTCGTCAACGGCGTCGAGCTGGAGTCGGGTGACGTACCCCCCGGTGCCCGCGGGGTGCTGCCACGTGGCGAGACGATGAAGATCGCCGAGTACACGGTCACGTCGATCGGCATCGACGAAGACCAGCCGACCATCCCGCCCGTTGGGGCCGTTCCGCTGCCCGTGGCGGCCGCGGCTGCGGCGGCGGGGCCGAAGCCGGACCCCGACGACCCGTGGGCGGCCCTCGAAGACCCGCCCGAATTCGCGCCCACCCAGCCCGCCCCGCACGACATGGCCGGCTCCGAGGCCGACCCATTCGGCGAATGGGGCTTCGACACTTACGGCACGGACGCGCCTGGCAGCGGCAGCAGTGGCCTGCAGGCCAGCGGCCTCAAGGTGGCGGCCGACGCATCGGGCTTCTTCCAGGGCCTGGGCATGGACCCCGAGAAGGTCGGTGTCCTGAGCCAGGGTGAACTGGAGGCCATTGGCCGGCTGGTGCGCCTGGGAGTGCTGGGGCTGATCGAGCTGCACAAGGCAGTGGCAGGCTCCAAGAAGGAGATGCGGTCCGAAGACCGCACCATGATGGCGTCCAAGCAGCAGGAGAAGAACCCCCTGAAGGAAGGCGACATCTCGGAAGACGCGCTGATGCAGTACCTGTTCGGCGGCCGGGCGGCCGCAGCCGCGGGCTACATCGGGCCCGAAAGGGCCGTGCGCGAGCTGCTGGTCGAACTCGCCATCCACGAGAAGGCCACGACCGTCGCCGCGCGCGCCGTGGCCGAAGGTGTGCTGAAGGAGTTCGAGCCCGATGCGCTCAAGGCGCGGCTCCTGGGGGGCGGCGCGCGGCTGTTCGAGTCGGCGCGCGCCTGGGATGCCTTCTCCAAGGACTACGCCGAACAGGGCGAAGACACCGCCAAGTGGGTGCAGCGCATCCTGAACAAGTATTTCACCGCCGCCTACGTGCGTGAGACCGTGCGCGCCAAGCGCGAAGGCCCGGGCCGTCCCCCGAGCGCAACTCGGTGACGGCGCCGCCGGGCGTTTTTTCATGTTTTCCCCAGCCTTGACGGGACTGGGCGCTAGAATCAATTTCCATTTGTAAACCGGCGCCGCATGAGTCTCAAGAAGCTGGGTCGCTACGAACTGGTCCGCGTGCTCGGCAAGGGCGCCATGGGGATCGTGTACGAGGGGAAGGATCCGAACCTCGACCGCCGCGTGGCCATCAAGACCGTGAAGGTCGAGAACTTGTCCGAAGAGGCCGCGGCCGAATACGAGCACAGGTTCCGCACCGAAGCACGGTCCGCGGCGAGGCTTCAGCACCCCAACATCGTCAGCGTCTACGACTCCGACCGCGACGGCGACATCGCTTTCCTGGTGATGGAGTTCGTGCAGGGCGACGACCTGAAGCACCACCTGGACCGCGGCGTGCGCTACTCGCTGGAGCAGTCGCTCAAGATCATCCGCGACCTGCTGTCCGCGCTGGACTACGCGCACAAGCAGGGCATCGTGCACCGCGACATCAAGCCCGCCAACCTGATGATCGAGCCGAGCGGGCGTGTGAAGCTCACCGACTTCGGCGTGGCGCGCATCCAGGACTCGAGCGAAGCCACGCGCACGCAGGGCAGCATGGTGGGCACGCTCAAGTACATGTCGCCCGAGCAGGTGCAGGGCCAGAAGATCGACTCGCGGGCCGACCTCTTTTCCGTGGGCGTCGTGCTGTACCAGATGCTCACCGACAAGCGGCCGTTCGACGGTGAGAACGACTTCTCGATCATCCACCAGATCATCGGGCACAACCCGCCGCCGCCCAGCCAGTTCAACGCCAAGCTGCCGCCCGCGATCGACGCCGTGGTGGCACGGGGCCTGGCGAAGAACCGCGACGAGCGCTTCGCCACCGCACGCGACTTCGCGGTGGCGCTGCAGTCCGCGATCCGCCGCGCCGAAGACCAGACGGTCGTCCCGCCGGCCGACCCTTTCAAGAAGTCCGACAAGTCACTGTCGAAGGCCGGGGTCACGGCACCAGGCGGCGCGAGCGTCCCGGGCGGGATGACCACGCCGGGCGGCCTCACCACGCCGGGAAGCGCCACCACGCCGAGTGCCGGCAGCACCGTCACGCAGGAAGTCGAGCTGGTCTACTGGAAGGACATCAAGGACTCCAGCGACCCCGACGAGTTCCAGTCGTACCTGGACAAGTTCCCCACCGGCATCTACTCCGACCTGGCGCGGCGGCGCCTGCGCAAGCTGACTGGGGTGGGCGAGCAGACGCAGGTGGGCGGCGCGGGTGGCGACGACCCGGACGCCGAAGCGACACGCCTGCGCTCCGACCCCATCAAGGGCGCGCCGCCCGGCGGCGCCGACTGGACCAAGACAGTGGTGCAGTCGCGTGCCGAGATCCTGGGCGACGGCACGAAGGGCGTGCCGGGAGCTGCCGCCGCTGCCAGCGGCGCTGCGGCCGTCAAGGCGGCGCCGGTGGCCGAAGACACGCAGGTGCAACCGCCGCCGAAGAAGAAGGCGCCGGTGGTTGCGATAGCGGCGGTGCTGGTCGTTGCGATTGCGGCGGCAACTGCATACACCCTGCTGGCCAGGAAGACGGACCCCGCCGCGGATGCCGCGATGGCCGCTGCATCCGCGGCGGCTTCTGCTGCTTCGGTGGCGGCTGCCTCGGACAGCACTGCAGCATCGGCGGCATCGGCGCCCGCCTCGGCCACGCTGGTGGCTGCGGCATCGGCAGCGGCTGCACCGGCGTCCGCGCCCGCATCCAAGCCCGCGAGCGCTGCCTCGGCCCCGAGGCCGGTGGCTTCCCGCCGAACGCAGGTCGCAGCCCCCACGCCGACCTACGTGCCGCCACCGGTCGAAACGCCCATCATCCAGCAACCCGTCGCCGTGCCGGCGCCGCAGCCCGTGGCCCCCCCGCAACCCGTGCAGCCCGCGGTCAACGTGCTGGCACTGGTCGACCAGTGCGCCTCCAAGGTGTTCCTGTCCAAGGAACTGTGCCTGGCCGAGCAGTGCGACAAGCCCGGGGCGCGCAACCACCCGCTGTGCGTGAAGCGCCGCGAAGACGCGCGGCTGCGTGAAGACGCGAAGGTCCGCCAGGGCCCGGCCCAGCCGCCCTGAAGCGCGGCCTCAGGTGATGTCGACGTTGTGCACCGCGAACCGGCCGCTGCGCCGGTCGTCGAAGTAGCGCAGCAGCGTCTCCTTCACCGTCCGGAAGGCGATCTCCTCCCAGGGAATCTCGCCTTCGGTGAACAGGCGGGCTTCGATCGTCTCATGCCCCGGGTCGAAGACGTCGCTGAGCAGCCTGGCCCGGTAGAACAGGTGCACCTGCCCCACGCGCGGCACGCTCATCACCGTGAACAGGCCTTCCATCTCGAACTTCGCGCCGGCCTCTTCGTCGGTCTCGCGCGCCGCGCCCTCGAGCGTGGTTTCGTTCAGCTCCATGAAACCGGCCGGCAGCGTCCACTTGCCCCAGCGCGGCTCGATGTTGCGCTTGCACAGCAGCACCCTGTCGCCCCAGTGCGGCACGGTCCCCACCACCGTCAGCGGGTTCTGGTAGTGGATGGTGTCGCACCCGGGGCAGACGGCGCGCTCGCGCGTGTCGCCGTCGTCCGGGATGCGGTAGACGACGGCGGTGCCGCAGTTGCGGCAGAACTTGATGAGGCCGGGCAGCAACTAGTTTTCAGGTCTTCGTCGTCTTGCCGTGCTTCTCGATCAGGGCGCGCGCCGTCTCCAGCAGCTTCTTGCCGTCGAAGCCGCGCTTGTTCATGTCTTCCACCCATTCCACTTCGACCAGGCGCGCCTTGCGGCGGAACTCCTGCGCGTCGGCGGCGGGGATGGTGTAGATCGTGTTCTTGCGGTCGACCGCCGACTTTCTGCCTACCGGGTCATTGCCCTGCTGCACCTTGCCGAGCCAGGCCGAAGTGGCCATGCCGGAGTTGGCGTCTATCACCTTCTTCAGGTCGGGCGAGAGCGAGTTGTACTTGGCCTTGTTCATCGCCATGACGAACGTGGTCGTGTACAGCGCGCCGCCTGCCGGGTCGAACTCGCTGTGGAACTTGGTCAGCTCGTGCACCTTCACCGAGGGCACGACTTCCCACGGGATCACGCAGCCGTCGATGGTTCCCTTGGACAGCGCATCGGGGATCTGCGGCAGCGGCATACCCACGGGAATGGCGCCTATGAAGCCCAGCATCTTGGTGATCTGCCGGGTGGGGCCGCGCATCTTCATGCCCTTCAGGTCGTCCGGGTGCTTGATCAGCTTGTCCTTGGTGTGGAACATGCCCGGGCCGTGCACGTGCAGCGCCAGCACCTGCGTGTCCTTGAACTCGTCGGGCGCCATGGTCTGGAAGTACTCCCAGTAGGCCTTGGAAGTCGCCTCGGCGTTGTTCATGATGAACGGGAGCTCGAACACCTCGATGCGCGGGAAGCGTCCCGCGGTGTTGGCGGGCAGCGTCCAGACGATGTCCACCACCCCGTCCTTGGCCTGGTCGTACAGCTGCACGGGCGTGCCGCCCAGCTGCATGGCCGGGTAGGCCTCGAACTTGATGCGGCCGCCGGAATCCTTCTCGACCTTCTCCATCCAGGGCTTGTGCATGGACAGCCACACGTTGGACTGCGGCGCCATGAAGGTGTGGAATTTCAGCGTGACCGCCTGCTGCGCCAGCCCGCTGAGGGCGGGTGCGCCCAGCGCCACTGCTGCGGCGCCGGACTTCAGGAGCGTGCGTCGTTGGATCATGTTGCTTTTCTCCTTGGGGAATTCACTAACTTAACGTACCGGCAGCACCGCGGACTTCGGGGCTTTCCCTCAACCTATGTACTGCACCAGCCATAGCGAGATGGGCGGAAAGAACAGCAGCAGCAGCGTGCGCAGCGTGTCGCTCACCAGGAAAGGCAGCACGCCGCGGTAGCTCTCGCCGATGGGCACGCCCTTGGCCATGCCGTTGACCACGTACACGTTCAGCCCGACCGGCGGCGCGAGCAGGCCGAAGCCGACCGTCATCAGCACCATGATGCCGAACCAGATGGCCACCGACTCCCTGGGCATGCCGAAGTCGAGCCCCATCACCATCGGGAAGAAGATCGGGATGGTCAGCAGGATCATCGACAGCTCGTCCATCACGGCGCCGAGCACCACGTAGAACAGCAGGATGGCAGCCACCACCGCCACCGGCGACAGGCCCCAGCTGCCGACCACCGAAGCGAGCTGCGCGGGCACCTGCGTCAGGGCCAGCGCCGAATTCATCAGGTCGGCGCCGATGAAGATCATGAAGATCATCGCCGAGCCTTCGGCCGTGGCGTAGAAGCAGTGCTTGAACTTCCGCCAGGTCATCTCACGCCTGAGCAGCGCCGCCAGGAAGGTCGAGGCCGCGCCGACGCCGGCGCCTTCGGTCGGCGTGAAGAAGCCACCATAGATGCCGCCGAACACGATGACGAAGATGACGGCGATGGGTGCCACGCCACCGAACGATTGCAGCGTGAGCCTGGGCGCGTCGTCGTCGTCATGGTCGGGCGCATGACCCGGCACCAGCCGCACGTAGATGGCGATCGCCACCATGTAGCCGAGCATCGCGATCAGGCCCGGGATCATCGCGGCGGCGAACAGCTTGGCAATGTTCTGCTCCGCCAGGATCGCGTAGATGACCAGCGGCACCGAAGGCGGGACCAGGATGCCGAGCGTGCCGCCCGCTGCCAGCGTGCCGGTGGCCAGTCGCCCGGAGTAGCCGTGGCGCTTCATCTCGGGCAGTGCCACCGACGTGATGGTCGCCGCGGTCGCTACCGACGAACCGCAGATCGCGCCGAAGGCCGCGCAGGCCATCACCGCCGCCATGGCCAGCCCGCCGCGAAAGCGCGACATCACGGCGCTGGCGAACTCGAACAGGGCCTTGGAGATGCCGCCTTGCGTGGCGAACTGCCCCATCAGGATGAACAAGGGGATGACCGACAGGTCGTAGCTGGCGAAGCGCGCGAAGGCCTGCGTGTTGAGGAAGTTCGCCAGCGGCAGCCAGCCGGCCTGCAGCACGTAGCCGATGGCACCCGCGAAGAACATGGAGATCGCGATCGGCGTGCGGATCGCCATCAGCAGCAGCATGATCCCGAAGATCAGGGCGGTAAGGACCAGCGGGCTCACTCGTGGACCTCGGCGCCGAAGCCCCGGGCTGCCTGCACCAGCCCGATCACTGCCGTCAGCGCCAGCGGCGGCACCATCAGCAGGTAGGCGATCCATTCCGGGAAGCCGAGCATCATGGTGCCCGACTTCGTGTTCCAGGCGTTCAGGCCGCCCAGCGTGGTGCGCCACGCCAGCAAGGCCATCGCCAGCCCGAGCAGCAGGGCGCCGAAGCGGTCCAGCCAGGCATTGGTGTTATCGCCGGCTTTCGCGGTGAAGAAGTCCACGATGATGTTGCCGCGCCTCATCTGGCACCAGGGCATGAACAGGGCGATGGCGGCGCCCGCCGCCACGCCCGTGAGCTCGAAATCGCCGACCAGCGTGACGCCGATGGTGTTGCGACCGATCAGGCTGGCGCAGGTCATCAGCGTGACGGCCGTGAGCAGCACCCCGGCCAGGATGGCGCACCCCTTGGCCAGTTTTTCCAGGACTCGCACCTCAGCCCGCGACCTTGACCGAGAGCGTCTCGAGCCCGCCGACGCCGCCCACCAGCGTGTCGCCGGCCACCACCGCGGCCACGCCTTCGGGCGTGCCGGTGAAGATCAGGTCACCGGGGGCCAGTTCCCAGGCGGCGGACACGTGCTCGATGATCTCGCCCAGGTTCCAGATCAGCTTGCCCACGTTGCTGCGCTGGCGGTCCTGGCCGTTCACCTTGAGCCAGATTTCCGCGTTGGCGACGTCGCCCGCCTGCGCCGCCGGTGTGATGGGGCCGATCGGCGCCGACTGCTCGAAGCTCTTGCCGATCTCCCACGGGCGGCCCTGCTTCTTCATCTCGCCCTGCAGGTCGCGCCGCGTCATGTCCAGGCCCACCGCGTAGCCCCAGATGTGCTTCAAGGCGTCGGCTGCCAAGATGCTGCGGCCGCCGGTGCCGATGCAGGCCACCAGTTCGATCTCGTGGTGCAGGTCCCTGGTGAGGCTGGGGTAGGCGATGCTGCCCGTTTCGCCCGCGTTCACGGGCACGATGGCATCGGCCGGCTTGAAGAAGAAGAAGGGCGGCTCGCGGCCGGTGAACCCCATCTCTTTCGCGTGCTCGACGTAGTTGCGGCCCACGCAGATCACCCGGCGCACCGGGAAGCGCTCGGCGCGGCCCAGCACCGGCACGCTGGGCGTGGGAGCCGGTGGAAAGACGAAACTCATGACAACCTCTCTTCGTGGTGGATGCCCAGCGCGTGCTGCACGGGGCGGTCGGAATAGCTGAAAAGCACGCACCCGCCGGGTGACGACAGCCGGGCAGTGTGCCATGACGGAACGACGAAATGGTCGCGCGGGCCGAATTCGAAGCGCCACGTGCGCTCGCCCCGCGTGATGTCCACGCTGCCCGAACCTTCGACCACGCTGTACACCGCGCCGTCGGTCTGCCGCCAGCCCTTGCCGGCGAAACCTGCCGGCAGTTTCTGCATGAAGGTCGCGATGGTCGGCATGGGCCAGCCGCCGGTGAGCGGGTTCACGTAGCGCAGCTTCACGCCGTCCCATTCGTCGACGGGGGCGCTGCGCTCCAGTTGGTCCAGCGCCTCGCGGCTGCGCTCGTACGGGTAGCTGAAGATGGGAGACGTGGCACCGTAAGGCGCCGCGCTGCGCACCGGCGCCATGTTGTGGCCGTACCGCGCGAAGCTGGTGCCCTCGGGCCGCGCCACGGCCTGCGACTTGCGGGCGTCGTTCTCGGCGAAGCCGGCATCGAAGAACCGCACCATGGGAATGTCGAGGCCGTCGAGCCACACCACGGGGCCGGCTGCGTCGTGGCCGTGGTCGTGCCACGTCCAGCTGGGCGTGATGATGAAGTCGCCCGCGTGCATGGTGGCCCGCTCGCCGTCGACCGCGGTGTAGGCGCCGGACCCTTCGACGATGAAGCGCAGCGCGCTCTGCGTGTGGCGGTGGCTCGGTGCCACCTCGCCCGGCAGGATCAGTTGCAGCCCGGCGTACAGCGACTGCGTCACGGCCGACTGGCCGCGCAGCGCGGGGTTTTCCATCACCAGCACACGGCGCACGGCTTCTTCGGCGGTGATCGCCTCGCCCGCGCGCATGAGGAAGGGGCGCACGTCGCTGTACTTCCAGAACGCCGGCACGCAAGGCGTATTCGGTTCCTTCGGCACCAGGGCGTGCAGCACCTCCCACAGGGGCGTCAGGTGGTGCGGGTCCATGTCGCTGTAAAGCTGCTCGCGTGTGTTCATGGGTTCTCCGTGCCGAGGAAAGCGCCTTCGGACTTGAGGCGCGCTTGCAGTTGCGCGACGTCGACCAGTGCGGCCGTGCAGTCCTGGCGCAATGCCAGGTGGGCCGCCGTGCCGGCCGCCTGCCCCATCACGAAGCAGGCGCCCGTGACGCGTGCGGCCGACTGGGCCTCGTGCGACATCGACGCGCAGCGCCCCGCCACCCAGACGTTGTCCAGCCCCTGCGGCACCGTGATGCGGTAGGGCAGGTGGTTGAAGCCCCGGCTTTCCGGGATTTTCGGGAAGCGGAACTCCACGTCGCCCTTCAGGTGCAGTTCGAGCGGCCAGCCGTTGACGCCCACCGTGTCGTCGAAGCTCGCGCAGTCGAGCACGTCGCCCTCGGTCAGCTCGTACAGGCCGCGGATGCGGCGCGTCTCGCGGATGCCGACCTGCGGCGCGATGTCGACGATGTAGCTGTGCTCGAAACCCGGCACTTCGCGCAGGAAACCGGCCACCTCGGCGATCTGCCGGCGCCCGAGGATTTCGGACTCGGACAGTTCGATGGCGTCGGTGCCGTCCATCGCGTCGCCGAACTCGTTGGCCAGTTGCGTCAGGTTGACGCGCCATTCGATGCCGCTCTTCTGCGGCCGCACGATGGGCGTCTTGCGCGGGAATTTGTAGCGCCCCTCGGACTCGGCCTTGAGCATCAGCTCGGGAATCGTCTTCCAGGCCTCGCCCGCACGCTGCGGGTCGACGCCGTTCAGGCGGAACATGGTGGACGGGTACAGCATGTTGCCCTGCGCATCGCCCTTGGCGAACGGCACGCCGGCCCAGGCGCACAGGTCACCGTCACCCGAGGCGTCGATGAAGGCGCGCCCGAGGATGGCGCGGCGGCCCGACTTCGTCTCGACCAGCAGCGCCTTGACCCGGCGCTGCCCGTCCATCACGACGGCAGCGGCCCACGCATGGAACAGCACCTGCACGCCGGCGGCCAGCATCAGGTCGTCGGCGGCGATCTTGTAGGCGGCCGTGTCGTAGGCCTGGGCCGCGATCTTGCCGAACAGGCCGTGCGGCGCGTTCAGGCCGCCGAGCCGGTCGATGCGCTGCAGCAGGTCGTCGGCCACGCCGTGCACCACCTGCCGGATCCGGCCGTGGACGTTGGCATGCAGCCCGCAGAAGTTGGTGACGCCGGCGGCCGTGCCCATGCCGCCGAGGAAGCCGTAGCGCTCGACCAGCAGGGTGTTGCGCCCGGCCCGGGCGGCCGCCACGGCAGCGGCCATGCCGGCCGGGCCGCCGCCGAGCACCACCACATCGAATTCGCCGTGGATGGGGGTTTTGCGGGCGGGTTCCGCCAGGTGGTCCACAGGCTGTGGCATAAATGCTAAGAATACATATGAGTTGGCCCGCTGGCAATGATACGCCCGCTACACTTGGCCGCATGAGCCGAAGCTTCGACTTCCGGCATGCGCCGGGGCACCTCATCCGCCGGGCCCACCAGGTGGCCTATGCCATTTTCATGGAAGAGGCGGCTGCCTTCGACGTGACGCCGGTGCAATTTGCGATCCTCAACGCGCTGATCGACGACCCCGGCGAGGACCAGGTGACGCTGGCGCGCAAGGTGGCATTCGACGCGGCGACGTTCGGCTCGGTGATCGGGCGGCTGGAGGCCAAGGGCCTGGTGCGGCGCGAAGCCGACGCGGCGGATCGCCGGCGGAAGCTTTTGTGGATCACGCCCGAAGGTGCATCGGTGGCTGCCGCCATGAAGCGCGCCGTGCGCAAGGCGCAGGCGCGCATCCTGCGGCCGCTCGACGCGAAGGAGCAGCAGCAGCTGATGGTGTTGCTCGACCGGCTGGTGGCCGGCCACGAACCCGGCTAGGCTGCGTCGCTCTTCGTCACCAGCGTGAAGTGCTCGACATGCGGCGGCTGCGCGAAGTACGGCCCGATGATGCCGCGCCACTCGGCAAACAGCGGCCCCTGGCGAAACCCCACGGTGTGGTCTTCCAGCGTGTCCCAGAAGATCTGCAGCACGAAGCGCTCGGGCGTCTCCACGCAGCGGTTCACCTTGTAGCCGCGCATGCCCTGGGCGCGCACCGCGACGGTCTGCACTGCCCGCGTAATCGCCGCCTCGAACTCGTCGCCCTTGCCGGCCACGACGCGGATGTCCGCAATCTCCAGGATCATTGTTGTTGCCTCGTTCAGGTGCGGCTGAAGTATTCGCGCCGCTGGAAGTCTTCCTTGTCCTCGGCGGCGTCGAAGCGGTGGCGCTCGGCGTCCTTGATACGCGTGAAGTACGAAATGAAAGTATCGCCGAAGGCCGCAGCCAGGCGCGTGTCCTGCGCCAGCGCCTGCAGCGCATCGCCCAGACTGGCGGGCAGGCGCGTGCCGGCGCCGGAGTAGGGCGCGTCGGTCGCGGGGGGCGCCTTCAACTGCCGCTCGATCCCGTCGAGCCCCGCATGGACCTGCGAGGCCATGTACAGGTACGGGTTGGCGGCCGGCTCGCCGATGCGGTTTTCGATGCGCGTGCCGGGGTCGCCGCAGTGGCCCACCACGCGCAGCATGGCGCCGCGATTGTCGCGGCCCCACAGCACCGATTGCGGCGCCAGGGCGTTGGGGCGGAAGCGGGCGTAGCCGTTGGCCGTGGGCGTGCAGAACACCGACATGCCGCAGCCGTGTTCGAGCAGGCCGGCCAGCCAGTGCTCGCCCGTCGGCGAGAGCGTGTGCGATGCCTCGCCGGCGGCCGAGCCGGGTGCCGGCTGGCCGCGCACGAAGGCATTGCGGCCCGAGGCCACATCCACCAGCGACTGGTGCAGGTGCCAGCCGCTGGACATGATGTTCGGGAAGGGCGGCCGGCACATGAAGGTGGCGTGGTAGCCGGCGCGGCGCAGCGCCATCTTCACGGCGTTGCGGAACAGCACCATGTTGTCGGCCGCAACCAGCGCGTCGGTTGGCTCGAACACGGCCTCGACCTGGCTGGGCCCCAGCTCGATCTCCAGCGACGCCAGCGGCAGCCCGAGCCCCTGCGCCGTGCGCTGCACGATGCGCAGCGGCTCCTCGGCCATGTCGAACCACGCTTCGTTGAGCAGGTTGTAGCCGGGGTGCACCAGGCTCACGGCCGGCGGCAGGCCGGGCCATGCCGACAGTTCAGGATCGAGCTGCGACTGTGTGTCGGTGATGCGGTAGATGTGGAACTCGACTTCGAGCCCGCAAAGCATGCCGAAGCCGGCCGACTTCAGGCGCTCCAGTGCCGACTGCAGCACACGCCGCGTGTCCAGTTCCACCGGCCGCCCGTCCTGGTGGAACGGCTGCCCCTGCAGCCAGCCCGTGGCCGAGGTCCACGGCAGCACGCGGAAGCTGGCCGCATTGGCGCGAAGCACGAGGTTGTTGGCAAAGCCAAAGCCGTCGAGACCCGCCGTTCCGCCCGGCTCGAACACCTTGAACGCCGTGCGGTCCGACGTGTCCTTGAGCATCAGCGTACTGACCATGCCGATGCCTTCATCCAGCGCGCGGCCCAGCGCGGCGGCGGTGACCGTCTTGCCGCGCAGCACGCCATGCGTGTCGCACCAACCGATGCGCACGAGCTCGATGCCTTCCGCTGCCACGCGGTCGAGCAGCGAGTCTGCGGGCCCTGTCATGCCGCTGCTTCGGCCCGCGCCGTCCACGGCGCATTGCGCCGCTTCGCGTCGACCTGTTCGCGCCACCACGTGCCCCAGGTGCCCGCCGGCGCGATGCCGTCGACGGTGTCGGGGCCCTTCATCCCGCTGGCCAGCGAAGGATCGGCCGCGCCCGGTGGCAAGCCGCCCGCCTGCACCGTTTCGATTGCCTTCAGCAGGAGGCGGCGATTGGCCATGATCACCTTGTCGCTGGTGCCCAGGTGCTCGCGCGTGCGGTCCTGGATGGCGCCCATGCCTTCCACCGCCCACTGGTCGTGCACGTTGATGTCTTCCTCGCCCATGCCCAGGTAGGTCTGGGACTGCTGCTCGCGCGGGTTGAACCCCCAGTCGTTGTGGCGGCCCGACTTGGGCAGGTAGTCGGGCAGCGAGATGAACTGCAGGCGCTGGTTGCGCATGGCCTGCTTGTCCACCGGTACAGCAAAGCTGGTGAACACCGAGTACCAATAGGTGCGCGTGTCGTCCACCGGCACGTGCATCTGCGTGATGGTGAGCGTCTCCGACAGCGGGATCACGAACGTGTGCGGAAAGATCGACTGCGTGACCCGCACGTGCGTGAGCGCTTCGGTCATGGGCCTGAGCGCCGTGACCTGCAGCCCCCACGGCACGGGCTCGAAGCTGATCTCGGGCTGGTGGAACTCGCGCATGATGCGCGTCATGGGCCAGCGCTCGCCGCCGAAGTCACCGGCGGCGGCACTGCGAAACTGCTTGCCCGCCGCGTTCTCGCCCACCGACTCCAGCGGCGCGTCCTGCAGGAAGCGATGCAGGAACGACGGGTGCGCCGGGTCGATGCCCACTTCCACCGCCTGCAGCCAGTTGCAGTTCCACAGGCCCTTGAACGCGAACGTGTGCGTGCCGGGCGCCGTGAAGCAGTCGAACTGAGGGAAGGGCGGCGCCTTGCCTTCGGCGCCGAACCAGCCGAAGAGGATGCCGCTCTTCTCGATGACCGGGTAGGAGCGCTGCCGCACCCGGTCGCACAGCTTGCTGCCGGTGGGCTCCGCCGGCGTTTCGAGGCAGCGGCCGGCTACGTCGAACTTCCAGCCGTGGAAGGGGCAGCGCAGGCCGTCGCCTTCGCTGCGGCCGAACGACAGGTCGGCGCCGCGGTGCGGGCAGCCGCGGTCCAGCAGGCCCCAGCGCCCCTGCGCGTCCCTGAACAGCACGAGGTCCTGGCCCATCACGCGCACGGCCTTCACCGGGCGGTAGGCCATGCGCGGGTCCAGCGCCGGGTCGAACTCGTCCAGCAGCGCCACCGGTTGCCAGTAGCTGCGCAGCACCGCGCCGCAGGGCGTGCCGGGCCCGGTGCGGGTGACCAGTTCGTTCTGTTCGGCCCTCATTGCAGGGCTTGCCGCAGTTGCGCGGCGCAAAGCTGCACGGCCACGTTGGCCTCGTCGATCACCCGGCCCATGGTGATGAAGCCGTGGATCTGCCGCTCGAAGTTGACCAGCGTGGCGCGATTGCCGGCTTCGGTGAGGCGGTGCGCGTACTGCAGCCCTTCGTCGCGCAGCGGGTCGTAACCCGCGGTGAGCACCAAGGCGGGCGGCAGTTTGCCGAGGTCGTCGCGCAGCAGGGGCGAGCTGCGCCAGTCCATGTCCATGGCCGGGTCGGGCAGGTAGTGGTCATGGAAGTAATCCATGGTCTCCCTGGTCAGCAGGTAGCCCTGGCCATTGCTCGTGTGCGACGGCCAGCCCCGCCGCTGGTCGGTGGCCGGGTAGACCAGCAGCTGGAATACGACCGGGACATCGCCCGCGTCGCGAGCGACGATCGCCATCACCGCCGCGAGGTTGCCGCCCGCGCTGTCGCCGCCCACGGCGATGCGCGCAGGGTCCAGCTTCAGTTCACCGGCATTGGCATGCACCCAGCGCAACGCAGCGGCGGCGTCGTCCACTGCCGCGGGAAACCGGTGCTCGGGCGCCAGCCGATAGTCCACCGCCACCACCGAGCAACCCGAGCCATTGCAGAGCTCGCGGCACAGTGTGTCGTGCGTGTCGAGGTCGCCGATCACCCATCCGCCGCCGTGGTAGTACACGAGCACGGGCAGCGCCTGCGAAGGGGCGCTGCCGATGGGCCGGTACAGGCGCAACGGCACGCTGCCTGCCTTCAACTCCCGCACGGCGCCCACGTCGGGTGCGGGGGGCTGGGTGAACGCACGACGGTCACGGTAGAGGCTGCGCGCGTCCCCAGGCGCAAGCGTATGCGTGGGCGGGACGCCCTTCTCCTCGATCAGCTTCAGCAGTGCCTGGGCGTGGGGGTGCAGCATCGTGTCTCCTACTGTTTCTGCCAGTGTAGGGCAGGCGGGTTTATCCTTCGCACCATGAAGCTTTACAACTACTTCCGCTCGTCCGCCTCGTTCCGCGTACGTATTGCGCTGGAGCTGAAGGAGCTGCCCTACGACTACGTGCCGGTGCACCTGGTGAAGGGCGAGCACAGGCAGGACAAGTACGCCGCCGTATCGCCGTCGATGCTGGTGCCGACGCTGGAGACCGACGGTGGCGAGCTGCTGAGCCAGTCGATGGCGATCATCGAGTACCTGGACGAAACGCACCCCGAGCCGCGCCTGCTGCCAACCGAAGCGGGCGAGCGTGCGCACGTGCGCGCACTGGCGCAGCTGGTGGCGTGCGAGATCCACCCGCTGAACAACCTGCGCGTGCTGAAGTACCTGGTGCACAACCTCAAGCTGGACGAGGACACCAAGAACGAGTGGTACCGCCACTGGGTGCGCAGCGGCCTGGAGATGTTCGAGCGTGAGCTGGAACGCCTGCCCGAATCCACCTACTGCTTCGGCGAGACGCCCACCATGGCCGACTGCTGCCTGGTGCCGCAGGTCTTCAATGGCCGGCGTGTCAACACCGACTACAGCGGCCTCACGCGCACCATGCGCGCCTTCGACAACTGCATGAAGCTGCCCGCCTTCCAGAAGGCGCAGCCCACGAGCCAGCCCGACAACGAAGCCTGAACGCGCGCTTGGACTTCATCGTTCCCGACTGGCCGGTACCGCCCCACGTGAAAGCGGCGTGCAGCACTCGCGCGGGCGGCGTGTCGCCTGCGCCTTACGACAGCCTCAACCTGGGCGACCACGTGGGCGACGACACAGCCCATGTCGCAGCCAACCGCCGCAGGTTCGAAGAAGCCCTGGGCGCCAGGCCCGTGTACATGAACCAGGTGCACGGCTCACGCTCGGTGGAACTGTGGGAGGGCACGCAGCACGGCGTGACGGCCGACGCCTGCTTCACCGAGTCGCGCGGCATCGCCTGCACGGTCATGGTGGCCGACTGCCTGCCGGTGCTGCTGTGCGACGAAGCCGGGCGCGCCGTGGCGGCGGCCCATGCCGGCTGGCGCGGGCTGGCGGCGGGCGTGATCGAATCGGCCCATGCCAACCTGCCGCGCGGGGCGAACGTCATGGCCTGGCTGGGTCCCTGCATAGGGCCCGAAGCCTTCGAGGTGGGACCCGAAGTGAAGGCCGCTTTCGTGGACCTGGAGAGCAACGACGAGGGACACTTTCGAGCGCACGCCGAAGGCAAGTTCCTGGCCGACCTGGCGGGCCTGGCGCGCAGCCGGCTGCGCGCCCTGGGCGTGGCTGCCGTCTACGGCAACGACGGCAGCCGCGGGTGGTGCACGGCCAGCAACCCGTCAAGGTTCTTTTCGCACCGGCGCGACCGGGTCAGCGGGCGCTTCGCCGCTGCCATCTGGCTCGGGTGAGGGGTCGGCGCGCCGCCGCCTGGGCCCTATGAGGTAAACCACCAACGCCAGCGGGCCCACGCCATACAGTACGAAAGTGAAAATGGCACCGAGGACGGTGCCGACCGGGCTGGTCGCTTCCGCCACGGCCATCATGAGCGCAACATAGAGCCAGGCGATGATGACGAGGTACATGCTGCGATGATTTTTTTGTTGCAGTGCAACATCAATGATGGGATACTCGGGTTAACCCGAAGAACTATCAGGAGACAAGATGAATTCTGAGCCAGCCTGGGCCGCTGCCGGACAGCAATTTCAGCAATCCCTTGCCGAAAACTGGACGCGCGCGCTCCAATCGTTCCAGCTGATGCCGCAGCAGCCGTCCATGGGCATGGGCGCTGGCCAGTTGACCTTTGCGCCCGAGAAGCTGGCGGCCCTGCAGCAATCGTACCTGCGCGAAGCCACCCAGATCTGGAACGAAGGCCTGAAGGCCAACCCCGTCACCAGCGACCGCCGCTTTTCGGCCGATGCCTGGGCGCACAACCCGGTGGCGGCGTACTCGGCCGCCTTGTACCTGTTGAACGCGCGCACGCTGCTGGGGCTGGTGGAAGCCGCCGACACCGACGCCAAGACCAAGGCGCGGCTGCGCTTTGCGGTGGAGCAGTGGATGGCCGCCTCGGCCCCCAGCAACTTCCTGGCGCTGAACGCCGAAGCGCAGAAGAAGGCCATCGAAACCAAGGGCGAGTCGATCGCCAAGGGCGTGCAGAACCTGCTGGCCGACATCCAGCAAGGCCATGTGTCGATGACCGACGAAAGCGCCTTCGAAGTGGGCAAGAACGTCGCCACCACCGAAGGCGCCGTGGTGTTCGAGAACGAGCTGTTCCAGCTGATCGAATACAAGCCGCTGACCAGGCAGGTGTACGAGCGCCCGTTCCTGCTGGTGCCGCCCTGCATCAACAAGTTCTACATCCTCGACCTGCAGCCCGAGAACTCGCTGATCCGCTACCTGGTGGAGCAGGGGCACCGCACCTTCGTGCTGAGCTGGCGCAACCCCGACGCGTCCATGCAGGACAAGACCTGGGACGACTACGTGGGGGGCGCTGCGATCAAGGCCATCGAGACGGTGCAGGACATCACCGGCGCGGCCAAGATGAACGCGCTGGGCTTCTGCGTGGGCGGCACCATCCTCGGCACGGCACTGGCCGTGCTGGCGGCCCGCGGTGAAAAGCCGGCGGCGTCCGTCACCTTCCTCACGGCCCTGCTCGACTTCAGCAGTACCGGCGTGCTCGACGTCTTCATCGACGAGAACACCGTGAAGTACCGCGAAATGACCATGGGGCACGGCGGCATGCTGAAGGGCAAGGACCTGGCGTCCACCTTCAGCTTCCTGCGCCCGAACGACCTGGTGTGGAACTATGTGGTGGGCAACTACCTCAAGGGGGAGACGCCCCCGCCGTTCGACCTGCTCTACTGGAACAGCGACTCGACCAACCTGCCGGGCCCGATGTATGCCTGGTACCTGCGCAACACCTACCTCGAGAACAACCTGGTGAAGCCGGGCAAGCTCACCGTGTGCGGCCAAAAGGTGGACCTGGGCACCCTGGACATCCCGACCTACATCTACGGGTCGCGCGAGGACCACATCGTGCCGATCGACGGCGCCTACGGCAGCGTGAAGCACTTGCCAGGCAAGAAGCGCTTTGTGGCGGGTGCCTCGGGCCACATCGCCGGCGTGATCAACCCGCCGGCCAAGAACAAGCGGTCCTATTGGACCAACGACAAGCTGCCGGCGAACTACGACGACTGGTTCAAGGGCGCGAAGGAACACCCCGGCAGCTGGTGGACCGACTGGGCCGCCTGGCTGAAGGGCCACGCGGGCAAGCAGGTGGCTGCACCGAAGGGATACGGCAAGGGCGCGAAGTACAAGGCCATCGAGCCGGCGCCGGGACGTTACGTGAAAGCAAAGGCCTGAGGCCGATAAAAGGAGCAAACACATGGAAGACATCGTCATCGTTTCGGCCGTCCGCACGGCTGTTGGCAAGTTCGGCGGCTCGCTCGCCAAGGTGCCAGCCCCCGAGCTGGGCGCCATCGTCATCAAGGAAGCGCTGCAGCGCGCCGGCGTCAAGCCCGAGCAGGTGGGCGAAGTGATCATGGGCCAGGTGCTCGCGGCCGGTTCGGGCCAGAACCCGGCGCGCCAGGCCACGCTGAAGGCCGGCCTGCCCAAGGAAGTGCCCTCGCTCACCATCAACGCCGTGTGCGGCTCGGGCCTGAAGGCCGTGATGCTGGCCGCGCAGTCCATCGCCTGGGGCGACAGCGACATCGTGGTGGCCGGCGGCCAGGAGAACATGAGCGCCGCGCCGCACGTGCTGATGAATTCCCGCGACGGCCAGCGCATGGGCGACTGGAAGATGCAGGACACGATGATCGTGGACGGCTTGTGGGACGTGTACAACCAGTACCACATGGGCGTGACGGCCGAAAACGTGGCCAAGGCGCACGACATCAGCCGCGAGAAGCAGGACGCGCTGGCGCTGGGCAGCCAGCAGAAGGCCGCTGCCGCGCAGGAAGCCGGCAGGTTCAAGGACGAGATCGTCCCCGTCACCATCCCGCAGAAGAAGGGCGACCCGGTCGTCTTTGCTGCCGACGAGTTCATCAACAAGAAGACCAGCGCCGAAGCGCTGGCCGGCCTGCGCCCCGCCTTCGACAAGGCCGGTTCGGTGACCGCCGGCAATGCGTCGGGCATCAACGACGGCGCCGCCGCACTGGTGCTGATGAGCGCCAAGAAGGCGGCCGAGCTGGGCATCAAGCCGCTGGCGAGAGTCGTGGCTTTCGGCACCAGCGGCCTGGACCCCGCCACCATGGGCATGGGCCCCGTGCCCGCGACCAGGAAGGCGCTGGAGCGTGCCGGCTGGAAGGCGAGCGACGTCGACCTGTTCGAGCTGAACGAAGCCTTTGCCGCGCAGGCCTGCGCGGTCAACAAGGAGCTGGGCATCGACGCCGCCAAGGTCAACGTGAACGGCGGCGCCATCGCCATCGGGCACCCCATCGGTGCATCGGGCGCGCGCATCCTGGTGACGCTGCTGCACGAGATGCAGCGCCGCGAGGCGAAGAAGGGCGTGGCCGCGCTGTGCATCGGCGGCGGCATGGGGGTTTCCCTTGCCGTTGAACGCGTGTAATCGGACTACAAAGAAGAACCTAAAGGAGATACGAACATGGCTCAAAAAGTAGCGTACGTGACCGGCGGCATGGGCGGCATCGGCACCGCCATCTGCCAGCGCCTGCACAAGGACGGCTTCAAGGTGATTGCGGGCTGCGGCCCCACGCGCGACTTCAACAAGTGGCTGGCCGAGCAGAAGGAGCAGGGCTACACTTTCTACGCGTCGGTGGGCAATGTCGCCGACTGGGAGTCGACGGTGGAAGCCTTCACCAAGGCCAAGCAGGAGCACGGCCCCATCGACGTGCTGGTCAACAACGCCGGCATCACGCGCGACCGCATGTTCCTGAAGATGACGCCCGAGGACTGGAAGGCCGTGATCGACACCAACCTGAACAGCATGTTCAACGTGACCAAGCAGGTGGTGCCCGACATGGTGGAAAAGGGCTGGGGCCGCATCATCCAGATCAGCAGCGTCAACGGCGAAAAGGGCCAGGCCGGCCAGACCAACTATTCGGCCGCCAAGGCCGGCATGCACGGCTTCACGATGGCGCTGGCGCAGGAGCTGGCCAACAAGGGCGTGACGGTCAACACCGTGAGCCCCGGCTACATCGGCACCGACATGGTCAAGGCGATCCGCCAGGACGTGCAGGACAAGATCGTGGCGACCATTCCGGTCAAGCGTTTCGGCGAGCCGAGCGAGATTGCGTCGATCATTGCTTGGCTGGCGGGGGAGGAGAGCGGCTACTCCACCGGCGCGGACTTCTCGGTGAACGGCGGCCTGCACATGGGTTGAAGACCTTCGGGTTTTTCCTGAGTGCCCGACGAGCGTTGTTACGCCGTCGGGCTTTTTTTTGCGGGGGCTGTCGCGCCGGAGCGGCAGTAGTTGGCAAATCGGGACGCAAAGAGAATCTTTGTGTCGCTTTTGTAACTGCCTTCGCATATAAATGGCTCATCCACAGGTCTGGAGGGACGAGTCATGGCGGTACCAGGTTATTACGACGCGCAAGCAAGCTCGGTCAACGCAATCGAGGATGTCGACTTCACGGGGTTCACCCTTGGCGACTTCAACTACACCCATGTCCCCGGCACTTCGGATACCTCGGACAGCGTGGCGTACATCGTCATCAGCCTGGCTTCACTGGCTGGGCAACTGGGTTTCTACACGGACACAGGGCCGGCGAGCTTCCAGGCCTACACGGGCAACTGGCTTTCCCTGACGACCGGTGAAATCGATGACCTGGTCTACCGCCCGGACCCCAACTTCCATGGCGTTGCCGAGTTCGACTTCTACGTCTCGGACGAGGAGTCCGACGTCGGCGAGGTCGGGATCTTCAGTATCAATGTGGCGGCGACGGATGATGCTGCCACGTTCACGGGCAGCGACCTGGCGGGGTTCCTCACTGAGGACGCCGGCAGCACCAACGGTGACGTCGACGTTTACGATATCGACAGCCCGCAACGCGTCGTGGTTGCCGACCTGGGCGGCCTGTATGGCGACCTGGTCATCACGCGGTTCGGGGAATGGGACTACACGCTGGACGGCCCGCAGGACTGGATGGTGGGCGGCGAAGACTACGTCGATACCTTCACTATCTCGGCTTTCGATGGGACGACCGAGCAGATTACCATCACGATCACAGGGCAAAACGACGACCCGGTGGCGGTGGACGACAGCAACAGCGTGACCGAGGACATCGACGGCACGGCTGCGGGCAACCTGCTGGCGAACGACTCGGACGTTGACGACGCGAGCGGCGACCTGTTCGTGGGGTGGGTCAACGGCTCGGGCATTGGTAGCTCGGACACGGTGGGCGGCAGCTTCGGCTCGCTGGACATCACGGACGACGGTGCCTACACGTACAACCTGGACGACAACAACTTCACGGTTGATGCGCTCAACGAGGGCGAGACGCTGGTCGACACGTTCAGCTACACGGTATCCGACGGCAACAGTGGCTGGGACACGGGTGAGCTGACGATCACGATCTGGGGCCACAACGACGCGCCGGTGGCGGTGGACGACAGCGAGAGCGTGACCGAGGACATCTGGGGCCTGGGGTTTGGCGATGTGCTGAGCAACGACACGGATGTTGACAACGACCCGAGCGATCTGTTCGTGGGC
>JACRAY010000012.1 GCA_016213325.1 Burkholderiales bacterium | reverse complement strand
TCCTGGTCGGGCAGATAGGGCAGGTAGCTGGCAGGCATCAGCCTGTAACGCCTGCACTTCAATCGACGCTGACATCTTGCCCACGTGGATGCCGGATCAAGTCCGGCATGACAACTCACTCTCTGCCGCGCAGACTCCTAGCCGGCGGCCACGCCTGCGAATTGCCCCATCACCAGCGGCCAGCCCTTCTCGTACTCCTGGCGAACGGCAGCAGCCGACTCGCCGCGAACTTCCCAGCCCTCGTGCACGATGCGCACGTCGGTGGAGCGGTCACGTGCGGTGAAGGTCACGCGCAGCAGGGTCGCCTGTTCTTCCGGCTGCCCCGGGTGCCAGCGCATCGCCAGCACGCGCGGCGGGTCCCATTCGAGCAGCGTGCCCCAGGGGTGCTGCCGGCCGGTGCGCGTCTGCTCCATCACGCGGCCGCCGACCCGCGGCTCGAAGGTCACCCCGTTGGCGTCGTCGCCGCCGCACGAATGGGTGGACAACGGCCACCACTTGGGCATTTCCTGCGTGAACAGGGCAAAGGCATCGGCGGGCGGCAACGGGACGTTGACCGTGTGGTCGACCGGTGGCAGCGTACTCATTGGACTACCCTCCGCGCTACGCGCTGCGGGACTATGAGCCTTCGGGCGGCCGTGCGGCTCATGACCCGAACTCGTTGCCCAGTTCTTCGGCACGCTTGCAGGCAGCATGCAAGGCCTTCACGAACTGCGCCTGCACGCCGTCCTGCTGCATCGACGTGATGGCGGCGTACGTGGTGCCGCCTTTCGAAGTGACGCGTTCGCGCAGCACTTCGGGCGGGTCATCCGAAGCGCGCGCCAGCTCGGAAGCGCCCACGAAAGTGCCGACGGCCAGCTGGTAGGCCTGCTCGGCGCTGAGGCCCATCTCGGTGCCGGCCTGCCGCATGGCCTCGAGGAAAAAGAACACGTAGGCCGGGCCCGAGCCGGAGATCGCGGTCACCGCATCGAGCTGTTGCTCGCGCTCTACCCACAGGTAGTCGCCGGTGGTCGCTATCACGCGTTCGACCTGTGCCTTGTCGTCCGCCGTGACCGAGGCGCGCGCGAACAGGGCCGTCATGCCCTTGCCGACCAGGGCGGGCGTGTTGGGCATGGTGCGCACGATGCGGTCGGTGCCCAGCCAGGCGGCGATGCTGTCCGAGCGGATGCCCGCGGCCACGCTCACGTGCAGGGCACTCCCCACATGGGGCTTGGCGGACGCCGCCGCGTCCTTGAAGGTCTGGGGCTTGACGGCCCACACCACCATGCCGGCGCGCGCCAGTGCCGGGCCGGCTTCGGCCATGGGCGACAGGCCGAACTGCGACTTGAGCTTTTCGCGCGTGCCCTCGAAGGGTTCCAGCACTTCGATGCCGGACGCCGCCATGCCCTGGCGCAGCAGCCCGCCGATGATGGCGCTGGCCATGTTGCCGCCGCCGATGAAGGCTATCGTTGGATTCGGGTTCGCCATGGACCGAAGTCTAGTCGCCTTGGGGTACGCTGGCGGTCCTATGAAATACGTCCTGGCCCTCGACCAAGGCACGACCAGTTCTCGCGCCATCGTGTTCGACACTGCCGGCCGGGTGGCCGCACTGGCGCAGCGCGAGTTCACGCAGTTCTTTCCCCAGCCCGGCTGGGTAGAGCACGACGCGCGCGAGATCTGGGCGACGCAGCACGCGGTGGCGCTGGAGGCCCTGAAGCAGGTGCCGGGCGCAGCTGTCGCGGCCGTCGGCATCACCAACCAGCGCGAGACCACGGTGCTGTGGGACCGCGAGACCGGCCAGCCGGTGGCCAACGCCATCGTCTGGCAGGACCGGCGCACGGCCGCGCGCTGCGAACTGCTGCGCAAGCTTGGCAAGGCGGGGCTGATCCAGAAGAAGACCGGGCTCGTGATCGACGCCTATTTCTCCGGCACCAAGCTCGAATGGCTGCTGGACAACGTGGCCGGCGCGCGCGAGCGGGCCGGGCGCGGCGAACTGGCCTTCGGCACCATCGACAGCTGGCTGGTGTGGAACCTCACCGGCGGGCGCGTGCATGCGACGGATGCCAGCAATGCGTCACGCACGCTGCTGTACAACCTGCATACGCAGGACTGGGACGACGAGTTGCTGGCGCTGCTGCACATCCCGCGCTCGGTCCTGCCGCAGGTGGTCCCGTCCAGCGGCATCGTGGGCGAAACGGACGCTTCGCTGCTGGGCATGGCGCTGCCCATCGCGGGCATCGCGGGCGACCAGCAGGCCGCCACCTTCGGGCAGGCCTGCTTTGCACCCGGCATGGCGAAGAATACCTACGGCACCGGCTGCTTCATGCTGATGAACACCGGCGCGAGGCCGGTGGCCAGCCGCAACCGGCTGCTGACGACGATGGGCTGGCAAGGGCCGGCGGGGCGCAAGCAGGCGGCCTACTGCCTCGAGGGCAGTGTCTTCATGGCGGGCGCCACGGTGCAGTGGCTGCGCGACGGGCTGCAGGTGGTGCAGTCGGCAGCGGAAGTCGAGTCGCTGGCGGCGCAGGTGGACGACACGGGCGACGTTTACCTGGTGCCGGCTTTCGCCGGGCTGGGCACGCCCGACTGGGACGGCTATGCGCGCGGCACGTTGGTCGGGCTGACGCGCGGCACCAATCGCGCCCACATCGCACGCGCGGCGCTGGAGGCGATCGCGCTGCAAAGCGCCGACGTGTTCGGGGCCATGGCGCTCGACTCCGGCATCGCGCTGAAGGAACTGCGCGTGGACGGCGGCGCCAGCCGCAACAACCTGCTGATGCAGATGCAGGCCGACTTTCTCGGCGTGCCGGTGGTCCGCCCGCAGGTCACCGAAACCACGGCGCTGGGTGCGGCCTACCTGGCGGGGCTGGCCACGCAGGTGTGGGGCGGCGCCGAAGAGATTTCGTCGCAATGGCAGATCGAGCGGCGCTTCGAGCCGAAGACGGGTGACGCGGACCGGCGGGCCAAGCTGGCGCGCTGGCGCCAGGCAGTGGAGCGGTCGAAAGGCTGGGCCCGCGCTTGAAAGCCAAGCCCCCGTCCGACACGCCCCTGCCCACCCGGCGCGGCGACCTGCTGGCCGCGCTGGGCGAGGCGCGCACCTGGGACATCGCCATCGTCGGCGGCGGCGCCACCGGGCTGGGCGTGGCGCTGGACGCCGCGGCGCGCGGCTACAGCGTGGTGCTGGTCGAGTCGCACGACTTCGCCAAGGGCACCTCGTCGCGCGCCACCAAGCTGGTCCACGGCGGCGTGCGCTACCTCGCGCAGGGCGACATCGCGCTGGTGCGCGAAGCGCTGCACGAGCGCACCACGCTGCTGCACAACGCGCCGCACCTCGCGCAGCCGCTGCCCTTCGTGATGCCTTCGTACAAGATGTGGGAGACGCCGTTCTACGGCATGGGCCTGAAGATGTACGACGCGCTGGCCGGCAAGGCCGGGCTGGGCGACACGGAATTCCTGAACCGCCAGCAGACGCTGGCCCTGCTGCCGACCGCGCGGCCCGACGGGCTGAAGGGCGGGGTCAAGTACTGGGACGGGCAGTTCGACGATGCCCGCCTCGCGCTGGCGCTGGCGCGCACGGCGGCCACGCGCGGGGCGCTGCTGGTCAATTACTGCGGGGCGACCGGGCTGCTGCACGCCGACGGCAAGGTCGCGGGGCTGCAATGCCGCGACGACGAGTCGGGCCGCACCTTCGAACTCAAGGCGCGCTGCGTCGTCAATGCCGCCGGGGTCTGGGTGGATGAGTTGCGCCAGCAGGACGGGCAGGCCATCGGCCGGGCCGTGCGCAACATGGTCGCGCCCAGCCAGGGCGTGCACGTGGTGGTCGACCGCGAGTTCCTGCCGGGCGACCACGCGCTGATGGTGCCCAAGACGGCCGACGGCCGGGTGCTGTTCGGCGTGCCCTGGCTGGGCAAGCTCATCCTGGGCACCACCGACACGCCGCGCGGCGACCTGCCGCGCGAACCCCGGCCGTTCAGGGAAGAGCTGGCCTTCATATTGAGCGAGTCGGCGCGCTACCTGGTCAAGGGTCCCAAGGCCGCCGACATCCGCAGCCTGTGGGTCGGCCTGCGCCCGCTGGTCAAGCCGCAGGGCGAGGAGGGCGAGGAAACCAAGGCGCTCAGCCGCGAGCACACCGTGCTGGTCAGCCGCAGCGGGCTCGTCACGGTGACCGGCGGCAAGTGGACCACCTACCGCGCCATGGCCGAGGATGTACTCGAGAAGTGTTTCAACCGCCGTTTGCTGGAGCGCACAAGATCAGGAGTGACCACCAACTTGCCTTTGGTTGGCGCCAGCACAGGCGGCAAGCGCACCCCCATCTCGGCAGCGCCGGGGCCGCATCTCTATGGAACCGAAGCCGCGGTGCTGGAGTCGCTACCCGGTGCCCGGCGCCAGCTCGGCGGCGGGCTGACAGAAGCCATGGTGCGCTTCGCGGCGCGGCATGAATATGCGCGCCGCGTCGAGGACGTCCTGGCGCGACGGCACCGCATGCTGTTCCTGGACGCCCGGCGGGCAGGAGAACTTTCTGCTGAAGTCGCGGCCATCCTCCAAGAAGAAACCGGCGCCGACCCCGAAGCCGCGGCCTTCCGCGAGCTGGCGGCGCAGTACACGCACCTGCCCGATTAGCCGGGGTCGTTTGACAACGGCTGCAATTCAGTCATAATCGCGGGCTCGCCTCTTGGTAGGTGAGCTTCTGCCCATACGAATCCCGCAAGGGAGACGACGGGCCCAAGACTGACCCGATGGCCTGGGGGATCGTCCCCCAGGAATGTTCGGATCAAGTTGGGAATATACGAAATGATCCAGACAGAATCCCGGCTCGAAGTCGCCGACAACACCGGCGCGAAGTCCGTCCTGTGCATCAAGGTGCTCGGCGGCTCCAAGCGCCGCTACGCCAGTGTCGGCGACATCATCAAGGTGAGCATCAAGGAAGCCGCTCCGCGTGGCCGCGTCAAGAAGGGCGAGGTCTACAGCGCAGTGGTGGTCCGCACCGCCAAGGGCATCCGCCGCGGCGACGGCTCCCTCATCAAGTTCGACGGCAACGCCGCCGTGCTGCTCAACAACAAGCTGGAGCCCATCGGCACCCGCATCTTCGGCCCGGTCACGCGCGAACTGCGTACCGAGAAGTTCATGAAGATCGTGTCGCTGGCCCCCGAAGTCCTCTGAAGGAAAAGCGTCCATGAACAAGATCCGCAAGGGTGACGAAGTCATCGTGCTGGCCGGCCGCGACAAGGGCAAGCGCGGCCGCGTGCAGCTGCGCAAGGACGCCGACTACGTGGTCGTGGAAGGCATCAACCTGGTGAAGAAGCACACCAAGCCGAACCCCATGAAGGGCACCACCGGCGGCATCGTCGAGAAGTCGATGCCGATCCACCAGTCCAACGTGGCGATCTACAACCCGGCGACCGGCAAGGCCGACCGCGTGGGCATCAAGGCCGAAGGCGAGAAGCGCGTGCGCGTGTTCAAGTCCTCGGGCGAAGAAATCAAGGTGGCATGACCATGGCAGACAAGCAAGCGCAAGCACAGAAGCCGGCCGGCCCGGCACGGCTGCAGCAGCACTACCGCGACAAGGTCGCGCCCGAGCTCACGCAGAAGTTCGGCTACAAGTCGCCCATGCAGGTGCCGCGCCTGACCAAGATCACGCTGAACATGGGTGTCAGCGAGGCCGTGGCCGACAAGAAGGTGATGGACCACGCCGTGGGCGACCTCACCAAGATCGCCGGCCAGAAGCCCGTGGTGACCAAGGCCAAGAAGGCCATCGCCGGCTTCAAGATCCGCGAGCAGCAGGCCATCGGCACGATGGTCACGCTGCGCGGCGCGCGCATGTGGGAATTCCTGGACCGTTTCGTCACCGTGGCGCTGCCGCGCGTGCGCGACTTCCGCGGCATCTCGGGCCGGGCCTTCGACGGCCGCGGCAACTACAACATCGGCGTGAAAGAGCAGATCATCTTTCCCGAGATCGAGTACGACAAGGTCGACGCCATCCGCGGCCTGAACATCTCCATCACCACCACGGCCAAGACCGACGAGGAAGCCAAGGCGCTGCTCGCGGGCTTCCGTTTCCCGTTCAAGAACTGAAGGTGCATCGTGGCTAAAACTGCCCTGATCCAGCGTGAATTGAAGCGCGACAAGCTGGTCGCCAAGTTCTCGAAGAAGTACGAGGAACTGAAGTCCGCCTCGACCGACGCGAAGAAGACGCCGCAGGAGCGTGAGGCGGCGCGTTTCGCGCTGCAGAAGCTCCCGCGCAACGCCAACCCCACCCGCCAGCGCAACCGCTGCGAGATCACGGGCCGCCCGCGCGGCACGTTCCGCCAGTTCGGCCTGGCCCGCAGCAAGATCCGCGAAATGGCTTTCACCGGTGACATCCCCGGTGTGACCAAGGCCAGCTGGTAAGCGGCGAGGAGACACAGATATGAGCATGAGTGATCCCATCTCCGACCTGCTGACGCGCATCCGCAATGCGCAGATGGTGGCCAAGCCCACGGTGTCGGTGCCCTCTTCCAAGGTGAAGGTGGCCATTGCCCAGGTGCTGAAGGACGAGGGCTACATCGACGGCTTCCAGGTGAAGACCGAAGGCGGCAAGAGCGAGCTCGAAATCGCCCTGAAGTACTACGCCGGCCGCCCCGTCATCGAGCGCATCGAGCGCGTGAGCCGTCCCGGCCTGCGCGTCTACAAGGGCCGCAACGACATCCCGCAGGTCATGAACGGCCTGGGCGTGGCGATCGTGACGACCCCCCAGGGCGTGATGACGGACCGCAAGGCCCGCGCCACCGGTGTGGGCGGCGAAGTCCTTTGCTACGTGGCCTGACCGCAAGGAAACCGAAAAATGTCCCGAGTCGGAAAAATGCCGATCGCCGTCCCGCAAGGCGTGGACGTGCAGGTCAAGGAAGACCAGATCAGCGTCAAGGGCGCCGGCGGCCAGCTGGCCCTGGCGATCAATTCGCTGGTCAAGGTGTCGAGCGCGGACGGCAAGCTGTCGTTCGAGCCGGCCAACGAGTCGCGTGAAGCCAACGCGATGAGCGGCACCATGCGCCAGCTGGTGAACAACATGGTGGTGGGCGTCACCAAGGGCTTCGAGAAGAAGCTGAACCTGGTGGGCGTGGGCTACAAGGCCGCCGTGCAGGGCAGCAAGCTGACCCTCACGGTCGGCTACTCGCACCCCGTGAACATCGAGATGCCCGCGGGCATCACGGCGGCCACGGCGACCCCCACCGAAATCGTGATCAAGGGCGCCGACCGCCAGCGCGTTGGCCAGCTCGCCGCGGAAGTGCGCGCCGTGCGCCCGCCCGAGCCCTACAAGGGCAAGGGCATCCGCTACGCGGACGAGAAGATCACGATCAAAGAGACCAAGAAGAAGTAAGGAGCATGACGATGTTGACCAAGAAGGAACAGCGTCTGCGCCGTGCGAAGCAGACCCGCATCCGAATCGCCACCCAGGGCACGCCCCGGCTGACGGTGAACCGCACCAACCTGCACATCTACGCCCAGGTCATCTCGGGCGACGGCGCGCAGGTGCTGGCATCCGCCTCCACGCTCGAAGCCGACATCCGCAAGGACCTCGGTGCCGCGGGCAAGGGCGCCAGCGCCGCCGCCGCGGCCGTCATCGGCAAGCGCATCGCCGAGAAGGCGAAAGCCGCCGGGGTCGAGAAGGTCGCCTTCGACCGTGCCGGTTTCCAGTACCACGGCCGCGTCAAGGCGCTCGCCGAAGCCGCCCGTGAAGCGGGCCTGCAGTTCTAACGGACACGGATACCAACATGGCAAGAGTTCAAGCGAAAACCCAGGGTGACGGTCCCGAAGACGGCCTGAAGGAAAAGATGATCGCGGTCAACCGCGTGACCAAGGTGGTGAAGGGCGGCCGTATCCTCGGCTTCGCCGCGCTCACCGTGGTCGGCGACGGCGACGGCCGCGTCGGCATGGGCAAGGGCAAGTCCAAGGAAGTGCCCGCGGCCGTGCAGAAGGCGATGGAAGAAGCGCGCCGCGGCATGACCAAGGTGTCGCTGAAGAACGGCACGCTGCACCATGCGGTGTACGGCCACCACGGCGCCGCGCGCGTCATGATGGCGCCGGCCCCCAAGGGCACCGGCATCATCGCCGGCGGCCCGATGCGCGCCGTGTTCGAGGTGCTGGGCGTGACCGACATCGTGGCCAAGTGCCACGGTTCGACCAACCCCTACAACCTGGTCCGCGCCACGTTCGACGCGCTGAAGAACTCCACGACCCCGTCGGAAGTGGCGGCCAAGCGCGGCAAGTCGGTCGAAGACCTGTTCGCCGCCTGAGGAGACTTTCAATGGCAAACGAACAAAAGAAGACGGTCAAGGTCCAGCTGGTGCGCAGCCCGATCGGCACCAAGGGCGACCACCGCGCCACCGTGCGCGGCCTGGGCCTGCGCAAGCTCAATTCGGTGAGCGAGCTGGAAGACACCCCCGCCGTGCGCGGAATGATCAACAAGATCGATTACCTGGTGAAGGTGCTCTGATCATGGAACTGAATACCATCCAGCCCGCAGAGGGCTCCAAGAAGGCGCGCCGCCGCGTCGGCCGCGGCATCGGCTCGGGCCTGGGCAAGACGGCCGGCCGTGGCCACAAGGGGCAGAAGTCCCGTGCCGGCGGCTACCACAAGGTGGGCTTCGAAGGCGGCCAGATGCCGCTGCAGCGCCGCCTGCCCAAGCGCGGCTTCAAGTCGGCGCAGCTCAAGTTCAACGGCGAAGTGACGCTGGCGCAGCTGGAAAGGCTGGGCGCGGCTGAAGTCGACCTGCTGGCGCTGAAGCAAGCCGGCCTGGTGCGCCAGATCGTGAAGAACGTGAAGGTCATCAAGTCGGGCGAGCTCAAGCTGGCCGTCAAGCTGACGGGCATCGGCGCGACCGCCGGCGCCAAGGCCGCCATTGAAGCGGCGGGCGGCAGCCTCAACTGAGCCGGATGACTGGAAAGACCAAGGACATCCGTGGCAACTAGCGCTGCACAACTCGCGAAGACCGGCAAGTTCGGCGACCTGCGTCGCCGGCTGATCTTCCTGCTGCTCGCGCTTGTGGTCTACCGCGTCGGCGCGCACATTCCGGTGCCCGGCATCAACCCCGACCAGCTCGCCGAGCTGTTCAAGGGCCAGCAGGGCGGCATCCTGAGCCTGTTCAACATGTTCTCGGGCGGCGCGCTGTCGCGGTTCACCGTGTTCGCGCTGGGCATCATGCCGTACATCTCGGCCTCCATCATCATGCAGCTGCTCACCTACGTCGTGCCGACGTTCGAGCAGATGAAGAAGGAGGGCGAGGCCGGGCGCCGCAAGATCACGCAGTTCACGCGCTACGGCACGCTGGGCCTGGCGATCTTCCAGTCGCTGGGCATCGCCATGGCGCTCGAAGGCTCGGCCGGCTTGGTCATGACCCCCGGCTTCGGCTTCCGCCTGACGGCGGTGATGAGCCTGACGGCCGGCACCATGTTCCTGATGTGGCTGGGCGAGCAGATCACCGAGCGCGGGCTGGGCAACGGCATCTCGATCCTGATCTTCGCCGGCATCGCCGCCGGGCTGCCCAGCGCGATCGGCGGCCTGCTGGAGCTGGTGCGCACGGGTGCCATGGGCCCGCTGGTCGCGATCCTGATCGTGGTGCTGGTGGCGCTGGTCACGTACTTCGTGGTGTTCGTCGAACGCGGGCAGCGCAAGATCCTCGTGAACTACGCGCGCCGCCAGGTCGGCAACAAAGTGTACGGCGGCCAGTCGTCGCACCTGCCGCTGAAGCTGAACATGGCCGGCGTGATCCCGCCGATCTTCGCCTCGTCGATCATCCTGCTGCCGGCCACGGTGGTGAGCTGGTTCTCCACGGGCGACGGTTTCCGGTGGCTGCGCGACATCGCGTCCACGCTGACCCCCGGCCAGCCGATCTACGTGATGCTGTACGCCAGCGCCATCGTGTTCTTCTGCTTCTTCTACACGGCGCTGGTGTTCAACAGCCGCGAGACCGCCGATAACCTGAAGAAGAGCGGCGCCTTCATCCCCGGGATCCGTCCCGGCGACCAGACGGCGCGCTACATCGACAAGATCCTGGTTCGCCTGACGCTGGCGGGCGCGGTGTACATCACCTTCGTCTGCCTGCTGCCGGAGTTCCTGATCCTGAAATACAACGTGCCGTTCTACTTCGGTGGGACGTCGCTCTTGATCATCGTCGTGGTGACGATGGACTTCATGGCCCAGGTGCAGAACTACCTGATGAGCCAGCAGTACGAGTCATTGCTGAAGAAAGCGAACTTCAAGACGTCACTGGGCGGCTAGAAGCGAGAGATGTCGAAGGACGATGTCATCCAGATGCAGGGTGAGGTGGTCGAGAACCTCCCCAACGCGACCTTCCGCGTGAAACTGGAAAACGGGCACATGGTGCTCGGGCACATATCGGGAAAGATGCGGATGCACTACATCCGCATCCTCCCTGGTGACAGGGTCACCGTGGAATTGACGCCCTACGACTTGTCGCGGGCACGGATTGTTTTCAGGGCTAAGTGAGTCCGCAGGGCTCAGGAGAAAGAACATGAGAGTTTCGGCTTCCGTCAAGAAGATCTGCCGCAACTGCAAGATCATTCGTCGCAAGGGTGTGGTCCGCGTGATCTGCACCGACCCGCGCCATAAGCAGCGCCAGGGTTAATCGAGTAATTTGGGGGGCGGATCAAAAGCGCGCAGCGCGTTGCTCGGACCCCCACTGATTTAAGAGGAACTGACATGGCACGTATCGCCGGCATCAACATCCCGCCGCACCAGCACGCCGAAATCGGCCTGACCGCCATCTTCGGCATCGGGCGCACGCGCGCCCGCCAGATCTGCGAGGCCTGCGGGATCGCTTACTCGAAGAAGATCAAGGACCTGACCGACGCCGAGATGGAGAAGATCCGCGAGCAGATCGGCAAGTTCACGATCGAAGGCGACCTGCGCCGCGAGACCACGATGAACATCAAGCGCCTGATGGACATCGGCTGCTACCGCGGCTTCCGCCATCGCCGCGGCCTGCCGATGCGCGGCCAGCGCACCCGCACGAACGCCCGTACCCGCAAGGGTCCGCGCAAGGCCGCGCAGGCGCTGAAGAAATAACCCGGACTAGGAACAAGACATGGCAAAGGCTCCCGCCAGCAACGCCGCGCAGCGAGTGCGCAAGAAGGTCCGCAAGAACGTGTCCGACGGCATCTGCCACGTGCACGCGTCCTTCAACAACACCATCATCACGATCACCGACCGGCAGGGCAACGCGCTGTCGTGGGCGTCGTCCGGCGGCCAGGGCTTCAAGGGCTCGCGCAAGTCGACGCCGTTCGCCGCCCAGGTCGCCTCGGAAGTGGCCGGCCGTGCCGCGATCGAGCAGGGGATCAAGAACCTGGACGTCGAGATCAAGGGCCCCGGCCCGGGTCGCGAGTCCTCGGTGCGTGCGCTGGCCGCGCTGGGCATCCGCATCACGTCGATCTCCGACGTGACGCCGGTCCCGCACAATGGCTGCCGCCCGCAAAAGCGTCGGAGAATCTAAGGTGTAAACACGGTTTGCTCCCGCAAACCGTGTCCTTCTCCAAGCCCACCGCCGTCCAGCGCTTGCGCAGCCCGGCTCCCGGCGCAATAGGCACCGGAAGATGATTTAAAGGAAAGACAAGTGGCACGTTACCTCGGCCCCAAGGCCAAACTCTCCCGCCGTGAAGGCACCGACCTGTTCCTGAAGAGCGCGCGCCGTGCCATCAGCGACAAGGCCAAGTTCGACTCCAAGCCCGGCCAGCACGGCCGCACCTCGGGCCAGCGCACCAGCGACTTCGGCCTGCAGCTGCGCGAAAAGCAGAAGGTCAAGCGCATGTACGGCGTGCTCGAGAAGCAGTTCCGCCGCTACTTCGAAGAGGCCGACCGCCGCAAGGGCAACACCGGCACCAACCTGCTGCTGCTGCTCGAGTCGCGCCTGGACAACGTGGTGTACCGCATGGGCTTCGGCTCCACGCGCGCCGAAGCGCGCCAGCTGGTGGGCCACAAGGCGATCACGGTCAACGGCAAGCCGGTCAATATCCCGTCGTACCTGGTCAAGGCCGGCGACGTGGTGGCCGTGCGCGAGAAGTCCAAGAAGCAGAACCGCGTGGTCGAAGCGCTGCAGCTGGCCACGCAAGTCGGCCTGCCCGCGTGGGTCGAGGTCAGCGTCGACAAGGCCGAAGGCACTTTCAAGAAGGTGCCGGACCGCGACGAGTTCGGCGCCGACATCAACGAATCCCTCATCGTCGAGCTGTACTCGAGGTAAAGGGTGAAGGACGGGGCTGCGAAAGCAGCCACGTTCTCGTCTGTTTCATTCCCTGGTGTCGGGCACGGCGCCAGGGCTTCAGCCTTACCGGTGTAACGAGCCGGGGGTATTGAAAAGGAAAGTCCTGCATGCAAACCAACCTGCTGAAACCCAAGTCCATCAACGTTGAACAGCTTGGCACCAACCGTGCCAAGGTGACCCTCGAGCCTTTCGAGCGCGGCTACGGCCACACGCTCGGCAACGCGCTGCGCCGGGTGCTGCTCTCGTCGATGGTGGGTTACGCGGCGACGGAAGTGACGATCGCCGGCGTCCTGCACGAATACTCGTCGATCGACGGCGTCACCGAAGACGTAGTCACGATCCTGCTGAACCTGAAGGGCGTGGTCTTCAAGCTGCACAACCGCGACGAGGTCACCCTGTCGCTGCGCAAGGACGGCGAGGGGCTGGTCACGGCCGCCGACATCCAGACCCCGCACGACGTCGAGATCATCAACCCCGACCATGTGATCGCCAACCTGTCGCAGGGCGGCAAGATCGACATGCAGATCAAGGTGGAGAAGGGCCGCGGCTACGTGCCGGGCACGATGCGCCGCTACGGCGACGAGCCGACCAAGTCGATCGGCCGCATCGTGCTGGACGCGTCGTTCTCGCCGGTCCGGCGCGTGAGCTACACGGTCGAGTCGGCCCGCGTCGAACAGCGCACCGACCTCGACAAGCTGGTGATGGAGATCGAGACCAACGGCGCCATCACGGCGGAAGACGCGGTGCGCGCCTCGGCCAAGATCCTGGTGGAGCAGCTCGCGGTGTTCGCGCAGCTCGAGGGCAGCGAACTGGCCGCCTTCGACGCGCCGGTGCAGCGCAGCTCGCAGCAGTTCGACCCGATCCTGCTGCGCCCGGTCGACGAGCTCGAGCTCACGGTGCGTTCGGCCAACTGCCTGAAGGCCGAGAACATCTATTACATCGGCGACCTGATCCAGCGCACCGAGAACGAGCTGCTGAAGACCCCCAACCTGGGCCGCAAGTCGCTCAACGAAATCAAGGAAGTCCTGGCTTCGCGAGGGCTCACGCTCGGCATGAAGCTGGAGTCCTGGCCGCCCGCCGGCCTGGATAAACGTTAAGGTGAAAACGAGGTTGCTTCGCAACCTCGACCTTGTGGTACCTGACACGGCCACAAGAAATACAAGGAAAGGAACACACCATGCGCCACGGACACGGACTCCGTAAACTCAACCGCACCAGCGAGCACCGCCTGGCGATGCTGCGCAACATGATGAACTCGCTGCTAGAGCACGAGGCGATCAAGACCACGGTCCCCAAGGCCAAGGAACTGCGCCGCGTCGTCGAGCCGATGATCACGCTGGCCAAGGAGCCGACGGTCGCCAACAAGCGCCTCGCGTTCGACCGCCTGCGCGACCGCGACATCGTCACCAAGCTGTTCAACGAACTGGGCCCGCGCTACAAGGCGCGCCCGGGCGGCTACACCCGCATCCTGAAGATGGGTTTCCGCGTCGGCGACAACGCGCCGATGGCCCTGGTCGAACTGGTGGACCGCCCTGCGCCGACGGATACCCCGGCGAGCGAAGCGCCCGCTACCGAATGACGCTATAATCTCCGACTCGACGCGCGGTGGAGCAGCCTGGTAGCTCGTTGGGCTCATAACCCAAAGGTCGCAAGTTCAAATCTTGCCCGCGCAACCAACGTTAGAGGCCTAGAGCCGGCCAGTGCAAGCCACTGGGCCGGCTCTTCCATTTCTGCCCCGGCACCTCGGCCGACGCTCCCCTCACGACTTGTCAGGCCAGGGCCGCTGCAGCAGCCCATGCGGCCCACGCGAGGCCCGCGACCAGTGCGATGCCCGCAACGGCCAGTACACCGGCGGCGGCGATAGCGCGCCCGTCGCGCCAGACCAGCCCGCCCATCAACGAGATAATCGCGATGGCCGGCACGACATTGCTGCCCGGCAGGGGCAGCAGGATCACCAGCGACATCGCTGCGACCAGGACCGCGGCAGGCCTGCGGCGTGTCCGGCGCACCAGGCCCGGCCATGTCGACCTGCACCGGCTGCCGAATCTCTCCACGATCCAGGCGAAAGCGTTCAGGATGGCGGTCGCAGACTTGCGGCTCACCATGAAATTGGCGAGGCGGTCGGGAAGGTCCACGCGCAACTGCCCTTTCCACAGCGCCCGCGCAAGGTACAGCAGCGCCGGCACGGCGACCCAGCCCAGCTGCAGGCCGGGCAAGGCCGCCGGCAGTGTGCACAGGATGACCATCGCGGGCAGCTCGCCACCGGGCGCAAGGGCCAGCAGCTGCCTTAACGGCAGGCCCTGTTCCGGCAGCGACCTGGCGGCGGCACGCAATTGTTCGGGGTCAGGCTTGGCCATGCTGGATCAGTTGGGAGAAGGGTGTTGCACCTCGCCCAGCGGCCCGGCTGCGGGCTGTCCGCGTGTCTTCCACAGCGACACCAGCACGCCGCCGGTGATCAGGATCGCCGTCACGCCCAGGCTCACGACGGCGGGAACCTTGCCGATGATGTTGACCAGGAAGATCTTGCCGCCGATGAACACCAGCACCAGCGCCAGGGCGTACTTCAGGTAGGCGAAGCGGTGGATCATGGCCGCCAGCGCGAAGTAGAGCGCACGCAGGCCCAGGATCGCGAAGATGTTGCTCGTGTAGACGATGAAGGTGTCATCGGTGATCGCCAGGATGGCCGGTACCGAATCGACGGCGAAGACCAGGTCGGCGAACTCCACCATGCACAACGCCAGGAAGAGCGGCGTGGCCCAGGCCACCGGCCTGCCGCTCGCCGGGTGCGGCTCCCGCACGAAGAATGCGCTGCCACGGATCTGGGGCGTCACCCGCATGACCTTGCGCAGCCACCTGAGCAGCACGTTCTTCTCCAGGTCCGGCTGGTGGTTCGCCATCCACAGCATCTTGAACCCGGTGAGCACCAGGAACGCGCCGAAGATGTAGAGCACCCAGGAGAACTGGCTCACCAGCGCGGCGCCCAGGCCGATCATGACGGCTCGCAGGACGATCACGCCCAGGATGCCCCAGAACAGCACGCGGTGCTGGTACTGCCGCGGGATCGCGAAGAACGAGAAGATCATCGCGATCACGAACACGTTGTCCATCGAGAGCGACTTCTCGATGATGTAGCCGGTGAAGTATTCGACCCCGCGCCCGGAGCCGAGCTGCCACCACAACCATGCGCCGAAAACGGTGGCTACGGCGACATAGCCGCCCGAGAGCCACAGGCTTTCCCTGACGCCAATTTCCCGTTCGTCCTTGTGCAGCACGCCCAGGTCGAATGCGAGCAGGCAAACCACGATCACGATGAAGGCGAGCCAGAGCCAGGCCGCCTGGCCGAGGAAGTCGGCCTGCAGGAATTCAGTCACGTCAGGTCCAGGCAAGAGGCGAAAGGAGGTGGATGGCCATGACTGTAGGCAGGAGGCGCCTTTCTGAATATTCGAAAAAAAGCCAGAATGATTCGGGAAAAACGAACCATCCGATGAACTACAAGCACCTGCACTACTTCTGGACCGTCGTGCGCGCAGGGGGCGTGCTGCGCGCGAGCGACGAACTTCACCTGTCGCCGCAGACGCTCAGCGGGCAGATCAAGCTGCTGGAAGACCGGCTTGGCACGCCGCTCCTGCGCAAGGTCGGGCGGGGCGTGGAGCCCACCGAAGCCGGACGGATGGTGATGCAGTACGCCGACGAGATCTTCACCCTGGGACAGGAAATGGAGGACGCCTTGCGCGGCGGCAGGGCTGCCCCACGCGCGCCGCTGCTGAAGGTCGGGTTTGTCGACTCGGTGCCGAAGGCGATCGCCTACCACGTGCTCGAGCCGGCACTGCGGATGAATCCTGCGCCGCGGCTCCAATGCCCCGAGGGAAAGCTGACCGCGCTGATGGCGCAACTGGCATTGCGCCGCGTCGACCTCGTCGTTTCGGATGTGCCGCTTCCGGGCAACCTCGGGGTCAAGGCATTCACGCACCTGCTGGGGCGCAGCGGAGTTGCCTTCTTCGCGTCGGCAAGGCTGCTGCAGTCCCGTTCGATGAACGTGCGGCAGGCCCGGTCCGGGTTTCCGCAATGCCTGGATGCCCTGCCCATGCTGCTGCCCGGCGCCGACTCGGCCCTGCGGCCCCGGCTCGATGGCTGGCTGCGCAGGCACGCATTGTCTCCGCAGTTCGCCGCGGAATTCGAGGACACCGCGCTGATGAAGGCTTTCGGGCGTGAGGGGCTCGGCGTGTTTCCCGCGCCCGCCGTGCTCGCGAAGGAGATTTCGAGGCAGTTCGAGGTGGAACGCCTCGGTGCACCGGAGGACCTGGTGGAGGAGTTCTACGCCATTTCAATCGAGCGCCGCATCACCCATCCGGGTGTGGCGGCGATCACGCAGGCAGCCAGGAGCGAGCTGTTCGTCGACAGGTAGCGGCACCCGTGCGGGGGTTGGGGTGCACGCAACCAGGCCCATTCGCTCAAGCTGCCACCGGGTGCAGTGTGACCGTGGCGTAGGTCTCCGAGCCGAAAGCGAACTCGCGACCTCGCGCAATGAGGCACCGGTCGCGTGCCATCAGCTGTGGGATGTGCACGAAGGCGCCGCCCTGCCCCATCAGGTCGCGCCAGCGAATCCCCGGCCGTATCACCTTCAGGAAGTCCTCGCCCAGCAACTGGTCGCGCTTGCGCCCCACCAGCGCCTCGGCGGCGTCGTTGACTGCAACGATGCATGAACATCAGGATCGCCGCGATCACCGGCGTGGCGAAGATGAACGCGGGCACGACGAACCGCCAGGGTGCCGACACCGCCGGCCGTGACGGCCAGTTTTCGCGCATGAACGAGAAGATCACGCCGCGCTGCGCGTCCCACTCCAGGTTCCAGAACAGTCCCGCGCACAGGTAGATCACCGACGACGCGACGATGTTCGGCGCCCAGGTAATGGGATAGTCGCCGTCGCGCCAGACCAGGTAGATGTCGTAGGACCAGCTGGCCGAGAACAGCCAGGCGATGGTCGCCACGTACAGCTCCACCCAGCCGGCCTTGCGCCGCGCCGCTTCGTAGAGTACCGCCACCACCCACGGCGCGGACGCATAGCAGGACACCGAAATGAAGAAGCCTGCGCATCGCCAACGGCGCACGCAGGAACAGGACCAGTGCGACGAGGCAGGCGCTCGCCCAGCAGGCGATGTAGATCTTGAAGAAAGTCTCCATCCGGGCGGCCTCCGCGTGCGGGTGCGGCCCAGCATATCCCATACGGCGCATCTTCCTGCCGAGGCTGGAGGCTTTGCGTTTCATCGCCGGTCTGGCAAGCTGATGCCATGACACCCTCGTTCTTCCCCTCCGAGCGCAGCCGCGTGCTCACCGAACGCGTCGAAGCCTTCGTGCGCGAGACCGTCATCCCCTACGAAGCCGACGCGCGCTGCGGACCGCACGGCCCCGCGGAAGAGCTGCTGCGCGAGCTGCGCGCCAAGGCGCGCGCTGCCGGCGTGCTCACACCGCACATCCTCCCCGACGGCAGCCACCTGACACAGCGCGAAACGGCCGTGGTGCTGCGTGCGAGCGGCCTCTCGCCGCTGGGCCCGGTCGCCGTCAACACCATGGCGCCCGACGAGGGCAACATGTTCCTGCTGGGCAAGGTCGGCTCGCCCTGGCAGAAGGCGCACTTCCTGGAACCGCTGGTCAAGGGCGAAGCGCGCTCGGCCTTCTTCATGACCGAGCCGGCGGCCGAGCAGGGCGCGGGGTCCGACCCGTCGATGCTGCAGACCACGGCGGTGCGCGACGGCGATCGGTGGCGCATCAACGGCCGCAAGTTGTTCATCACCGGAGCCCTTGGCGCTGCGGTGGGCATCGTGATGGCGCGTTCGGGCGACTCGGGCGAAGTGAAGGCCACCATGTTCCTGGTGGACCTGCCGCACCCGTCGGTGTGCATCGAACGCATCATCGACACCATCGACAGTTCCATGCCCGGCGGCCATGCCCAGGTGCTCATCGACGACCTGCAGCTCGGCGACGAACACGTGCTGGGCGCGGTGGACGAGGGCTTCCGCTATGCGCAGGTGCGGCTCGCGCCCGCGCGGCTGTCGCATTGCATGCGCTGGCTGGGCAGCGCCACGCGCGCGCATGAGATCGCGACGGCTTACGCCACCACGCGCAAGTCGTTCGGCAAGCTGCTGGTCGACCACGAGGGCGTCGGTTTCATGCTGGCCGAGAACGCCATCGAGCTGAAGCAGTGCGAGCTGATGATCGACTGGTGTGCAAGCGTGCTCGACACCGGCTCGCCCGGCACCACCGAAAGCTCGATGGCCAAGGTGGCCGTGTCCGAGGCGCTGTTCCGCATCGCCGACCGCTGCGTGCAGGTGATGGGCGGCATGGGCGTGGCACGCGACTCGGTGGTGGAACAGGTGTTTCGCGAAACGCGCGCCTTCCGCATCTACGACGGCCCGAGCGAAGTGCACAAGTGGTCGCTGGCGCGCAAGATCAAGCGCGATGCGCTGAGGGGTGCGAATTGAGATCGGTCCTCGACAGTTTCAGCCTGGCGGGCCGCACCGCGCTGGTCACCGGCTCCAGCGCCGGTATCGGACTGGCGCTGGCGGGTGGCCTCGCCGGTGCCGGAGCGCAGGTCGTGCTGAACGCGCGCAATGAAGACAAGTTGCGCTCTGCGGCGTCCACCCTCCAGGCGCAAGGCGCCAGCGTCCACATCGCGGCCTTCGACGTCACCGACTCGGCGGCGGTTGCCGAGGGCGTGGAACAGGTCGAACGCACCGTCGGCCCCATCGACATCCTGGTCAACAACGCGGGCATGCAGCGCCGCGCGCCGCTGGAAGACTTTGCCGAAGCCGACTGGCACACGCTGATGAAGACCAACGTGGACAGCGTCTTCTTCGTCGGCCAGGCGGTGGCCCGCCACATGATCCCGCGGCGGCGCGGCAAGATGATCAACATCTGCTCGGTGCAAAGCGAGCTGGGCCGCCCCAACATCGCGCCCTACACCGCGAGCAAGGGCGCCGTGAAGATGCTCACCAAGGGCATGGCCATCGACTGGGGGCCGCACGGCATCCAGGTCAACGGGCTCGGGCCCGGCTACTTCAGGACCGAGCTCACGCAGGCACTGGTGGACAACGCC
>JACRAY010000011.1 GCA_016213325.1 Burkholderiales bacterium | reverse complement strand
TCCTGGTCGGGCAGATAGGGCAGGTAGCTGGCAGGCATCAGCCTGTAACGCCTGCACTTCAATCGACGCTGACATCTTGCCCACGTGGATGCCGGATCAAGTCCGGCATGACAACTCACTCTCTGCCGCGCAGACTCCTAGTCCCCGCCGGCCACGAGCGCCTTGTCGCGAGCCGTGTCGAAAGCCTGGTTTACCGCATCGCCCAGCGCCGCGATGTCGAAGGGCTTGCGCAGGATGCGCGGCTTGCCGGCGAGCCGCTCGACGGCGGCCATGTCGGCATAGCCCGTGGCGAGGATCACGGGGACGTCGCCCACCAGCTCGCGCGCGCGCGCGATCATCTCCGCGCCCGTCATGTCGGGCATGGCGTAGTCCACCAGCAGCAAGTCGGGCTTGGCCGAGGCGACGGCCTCCAGGCCCTCGGTGCCGTTGCCCGCCTCGGTGACCTGGTAGCCGATGAGGCTGAGGCACTCGACGATCACGCGGCGCACGTCGGGGTCGTCTTCCACCACCAGGATGTGGCAGCTGCGGTCCATGCCCGGGACGGCGGGCGAGTGCGCCGGCGCGGCTTCCTCGTGCGAAGCCGCCGCCGTCGCGGGAAACAGCATTTCCACCGTGGTGCCCTTGCCCACTTCGCTGCGCACGCGCGCCACGCCGCCCGACTGGCGGGTGAAGCCATACACCTGGCTCAGGCCCAGGCCGGTGCCCTGCCCCACCGGCTTGGTGGTGAAGAACGGGTCGAACACCTTGGTCAGCAGCTGCGGGGGGATGCCGGCGCCGGTGTCCGCGACGACGATCACGACGTAGTCGCCCTGCGGCACGCCCTCGTCGTCGCCATGGCTCCTGGTGGTGGAGGTGCGGATCGTGAGCTTGCCGCCGTCGGGCATGGCGTCGCGCGAGTTGACGGCCAGGTTCAGGATCGCCATCTCCATCTGGCTCGGGTCCAGCACCACCGCGGCGGGCTCGTCGCACAGGTCCAGCTCCACTTCGACCAGCGAGCCGGCCGAAATCTCCAGCAGGTCCTTCATGCCCAGCAGCAGCTCGTTGACGTGCGTGAGCTTGGGCATCAGCGACTGGCTGCGTGCAAACGACAGCAGCTGGCCCGTCAGGCGCGAGCCGCGCCGCGCCGCGCTCTTGGCCCGTTCGACCACGGGCTTCACCTTCTCGTCCTTCGCGTACAGCGAGACGAGTTCCAGGTTCATGTTGATCACGTGCAGCAGGTTGTTGAAGTCGTGCGCGATGCCGCCCGTGAGGCGCCCGATCGCCTCCATCTTCTGCGACTGCGTGAGCTGCGCCTGCGCGCGCTCGCGCTCCGCAATCTCCTTCATGAGCCGGTCGTTGGCGCTGGCCAGTTCGCGCGTGCGCGCCTCGATGCGCTGCTCGAGCCCCGCGTTGAGCCTTTCGAGCTCGCTGCGGATGCGCCCCAGCTCGTCGAGGTGCTGGCGCCCGGCGTACTGGCGCTTGCGCGCGCGCACCGCCGCCTCGGCGGCGCTGGCCAGCGTCTCGGCGTTCAGCGGCCGCTCCAGCAGGATCAGGTTGCCCAGGCTGTGCAGCGACTGGAAGTCACCGGCGGCGCGCCGCCCCTGGCGCCGCGAGGCCAGCACCACGAACGGAAAGTCCGACCAGGGCGCCTGGGCCGCCAGCCAGTGCAGCAGGCGGCGCCCCTCCAGCAGTTCGGGCAAGGCCTCTTCGGTCACGATGGCCGCAGCAGCGCCTTCTTCCATGCACTTCAACAGGTCGGCGGGCGACTCGCAGACGTGCGTGACCAGGCCCTGTGTGCGCAGCACGGTCTGGACCACCGTGGCGTCGCGCCCGCGGGGTGCATGAATCAGCAGGCGCATTTCCATCAGCTGGCCTCCGGCCCCGGCCCGTCGGCCAGCAAGGCCATGCGGCCCTTGTACTGCGTGATGCCGGCCAGTACCCCTTCGAAATCGGTGATGGCCTGGCCGACCTCGATGCCCTGCGGCCCGAGGCGGAACTCGCGGATCGTGTCTTCGTGCCGGTTGGTGCGGCTCTTGACCATCGACACCGCCTTCAGCAGGCTGCCGCGCGCCTCGAAGTAGCGAAACAGCAGGATGGCGTCGGACAGGTAGCTCATGTCGACCTCGGAGCGCATCTCGCCCATCAGGCCGTGCTGCCCCAGCACCAGGATCGTCACCACGTTCAGGTTGTTCAGGTAGGTGAGCAGCTCGTGCATCTGCAGCATCAGGTGCTTGCTGCCGGGCATGGCCTGCAGGTAGGCGTTGAGGCTGTCGATCACGATCGTCTGCGCGCGGTCCTGCTCGATCGCCTGGCGGACCATGTTGGAGAACTCACCGGGCGACACTTCGGCCGGGTCCAGCGGCACCAGCTTGAGCTGCCCGTTGCGCACGTACTCTTCCACGTCGATGCCCAGGGCGCGCGAGCGGGCCAGCAAGGTCCCCGGTCCTTCGTCGAACAGGTAGTAGGCCGCGTTCTCGCCGCGCATCAGGGCGGCGCGGGTGCACGCCAAGGCCGTGGTGGTCTTGCCGGCGCCCGACGGGCCGACGAACAGCGCGTTGGAGCCGCGGGCCAGCCCGCCGCCCATCAGGGTGTCGAGTTCGTCGTTGCCGGTGCCGACGACGGCGATGTGCTGGGGCATGCGGTAGTCCGCAGCGACCAGCCGCGGGTAGACCGAGAGCCCGCCGGTGTCCAGCCTGAAGTCGTGCTCGCCGCCGCGAAACCGGATGCCGCGCATCTTCGTCACGCGCAGGCGTCGGCGCTCGGGGCCGTACTGGTCCACCGACTGTTCGAGGTTGATGACCCCATGGGCGATGCTGTGCAATTGCTGGTCGGTGTCGCGGTTGGAACGGTCGTCCAGCAGCAGCACCGTGCACTTGTGCTCGGCGAAGAACTTCTTCAGGGCCAGCACCTGCCGGCGGTAGCGCAGCGTGTTCTGCGCCAGCAGCCGCATCTCGGACAGGCTGTCGAACACCACGCGCATGGGGCGGCGGCGCTCCACGGCCTCCATCACGCCGCGCACCGTCTCGCCCAGCTCGATTTCGGAGGGGTGCAGGATGGATTGCTCTGCGTCGGGCCCCAGGCCTTCGGAGCTCACCAGCTCGAACACCTCTATGCCCTGCAGCGTCCAGCCGTGCGAAGCCGCCACCGTACTGAGTTCGGCGGAGGTCTCCGACAGCGTGACGTAGAGGCCCCTTTCGTCCTTGTCGGCGCCGCTGCGCAGGAACTGCAGCCCCAGCGTGGTCTTGCCGGCGCCGGGATTGCCTTCCACGAGGTACAGGTGGTTGGCGGGCAGCCCGCCCCCGAGCACGTCGTCAAGCCCTGCGACGCCGGTAGAGGCTCTTTCCTGTTCGATGAAGGGGAGGGTCTGCACGGCCATGCGGTGCGAATCCTAACGGGGCCGTCGCAGCGCGGGTGTAGGCCGAATCCGACATACGGATTCGGACGCGGGCGATTCAGGCGGCCCCGCGTCCCTGCTGGCTGGCGAAGTAAACGACCTTGCGAGCCCGCTGCACGTCGCCCAAGGGCCGGTGATCGGCCAGCGCCTGCCACGGGTCGAACAGGCCGCCTTCCACCTTCTCGGCCAGCGCCCTGGCCTGCGCCGAGTGCAGGTCCTGCTGCGGCAGCATGAGGCGGGCCACCGTGAAGTACGGCGTGGGCCAGTTGACCGATGCGTCCTCGATGGGCGTGACGGCCTCGCTGGTGTAGTACTGCAACTGCAGGTCCCAGTGAAGCGGCGCGCGGCGCAGCCGCGTTGCGACGTCGCCGGCGAGGTCTTCGCGGGCGCCCGCTTCCGGCGAGCCGTTCGACGGCGCGGGCACCAGCCGCAGCCGCACGGCGTACGGCCCGTTGGCGATGGGGACGGCGGTGAACAGGTTTTCGGTGGCGAAGCCCGAGAACGGCTTGCCCGCGTACTTGATCAGCGTACCCATCTTGCGCGGGCCGCCCAGCAGGCCGTAGCGCTTGAACAGGTGCTTGACCACCTCGCCGTTGCCGCGCGCCTTGGCCATCACCAGGTCGACGAATTCGTCGCTGTTGCGAAACGCGAAGGACTCGTGGTTGATGAAGGTGAAGTCCTGGCAGGTGGCCGGCCCATTGCCCAATGCCGACGGGCCTTGCACGCCCAGCACCCGCAATGCGAAGCCGCGGACGTCCGGCACGCGATCCGCCGCCCGGTTGGGGGCGCCGTTGGACAACCGCACCAGCACTTCGTAGTCGCGGGGCTGGGCGAAGATGCCTTGACGCGCGAACGAAGCCACGCCATCCAGCACTTCCAGCGTGCCCTGCGCCGCCACGAGCTGCTTGCGATGCAGCGTGCGGCCTGCGCCATGGCGCTGGGCGCCGCGCTGCTGCAGTTCCTGGAACATTCGTGCATAAGCGGCGTAGCGCTCAGCCTCGTCCGGTGCGATCTTCTCCTGCCAGTCGGTGCCCGGCGGCGGGTGTTGTGCCATCCCGCCGAGTCTAGCCCTTGGCTTCCAACTCCTGCAAGGCCCGCCACATCACCTTGCCGCTGCCGCTCCTGGGCAGGGCGTCGGTGAACTGCACGATGCGCGGCGCCTTGTACACCGCCATGTTCGCGCGGCACCAGTCCAGGATGTCCTGCTCGCTCACCTGCCCCTTGTGCGAGGGGCGCAGCACCACCACCGCCTTCACAGTCTCGCCGCGGTAGCTGTCCTTCGCCGGGATGACGCAGGCCTCCTGGATCGCCGGGTGACGGAACATCAGCGCCTCGACTTCGGCCGGCCACACCTTGAAGCCGGACGCGTTGATCATGCGCTTCAGGCGGTCGGTCAGGAAGAAGTAGCCGTCTTCGTCCACGTAGCCCAGGTCGCCGGAACGGAAGTAACGCTGGCCTGCGAACTCGACGAAGGTGGCGGCCGTGGCGTCAGGTCGCTTCCAGTAACCGTCGAAGACCATCGGCCCGCGCATGACGATCTCGCCCTGCTCGCCCGGCGGCATCTCCTCGAGCGTCTCGGGGTCGACCACGCGCGCGTCGCAGCTCATGAAAGGAATGCCCAGGCACTGCTGCTTGGGTGCGTCCTGCGGGTTGCAGTGCGACGGCGCCGCCGTTTCGGTGAGGCCATAGCCTTCCACGTAGCGCAGTCCGTACAGGTCCAGCAGGCGCTGCGCCACCGCCTGCGGCATGGCAGCACCGCCGCCGCCGATGTGCTGCAGGCTCGACAGGTCGTACTGCGCGAAGTTGGGGCTGGCCAGCAGGTCGATCACCATCGTGGGAATGTTGGTCCAGCTCGTCACCTGCCAGCGCGTGATCAGCCAGCCGGCCATGTCGCGGTCCCAGCGCGGCATGACCACCAGCGTGCCGCCGCCGAAGATGGTGGTGTGCATCACGCTCACCATGCCGGTGATGTGGAACATCGGCACCACCAGCAGCGACACCGTCTCGCAGGTGGCGTTGCCCCACGCATTGGCGGCCACGGCGTTGTGCATCAGGCTGCGGTGCGGGTGCATGCAGCCCTTGGGCATGCCGGTGGTGCCGCTCGTGTAGGGCAGCACGGCCAGGTCGTGGATGCCCACGGTGTGCTCGGGCAGCGGCAGGTCGTTGTCGAGCGCGGCGTTCCACGGGATCACGCTGCCGTCCAGAAGCGACGGCAATGCATGCCGCGTGAGCAGCCAGTCGCGCCACGCAGCCGGCATGGGCCCGGCGTCGGGCGATGCAGGGTCGAAAGCGTCGGTGAAATGGGTGACGAAGAGGTGGCGCAGGCGCACCTCGGGCGGCAGGTCGTGGTTGGCCTGGGCAACGTCGGCCGCCAGGTCGGCCGTGGTGATCGCGACGCGGGCGTCGGGGTCGGTGATGTAGTGCTTGAGCTCCTCGGCCCGGTTCATCGGGTTGACCGGCACCACCACCGCGTTGGCCCGCAGGATCGCGAAGTGCGCAATGACGAGCTGCGGGCAGTTCTGCATGTCCAGCATCACGCGGTCGCCCTTGCGCACGCCCAGCGCGTGCAGGCGTGCGGCCAGCCGCTCGGCCTGACGGCGCAATTGCGCATAGCTGAGCACGCGTCCCAGGAACACCAGCGCGGCCTTGTCCGGGTAACGGCGGGCGCTGGTCTCCAGGTTGTCCCAGAGCGAAGTGACGGGCACCGTCAGCTCATGCGGCAGCCGGGACGGCCAGAAGCGGTGGTGGGGACGGTCGGGCAGCGGCATCCGGTGAGCCTAACGAGGCTCAGCGCGACGCAGCAACCGGGAATGCCCCACAGACGTCACCTTGGCGACGTAGACTGCGTGTCCGCCATTCGCCAAGGAGAACGCCATGATCGAGAAGAAGGCTTCCGCCCACTGGGAAGGTTCCGGCAAGGCCGGCCAGGGCACCGTCAGCACCGAGACCGGGGCGCTGAAGACCCACCCCTACAGCTTCCGCAGCCGCTTCGAGGACGACACCCAACCCACCAACCCCGAAGAGATCCTGGGCGCTGCACACGCCGCGTGCTTCACCATGGCGTTTGCCGTCGGCGCGGAGAAGGCGGGCTTCACGGTGGAGCAGGCCGACACCACTGCCGCCGTGCGCCTGGCCAAGGGTGACGCCGGTTTCTCGATCGACCGCATCGCGCTCACGCTGCAGGCCAAGGTGCCGGGCATCGACGAGGCGAAGTTCCGCGAGATCGCCGAAGGCGCCAAGAAAGGCTGCCCGCTGTCGAAGGCGCTGGCCGCCGTGCCGGAGATCACGCTCGACGCGAAGCTGCTCGGCTGATCAGCCCTTGAAGATCGACAGGTCGAGGGTGTGCTCGCTGCCCAGCCAGTAGGCGAACTCGGTGTGGTCCTTCAGCTCGTCGCCTGACAGGCCGTGCACCAGCACGTCGAGGCCGCCGCGGTGCTCGTCCAGCCACGGGATGAGGCGGTCGAACTCGCTCGCGCTGAAGGCGAGCTGGCAGCTCCACATGGGGTGCGGCCCCACGTTCTTCTCGTGCACACGGCCGACCGCCACCTTGAACTCGCGGCCCGCCGCCTCCACCAGCGAGCGCGCCTGGTCGACCGTGGCGGCGTCGAAGTAGACGTGCGCGTGGTACGCGGGCAAGGTGTTGACGGGTCGGCGGGGCATGCGCCGGTTATAGCAGGACGCAGGCAGAATCGCCGCATGCCTGCCACCCCCACCCTCGCCATCTCCATCGCTTCACTGGCGCTCGCTGCGCCCGCCGCCCTCGCCTTCGACCTGCAGGGGCACCGCGGCGCCCGCGGGCTGCTGCCCGAGAACACGCTGCCGGCTTTCGAGCGCGCCCTGCAGCTCGGCGTGAGCACGCTGGAGCTCGACATCGGCGTCACGGCCGACGGCGTGGTCGTGGTGTCGCACGACCCGTACCTCAACCCCAACTTCACCCGCGACGCCAACGGCCAGTGGCTGGCCGGCCCGCGCGGCCCGCTGGTGCGCTCGCTGACCGCGGCGCAGCTGCAAACCTACGACGTGGGGCGGCTGCAGCCCGGCACCGCATATGCCAATACCTTCAGCCAGCAGCAGCCGCGCGACGGCACCCGCATCCCCACGCTCGCGCAGGTGTTCGAGTTGGTGGAGGCCAGGGGTGCGTCGCAGGTGCGCTTCAACATCGAGACCAAGCTCTCCCCCGCCCAGCCCGACGACACCGTCGCGCCTGAAGCGATGGTGCAGGCACTGCTGAAAGTCGTGCGCGACGCGGGCATGGCCAACCGCGTGTCGGTGCAGAGCTTCGACTGGCGCACGCTGAAGATCGCCAAGGCGCTGGAGCCCGCCATCCCCACCGTCTGCCTGAACAACGCCAATTCGGTGCGCGACCCGAAGTGGACCGCCGGCCTGAACCTGGCCGGCCACGGTGACAGCGTGCCGCGGCTGGTGAAGGCCGCGGGCTGCAGCACGTGGTCGCCCAACGCTGCGACCCTGGACGAGGCCAAGGTGCGCGAGGCGCTCGCGCTCGGCCTGCAGGTGGTGCCCTACACCGTCAACGAACCGGCGGACATGGACCGCCTGGCCGGCTGGGGCGTGACGGGCCTGATCACCGATTACCCCGACCGCGCACGGCAGGTGCTGGCGCGGCGTGGCATCGCGCTGCCGCCGCCGGTCACGCCGTAACGGCTACTTCTTCGCCGCCGCTTCTCGTTCCTTCAGGATCGCTTCCTTGTCCTCGGGCAGGAAGCTGATGCCGCCGCACTTGTCGTTGTGCGCGTTCGTGTCCTTGTTGAGCTGGTCGACGTCGCCGCGCAGGGCGGTGAGCACGTCGTTGGCGGCCTTGATGCGCAGGTTGTGCGCCCTGACCTTGCGTTCCACCCGGTCGGTGTTGCGCGAGTTTTCCTCGGCAGCCTTCATTTCCTGTTGCAGCTCGGCCGCCTCGTCGCGGATGGCGGCGCCTTCCTCCGACTGCTTCTTGCCACGGGCCTCCAGGCCCTGGCGGCGCTTGGCGAGCTCGCCTTCGGAGTTCATGCAGACGCGCAGTTCCTCGCGCGTCACGTTACGGGGAGTGGTGCCGGCCGGGGTCGACTGGGCAGCCACCTGCTGGGCAGCGGTAACCGCGAGCAGGAGGGTGAGGAGGGGTATGGATCTCATCCCGGAATGGTACCAACTGGGGCCAACCTGCCTTTACAACTTGCTTCTGCCCGGAACAAAATCCGGGCATATGGCCCAAGCGCCCTACCTGGACCCCGAAGTGAAGCCGCCCGATTACCGCGTACCGCGCGGCCGCAGCGGCGTGGGGTCCGACTCGGCGCTGCGCACGCTGCTGAACGACCTGGACCGCGTGCGCCGCGCCAAGGAAGCGTACGGCGACCTGCCGCCCCTGCGGCGCACCGGGAAGCCGGGCAAGAACCCCTGACCCTCAATGCCCGTGCCGGTGGTGTGCGTCCGGGTAATGCGGATGCGAATGCACCAGCGGATCGTGGCTGTGCGCATGCGAATGCCGGGTTCCCGGCGGCAGCGCCGGTGAGTGCGTGTGGTCGTGGTGCTCGTCACCTCCGCCATGCACATGCTCGTGGTCGTGCTCCATCGCTTCGTGCGTGTGCATGTGCTCGTGCCGCTCGGTGAGGTGCAGCCAGACGCCGGCCGCCATCAGCGCGCCCGCGGCCAGCAGCGCCGCCGACACGGGCTCGCCCAGCAGCACGACCGCCATCGCGGTGCCGAAGAACGGTGCGACGGAGAAGTAGGCGCCGGTACGCGCCGTGCCGAGCTTCCTCAAGCCCACCACGAACAGCGCCAGGCTCGCGCCGTAGCTCACGAACCCGACGGCGGCCGCACCCGCAACCACAGTGGCACCGGGCCATTCGGCGCCGGCCAGCACCGCCAGCGCGAGATTGCTCAGGCCCGCTGCCTGTCCCTTCACCATGGCCAGCCACGAAGCGTCGGCCAGGGACACCTTGCGCGTCAGGTTGTTATCGATGGCCCAGCACAGGCAGGCGGCCAGCACCAGCAGTGCCGGCAGCCAGCCGTCCCAGTCCAGCCGGCCCGGCCACGCCAGCACCACGCCGCCCGCCACGATCAGCAGCATGCCCAGCCCGACGCGCCGGTCGAAGTTCTCGCGGAAGGCGAACCAGGCCAGCAGCGCGGTGAACACCGCCTCGGCGTTGAGCAGCAGCGAAGCCTGCGAAGCCGGCATGCGGGCCAGGCCCGCCATCAGCAGCACCGGGCCCAGCACCCCGCCGGCGACCACGGCGCCCGCGAACCACGCGCGTTCGTCGCGCGCCAGCCGGACCGGCGGCCTGCGCGTCGCTGCGCGCACCATTGCCAGCCCCAGGCCGGAGCCCAGGTACAGCAGCGCCGCCAGCAGCCAGGGACTGGCGTGGGCCAGCAGCAGCTTGGCCAGCGGCGTGCCGGCCCCGAACAGCAGGGCCGCTGCAAGGCTGGCCGCAACGCCGGGATGGAGCACGTCAGGTCCCCTTGGCCTCGGCCTGCGCCGACGTCACCAGCTCGTGCAGGATGCCGCATTCGTGCGACGCGTGGTCGGCGTCGCAGTGCTCGCGCAGCCCCGCCAGCTGTTTCTCCAGCGCACGCAGGCTCTTCAGCCGCAGCCGCACGCGCCTGAGCTGCGCTTCGATCAGCGCCTCGATGTCGCCGCCTTCATCCGGCGCGCCGTCCACGAAGGACAGCAGCCGCTGCACGTCGGCCAGCGAGATATCGAGCGCGCGGCAGTGCCGCACGAATGCCAGCCGCTCCAGGTGCGCCCGGCCGTAACTGCGGTAACCGTTGTCCTCGCGCGCCGGTGCGCTCAGCAGCCCTTTCTTTTCGTAGTAGCGTATGGTGTCGACGTCGACGCCGGCGGCAGCGCCCAGCTCACTGATCTTCATGGCGTCATTTTGCCCCTTGACTCTGGAGCGGCTCCAGGGTTCCCAATGGCGGCATGTCATCGCACTGCTGCCACACCCCCGAACCCCAGGCCCATGTCCCGGCTGCGTACCGGCGCGTCCTGTGGATTGCCCTCATCGTCAACGCCCTGATGTTCGCCGTCGAGGTCGGCGCGGGCATCGCTTCGGGCTCGGTCGCCCTCTTGGCCGACGCCATCGACTTCTTCGCCGACGCCGCCAATTACGGCGTGTCGATTGCCGTCCTCGCATTCGGCCTGGTCTGGCGCTCGCGCGTGGCCATGCTCAAGGCGACGACGATGCTGGCGTTTGCCGTGTTCGTGATCGGGCGCGCCGCCTGGTCGGCCGTCGCGGGTGGCGTGCCCGAGCCCGCCACCATGGGCGCGGTCGGCGCGCTGGCCCTGGCCGCCAACCTTTCGGTGGCAGCCATGCTCTATGCGTGGCGCAACGGCGACGCCGACATGCGCAGCGTGTGGCTGTGCACGCGCAACGACGCCATCGGCAACGTGGCGGTGATGGTGGCCGCGCTGGGCGTGTTCGGCAGCGGCACGGCATGGCCGGACCTGGCGGTCGCGGCCATCATGGCCGGCCTTTCGGCCAGCGCCGGCTGGTCGGTGCTGCGCCAGGCGCGGCGCGAGATCAGCGCAGCAGCTTCGCCAGGATAAAGCCGGCAGCGAAGGCGACGCCCACCGCCGCGAGCGGGTGCGCACGAACCTCTTCGCGCGCCATCTCGCCGTACTCCTCCTGCATGCTCAGCACGCGCTCGGTGCTGTTGTTCAGCCGCTGCTCCAGCGTGTCCACGGCTTCATGGATGCGCTGGGCGTACTGGTGAAGCGACTTCTCGCTGCCGTTGCCGCCCATGCTGGGGGCGTTCTCGGCGCTGGTGGGGAAGGGGGTCTGGGTGGCGGTTTCGGTGTTCATCGTCGTTGTCCTCTGTCGGTGTCCTTGAGCCCTTCACTGTAGGAAGCACAGCCTTTGGCCGCTGTCAGGCATTGGATGGCAGCGCCTGTAGGACGCATCCTTCCCCTGATCCACGCCAGGCCGGAACTTCGGGATTGCCGGACAATCCACATCCATGATGAAGACCCGCCGCAGCCTGCTGATCGCCCTGGGCGCCCTGCCCCTTGCCACTTTTGCCCAGCAACCCCCGAAGGTCCTGGTGGAGGTCTGGAAAGACCCCAACTGCGGCTGCTGCAAGGACTGGGTCGCGCACATGCAGGACAACGGCTTCGCGGTGAAAGTCAACGACACCGGCAATGCGGGCGTGCGCACGCGGCTGGGCATCCCGCAGAACCTGGGCTCGTGCCACACCGCACTGGTGGGCGGCTATGCGGTCGAAGGCCATGTGCCGGCCGCCGACATCAAGCGCCTGCTGAAGGAAAAACCGCAGGCCGCGGGGCTCACCGTGCCCGGCATGCCGGTGGGCTCACCCGGCATGGACGGTGCGATCTACAAGGGCCGCAAGGACCCGTACGACGTGCTGCTGGTGCAAAAGGGCGGCGGCACGATCGTCTATGCCTCGTACCACCAGGCAGCCGCCGTGAAGCCGCAGACCGAAGCCGAAGTGCGCAAGGTCGACAAGGCTGCCGGCAAGGTCACCCTGAAGCACGGCGACATCAGGAACCTGGACATGCCGGGCATGACCATGGTGTTCAGCGTGAAGGACAAGTCGCTGCTGGGCAAGGTGAAGGCCGGCGACAAGGTCCTGGTGCACATCGAGAAGGACGGGCCGGACTACGTGGTGACCGCCCTCGAGCCGCGCAAGTAGGCGGTGACCGGGAACTCGGCCGCGGCGTAGGCGCGAACCCGGCCCTGCGGTACCCGACCATTGACCCGCGTCAATCGGGCGGGGACGGCCGCGGCGCCCAATCGGCCGGTGGAAACGCAACTTCTCCAGGGTGCGCAGGCACTGGGCGGCGCGCTGGCCGTCGGCATCCTCGTGGGACTGGAACGCGGCTGGCGCGACCGCGAGCTGCCCGAGGGCGGGCGCGTCGCGGGCCTGCGCACCTTTGCGCTGATCGGCCTGCTGGGCGGCGCGCTCGGCCTCATGGCCGAAGCGTCGCCGTGGCCGCTCGCCGCGGGGATCGCGGGCCTGGCATGGCTGTTCGCCGCCAGCTGGCCGCGCGCGGCCAAGGCCTCGGGCACCCTGAGCATCACCACCGCTGTCGCGGCGCTCACGACGTTCTCGCTCGCGGCGCTGGCCGGGCGCGGACAGATCGCGCTGGCGGTGGGTGCCGCGGTCATCATGGCGCTGGTGCTCGACCTGAAACCGGTCCTGCACAGCTGGCTGCGCAGCATCGAGGCGGAGGAACTGCGGGCCGTGCTGCAGCTGGGCCTGCTCTCGGCGGTCATCCTGCCCTTGCTGCCCGACGCGGGCTTCGGCCCGTTCGGCGCGCTCAACCCGTACAAGATGTGGCTGGCGGTGGTGCTCATCGCCGCCCTGTCGCTCGCCGGCCATGCGGCGATGCGGCTGCGCGGCGCGCAGCAGGGCCTGCTGTGGACCGGGCTGCTGGGCGGCCTCGCGTCCTCCACCGCCGCCACCCTCGCGCTGTCGCGCACGGCGCGCGCGCAGCAGTCGCTCGCCGTGCCGGCCGCCGCCGCGATCGTTGCGGCCTGCAGCGTGATGTTCCTGCGCATGGCGGTCGTCGTCAGCGTGCTGCAGCCCGCCCTGGCGGTCACGCTGGGCGGCTCGCTCGTCCTGCTCGGCGGGGCGGGGTTCGCGGCCACCTGGTGGCAGTGGCGGCAGCGGCATGACGGCAAGGCGAGCGCCGGGCCGGCCGGCGACGGCGATGATGGCCTGTTCGACCTGCGCACCGCCATCGGCTTCGGCCTCGCGCTGGGCGTCGTCGCGGTGGCGGTGCGCGCGGCCAAGGAGTGGATCGGCACCGGCGGCATCTACGGCGTCGCCCTGCTGTCGGGACTGGTCGACGTGGACGCGATCGTGATTTCGACCGTGCAGCTGCAGTCGCAGGGCGGCCTCGAAGCGGTCACCGCCGGCACGGCGATCATGCTCGCCGCCGCTTCCAACATGGTGGCCAAGGCGGCCATGGCCTGGGTCATCGGCGGGCGGGCGGTGGGCGCCCGGGTGTCGGCGGCGTTCGCCGCGATCGCGCTGGTGGGCGCGGCGGGCGGCTGGCTGGCGAACCTCTGAGGCGCTAGAACTCGAGGTCGGCGGCGATCGCCGCCAGGCCCGCCTTCGCGCAGCGTTCGTCCGCGTCGCAGCCCGGTGCGCCGGACACGCCGATGGCGCCGACCAGGGAGCCTGCCGCCGATACCGGCAGCCCGCCGCCGATGGCAACGATGCGTGGCAGGCCGCGGATGCCGGACATCCCCGGCGTCGCGCGCGTGACCTGCTCGAAGGCCGTCGTGTCCATCCGGGTGGTGATCGCGGTGTACGCCTTGTCCACCGCCGTCTGGAACGTGTGCGGGCCGGCATGCCGGTCCCGCAGGACCGCGAGCGGCAGCGCAGCGCGGTCGGTCACCGCCACCGTCACCTGGAAGCCCGCGGAGCGGCAGCTTGCCAGGGCAACCGAGGCAAGCTTGAGTGCAGCTTCGGGCGTGAGGCTGCGCGCCTCCCACGTCGCCCCCTGCGCGTGGGCTGCGCCCGCGGCGATCACCGCGGCCGCGGCAGCGAGCCGCCTCACTGGTTCACAGGCGACTTCGGGTCGAGCAGCAGCGCCATGATGTGGCGGATCTGCTGCTCGCTCAGGTTGCCCATGTGGCCCGAGCGCGGCATGTTGGAGCACGCGTTGTACGCCTTGGCGTTCCAGATCTTGCCCCACGTGTACTGCACCACGGGCTGCGCCGCCGGGCTGGCCGGGTCGGCCACGCCGCGGATCTTGCCGTAGTTGAAGAGGCTCGGCCCGATCGTGCCGAACGAGATCTCCTGCTTGCTGATCTGGTGGCAGTTGTAGCAGTTGCCGCCGTTGACGGTCTTCGCGTCGTCGGTCCAGGTCAGCCCGCGGCCGCTCTGCGCGATCTTCTCGCCTTCCTTCCAGTCGCCGAGGTAGCGGCCGTCGCCCGGCCACTTGATCGTCTTCAGGTTGGCCGCCTCGATGCGCTTCGCCGCGCCCGCGTCGAGCGGCTTGCCGGCGACGTCGGCGGCGTTGCACTCCTTCAGCGTCTCGTCGATGGCGGCGACGCGGTCGACCTTGGCGATGCCCTGGTCGCGGAACGCGCTCATGACCATGCGCTGTGCCACTGCGTCGGCTTCGCCGCTGCCCGGCACGGTCGCGCAACCGAGGATCGCGGCTGCGCCGGCCACCGCGGCCAGCGCGGTCCTCTTGATCTTCATCGCAATTCCCTTCAACGCTTGATGGTGGGTGCGGCGGACTTGGCGCCCTTCGCGTTCACGCCCAGGTACGTGGACAGCGCGGTGAGCGCGTCGCTGCCGAACTCGGGGAACGGGAAGCGCTGCTGGCGGAAGCAGTCGTTCAGCCGCAGCTGCATGGTCCACATCTGGCCGTTGGACACGCGATACGCGGGCCAGGCCGCAAAGCCGACGCCGTCGCCCGGGTTCCTGGTGAGGTTGGGCAGGTCCTGCAGGCGGATGCGCTTGCCGTCCTCGCCATGGCACGACGCGCAGGAGAAGTCGTGCGTGCCGCCGCGCATGAAGAAGATGCGCTTGCCCGCCTCGAAGAACGTGCGCTCCATCGGGTGGTCCTGCGGCAGGTTGAAGCTCATGCCGCGCGAAGAGGCGGCGACCCAGGTCGCCAGCGCGGTCACGTTGGCCATCTCGCCCTTGCCGAACGCCGTCTTCGCGACCTCCGCGCCGTTGAAGCCCTGCAGCTTTTCCATGCACGTGACCAGCCGCGATTCGAGGTCCTGCACCTTGCCGGTGTCGGCGAAGTAGCGCGGCAGCTCGACGAAGGCGCCCTTCACCACGCCCGGGCCTTTGCCGAGGTCGCAGGCTTCGAGCGACGCGTTCCTCGGCCCGCGCCTGGCCTTCCAGAGCGACTCGCCCTTGGCTTCGAACAGCTCGGCCGGGTTGCCGTCGGCCAGCATCTGGCGGTATTCGTCGATGGCCTGCGTGGCGCTCTTCTGCGCGAGCGCGCCTGCAGCCGGCAGCGCCAGTGCCAGCGCCGCCACGAGGGGATGGATTCGCAGTGTGTTCACGTGACGGTCGCCTCGTCGGTGCGGGTGTCCCCGCGGTTGTCCTTCCAGGTGATCGCCACCTTGTCGCCCGCCTTCGCGCCCTTCAGGGCGAACTGCAGGAAGGGGTTCTTCGAAACGGCCGGCCCCCACTCGGCGCCGAACACCGGCTTGCCGTTGTGGGTGGCGCTCACGTTGGTGATGTGCCAGGCGGGGATCACCTTGCCGGACGCATCCTTGCGCTGGCCGGTTTCCATCTCGTGGCTCATGAGCACGCGCACGATCGCGCCGCTGCCCTGTACCTGCGCGCGGATGCGCATCGGGTCTGCCATGGTGCTTTCTCCTTGGTTCCGGTGCGCTCAGCCGCCGCAGCCGCCGAGCGTGACCTTGATTTCCTTCTTCGCGAAGAAGGCCTTGCCGTCGCCGCCGATGGCGACGGCGTACACGTCCGACGACTGCCCGAGCTTGGCGCGCGTGGCGAAGTTCGGTTCCAGCGCGTCGTTCATGCCGAATACCGCCACCAGCACGTTGGGGTTCTTCTCCACCAGCAGCGCGAGCTGGCGGATGCCCGCGAGGCTGGTGGAGCCGCCCAGCGGGACCACCGCGCCGTTCTCGGCGATGTCGGGCCCCTGGATCGCCACGTCCTTGCTCTCGGCGAGGCTGGTGCCGCCCAGGGCCTTCACGGCCTCCTGCACGGTCTTGGCCTCGAAGGCGGGCTTGGTGAAGGCGTGCGCGGGCACGGTGGCGAGCGTGCCCGTGCCCAGCGCGCCGACGGCAACGAGGCCGGTCCTGAGCGCATCGCGGCGTGTCTGCATGGCAATCTCCTGGAATGAAGCCGGGGAGCCGCGAGGGTGCCATACATGCGCGTATAAGGAATTACTGATATTCCCTGATACGGAAAACCCTCGGGCGGGGTACCTTCGCGGCTGGCCGCGGATTCCCGCGGCCGCTGCCCACACTGGAGGAACCTTCGATGGCACGTATGCTGGGGCTGCTGGCCCTCTTCGCCGCGCTCATGGCCGGGCCCGCGGCCGCGCTCGCGCAGGACAAGGTCGTCTACCACATCGACGCGGCGGAGACGCAGGCGACCAAGGGCCTGCGCAACATCCGCAACCACCTCGACGTGGCGCCCGACACGAAGATTGTCGTCGTCACGCACGCCAACGGCGTCGACTTCCTGCTGGAGGGCGCGAAGGACAAGGCCAACCCGAACATCGAGTACGCCGCGCTCGTGAGCGCGCTCAAGGCGCGCGGCGTGCAGTTCGAGATCTGCGAGATCACGCTGAAGAACCGGAACATGCGCAAGGAGCAGTTCATCATGGACGCCGGCTTCACGCCGTCGGGCGTGGCGCGCATCGGCCAGCTGCAGTCGCGCGAGCGCTTCGCGTACATCAAGCCATGAGCGCCCAGCCGCTGCCGGGCGACCCGCTCGCGGTCGAGTCGGACCAGGTGTTCGAACTCGCCGCCGAGATGTTCCGCGTGATGTCGGCGCCCATGCGCCTGAAGATCATCAGCGCCCTGTGCAACGGCGAGAAGAACGTGACCGAGCTGCTCGAGGCCATCGACACCACCCAGCCCAACATGTCGCAGCACCTCAACACGCTGTACCAGGCGGGCGTGCTCGGCAAGCGGCGCGAGGGCGTGCAGATGTTCTACCGGATCACCAACGACCGGGCGGTGACGCTCTGCCGTGCCGTCTGCACGCAGATCGCGATCCAGTCCGACCTGCAAGAGTGAGCGCGGCACGCATCGGACCGGGCCGATGGCTGGCGTGGGCGTGGGTGCTGCTGGTGATGGCCGCCGGTGCGCCGGCGATGGCGCAGCAGCGGGCCGTCACGCCGCAGCAGGTGTCCCCTTCCGCCTGGTTCGTGCAGGGCGAGGCCGCGCTCGGCTCGCTGTCCAACCGCAACTTCATCTCGAACGCCGGCTTCGTGGTCACCCCCGCGGGCGTGGTGGTGATCGACGCGCTCGGCTCGCCCGCCCTTGCGCGCGAGCTGCTTGCGCAGGTCCGGCGCATCACGCCCCAGCCGGTGACGCACGTGATCGTCACGCATTACCATGCAGACCACATCTACGGCCTGCAGGAGTTCCGCCGCATCGGCGCGCGGGTGCTGGCGCACCGCGGCGCCCTGGAGTACCTCGGCTCGGACACGGCGCAGTCGCGCCTGGCGGTGTCGCGCGCCGAGCTGGCGCCGTGGATCGACGACGGCACGCAGCTGGTGCCGGCCGACGAGTGGATCGACGGCCGCCGCGAGCTGGAACTCGGCGGCGTGAAGCTGATACTCCAGCCGGTGGGCCCGGCGCACACGCCGGAGGACCTGGTGGTGTTCCTGCCGTCCGAGCGCGTCCTGTTCGCCGGCGACATGGTTTTCCGCGGCCGCGTGCCTTTCGTAGGCCAGGCGAACAGCCGCCAGTGGGTCGCGGCGCTCGACACCCTGCTCGCCCTGCAGCCGCAGGTGGTGGTGCCGGGCCACGGGCCGATGTCCACTTCGGCACGAGAGGACCTGCAGCTCACGCGCGACTACCTCGCCTACCTGCGTTCGACCATGGGCGCGGCCGCGCGCGAGATGGAGCCCTTCGAGCAGGCCTACGCACGCACCGACTGGTCGCACTTCGAGCACTTGCCGCTGTTCAAGGTCGCCAACCGCATGAACGCGTACAACACCTACCTGCTGATGGAGCGGGAGCAGTGAAGTGGGGGAGCCGGGGTTCCACCCCGGCCTACGCCGGGTGCACCAAGGGCAGGTGCCCGCCGAAGCGCTGCGCGAGGAACGCCTCGGCACGCTCCAGCATGAAATAGCGGAACGCTTCGGCCGCCGGCGACAGCACCTTCGACAGCGTGTGCACGACGTTCCACGCGCGCACCACCGGCGTGCCTTGCACGTCAAGCACGGCGAGCAGCTCCCTTTCCAGTTCAAGCTGCACCGTGTGCAGCGACAGGAAGCTCACGCCCATGCCGGCGATCACGGCCTGCTTGATGCTCTCGTTGCTCGACATCTCCATCGCGAGGCGCGGCTCCATGCGGACATCGTCGAAGAAGGCCGCCATCGCGGCGCGCGTGCCGGAACCTGCCTCGCGCACGATGAAGTCGCAGGCACCGAGGGCCTCCACCGCCAGCGAGCCGTGCCGCGCCAGCGGGTGATCCGCGGCGGCGACGAAGCCGTGCGGATGCGCCGCGAACGGCTCCGCGCGCGTTGCCAGTTCGCGCGGGGGACGCCCCATCACCGCGATGTCGACCTCGTTGGCATGCAGCATCTGCACCAGCTTCTCCCGGTTGCCCTCGGCCAGCCGGAGCTCCACGGTCGGATGCTCACGGCGGAACTCCGCCAGCAGCCGCGGCAGGAAGTACTTGGCCGTGCTGACCATGCCGATGGCCAGCGTCCCGGCCTCGACGCGCTTCAGCCGCGCCAGCGCATCTTCCGCATCCTTCAGCGTCGACAGCAGCTTGCGCGCGTACACCAGCATGTACTCGCCGGGGGTGGTCAGGGACACCTTGCGTCCGCTGCGCTCGAACAGCGCGAGTCCGACCTGCGCCTCCAGCTCCTTGACCTGCATGGTGACCGCGGGCGGCGTGAGGTGGAGCGCCTGCGCCGCCCGCGCGAACGACAGGTGGCGCGCGACTTCGCTGAACACGCGCAGCTGGCGGAACGTGGCGTTCTTCATTCAGTTTTTGCTTAAGTGAATGCTAACAAGAACTGAATTTACCTTATTTAATCGGCTGCTTATAGTCCGCCCGTCGATCAGCGACACGAAAGCGAGCAGCGAATGGGCGGCACCGAGATCCGCGACGCGAGGAAGCGCTACAGCGCAGGCGTCCTCAAGTACCGGCAGATGGGCTACTGGATGCCCGACTACGTGCCGAAGGACACCGACACGGTATGCCTGTTTCGCATCACGCCGCAGGACGGCGTGGACCCGGAGGAGGCGGCCGCCGCGGTCGCCGGGGAATCCTCCACCGCCACCTGGACGGTGGTGTGGACCGACCGGCTGACGGCCTGCGACAGCTATCGCGCCAAGGCGTACCGCGTCGAGCCGGTGCCGAACAACCCGGGGCAGTACTTCGCGTGGGTCGCCTACGACCTGGTCCTGTTCGAGGAAGGCTCGATCGCCAACATGACGGCCAGCCTGATCGGCAACGTGTTCTCGTTCAAGCCGCTGAAGGCCGCGCGGCTGGAGGACATCCGCATCCCGGTCGCCTACGTGAAGACTTTCAAGGGCCCGCCGACCGGGCTGGTGGTCGAGCGCGAACGCCTCGACAAGTTCGGCCGCCCGCTGCTCGGCGCCACCACCAAGCCCAAGCTGGGGCTGTCCGGCCGCAACTACGGCCGCGTCATCTACGAGGGCCTTAAGGGCGGGCTCGACTTCATGAAGGACGACGAGAACATCAACTCGCAGCCCTTCATGCACTGGCGCGACCGCTTCCTGTACGTGATGGACGCCGTCAACAAGGCGCAGGCCGTCACGGGCGAGGTGAAGGGCTCCTACCTGAACGTCACCGCCGGCACGATGGAAGCGATGTACGAGCGCGCGGAGTTCGCGAAGGACCTCGGCTCGATCGTCGTGATGGTGGACCTGGTGATCGGCTGGACAGCGATCCAGTCGATGGCCGAATGGTGCCGCCGCAACGACATGCTGATGCACATGCACCGCGCCGGCCACGGCACCTACACGCGGCAGAAGAACCACGGCGTGAGCTTCCGCGTCGTCGCCAAGTGGCTGCGCCTCGCGGGCTGCGACCACCTGCACGCCGGCACCGCAGTCGGCAAGCTCGAAGGCGACCCGCTCACCGTGCAGGGCTACTACAACGTGTGCCGCGACAGCTACACCCGCACCGACCTGCCGCGCGGCCTGTACTTCGACATGGACTGGGCCGACACGAAGAAGGTGATGCCGGTGGCCTCCGGCGGCATCCACGCGGGCCAGATGCACCAGCTGCTGGAGCTGTTCGGCGACGACGTGATCCTGCAGTTCGGCGGTGGCACCATCGGCCATCCGCAAGGCATCCAGGCCGGCGCCACCGCCAACCGCGTCGCGCTGGAAGCGATGGTGAAGGCCCGCAACGAAGGCAAGGACCTCCTGCAGGAAGGCCCCGACATCCTGCGCCGCGCGGCGCAGTGGTGCGGCCCGCTGCAGGCCGCGCTCGAGACCTGGGGCGACATCACCTTCAACTACCAGTCGACCGACGCGAGCGATTACGCCGTGACGCCGGTCGCCGCCTGAGGCAAGGAGCCGCACCATGATGACCAATCCCACCGGCCGGCTCACGCAGGGCCAGTTCAGCTTCCTGCCCGACCTCACCGACGAAGAGATCGCGCTGCAGGTCCAGTACGGCCTCGACAAGGGCTATGCGTTCAGCGTCGAGTACACCGACGACCCGCACCCGCGCAATACGTACTGGGAGATGTTCGGCATGCCGATGTTCGACCTGCGCGACGCGGCCAGCGTGCTGGCCGAACTGAAGGAGTGCCGCAAGGCCTTCCCCAACCTCTACATCCGGCTGATGGCGTTCGACTCGACACGCGGCGTGGAGTCGATCGCGATGAGCTTCCTCGTGAACCGGCCCGGCCACGAGCCCGGCTTCTGCCTCGAGCGGCAGGAGGCGCAGGGGCGTTCGATGCGCTACACGACGCGCGGCTATGCCGGGGCGCGGCCGGAGCTGGAGCGCTATTGACGTGGAACTGGCCGCCCGCTCCGTTGCCGACGTGCTTGCCGGCTCGCAGGTCGAGGAGGTGCTCGCCGAGCTCGATCGCGACTTCGTGGGCCTCGCGCCCGTGAAGGCCCGCATCCGCGACATCGCCGCGCTGCTCGTGGTCGACAAGCTGCGCGCCCACCTGGGCCTCACGGCGCAGGCGCCGAGCCTGCATATGAGCTTCACCGGCAACCCGGGCACCGGCAAGACCACCGTGGCCCTGCGCATGGCGCAGATCCTGCACCGCCTTGGGTACGTCCGCAAAGGCCACCTGGTGGCCGTGACCCGCGACGACCTGGTCGGCCAGTACATCGGCCACACCGCGCCCAAGACGCGCGAAGTGCTGAAGAAAGCCATGGGCGGCGTGCTCTTCATCGACGAGGCCTACTACCTGTACCGCCCCGAGAACGAACGCGACTACGGCCAGGAAGCCATCGAGATCCTGCTGCAGGTGATGGAGAACCAGCGCGACGACCTCGTGGTGATCCTCGCCGGCTACGCCGACCGCATGGAGACGTTCTTCCGCAGCAACCCGGGGATGACCTCGCGCGTCGCGCACCACCTCGACTTCCCGGACTACGCGCGCGAGGAGCTGCTGACGATCGCCGGCAGGATGCTCGAGGCGCAGAACTACCGCCTGGGCGAAGGCGCTGTCGAGGCGCTGGAGCGCTACATCGGCATGCGCATGCAGCGGCCGCACTTCGCCAACGCGCGCAGCGTGCGCAACGCGCTCGACCGCGCCCGCCTGCGGCATGCGAGCCGCGTGTTCGCCGACCGCGAGCGCGAGCTGACGGCGCGCGACCTGACCACCATCGAGGCGCAGGACCTGCTGGCCAGCCGCCTGTTCCAGCCCGGCTGAAGGAGACCCATGAAGCACCTGCAAGCCCTGTTGTTCGACGTGGACGGCACGCTCGCCGACACCGAACGCTTCCACCTGGAGGCCTTCAACCAGGCCTTCGCCGACGAGGGCCTCGACTGGGAATGGGACACGGCCCTGTACCGGCGCCTGCTCGACGTGTCCGGCGGCAAGGAGCGCATCCTGTACTACTGGAACCAGGTGCGCGGGCACGTGGTCGACGTCGACGGCCGCGGCGTGCGCGACACCGTGGAGCGCGTGCACCTCGCCAAGACGGCGGCGTACGAAGCGATGGTGAATGCCGGGCGCGTCCCGCTCAGGCCGGGCGTGCTGCGCCTGCTGGAGGAGGCGAAGCGCCATGGGCTGCGGCTGGCGATCGCCACCACCACTTCGCCCACCAACGTCGCCGCGCTGCTGCGCCGCGCGCTGGGGCCGCACTGGCGCCTCGACTTCCAGGCGGTGTGCGACGCGTCGACGGCGCCGCTGAAGAAGCCGCACCCGCTGGTGTACCAGCAGGTGCTGCGGACGCTCGGGCTGCCGCCGCCGGCCTGCATCGCGTTCGAGGACTCGTCCAACGGGCTGCGCGCCGCGCGGGCGGCGGGCATGCCCACCATCGTCACGCCGACGCGGTTCACCGCCGGCCACGACTTCGCGGGCGCGCTGCGCGTGCTCGATTCGCTGTCGGGCGTCGGTGTCGCCGACCTGCGGGCGTGGCACGGCGAGCCCGCCCTCGTGCATTGAAGGACTGGCCATGCCGCTGGCGAACCGCATCACCCTCACCCAGTACCTGATCGACCAGCGCCGGCGCTTCCCGCAGGCGACCGGCGACTTCAACGCGCTGATCCTCGACGTCGCCCTCGCCTGCAAGGCGATCGCGCGCGCGGTCGCGTTCGGCGCGCTCGGCGGCGCCCTCGGCCGCGCGGGCGGCGCGGTGAACGTCCAGGGCGAACAGCAGATGAAGCTGGACGTGGTCGCCAACGACCTCTTCCTGGCCATGAACGAATGGGGCGGCCACCTCGCGGGGATGGCCTCGGAAGAGCTGGAGCAGCCGCACCCAATTCCCGTTCACCACCCGCGCGGCAAGTACCTGCTGCTGTTCGACCCGCTGGACGGCTCGGGCAACATCGACGTGAACGTGGCGGTGGGCAGCATCTTCTCGGTGCTGCGCGCGCCTGACGAGGCGCAGCAGGGCGAACTCACCGCGCAGCACTTCCTGCAGCCGGGCCGCCGCCAGGTGGCCGCCGGCTACGCGATCTACGGTCCGGCCACCATGTTCATCCTCACCGTCGGTAACGGCGTCGCCGGCTTCACGCTCGACCCGCACCTGGGCGAATTCATGCTCACGCACCCGGACCTGAAGGTGCCACCCGATACACAGGAGTTCGCGATCAACGCGTCGAACCGCCGCTTCTGGGAGCCGCCCGTGCAGCGCTACGTCGAGGAATGCCAGGCCGGGCGTGACGGCCCCCGGGGCAAGGACTTCAACATGCGCTGGATCGCGTCGATGGTGGCCGAGGCGCACCGCATCCTCATGCGCGGCGGGGTGTTCCTGTACCCGCGCGACAGCAAGGACGCGAGCCGCGCCGGGCGCCTGCGCCTGCTGTACGAAGCCAACCCGATCGGCTTCGTGATGGAACAGGCGGGTGGCCGGGCCAGCACCGCGCGGCAGGGCGTGCTCGACGTCGAGCCGCAGTCGCTGCACCAGCGCATCGGCCTCGTATTCGGCTCGCGCAGCGAAGTCGAACGCATCGAGCGCTACCACGCCGAGCTGCTGCCGCGCGAAGTCGCCACGCCCCTGTTCGCGGAGCGCAGCCTGTTCACCGCCTGAAAGACCATGTCCGAACGACATCCCATCATCGCCATCACCGGTTCGTCCGGCGCGGGCACCACTTCGGTGACGCGCACCTTCGAGAACATCTTCCGCCGCGAACAGGTCGACGCCGCCATCATCGAAGGCGACAGCTTCCACCGGTTCGACCGGCAGGAGATGAAGCGGCGGCAGGCCGGGGCCGAGCGGGCCGGTGACCGTCACTTCAGCCACTTCGGCCCCGAGAACAACCTGTTCGCGGAGCTCGCCCAGCTGTTCCGCAGCTACGGCGAGACCGGCCAGGGCATGCGCCGCAAGTACCTACACGACGACGAGGAGGCGGCGCCCTACGGCCTGCCGCCGGGCACGTTCACGCCGTGGGAGCCGCTGCCCGAGCGCACCGACCTGCTGTTCTACGAAGGCCTGCATGGCGCCGTGGTGACGCCCGAGGCGAACGTGGCGAAGTACCCCGACCTCCTGATCGGCGTGGTGCCGGTGATCAACCTCGAGTGGATCCAGAAGCTGTGGCGCGACAAGGCCAAGCGGGGCTATTCGACCGAGGCGGTGACCGACACCATCCTGCGGCGCATGCCCGACTACGTGAACTACATCTGCCCGCAGTTCACCCACACGCACGTGAACTTCCAGCGCGTGCCGTGCGTGGACACTTCCAACCCGTTCATCGCGCGCGAGATCCCCGCGCCGGACGAGAGCTTCGTCGTCATCCGCTTCGCCAATCCCAAGGGCATCGACTTCCCCTACCTGCTCAACATGATCCACGACTCCTTCATGTCGCGCGCCAACACCGTCGTCGTCCCGGGCGGCAAGATGGAACTGGCGATGCAGCTGATCTTCACGCCCTTCGTGTGGCGGATGATGGAGCGGCGCAAGCGCGCCCTCGGCACGGCCTGAGCCGGGAGCAGGCATGGAAACCAGGGCCCCCGCGCTGCGCCGCTGCATGGCCGATGCGCTGCGCATCCTGTCGGTCGACGCCATCGAGCGCGCGAACTCCGGCCACCCCGGCGCGCCGATGGGCATGGCCGACATGGCCCAGGTGCTGTGGGATACGCACCTGGCCCACAACCCGGCGAACCCGGCGTGGCCCGATCGCGATCGCTTCGTGCTGTCGAACGGCCACGCTTCGATGCTGCTGTATTCGCTGCTCCACCTCACGGGCTACGATCTGCAGATGACCGAGCTGCAGGCGTTCCGGCGGCTGCACAGCAGCACGCCGGGGCATCCCGAGTTCGGCCTCACCCCCGGGGTGGAAACGACCACCGGCCCGCTGGGCCAGGGCCTCGCGAACGCGGTGGGCATGGCGCTGGCCGAAAAGCTGCTTGCGCAGGAGTTCAACCGCGAGGGCTTCCCGGTCGTCGACCACTTCACCTACGTGTTCATGGGCGACGGCTGCCTGATGGAAGGCGTGAGCCACGAAGCCTGCTCGCTGGCCGGGACGCTGCGCCTTTCGCGCCTGGTCGCGCTCTACGACGACAACGGCATCTCGATCGACGGCCCCGTGCAGGACTGGTTCGGCGACGGCACGGCCAAGCGGTTCGAAGCCTACGGCTGGCACGTGATCGCGGGGGTCGACGGCCACGATGCGGCCGCGATCGATGCGGCCCTGCGCGCCGCGAGGGCGCAGGCCGTGCGGCCCGACGGCCGCCCGACCCTGGTCTGCTGCCGCACGGTGATCGGCAAGGGCTCCCCGCACCGCGCGGGCACGCACGACGTGCATGGCGCGCCGCTCGGCGCGGCGGAAACGCAGGCGACGCGCGCGGCCCTGGGCTGGTCTGCCGCCCCCTTCGAGATGCCGCAGGACGTGGCCGCCGCCTGGGATGCGCGCGAGCGTGGCGCCGCGGCCGAGCGCCGCTGGCGCGAGGCCTTCGAGTCCTATCGCACGCACTTCCCGCAGCTCGCGCAGGAATTCGAGCGCCGCATGGCAGGTGAGTTGCCGCAGGCGTACCGCGAGCAGGCGGCGGCCGCGCTCGCGCAATGCGCCGCCCGGCCGGACGCCGTGGCGACGCACAAGGCCAGCCAGCTCGCGCTCGACGCGCTGGCGCCGCTGCTGCCCGAGCTGTTCGGCGGCTCCGCGGACCTCACCGCCTCCAACCTCACCGACTTCAAGGGCAGCGTGCGCGCGCGGCCGGGCATGTGGGGCAACCACCTGTCGTACGGCGTGCGCGAGTTCGGCATGGCCGGCGTCATGAACGGCATGGCCCTGCACGGCGGCTACATCCCCTACGGCGGCACCTTCCTCACCTTCAGCGACTACAGCCGCAACGCGATCCGCATGGCGGCGCTGATGAAGCTGCGCGTGGTGCACGTGCTCACGCACGACTCGATCGGCCTCGGCGAGGACGGCCCCACGCACCAGTGCGTGGAGCACGTGCCCTCGCTCAGGCTCATCCCGCACCTGGACGTGTGGCGGCCCTGCGATGCGCTCGAGACCGCAGTGGCGTGGTGCTGCGCCGCCGAGCGCGCCGACGGCCCCTCGGCCTTGTGCCTGTCGCGCCAGAACCTGCCTCGCCTCCCTGGCGACGCTGCGCGGGCCGAGGACGTGCGGCGCGGCGGCTACGTGCTCTCGGACATCGAAGGCGCGCAGGCCGTGCTCCTCGCGACGGGCTCCGAGGTCTCGCTGGCGCTCGCCGCGCAGGCCGAGCTGGCGCTGGAAGGCATCGCCACGCGCGTGGTGTCCATGCCCTGCACCAGCCGCTTCGACCGGCAGCCGCAGGCCTACAGGGGCTCGGTGCTGCCGCGGGGCCTGCCGGCACTTGCGATCGAGGCGGCGCATCCGGACTTCTGGCGAAAGTACGTCGGCCTCGACGGGGTGGTGATCGGCATCGCGACCTTCGGCGAATCGGCGCCGGCCCGGGACCTGTTCGCGCACTTCGGCATCACCGCCGCGCGCGTCGTGCAGGAAGTGCGGCAGCTGGTGCGCCGCGACAAGGCGGTGCTCGCTCCATGACGGACTACGACCTGGTGATGTTCGACCTGGACGGGACACTGGTCGCCACCGCCGCGGAGATCCTGGACGCGGTGAACGACACGCTGTGGCACGCCGGCCTGCCGCCGGTGGCGCACGAGCAGGTGGAACGATGGATCGGCCACGGCACGCGCGAGCTGCTGGCGCAGGCGTTCGCGTTCGCCGCCGGGGTGGCCGTGGACCGCGTGCGCACGAGCGAGCTGTTCCACGGTGCGCTGGCCGCCTTCGACGGCGACTACGAACGCCGCTGCGGCACGCGCAGCTGGCTCTACCCCCACGTGCGCGAGGTGCTGAAGGACCTGGGGCGGCGCGGCGTGCGGCGCGCCATCGTCACCAACAAGGAACAGCGCTTCACGGTGTCCGTGCTGCGCCGGCACGCGCTGCGCGGGCTGGTCGACCACGTCGTCTGCGGCGACACGCTGCCGGCGAAGAAGCCCGACCCGGCCGGGGTGCTCGATTGCCTGCGCAGTCTGGGCGTGCCGCGCGAGCGGGCCCTGTTCATCGGCGACTCGTCGATCGACGTGGCGACCGCGCGCAATGCGGGCGTGCCCATCTGGGCGCTGACCTACGGCTACAACATGGGCGCGCCGATCGCGGCCAGCGCGCCGGACCGGCTGCTGGATGACCTGCGGCCCCTGGTCGAGGAGGCCACCGCGTGAACGATACCGTACTGCGCTTCTCGGACGTCGTGCAGACCGGCTTTCCCGCGGGCAAGCGCGTGTTCATCCGCTCCGACCTCAACGTGCCCCTGCATCCGGACGGCAGCATCGCGGAAGACACACGCATCCGCGCCAGCCTGGATGGCGTGCGCATGGCCCTCGCGGCCGGCGCGGCCGTGATGGTGACCAGCCACCTGGGCCGCCCGGAGGAGGGCGCGCTGCAGCCGCGGGAGTCGCTCGCCCCGGTGGCCCGCCGCATGGGTGAATTGCGCGGCCGCGAAGTGCCGCTGGTGCGGGACTGGGTGGACGGCGTGGCGGTGCAACCGGGGCAGCTCGTGCTGCTGGAAAACTGCCGCGGCAATGCCGGAGAGAAGAAGAACAGCGAAGCACTGGCGCGCCGCATGGCGGGCCTGTGCGAGGTGTTCGTGCACGACGCGTTCGGCACCGCGCACCGCGCCGAGGCCAGCACGCACGGCATCGCACGCTTCGCGCCGATCGCCTGCGCCGGGCCCCTGCTCGCGGCGGAGATGGACGCGCTCGGGCGCGCGCTCGCCCAGCCGAAGCGGCCGCTGGCCGCGGTGGTGGGCGGCTCCAAGGTGTCGACCAAGCTCGCCATCCTCAAGTCGCTCGCCGGCAAGGTCGACCGCCTCATCGTGGGCGGCGGGATCGCCAACACGTTCATGCTCGCCGCCGGCTTGCCGATCGGCGGCAGCCTGGCCGAGCCCGCCCTGGTGGACGAAGCGCGTGCCGTGATGGACGCCATGCGCAGGCGCGGCGCCGAAGTGCCCATGCCGTCAGACGTGGTGACCGCGAAGCGCCTGGCCGCCGGCGCGCCTGCCGTGGTGAAGCCGGCCACTTCGGTCGAGCCGGACGATCTCATCCTCGACATCGGGCCGGCAACGGCGCAGCGTCATGCGCAGCAATTGCTGGATGCGGGCAGCGTCGTCTGGAACGGCCCCGTCGGCGTCTTCGAGTTGGAAGCGTTCGGCGCCGGCACCGAGGCCATCGCGCGTGCCATCGCACGCTCGCCAGCCTTCAGCATCGCCGGCGGCGGCGACACGCTCGCCGCCATCGCGAAGTACGGCGTGGCGCGCGGCATCGACTACATCTCCACTGGCGGCGGCGCCTTCCTCGAAGTGCTGGAGGGCCGCACCCTGCCCGCCATCGAGGTGCTGCAGCAGCGCGCCGCCCACTGACCCTCGCAAGGAGCACACCCCATGGCCCTCCTTTCCCTGAGGCAGGTGCTGGACCACGCGGCCGAGAACGGCTACGGCGTGCCGGCGTTCAACGTCAACAACCTGGAGCAGGTGCAGGCGATCATGGAAGCCGCGGAAGAAACCGCGAGCCCGGTGATCCTGCAGGCGTCCGCCGGCGCGCGCAAGTATGCCGGCGAAGCCTACCTGCGCCACATCGTGCTGGCCGCGATCGAGACCCACCCCTCGCTGCCGGTGGTGCTGCACCAGGACCACGCCGCCACGCCCGCGGTGTGCCAGCAGTCGATCCGCTCGGGCTTTTCCAGCGTGATGATGGACGGCTCGCTGCGCGAGGACGCGAAGACGCCGGCGAGCTACGACTACAACGTCGAGGTCACGCGCAAGGTCTGCGAGATGGCGCACGCAGTGGGCGTGTCCGTCGAAGGCGAGCTGGGCTGCCTCGGCTCGCTGGAGACCGGCGAGGCGGGCGAGGAAGACGGCGTGGGAGCGGCCGGCCGGCTGTCGCACGACATGCTGCTCACCGACCCGCTGCAGGCGCGCGACTTCGTCGAACGCACCGGGGTGGACGCGCTCGCGATCGCGATCGGGACCAGCCACGGGGCCTACAAGTTCACCCGGCAGCCGACCGGCGACATCCTCGCCATCGACCGCATCGCCGCGATCCACGCCCGCATCCCGGGCACGCACCTCGTGATGCACGGCAGCTCCAGCGTGCCGCAGGAGTGGCTGGCGATCATCCGCGAGCATGGCGGCGACATCCGGACTACGTACGGCGTGCCGGTCGAGGAGATCCGGCGCGGCATCGCCAGCGGTGTGCGCAAGGTCAACATCGACACCGACATCCGCCTCGCGATGACGGGCGCGATGCGCCGTTCGCTCGCGGCCGAACGCAGCGAGTTCGACCCGCGCAAGGCGATGGCCGCGGCGCGCCAGGCGGCGCGTGGCATCTGCAGGGCGCGCTTCGAGGCTTTCGGCTGCGCCGGCCAGGCCGGGCGCATCCGGCCGGTGCCGCTGGAACGGATGGCCGCGCGCTACGCCTGAGCGCGGGTTTACCCCGAAATCGCGGGCAACATTCGTCTCATACATTACCGTCTTCTTATATTAACTCGCACTGATCTAGGACAAATTCTTGATGCGCCGCTTACTGCTGTCCGCCGCCGCCGTGCTCGCGTGCAGCCCCGCCTTCGCCAGCATGGAGCTGGCGCAGAAGAACGCCTGCCTGGCGTGCCACGCTGTCGACAAGAAGCTGGTCGGCCCGGCCTACCAGGACATCGCGAAGAAGTACGCCGGCCAGAAGGACGCGCAGGCGCAGCTGGCCCGCAGCATCAAGTTCGGGGGCACGGGCCGCTGGGGGCCGGTGCCGATGCCGCCGCAGGCCGCCCTGGCGGACGACGACGCGCAGCGGCTTGCCGCGTGGATCCTGCAGGGAGCGAAGTAGGCGCGGCCGTTCCGCGCGCTCCCTCGCCCCACACATCATCATCTACGCATATTTTCAGGTCACGATGGATAACGCAATGGCGACCCTCTCCCCGCGGGCCTGCACGTCGCTCGAACGCGCGGCCGAGGTCTTCTCGCTGCTGTCCACCGTGCCGCGCCTGCGCATCGTGAAAGCACTGTGCGGCCGCGAGCTGTGCGTGGGCGAGCTCGCCACGGCGATCGGCATGCCGCCTTCGGGCCTGTCGCACCAGCTGAACCTGCTCTACCGCTCGGGGCTGCTCGCCCGCCGGCGGCAGGGTGCGCAAGTCTATTACCGCACCAGCGAGGAGACCGGCAGGTTCCTCTGCAGCGCCGTCGGCAGCTTCCTGCCGCCAACGGAAAAGGAGAATTCGTGACCGCTTTCCCCGTGGCCGGCCGCCTCGCCAAGGCGCCGGAGAACTTCATCGGCCGCGAGGGCGTCGAGCGGGTGTTTGCCGAGGCCAGGGCCGGCCGGCGCGACTTCCTGCGCAGCGCGTTCGCCGCGGCCGCCGCGGGCGTAGCCGCCAGCGGCACGCTGGCGCAGCCGAAGGCGCCCGCCGACGGCGACCCGAACATCCTCGAACTGCCCGAGCACAGCCGGGGACTCGGCCAGCCCGTCGTGACCGACGGCTACGGCAAGCCCTCGAAGTACGAGCGCAACGTGCAGCGCCGCCAGAGCCCGGGGCTCACCCAGACCCCTCAGGCCTCGGTGTCGTTCGCGCCGCTGCAGTCGCTGTTCGGCATCGTCACGCCCAGCGGCCTGCACTTCGAGCGGCACCACCAGGGTTGGTGGGACATCGATCCGTCGAAGCACAGGTTCATGGTCAACGGCCTCGTGAAGACGCCCAAGGTCTTCACCGCCGACGACCTGATGCGGCTGCCGTCGGTGTCGCGCTTCCACTTCATCGAGTGCGGGGCCAACACCGGGATGGAATGGGGCAACGTCGCCGTGCCGACGGTGCAGTACACGCACGGGATGCTCTCGTGCAGCGAGTTCACCGGCGTGCCGCTCGCCACGCTGCTGGAGCTGGCCGGCGCCGACCTGAAGAAGGGCCGGTTCGTGCTGGCCGAGGGTGCGGACGGCTCGTCGATGACGCGCACGATCCCGATGTCGCTGGTCACGTCGGGCGAGGTGCTGGTGGCGTTCGGCCAGAACGGCGAGATGCTGCGGCCGGAGAACGGCTACCCGCTGCGGCTGGTGGTGCCGGGCGTGCAGGGCGTGAGCTGGGTGAAGTACCTGCGCCGCATCGAGGTGGGCGACCAGCCCTGGGCGTCCAAGGACGAAGTGCTGCACTACGTCGACCTGATGCCGGACGGCGTGCACCGCCAGTACACCAGCATCCAGGAGTGCAAGAGCGTGGTCACCACGCCGTCGGGCGGCCAGGTGCTCCTCGACAGGGGCTTCTACAACATCTCCGGCCTCGCCTGGTCGGGGCGCGGCAAGGTGAAGAAGGTCGACGTCACCGTGGACGGCGGCCGCACCTGGCGAGCGGCGCGCCTGGAAGGCCCCGTGATGGGCAAGTGCCTCACCCGCTTCAACCTCGACTGGGTGTGGGACGGCAAGCCCGCCATCGTGCAGAGCCGCGCGACCGACGAGACCGGCTACGTGCAGCCCACCTACCGCCAGCTGCGCGGCGTGCGCGGCACGCGATCGATCTACCATAACAACGCGATCCAGTCCTGGCTGGTGCAGGCGAGCGGCGAGGTGAAGAATGTCCAGCTGGGTTGAACGCGTGGCCGCCGCCGCGCTGGTGCTGCTGGCTGCCGGCGCCGCGCACGCGCAGGCCGACCGCTTTCCCGGCATCGGCCGCGCCGCCACGGCGGCTGAGGTGAAGGCCTGGGACATCGACGTGCGCCCGGACTTCGCCGGCCTGCCCAAGGGCTCCGGCTCCGTCGCCAGGGGACAGGACGTATGGGAAGGCAAGTGTGCCTCCTGCCACGGCGTGTTCGGCGAGTCCAACGAAGTGTTCGCCCCGCTGGTGGGCGGCACCACCGACGAAGACATCCGCACCGGCCGCGTGGCCAACCTGCGCCGCAGCGACTTCCCCGGCCGCTCGACGCTGATGAAGCTGTCCACCCTCTCGACGCTGTGGGACTACATCAACCGCGCGATGCCGTGGAACGCGCCCAAGTCGCTGTCGACCGACGAGGTCTATGCGGTGACGGCCTACCTGCTCAACCTCGGGCGCATCGTGGCCGACGACTTCGTACTGAGCGACCGCAACATCGCCGACGTGCAGCAGCGGCTGCCCAACCGCAACGGCGTGAGCACCTCGCACGGCCTGTGGCCGGGCAAGGAATTCGACCCGAAGGCGCGGCCCGACGTGCAGGCCACCGCCTGCATGAAGGACTGCCCCGTCGAGGAGAAGGTCGCGTCGATCCTGCCGCCCTTCGCCCGCAACGCGCACGGCAACCTGGCGGAGCAGAACCGGCTGGTCGGCCCGCAGCGCGGCGCCGACACGACGCGGCCCGAAGGGGCGCCCGCGCTCGCGAAGGCCGCACCGCCGCAGCGAGCGCCCGTGGCCGCGGCGGCCGCCACCCAGGCCGCGCCGTCGGACCTGCTGGCCAGGAACACCTGCACCGCCTGCCATGCCTCGGACCGCAAGCTGGTGGGCCCGAGCTGGGCCGACATCGCGGCCAAGCATGCGGGCCGCGGCGACTACCTCGCCGGCAAGATCCGCTCGGGCGGCGCCGGCGTGTGGGGCAACGTGCCCATGCCGCCGCAGGCGCTGAGCGCCGACGACGCGCGCTACATCGCCGACTGGCTGGCCTCGGGCGCCGGCCGCTGAACAACGTTTTTTCCCCTGGAGTGCACCCCATGCAGAACCGCCGTCAAACCCTCAAGCAGAGCGTGGCCCTGGCCGGTCTCCTGGCCGGCACCGGCCTGGTCCCGACCCACGCCTTCGCCTTCAACAAGTCCGCGTTCGACGCGAAGAACGTCGCCGATGCCGTCAAGGCGTACGGCGGCGGCGCGCCCGCCGAGAGCAAGGACGTGACCCTCACCGCGCCCGACATCGCCGAGAACGGCGCGGTGGTGCCGCTGGCCGCGGCTTCGACCCTGCCGGGCATCAAGCACCTGCTGGTGCTGGTCGAGAAGAACCCGAGCGCGCTGGTCGCCAAGTTCGACGTGAGCGACATGGTCGAGGCGAGCTTCGCGACGCGCGCGAAGATGGGCCAGACCTCGGACGTGTACGCGGTCGCCATCACCGGCGACGGCAAGGCGTTCTACGCGCGCAAGGAAGTCAAGGTGACGCTCGGCGGCTGCGGCGGCTGAACGGCACGGCAACGAAACCCACCGAACAGAGGAGCAACAACATGGCAGACCCGATGCGCATCCGCGCGCAGGCGTCCGGCGGCAATGCCGTCGTGCGCGTCCTCATGAGCCACGAGATGGAAACCGGCCAGCGCAAGGATGCGTCCGGCAAGGCGGTGCCGGCGTGGCACATCACCGAAGTGAGCGCCACCGTGAACGGCAAGCCCGCGATGGCCGCCGAGTGGGGCCCCGCAGTGTCGAAGAACCCGTTCCTGCAGTTCACCCTCAAGGGCGCGAAGGCCGGTGACAAGGTGGCCGTGACCTGGAAGGACAACAAGGGGGACAGCCGCACCGACGAAGCGGTCGTCTCCTGACCTTGCTGCTGCGATGAACCTCTCCAAGCGCGACTTCCTGCAGGTGCTGGGCGCCGCGTCGGTGGCCGGCATGGGCCTCGGCCGCTGGGCCGAGGCGGATGCGGCGACTGCGGCCGCCGGGCTGTACGACGTGCCGACGTTCGGCAACGTGTCGTTGCTGCACATGACCGACTGCCACGCGCAGCTGAACCCGGTCCACTTCCGCGAGCCGAGCGTCAACCTCGGCATCGGCGCGATGCAGGGCAACTTGCCGCACCTGGTGGGCGAGCACCTGCTGAAGGTGGCCAGGGTGCGACCCGGCAGCGCCGAAGCGCACGCCCTCACCTGCCTCGACTTCGAGAAAGCCGCGCGCCGCTACGGCAAGGTCGGCGGCTTCGCCCACCTCGCCACGCTGGTCAAGCGCCTGAAGGCGAGCCGGCCCGGCGCGCTGCTGCTGGACGGTGGCGATACCTGGCAAGGCTCGGCCACCGCGCTGTGGACCAAGGGCCAGGACATGGTCGACGCCTGCAAGCTGCTCGGCGTGGACGTCATGACCGGGCACTGGGAGTTCACCCTCGGCATGGAGCGCGTGAAGGAAATCGTCGAAAAGGACTTCGCCGGGCGCGTCGAGTTCCTGGCGCAGAACATCAGGACCAACGACTTCGGCGACCCTGTGTTCAAGCCTTATGTGCTGCGCGAGATCAACGGCGTGCCGTGCGCGATCGTCGGCCAGGCCTTCCCCTACACACCGATCGCGAACCCGCGCTACATGGTGGCCGAATGGGAGTTCGGCATCCAGGACGCGAACATGCAGAAGGTGGTGGACGAAGCGCGCGCCAAGGGCGCGCAGGTGGTCGTCGTCCTCAGCCACAACGGCATGGACGTGGACCTGAAGATGGCCAGCCGCGTGAGCGGCATCGACGCCATCCTCGGCGGCCACACGCACGACGGCATGCCGGTGGCGACCGTGGTCCCCAACCGCGGCGGCCGCACGCTGGTGACCAACGCGGGGTCGAACGGCAAGTTCCTCGCCGTGATGGACCTGGACGTGCGCGCCGGCAAGGTGGCCGACTATCGCTACCGCCTGCTGCCGGTGTTCGCGAACATGCTGCCGGCCGACCCGGACATGGCGAAGCTGATCGCACGCATCCGGGCCCCGTACGAAGCGAAGCTGGCGGAGAAGCTCGCCGTCACCGAAGGCACGCTGTACCGCCGCGGCAACTTCAACGGCTCGGGCGACCAGCTGCTGCTCGATGCGCTGATGGAAGTCCAGGGCGCCGAGATCGCGTTCTCGCCGGGCTTCCGCTGGGGCACGACGCTGCTGGCCGGCCAGGACATCACGCGCGAGTGGCTGATGGACATGACCGCCACGACGTACTCGTACGCCACCGTGACTGCCATGTCCGGCGAGACGATCAGGACGGTGCTGGAGGACGTCTGCGACAACCTGTTCAACCCGGATCCCTACTACCAGCAGGGCGGCGACATGGTGCGGGTCGGCGGCCTGCAGTACACCTGCAACCCGACAGCGGCTGCGGGCAAGCGCATCGAGGACATGCGCCTGGACGGCAAGCCCATCGAGGCCGGCAGGACCTACAAGGTGGCGGGCTGGGCCCCGGTCGCCGAGGAAGCGGCGCGGGCCGGCCACCGCCCGGTTTGGGAACTGGTCGAGCAGTGGCTGAAGGCGAAGGGCGGGCGGGTCGCCCCGCGGCAGGTCAACGTGCCGCGGCTCACGGGCGCGCTGCCGAACCCGGGGTACTTGTAGACGTTGTCATGCCGGGCTCGACCCGGAATCCATCGAAGCATGGCACCACGCCAGCATGGATTGCGGGTCAAGCCCGCAATGACAAGGCTCCTACGCGTGCTGCAGGTCCGCCTCGATGGCGATCTGCGTGCACACCGCCCGGCACAGCGTCACCACGCGGTCGTTGATGATCCGGTAGTAGATCTGCACACCCTCGCGGCGCCGGCCAATGATGCCGGCGTTGTGCAGCACGTTCAGGTGCTGCGACATGTTGGGCTGGGTCGTCGGGACGAGCTCGAGCAGCTGGGTCACGTTGCGCTCGCCGTCGCACAGCGCGCGGATGATCTTCAGCCGCATCGGGGCCGCCATGACGCGGAACATTTCGGCGGCGAGCTGGTAGACCTCGTCACTGTCCTGCTCCGCCTGCCTTCTTTTTCTTGCGAGTGTGGCCATGCCCGCATGATACCGGGCTTGCCGCTTATATAAGCGGATAACCTCAGGAGACCCGCTGGTAGTAGAGGTTCTGCGGGTGCCGCGCCTGCGCGAAGAACAGCCAGCGCTCGGCCAGCAGGCCGAGCGCCTGCACCAGCGAAGCCAGCACCCAGCCGCGCAAGCCACCGCCCGCTGCGGCCCACGCCATCAAGCCCAGCGGCAGTGCGAAGCCCAGCAGCATGGCGCCGCGTGTGATGCGCCGCAGCAACACATCGGCCACGCCATGGAAGAACTCGCGCGTGTTGAAGCTGCCGCCCGTCATTCCCATCGAGACCTGCACGAGCCGCCGCGCATGCACGCCGGTGGCCGATTGCAGTGTCGAGCGCGGCTTCAGGGTCGCGTTGCGCCGCAGGCTCGCCGTGCGCGCGAGCGCGGCCAGCGCCGTGAGGACGAGGGCGAGCGGCCCCACCGCGGCCAGCATGCGGCTTTGGCCACGCGCCGCAGCGAGCGCCGCCGCCAGCGCAAAGCCCGACGACAGCCCGATCAGCAGGTAGTTCGCCACGGTCAGCGGATGGGCCCACTCCTGGATGAAGCGAATGCAGGCATAGATCATCGCAGTGCAGTACCAAAGCAGCGCCGCGAGGCCGATCGCCGCGAGCGGCAGCCCCCACGCCAGCGCCTGCGGCCACGCGGTACCCCAGGCACCCCACACGCCCAGCCACCAGAGCGCGAGCAGGCCCAGGAAGACCGGCAGCACGATCACCTCGCGCGACAACCACGAGGTGCGCCACATGGCGGCCGCGCGCCAGCCCCGCAGCGGGTGGCCGAGATGCAGGAACGATGACGCCAGGCCGCCGGCCACCAGCGCGATGGCGAGCCCCAGGCCCCACAGCAGCGTGGGGCTGCCGGCCGGCAGCCAGCCCGCGAGCACGGACAGCGCAAGGCACACGGCGAGCCCTTGGCCGAAGCCGGCCAGCACGGTGAAGAACACCACCGACCACGCCGGGTTCATGCGCCTCCTTCGGGCGTGCCCTCCGCGGCCGCCATCGAACGCCGCGGCAGGTAGCGGTTGGCCGGACGCGTGCCCCACTCGGGCATCAGCTCGTAGCCGCCGCGCTCGGCGATGGCGCGCGACACGGCCGAGTCGGGGTCGGCCACGTCACCGAACAGGCGCGCTCCCGTGGGGCACGCCTTGACGCAGGCCGGGCGGCGGTCCGCCGGCGGCAGCTGCTCGTCGTGGATGCGGTCCACGCACAGCGTGCACTTGGTCATCACCTGGCGCTGCTCGTCGAACTCGCGCGCGCCGTACGGGCAGGCCCAGCTGCAGTACTTGCAGCCGATGCACTTGTCGTAGTCCACCAGCACGATGCCGTCTTCCTTGCGCTTGTAGCTGGCGCCCGTCGGGCAGACCGGAACGCACGGCGGGTCCTGGCAGTGCAGGCAGCTTTTCGGGAAGTGGATCGTGTCGGTGGCGGGGAAGGCGCCCGCCTCGTAGGTCTGCACGCGGTTGAAGAACGTGCCGGTAGGCGCGGCGCCGTAGGCCGACTGGTCGCCCAGCGGGCCCGCCGTGCCCGAGGTGTTCCATTCCTTGCACGAGGTCACGCACGCGTGGCAGCCGACGCACACGTCGAGGTCGATCACCAACGCGAGCTGCCGCGCCAGGGTGGCTTCTGCGCTGCTCATGGCGCACGCTTCCCGGCGAAGTAGGCGAACGCCTGCCGGACCGCGCGCGTCCCCGGCAGCGCGGGCATCGCCCTCACCTGCGGGAACGATTCCGCCGCCTCCGTGGGCGGCGCCGGGCGGATGCGCACGCGCACGTCGTACCAGGCGGCCTGCCCGGTGATCGGGTCGGAGTTGCTCATGCGCCCACCCGGCCAGCCGGGCGCCGGCAGCTTGCCGGCGATCACGTGGTTCAGCAGGAAGCCCACGCGCGACTCGTCGGCATCGGGCGCGAGGCGCCAGGCACCCCGGCCCTTGCCGATCGCATTCCAGGTCCATACCGTGCCCGGCTCCACCGCCTCGCTGTAGCGCAGCAGGCAGCGCAGCCGTCCCCACGAGCTCTCCACCCAGGCCCAGCCGCCGTCCTGGACCCCCGCGGCTTGCGCGGTGGACGGATGCACGTGCAGGTAGTTGTGGCTGTGGATCTGCCGCAGCCACGCGTTCTGCGAATCCCAGGAGTGGTACATCGCCATCGGCCGCTGCGTGACCGCGGCCAGCGGGTAGGCCGTGCAATCCGTGGCCGCGTGCTCCAGCGGCGGGTACCAGAACGGCAGCGGGTCGAAGTAGGTGGCGATGCGTTGACGCAGGTGGTCCGGCGGCTGCCGCCCGCGCGACTTGCCCTGCGCGGCGAGCCGGAACGCCTGCAGCGTATCGGAGTACAGCGCGACCTGCACCGGGTCGTTTCGTTGACGCCACCCCTTGGCCATCGCGAAGTCGAGGTACGCGCGGTTCCAGTTGCGCATGAACTGCATGTCCTCGGGCAGGTGGTACTGGAACACGCAGTTGTTCGCGACGTAGCGTTCCCACTGTCCGGGATTGGGCGCGCCGCGCAGGTGCTCGGTGCCGTCCGCGCCGCGCCACCCCATGAGGAAGCCCACGCCGGGCTGCACCTCGAAGCCGGTGATGAAATCGGTGTAGCCCTTGAACTTGCGCCCGCCTTCTGGCGTGGTGAAGGCCGGCAGCTTCAGCCGCGACGCGAGCTCGACCAGCACCTCCTGGAACGGCTTGCAGCCCGGCGGCGGCTCGACCACCGGCACGCGCACCGAGTCGACCGGCCCGTCGAACTCGGAGATCGGGCGATCCAGCATGCTCATGACGTCGTGCCGCTCGAGGTACGTGGTGTCGGGCAGCACGAGGTCGGCGAAGGCGACGGTTTCGCTCTGGAACGTGTCGCACACCGCGATGAACGGGATCATGTACTGGCCGTGCGCATCGCGCCGGGTCAGCATCTCGCGCGCTTCCAGCGGCGACATGCTGGAGTTCCACGCCATGTTGGCCATGAACAGCAGCAGCGTGTCGATGCGGTACGGGTCCGCGTTGGCCGCGTTCGCGAGCACGTCGTGCATCAGCCCGTGGGCCGACAGCGGGTACTCCCACGAGAACGCATGGTCGATCCGCATCGGCGAGCCGTCGGGCAGCACCGCGAGTTCCTCGGGACTCGCGGGGAACCCGAGCGGGGCGGCGGGGAGCGGCGTGTTCGGCCGGATCTGGGCCGGGTCGTTGAACGCGCGGTAGTTCGGCACGATGTGGCGCGGGTACGGCGCCTTGTGGCGAAAGCCGCCGGGCGCGTCGATGGTGCCCAGCAGCGACATCAGCACGGCCAGCGCGCGCACGGTCTGGAAGCCGTTGGAATGCGCGGCCAGGCCGCGCATCGCGTGGAACGCGACGGGCCGCGCCTGCGTCGTCGCGTGCCGCCGCCCCCATGCATCCGTCCACGCGATGGGCAGCTCGAAGGCCTGGCGGAAAGCGGCCTCGCCCAGCTCCTGCGCGAGGCGCCGGATGCGCCCGGCCGGCACACCGGTGATCGTCTCGGCCCATTCGGGCGTGCACGGCGCCACACGCTCCTTCAGCAGCTGGAACGCCGGCGCCACGCGCGTGCCGTCCGGCAGCACGAAGCGGCCTTCGAGCGCCGGCTCGATGCCGTCCGCGATGCCCTCGGGGTAGGCGTGCAGCGCACGGCCCGTCCGCAGGTCCCACACCAGCTTGTTGTGCGGGTTGCGGCCGTCCCCGGGCGGGCCGGCCGCGGGGTCGAACGCGAACAGCCCTTCGCGTTCGCCGTCGTCGAGCACGACGAGCTGCGGGGCGTTGGTGAAGCGGCGCAGGAACGCATGGTCCACCTCGCCCGTGCGCACCAGCTCGTGCAGCAGCGCCATCAGCAGCGCGCCGTCGGTGCCGGGGCGGATCGGGATCCATTCGTCGGCGATCGCCGAGTAGCCCGTGCGCACCGGGTTGACCGAAATGAAACGGCCGCCACCGCGCTTGAACCTCGAGATGGCGGTCTTCAGCGGGTTGCTGTGGTGGTCTTCGGCGGTGCCGAGCATCACGAACAGCTTCGCGCGCTCGAGGTCCGGCCCGCCGAACTCCCAGAAGCTGCCGCCCACGGAATAGATCATGCCGGCGGCCATGTTCACCGAGCAGAAGCCGCCGTGCGCCGCGTAGTTCGGCGTGCCGAACTGGCGCGCGAACAGGCCGGTGAGCGCCTGCATCTGGTCGCGCCCGGTGAACAGCGCGAGCTGCTTGGGATCGCTCGCGCGGATGCGCGCGAGCCGCTCCTCCAGGATCGCGAAGGCACGCTCCCAGGTGATGGGCTCGAACTCCCCCGCCCCGCGTTCGCTGCCCGGCTTGCGCACCAGCGGCTGCGTGAGGCGGGCCGGCGAGTACTGCTTCATGATGCCGGCCGATCCCTTGGCGCAGATCACCCCCTTGTTCAGCGGGTGGTCCGGGTTGCCGTCGATGTAGCGCACCTGCCCGTCCCGCAAGTGCACCCGGATGCCGCAGCGGCAGGCGCACATGTAGCAGGTGGTGGTCTTCACCTGCGCGGTGCCGGGCCCGGGCGGCGGCGCCAGCGGATCGTGCAGCGGCCGCATCAGAAGCGCTTGCCCCAGGCGAGACCCACCGAGTACTGCTTCATCCGGATCGTTTCGTTGCCCCCGGCGCCCGGTCCCATGACCGCGTTGAACATCGACGCACCGGTGACGCTGCGGCTCGGCGCATACATCAGCGCGCCGGTGATCTCGCTGTCGGCCGACACGGCGTAGGTGAAGCCCGCGGTGAAGTGGCTGGTCATCACGCCGGGCGCGACGATGTTGAAGGTCACGTCGCTGGCCGCGATCGGGTTGCCGCCGCGGTTGTAGCCCGCGCGCAGCGTCCAGCGGGGATCCATCTTCCAGGCGGCGCCGAGCTTGAACACGTCGATGTCGCGCCAGCCGAAGCCCGGGCCGTTGGCGGCTCCCAGGGGCGCGGGCATCGCCCCCGGGTTGCCGACCGAGGGCACGCCGGAATAGTTGATGCGCTGCCAGTCCGCTGCAAACTGCCAGGCAGGGGTCGGGGCAAAGGCCACGCCCACGCCGTAGTGCTCGGGGATGTCGAAGCCGCCGTCGCCCGCGAACAGCCCGCGGTACTTCTTGAAGCGGCCCATGTCCATCTTCGGCGCGTACGAGGCGCCCATCGTGAACTGGTCCGTGAGCCGGCCCATCCAGCCGATGCGGATGCCGACGCCGGTGGAGTCGTCGTGGCCGCGGTTCGTCACGTTGCCGGGCGACTGCGTGAAGGGCGGGAAACCCGGCGCATTGTCGAACGCGTGCAGGCCGACGGCCTCGAAGCGCTGGTAGCCCAGCAGGAGCGAGGCGCCGATCGAGTGCTGCGGGTGGAACTTCCACGCGGCCGTCGGCGCCACCACCAGCTGCATCAGGTCGACGCCCAGTCCACCCGCGCCGCACAGCATGTTGGCCCCACCGCCGCCGCAGTTGAAGTTGCCTTGCGGGTAGGCGGTGTTCATGCCGCCGTTGCCGTAGACGCTGACGCCGACGGACAGGTCGTTGCCGACCATGCGGTTGTAGCCCATCTCGGGCACCAGGAACGCCGTGCGGCTGCTGTCCACCGCGCCGTTCAGCGTCGGGAAGCCGGCGCCGCTGCGCTCGGCATCGCGATGCGGCATGAACAGGTCAACGCCGGCGTCGAAGCGGTTGCCGGTGAACACCATAGACGCCGGGTTGGTCGCGCCGCCCAGCGCATCCTGCGAGAGCGCAATCGAGGTGCCGCCCATGCCCTTCGCCTTCAGGCCGTAGCCATGCGGGAAGTAGCCGTTGGTGGCGAAGGCCGGCAGGGCCGCGAGGGCCGCCGCCAGCGGGGTCAGGCGCAATGCGCGTTGCATGAAGTCCATCGGTTTGTCTCCGTCGTTGTCATGGGGAAAGGAAAGCGGGCCAGCTACCACAGCGCCTGCAGCCGCCCGCCGCTCACACGGGACGGCCATTCGCGCAGCGGCCGGTCGCCGTGCGCCTTGCAGGCGCCGTCGCGGATGTCGAACTGCCAGCCGTGCCTGGGGCAGGTGAGCGTGTCGCCCGCCAGCGCCAGCTCGGGGATCTGCGTCGCCTGGTGCGGGCAGCGGGTGTCGTACACGTGCCAGCCTGCGGCCGAACGGTGCACGAACACGGAGCGGCCGGCGCATTCCACGCGGCGCGTCCGGCCCACGCGCCAGCCGCGCGCCGGCAGCAGGTCGTGCCACTCGGGCTCGGCCGGCGCTTGCGGCGAGTGCAGCGCGAACTGCGGCAGCTGCATGGCCAGGATCACGTCGACGGCCCACACGATGCGCGCCAGCCCGAGCGCCGGGAAGGCCATCAGTAGCGCGTCGAGGATTTCCTCCGCGGTGCAGCCGTCGTCCAGCGCGCGCTTGAGGTACTGCTTCAGGCCACGCTCGGTCTGCGCGTGCACCTTGGTGATCACCGAGATCAGGCTGCGCGTCCTGGGGTCGAGGCGCGTGCCGCAATCCTTGAGGAACGCGAAGTAGTGGCCCAGCGCCTCGGGCCGCGCCTTGACGAGGTAGGCCAGGGCGTCGCTCATGTACCCCACCCCGACGCCGCGACCAGCAGCACCATGGCCTGCACCAGCGCGAGCAGCGCGAACGCGCGATCGCGCATCGCCGCGTACATGGGCACCAGCGCAAGCAGCGCCACGGCGGAACACCCCGAGAGGATGCCGATGCCCGCCAGGCCGAGCATGTCGCCCTCGTGCAGCAGGGCGAGCCAACCCCACCCGGTGGGCGAGCCGGTCTGGCCGACGTACTGTGCGACCGGCTGCGACCACAGCTGCGGCAGCCGCTGCGGCGCGACGTGCGCGGGCAGCCAGCCGGTAACGTAGGCCAGGAAGCTCAGTGCGAGCACCGCCATCCCGGCGCGGGCGCCCCACTCCAGCAGCAGCGCGTAGCGCAGCTGCGGTGCCGACTGCACGGCGGCCGGCGGCGCCTCGAGTCCGATGCGCGCGCTCATGGCCACACCCCGGTTCCCTTGAGCAGCGCGCGCACGCCGGCGAACAGGAGCACGCCCAGCACGAGCCGCCGCACGCTGGCCGCGTCCAGCCGGTGCAGCAGCCGCACCCCGATGCGCGCCCCCAGCATCATGCCGAGCACCGACGGCACCGCGATCATCGGCAGCACCGCGCCGCGGTGCAGGTACACCCAGGCCGCCGACGAGTCGACCAGCGACAGCACGACACCGGAAGTGCCCGCGGCCAGCTTGAGCGGCGTGCCCATCAGCAGGTTCAGCACCGGCACGTTGGCCCAGCCCGCGCCGATGCCGAACATGCCGGCGAGCATGCCGATGCCCATGAAGGCCACCAGGCCGGGCACCGTCCGGTGCACCTGCCAATGCACGCTGCGCCCCGATGCGCCGTCCACGAAGGTGCCGTGCAGCGCCAGCGAGCGCGCGAGCGCGTCGGGCCGCTCGACGACCGGGTACGCGCTCTGCCGCGAGACCAGCATCAGGGCGACGATGCCGAGCACCACGCCGCCCAGCAGCGTCTGGACCACGCGCGCCGGCAAGGCCAGCCCGAGCATTGCGCCGGCGATCGAGCTGGCCGATGCGAGCACGGCGAGCGGCAGCGTGAGGCGCAGGCTCCCCATCCCGTTGCGCAGCAGCATGGGCCCGGCGGACAGCGCGCTCGCCAGCGCCACCAGCAGCCCGGCGCCGCGCACGAAGTCCAGGTGGAAGGGAAAGAAACTGCTGACGATCGGCACGAAAAGCGTGCCGCCGCCGATGCCTGCCGGCACCGCCACGATGCCCATCGCGAAGCAGCTGGCGAACAGCGCGAGCGGCCACAGCCACCACGCCGCTCCGGTGCCGCCGGCACCGTCCACGGCATGCGCCGAGGCCGCAGCCAGCAGCGCCCCACAGCCGACCAGGACGAACGCGCCCGACCGCATCAGCGCCGTGCGCCCCGCGCGCCCCGCCGCCCCGCCCGTGTTGATTGCCGCATGTGCTTGCCGTCCGCTGTGCCGCCGTCGAATGGGGGCATTAGGCGCAGCGGCCCGCCAGCCCGTCTATGCCCGTAACGGGGGATCGCGCACTACCCAAGTGGGGCATCCGGAACAGGTAGGGAATCCCCGATGCCCCGCCGGCGCGAATCCCCATTTAATCAGTGCGTGCTTATTTAAAGGCCGTCCTGCAGGTAAGGCTCGGACCCATCCATATCAGCCGATCTTGATTTTCCGCATGTGCCCTTCCAACCAACGCCGCCAGAACGCCGGCCTGCGCGCCGCGCTGAGCCGCGAGCGCCGCATCATGGCCGCCGATGTGCACGACTCGGTGGCGCAGAACCTGACCTTCGCCAAGATGCGCCTGCCGCTGCTGCGCGACGCGATCGAGGCCGGCGACGCGCAGCTCGCGCTGGCTTTCCTCGAAGACGTGCGCGAAACGCTGGGCGAAGCGCACGGCAACCTGCGCGCGGTGGTGACGCGCATGCGCTCGCGTGCCGACCCGCAAGGGCTGGCCGGCGCGTTCGAGGCGCTCGCCGCGCGCTTCCGCGCGCGCAGCGGCATCGCACTGGAGCTGGCGAACCACGTGCCGGCCCTGCGCCTGCCCGCGCCGGCGCAGGCGGAGCTGTTCCACATCGTGCAGGAAGCACTGGCCAACGTGGAACGGCACTCGCGTGCGCGGCACAGCTGGCTCACGCTCGAGCCGCAGGCCGGCCGGCTGGAAGTCCGCGTGGAGGACGACGGACTCGGCGGGGCCGAGCGGCTGGCCGCATGCACGGGCCACCACGGCCTCGCGATCATGCGCGAGCGCGCGCGGCGCATCGGGGGCGAGATCTGGATCGGGCCGCGGCCGGCGGGAGGCACCAGCGTGCGCTGCACGCTGCCGCAGCCGGCGGGAGCGCTCGCGTGAGCGCGCCGCTGAGAATCGTGCTGGTGGAGGATCACTCGCTGTGCCGCAGCGGGCTGACCGACCTGCTGCAGCAGCGCGGGCAGATGGTGGTGGCCGGCGCGACCGGCGATCCCGAGCGGGCGGCCGACTTGCTGCGCCTGCACGAACCGGACCTCGTGGTGCTGGACCTGCGCATGCCTGCCATGGACGGACTGACGCTGCTGCGCCGGCTGCGCAGCCTGGGGCTCGAGACGCCCGCGCTGGTGCTCACCATGAGCGACCGGCAGGAGGACCTGGCGGCGGCGCTGCGGCTGGGCGTGCGGGGCTACCTGCTGAAGGACATGGAGCCGGAGGAAGTGATCGGCGCCATCGGGCGCGCCGCACGCGGCGAACTGGTGGTGGCCCCGGCGCTCATGCTCAAGCTCGCGCAGATGCTCAACGCCGAGCGCCCGCCGGCCCAGCGCGAGGACCTGCTGGAGTCGCTGACCGAGCGCGAACGCGAGATCCTGGAACACCTCGCGCGCGGCGAGAGCAACAAGACCATCGCGCGCGCCCTCTCCATCAGCCACGACACGGTGAAGCTGCACGTGCGGCACATCCTCGCGAAGCTGAACCTCAGCTCGCGGGTCGAAGCCGCGGTGTTCGCGGTGGAAGCGCGCGCGGCGGCGCGCTAGGAACCTTCCGCGGCCGCCGGGCAGGCCATGGCGCTTGCCAGGGCACGCGGTTCGAACCACGCCAGCTGCCCGCGCAGCCGCACCACCTCGCCGACGATCGTGAGGCATGGCGACTGCAGGCCGGCCGCATCGACCTGCGCCGGCAGCGTCGCCAGGGTCGCCGCCACCACCCGCTGGTCCAGCAGCGTGCCCTGCTCCACCACGGCGGCGGGATGGTCCGGCGGCAGGCCGTGCGCCATCAGTGCCGCGCAGATGTGCGCCAGGCCGGCCAGCCCCATGTAGATCACCACGGTCTGGTTGGCGCGCGCGAGCGCGGCCCAGTCCAGGTCGCAGCTGCCGTCCTTCAGGTGCCCCGCGACGAACGTGCAGGCATGCGCATAGTCGCGGTGCGTGAGGGGAATGCCGGCATACGCCGCGACGCCGCAGGCCGCTGTGATGCCCGGCACCACCTCGAACGGCACGCCGGCCGCGGCCAGCGCCTGCAGTTCCTCGCCGCCGCGGCCGAACACGAAGGGGTCGCCCCCCTTGAGCCGCACCACGCAGGCATGCTCGCGCGCCAGCTGCACCAGCAGCGCGTTGATGTCCCCCTGCTGCAGCGTGTGGCGGCTGCGTTCCTTGCCGACGTAGATGCGGCGGGCCCGCGCGCCGGCCACCGCCAGCACGTCGGGGCCGACCAGGTGGTCGTGCACGATCACGTCTGCTTCCCGCAGCAGCCGCGCCGCGCGCACCGTGAGGAGGTCGGGGTCCCCGGGTCCGGCGCCCACCAGGTAGACCGTGCCGCCGCCCCCGCCGAAGGCGGTGGCGATGGCGGCGAAATCGACGAATGAGTTCATCGCTGGCTCCCTCCCGGATCAGCCGCAGCGCGAACAGCCGCCGCTGCCGCAGCCCGCTGCGGCCGTCGCGCAGCCCGCCGCGGCTGCCTGTTCCGACGGGACGAACACGAAGTTGCCTTGCCCCAACCCCGCCTCGTCGAAGTCCAGCAGCACGTCGTCCAGCCACGGGGCACTGCTGGCCGCGATCAGCACCTTCAGGGCGCCGAACGCCAGCACCTGGTCCTGCGGCGCTGGCTCGTCGAAACCCATGCCGAAGGCGAGGCCGCCGTCACCGGTCGCCTTGGCCGCGATGCGCAGCCCCATGCCTTCGGCGCCGCTGCGCGCGGCCGCGGCGAGGATCTCGCCGGCGGCCGCGGATGTCATCTGGAATGCCATGCCAGTCCTTTCAGTGTTCGCCCTTGGTGCGCAGCAGCCCCGCGAGGCGGTTGCCCTGCTTCTGCGGCCCGCCGGCGGGAAACATCTCGTGCAGGTGGTGGTTGCTGCCCCGCTCGGGACCCCACACCCGCGTGAAATGGCGGATCATCACGCGGACCTGCGCCTGCACGCCATGCGACTGGTAGTACTCGCGCAGGAAGCGGATGACTTCCCAGTGCCGCGGCGTGAGTTCGAGGTTCTCCTCGCGCGCCAGCGCGCGAGCGAAGTCTTCCGACCAGTCGCCCAGGTCCAGCAGGTAGCCTTCGGCATCCGTCGCGAAGTCGCGTGCGCCCGCACGCACGGTGCGCGGCGGCACCGGTGTGATGCGCGCGTTCATGCCTGCGCCTCCAGCGCCGGCGCTGGGCCCGTTACCGCATGCCGCGACTTGCGCACGGCCTGCGCGAAAGCCACGAAGCGCTGCGCCCAGCCGGAACCGGCCGCGCTGCGCAGGTGGGTGTACGAGGCGACGAGGTTGTGGATGCACAGCCCGTCGCGCCGGCCATCGATGCCGTGGCCCCGTTCCACCTCCCACGCAAAGGGCAGCCCCGCCGGCAGGTTCTCCAGCGCGGAATGATGGAATTCGTGCCCGCGGACCGTGGCGCCGGGGTCGGCGCCGGGCCAGGGCATCGCGGCCGACTGCCGCAAGTGGACGTAGCCGCGGCCGACGGGACGCGGATGCATCACGGCATCGCCCGGGATGGCGCCTGCCATGCGCGCGCTGCGTCCCTGCCAGCGAATGCTGCGCGCCAGGTACATCAGGCCGCCGCATTCGGCGTACGTGGGCAGCCCGTCCTCGATCGCTTCGCGCACCGCGGTGCGCATGGCGACGTTCGCCTCCAGCGCGGCCATGCAGGTCTCCGGGAAGCCGCCACCGATGAAGAGCGCATCCGCCGCCGGCAGCCGCGTGTCGCGCAGCGTGTCGAAGGGAACCAGCTCGGCACCCGCGGCTTCGAGCGCCTCGAGGTCGTCGGCATAGTAGAAACTGAAGGCACGGTCGCGCGCGATCGCGATGCGCAGGCCGCGCGCCGTGCTGCGCGGCGCAGGCGTGAGCGCAGCGACGCCGGCAGGCGCGCAAGCGGCCGCAAGGCGCAGCCCCGGCAGGTCCACCTGCGAACCGATGATGCGGCCGAGGCGCGCGACGTGCGCCTGTGCGTCGCCGCTTTCCGCGCAGGTGACCAAGCCCAGGTGGCGCTCGTCCAGCGCGAGACGTTCGTCGTCGGCGACGGCGCCCAGCACGGCGATGTCGGTATAGGCCTCGACGGCCGCACGCAACTTGCCTTCGTGGCGCGAGCCACCCACGCGGTTGAGGATCACACCTGCGATACGGATGTCACGCTCGAACGCCTGGAAGCCGAGCAGCAGCGGCGCGATGCCGCGCGTCATGCCGCGAGCGTCCATCACCAGCACCACCGGCAGCCCGAGGCGCCGCGCCAGCGCCGCGTTGCTGTTGCTGCCGTCCAGCGCCATGCCGTCGTGCAGGCCCTTGTTGCCTTCGACGATGGCCAGTTCGGCGCCGTGCACGCCTTCGCGGAACATGCGCAGCAGGGCCGCGTCGTCCATCAGGTACGGGTCGAGGTTGCGGCAGGCGCGGCCGGCGGCCAGCGACAGCCACATCGGGTCGATGTAGTCCGGGCCCTTCTTGAAAGGCTGCACGCACGTGCCCTGCGCGGCCAGTGCCGCGCACAGGCCGAGCGTCACCGTGGTCTTGCCCGAGGATTTGTGCGGCGCGGAGACGAGCAGGCGGTCCATGGTCAGGCGGCGTCCCGGGGGCGCATGTCGAACAGGCGGGTGCCCGCCAGCGTGATGACGAAAGCCGCGGCCACGCCGCCGAGGCCCAGCACCAGCTCGGGCAGGCTCGGCGCATACGCCGCGACCACCCCATCGCCGAAGGTGCTGCGCACCTCGTGGCCCGGGAAGATCTCGAGCGGGAAGGCCTGGCCGCCGATGATGAAGGCATACAGCCACGCGAACGCGCCGGCGACCACCAGCGCCGCCGCCGCGACCACGCAGCGCTCGCGCCCCAGCCGCGGATGGAACACCAGCACCATCGGCAGCAGCGAGCCGAGCGCGACGAAGCCCAGCCAGAACAGCCACGCATACGCGCTGCCGCCGCCGCGCCCGAGCAGCAGGAACGCCTCGAAGGCGCCGCGGCGCGCTTCGTAGAGGCTCGTCATGTGCTGCACCGCCACCAGCCACAGGCCGGCCGCGACGAAGATCCCGAGCAGGCGCGCCATGCGCGCGCGCACCTCGTCCGGCCACTGCGGCCCGCGCCCGGCGAACATCAGCGTCTGCGCCAGGATGTAGATGGCCAGCCCCCAACCGAGCGACAGCACGATGAACAGCGGCGCGAGCACGGCCGACTGGTAGGCCTGCCGCGCGACCAGGAAGCCGAAGATCGAACCCGTGCCGGTGGTGAGCACGAAGCGCCACACCAGCGCCGCGATCCCTGCCGGCTTCGACCACCGCGCCAGGCCCGGCTGCAGCATCGTCCACAGGTAGACGACGACGATCGCGGCCATCCCCGAATACAGGAACACGTTCCAGGCGAACACCGAGCGGAAGTTGTAGTGCGTGGCGGCGACGATCACGCGCTCGGGCCGCCCCAGGTCCAGCATCAGCACCATCAACCCGCCGGCGAGCAGTGCCAGCGAGAGCAGCCCCGACAGCCGCGCGCGCGACTTGTACGCCGGCACGCCGAACACCGAGCCGACGGACGCCACGTTCAGCACGCCGGACGCCGCCACGATCATGAAGATCGCGAACACGTGGGGCAGGCCCCACACGACCTCGTTGCCCATGCCGGTCACGATGTGGCCGTGCGTCTCCATGAAGTGGGCGGCGGCCAGCCCCGCAGCCACGCCTGCGCCGCCGAGCGTGGCGAGCAGCCAGAACAGGTGGGTGGAACGCTTGTCGTGCATGGGGCTACAGGCCGTGGTAACGAACGCCGGAGTCGAGCCCGAGGTCAGGCCGCAGCTGCGCCGCGCCCAGCTCGCGCACGCGCCACGCGATCTCGCTGTGCGCATCGTTGAGGTCGCCGAACACGATCGCCTTGTGGCCCGCCTTCGCGCAGGCCTCGGCGCACGCCGTCATCTTCTGGCCGGCGTCGAGCCGGTGCACGCAGAGGGTGCAGCCTTCCACGCAGCCTTTGCCACGCGGCACCTCGGGACGCTGCTCGTCCACCGGTTCGTGCACGAACGAGCGCGCCTTGTACGGGCAGGCCATCATGCAGTAGCGGCAGCCGATGCAGCTGTGGCGGTCCACCAGCACGATGCCGTCGGCGCGCTTGAACGACGCGCCCGTGGGGCAGACGTCGACGCAAGGCGGGTTCGCGCAGTGCTGGCACATCACCGGCGCCGAGGCGGTGCGGCCGGACCTCACGTCCTTGATCTCGATCTTGCGCACCCACTGTGCGTCCGTCGGCTTCGGGTCGGCCGGCAGGCCGTTCTCGTGGCGGCACGCCTGCACGCAAGCGTCGCAGCCGGGCGCGCACTTGGTGGCATCGATCAGCATGCCCCAGCGCACGCCGGGCTTCGCGCCGGCCTGCGGCGTGCCCGCCTGCGCGATCTCGATGAGGCGGATGCCGGGGGCCAGCACGACGCCGCCCAGGCCGGCGGCCACGACGCCGATGAATCCGCGGCGGCTGGTCGGCTCGCTCATCGCCCGATCCCTTCCGCACCCACCCGCCGCACCACGGCGGCGAGCTTCTGCGCGCCCTTCGCCCCCGGGGGCACCAGCCGGTGGAACGCCGGATTGCCGGTGCCCGGCCTGGAAGCGTGGCACTCGAAGCAGTCGATGCGCACCGCCGCGTACTGGTGGCAGCTCACGCAGAAGTTGGTCTCGGCCTTCGCCACGCTGCCGGTCTTCGGGCTCGCGTGGCACTCGATGCAGCCCTTCAGGCTGTACGAACCCAGCCGCTTGCCTTCACGCACCGTGTCGTCGCGCTGGTGCTTCAGCAGGTCCATGTGGTTGCGGCGCATGAACGCGGGATCGGCGACGCACTGCGCGCCGCGCACCGCCGGCTCGATCACCGGCTTTGGCGTGCGGCCGGGCTCGCCCGCGGCGGGCGAAGCCAGCATGGTGGCCAGCAGGAGGGCGGCGAGCCCGCGCAGCATCGCTACTCCCCCAGCCCCATCTGGATGTAGCCGGTGGGGCAGACATCCTTGCAGATGTGGCAGCCGATGCACTTGCCGTAGTCGGTGTCGACGTAACGGCCGGTGGTCGACTTCGACTTGGGCACCTTGAACACCGCCGTCTGCGGGCAATAGACGACGCAGTTGTCGCACTCGAAGCACTGGCCGCAGCTCATGCACCGCTTGGCCTCGGCCTGCGCCTGCGCTTCCAGCAGCGGCAGCACACGTTCCTCGAAGTTGGCGAGCGCCTCCTCCTTGCTCAGCGTCACCACCTTGCGCCGGTTGCGCGGGGTGTACGGGAAGTGGCCGAGGAACAGCTCGCCATGCGGGATCACGTAGCGGTCGGAACGGTTCTCGTAGTTGTGGATCGCGCCGGGACTGGCGTCGGTGCCGCGCAGCGGCTCGCCGATGGCGCCGACCGGCTGGCCCTTCTCCACCAGCTTGCGCATCAGGTCGAAGCTGTGCACGTCGATTTTCGGCCGCTTCTCGATCGGCTCGCTGCGCAAGTGGCGGTCGATGCCGTCGGCGGCGATCGCGCCGTGCCCGATGGCGGTGGTCAGCAGGTGGGGCCGCACGACGTCGCCGCCGACGAACATCCCCGGCTGGCCCTGAACCTGGTAGTTGCGGTCCGCCGTGATGCCGCCCTTGCCGTTGTCCAGGCCTTCGAGGCCGGCGAAATCCACCGCCTGGCCGATGGCCGAGACGACCAGGTCGGCCTCGATGTCCTCTTCGGTGCCCGCGATCGTCTCGATCTGCAGGCGCCCGGCCACCATCTTGGCCTCGCAGCGCGCGACCCGCAGAGCGGTGGCTCGCCCGCTTGCGTCGCGCACCACGGCCACCGGCACCAGCGAGCCGCGGATCGCGATGCCTTCGGCCAGCGCCTGCTCGATCTCGTGCTTGTTCGCCTGCATCCGGTCGATGCCGAACACCGACGTCAGCGTCACTTCCGCGCCCTGCCGGGCGGAAATCGATGCGGCGTCGTGCGCCGCGTGGCCTGCGATCACGTGCTCCGGCAGGTCGCTTTCGTGCGAATGCTCGATGTGCCCGAGGCGCCGTGCCACCGTCGCGACGTCGATCGAGGTGTCGCCGCCGCCTACGACCACGACACGCTTGCCCACGTGGCGCATGCGGCCGTCGTTGAACGCCTTCAGGAACGCCGTGGCCGTCACGCAGTTGGGCGCATCGGCGCCCTCCACCGCCAGCGGCCGGCCCGCCTGCGCGCCCAGGCCGACGAACACGGCGTCGTAGTCCGTGCGCAGCTGCTCCAGAGTGACGTCGGTGCCGACGCGGCAATTCATGCGCGCTTCGACTCCCAGGTCGAGGATGCGCTGGATTTCGGCGTCGAGCACGGTGCGCGGTGTCCGGAAGCCGGGGATGCCGTAGCGCATCATGCCGCCGAGCTCCGCGCGCTCATCGAAGATCGTGACCGCGTGGCCCTTGCGCGCAAGCTGGTAGGCGGCCGACAGGCCCGCCGGCCCGCCGCCGATCACGGCCACCTTCCTGCCGGTCTGCACCGCGGGCCGCACGAACGCCAGCTTGTGCTCGATCGCCCACTCCCCGAGGAAGTGCTCCACCGAGTTGATGCCGACGAAGTCCTCCACCTCGTTGCGGTTGCAGCCCGACTCGCACGGCGCCGGGCACACGCGGCCCATCACGGAGGGCAGCGGGTTGGCTTCAGTCAGGCGCCGCCACGCATACTCCTGCCACGGCATGCCGGCCGGCGGCTTCTCCACGCCGCGCACGATGTTCAGGTACCCGCGGATGTCCTCGCCGCTCGGGCAACTGCCCTGGCAGGGCGGCGTGCTCTGCACGTAGGTCGGGCACTTGTGCGAGTGGTCGGCGTCGAAGATTTCCTGCTGCCACGCCAGCGGCTTGTGGTCGCCGTCGCGGAAACGGCGGAAGGTGAGCGGCCGGGGCTGCACGTTGTCGAGGTGGGCGGACACGCGGGGTCTCCTTGCGGTTATTTCACGACGCGCACGATGCCCAGCGCCTTGAGGATGTACTTCTCGTAGATCGGCTCCGACGTGCCGGTGCGCAGCTTGCGCAGGAAGTACTTCTCGTACGCGATCTTGGCGTAGTGCACCCACTTGCCCTTCTTGAACCAGTTCACGTTGCGCGGCGGGATCTGGGGCAGGGCCACGAAGGCCGCGCCGGTGTCGCCCATGTCGGCCAGGCAGATCGCGTTCCAGGTGGCCTTGGTGCTGGCGGTGCTGCCGGCAAGCTCGTCGGCGATGTTGTGCACGATGGCCGTGACCATCGTCTCGATCATGTACCCCGTCTTGGGCGCGCCAGTGGGTACCGGCGTCGTCTCGACCGGCGGGATGGCGACGCACACGCCGGCGGCGAAGATGTTCCTGAACGCCTTGCTGCGCTGGTAGTCGTCGATCAGCACGAAGCCGCGCGGGTTGCACAGCCCCGGCACCGCCGCCACCGCGTCCACCCCCTTGAAGGCCGGCAGCATCATCGACAGCTTGAAGCCGACCTCGTGCTCCTTGAAAACCTGCCCCAGGTCGTCGAGCTGCGTGACGAACAGCTTGCCGGGCTCCACCTTCGTGGTCTTCGCATTGGTGATCCACCTGATGTCGTGGTTGCGCATCTCCGACTCCAGCAGCGACTTGCTGTCGCCCACGCCGCCGAGCCCCAGGTGCCCGATGTACGGCTCGCTGGTCACGAAGGTCATCGGCACCTTGTGGCGCAGCTTGCGCTTGCGCAGGTCGGCGTCGAGGATGAAGGCGAACTCGTACGCCGGGCCGAAGCAGCTCGCGAGCGGCATGGCGCCGATCACGACCGGGCCGGGGTCCTGCAGGAAGGCCTGGTAGCCGGCCCAGAATTTCTCCGCGTGGTCGACCGAGCACACCGAGTGCGTGTGGCCGCCATGCGGGCCGGCGCCCGGCACCTCGTCGAAGCTGAGCTTGGGCCCGGTCGTGATCACCAGGTAGTCGTAGCGCACCGTGCTGCCATCCGCCAGCACCAGCTGGCTGCCCTCCGGGTCGATCTTCGTGACCGGCTTCGCGATGAAGTCGACGCCCTTGCGCTGCAGCAGCGGGGCGATCGGCATGACCACGTCCTCGCGCTTGCGCCAGCCGACGGCCAGCCAGGGGTTCGAGGGCACGAACTGGAAGTAGTCCAGCGCGTTCACGACCGTGATGCGGTGCTCCCTGGGAAGCATGTCGCGCATCTCGATCGCGGCGGGCATGCCGCCGATGCCGGCGCCCATGATGACGATGTGGGCCATGGATGTGTCTCCTTGCGCGCTAATGCGCGTCCCCGAGCCGGATCGCGCGGCTCACCAGCTGGTGCACGCCGCCGACCATGCCCATGTCGAAACCATAGTAGGGCAGCACCTTGCTGAATTGCGCCTTGCAGATCGCGCAGATGGTGGCCATGAAGTTGACGCCGTGGGCATCGACCACGTGCTGCAGTGCTTCCATCCGCGGCAGCGCGCCCTTGACGCGCAGCTCCATCAGGTCGTCGGTGAGCAGCCCGCCGCCGCCCCCGCAGCAGAAGGTGGATTCGTGGATCGTGTCCGGCGCCATGTCGTGGAACCGGTTGGCCACGGCACGGATGATCTCGCGCGGGATCACGAACTGGCCGCCCGGCATGTCGCCCATGCGCGAGGCACGCGCGACGTTGCACGAGTCGTGGAAGGTCACGATGCGGTCGTCGTTGCGGTCCTTGTCGAACTTCAGCGCGCCGCGGCCGATCAGGCCGTGCGTGAACTCGCAGATGTGCTGCGGCACCGGGTAGCGCGCATCCAGCCAGTCGAACGGGCCGATCAGCGTGTTCCAGAAGCTGTACGCCACGCGCCACGCGTGGCCGCACTCGCCGACCACGATGCGGCGCACGCCCAGTTCCTGCGCGGCTTCCTTCACGCGCATCGAGATGCTGCGCATCTGGTCGTAGTTGCCGATGAACAGGCCGAAGTTGCCGGCTTCGCTGGCCTTCGAGCTGAGCGTCCACGAGATGCCGGCTGCGTGGAACACCTTGGCGTAGCCGATCAGGCTCTCGACGTGCGGCTCCGAGAAGAAATCGGCGGACGGCGTGACCAGCAGCACCTCGGCGCCCTGCACGTCGAGCGGGAAGCGCACGTCCACGCCGGTCTCTTCCTTCGTGTCCTCCTCCAGCCCGGCGAGCGTGTCCGCCAGCGCCGGCTCGGGAATGCCCAGGTTGTTGCCGATGCGGTGGACCTTGCCGATGATCTCGTTGGCGTACTTCTGGCCCAGGCCCACCGAGTCCATGATCTCGCGCGCGGCCATCGTCACTTCGGCGGTGTCGATGCCGTAGGGGCAGAACACCGAGCAGCGCCGGCATTCCGAGCACTGGTTGTAGTAGCTCCACCACTGGTCCAGCACGTCCCTGGTCATGTCCGTCGCGCCCACCAGCTTCGGGAACAGCTTGCCCGCGACCGTGAAGTAGCGCCGGTACACCGAGCGCATCAGGTCCTGCCGCGCCACTGGCATGTTCTTCGGGTCGCCAGTGCCCAGGTAGTAGTGGCACTTGTCCGAACAGGCGCCGCAGTGCACGCATGCGTCCATGTAGACGCGCAGGCTGCGGTACTTGCCGAGCAGCTCGCCCATCTTCGCGAGGGCGCGCTGCTCCCAGCCTTCGGCCAGCTCGCCGGGAAAGCCGATGGCGGACTGGATCTGCGGCGACGCCACGAACGGCTTGCTGTGCGCCATCGCCCCGTGCTGCACCAGCGGGATCACCGGGTAAGGTTTCAGCGGGGGCGTCTGGAACGCTGCGGTCGCCACTGCGCGTTCCTCCTTACGCCGCCCAGCGCGTGACGTGGCGCCGCTCGCGCGCCGTGTCCGCCTGGTTGCGCGTCGGGCTGAAGAACAGGCCGGGTGCGTGCATCAGCTTGCTGATGGGGAACACCATCATCAGCAGCGCCACCAGCGCCAGGTGCACCAGCAGCACGGGATCGGCCGGCAGCGGCTGCCAGTCCAGGCGCAGCAGGCCGAGCGTGAACGCCTTCAGCGCGATGATGTCCGTGTGGTTCACGAAGCGCATGGCCAGCCCGGTGAGCCCGATGGCCAGCAGCAGCACGAGGTGCAGGTGGTCCGAGATCGTCGAGATGTAGCGCACCCGGTCCACCAGCCAGCGCCGCGCCCACAGCCCGGCCAGCCCCAGCACCATGGCGAAGCCGGCGTAGGCGCCCGCGGACTGCACCAGCACCACCGGCTCCCACACGGGCTGCTGGAAGTAGCGCAGGTGGCGCAGCAGCACCAGCAGCAGCGCGGCGTGGAAGGTCCAGCCGAACAGCCAGGTCCACTTGCTGGAGCGGAACAGGCTCTCGAAGAACACCACTTCCCGCGCCAGCCGCAGCGCCACGCCGCCGTTCGTGGTCGGCGCCGGCGTGGTCGGGATCAGCAGCGGCGCGGGCGTGCGCAGGTACAGCCGCACCTTGAGCGCGACGCCCACCACCAGCACCGCCGCGGCGAGGTACAGCAGTGCGGCGTAACCGGCGGCGATCGCGGACATCGCGGCTTTCCGGGTCAGACGCAGCCGGTCGGCTTGGGCAGGCCGGCGATCTTGCACGCCTGCTTGGCGGGCCCGTAGGGGAACAGCTCGTACAGGTACTTGCTGTTGCCCTTGTCCGGGCCGAGCTGCTTGCCGATCGCCTTGGTCAGCACGCGCACGGCCGGTGCGATCTGGTACTCGTTGTAGTAGTCGCGCAGGAAGTTCACCACCTCCCAGTGGTTCGGCGTCATCTCGACGTTCTCCGTCTGCGCGATGACGTTGGCGATGTCCTCGTTCCAGTCGGCGAGGTTGACGAGGTAGCCTTCCTCGTCGGTTTCGAAGGTGCTTCCGTTGATCTGGATGGCCATGCGGGGATTCCTCGGGGTTTCGGTTCAGAGCCAGGATTGGCAGGTGGTGTGGTGGGTGACGAGGTCGACGAAGTCGCCGTAGTTGATCGCCTCGACCGTGTCGACCCGGCGCGCGGCCATGCCGCGTGCCTCCAGGTCCGGCAGCAGGACGCAAACGCGCAGCCCGAGACCCAGGGCCTGGAGCGCGGCCTCGGCCGGGCCGCCGCGGGTGGCGCCGTAGACGCCGTCCTCGATCAGCAGCACGGTGTCGCCGTCACGCGCGGTGCGCAGGCAGCTCGCCAGCGGCGGCAGCTTGTTGACGATGTGCAGTGTGGTCATCGGTTCTCAGAAGGAAAGCACCACGTCCTGCGCCGCCATCAGGCCGGCCAGCTCGTCGCGGGACAGGACGGAAACCGGCACCATCAGGTCGTCCTCGGCGAGGCCGCGCGCGTCGAGCGACTCGCGCTCGACGTAGAGCTTGTCGATGTCGTAGCCGTCCAGCGCCCGGTAGGCGGGCGAGAAGTTCTTGATGCCGACCGCCCGGGTGTCCTGGCCCTTGGCGAGCTGGTACACGCCGTCGTCCATGAACACCAGGCTGCAGTCCTGGTCGAAGGTGGCGGCGATCAGCACCACCTCCAGGCTCTCCAGCGCATAGATGGTCCCGTACGGTGCCTTGCGGTTGACGAACATGAAGCGCTTCATCGTCAGTCCCCGAACGTGACCAGCCGGTCCGACTTGATGCCGGCGTCGACCAGCTGCCCCAGCCCCGAGATGCGGAAGCTGGGCGCCAGCACTTCGTCCTTGATGCCGCGGCGCAGCGCCGCGGCGACGCACACCACCAGGTCGACCTTGTGCTCCGCGGCCAGCTTCGACCAGCGGTTGACGATGTGGCGGTCGTCCTGCGGCGGCTCGGTGAGGCGGGTCGCGTTGTACACGCCGTCGTGGTAGAAGAACACGCGCTTGACTTCGTGCCCCTTGGCGATGGCGGCGCTGGCGAATTGCCACGCCGTGTCGGAGGCCTGGTGCGTGTACGGTCCTTCGTTGACCAGCAGGGACAGGATCATTTCTAGAAGCGGATGTGCGTGGAGGCGTTCAGGCTCGCGCGCGAGCCGCGCCAGTCGTCGATCAGGTACTTGGTGAACGGCAGGTCGCACTTCTCGAAGAAGCGCGGCCAGCCGATGCGCTCGATCCAGTCGGCCAGCCGCTCCCACGGCCGCGCGTCTTCCTTGTACGTGTAGAGGATCTTCTTCACGATCGCCGACACCTCGGGCCAGCGCGGCGGGTTGTTCGGCAGGCCGGAGGCCACCATCTTCATGAAGGTGGGCTTGCCGCGCGCGTTGGAGTTCTTGCCCCCGACCCAGATCGCCAGCTTCGAGTGCTCGGGATCGTTGATCTGCATCGGCGGGCACGGCGGGTAGCAGGCGCCGCAGCAGATGCACTTCTTTTCGTCCACCTCGAGCGAGGGCTTGCCGTTCACCAGCGCGGGCCGGATGGCCGCCACCGGGCAGCGCGCCACCACCGCCGGGCGTTCGCACACGTTGGCCACCAGGTCGTGGTTGATCTTCGGCGGCTTGGTGTGCTGCACGATGATCGCGATGTCGGCCTGCCCGCCGCAGTTGATCTCGCAGCACGACGTGGACAGGTGCACGCGGTTGGGCATCTCCTCGCGGATGAACTCCGCGTGCAGCTCGTCCATCAGCGCCTTCACCGCGCCCGAGGCATCCGTGCCGGGGATGTCGCAATGCAGCCAGCCCTGCGTGTGCGCGATCATCGAGACCGAGTTGCCGGTGCCGCCGACCGGGAAGCCGGCCTCGCCCAGCGCCTGGATGAGCGGCGCGACCTTGTCCGGGTCGGCCACCATGAACTCGATGTTGGAGCGGATGGTGAAGCGCACGTGGCCGTCGGCGTACGTGTCGGCGATGTCGCACAGCTTGCGCACCGTGTAGACGTCCATCTGCCGCTGCGTGCCGGCGCGCACCGTCCACACCTCGTCGCCCGAGTGCGACACGTGGTGCAGCACCCCGGGCCGCGGGCGGTCGTGGTAGCGCCAGTTGCCGTAGTTCTTCAGCAACGTGGGGTGCATGTACTGCTTGTTGTCGGGAGCGCCGCTCTCGATGGGGGTGCGATGCTGGGCCATGGTCAGGCAGCCTTCTTCTTGGCGTTGATCCTCGCCACTTCCTCATCCCAGCCGTCGGTGCGGACGTACGGATTGGTGCGGGGCGTGGCGACCATGTTCGGGTCGATGTCGACGCCGATGCCTTCGAGGAAGTTGACCAGGCCGATGCGCTCGATCATCTCGCCGGTGCGCTCGTGCTCCAGCGCGTTCTCGGCGAAGAAGTCGATCACGCGCTGCCCCAGGTCGACCAGCGCCTCGTAGTCCTCGTCGGTCTTCAGCGGCAGGAACGGCACGATCACGGTGCCCATCAGGTCGCCGATCTTCAGCGTGCGCTTGCCGCCGATGAGGATGGTGGCGCCGGTGTCCGTACCGTGCGCCAGCGCCCCCGTCATCACGTTGACGCAGTGCATGCAGCGCACGCAGTCGCCGTTGTCGATCTCCAGCGCGTGCGTGTCGCTCACCGCCACGCTGCTGATCTTCGGGCCGGTGCGCACGTCCTTCACTTCCTTGAGCATGATCGCGCGCGTCGGGCAGCGGGTCACGACGTCGTTCACCAGCTCGTTCATGCCGTGCTTGTCGAACCACTTGCGCGCCAGGCCCTCGTCGGTGCGCATGTTGTCGCGCCAGGTGCCGATCACGGCCATGTCGGCGCGCTGGATCGAGTTCATGCAGTCGTTCGAACAGCCCGAGAACTTGAACTTGAACTTGTACGGCAGCGCGGGGCGGTGGATGTCGTCGGTGAAGGTGTTGATCACCTGCCGGTGCGCGCGCCCCTCGTCGAAGCAGCTCTGCTCGCAGCGCGCCGCGCCGACGCAGCTCATCGAGGTGCGCACGGCAGGGCCGGCGCCGCCGAGGTCGAAGCCCAGTTCGTTCAGTTCGTCGAACGCGGCCTGCACCTTGTCGGTCTTCGCGCCCTGGAACATGATGTCGCCCGACTGGCCGTGGAAGGCGATGAGCCCGGTGCCGTGGCGTTCCCAGATGTCGCACATCTTGCGCAGCACGCCGCTGGTGTAGTGCATGCCCGGCGGAGGCTGCACGCGCAGCGTGTGCAGCTCGGCGGCGTCCGGGAAGATCGGCTTGTCGTGCTCGTCCTTCAGCTCGGTGAAGCGCGGGATCACGCCGCCCCCGTAGCCGAACACGCCGACCGTGCCGCCCTTCCAGTAGCCCTTCTTGGTGCGGTACGAGGTCTCCAGCGTGCCGAGCAGGTCGACGACGTAGTCCTTGTCCTTTGCCAGGCGCTTGAGCCCCGTCACGAAACTGGGCCACGGCCCGGTCTCCAGCTCGTCGAGCATCGGCGTGTCGTGCATCTTCTTGGCCATCGGCGGGTCTCCTGGCGCGCTGTGCGCTAGACGCGGATAGTCCCCCGGCGCGGCGGCCGCCGCCATCCCCGTGATGGTGGGGCGGCCCCATCCCCCGGAAGGGGTATCCGGGGCTCACCCGCAGCGGGTATGGACACCATCGCGGGGCCTCCCGCCCAATGGCAGCCTCGCCCATGACGCGCTTGATGTCCCTCTCCAAGCTCCGTGTGCCGCTCGGCGGCCAGGAGATCGAACTGCACCAGGTCGACCACGAGGCCGGCGGCATGAGCCTGCTGCGCACGCGCATCCGCGAGAAGAGCCGCTTCACCGTGTTCGACATCGACCCGCTCACGGCCGAGCAGTGGGGCGAGGCGCTGCTGCGCTGGGCGCGCACGCAGCCGAGGGCCTGAGGCATGGAGGACGAGCGCCCGGCCGGCATGGTCGACATCGCTTTCGGGGTGCGCGGCAGCCGCTTGCCGCGCGACCATCGCGTGCTGCTGGCGGCCTCGGTCCAGCGCATCCTGCCGTGGCTGCGCGATCACCCCGGCGCCGGCCTGCACCGCATGAACCTGGCGCGCGGCGACGCCGGTTGCGACCTGCTGTCGGGCCGCACGCGCCTCATGCTGCGCGTGCCGCGCGAACGTGCCGCCGACGCGGCGGCGCTGTGCGGCGCCGAGCTCGAGATCGCCGGCCATTGCCTGTCGGTCGGCGCGGCGCGCCAGCGCGAGTTGCTCGCCCACGGCACGCTGTACGCCCACCTCGTGGTGGGGAAGCCGGGCGAGGAATCCGCCTTCATGGCGTGGCTGGACGAGGAACTCGCAGCGCTCGGCGTCACCGGGCGCGCGATCTGCGGGCGCTGGCAGGCGGTGGAAGCGCATGCGCTCGTGGGCTGCAGCCTGATGCTCGACGGGCTCGCGCGCGAATCGTCCCTGCGCGTGCTCGAACGCGGGCTGGGACGCCACCGCGGCCTCGGCTGCGGCTTGTTCGTGCCGCACCGCAGTGCCGCGGCCGTGGCCTGATACCTGGAGATCCGCGATGCCTTACCTGCTGAACGGCGAGGAACTCGAAACCGATGCCGAGGGCTTCCTGCTCGCCGCCGACTTCCGCGACGAAGTCGTGCCGGTGATCGCCGCCACCGAGGGCATCGCCCTCGGCGAGGACCACTGGAAGGTCGTGCGCTACCTGCGCGACGAGTACCGGGAGCACGGCCACTCGCCGAACTTCCGCAACATGCTCAAGGGGCTGGCGCAGGTGCTGCCCGGCTGCGACAGCAAGTCGCTGTACGACCTGTTCCCGGCCGGCCCCGCCAAGCAGGGGGCCAAGGTGGCGGGGCTGCCGCAGCCATACGGCAAGGGCGGCTACTGAGCGCACCATGGCCTTTCCCGCGCCCCCCTCGCCGCGCCTGAAGACGCAGTGGTTCCGCCATGGAGACAGCCGCGGCGCCGCGCAGCACGCGAGTGCGGCGGCGTTCATCGTGTGGCGGGTGGGCCGCCACACGCTCGACCGCACGCGCCACGCGGGCTTCGACGTCGAGCTCGGCGCGCCCTATTTCCGCTTCCTGCGCGAAGTGCTGGCGTTCCTGGTCGCAGTGGCCGACCGCATCGCGCATGCGCGGCTGGACGCGGCCCGGCGCGTCGAGTTCACCGGCTCGCTGGTGCATCACCTGGCGCGGGTGCTGCAGGACAGCGAGGACGACCTGATCGGCGCGGCACCCGCCGGGGAGCCTTCGCACGCGGACAGCTTCATCGACCTCGTCAACGAGCTCGCCGGCCACTACGCCGAGTTCGACGGCGAGCCGGGCGAGCGCGCCGGCACCTTCCAGCCGGGCTTCGCGTTCCTGCGCTACTTCGGCTCGCGCATCGAAGCCACGTTGCCGCCCGGGCAACGCCGCTGGGCGCAGGACCAGATGATCGCAGTGCAGGCGCCCGAGGCGGTAGAGATGCTGCAGCGCTCGCTCGCCGACCTGTTAGATCCGCCGAAGCGCGCGCCGCGTCGCAGCGCGGTGAGCGGGGAGTAGGCAGCGGCCATGCACTGCGACGGCTCCCCGTTCGACCTGCACGACGACGCGAGCTACCGCCGCTGGCGCGAGTGGAAACTGGCCTGCGCGCCGCGTGGGCTTGCCGACCAGCTGGTCGACGTCGCGGACCCGCGGGTCCTCACCGCCTCGGAAAGCGATGCCCTGCGCGCCGCGGTCGTCCGGGGCGGCGTTGCGATCTACCGCTCGCGCGCGGTCGACGGCGATAGTGCCTTGCCCCGTTTGCTCGCCGCGCAACTGGGCATGCACCGGCTCGACGCCAACTGGCTGGCGGGCGAGGACGGCGTCTCGCGCATCACGGTCTCGCGCGCCACCGACGGCCATGGCGGTTTCATCCCCTACACCGACCGGGCGATCGGCTGGCACACCGACGGCTACTACCACCCCGAGGGGCGGCGCATTCGCGGCATGGTGCTGCATTGCGTGCGGCCGGCGGCGCGCGGCGGCGCGACTGCGCTGCTGGACCCCCGGCTGGCCTACATCGCGCTGCGCGACCGCGACCCGGCGCTGGTCCACGCGCTGATGCAGCCCGACGCGATGTCGATCCCCGAGCGCACCGATGAGGCGGGCGTCGACCGCGCCGTGCAGGCGGGACCGGTGTTCTCGGTCGACGAGGCCGGGGCGCTGCACATGCGCTACACCGCGCGCACCCGTTCGATCGCCTGGCGCGACGACGACGCCACGCGCGAAGCGGCGGCGCGCCTGCGCCAGCTGCTGCACGACTCCCCGCACGTGCAGCGCATCCGGCTGGAGGCCGGCATGGGCATCGCGGGTCACAACGTGCTGCACGAGCGCACCGCATTCGTCGACGACCCGGCACGCCCGCGCCTGCTGCTGCGCGCCCGCTTCGTCGACCGCGTGTGGGTGACCGGGGAGGACGCGTGGCGCAATGGGTAAGCATCTGGCGAGCCGCCCACCTCGCCGGCGTGCCGCGCTCCGCGCTGCAGGCCCGGGTGCGCACCGGCGAGATGGAGGAGAGCGACGGCATGGTGTCGCTGGAGGCGCTGCGCACGCTCTATCCGCAGCTGCAGACCGAAGCCTCGGGGCTGGCCGAGCGGGTCACCCGCATTCGCGACGAAGCGTTCGGGCAGCGCCTGCGCGAGCGGCTGCTGCCCAGCCAGGAGGTGCTGGCGCACCGGCTCCTGCGGCAGGGCCAGGAACTCGCCGACGCGCAGCGGCACTTGCAGCGCTACCACGCACTCGTCGTGGCCCTGCGCAACCGGCTGCGCGCCGGTGCCGGAGAGGATGCGCGCTTCGCGGACCTCGAACGCGAACTCACCGCGGGACTCGCCCGCGTGCTGGCCACCGATCCGGTGCAGCCGCATGAAGTGCTGGACGAGGTGCTGAAGGTGGTGTCAGCGCAGGTGACGCTGCGGCCCAGCGGCCACCAGTTCCACGTGGAGGGCCGCGACAGCCTGCTGCAGGCGGCGCTGCGCGCCGGCCTGAGCGTGAACTACGGCTGCGGCAACGGCACTTGCGGCATGTGCAAGGTGCGCGTCACGGCGGGCGACGTGGCCCGCTGCGGGCCGAGCGACTATCCGCTGTCGGAAGCGGAAAAGCGCCAGGGCTACGTGCTGGCGTGCGCGCACACCGCAGCAAGCGCGGAGCTGACCCTCGAAACGCTCGAAGCGGCCGGCCCGGCGGACATTCCCGAGCAGCACGTGGGCGCCACCGTCCGGGTCTTGCGGACGCTCGCCACCGACACGCTGCTGCTGCACCTGCAGACCCCGCGCAGCCACCGGCTGCGCTTCCTCGCCGGGCAGTCGGTGACGCTCGCGCTGGCCGGCGAAGCCGGCGCGCAGGCGCGCTACCCGGTGGCCAGCTGCCCGTGCGACGACCGCAACCTGCAGTTCTTCATCGCGCGCGACGAGGCCGACCCGCTGGCCGCGCGGCTGTTCGGGGGTGACGTCCGGGCGGGCGACCCGGTCACCGTCTGGGGCCCCTATGGCGAATTCACGCTGGCACCGGGGCGGCGGCCGCTGGTGTTCGTGGCCTGCGACCGCGGGTTCGCGCCCGTCAAGAGCCTGGTCGAACACGCGCTGTCGCTCGACGCTGCGCCGTCGCTCACCCTGTTCTGGCTCGCCACGGGCGCGGACGGCCACTTTCTCGCCAACCAGTGCCGCGCCTGGTCGGAGGCGCTCGAGCAGTTCGAGTACACGCTGTTCAACGACTTCGACCCGGGCCGCGGGGCCGCGCGAGTGGCCGCCGCGATGCGCGAGGACCTGTTCGAGGTCGACTGCGAATTCCACCTCGCGGGGCCGCCGGCCTTCGTCGCGCCGGTGCGCGAGCAGCTGCTAGTCGCCGGCGTGCCGCCGGCGCAGATTCGCGTGGAGCTGCTGTGAGCTGCAGTTGCCAGGCCCCTGCCGAAGACGGCTGCAGCGGCGGCGAGTCGTTCGCGCTGCGCGTGCTCGGCGACGACATGCTGCCGGAGTTCCGGCACGGCGACATCATCATCGTCGAGCCCGACGGCGCCCTTGCCGACGGCTGCTTCGTGCTCGCCCGCCCCGGTGGCGAGTGGACGCTGCGCCAGCTCGTGCGGCGCGGCAGCGCGTGGAGCCTGCGCGCCCTCAACCCCGCTGCAGCCACCTGTCCCGACACCGCCCTCGAAGACCTGTCGGCGGTGCATGGCCGCGTGATCCAGAAGGCCGTGCCGGGGCGGCGCAAGCTCACCAAGTCCTACCTCTGACCCATGCCCTACTTCATCTATGCCGTGCGGCCGTTCGCCCAGCTCGACCAGCTCGCCGCCTGCGCCACCTTCCCCGAAGCGTCGCGCCAGGCGCGCGCCTTGCGCTCCGGCTTGCCGCCCGGCGAGCCGCGGCGCATCCGCATCATGTTTGCCGAGACGGCGCTGGAAGCCGAGGACCTGCTGCTGCAGGTGCGCGACGCGCCGCCCGAGGGCGACGACTGACGGGGCCGGGGGTGAACCAACCCGGTGCGGCCGGCGCCTGCTGCCAGGGCAACGGCGCCTGCGTGTTCACCAAGGCCGTGCTCGCGCGCTCCGCGGAATGCGCGATGGCCCGGCGCGTGTGCCTCGCCGAGCGTGACCTGCTGGAGTGCAGCTCGCCGGTGGCACGCCTGAACTGCGAGACCCTCGCCGCGCTGCTGCACGAGCGCGCGCGTTTCGCGCTGAAGCTGCCGCCGCCGTCGCGGCCGCTCATGCACGTGCAGGCGCTGCGGCTGCAGTGCGGCGGCCTCGCCGCGCTGCGCGGCTGGCTCGGCGGCGATGAAGCAGACGTTCATGCGATGGTGCAGGATGCGCAGCAGCGCTGCGGGACGCTGGTCGACCTGCCGTGGGACGAGCTGGTGCGGGTGCTGGCGGCGTGGCAGCGGCCTCGCCGCGGCCGCTTCTAGGTGTCCTCGCCGCGCAGCAGGACCTTCAAGGTGGCCACCGAGCCGGCCACGATGCCGGCCACCGCGATCAGCGAGCCGAGCGCCAGCGTGGACAGCCCCGACAGCCCCTGCCCGATGGTGCAGCCGGCCGCCGTCACGCCGCCTGCGCCCATGAGGAACGCCCCGGCGAGCTGGTTGCGCAGGTCGGCCAGCGAGGCGAAGCCTTCCCAGCGGAAGCTGCGCGAGGCGAGCGCGTGCGCCGCCGATCCCGCAATGGTGCCGAGCACGGCCGCGATGCCGAAGGTCAGGTGCAGCGACTTGTCGGTCCACAGCAGCAGCAGCTCCAGCGAGTACGCCAGCGGCGCGACGAAGCTGAGCGACTCCAGCGTGCGCGTGTTCGTCGCGAAGTAGACCTGCTCCAGCGTCTCCGGGTTCTCGCCGAAACCGAGGTGCCCCGTCACGTACCAGCCGGACACGATCACCGCACCGAGCACCACCGCGCCGGCGATCTGCGTGCGGTTGCGGCGGTAGCGTCCGTCCTTGAACACGAAGGCGAACAGGCCCGCCGCGACCAACACGGCGCAGGCGGCCAGAGCCGTGCGCGGCGGCGCGCCCGTGGCCCGCGCCAGTGCCGTTGCGAGGCTGCCGTCACCCCAGCCGTAGGCCGCGAGGTCGATGCGCACCGGGTCCAGCCAGGCAGCGCGCCACTGCGCGAACAGGCCCTTGAGGGCCATGTACGAGGCGATCGCGACGAAGGTGAGCACGACCAGCGAGCGCATGCTGCCCGCGCCCAGCCGCACCAGGTTGCGGTTGGCGCAGCCGCCGGCCAGCGTCATGCCGATGCCGAACAGCAACCCGCCCGTGGCGAGCGACAGCCAGGGCAGCGCGGCGCGTTGCGGCACCGACTTGGCAAGGTCGACCTGCCCGCTGTAAGACAGCGCGGCAGTGCCCAGGATGCCGACCGCGATGGCCAGCAGCCAAGTGCGCATGCGCGCCCACGACCCCATGTTCACGATGTCGGAGATCGCGCCCATGGTGCAGAAGTTGGTGCGCGCGGCCACGAGGCCGAACACGAAGGCGAGCACGAAACCTGCGCCGACGACCAGCGCGGCAGGGTTGCCCGAAGCTCCCACGGCGGGCCCTCAGATGAACAGACAGACGTCTGTGTCGCCGGCGAACTTCAGGAAGGTCGCGGCGCCACCGTACTCGATGCCGTCGATGAAGTCTTCCTTGCTGAACTCGAACAGGTCGACGGTCATCTGGCAGGCGATGAAACCCACGTCCGCTTCCAGGCAGGCGCTGCGCAGTTCCTCGAGGCTGGCGACGCCCTTCTTGCGCATCTTGGCCTTCATCATGCTGGTGGCCATCGCCTGCATGCCCGGCAGCATGGACACGACCACCGGCATGGGCACGGGCATCGGCATCGCCGGGTTGGCGAGCGGGCTGATCGCGATGCCGTCGAGGTCCTTGCGCAGCAGCTGCAGCCCGTAGAACGTGAAGAACACCTTCACGTCCCAGCCGAGCGAGGCCGCGGTGGAGGCGAGGATCAAGGGCGGGTAGGCCATGTCCAGCGCGCCCTTGGTCGCGATGATGGCCATCTTCTTCGCCATGGTCAGCCCTTGCGCAGCAGGAAGACGAACTTGCCGGTCTCCTGCGTGGAGGACAGCAGCGGGTTGCCGGTTTCCTCGGCGAAGGCCTGCATGTCGCACACCGACCCCGGGTCGGTGGCGACCACCCGCAGCACCTGGCCGGCCGCCATGCCCGACAGGGCCTTCTTGGTCTTCACGATCGGCATCGGGCAGGCCAGGCCCGAAGCGTCGAACTCCTTGTCGAAATGCATGCTGCTTGTCTCCTGCCGTGATGAGACCGGATCAAGCGGCTGGCGTCTATTACCGGGATGGGGCATCGGACATAGCCCTTCCGGGTAGTCGCCGGGTCGGGCTCAGCGCAGGTTGCCCGTGTGCCCCAGTGAGTAGCGCCCCGGTTGCGGCCACACGGCCAGCCCGTGCGGCTCGCGCCCGACCTTGACCTTCACCACCGAACCGTCGGCCGTGTCGAAGCGGTACACCTCATTGTCATAGCGCCCCGACAGCCACAGGTAGCGCCCGTCGGCACTCACGTTGCCCATGTCGGGACTGCCGCCGCCGGGGATCTTCCACTCGGCGATCACTTTCTCCGTCGCGAAGTCGACCACCGACACGCTGCCCGGCCCGCGCGGCGTGCCGCGGATCTTGTTGCTGCCCCGGTTGGCCACGTACAGCAGCTTGCCGTCGCGGCTGGGGTACAGGCCGTGCGCGCCGACGCCGGTGGGAATGAAGCCGACTTGCCGGAACGTGGCGAAGTCGATCACGTGCACGCCGTCGGCCATCATGTCGGCTATGTAGAAGCGCGTGCCGTCGGGTGAAGCGCGCACGTCCTGCGGCATGCCGGGCATCGTCATGATGGTCTGCCGCGGGTTCTCGGGGTCCAGCATGCGGTGCGGCTTGCGGCCGGGCCGCGCCAAGATGTTCAGAACCGCAGGCCGGTCGAAGTAGCGCGTGACGCGGATCGTCTCCATCACCCGGCGGTTCACCAGGTCGACCTTGGTGATGGCGCCGCCGAATTCGCAGGTGAAGATGGCGTGCCGCCCGTCAATGGAGAAGTCGGCGTGGTTGATGCCGTCGCAGCCGGGCGTCGGGATCGAGTACTCCAGCTTCATCGTCTTCGCGTCGCGGAAGTCGAGCCGCTTGAAGGCCTCGGCCACGACGATGGCGTACTTGCCGTCGGGCGACCAGTACATGTTGTACGGGTCGTCCACCGGCACGTTGCGCCCGGGCCTGGCGGTGAGCGGGTCCACCGGCGTCAGGCTGCCGTCGGTGCGGCCTTCGGCATTGTTGGCGACCCACAGCGTCGTGAGGTCCCACGAAGGCACCACGTGCTGCGGGTGGATGCCCACCTTGAACACCGACACTACCTTCAGCGTCGCCGGGTCGATGACCGACACGGTGTGGTCGCCACGGTTGGGCACGTAGATGCGTTCCAGGTGCCCCGAGACCGCCGGTGACAGCTTGCCCGCGACCACTTCGCTGTACAGGTTCTTCGGCTCGGGCACGCCCGGCATGCCGGGCACCGTCACCACGGCGGGCGTGCCCTGCGCGAAGGCAGCAGCCGAGAGGGCGAAGGCAATGGCGCCCAGGACCGGGTGGCGGGTCATTCGAACGTTTCCTTTTTCAGCGGCGCGCCGCAGCGGCTTCGCGGATCGCGGCGACCGTCGTTTCTATCACGAGATCCACCCCCAACTGGCCGAGGGCGGCCGAACTGCCGGACGGGGCGCCGGCGCGCACCCGCGAAGGGTCGATTGCCATCATCAGCGAGGTATCGGCCAGCCCCGCGTGGGCAGCGACCTCCGACCCGGCATGGCCGCGCTCGCGCAACAGCTCGCGAAAGCCTGTGGTCGCTGCCCGGTAGTAGGCATCGGCGTGGTGCACCCGCACGCCCGAAGCAGCCCAGTCGCGCGTGAGCCGCGCGGCCAGTTGCCTCAGCAGCGGCTGGTAGTCGCCCGAATCGCCGAGCAGCACGATGTCCTTGAAGCCGTGCTGCCGGAGACTGCCCGCCACCGCGGCAACCATTGCCGAGAAGGCCGCGTCGGGCACTGAAACCGTGCCCGCATGCCGCATGTGCCCGGCAGGTTCGGGCACGTAGGCGACCACCGGGGCGACGAGGGTCTTGCCCAGCTTCAGCGCGATCCGTTCCGAGAGAAAGGCCGCGCGGTAGTTGTGCTTGCCCAGCGCCATGTGCGCGCCGTTCTGCTCGGTGCCGCCGATGGGGATGAGGATGGTGGTAGTGCCGGCGCGCAGGGCGTCGCGCACCTCGGTCGTGGTCAGCGCATCGAGCTGTACTTCGGGCGCGGCGGCCCAGCCCACCGGCGGGCACGCGGCTGCGGCCAGCAGGACGAGGGTTCGGAGGAAGGGGCGCAAAGGCATGGGCACGCCGCCGGATTCTAGGCAGGCCGGCCGGCAGTTGACGAAGCGCAAGCGCAAGCCACCCCCGTGCGGGCTATCATCCCCACCATGAGACAACGCCTGCTGCTGCTGCTGGTCGCCGTGCTCCTGCTGCGCGGCTGGGGCGGCGAAGCCATCGCCGGGCAGATGCTGGCGCAGCAGTTGCAAGCCGGCGTGGTCGCCGCGCAGCTACAGGACGCCGTCATGTCGCACGAACATTGCGCGCAGGCGGCGAGCGACCCGGCCACGGGCGATACCGCCAGCGAAGTTTCCTGCACGCTTTGCCAGGCTTGCTCGCTGCACGCGCTGCCTGTCGTCATGGTCCAGGCCACCCAGCCGCAGCCCTGCGCGCCGCGCGACGAGGGCGCCGCCCCGTTCGCCAGCGCCGACACCTATCCGGTGTCCAAACCCCCCATCGCCTAGGCCTTCACGCCCGTAGTGCGTCCGCTGCGCGGTGCCCAGGCACCCGTGCAGCGCCAGCCAACCCGATCGGGCCCCGGTGCCCACCTCGAAACCAGGCGAAATGAAAACGCTATTGCTCCTGTCCCTGCTCGTCTCCATGGGCGCCGCCGCGCAGCCGCTGGGCGCCGACCTGCCCTCGCTGCTGGCCCACGCGCGCCGCAGCAACCCCGAACTGGCCGCCATGCAGCGCGAGTCGGACGCCGCCGCCGAGCGCGTGCTGCCCGCCGGCGCCCTGCCCGACCCCTTGCTACGGGTGGAGTTCGAAAGCCTCAACAAGGCGCGTGCCGAGCGCGAGACCAAATACACCCTGATGCAGCCGCTGCCGGCGTTCGGCAAGCGCGATGCGAAGCGCAGCGCAGCCGAGGCCGACGTGCGGCAGGCGCAGGCGCGGGCTGCCGCCACCTGGGCCGAGCAGGCGATGCGCATCAAGACGGCCTACGCGCAGTTCTTCCAGGCGGTGCGCAGCGAGCGCATCACGCAGGAAGTGCTGGATCTGGTGGGCCGCATGGAACAGGTGGCGCAGGTGCGCTATGCGGGCGGCCTGGCGCCGCAGCAGGATGCGATCCGCGCGCAGCTGGAACAGACTGCCATGCGCGCGGAGCTGGTAGGCATAGCCAGCGAGAAGCGGCAGCTGCGCGCGCGCCTCAACGGCCTGCTGGCACGCGAGCCGGCCGCGGCCATGGCCGAGCCGCAGTTGCTGCCGGCGCTGCCCGCCGCGCTGTCCTGGGACGACCTGGTGGCCAGGGCACGCAGCGTCAACCCACTCGCGCGTGCCGAGGCCGCCCGGCTGGACGCTGCCGAGGCCAACCGCCAGCTCACCTGGCGCAACCGCTACCCCGACTTCAGCGTCGGCGTGTCGCCCACGCAGATGGGCTCGCGCATCGCCGGCTGGGCCGTGATGGTGGAAGTGATGCTGCCGCTGCAGCAGTCGGCACGCCGTTCGCAGGAAAGCGAAGCCCTGGCGATGCTGGCGGCCGCGCGCGCGCGCTCCGAGGCGGTCGCGAACCAGCTCGGCGCGGAGCTGGAGGAGCAGCTGTCCGCCATGGAAGCCGCACGCCGCACCGAGGCCCTGGTGCAGGGGCAGCAGCTGCCCCAGTCGGAGCTGGTGCTCAAGTCGGCGCTGGCCGCCTACGAGAACGGCAAGGTCGATTTTGCAGCCGTGCTGGATGCACAGCGGCAGATCCGCAAGGCGCGCCTCGACCTGCTGAAGGCGCAAGTGGAGGCGCGCATGCGCCTCGCCGAAATCGAACGCACCGTCGGAGAAGACCTGTGAAGAACACCCACGCCGCCCTCCTCGCCGCCGGCATCGCCATCGCCGGCCTCGCCGTCGGCCAATGGTGGGGCTCACGCCCCCACGCCTCGGCCGGCCCGGTCGCCAGCGCCGGGACGCCCGCTGCGCAGCCCGCGCAGCGCAAGGTCCTCTACTACCGCAACCCGATGGGCCTGCCCGACACCTCGGCGACTCCGAAGAAGGACTCGATGGGCATGGACTACATCCCCGTGTTCGAAGGGGAGGAGGCCGTCCCGCCCGGACAGGTGCGCATGAGTCCCGACAAGGTGCAGAAGCTCGGCGTGCGCGTCGAAGCGGCGGCGCTGCGGCCGCTGGGGCGGACCGTCCGGGCCAGCGGCCGGGTGGAGCCGGACGAGCGCCGCATGTACTCCGTGACCGCCAAGTTCGAGGGTTACGTGGAGAAGCTGCACGTCAACGCCACCGGCCAGCCGGTGGGCCGCGGCCAGCCCCTGTTCGAGGTGTACAGCCCCGAGCTGGTGTCGGCGCAGCGCGAGTACGCCATCGCGGCGCAGGGCATGCGCACGCTCACCGGCGACGGCGCCACCGGCATGCGGCAGCTCGCCGAGTCGGCGCTGCTCAGGCTGCGCAACTGGGACATCCCGGCCGAACAGGTGGAAGCCCTCGCGAAGTCGGGCGACGTGCGCCGCACGGTCACGTTCCGCTCGCCGGTCGGCGGCATCGTCACGGAGAAGAAGGCGCTGCAGGGCATGCGCTTCATGCCGGGGGAGATGCTGTACCAGGTGACGGACCTGGGCGCCGTGTGGGTGATCGCCGACGTGCCCGAGCAGGACATCGCCTTCACCAGGCCGGGCGCGCAGGCCACGGTGAAGATCAACGCCTACCCGGACAAGACGTTCCGCGGCGTGATCACCTACGTGTACCCGACGCTCAAGCCAGAGACCCGGACCATCCCCGTGCGCATCGAGCTGCCCAACAGCGGCGCGCTGCTGAAGCCGGCGATGTTCGCCCAGGTCGAGCTGCCTGCAGGCAGCCCGGCGCCCGTGCTGACCGTGCCCGAATCCGCCGTGATCGACAGCGGCACGCGGCGCATCGTGCTGGTGCAGCTGGAGGCCGGCCGCTTCGAGCCGCGCGAGGTGAAGCTCGGCGCGCGCAGCGACAAGTACGTGCAGGTGCTCGATGGCGTGGGCGAAGGCGAGCAGGTGGTGGTGACGGCCAACTTCCTGATCGACGCGGAAAGCAACCTGAAGGCCGCGGTCGGCGGCATGGGCAGCTCGTCCCCATCGGTCGGCCACAAGGCCCAGGGCACCGTGGCGTCGGTCGACACGCAGGCGGGCACGCTCACGCTGGCCCACTCGCCCGTGCCCGCCCTCAAGTGGCCCGCCATGACCATGGAATTCCAGGCTGCCAATGCGTCGCTGCTGAAGGACCTGAAGCCGGGCGCCAGGGTGAATTTCGAGTTCGTCGAGCGCAAGCCGGGCGAATGGGTCGTGACCTCGGTCACGCGCTGAAGGGAAGCCCGCCATGCTCTCCAGGGTCATCGACTGGTCGGGACGCAACCCCTTCCTCGTGCTGCTCGCCACGGCCTTCATCGTGCTGGGCGGCATCTATGCGGTGCTGAAGACCCCGCTGGACGCGCTGCCCGACCTGTCGGACGCGCAGGTGATCGTCTACACCGAGTACCCGGGGCAGGCGCCGCAGGTGGTGGAGGACCAGGTCACCTACCCGCTCACCACGGCCATGCTGGCCGTGCCCAAGTCGAAGGTGGTGCGCGGCTTCTCGTTCTTCGGCGCTTCGTTCGTGTACGTCATCTTCGAGGACGGCACCGACATCTACTGGGCGCGCACGCGCGTGCTGGAATACCTCAACTTCGCCTCGGCGAAGCTGCCGCGCGGCGTGTCCCCGTCGCTCGGCCCGGACGCCACCGGCGTGGGCTGGGTCTACCAGTACGTGCTGCTGGCGAAGGACCGCTCGCTGGCGGAGCTGCGCAGCATCCAGGACTGGTACGTGCGCTACCAGCTCACCAAGGCGCACGGCGTGGCGGAGGTCGCTTCGATCGGCGGCTTCGTGCAGACCTACCAGGTGACGGTGGATCCGGTGAAGCTGCGCGCCTACGGCATCACGCTGGCCAAGGTGACGCAGGTGATCCGCGACTCCAACCGCGACGTCGGCGGCCGGGTGGTCGAGATGGCCGAGACCGAGTACATGGTGCGCGGCAAGGGCTACCTGCGCGGCGCGGACGACATCGCCAACCTCGCGGTGAAAAGCGAGATGGGCACGCCGGTGCTGGTTCGCGACATCGCGCGGGTGGAACTGGTGCCCGACGAGCGCCGCGGCCTCGCCGAGCTGAACGGCGAGGGCGAGGTGGTGTCCGGCATCGCGATGGCGCGCTACGGCCAGAATGCGCTGGAAGTGATCGGCAACCTGAAGGCGAAGGTGGCGGAAATCTCTTCCGGCCTGCCCGAAGGCGTGTCCATCCAGGCGGTGTACGACCGCTCCGAGCTGATCCACCGCGCCATCGACACCCTGGTGCGCACGCTGCTGGAGGAGAGCCTGATCGTCGCGCTGGTGTGCGTCGTGTTCCTGCTGCACGTGCGCTCCGCGCTGGTGGCCATCGTCATGCTGCCGGTGGGCGTGCTGATGGCCTTCATCGCCATGCGGCTGCTCGGCATGAACTCCAACCTGATGAGCCTGGGCGGCATCGCCATCGCGATCGGCGCCATGGTCGACGCGGCCATCGTCATGATCGAGAACGCGCACAAGCACATCGAGCGGCTCGCGCCGCAGCACACGACGGCGCAGCGCGCCTCGGCCATGCTGGACGCCTGCCGCGAGGTGGGGCCTGCCCTCTTCTTCTCGCTACTGGTGATCACGGTGTCGTTCCTGCCGGTTTTCACGCTGGAGTCGCAGGAGGGTCGGCTGTTCTCGCCGCTCGCCTATACCAAGACCTTCTCGATGGCGGGCGCGGCGCTGCTGTCGGTGACGCTGGTGCCGGTGCTGATGATGCTGTTCATCCGCGGGCGCATCCTGCCCGAGGCGAAGAACCCGGTGAACCGCTTCCTCATCTGGGCGTACCGCCCGCTCATCGCGGGCGTGATGCGCTGGAAGAAGGCGACGCTGGCACTCGCCGTGCTCGCGATGGCCGCCACGCTGTACCCGGCCAGCCGGCTGGGCACCGAGTTCATGCCGACGCTCAACGAAGGCACGCTGCTGTACATGCCCTCGTCGCTGCCCGGCATGTCGATCACGAAGGCGGCCGAGGTGCTGCAGACGCAGGACAAGATCATCCGGAGCTTTCCCGAGGTGGCCTCCGTCTACGGCAAGGCCGGCCGCGCCAACACGGCGACCGACCCGGCGCCGGTGGAGATGTTCGAGACGGTGGTCAACCTGAAGCCGGAGTCCGAGTGGCGGCCCGGCATGACCACTGACAAGCTGATCGCCGAGATGGACCGGGCGCTGCAGTTTCCGGGTGTGTCGAACGCGTGGACCATGCCGATCAAGGCGCGCATCGACATGCTGTCCACCGGCATCCGCACGCCCATCGGCATCAAGGTGTTCGGCAAGGACCTCGACGAGATGGAACGCGTGGCCCGTGAGATCGAGGCGGTCGTCAAGAAGGTCCCCGGCACCACTTCGGCGTTCGCCGAACGCATCACGGGCGGCTCGTACCTCAACATCGAGCCCGACCGCGTGCAGCTGGCGCGCTACGGCATGTCGGTGGGGGACCTGCAGGAAGTGATCGGCACGGCGCTCGGCGGGGAGCTGGTGACCACGACCGTCGAGGGGCGCGAGCGCTACGGCGTGACGGTGCGCTACCCGCGCGACTTGCGGTCCAATCCGCAGCAGATCGAACGCGAGGTGCTGGTGCCCACGATGGACGGCCGCACCATGATCCCGCTGGGACAGGTGGCGCGCGTGCAGGTGGTGCGCGGCACGCCCGGCATCCGCACCGAGAACGCGCTGCTGTCCGCCTACATCTTCGTCGACATCCGCGACCGCGACATCGGCTCCTACGTGGCCGAGGCGCGCAAGGCCGTGGCGGAGCAGGTGAAGTTCCCGCCCGGCTACTACGCGACGTGGAGCGGCCAGTTCGAGTACATGGAGCGCGCCATCGACCGCATGAAGGTGGTGGTGCCGCTGACGCTGGCCATCATCTTCATGCTGCTGTACCTGAACTTCCGCCGCCTCGCCGAAACCCTGATCGTCATGCTGTCGGTGCCGTTCGCGCTGGTGGGCGGCGTGTGGCTGATGTGGGCGCTGGGTTACCACCTGTCGGTGGCGGTGGCGGTCGGCTTCATCGCACTGGCGGGCGTGGCCGCGGAAACGGGCGTCGTGATGCTGATCTACCTGGACCATGCCTGGTCACGCATCCGCGAGGAACGTGCACGAGATGGCCGCGAGCCAACCGCCGCCGACCTGTACGGCGCCATCATGGAAGGCGCCGTCGAACGCGTGCGGCCCAAGATGATGACGGTGGCCGCGATCATGGCCGGCCTGCTGCCGATCCTGTGGGGCACGGGCACGGGCTCCGAGGTCATGAGCCGCATCGCCGCGCCCATGGTGGGCGGGATGGTGTCGTCGACCGTGCTGACGCTGGCGGTGATCCCGGCGCTCTACGCGCTGGTGAAGGGATGGAAACTCAAATCATGAAGCGCAAGACTCTCTTCATCTCGGCGCTGGTCCTGCTGGCGCTGCTTGTGACCGGCGGCATCCTGCTGTATCGCATGCAGGCCGCCGGCGAACAAGCCGTGCGCGAGGCACTCGTGCGCACGCACCCGCCGACGCTCGGCCCGGCCGGCGCACCGGTCCACATCGTCGAGTTCTTCGACCCGGCGTGCGAGACCTGCGTGAAGTTCTACCCGATGGTCAAGCGGATGATGGCCGAGCGGCGCGAGGACATTCGCCTCTCGGTGCGTTATGCGCCCTTCCACCCGGGTTCGCTGGAAGTGGTGAAGGCGCTGGAGGCCAGCCGCAAGCAGGGGCTGTTCTGGCCGGCCATGGACATGCTCGTCGCGTCGCACTCGGTCTGGGTGCGCAACCACAGGGCGTCCATCGAGCTGGCCTGGCCGTTCCTGGCGCGCACCGGCCTCGACATGGACCGGCTGAAGGCCGACATGGCTGCACCGGACGTGCTGGCCGCCATCGCACAGGACGAGGCCGACTCGCGCACGCTCGAGGTGATGAAAACGCCCGAGTTCTTCGTGAACGGCAGGCCGCTGCCCTCTTTCGGGTGGGAGCAGTTGCGGGGCTTGGTGCAGGAGGAGCTGGCTGCCACGGCACCGCGGCCCAAGGCCACTGGCCCTGGGGGCGGGTGACGGCCGGCGTGCCTCAGCGACCCGGGGCTGAATAAAGGGGGGACTTCCTGGCGGCGCCGTCGACTTCTTCCGGCGTCATCAGGACAGTGGTCTGGACCGTTGCCCCGCCACTCGCGGACACCGTGAGCGCGATGGCCGCCGCGCTGGCGGCGTCGGGCAGGTCGGCCACGACGAAGGCGTCGGTATCGCCGAACGCGAAGTAGAAGGACTCGACCCTTCCACCGACCGACTCGGCGGCACCCTGGGCGACCTCACGGCGCTTGGTCCCTCCATCGCGAACGAGACCCTTGGCGCCTTCGGCGGTGTAATTCACGCGAAGCATGTACTTGGGCATGGTTGTCCCCTTTCCGGGAAGACAGGAACGCGCCGCAAGCAATGCGACCCGTGCGGCGCACGGCGGGGCGTTGATTATGGGCGTGGGGGCTTCAATCCGCAACAAGTAGGCGAGTCACGCTGAGGAGCGCGACGCGCCGACCGTGGGCGCGCGGCCCAGGTGCATGCCGGAGTCCATGAGGATGAGTTCACCGGTCACCGTCCGCGCACCTTCCAGCAGCCAGATCACTGTTTCAGCGACATCCTCGGCCGTGCACGCGCGACCCAGCGGCGTCGACTGCTCGTACTGCTGCTTGAGCTTTTCGTAGTTCCCGGCGCCGATCCCGTCCACGAACCAGCGCGTGGTGATCATGCCGGGGCAGACGGCGTTGACGCGAATGTCGGGCGCCAGGACGCGCGCCAGGTGCAGTGTGAGTGAGTTGACCGCCCCCTTGGATGCGATGTACGCGACCGAGGAGCCGATGCCCAGCGAGCCGGCTATGGAGGAGACATTGACGATGGCTCCCTGCGCAGCCCGCAAGTGGGCCACGCAGGCGCGAACCATCTGGAACGCGCCGACCACGTTGACCGCGTAGATCTTCTGGAATGTGCCTGCGTCGAGGGCGTCCCAGTTGGCTGCCCCGGCGAAGGAGGTAATCCCTGCATTGTTGACCAGCGCATCCAGGCGGCCCCAGCGGGCCGCTGCGGCATCGGCCATGCCTTTGCAGGCGGCATCGTCCGAAACGTCACCGCACACCAGCAGGGTGTCGGCGCCGGCCGCCCGGCACGCTGCCTCGGAGGCCCTCGCTTCCGCCTCGCTCTTCGAGTAATTGACCAGCACGTTATAGCCGCGCTGGGCCAGCCCGAGTGCCGTTGCGGCGCCCACGCCGGTTGCCGAGCCGGTGATGATTGCGACCTTGCGTTCGGACATGGACATTCCTTACTTCGACATGCCGATCAGCCAGGGGCGGACTTCCACGACCAGCGTACCGTCCTGCACCGCCGGGTCTGCCGTGGCGAAACGCCGGACTTCAGCTTCGGAGACGCCGGCCACGGGAACCATCATTCCGCCACCGGCTTCGTCGACGTGCGGCCCGCCCAGCTCCAGCATGCCCGAGGCGTGCCATTGCCGGTAGTGTTCGACGTGCTTCGCTACACCGGGTTGCTCGAACATGCCCTTGCCTTGCAGCCAGGCGGGGCCGGGGCGGTGGAAGACGACGTGGCGGATGTCTTTCATGGAGGACCTATCGGCTCAGGAATTCACGCGCCGCCACCGTCAAGTTGGCGTACTCGCCGTCGGCCGAGTCGATGAACAAGCCGAACGGCCGTTCGACGCCGCCGCTCGACAGCCGTGCCACCACCAGGCTCGGCTCCTTCGCGTGGTCCACGAACACGCGGACCTGGCTGGCCGTCACTTCCACCCCGGCATGGAGCCATCCATCCGGGTCGGGTGGGATCTTCGGCCTTGAAGTTGAACGGGCGCCTTTCGCGGCCTCCTGCGCGTCGGCGTGGATGACCTTCCAGGAGGTGCGGTCCCCGATCTTCGACAGGTCAGGGGCGACGGGGCTGGCGTGGACGCTGGCCAGCAAAACCAGCACCAAGGCCAGTGCGGCGGACTTCTTCAAGGTGACTCCTTCGTGGCAGGCCAGAGCTTACCTCCATGGTCAGCCACCCACCGCAAACTGCTTGCCCTGATACCCCCCCTGAAACCCCCTGATCGGCGCAGCCACATACCGCCCCACCAGTTCCTTCAGCTTCAGGTACTCCGGGCTCTCGAGCTTGTAGGCATACTGCTGCCCCATCCGCGTCACCGGCACGCCGGCCAGCCCCGACACCTCCGACGCGTGATAGCTGGACATCAGCACCGCCGCCACCCTCCGCCCGCCCGGATTCGAAACGACCCACTTGACCGGCTCGTAACTCGATAACACCAGCACCAGGGGCGCCGCCCCGCTGCCCAGCGTCACGTTGACCGTCCCCATGGACCGGGCCGAAGATGCCGGCTGCCCAGGGCGGCGCTTGTCCTGCTCGCCCTCGTACACGCCCAGCACCACCACCTCGGCATTCGCGGGCACATCCGCCAGCATGGGCGCAGCCCGCGACGCAGCCGACTGCCCTACCGGCGACGCAGCCGCATGGCCGGGGATCACATGCGGCACTTCCCCTGCCCTGGTGCGCTCCACGACATGCCGCGGCAAGCCGTCGCGCATGCCGGACGCCACGTTCATCATCCGCACCTGCCGCGCCAGCAACTCGACGAACTGCGGCCGGTTGGTTCGATGCAATCCGCGCGCTTCCGCCTGTTGCACCGCGGCCGACGCGGCATGCGCCTCGGCTTCGGCGGTGGCGATTTCGGCGGCGCCGTACATCGTGCGGCCGCTAGCCTGCAACTCCGTGCGCTGCGCCGCGTCGACCTTGCGCAGCTGCTCCTGCAGGTTGGCATCGGCCAGCACCTTGTCCAGCGGCTGGGGGTCGTGCGGCTGCAGCTGGGTGTAGACCACCAGCGTGCCGTTGACGTTGCGCGCATGGCCACCGCGCGGCGCCAGCGACACGGGGTAGCCTTCGTTCGGCACGTCCGGCACCGAGGCGATCGTCAACTGCTCCACGTTCAAGAGCTTCAGCCCCGGCGGCGGCAGCTGGCCGAAGAAGGCCACCTGGTTCTCGTCGAACTTCGCCACGTTGTGGATACGCAGCGACTGCGTCACCCAAGTGCCCTGCTGGCCGCTTTCCAGGTCCAGCCAGCCCAGGTCGGGGTGCGCCATGTAGACCAGCAGCTTGCCGCCGCGCATCAGCAGCGGTGTGTTCGCGCTCACGCGCGCCTGCAGCGTCCATTGCTTCTTCACTTCGAAGCCCAGCGTGCCGTCGGCCTTGCGCGCGTGGTCCACCACCGACACGCCGCCCGCACTGCCCACCAGCTTGCGGCCGGGTTCCCCGGGCGCGTCCATGGCCCACTGGATACCGCGCTCGTCGGCCACATAGGGCTGCGACTGGCCGTTGCGCAGGTCGACCAGCGCCGCCTTGCGCCCGCCCGTTTCGGCCAGCACCACGGCTTCCACCTCGGGCAGCCATGCCAGCAGGTCGGTGTACTTGTCCGACGTCCAGATAGTGGCGCCCGTCTCCAGCTCCACCACGTGCACCGCGCGGTTGCTGATGGGCAGTGCCGCAATGCGGCCATTGGGCGCCACGCTGGCCGGGCGGTGCACGTCGCCCGGCCCGTTGAACTGGTGGATCACCTTGCCCCCGGTCAGGTCCAGCGTGGCGAACTTGCCGTTGCCCGTGCGTGCCAGCGCGACGCCGGCCTTCGTGGCCACCGATACCGCCGTCACGTTGTCCACGCTCTGGATCAAAGCCTTGGCGGGCAATCCCTGCAGCGGCTTCAACGGCGGCTGCGCGGCCAGCCACGCCAGCCGGCGCAGGCCGAGCCAGGTCGCCAGCTCGGCGTCCTGCTTCTTGAAGCAGTCCTTGTCGGTCAGCTTGTTGCGCACCGAGGCGACGCTGTCGAACCGCGAGATCGTGGTGGCAGACCTGCAAGTGAGGGCGCGCACGCCCAGCAGCTGCTCGAAGGACTCGTTGAACCCGCGCACCAGTTCGGGCTGCGCCGCCAGCGAGTCGGCCACGCTGGCCCGCACCACCGCCAGCTCGGTCGGCAACGGGAAGGCGCGGTTGATCTTCTGCGTCTCGGACAGCGTCCATTCTTCCAGCTGCTGGCAGCCGGCCAGCAGGCACAAGGCTGCGGTCACAAGCAAGGCGCGCATTTCGGAAATCCCCCCTCTTTGTCCGGCAACTTTAGCAAGGTTGCCAAGCCCGGCGTTCACGGGCACGATGCTGCTGCACCGCGTCACGGGCGATGTCCTTCCTCTGGCCCCAATACCTCTGGTTCCTGCTGGCATTGCCCCTCCTGCCGGTGGCATACGTGTGGCTGCTGCGCCGCCGCGGCAAGCCATCGGTGCGCTACAGCAGCATCGCCGTGGCGAAGTCCGCCATGGCCGGCCGCAATTGGAAGCGCCATGTGCCGCCCGCGCTGGTGCTGCTGGCGTTGGCAGCGCTGCTTGTTGCCGCGGCCCGGCCGGTTGCCACCATCCCGCTGCCGTGGGCCCGGACGACGATCCTGCTGGCCATCGACATCTCGCTCAGCATGCGCGTCACCGACGTGAAGCCGAACCGCATGGTGGCCGCGCAGGAAGCCGCCAAGCAGTTCCTGCAGGACCTGCCGCGCGACATCGAGGTGGGACTCATCACTTTCGCGGGCAGCAGCCATGTCGCGCAGCGCGTGACGCTGGAACGCGACGTGCTGGTCACCGCCATCGACGCCATCCAGATGCAGCGCGCCACGGCCATCGGCAACGCCATCGTGCTGTGCCTGGCCGAGCTGTTCCCCGACCATGGCATCGAACTCGGCGCCATGACGTTCGGCAGCAGCCGCCAGTCGCGCAGCATCGAGGACAAGGCGAAGCCGCAGCCCAAGCCGATCACGCCCGTGGCGCCCGGCTCGCATGCGTCGGCCGCAATCATCCTGCTCACCGACGGGCGGCGCACCACGGGTGTCGACACGCTGGCGGCCGCGAAGCTGGCCGCCGACCGCGGCGTGCGCATCCACGTCGTGGGACTCGGCACCGTCGACGGCCATGCCAGCATGGGCGAAGGCATGTCCATCTACCTGCAGCTCGACGAGCCCACGTTGCGCGAAGTGGCGCGCATGACGGGCGGCGAATACCACCATGCGGGCACGGCCGAGAAGCTGCGCGCCGTCTACGGGAACCTGGGCTCGCGGGTGCAGGTGCAGGCGCGCGAAACCGAGGTGACGGCGGTGCTGGCGCTGGCTTCGGCGCTGCTGGCGTTGGTGGCGGGTACGTTGTCGCTGGTGTGGCTGAGGCGGATCACATGAACAATCCCATGCACCGGCAGGTCTTCCTGCTGGCCACGGCCCAGGCGCTGTTCCAGACCACATCGGTCATGGTCATGGCCATCGGCGGGCTGGCAGGCGCCGCGGTGGCGTCGCCGTAGTGGGCCACCCTGCCGCTCGCTGCGATGTTCCTGGGCACGGCAGTTTCGAGCATTCGCTGTCCGAGTCCACGCTGGTGATCCAGTTGCACGGCTGCTGACCACCACGTACACGCCGGCCGAACGCGGGCGGGCGCAGGCGGCCAACGACCTGGTGGTGTTCGTCGTCGGCCTGCTGTCGTCGCTGGTGGCGGCCCCGTTGCTGCACGCGATGGGCTGGCAATCGCTCAACCTCGTGCTGTTGCCATGGCTGGCGGCTGTGGCGCTGGCGCTGTCTGCGCTCGGCTGGGCGCGCGCTAGATTGTCTTTGCGGGCTTGACCCGCAAGCCATGTTGGCGCGGCCTGGCGCCAGAAGCAGCACGCAACAGCCGCTGGAAGGTCGGGCACTCGGCATGGCTGGGTGCCGGGCACACCGCCGCATGCCGCAGGCCGTCGCTCATCGCCTTCAGGCGCTTCACCGTGGCGTCGATCTCGTCGGCCTTGGCCGCCAGCATGCGGCGGTCGATGCTGGGTTTGCCCTCGGGCGAGAACATGGTGGCGATCCCGTCCAGCGTGAAGCCCGCCGACTGGCCCAGCGCGACCAGCGCCAGCTGGTCCAGCACGCCGGGCGCAAAACGGCGCCGGATGCCCTCACGCCCCACCGACGCGATGAGCCCCTTCTCCTCGTAGTAGCGCAGCGTGGAGGCCGGCACGCCCGAGCGCCTGGCCACTTCGGCGATGTCCATGCAAAAACCCCTTGACTTCAAGTTGGCTTGAACTTCTATCCTGCCTTTCCCGGTACAACCCGTCAACGGAAATCCAAGCCATGAAACACACACTGCAATCCTTCGCACGCGAGTCGCACACCCTGCTGGCCGGTGCCAACACTCCCGCCACCCGCGCCCGGCTGGCAGAACGGCTGCGCCAGGCTCTAAGCGACGAAGAGTTCGTGCGCCCGCTGTTCAGCGGGGAGCCGTCGGAGCGCCGCATCGTCTACCAGGACGCCGAGCTGGGCTTCTGCATCCTGGCGCACGACTACAGCGGCCCCAAGGACAGCGGCCCGCACGACCACGGGACCTCGTGGGCGATCTACGGACAGGCAGCGGGCGAGACGCAGATGAGCGACTTCGACGTCGTGCAGGCCGCTGGCGCCGAAACGCCCGGCCAGGTGCGCCGCACCAGCACCTACACCCTGAAGCCCGGCGACGTGCACGTCTACAACGAAGGCGCCATCCACGCGCCCAGCCGCAAGGGGCCGACGCGCCTGGTGCGCATCGAAGGGACGAACCTGGAGAAAGTGAAGCGGGCCCGCTACGAAGTGGTGGCCTAGGGCGTCAGAAGATCAGCTTGCCCAGCCCCAGCACGACCATCAGGCCGATGAGGAAGATGATCCCGATGATCCACAGGATGACTTTCATGGCGCAGCTCCGACGAGTTCTTGAGATGGCTCATGGTCGCTGCGCGGCGCACCCTGCGCCGTAGGAGCGCATCGACTCGGGCCCTGCGCGAAACGCCCATAATCGGCGCAATGACGAGCATCATCGACGTCGCCGGCATCGAAGCAGGCCACTTTTCCGACACGCGCCGGCCCACCGGTTGCAGCGTGGTCATCGCTCGCGAAGGCGCCGTCGGCGGCGTCGACGTGAGGGGGGCTGCGCCCGGCACGCGCGAGACCGACCTCCTGGTGCCGTCCAACCTGGTGGAGCGCGTGCACGCCGTGGTCCTGGCAGGCGGCAGCGCATGGGGACTCGACGCGGCCGGCGGCGTGATGCGCTGGCTGGATGAACACGGCATCGGCCTTCAGGTCGGGCCGGGCCGCGTACCCATCGTTCCCGCGGCCGTGCTGTTCGACCTGTACCTGGGCGACACTTCGGTGCGTCCGGATGCGCAGGCCGGCTATGCGGCGTGCGAAGCGGCGGGGCGCAAGGCACCGGCCGAAGGCAACGCCGGGGCGGGCTCCGGCGCCATAGTCGGCAAGATCTTCGGCATAGGCCGCGCCATGAAAGGCGGCATCGGCAGCGCCTCCGTCACGGTCAACGGCGTCACGGTAGGTGCGCTCGTGGCGTGCAATGCGCTCGGCGACGTGATCGACCCCGACACCGGCGCCATCATCGCCGGTGCCCGGGGCGACGACGGCGTGTCGTTCCTCGACTCGCGCCGCTCGCTGCTCAGCGGCATGGCGCACGAGAAACTCGTGGCGGGCAGCAACACCACCATCGGCGTGGTCGCGACCGATGCGGTGCTGTCCAAGCCGCAGGCGTCGCGGCTGGCCACCGCAGGCCACGACGGCTTCGCCCGCGCCATCAATCCGGCGCACACCATGCTCGATGGCGACACGCTGTTTGCAATGGCCACAGGTGCATCGGGCAAGGCACTGGACATGATGACGCTGTGCGCGATGGCGGCCGAGGCGGTGGCGCAGGCGGTCGTGCGGGGCGTGCGCGCGGCGCAGTCCGTCACGGTGGACCGCCTGCACGTGCCGGGGCTGGCGCGTTAGGGCCATTGCGGCCGCCGGATTCCGGCGCTATAAGACCCCCTGTCCGAGGAGGTCCCCGCCATGGCTGTCCAGACTCCCTACGCCAGCATCAATCTCGGCTTCGACGCGGCCTGGCTGCCCGCGGTGGGAATCTACTCGCCCGCGGGGCTGCAGACGGCCACGGCATTCTCGGTGCAGCTGCCGGACGGCCGTGGCTTCAGCTATGAGGGCTCCGGCTTCACCTTCTCGCCGGAAGGCATCGTGCAGTCAGGCGTGATCACGGCCTGCAACGTCCTGTGGTTCCCGTCGTCCCTGACCTTCAGCATCACAGGCATCGAAGTGCCCGTGGGCAGTTCCCCGGGTTCGCCGGGCGACCTGCGGCCGGGGTACGCCCCGATGCCGGGCTATTCCGCCTACTTCGGGTCCCAGGCCGAACTCGCCTACATGCTCCGCGGCGACGACCAGGTTTCGGGCGCGGAGTTCAACGACCGCCTGAACGGCTACGCCGGCAACGACCTGGTGGAGGGATTCGCGGGCAACGACGTCCTGTGGGGACTGAACGGCAGCGACACACTCGACGGCGGCGCCGGGCTGGACTGGGCGATCTTCCTGGCCCTTCGTTCGGAAGCCACCGTCATGCGCACCGACACGGGGGTGCAGGTGACCAGTGCAGTCGAAGGAACAGATACGCTGCTCGGCATCGAGCGGCTGGCGTTCGGGGACGGCTATGGCGGAATCGCCTTCGACACCGACGGCGCGGCCGGGCAGGTGGCCCGCATCATCGGTGCGGTGATCGGGGCTGCCGGGGTGCAAGTTCCCGCCTACGTGGGCTACGGCCTGGCGTACACGGACGGCGGCTTGAGCTACGAGGACCTCGCCGGGCTCGCCCTCTCCGCCACCGGGCTCATGGACGAGGGCGGCCATGTGGATCACGGCGCGCTGGTGAATGCGCTCTGGCACAACGTGGTGGGCACGCCCATCACGGACGCCACACGGGATCTTTACGTCGGCTTGCTCGACGCCGGTACGTTCACCGCCCTGGGCCTGACGGTGATGGCTGCCGAAACCGATCTCAACGCGCAGAACTTCGGTCTTGCCGGTATGGTGCTCACGGGGCTCGCCTTCGAGTACCCGATGCCCTGACCGCGCGGCCGGTACGTTTTCGCGGGCCGGCCGCAGAATGGCGCCTGAGCCAGACAGGAGCCCGACCGATGCCCGACCCCTCCCCTTGCGACTTCTTCGTCATCGGCGGCGGCAGCGGCGGCGTACGCGCGGCCCGCATGGCCGCGCGCCTCGGCGCCCGCGTGGTGCTGGCCGAGGCGGCAGCGCTGGGCGGCACCTGCGTCAACGTGGGCTGCATCCCGAAAAAACTCTACAGCTACGCAGCGCACTTCGCCGACGACTTCCGCGACGCCGCGGGCTTCGGCTGGCACGTAGGCGAGACCTCGTTCGACTGGTCGGTGCTCAAGGCCAACCGCGCAGCCGAGATCCAGCGGCTGAACGGCGTGTACGGCAAGCTGCTGGCCGATGCCGGCGTGCAGCTCGTTACCGGCTGGGCGACGGTAGTCGATGCGCACACAGTGCACGTGCGCACGGCGAGCGGCAGCGAGAGCTTCACCGCGAACCACATCCTCGTGGCCACCGGCGGCCACCCCACGGTGCCCGACTTCCCCGGGCGCGAGCTCGTGCTGACCTCGGACGACGTGTTCGACCTCGAGCCCTTCCCGCGCCGCCTGCTGGTGGTGGGCGGCGGTTACATCGCGTGCGAGTTCGCCTCCATCTTCAACGGGCTGGGCAGCCGCGTGGTGCAGCTGTACCGCGGCGAGCAGGTGCTGCGCGGCTTCGACGCCGACGTGCGGCAGTTCATCGCGCAGGAGCTGCGCAAGCATGGCGTCGACCTGCGCATGAACTGCGAAGTCGCTTCGGTGGCCAAGGCAGCCGGCGAACTGGTGGCCACGTTGAAGGACGGCACGACACTGGCTGCCGACGCGATCCTGTACGCCACCGGCCGCGTGCCGAACGCTGCCAACCTCGGGCTGGAAGAAGCCGGCGTTAAGTTCGAGGGGCGCGGCGCGGTCGTTGTCGACCAGCACTACCAGACGTCGGTGCCTTCCATCCACGCCCTCGGCGACGTGACGGACCGCATCCAGCTCACGCCGGTGGCACTGGGTGAGGCGATGGTGGTTGCGCAACGCCTGTTCGGCGACGGCAAGCGCACGCTGGGCTACGACTTCATCCCGACGGCCGTGTTCACGCACCCCAACATCGGCACGGTCGGCTTCAGCGAAGAGGAAGCGCGCCAGCGCTACGGGGAGGTGACGATCTTCCGCAGCGAGTTCAAGGCGCTCAAGCACACGTTGAGCGGCAGCGCTGAACGCACCCTGATGAAGCTGGTGGTGGACACCGCGAGCGACCGCGTGGTAGGCCTGCACATGGTGGGCCCCGACGCAGGTGAAGTCGTGCAGGGATTCGCCGTGGCCATGAAGGCCGGCGCCACCAAGGCCGTCTTCGACGCGACCATCGGGATCCACCCGACGGCCGCCGAAGAGTTCGTGACGATGCGCGACCCCGTCAGGTGACGACCACGTCCGCGATCGTGAAGTCCGAGTAGCCCAGCAGCACCACGGACCACGTGCAGTCCGTTGTAAGGCAGAACTCGGTGTCCATCACGCCGTCGCCGTCGATGTCGGCCACCCGGAAGGCAAAGTTCGCCACCGTTTCCGCGTCGATGCCGCTCACCACCAGCCGGTCGCCTTCGTCGGGGTTGAAGTCGACGATGGTGTCCTGGCCCACGCCGCTGAACACCTCGCGGTCCTCGATGGTGAAGCTGTCGGTGTAGAAGCGCGTCGTGGTGTGGTTGCCGGTAACGACATCCAGCGACAGCCTGTCGCCGAACATCGCGTCCAGTTCCGCTTCGGTCAGGCCTTCTATCGTGGGCGTACCGGTTTCGTCGTTCTGGTTCAGGCCGACCTCCACTTCACCGTCCAGGTCGGCGTCATGGCCCAGCGCGAAGGTCTCCACCAGCTCTTCGAGCCACTGGCTGTAGGCGCTCGCGAACCCGGACTGCGTCGTTTCGCCGTCGACCATCGGGTCCATGCCGTTGGTTTCCAGCCACTCGCCGAAGCTCATGGTGCCGCCTTCGACGGTGCGCATGCCGAAGCTGAAGGTGAAACGGTCGGCCCCGGCCTGCCCTTCGAGCACGTCGTCGCCTTCCTCGCCGTTCAGCGTGTCGTTGCCGGCACCGCCCACCAGCGTATCGTCGCCGGTCGTGCCGTGCAGCTCGACGCCGGCCGTCACCGTGACGTCGGTCGCCACGTCGAAGCCCGTGAAGCCGAGCAGCTGCACGGTCCAGGTCCCGTCGGAAGTCAGCTTGAATTCGGTGTCCAGCGTGCCGTCACCGTCCAGGTCGGCCTCGCGCACCATGAAGTTGCCAGGGGCGTCGATGATGCCGCTCACCACCAGCCGGTCGCCCTCGTCGGGGTCGAAGTCGGTGATGACGTCGTCACCGTTGCCGCTGAAGATGTCGCGCTCTTCGATTTCGAAACTGTCGGTGTAGAAGCGTGTGGTGGTGTGGTTGCCGGTCACCACGTCGATCGACAGGCGCTCGCCGAACAGGTCGTCCAGCTCGTCCTGGGTCATGCCTTCGATCACGGGGGTGCCGGTTTCGTCGTTCTGGTTCAGGCCGGCCTCGATCTCGCCGTCCATGTCGGCGTCGTAGCCCAGCGCGAAGGTCTCGGCCAGGTAGCGCAGCCACGCGCCGTAACGGGTCGAGAACTCCGACTGCGTAGTGACGCCGTCTTCCAGCGCCGGATAGTCGTTGTCGGCGAGCCAGTCCGCAAACGAGGAACTGCCGGCTTCGACGGTGCGCTCGCCGAACGCGAAGATGAAACTGTCGGCGCCTGCGCCGCCGGTCAGCTCGTCGTTGCCCGCACCGCCGACCAGCAGGTCGTCGCCTGCCCCGCCGTCGAGCACGTCGTTACCCTGGTGGCCGTACAGGCTGTCATTGCCTTCAGCGCCGGTGATGGTGTCGTCCGCCGCGGTGCCGAGCAGCAGCTCGGCAGCGGTCGTACCCGTAATGGATGCCATGCGGTGTTCTCCCTAGTCAAGACAGGGTGCAGGTTACGAACGAACCGGCGCTCCTGTGTGTGAGAAAACGAAAAGTGAAGCGCGGCCCGCAGGCCGCGCTCCTGTTACATCCCTCCAGCCGCGTCAGCTGCGGTTGGGGTTGTTCGGGAAGTCGTCGTTCCAGTTGGCTACGCCGTCGCCGTCACGGTCGCGGTCGTCACGGTTGATGATGCCGTCGCCGTCGAGGTCGCCATGCGGGCCGAAGTGACGGCTGCGATAGCGCCGGTCGCGGAACTCGTCGTTGTAGGCCACGTCATCCTCGTCGACCCAGTGGCCCGGGATGAAGTGATAGACGCCGTCGCGCTGCAACCAGCGCGCTTCGCGCCAGATGGAGCCCGGCCGCTCGCGCAACCACGAACCCGGCACCCAGGCGTAGTTGCCGCCACGCCACTCGTAGTGGCCCGGCGCCCACACCCAGCCTTCACGCGGGGACGGCACGCTCTCGTAGACCATCGGCGGGGGTGCGATTTGCGCCACGACCGCCGGCGCAGCGTACGACGCGGTGGATGCCATCAGGGCCGCGGCAGCCGCGGCGAACAGGTATTTGGGTTGTTTCATGGGGTACTCCTTTTCTGGGAATACGCCCAAGTTGCCCCGGGCCGCGCGTCGCCGGCATCAGCCGCGCGCCAACCTGCTCGTCAGAACGGTCTGTCGCGAAAAATTGCCTCGCAGCGCGCTCAGCCGTTGGGCCACGAGGCCAGCACGGCCTGCGTCTGCGCCCACAATTCACGCAGGCGCTGCGCCTGGGGGACCGCATCCGGCGGGAACGCGGCCTTGGCCTGCGACTCGAGCGTGCCGGCCGCCACGTGCAAGCCCATGGCACCCACGTTTCCCGCAGCACCCTTGAGAGCATGCGCGGCCGTGGCCAGCGCATCCGCGTCGTTCGCTGCAACGGCCGCATCGATAGCGTCCAGCCGCTTGGGCGTGTCGACCTGGAACAGCGCGATGACTTCGCGCGTCATCGTCAGCTCTTCGTCGTCGTATTCCCTGAATTCCTGCAGGCGGGCGAAGTCCATGACAGGGTGCGCTGCAGCCGTCGCCGGCGAAGGGGTTGGCGGCGCAACGGGCGACAGCGCCTTTTCGCCGATCCACTTCTCCAGCGCGCGGGCCAGCTCGCCCACCTGCAGCGGCTTGGTGAGGTAGTCGTCCATGCCGGCGGCCTCGCAGCGCGCACGGTCGTCGGCCGATGCGGCTGCCGTCACCGCGATGATCGGCGGCGCCGCATGGCCCAGTGCCGCGTGGATCTGCTTCGTCGCTTGCAGGCCGTCGACGTCGGGCATGTTCACGTCCATCAGGATCGCGTCGATGCGCAAGCCGTTGGCCAGCGCCTGTGCCAGCGACTCCACCGCCTCGCGCCCGTCGGTGGCGGTGCGCACCTCGTAGCCCAGCTTCAGCAGCATCGAGTACGCGACCTTCAGGTTGACGGCGTTGTCGTCGGCGACCAGCACCGTGCCTTCGCCTCGCTTGCCCGCAACGGCCGGCGGCTTGGCCGCGCCGGGGTCCTGCGTCACGCAGCGAAGCAGCGTCTCGAACAGCTGGTTCTGGCGCGCCGGTTTCAGAAGGCGCGCGTCGAACAGGCGCGCGCTCTCGTCGCCTGCCGGCATGAAGCCCGAGCTGAGCAGCACGATGGGGATGTGGCGCCAGGCCGGATCGCCGCGGATGGCGCGTGCCAGCGCCACGCCGTCCATCTCGGGCATGTGCATGTCGGTGATGACGATGCCCGGCAAGGGCTCGGCCGTGCGCAGCACCTCCAATGCCCCGCGCGCCGACTCGGCGGAGGACACCCGCATGTCCCACATCTGCAGCTGGCGCATGAGCACGCGTACGTTGGTGGCGTGGTCGTCGACCACCAGCACGTGCATGCCTTGCAGGCGCCCCGCTTCGAGCGGATTGAACACGGGCGCCAGCTCGGTCACCGGCGCAGCAATGGTGAACCAGAAGGTGGAGCCCTGCCCCGGCGCGCTGTCCACCCCGATGTGGCCGCCCATCAGTTCCACCAGCCGCTTGCAGATGGCAAGCCCCAGGCCGGTGCCGCCGTACTTGCGGGTGGTGGAAGCGTCGGCTTGCGTGAACGCCTCGAACAGCGCGCCCGCACGTTCCGGTGCGATGCCGATGCCGGTGTCGGTGATGCGGAACTCGATGACCGCGCGGCCCTGGCCGTCGTCGGCATGCAGCACCCGCACGTGCACCGCCACCTCGCCCTTGTCGGTGAACTTCACCGCGTTGTTCACGAGGTTGATGAGTACCTGCCGGATGCGCGTGACGTCGCCGAGGATCGCGCCGGGCACGCCCGCATCGCCCTCCTCCGGGATGTCGACGATCAGCTCCAGCCCCTTCTCGCGCGCCCGCGGCGCCGCGATGTCGCAGGCTTCCTCCACTGCATTGCGCAGGCTGAGCGGCTCGACCTCCAGCTCCAGCTTGCCCGACTCGATCTTGGAGAAGTCGAGGATGTCGTTGATCACCGCCAGCAGCTGGTCGCTGGACAGGCGGATGGTCTGCAGGTAGTCGCGCTGCTCGGGGTCCAGCGGCGTCTCGGCCAGCAGCGTGCTCATGCCCACCACGCCGTTCAGCGGCGTGCGGATTTCGTGGCTCATGGTCGCGAGGAAGGCGGCCTTGGCGCGCGCTGCAGCCAATGCCTCTTCGCGAGAGGCGGACAGCTCGGCGGTGCGCCGCTCCACCCGCGCCTCGAGCTCGCGCGCGTTCTCTTCCACCTGCCGCCGGTACTCGGCCAGCTGCTCGGCACTGTCGTGCAGTACCTGCGAAAGCTGGCTCACTTCCTTGATGCGCGTGCGCTGCCCGGTCTCGGGCACTTCGCCGCGGCCGAGCTGCTCGGCTGCGGTGGTCAGGCGCCGCAGCCGCTGTCCGATGCCGCGCGCCAGCAGGAAGGCGATGAGCGTGCCCGCGGCGACCAGCGCCGCGCCGCCGGCGACAGCGATGCGGAAGGCCCGCTGGATGTCGGAGGTGAAGTCGCTTTCGGGCGAGGCCACCACCAGCGTCCAGCGCAGGCCCAGGGCCTCGCCGAACGGCCGCTGCACCATCAGCAGCGAGTCGCTGCCGTAGGCCAGGCGCTGCAGCCGCGTGTCGGATGCCACGGTATCGCCGGTCTGGCGCGCGCGCATGGCCTGCAGCGCGGCGAAGCTGGCGCGGATGACGGGGTTGGCGCTTTGCGCGGGGCTGCGCATCTCGTGGCGCCAATCCACTTTCTCGTACAGCGGATCGCCGGCCGAACTGGCGACCAGTGCGTTCTTCTCGTCGATCACGAAGGCCGCGCCGCGCGCGCTGATGCGCTGCGTGCGCAGCGAGTCGGCCAGCCGCTTCAGGTAAAGGTCGGCGGCAAACACACCGGCGGCGCCGCCGTCGGCGTCGTACACCGGCTGCGCAAGGCTGACCACCAGCTGCTCGTGGTCGGGCGACACGCGCACCGGCGTGAACACCCGGTCCTTCGCCTGCATCGCGCCGCTGTACCAGGGCGTCGTGCGCGGCTCGAAGTTGACCGGGTCGGCCGGCAGCGCCCTGGCGCGGTCGCCGGGTTCGCGCGCCAGGTAGAAGCTGCGCCCGCTGCCACCCAGCGGACGGATGCCGACCTTCATGCCTTCGGCCGTGGCCTCGATGCCGAGGTATTCGCCACGCAGGTTGGCGAAGTGCAGCGTGGGCACGGCGGGCGACAGGCGCGTCAACGCGAAGGCCAGCGGCTCGAAGCGCGCCGGCTGGCGCAGCCACACGCGGGCGCGTTCCGTGTCGGCTGCATTCAGCCGCTCGGGAAACAGGCCGTTCAGCACCTCGTGGGCCTGCCTCAGTTCGGCTTCGGTGCCCGACTGCACCAGTGCCGCCACCTGCGTGAGGATGCGGCCCGCGAGTTCTTCCACCGAAGCATTGCCGGCGCGTCCCAGCGTCCACGCGACCAGCAGGGCCGGGACCGTGGCGAGCAGCACGAGGCTGGCCGCGAGGATCCGGCGCAGCGGGATCATGCGCATGTCGGAGGCGCTCTTAAGCTGCCAGGCCGGTGATTTCGGCCGCGTCCACGGGTTGGCTGCGCCCGGGCAGTTCCACCAGCGCGCGGCGGCCGGTGAGCACTGCGCCGGTCACCGCACGCAGCGTGCTGACAGCGGCCGCTATCGGCCAGCCCTGCGCCTGGGCCTGCTTCTGCAACTGCAGCACCGTGCTGGTCACGTCGCCCACGGGCAGGCGTTGCGTGCCGCCGTGCAGCGGGTCCTGCAGGTAGGTGAGCGTGACCGGGCCCGAGTTGAGCGCGACGTGCGCCGAGAAGGCCGGCAGGCCGCGGTGCGGGTACACCTTGTCGAGATGGCGCTGCATGTCGAACACCGCTTCCACCATGGCCAGTGCCGTGCGCACCGCGCGCAGGGCGTGGTTCACGGTGTCGGTATTGGTGTCGTCGGTGAAGACCGCCAGCAGCCCTTCGCCCACGAACTGCATGTGGCGCGCGCCGAACAGGTAGGCGGCGTCGTTGGCGCGGCCGTAGAAGCGGCGCACCAGGTCCGCCAGCTCGGAGGCGTCCAGCTTCTCGGCGACGCCGGCGTACTGCGGGATGTCGGCGAACAGGACGGTGGCGGATTCGAACCGCTCGTCTTCGGTGCCGCGGGTGGACGCGGGCCAGCGCTCGCTGAGTTCGGCGGCCAGCCTTTCTTCATACAGCTTCATCAGCTTGTCGGCCTGGTCCGAAAGCGCCCTGCTGACCGCCTTCTCGACGGCCATCGTCTGCAAGGCCGCCTGCACCTTGCGGCGATTGAGCTGCGCGGCCACCGCCTCGCGCAGTTCGCGCGGCTGGAACGGCTTGGTGATGTAGTCGTCGGCGCCCGACGTCATGCCGATGCGCATGTGCGCGCGCTCCTGCAGCGAGGTGAGCAGGATGACGGGGATGCGGGCGAACGCGTGGTTCTGGCGCAGGGCCGTAAGCATCTGGAAGCCGTTCATGCCCGGCATCTGGATGTCGCTCACGATCAGGTCGGTGGGCCGCGCCTCGACCAGCGCCAGGCCCTGCTCGCCGTCTTCGGCCATGAACACTTCGTGGCCTTCCTTGCGCAGCACGGAGCTCACCAGCATGCGCGTGGGCGCGTCGTCTTCCATCACGACGATGGTGGCCATATTCCCCTTCGAGTCCTGCCTGTAGGCAGGTATCTTACCTGCGACCGGGTGCAGAATAGCCGCTTCGCAGTCCCCGGGAAGCCCGCCATGCACAAGCGTCAACTCCTTCGCGCCAGCGCCGCCTGCCTGCTCGCCCTGTCGCCCTTGCTCGCCCCTGCCCAGGACTTCCCGCCGCGCAAGCCCGTCACACTCTTCGTCGGCTTCGCGCCCGGCGGCGCGGCCGACTCGGCCGCGCGGCTGATTGCCAGGAAGCTGGGCGACAACATCGGCCAGTCGGTCGTGGTCGAGAACAAGGCGGGCGCCGGCGGCAACATCGTGCACCAGCAGGTGGCCGGTGGCCCCGCTGACGGCAGCGTGCTGCTGCTGGGCTCGATCGGGCCGCTCACGATCGCGCCGCACATGATGAAGGTGGGCTACGACCCCTTCACCGACCTCGCGCCGGTGTCGGGCGGGGTGCATTTTCCGAACGTTCTGGTGGTCAACGCGGCCTCCGGCATGAAGACGCTGGCCGACTTCGTGGCGTTTGCGAAGAAGGGGCCCAACACCGCGAGCTACGCGTCCACCGGGCCGGGTTCGGCTTCGCACCTGACGGGCGAGCTGTTCGCGCTGCGCATAGGCACCGACATGCTGCACGTGCCGTACAAGGGCGGCTCGGCGGCCATGCCCGACCTGCTGGCCGGCCGCTTCACCGGCTACTTCGCAGCGCCGCCCACGGCGCTGCCGCATATCCAGTCCGGCAAGCTCATTCCGCTGGCCACCACCGGCCCGACCCGGCCGGCCTACATGCCCAACGTGCCGACGGTGGCCGAAGCGGGATTCCCCGGCTTCCAGGCGCTCAACTGGTACTCGTTCATGGCGCCCGGCAAGACGCCGGTGGCCCTGCTCGACCGCTGGAACCAGGAGATCGTGAAGGTGCTGAACGACCCCGAGGTGAAGGAGGCGCTGGGCAAGCACGGCCTGACGCCGCACCCGACGACGCGAGCGGAACTCACCGAGTTCATGCGCAAGGAGTCGGAGCAGTGGGGCAAGATCGTGCGCGAGCGCAAGATCAGCGGCGAGTGAGCGTCACGAGGCGAAGCCGAGCCAGCGCGCGCCCCGCTCGGCCGCGGCCAGCGAGGTGCGCAGGAAGCGGCGCGTGTTCTCGCTGGCCGGCGAGCTGTCCCACAGCCAGTACGAAAATACCGTGAGGTAGATCGAGGTCAGCGCGGCCTCTTCTGCCTCGCGCCGCCAGCCGGTCGACGGCAGCATGGCGGTCTCGCGGAACCACTGCACGGTGCGGCTGATGCGCGCGACGCCGCGCGCCTGCAGGTGCAGGTGCTCGGGCCTGAGCTTGTAGCCCAGCATGCTGCCCACCAGCTTCTTGTGCGGCGCCAGGGCATCCAGCCACGACATGATCACGCGGTACAGGCGGTCGCGCGTGGGCGTGTGGGCCCAGCCGGGCTCGCGCGCCAGCGCCAGCATGGCGGCGTCGGCCAGGTCGAAGTAGCCCTCGGCGATGGCGTCCTTGTCGGCGAACCAGCGCTGCACCTCTTCCAGCGAAACCTGGGCTTCGCGTGCCACGTCGTGCAGGTGCACCGCGCCCCAGCTGCCGGCGGCTTCGGCGATGCGCAGGGCCGCCTGCAGCACGTGGCGCTTCACGGCGTCGTTGTCGGTGTGGACGGAGGGGTCGGCGGAGATGTCCATGGGTGCCATGCTACGCCGGTGCCGCGCTTTGTGGCGCGGAGCTGCGGCCACTTTCCTGCCTGAGCTGGTGCCACGACACCACCCGCCCCGCCAGCGCGCTGGCCATGACGGTCTGCGGGCTGGCCAGCCAGACCCGGCCGGGGCCGCAACGGCCGGGAAAGTTGCGGTTGATCGCGCTGATGGTGACCTGGCCCGCGTCGCTGGACGAACCCGGCCCACAGTTGGCGCAGGCGCCGCACGACGGCTGCAGGATGCGCGCGCCAACAGCCGAGAAAGTCGTGTCGTAGCCGCGAGCGATGCAGTAGTCGCGCACGGCCGTAGTCCCGTACTGCAGGTAGAGCTGCACCTGAGGCGGCACGCGCAAGCCTTGCTGCAGGCCCCACGCCAGCACCTCATGGTAGCGGTCGAAGTCTTCCCGCTTGCCCGCCGTACAGGAGCCGCCGTAGGCGATGTCGATGGTCACCTCGCGGTCGAGCTCGTCCACCGGCAGGCCGTTGCCGGGGTCGCCGGGCGAAGCCAGCATGGGCCCGACCGCCGAGCTATCCACGGTGAGCGTGGCCGAGTACGGAGCGCCGGGGTCGCCGCGCATCCAGTCCTCGATGGCAAACGCGATGCCACGCCGCTCCTGCAGGAAGCGCACGGTCTCGGCGTCGGGCGCGACGATGCCGGTCAGGCCGCCCATCTCGGCCGACATGTTGGTGAGCGTGGCGCGCTCGTCGATGGACATCGCATCGACCACCGGGCCGCAGAACTCGAACACCTTGCCGACACCGCCGCCGCCGCGGATCTGGGGCAGGCGCAGCAGGTGCAGCACGATGTCCTTGGCGGCGACGCCGGGCTGCAGTGCGCCGTCGAGCCGCACTTTCACGACCGAGGCCGACGGCAGGCGCACGGCGCCGGTGACGAAGGCATTGGCCATGTCGGTCGTTCCCACGCCGAAGGCGACGCAGCCGAGCGCCCCGCTGTGCGGCGTGTGCGAGTCGGTACCCACCACCACCTGCCCCGGCAGGGCGTAGCGCTCGGCCACCATGGCGTGCGAGATGCCGGCGACGTTGCTGCCGTCGTCGGCGTGCGCCTCCTCGTCGGTCAGGGTGCGGTGGTAACGCAGGCCGTGCTTCGCTGCGAAGTCGCGCTGCGCCTGCTGCATGGCGCGCATGTTGGGCACCAGGCCGCGGCGCAGGTGGGCCGGGCTTTCGTCGAGGTAAGAGCTGTGGTCCTCGAAGACGACGATGGAGCCGGGGTCGTGCAGGGGTAAATCGCCGAGCATGTGCGCGGCCATGCCGGTGTAGTACTCGTGGATGAAGCGCAGGTCGGCGCGGACGAAGGAATCGTTGAAGCGGTGGCGGGCGATGATCTTGTCGAAGAGGGTCTGCGGGGCAGCGGCGGGATGCGCGTGCGGTGCACGCTTCGACCCCGCCCTACGCAGGTTCTGTTGGCCGTAGCGCAGGAGGCCGCCGGCGCGCAGGACGGCCGCGGCCAGGGGGTCGCGCGAAGAAAGGATCTCCTCGACCGGGATAGGCTCGCCGGCCTGCAGGCGCGCCACCAGCCCGGGGTCGGTGGACGTCAGCAACCCGATGTTGTCCGCGTTCTGCCGGTAGATCCGTTCGAAACTCTCCGCAATGACCAGTCGGATGCCCGCATGCTTTTCGGCGGCGGGGCTGTGCTCGCGCGACGAGCCCTTGCCATAGCGCCTGCCCGCAACCACCACGTCGACCTTGGCCGCCAGCACGTCACCGGCGTGGACGCCCTTGACGCCGGTGTAAACGAAGCGTCCCAGGCTGTCGTCGTAGTGCGACATGATGTGCACGGGCGTGATCTCGTCGGTGGACACGTCGTCACGCAGCTGCGCCGGCGGCGTGGCCAGCCAGCGGCCCGCGAGCTGCTCGCGCATGGCGTGCGCGTCGTCCACGAGGAAGAGGATGTTCATGGGGCGGCCTTCGACGCGAGGTGCTCCACCAGCAGGTGGGCCGCAGGCGTCAGCGACTGCTGGTCGCGAAAACAGATGATGAAGCGCCGCCGCGCCCAGGGCTCGGCCAGCGGCACCAGCTTCATGCCGTAGCGCACTGCGATGGGTTCGGCGACTTCACGCGGCACGACGCTGATGGCGAGCCCGGCACGCACGACGCGCAATGCGGCTTCGAAATTGGTGACGATCACCCGGTGCACCAGCGCCCGGCCGAGCTGGGCCGCATGCCGCTGCAGCATCACCTGCACCGCGCTGTTGACAGGCAGGCTCACGTGCTCGTAGTCGAGGGTCTGCTCGAAGCGCAGCGACTTGCGCTGAGCCAGCGCGTGCCCCTTGGGCACGACGATGCAGAGCTGGTCGGTACGGTACGGCCGCGACTGCAGCGGCCCGAGGTCGGCCGCATCCCAGCACACGCCGAGCGACGCCATGCCTTCGCGCACGCCGCGCACGATCTCGGGGCTGACCCGCTCTTCCATGTCGACCTGGATGGTGCGGTGCGCCGGCTTCTGCAGGAAGGTGGCCACGTCGTCGGCGAGCGACTCGGTCATGGCCGAGACCGAAGCCAGGATGCGCACCTGGCCGCGCGCACCGGCGCCGTAGGCTTCCATGTCGCGCTCGATGCGCGCTGCACTGTCGAGCATGCCGCGCGCGTGTTCCAGCAGCGTCAGCCCCGCGGCCGTGGGCACGACGCCATGGCGCTTGCGCACCAGCAGGGGCGTGCCCACCTGGTGTTCCAGCTGCGCCAGCCGCTTGCTGATGGCCGAGCCCACGATGTTGGCCTTTTCCCCGGCGCGCGCGATGTTGCCGGCCTCGCAGACGGAGACATAAAGGCGCAAGGTGGTGAGGTCGAGGTCGCGCAAGGTATTCCCATTGGGAACGTTGCCCTTCTCAGATTGAGATCACGGCTCCGTTCGGAAATTCTAAACTGGTGTCCATGCCGAATCCACCCTTTTCTGCACCGCCGCTGCCCCGGCGCGCCGTGATCCGCGAGATGGGCCTGCGCGACGGGCTGCAGAGCGTCGCCACCATCGTCCCCACGGCCGCCAAGCTCGAGTGGCTGCGTGACGCCTACGACGCCGGGCAGCGCGAGATCGAGGTCGGCTCGTTCGTGCCGCCGAAGTTGCTGCCACAGCTTGCCGACACCGCCGAGGTGCTGGCCTTCGCGCAGACCCTGCCGGGCCTGCGCGCGACCGTGCTGGTGCCCAACATGAAGGGCGCGCAGCGCGCCATGGACGCGAACGCGGCGTCGATGCTGCTGCCGCTGTCGGCCAGCCACGCGCACAGCCTGGCGAACCTGCGCAAGGCGCCCGACGACGTGGTGGCCGAGATCGCGCAGATCCGCGCCGAGCGCGACGCGCGCGGCTCGCGCACGCAAATCGAAGTGGGCATGAGCACCGCGTTCGGCTGCACCATCCAGGGCCGCGTCGACGCCGATGAAGTGGTCCGGCTGGTGCAGGCCGTGCTGGACGCCGGCGTCGATTGCGTGGGCCTCGCGGACACGGTGGGCTACGCCGACCCGGCCATGGTGTCGTCGCTGTTCGAGAAAGTGCTGCGCGTGGCCGGCGACCGCCTGAACTGCGCGCACTTCCACGACACACGCGGCCTGGGGCTGGCCAACTGCTACGCGGCACTGCAGATGGGCATCACGCGCTTCGACGCGTCCATCGGCGGCATCGGCGGCTGCCCCCATGCGCCGGGTGCCAGCGGCAACGTCGCCACCGAAGACATCGCGTACATGCTGCACAGCATGGGCGTGGCGACCGGGCAGGACTTCGACCAGCTGCTTGCCCTGCGCGGCAAGGTCGGCAAGTGGCTCGCGGGCGAGCAGCTGCACGGCAACGTCTGGCGTGCCGGCCTGCCGAAGACGATGAAGGAACAGTACGCATGACGATGGCCAACGAAACCCCGCAGCCGCTGAAGGGCCTGCGGGTCATCGAATTCACCCACATGGTGATGGGCCCCACCTGCGGCATGGTGCTGGCGGACATGGGCGCCGAGGTGATCAAGGTCGAGCCGGTCGACGGCGACCGAACGCGCCGCCTGCTGGGCGCGGGTTCGGGCTTCTTCCCCATGTTCAACCGCAACAAGAAGAGCATCGGCATCGACCTGCACAGCGAGGCGGGCGCCGAAGTCGCGCGCAAGCTGTGCGCCACCGCCGACGTGGTGGCCGAGAACTTCAAGCCGGGCACCATGGCCAAGTACGGGCTCGACTACGGGTCGCTCGCCAAGGCCAATCCGCGCGTCATCTACGCCAGCCACAAGGGCTTCCTGCCCGGCCCGTACGAGCACCGCACGGCGCTCGACGAAGTGGTGCAGATGATGGGCGGGCTGGCCTACATGACGGGCCGCCCCGGCGACCCGCTGCGCGCGGGCACCAGCATCAACGACATCATGGGCGGCCTGTTCGGCGCCATCGGCGTGCTGGGTGCGCTGATCCAGCGCGGCATCACCGGCCGCGGCATGGAGGTGCAGTCGGCGCTGTTCGAAAACAACGTGTTCCTGGTGGGCCAGCACATGCTGCAGTACGCCATGACGGGCAAGCACCCGGCCCCCATGCCCGCGCGCGACAACCCGTGGGCCGTGTACGACGTCTTCACGGTGAAGGACGGCGAGCAGATCTTCCTGGCGGCCGTGAGCGACGCGCAGTGGGACAAGTTCTGCGACGTGATGGGCTTTGCCGACCTGAAGGCCGAGCCGGGTCTCGCCACCAACAACCTGCGCGTGGCTGAGCGCCCGCGCCTGCTGAAGACGCTGGGCGAACGCCTCGCGCACAAGAGTGCGGCGCAGCTGTCGGGCGTGATGGAGCGCGCCGGATTGCCCTACGCGCCCATCCGGAAACCCGAGGACCTGTACGATGACGAGCACCTGCTGGCCACCGGCGGGCTGGCCGACGTGAAGCTGCCCGACGGGCCGAGGGCCGGCGAGACCGTGAAGACCACCCTCTTCCCGATCACGCTCGCGGGCCGGCGGCTGGGCGTGCGGCTGGACCCGCCGCGGTTTGGCGAGCACAGCACGCAGCTGCTCGAGCAGCTGGGCCTGTCACCCGCGCAGATCGGGCAGTTGCGCGCGCAGGCCGTGGTGGCCTGAAGCAACCGGCACCTTTGAATTCGAACCAAGGAGACCATTGAAATGAATCGCCGTCACTTCTCCCTTTCCCTGCTGGCCGCTGCGGCCACGACGTTGTGGCCGCTGGCTGCGCTGGCGCAGTCCGGCACGGTGAAGTTCATCCTGCCCAACGCCACCGGCTCGGGCGTGGACGCCATCACGCGCGCGGCCCAGCCCGCGCTGGCCAAGGCGCTCAACGCCTCGGTGGTGGTGGACAACCAGCCCGGCGCGGGCGGCGTGGTGGGCCTGCAGGCGCTGGCCAAGGCAGCGCCCGACGGCAACACGCTGTCGGTCGTCTCCAACAACGTGGTGATCTTCCCCAGCGTGCTCAAGTCGCTGCCGTTCGACATGCCGGGCGACTTCACGCCCATCGCCGTGGTCGGTGCCACGCCGATGGTGCTGGTGGTCAACCCGTCCAAGGTGCCGGCCAGCAACGCGCGCGAGTTCTTCGCAGCGCTGAAGGCGAAGCCGGGCGCGTACAACTTCGCGTCGGGCGGCAACGGCACCATCCTGCACCTGGCGGCCGAGCTGGTGCTGGAAGCCGGCGGCGCGTCCGCCAAGCACATCCCCTACAAGGGCGTGGGCCCGATGGTCACCGACCTGCTGAGCGGGCAAGTGGACTTCGGCGTGGCCGCGCTGCCCAGCGTTCAGGCGCACCTGAAGAGCGGGGCGCTGCGTCCCATCGGCGTGCTGGCCCCGCAGCGCACGCCCGCTGCCGCGGACATCCCCACGTTCGCCGAGCAGGGCCTGGCGAACTTCGCCGTGGAAGCGTGGTTCGCCGTGATCGGCCCCAAGGGCATGAGCGCGGACGCCGTGAAGAAGGCGCACGACGCCGTGGTCGCCGCTTTCAACGACCCCGCCGTCAAGGAGACGATGGCCAAGCAGGGCAACACCATCGCCATCAGCACGCCGCAGCAGGCGCAGACTGCCTTCCGGCAGGAGCTGGCGAAGTATGCGGCGCTGGTGAAGAAGGTCGGGCTGGAGCCGCAGTAAGGCACGTCATTGTTGGTGAGGCCTTGAACGCAGAAGACGCAGAAGAAATACAATAAACGCAGAAGAATTCAGACTGAAAATTCTGCGTCTTTGGTATCCCTTCTGCGTCTTCTGCGTTCAAGGCCCAACCAGACACCCCGGACTCCCGAATGTCCGATCAAGGCCGCTTCACCGGCCCATAGATCGCCTTCGCCTCCCCCTTCACCCACGCCCAATAGCGATCGCCGTACGAGTAGTGCCACCACTCCCGCGCGTAGTTCGCAAACCCCTGCGCCTCCATCAGCTCGCACAGCATCAGCCGGTTGCTGCGGGCTTCATCGAACAGGTCTTCGTAGCGCGTCTCGCAGAACTCGGCATCCACGCGTACCCAGTCCTTCGCTTCCATCCCGAACTCGATCACGCCGCCATTCGCATCCACGATCTCCACGTCCACCGCAGCACCCGTGCTGTGCGGCGGGATGTTGGGGGTGCCGTCGAAATGCCTGGGGGGTGAGATGAGCAGGCTCGCTTCCAGGTGCACCTGGCGCGGCGTGAAGTGAGGATGGGCCAGGATGACGCGGGCCTTCTCTTCCTCGAACAGGCGCGCCTGCACCTCGGCGCTGCGCAAGCCCTCGTAGAGCCGCAGGGCCAGCCCGGCCGGCAGCGAGCGCTGCACGGCGAGCAGTTTTTCGTAGACGGTGCGCCTGACCCAGCAGTAGTCGGGCTCGGTCTCGGGCGTTTCCGGCGGCGGGCCGTAGGCGAGCCCGCCTTCGCGCCGCACGTCGACCAGCGGCTCGCCGCATTCCTCGATGGGGACCTGCAGGTGGCTCATGCCACCAGCATACCCGGCAACCTGCTCAGCTGCCGTTGCGCGCGCCGCCGGCCTGCGCGGTCATGCGCTCCTGCAGTCGGAACTCGCGCAGCTTCGCTTCGATGCTGGCCGCCTCCTGCGCGCCACGCTTCTGGTTGCTGATGTGGCGGCGCGTCTCGATGGGCAGCTTGGCCGTGTTCATGCCGTTCCACATGCTGCGGCCCTTGCTCGACAGGTTGTAGTAGATCGAGATGCCTTCGCGCAGCTTGGCGGCCTGCATGGCCGGCGACAGCTTCAGGCCCTGGATCCTGCGCGAGCTCCACACCGCCGCCTCCTTCAGGTGCAGCGCAGCCACGTGGATGGCCTCCACCGGGTCGTGCGGGTCCTGCAGGCCCAGCGCCTTGGCGGTGGCGGGCTCGAACTGCGCGATGCCCAGGTTGGGCGTGCCGTCCTTGCTGGCACCCATGCGCGGGATCCACGAAGTTTCCGAGTAGATGATGCCGTAGACGTCGCGGAAGTTCAGGCCCACCTCGTGCAGTCCCGCGCGCTGCGCAGCCGACTGCGCGAGCACGATGCGCGACACTTCGTCGGGCGTGCGCAGGCGGTCGCCGCCGAACTTCACGTCCACCCAGCGCAGCCTGGAGCGCAGCTGGCTGTAGTAGCTGTTGGCGGCCTTCACCTGCGGCGCGTTCGCGACTTCGGCCACGCTGTTGCGGGCTTCCCGTGCCACGAACACCTGCTGCTGGGCCGGCTGCGTGAAATCCTTCTTGAACAGGCCGATGCCCTCGGCCGCCCTGGGCGTTGAGGAGAACTGCACAGCCACGCGGCCCGTGCCGGCCTTCGCCAGTGTGCTCGTATCCGGTTGCGGGGCCGAGATCGCACTGGTGATGCCTGTCGCCACGAAGCCGGCCAAAGCCAGTGCAGTGGCAGGTGAAGCGATTCGCAGTGCTGAGCTAGCCATCCGGTCCCTTTCAAGCAAGTGAACCGGCTAGACATGCTCGTCGTAGGAAAAGTTCGGGCTGTTACGAGGCTTTGTCCTACATAGTCAAGCCACGTGTGCACTCTTCCGTGAAATCACCGCGCAAATCCACACGATCGGGTGGATGAGGCACCACACTGCTGAGGCAGCGTGTCAGCAATCCATCAGGCTCAGTCGGCCCCTGCTGAGGTTGCGTTGCCCGTCGCTGCCGATGGAATCGACGGCGCGAGGATCGGTGTGTCCTTGCTGCGCGCCTCGCCCGTGGCCTGCGAGGGCGTGACGGATTCACGCGGTTCGCCCTGCGTCGCGGCGGGCTCGCTGCGCGGGACGAACTCGGGGCGCGGCATCGTTGCGCGCGGGATCGGCGTTGGAGCCGGCTCGGACACCACGCGTTCCGACGGCGCGTACACCGGCGGCGCCGAAGGCGGGGCCGGGATCACCGCATCGGGGGAGCGCGGTGGCGGCGCACCGAGCACGGCGGTGGGCGGCGCACGCGTGACGGGCGGCGGCGGCAGCGGCACACCCGGGTCGGGCAGCCGCATCGGCTCGGGGATCACCACCACATCGGGCGCGCTCGGCTTCGGAAGCGGCAGTGGCGGCGGCATCGGCGTGGGCTGCACGACGGCCGCCGACTCGGTGGACGGGTTGCCGAACATGCTGCTCCACCAGTCGTTGACCCGGCCCACCAGCGGGTCCCACAGCTTGGGCGCGGCCTTCGTCGAGTTCTTCGCCACCGCGAACTTCGCCTTCACGTCGACCAGTTTCGACTGCAGCGACTTCTGCACGAAGTCGCCCACAATGAACAGTGCGTTGTGCGCGCCCTGCCCCCAGTACTCGCTGCGCATCGTGATGCGGTTGTCGTTGAAGCCCATCCATGCGCCTGCCACCAGGTTGGGGTGCATCAGCATGAACCAGCCGTCGGTGTTGTTCTGCGTGGTGCCGGTCTTGCCGGCCAGGTCGGCCTGCATCGGGATGCCGAAGCGCGGCCGCATGCCGACGGCAGTGCCTTCGTCGACGGCACCGCGCAGCACGTCGATGAGCGTGTGCGCGGCATCGGCCGACAGTGCCGTTTGCGGAGGCGGCGCGCTCCACTCTTCCAGCACGCGCCCCTTGCGGTCTTCCACGCGGGTCACCACGATGGGCTCGATGTAGCCGCCGCCGTTGGCAATGGTCGCGTAGCCCGCCACCAGCTCGCGCAGCGTCACCGGGCTGGTGCCCAGCGCCAGCGAAGGCACTTCCTGCAGCGGGCTCTCGCGCACGCCCATCGCACGCGCCAGCTGCGCCACGCGCAACGGCCCCACCTGCTGCAGCACCTGCACGGTGATCGTGTTCTTCGATTTCGACAAGCCGTCGCGCAGCGTCATCGCCTCGCCGGTGCTGCCGTGGATGTCGGTGGGCCGCCACACCTGGTTGCGGTCGATGCGGATTTCCACCGGCTGGTCGAGGTAGGTATCGGTCGGCCGCGCCCCTGCTTCGAAAGCGGCGCCGTAGACGAAGGGCTTGAAGGTGGAGCCCGGCTGCCGGCGTGCCTGCGCGACGTGGTCGAACTTGTCGTCCTGGTAGTCGCGGCTGCCGACCCAGGCCTTCACGTGGCCGGTGTGCGGGTCGACCGCCATGAAGCCGGCCTGGATGCGTGTCTTCTCGCGCTTGAACGCCGCGATGAACTCGTCGTCGGCCTGCAGCTTCGCGAGCGCTGCGGCGTCGTCCAGCCCCTCGGCGCGCGCCGCCCGGTAGTGCGGCGTGTCGCGCAGCAGGGTGGCCAGCAGGCCCTTCTGCGAGCTCCACAAGTGGCTGAAGGGCGCAACCTTGCCGTGCTGGGCAACGTAGCCCTGCGGGTCGGTGGAGAAGCCGCCGCCTGCGCGGCCCCACTCGACATCGGCTACTGCCTGCAGCAGCTTGCCCTGACGGGTGACCGCATCGTTGGCGATCGCCTGCATGCGCGAGTCGATGGTGGTGCGCACCACCAGCCCGTCGGCGTGGATGTCGAAGTCGCGGCGGTCGGCCCAGTCGATGAGCCAGCGGCGGATGGTCTGCGCCAGGTGCGGCGCGGGCCCGCCGAACTCGGGCTGCCGCTCGAACTCGATGTTGAGCGGCTTGCGCGCCAGCACCTCGAACTGCGCCTTGGGGAGCTTCCCGTACTTCACCATCTGCGCGAGCACGGTATTGCGCCGCGTCACCGCCCGGTCCGGCGCCAGCACCGGGTTGTAGTAACTCGTGCCCTTCAACATGCCCACCAGCGTGGCGGCCTCCACCACGTCGAGCTTCTTCGCCGACTTGTCGAAGTAAGTGCGCGCGGCCATTTCGATCCCATACGCGTTGTAGAGGAAAGGCACTGTATTGAGGTAGGTCTCCAGGATCTCGTTCTTGCTGTACACGGCCTCGATCTTCAGCGCGGTGATCAGCTCCTTCACCTTGCGCGTGACCGTCACGTCACGCCCCACTTCTTCGGGGTACAGGTTGCGCGCGAGCTGCTGCGTGATGGTGGAGCCGCCCTGGCGGTCACCGCCCAGCGTGTTGGCCAGCGCCACCACGGTGCGCTTGAAGTCGAAGCCGTGGTGGTCGTAGAAGCGGTGGTCTTCGGTGGCGACCAGCGCGTTGATGACGTTCGGCGATATCTCCGCGAGCTTCACCCAGTCGCGGTTGGCGCGCTTGAAGACGGCCAGCTCCTTGCCGTCGGCCGACAGCACCACCGTGGGTGCTTCCTGCTTCTGCTTGCGGATGTCGCCGATGCTGGGCGTGAAGGCGTAGAGCACCGCCACGTAGGCCACCAGTAGCGCGGGCAGCGCGAACGCGGTTCGCCAGGGATGGCGGCGTACCAGGGCGCCCGCGGTCACGGCTTGCGCCACGGCAGTGTCGCGCGCCTTCAGCAGGGCTTGCCGGATGCGGGTCTTCGTCTGCGGCTCGATCATCGTGCCGCGACTCTAGGGCCCGCCTCATCCGTGCCCTGTAGGACGGCGGCGGGAGATGCGCGTGGGTGGCGTCCGCTAGCAGCCTGAGCCCCGTTCCCGGCCCAACGCGGGCCCGTTTCTCTGCCGCCCAGGCTCCTAGGGTTGCAGCGCTTCCAGGCGCTTCTGCGCTTCGCGCTTGCCCAGCGCGCGCACTGCGGCGATGGCACGCAGCTGCGAGGCGCGCGGGCGCGCCGCGCCGGACTCCCACTTGTAGATCGACTGGCCCGTGACGCCGACGAGGGCGCCGAAAGCCTGGGCCGACAGCCCCAGGCGCTGCCGCTGCGCCGCCAGGCGCTGCGCGCTGAAGCGCACCTGGCGCCCGGCCGCTTCGTCGGGCGCCTCGGCACGCGGCGAGCGGCCGGAAATGCGCGACACGGCCTTCAGCTGGGACTGCAGCGATTTCACTTCGCGCTTGAGCGCGGCGATGTCCGACCGATACTGCGCCGACATCTTCTTCAGGTGGTCGGTTTCGGCCCGCACTTCCTTGCGGGCCAGCCGGGCGATTTCGGACTTGAGGATGGATGCTAGGTTGGGCATGCCCGATTGTGGCTCATTCGGGCAAAAGGCTCACATTCCGTGAGCCGGCCCCTTAAGCCGTCAGGTCGGGCTTCAATTCGGCCAGCGGGATCAGGCCCTGGTCACCGTCTTCATAAAGTAGGTGCGCCGAGTTGCCGACGACGCGCCAGCAAGCTTCGAAGTTCTGCCCGCCCACCTGCGCGAAAGCCGCCTTGTAGTCGGTGTGCTGCTGGGGCTGCAGGCGCGCCAGTACCTGCTTGCTGGTGCACGGCGATTCATTGAGCCGGACACTGTCGCTGCCGTTGCGCGCAACGAGGTCTTCGGCGAATACGGGCGCGACGGCCAACGCTACGCAGACGAGAAGGGCGGATTTCATGCTCGGCTCCAGTGTTTGTGCGGCCGCAACCGTTGCGGCTTGGATCTCATCGTGCGCGCGGCCCGTGCACGGCCCTGTAGGACCTAGCCCACTCCGGCTGTATTGCGCAATGCCGCGTCGGCGACGGCATCGAGCGCGCCGTCGACGAGCGCGCGGCCCGTCACCATGCGCAAGGTGCCCTGCTGCAGCATGTTGTGCAGCAGGCGCCGGGTCATCGACTGCTGGCGGCCCGTCGGATGCGTGAAGAGGAACAGCGTGCCGTGCGGGCTGGCCCAGGTGAGCTGCCAGCGCGCCCAGCCGCCTTCTTCCGCCATGTCGAGCCACGCGCCCGCTTGCAGGGCTTCGTCGGGCAGCGCGGGCTCCACGCCGTCTGGCGGCTGCGGCGCCACCAGCGACGGATGGGTCGTCATGAAGGTCGAGTCGCGCGCCTCCAGCGGCGCCAGCCACGACCCGGCCACCGTGTCGCGGTCGAACTGCGCCTCCAGTTCGCGCCGGCTGGCCAGCGGCGCCTCGCCGCGGTCCGCCGCCTGCCTCTGCAGTGCCGCCACGTGCCCCAGCAGTCGCGTGGCCAGTGCCTGCGGGTAACCGATGGACGCCAGCCCCTTGGCGATGCGATCCTGCAGCGGTGCCGCCGTGCGCGCGAGCCGCGCCGGTGACGCGCCGGCCGGCGCGGCCTGTGTGCTCCACACCAGGTCGGGCACGATGGCCGCGTAGCCTTCGGGGTCGGTCGCGCCGCTGGTGTCGGCCAGCCGCGCCTGCGCCATCACCTGCGCCCACGGACCCGCCAGGAACTGCGCGATCTCGGTGGGCGCGGCCTGAACATCGGGCCGCTGGCGCAACTCGTGCGCGATGCGCCCAGCCAGCAGGTTGCGCTGTTCGGCCTGCACCAGCGCCCGCACCGCCCTGGCGCGCGGGCGCTTCGCCTCGCCCCAGGCCTCCTGCAAGGTGCTGAGCGCCACCTCGAACACCTCCGGCGTGGCTGCCTGCGCCTCGGCCAGCGCCTCGACCGCCTCGGCGAGCGGGCCGGCAAAGTCCGCGAAGCCGGGGGCATCTTCGGAAGCCCATGCCAGGCTGCGCTGCGTCATCTCGTCCAGCAGCATGCGCGCAGGGTGGCGGCGATCGCTGAAGAAGCGGGTGTCGTCGCGCGCCAGCCGCATCAGCGCAGGCTCGAGGCCGCGCACGGCCTCGCGTACCGGCGCAAGCAAACGCGCGTCGCAGGCGATGTTCTCCACCATCAGGCGCACGACTTCCATGGCCAGCGCCTGCGCGGCCGTGCGCGGGCTGGCACCGGCCAGGCCCCTTTCACGCAGGCGCCGTATCACCGGCTCGACCTGCCGCAGTTCCTGCAGTTTCTCCAGCGCGGCGGGCATGGTCATCGGGAACGCGCCCTCCGGCAGCGGCGCCTCGGGGGCGGGCCCGGCCAGCAGCTTGCGCAGTTCCTGCAAGGTGAGCATTGCTTGCTGCCGCTCGTCGCCGCCCGCCACCGGTTCCGTGGCTTCGCCCACGCCTTGCGAGCGCAGCATCTGCGAAAGCTCCCGGTAGCACTGCGCCAGCTCGGGCCCCATGGCCTCAGCCAGTTGCGCCGTCCAGCGCCGCCGCACCACGGGCGACACCGGGCTTTGCCGGACCGCCTGCAGCAAAGCGCGGACATAGGTTTCGGGACGCAGCGGGTTGCGCTGCGGCTGCACGGTGGCAAACCCCTGCGCGGCAGACACCAGCGCGTCGAGTTCGCGCAGCGCATCCTGTGCGTCCCGCAGCACAGCCTGCTGCGCGCGCACGGCCTCCACGCTGTCGCGCACCTGCTCGTCGCCCATCGTCTCGAGCGAGTCGAAGCTCAAGCCGGACGCCCTGCGCGTGTCGCCCGACAGCGCGTGGGCCATGGCGGCCAGCAGGGCCTGCGGAAAGGCTTCGATGAGCGCAGGCTCGTGCTTGGCCAGCACGCGCGCCGCTTCACGCAGCGACTCGCGCTCGACGATGTCGGCCGATTGCGCCGCGAGCGTGGGCATGTCGACCAGCGCGCGTTCCAGCGTGCGCTGCGCCAGCCCGCCGGCTTGCGCGGCGGCTTGCTTCATGAGCGAACGATAGGCAACCTGCGACACTGCCCAATCCCCTCTTTCCGCCGCTTCGCGGCGGGCCGGCGGTCACCGGCCGCGAAAGCGGCCCGCGTGGACCGCCGGCACTTGAATGCGCAGGCGCAACGCGCCCGTCGTCATTTAAGCGCCTTATAGCGGGCGCGATGAGGACGAGCCCCCTCCTCGCCCAGCCGCTTCCGCTTGTCCGCCTCGTACTCCTGGTAGTTCCCGTCGAAGAACACCCACTGCCCCTCGTCTTCCGCCGCCAGGATGTGCGTGGCAATGCGGTCCAGGAACCAGCGGTCGTGGCTGATCACCATGACGCTGCCGGCAAATTCCAGCAGCGCGTCTTCCAGCGCACGCAGGGTTTCCACGTCGAGGTCGTTCGACGGCTCGTCCAGCAGCAGCACGTTGCCGCCCATCGCCAGCGTCTTGGCCAGGTGCAGGCGCCCGCGTTCGCCGCCGGACAGCGTGCCCACCTTCTTCTGCTGGTCGCCGCCGTTGAAGTTGAAGCGGCCGGCATAGGCGCGGCTGGGCATCTGGAACTTGCCCACGATGATGTGGTCGAGCCCGCCCGAGATGTCTTCCCACACCGTCTTCTCGTTCTGCAGGTCGTCACGAGTCTGGTCGACCACCGCCAGCTTGACCGTCTTGCCGATGGTGACCGTGCCCGAGTCCGGCTGCTCCTTGCCGGTGATCAGCTTGAACAGCGTCGACTTGCCCGCACCGTTGGGGCCGATGATGCCCACGATGGCGCCGGCGGGCACCTTGAAGCTGATCTTGTCCATCAGCACGCGGTTGCCGAACGACTTGGTGACGTCGGTGAACTCGATCACCTCGTTGCCCAGGCGGTCGGCCACCGGGATGAAGATCTCGTTGGTCTCGTTGCGCTTCTGGTAATCGATGTCGCTCAGTTCCTCGAAGCGGGCCAGGCGCGCCTTGCTCTTGGCCTGGCGGCCCTTGGCGTTCTGGCGCACCCACTCCAGTTCCTTCTTCATCGCCTTGGCGTGCGCTTCCTCGCCCTTCTGCTCCTGCTCCAGGCGGGCTTCCTTCTGCTCCAGCCACGAGCTGTAGTTGCCCTTGTACGGGATGCCGCGGCCGCGGTCGAGTTCCAGGATCCACTCGGCGGCGTTGTCGAGGAAGTAGCGGTCGTGGGTGATGCCCACCACCGTGCCGGGGAAGCGCGCGAGGAACTGTTCGAGCCACTCCACCGACTCGGCGTCCAGGTGGTTGGTGGGTTCGTCCAGCAGCAGCATGTCGGGCTTGGACAGCAACAGGCGGCACAGGGCCACGCGGCGCTTCTCGCCGCCCGACAGGTTCTTGATGCGGGCGTCCCACTCGGGCAGGCGCAGCGCGTCGGCCGCGATCTCGAGCTGGTGCTCGTCGCCGCCGCCGGCCGCCGAAATGATGGCTTCCAGCTCGTGCTGCTCCGAGGCCAGCTTGTCGAAGTCGGCGTCGGGCTCCGCATAGGCCGCATACACCTCTTCGAGCCGCGCCTTGGCGGCGTTGACTTCGCCCATGCCGCCTTCGACCGCCTCGCGCACCGTCTGCTCGGGGTCGAGCTGCGGCTCCTGCGGCAGGTAGCCGATCTTCAGGTTGGGCATCGGTATGGCTTCACCTTCGATCTCGGTGTCGATGCCGGCCATGATCTTCAGCAGCGTCGACTTGCCCGAGCCGTTCAGGCCCAGCACGCCGATCTTCGCGCCGGGAAAGAAGGACAGCGAGATGTCCTTCAGGATCTGCCGCTTCGGCGGCACGATCTTGCCGACGCGGTTCATTGTGTAGACGTACTGGGCCATGGGAATTCTGTTGCGGGAAACCTGCCATTATCCCCGCTGGCCCGGGTTTACCTGTGGGCCGTGACCAGTGCCAGCTCCCTGGCCTCGCAACGCGCGAAGTTCAGGAAGGCCTGCGCCACCGCCGACAGCTGCCGGCCCGACCGCCAGGCCAGGTACCAGTGGTTGTCCAGCGGGAAGCCTTCCACGTCCAGGCAGGCGTAACGTGACGACTCCGGGTCGAGCCCGTAGGTGTGCCTTGCCATCACGGCTACGCCCATGCCCCCCAGGATCGCCTCCTTGATCGCCTCGTTGGAGCCCAGCTCCATGCGGATGCGCAGGGGCAGGCCGCGGCGGCGGAACAGTTCGGCCACGGTGCGGCGCGTGCCCGAGCCCTGCTCGCGCACGAGGAAGGGCTCTTCGGCCAGCCTCGCGAGCGGGATGTCGCGCACGCCGGCCAGCGGGTGGTCGTCGCGCGCCAGCACCACCAGCGGGTTGGCCACCAGCTCCTGCGCGACCACTTCCTCGGCATCGGGGGGACCCGCGAACAGGAACAGGTCCTGCTCGCCGGCAGCCATGCGGGCCAGCAGCTGCTCGCGGTTGAAGGCCTGCATCGAAGCCTCCACCCCCGGGTGCAACTCGACGAAGGCGCCGGCCAGCCGCGGCGCGAAGCCCATCGCGCTGCTGCTGACGGCCAGCCTCAGCTGCCCGGTCTCGGGCGTGCGCAGCCCCGCGAACTCGTCTTCCAGCCCGGCCAGCACCCGGTAAATGGCTTCGGTGGCTTCCAGCAGCCGGCGGCCCGCATCGGTCAGGTGGATCTTCTTGCCCACCTGCTCGAACAGCGGCGTGCCGACCGTCTCGGTGAGCTTGCGCATCTGGCCCGAGGCCGCGGGCTGCGACATGTGCAGCTCTTCGGCTGCGCGCGTGTAGCTGCCGAGCCGCGCGCTCGCCTCGAACAGGCGCAGTTGCGGCAGCGTGCCGTGGCGCAGATACCGCCTGATCCTGGGGTCCAGCATGGCCTTCACCTCATGGGCGCCACAAGGCGCCCGTTCGGCAAAGGTCTCGCCGGCATGTGCGATGCCGGCGCGGCCGGGGCTGGCTTTCCAGTCGCCGGGATGACGGCCGCGCCGCGGCAGCCGGGGGTGGCCGCCGTAGCTACTCCCCTTTGCGGGAGAACACAGCCGATTGATAGCACGGCGCGAGCGCTTGCACAAGGGCGATCCATCAGCAATCGCGATGGAAACCATCACGCGCTGCGCGCTGGCATCCGCTTTCGCGATGCAGCGGTTCACAAGAACTGAATTTTCCTCGCGCGCGATGCGGCGAATACTGGGTGAAAGGACTGGAGACCACCATGCACGACCCCCACAGCCACTCGAAACCGGTCGAGCAGCTCGTCACCGAGCTGCGCACGCACGTGCACGAGGGCCTGAGCGCCGCAGAGGCCGCCGCGCGGCTCCAGGCGCACGGAGCCAACGAGCTGTCCGAGCGGCCGCGCCCGGGCTTCCTGTCCCTGCTATGGGACCAGTTCAACAACTACCTGGTGATCATCCTCGTCATCGCCGCGCTGGTTTCGCTGGCGCTGGGCGAGTGGGTGGACTCCATCGCCATCATGGTCATCGTCGTGCTGAACGCGGTGGTGGGCGTGGTCCAGGAGTCCAAGGCCGAGCAGGCCCTGGCCGCGCTGAAGAAGATGTCGGCGCCGCTGGTGCAGGTGATCCGCGGCGGCCACCAGTGCACCGTGCCCAGCCGCGAGCTGGTGGCCGGCGACATCGTCGTGCTGGAAGCCGGCAACTTCGTGCCGGCGGACCTGCGGCTGGTGGAGAGCTTCAACCTGAAAGTGGAGGAAGCCTCGCTCACGGGCGAGTCGGTGCCGGTGGAGAAAAAGGCGGCCATCGTGCTCGACAAGGACATCCCGCTGGGCGACCGCCACAACAGCGCCTTCATGGGCACGCTGATCACCTACGGACGCGGCCGCGGCCTGGTGACGGGCACCGGCATGAACACGCAGATCGGCCTGATCGCGCAGATGCTGCAGTCCTACGAGGACGAAGCCACGCCGCTGCAGCTGAAGCTGGAGCACCTGGGCAAGGTGCTGGGCACCGCCTGCCTCGCCATCTGCGGCGTGGTGTTCATCTACGGGCTGTTCCGCGACGCCAACATCATGAGCGCGTTCGACGGCGACTTCTGGCAGTACCTCGAGTCGCAGAAGAAGGTGATCGTCACGCTGTTCATGACGGCGGTGAGCCTGGCGATCGCCGCCGTGCCCGAGGGGCTGCCCGCCATCGTCACGGTGTGCCTCGCGCTCGGCATGCAGCGCATGATCAAGCACCACGCGCTGGTGCGCAAACTGCCCGCGGTCGAGACGCTCGGCTGCGCCACGGTGGTCTGCTCCGACAAGACCGGCACGCTGACACAAAACGAGATGACGGTGGTGCAGGCCTGGGCCGGTGGCCGGCTGCTGCGCGTGAGCGGCGAGGGCTACAGCCCCGAAGGCGAATTCTTCGCCGGGGAAGCGAAGTTCGACGCTCAGGCCGACCCCGACTTCGCGGCGCTGCTGCAGGCCGCCACCTCGTGCAACGACGCGCAGCTCGACCGCACCGACGGCGAGGGCAAGTCGTGGCGCATCGTGGGCGACCCGACCGAAGGCGCGATGGTGGTCGCCGCGGCCAAGGGCGGCTTCCGGCAGGACGAGCTGCGGCAGGTGCTGCCGCGCGTGCAGGAGATCCCGTTCGATGCGGACCGCAAGCGCATGACGACGATCCACCGCAACATTTCGTCGGCCTCGTTCCCGCCGCTGGTGTCCTTCACCAAGGGTGCGCCCGACATGGTGCTGGAGTTGTGCACGCACGTGCTGGACAACGGCCGCCCCGAGCCGCTGACCGGCGCCATGCGCCGCGAGATCCTCGAGCGCAACCGCGAGATGGCCAGCAGCGCGCTGCGCGTGCTGGGCGTCGGCTTCCGCCCCGTCGACGAAGTGCCCGAGAACCCGACCCCCGAGGGCCTGGAAAAGGACCTGGTGTTCGCCGGCCTGCTGGGCATGATCGACCCGCCGCGGCCCGAAGTGGTGGAAGCGATCAAGGTCGCCAAGGGCGCGGGCCTGAAGACCGTGATGGTCACCGGCGACTACAAGGAGACGGCCCAGGCGATCGCGCGCGACATCGGCCTGCTCACCCCCGGCGGGGTGGTGCTGACCGGCTCGGAGATCGACAAGCTGAGCGACCAGGAACTGCAGGCACTGGCCCCGCGGCTGGACGTGTGCTGCCGCGTGTCGCCGCTGCACAAGACGCGCATCGTCGACGCGTTCAAGGCGAGCGGCCAGGTGGTGGCCATGACGGGCGACGGCGTCAACGACGCGCCGGCGCTCAAGCGCTCCAACATCGGCGTGGCCATGGGCATCACCGGTACCGACGTGGCCAAGCAGACCGCGGACATGGTGCTCACCGACGACAACTTCGCCAGCATCGTGTCGGCCATCGAGCAGGGCCGCATCATCTATTCCAACATCCGCAAGTTCGTCTACTTCCTGCTCGCCTGCAACGTGGGCGAGATCCTGATCGTCTTCGGCGCCATGCTGTTCGGCATGCCGATCCCGCTGAAGCCGGTGCAGCTGTTGTGGCTCAACCTCGTGAGCGACGGGGCGCCCGCGCTGGCGCTGGGCCTCGAGAAGGGCGACGACGACATCATGAAGCAGCCGCCGCGCTCGCCGAAGGAGCCGGTGATCGACCGCGACATGGCCATCGGCATCGGCGTGGTGGGCATCGTCGACATGGTGGCCATCCTCACCGTGTTCTGGATCGCCATGCAACGCTACCCCGACGACCTGGCCGCGGCACAGACGATGGCGTTCGTGACGCTGTGCACGTCGGAGCTGATCCGCGCTTTCGCCGCGCGCTCCGAATACCACAGCATCTTCTCGATCGGCATCACGTCCAACCGCTGGATGGTGGGCGCCGTCGCCGTGTCGTTCCTGCTGGTGCTGGCCGTCGTGTACCTGCCCTTCCTCGCGCCCTTCTTCGACTCGGTCCCGCTCAGCGCCGCCGACTGGCTGGTGATGGCGCCGTTCTTCTTCGCCTCTCCGATCGCCATGGAGCTGCTCAAGCTCTGGTTCCGCAGCCGCCGGGCGCCCCGCGCCGGTCTTGCACCCCTGCCCACCCTGGAAAGGAAAGCCATGAAACGCATCCTGGTCCCGATCGACGATTCGCCGAACGCCATGTACGCGGTGCAGCACATCGTGCGGCAGGTGCTCAAGGACGGGCCCGCCCCCGAGATCCACCTGCTGAACGTGCAGCCGCCCTTCTCGCACGACATCGCGCGCTTCACCAGCGGCAAGGTGCGGCACGACTACCACGTGGAGCAGGCCGAGCTGGCCCTGGCCCCGGTGAAGAAGCGGCTGGACGACCACAGCATCCCCTACGCCGTGCACATCGAGCTGGGCGAGCGCTCGCAGGTGATCGTGGCCATGGCCCAGCGCCTCGAGTGCGACGAGATCGTCATGAGCGCGGGCCGCAAGAACTCGCTGACGCGGCTGGTGGAGGACTCGGTCACCAACCACGTTCTGGAACTCTCGCCGGTGCCGGTGGAGCTGGTGCCCGGCCAGGGCATGTCGGGGCTGGAACGCTACGGCATCCCGGCGGCCATCGCCGCCGCCATCGCCGCCGCCATCGCGCTGGTGCAGTAAGCCCCGAGACGGCGGGGCCCAAGAGCGTTTAGGATGTCAGGATGAAGAGGCTCCTGGTCCCCGTCGACGGCTCACCCAACTCGCTGGCCGCGGTGCGGCATGCCATGGGTTACTTCCAGCGCGAGGGTGCGGTGGAAATCCACCTGCTGAACGTGCAGCCGCCCTTCCCGCGCAACATCACGCGCTTCAGCAGCGCCCGGGCCCGGCGCGCTTTGCAGCGCGAGCAGGCCGAGGCCGCGCTGCGCCCGGCCCGCGGCGAGCTGGACGGCCGTTCCATCCCCCATGCCGTGCATTTCGCGGTGGGCGAGCCCGGCGCCACCATCGCCGAGACGGCCCGGCGCCTCAGGTGCAGCCAGATCCTGATCCGGCCGAGCCGGCGGCACGCGCTGGCGCGGCTGGTCGAAGGCTCGGTCACCAACCGCGTGCTGGAGCTTTCGAGCGTGCCGGTGGAAGTGCTGCCGGGCGAGGAAATCTCGCGTCTGGAGCGCTACGGGTTGCCGGCGATGCTGGCGGCGGCGGTGGCTGCGGCATTGGCCATCGGCGACTGACGGCGGCATGCGCGCCTGCGGCGCTTCGACGCCACCCTACGCCGGCCCGCCGTCTTCCTTGCCGCCCAGGGTGTTGCGCAAGGCGGCCTGCGCCACGTTGTCCAGCGCCTCGTCGACCACGTTGCGGTCGGCGATCACGCGGATCAGGCCCTCGGCGCGCAGCCGCTCCAGCGTGCGGCGCGACATCGAGTGCGCCGTGCCGGTGATGGCCGTGAACATGAAGAGCGTGCCGTGGGGACTGGCCCACGTCAGCTGCATGCGGGTCCACTTCTTCTCCACCATCAGTTCCACCCACGTGCCGGTGCGCATTTCGCCGGCGCTCACGGGCTCGGGTGAAGCGGGAGGCGAGGCGGCCTCCTCGACGGCGGCGGCTGGCGACTCGGGCGGCGGGGGCTCTGCGGGCGGCCTGGACAGGCGCTCGACTTCCGCCTCGGCGGCAGCGCGCGCTGCGGCTTCGTCCTGCGGCGGCAGGAACGAGTCGACGTCGACGTAGCCCGAATCGCTCACTTCGTTCTGCGCCATCCACATGGCCGCCTCCGCGGCGTCGATGTCGAAGCGCGACGGTGCGGCCTCGGCGACCTCGGCCGCGCGATCGGCCTCGGGGTCGCGGCCTTCCTGCACCGCGGCCCGGTGGATCGTGATCAGGTTGTCGAAGAAGTGCTGCGTGAGTTCGGGCGGGTAGTCGATGCGCTGCAGGCCTTCTTTCAGGCGCGCCAGCAGGCCCGGGATCATTTCCACCAGCCGCCGCATGCGCCCCCGCTGCGCGGTACTGCGCTGCACGCTCCAGATCAGGTCGTCGACCACTGCGCGGTAGCCGAACGGGTCGTCCGAGCCGTCGGTGCAGCTGAGCTGCGCTTCGGCCACCACCTGCGCCCACGAGCCCTTGAGGAAGTCGGCCACGAAGTCGGCCACTTCGACTTCTTCCAGCTGGGCCTCGAAGTCGAGGCTGAGTTTCTGGGCCAGCAGGTTGCGCTGCTCCGCGTGCAGCAGCGCGCGTGCCGCTTCCTCGCGCTTGGCCTTGAGCGATGCATCGTGCTCGGACCACTGCGTCGTCAGGTGGTCCAGCAGTTCGCTGAAGGTATCGGCGTCGATCACCTTGCTTTCGAGCCAGGCGGCCGACTGCTCCACGGTCTTCAGGAAGCGCGGCCAGCCGGGGTCTTCCTCGGACTGGAAGGCCAGGCTGCGCTGCGAGATGCGGTCGAGCAGCATGCGCGCCGAGTGGTTGCGGTCGCTGAAGAATCGCGAGTCTTCCTGGGCGAGGCGCAGCACCGAGGCTTCCATCTTCTTCAGCGTGCGCTTCAGCGAAGGCAACAGCCGCTGGTCGTTGGCGAGGTTGTCGAACAGCAGGCGCACGACCTCTTCGCCGAGCTGCTGGCCGAGCTTGGCCGGCGGCGGCGCCTCGGCCATGATCTTCTCGCGCTCTTCCAGCGTTTCGGCCGCGGCCGCCGCCGCCTGCGGCGACGGGCGCTTCTCGAGGCGCTTGACCAGCGCGTCGACACCCTTCATCTCCTGCAGGAGCGACATGGACGCCGGCATCGTGTGCAGGAAGTCGCGCGGGCCCTTGGGCTGGTCGAAGTCACCGGCCAGGAGCTTGCGCAGCTTGTCCAGCGTGAGCAGGGTCTTGGCCGTGGAGTCGTTGACGCTGGCGCCCGTGGGCGTGGCCCCGCCCTTGGCGATGCGCCCGCCCAGCGGCACGGCGGGCTCGACACCGGTGGAAGTCAGCCAGTCGGACAGTTCCTTGTACAGCTTGCGCAGCTGCACCCCCAGCAGGCCGGCTGCGGGCGTGATGAGGGCTTCGCGCACCGGCGCGTCGGGCACGTGGATCGACAGGGTGGACTGCAGCGCGCGCACGAACACGTCGGGGCGCAGCGGATTGAGTCCCGGCTGGATGGTGCGCCACCCGAGCAGCGTGCTGACCAGCGAGTCGAGGTCGGGCAGCACGTCTTCGACGGCGGAGGTCACCTCCTGCTGGGCGCGCGCCACCTCGATGCTCTGGTCCAGGTCGGCGTCGCCGAACAGCTGCAGGTCTTCGAAGCGCAGCACCTCGGCGTGCACCTGCTCCTTGCCGCCGCCGTGGTACACGATGGAAGTGAGTTCGCCCTTGAAGGTCTGGCAGACGGCTGCGCTGTCGCGCTGCAGGCCGTCGATGGCGGCCTTGTTGGCGCCTTTCTGGAACATCGGCATGCGCTGGGGGCCCGTGGGCACCGTGGCCAGGAACAGGCCGCGCAGGACGTCATTCATCAACGGCTCGGCCTGCTGCAGCATGGCGTCGAGACAATCGTTGAGTGAGGGTTGCAGCGCTGTAGGGTCGTCCGAGACCCCCAGGCGAAGCTTCAACATCTTGGCCATTGCGACTCTTCTCTTCGGTCGATTATCGGCCCCGGCACGAGCGGCGCGCCAGCTTTTTGCGGTGCGCCATCGCCGCACGGTGGTAAATCGCCGACGGACGCTCCTCGGTGTTTGTCCTAGGGTGCATTGTCAACGGAGTGTAAGTGCCAGTTACCAAGCTGCGCTACCACACCGACCAGGAGGCCCGAATGATCTACCTCAAGACCGCCGCCGGCCGCGCTGAAGTGCAGGCGCGCAGCCTCCCGCTCACCCCCGCCCAGCGGCAGGTGCTGATCCTGTGCGACGGCGAACGCTTCGAGGAAGACCTGCTCGAGATGATCCCGGAGGCCACCTTCCGACCCGCGCTGCGGCACCTGTACGCCGCCGGCCTGCTGGAAGCGCGGGACGTGGCCAGGCCGCCCAAGGCCGAACCCGTGGTGCTGGGCGAGGCCGAGCGCTTCCGCGCCATGGTGGAACTGGCGACTTCGATGGCCGTCGACCTGGGCTTCGCGGCGCGCATCCGCGCGCAGCTGCAGATCGAGAAGGCCAACAACGCCGGCGACCTGAAGGGCGTGGTGGACCTGCTGGTCCGCGACCTGGCCGGGCAGGGCAAGAAGACGCCGCTGCTTGCGCTGAGGCTCAACAAGCTGCGGCAGCTGGCAGCGCAGCAGGAAGCCCCGGCGGCGGCCTGAGGGGTTTCGTGCGACAATGCGGGTTCTCGCGGACCCCAGTTGCCTGCGAGCTCAGCAACCTGCTGGGGACCAGCAGCCCGGTTTGACGACCGGTCGCCGCCTGCTCCCGACCCCCCTGGAGTTCCCATCTGCCTTGACTGGACCCGGCGCGCAAGCGCCGGTAACGGCCGATGCCCCCGCGCAGGGACACAAGCGCTTATCTGTTTCCAATGACATTTGACGATCTGAAACTGGCACCGGCCATCCTCAAGGCGGTGCACGAAGAGGGCTACGAGACCCCCACCCCCATCCAGGCGCAAGCCATCCCCGCCGTCCTCGAAGGCCGCGACGTACTCGGCGGCGCCCAGACGGGCACCGGCAAGACGGCCGCGTTCACGCTGCCGATGCTGCACAAGCTGAGCACCGGGGCCAGCAAGCTGAACAAGTTCGGCAAGGACGGCGTCGCCGCCCTCGTGCTCACGCCCACGCGTGAACTCGCCGCGCAGGTCGAGGAGTCCATCCGGACCTACGGCAAGCACCTGCCGCTCACTTCCACCGTGATCTTCGGCGGCGTGGGCATGAACCCGCAGATCGACCGCATCAAGCGCGGCGTCGACATCCTCGTCGCCACGCCGGGCCGCCTGCTCGACCTGCAGCAGCAGGGCAACCTCGACCTGTCGACCGTGGAGATCCTCGTGCTCGACGAAGCCGACCGCATGCTGGACATGGGGTTCCTGCCGGACGTGAAGAAGATCCTGGCGCTGCTGCCCAAGGCCAAGCAGAGCCTGCTGTTCTCCGCCACTTTCAGCGAGGAAATCCGCGACCTGGCCAACAACCTGCTGCGCGACCCGCTGCACATCCAGGTGACGCCGAAGAACAGCACGGTGCAGCGCATCGAGCAGGTGGTGCACCCGGTGGGCCGCGCGAAGAAGAAGGCGCTGCTGGCCCACGTGATCCAGGAGCACGACTGGAGCCAGGTGCTGGTGTTCACGCGCACCAAGTTCGGCGCCAACAACGTGGCCGACTACCTGAACAAGGCCGGCATCAAGTCGCTGGCGCTGCACGGCAACAAGAGCCAGACGGCGCGCACGCAGGCGCTGGCCGGCTTCAAGACCGGCGAGCTGCGCGCGCTGGTGGCCACCGACATCGCCGCGCGCGGCATCGACATCGACGACCTGCCGCACGTGGTGAACTACGAGATCCCCAACGTGCCGGAAGACTACGTGCACCGCATCGGCCGCACCGGCCGCGCGGGCAAGGAAGGCCAGGCCGTGAGCCTGGTGTGCCTGGACGAAGAAGGCTTCATGGCGGAGATCGAGCGTTTCACCAAGCAGCAGATCCCGGTGCGCCCGGTCGAAGGCTTCGGCGCCGAGCCGGGCGAGCAGGCCCAGCCCATCGCCATGGGCCGCCAGGTGCTGTGGGGCGGCGCCGGCCGCATGCCGTCGCGCGACGTGATGAACGCGGCCGCCAAGGCCGCGCGCGGCGAGATGATGGAGCGCATGCGCGAACGCAAGGCCACCGAGGGCGGCACCCGGGCGAAGCGCGAGCCGCGCGCCGCCGAGCCGCGCAACGGCAACGGCGACGGCCGCAAGGCCAAGCCGCAGCAGCCGCGCCCGGCGCAGCCGCGCCAGGCCCAGCCGCAGCAGGGCCGGCGCAACGGCAACGGCAGCCACACCGGCGGCAACGTCCAGGCCCAGCGCCCCGACGGGGATGGACAGCCGCGGCAGGGCGCGCACAATAGCGGCTCGCCCTTCGTGATCCGCGACGTGCGGGCGACCGACCGCCACAACGATGGACAACCCGACCCGCTCCGCACCAGCGTCGACGTCATGGCCAAGTCGGGCCGCCGGGGCGGCCGGCCGAACCGCACTGGTGGCGGGGGCAACGGGCCTCGTGGGCCGGGCAATCCTGCAAGGTCTTTTAGCCGATGATTCGGTCGAGGCGGTCTACGCGGTAGGCCGCCGCGCGCCGCCCGTCAGGCACGCGCGGCTGCATCCCCTGATGGTCGACTTCGGCGACCTGTTCGCGCTGCCCAACGTCGACGAGGTCTACCTCGCGCTCGGCACCACGATCAAGGTGGCCGGCAGCCAGGCGGCTTTTCGCGCCGTGGACTACGACACCAACCTCAAGCTGGCCCGGGCCGCGCGCGCCGAAGGCGCGAAGCGCCTGGGGCTGGTAAGCGCCATGGGCGCCAGCGCCGGCTCGCCGATCTTCTACAACCGCGTGAAGGGTGAACTGGAGGACGCCGTCAGCCAGCTGGGTTTCGAAGGGCTGGTCATCGCGCGGCCGTCCTTCCTGGCGGGCGACCGCGAGTCGCTGGGACAGCCCGTGCGCCCGGGCGAGAAGCTGGCGCTGAAAGTCAGCAGCCTGCTGCGTCCGGTGATCCCGGCCAACCTGCGCTCTATCGATCCTGCCAGCGTGGCGAATGCGCTGCTGCAGAACGTGCCGACGGCGAAAGGACGGCAGGTTCTGCTGTCCGGGCAGATGGCCTGAGCGCTTCCTCGCGCAGTTCGCGGATCGCCTTGCGCATGCCCGGCGCCACCACGTTCCAGTGCAGGTGGCGGGTGACCAGCCGGTAGTCCGTGCGCCAGGCCGGCTCGCGCGACAGCTCGTCGGGGTCGCTCACCGGCGGCATGGCACGCAGCACCATCGGGTCTTCCTCCGTCGGGAAGTTGCCCAGGAAAGCGTCGTCGCTGCCGTTCCACACGGCATGGCCGCGCACGTGGATGCCGTAGCCCCATTCGTCGCCCTGCTCCTGCAGGCGCTGGCGCGCCGCGGACATGTAGCCGGCGTCGAAGATGTAGGTGTCGGTGCGCACCCAGCGGCCCAGCCAGACTTCGGCCAGCGGCCGGCCGGCGCGCGGGATGTTGTTGACCAGTCCCTGCAGCATTTCGCCGCGCAATTCCACGTAACGCAGGCGCGCCGGGATGCCGGCCGCGCGCATCAGGCCGACCAGCAGCGTGGCCTTGCAGTCGGCGTCGCCCTCGCCCGCTTCCATCACTTCGCGCGCGGTGCGGTAACGCATCTTGTAGGGCTTGGCCAGGCACAGGCGCTTGACGAAGGCGTAGATCGCCAGCGCCTTGTCGCGCGGGGTCTGGCACAGCTGCGTGAGGGACTGCGCCTTCAGCCGCAGCTTGGGATCGTCCAGGTCCAGCAAGGCGGTCGAACCCAGCCATGAGGTGGGATCTTCCAGCGACCGGGATTGCTGCATGGGCGTCAACTTGTATAGATGTATAGACAAGAAGTGTAAAGTCAGCCCCGCGTCCGGCTTGTCGGCCGGGCGACATTTTGCCCGGCCTGCTGCCCCGGGCTTTCCCGGGTGGTCGCGCAAGCGGGGTTCAGGCAGGCGAGCGCACCCGCAGGGGCGGCCGGCCCGGACGCGGCAGGCCGCGCCGGCTGGCGAGCACCGAGTCGATGTCGTTGCTGGCGCTTTCGATCAGCACGATGATCGCCTTCTCGGCGCGCGACGGGTTGTGCGCGGCCACGGCGTCGAGCACGGCGCGGTGCAGCGGCAGCGAGTGGCGCGGCCCGTCCTTGCGCCGGGTGGAGATCTCGAAGCTGGTGCGCAGCAGCGCACCCAGCGCCTTGGACATCTGCACGATCATGCGGTTGCCGCTGGCGCGCAGCAGCCCCTGGTGGAACCGCAGGTCGCTCGAGACGTAGTCGCCGCCCTCTTCCACCGCGATGCGCATGCCTTCGAAGGCGGCCTCGATCTCGGCGATGTCCGCGGCCGACGCGCGCTCGGCGGCCATGCGCACCGCGGCGGGCTCGACCACGCGGCGCAGGTCCTGCAGGTCGCGCAGGAATTCGGCCGTGATGCCGGCACGGCCCTGCCAGACGATGACGTCGGGGTCGAACCAGTTCCACTGGTCCGGCGGCTGGACCTTGGTGCCCACCTTCGGGCCGCTGGTGACGAGCCCCTTGGCGATGAGCGACTTCACGGCTTCGCGCACGACGGTGCGGCTCACGCCCAGTTCTTCGCACAGTGCCGGCTCGGGCGGCACCGATGTGCCCGCCGGGTAACGCCCCGACACGATCGCCGCACCGAGATGGTCGACCGTGTTGCCGTGGACGTTCTTCATGGCCATGACGTCAGCCGATCCTGAGCCCGCTCGTGCTGTCGAACAGGTGCACCTTGGCCGGCTCCACGCCGAGGTGGATGGTCTCGTCGGGCTGCGCGTCGGTGCGGCCATGCATCACCATCACCAGCTGCTGGCCGCCCACGTCCACCAGCAGCTCGGTCTCGGCGCCCGTGGGCTCGACCACCACCACCTTGGCCGCCGCGGCCTGCCCGCCCAGTTGGAGGTCGCTGGGGCGCACGCCGTACTGCACGCTGGCGCCGTCGGCGACTGCCACGCCCGGCGGCAGCGGCCAGCGTGCACCGAGCGCTTCCACCGCGCCGTTGCGCACGGTGCCGGGGAACACGTTCATCGCGGGCGAGCCGATGAACTGCGCCACGAACAGGTTGCCGGGCCGATCGAACAGCTCGAGCGGCGTGCCGATCTGCTCGACGATCCCGTCGTGCATGACGACGATGCGGTCGGCCATGGTCATGGCCTCGATCTGGTCGTGCGTGACGTACACCGTGGTGGTCTTCAGCCGCTGGTGCAGCGCCTTGATCTCGGCGCGCATCGCCACGCGCAGCTTGGCGTCCAGGTTCGACAGCGGCTCGTCGAACAGGAACACCTTGGGGTCGCGCACGATCGCGCGGCCCATCGCCACGCGCTGGCGCTGGCCGCCCGACAGCTCGCGCGGGTAGCGGTGCAGCAGCGCGTCGAGGTTGAGGATGCGCGCGGCGTCGTCGACGCGCTTCGCCGTGAGGGCCGCGTCGGCCTTGCGCAGCTTCAGCGAGAAGCCCATGTTCTCGCGCACCGTCATGTGCGGGTACAGCGCGTAGCTCTGGAACACCATCGCGATGTCGCGGTCCTTGGAGTCCAGCTCGTTGATCACGCGGCCGTCGATGGCGATCTCGCCGCCGGTGATTTCCTCCAGCCCGGCCAGCATGCGCAGCAGCGTGGACTTGCCGCAGCCCGACGGGCCGACCAGCACGACGAACTCGCCGTCGGCGATGTCGAAGCTGATGCCCTGGATGACCTGGGTGCGGCCGAAGGACTTGTGGATGGTCTTGAAGGAGACGGATGCCATGGTCAGGATTTGACGGCGCCGGCCGTGAGGCCCGACACCATGTAGCGCTTGAACGCGTAGTAGATGGCCGCAGGCGGCAGCGCGTAGACGAAACCGGTGGCCATGAGCAGTTCCCAGGGCGAGTCGTCGGCGGCGAGGAAGTTGCCGAGCGCGACCGACAGGGTGATGTCGGTCTCGTTGGACAGCAGCAGGAAGGCGTAGAGGTACTCGTTCCACGCGAGCAGCAGCGCGTAGGTGCCCACCGCCACCAGCGACGGCACCATCAGGGGCACGTACACCAGGCGGAACAGCTGCAGCGGGGTGGCGCCGTCGATGCGTGCGGCCTCGTCGAGCTCGTACGGCAGCTTGTCCGAGGCCTGCTTCAGCACCCAGATGCAGTAGGGCGACGCGATGGTGACCATCGCGAGGATCAGCGACCACTGGTTGTTCAGCAGGCCGTAGACGGCCATCGTCTTGTACATCGGAACGGCGAGGAAAGCCGCCGGAATGAAGTACGTGAACAGCGCCATGTTCATCACGGTGCGGCCGCCCTTCACCTTCAGGCGGCTGATGGCAAAAGCCGCCGTCGTCGCGACGAACAGCGTGATGACGCCCACCGCCACCGCGATCAGCACCGAGTTGCCCAGCTGCTGCCAGAAGTGCACGAGGTAGTGGTGCTCCTGGCGGAACACCGTGCCGAAGTTCTGCAGCGTCGGGTCCTTCGGCCACAGCCGCCCCGACGTCGCCGAGTCGCGCCCGGAAATGGCGAACAGGAACATGTGGTAGACGGGGATGATCGTCCACAGGAACACGGGGATGCCGATCAGCAGCAGCCGCGCTTCGCGCGAGACGGCGCGCCAGGAGATCTTCACTTCGACAACCTCTTCATCATGAAGTAGACCAGCGGCAGCACCAGCGGCAGCGCCACGACGATGGTCACCATGGCCAGGTCGAGCTGGTCGAGGCGCAGGTAGCGGATGCCCAGCGTCGCCAGCACGTGCGTGAGGTCGGCGGGACCGCCGCCGGTAAGCAGGTAGACGCTGTTGAAGTCACCCAGCGTCCAGATGGCCGACAGGATGGTGGACGTGAGGTACAGCCCGCGCATCGACGGCCACGTGATGTAGCGGAACTTCTGCCAGCTCGACGCGCCGTCGACCGACGCCGCCTCGTACTGCTCGGCGGGAATAGCGAGCCGCCCGGCCAGCAGGATCAGCGTCCAGAACGGCAGCGACTTCCAGATGTGCATGAGCATCGAGAACGTCAGCGCCAGCGTCGCGTCGTTCAGCCAGTTGGGGCCGTCGAGGCCGGTGAGCCGGAAGATGGTGCTGTTGATCACGCCCCACTCGGGGTTCAGCATGAACCGCACTGAGAGGATGGTGGGGATCGACGGCACCGCCCAGGGCAGGATGAACAGCACCGACAGGATCTTGATCCACCAGCGCGTGTGGATGAAGAACCCCGACAGCACGAGTGCGACCACCATCTTCACGTTGATGGCGACCACCAGGAACACCAGCGTATTGACCGCGGTGCGGAAGAAGATGGGGTCGTCGAACAGGCGGCTGTAGCTGGCCGGGTGGCGCGCCAGCCAGAGCCCGTAAGTGACCGGGTACAGCACGAATACCGCGAACACCAGCAGGTAGGGGACGACCAGCAGGCGCCCCCAGAACTCCCACTGGGTGAGGGCGCGGCGCGCCCCCACCCGGGGCATGGCGATCGCGGTCGTGCTCAGTTTGCCACCGCCTTGATGCGGGCGATCATTTCGTCGACCGCGCGCTCCACCGGCACCTTCTCGCTGAGCACCCGGTTGGCGGCCTTGGCCCACACGTTCTCGTTGTTCAGCACCGTGAACTTGTAGTTCTTGGTGAATTCGAAGGGCGTCGTGCCGTTCATGAACTGGTTGTACACGGCCAGGCGGTGCGGGTCGCTCTTCCAGAAGGCGCTTTGCTGCCCCGCCTTGGTCACCGGGAACCAGCGGCCGAGCGAGCCTTCGACGTAGGGCGTGAGGTTGGCGTCGTCGAGCATGAAGGCCACGAACTTGCGCGCGCCTTCCTTGTTCTTGGCGTCCTTGAAGATCACGCCGGTCTTCACCGCGGCGCGGTAGACCATCTTGGTGCCGTCGGGCTTGTTGGGAAAGCCCGCGGTGGCGATCGACTCGGTGTAGTACTTCTTGGCCTGGTCGCGCTGCGCCTGGGTGAGCGTCGCGTTGTTCATGTCGTCCAGCCACTTGGCCGCGATCGAGATCGTCGCGTTGTGCGTGAGCACCGTGGTCTTGTTGTGGAAGGCGACGTTGTTGTCCGGGTCCTTCCAGTTGGTGGACGACGGCGGCGTGCAGCCCTTGGCATACACGTTGGTGTAGTCGGTGAGCGTCTTGATCAGGCCGGCGCGCACGGAGGGATCGTCGACCAGCAGCTTGCCGGAGTCGTTGACCAGCTTGACGTTGTGCGCGTCCATGAAGGTGAGGAACGAGTAGAACGAGTCGCTCGAATCCACCCCCAGCGGCTGGCCGATGCCGAAGGCGCGCGAGCCCGACTTCTGCCGGTAGGCGGGCTGCACCTTGTCGCACCAGAAGCTCCAGTAGCCGCTCCAGTCCTTCGGGATGTCGCTCTCCTTGAACCCTGCCTCGGCCAGCATGTCCTTCCAGTACTGGATGTGCATGGTCTGTTGCTTGACCGGGTAGGCGTAGTAGGCGCGCTTGCCGGCCGCGTTGTTCAGCAGGAAGGTGGTCGACAACGCATGCGGCTCGAACTTGTTGCGGATGGGGTCGATGATGCTGGTCACGTCTTCCAGCTTGCCGTCGTACGCCCACTTGGCCGTCACCTGGAAGTCGAACACGTCGCCATAGGTCACGTCGGGCACGTTGCCCGCGTCGAGCGCGGCCACCGACTTCGGGATCATTTCCTGGGGCGCGTACAGCGACAGCTCGATCTTGTACTTCGGGTTCTTCTGCTCGAACTTCTTGATGGCGTTGTACAGGGCGTCGTCTTCCGACTTGTAGAAGCCCTTCTGCCACCAGACGACGAGCTTCTCCTGGGCGATGGCCTGGGTGGCGCCCAGCAGGCCGGCTGCGGCCATCGCCGTGGCGAGTACGTACCTGATCTTCATGCGTTGTCTCCTGTGCGGGGGGGTTGTCGGCAGGACGGAAGCCTGCACGTTGTTATCATATGATGATTAGAACCTTGGGCTGCTTCCGGAGAAACCCGAATCCGACCCGCGCTAGCGGCACTCGGGCACCGGGCTCAGGAGCGGCCTGCCGGCAAAGTGCGCCTTCAGGTTGTCCAGCGCCAGGTCGGCCATGGCTTGCCGCGTTTCGTGCGTGGCGCTCGCCATGTGCGGCGTGAGCACGACGTTGTCCATCGCGCGCAGCGCCTCGGGCACGTTCGGCTCATTCTCGAAAACGTCCAGCCCCGCCCCGGCGATCCTGCCCTGCTGCAGCGCCGCGATGAGCGCCTGCTCGTCGACGACCGAGCCGCGCGCGACATTGAAGAGGAAGCCGCGCGGGCCCAGGGCTTCCAGCACTTCGGCATTGATGAGGTGGCGCGTGCCGGCGCCGCCGGGCGTGATGACGACCAGGAAGTCGGAGTTGGCAGCGAGTTGCTTCACGTCGCCGAAGTAGCCGTACGCCGACTCGGGCCGGCGGTTGCGCGTGCAGTACGCGATCTTCATGCCGAAGGCCTCGGCGCGTTTCGCGATGGCGCCGCCGATGCGCCCCAGGCCCACGATGCCCAGGCGCGCGCCCGACATCTTGCGCGCCAGCGGCATCGGGCCCTTCGCAGCCCACTGGCCGTCGCGCACGTAGCGGTCGGCCAGCGGGATGCGCCGCGCGACCGACAGCATGAGGCCGAGCGCCAGGTCGGCGACTTCGTCGTCGAGCACGCCGGGCGTGTGCGTCACGGGGATGCCGCGCTCCTTGGCAGCAGCCACGTCGACGCCGTCATAGCCGACGCCCATGATGGAGATCACCTCCAGCGCCGGCAGCTGCTCGATGAGCGCGCGCGGCACTTTCGACTCGCCGCCGCCGGTGACGCCGCGGATCGTCGGCGCGATGCGCGCGAAGGCTTGCGGGTCGGCCTCGTGCAGCCGGTCGTGCACGTCGAAAGCGGCGCACAGCGGGTCGAAATAGAAGGGCGGCAGCTTGGCGACGGTGAGCACCGCCGGGGGTGATTTTTCGCTCATGGTTTGTCCGTAGAAATCCACCCCAATCGTATGAACATAATATGTTTGGACCTTCCGGAAATACCCTGATGACGCCTCCCCGCAAGAAACCCTCCGAGCTGCGTTCGCAGCAATGGTTCGGCCGCCAGGACCGTGACGGCTTCGCCTACCGCAGCTGGGTCAAGGGCAAGGGCGTGCCGCACGACCAGTTCGACGGGCGCCCCGTCATCGGCATCTGCAACACCTTCAGCGAGCTCACGCCCTGCAACTCGCACTTCCGCACGCTGGCCGAGCAGGTGAAGATAGGCGTGTACGAAGCGGGCGGCTTCCCGCTGGAGTTCCCGGTGATGTCGCTCGGCGAGACACTGCTGCGCCCCACCGCCATGCTGTACCGCAACCTGGCCAGCATGGACGTGGAAGAGTCGATCCGCGGCAACCCGGTGGACGGCGTGGTGCTGCTGTTCGGCTGCGACAAGACCACACCATCGCTGTTGATGGGCGCTTCCAGCGTCGACCTGCCGACCATCGGCGTGTCGGGCGGGCCGATGCTCAACGGCAAGTGGCGCGGCCAGGAACTGGGCTCGGGCACCGGCGTGTGGAGCATGAGCGAGCAGGTGCGCGCGGGCACGCTGAAGCTGCAGGACTTCTTCGAGGCCGAGAGCTGCATGCACCGCAGCCACGGGCACTGCATGACCATGGGCACGGCTTCCACCATGGCGTCGATGGTCGAGGCCCTGGGCGTCGGGCTGCCCGGCAACGCGGCCTACCCCGCGGTGGACGGGCGGCGCAACGTGATCGCCCGTTCGGCCGGCCGGCGCATCGTGGAGATGGTGCACGAGGACCAGAAGCTCTCCAGCATCCTCACGCGGCAGGCTTTCGAGAACGCCATCCGCACGCTGGCGGCCATCGGCGGCTCGACCAATGCGGTGATCCACCTGATCGCCATTGCGCGGCGCATCGGCGTCGAGCTGTCGGTGGACGATTTCGAGAAGCTGGGCAGCGAGATGCCCTGCCTGCTGAACCTGCAGCCGTCGGGCGAGCACCTGATGGAAGACTTCTGCTACGCGGGCGGCCTGCCTGCGCTGATGAAGGAGATTGCGGGCAGCCTGCACCTGGATGCTGTCACGTCCAGCGGCCGGACGGTGGGCGAGAACATCGCGGATGCGCAGAACTACAACCCGAAGGTGATCATGCCGCTGGCGCAGCCCTTCAAGGAAAAGGCGGGCATCGCCGTGCTGCGCGGCAACCTCGCGCCGCGCGGCGCCGTCATCAAGCCCAGTGCGGCCACGCCCGCGCTGATGGTGCACAAGGGCCGCGCCGTGGTGTTCGAGAACATCGAGGACTTCCATGCGCGCATCGACGACGAGAACCTCGACGTCGACGAGACCTGCGTGCTGGTGCTGAAGAACTGCGGGCCCAAGGGCTACCCCGGCATGGCCGAGGTGGGCAACATGCCGCTGCCGCCCAAGGTGCTGCGCAAGGGCATCACCGACATGGTCCGCATCAGCGACGCGCGCATGAGCGGCACGGCGTACGGCACGGTGGTGCTGCACACCACGCCCGAAGCAGCGGCGGGCGGGCCGCTGGCACTGGTGCGCAACGGCGACATCGTGGAGCTCGACGTGCCGAAGCGCCGCCTGCACCTGCATGTGAGCGACGAGGAACTCGCCAGCCGCCGCGCCGGGTGGCAGCCACCACCCCCGCCGCTGTCCTCTGGCTACTGGAAGCTCTACATCGACCACGTGCTGCAGGCCGACGAAGGCGCCGACCTGGACTTCCTGGTGGGCAAGCGCGGCGCGTTCGTGCCCAGGGACAACCATTGAGAATGGCGCTGGCCGCAGTCGACTGGGGCACCTCGTCGCTGCGCGGCGCGCTGCTCGGCGACGACGGCAGCGTGCGCGAGGAAAGGTCGCTGCCCCGCGGCATACTGGGCGTCGAGCCCGGCGGCTTTCCTGCCGTGTTCGCGTCTTCATTCGGCGACTGGATGGACGCAGCACCCCTGGCGCTGGTGTGCGGCATGGCAGGCAGCCGCCAGGGCTGGATGGAAGCGCCCTATTGCTCCTGCCCTGCGGGCCTGCAGGAAATCGCCGGCAGCCTTGCGTGGGTGCAACCGGGACGCATCGCCATCGTCCCCGGGCTCGCGTGCGACCGCGACGGCACGCCCGACGTGATGCGCGGCGAGGAGACGCAGGTGCTGGGCGCGCTCGACCTGCTGGGCTTGCAGGACACGCAACTGGTGCTCCCGGGCACCCACAGCAAGTGGGTACGCGCAGTGGCAGGGCGCATCGACGGCTTCGCGACCTTCATGACCGGCGAGGTCTATGGCTTGTTGCGCCGCCACTCGATCCTGGCGCGCAGCATGCCCGAGCACGAGCCGCCGCTCGACGAGGAGGCCTTCATGCGCGGGCTGTGGCACGCGCGGCAGTCGGCCGGGCTGCTGCAGTCGGCCTTCAGCGCCCGCACTTTGTCCCTGTTCGATCGCCTTGCGGGCGAAGCCGCTCCCAGCTACCTGTCGGGACTGGTGATCGGCGAGGAACTGCGCGCACAGGGCACCACCCTTGCGCCCGGGGTCGTCGTGGTGGGCGATGCGCTGCTCACGCGACGCTACACGATGGCCCTGAAGGCCTGGGGCGTGCGGCACGTCCGCTGCGTGGGCTCGGAAGCAGCGTGGCGCGGCTTGTGGACACTGGCGAGGACGAGATGAAGTTTCGCGAAGCACTGGCGCGCTGCCCGCTGGTGGCCATCCTGCGCGGGCTGCCGCCCGATGATGCCGGGGGCGTGGGCCAGGCGCTCGCGCAGGCCGGGTTCACGATCATCGAAGTGCCGCTCAATTCACCGCAGCCTCTCTTGAGCATCCACACGCTGTCCGCGGGCTTGCCCGGCTGCGTCGTCGGTGCGGGCACGGTACTGGCCGCTTCGCAGGTGCGCGAAGTCCACGCGGCCGGGGCGCGGCTGGTGGTGGCACCCAACTTCGACCCCGAAGTGCTGGCCGAGTCCGTGCGCCTGGGGCTGCCCTGTGTGCCCGGCGTGGCGACACCGAGCGAAGCTTTCGCCGCCTTGCGCGCAGGCGCCGCGGCGCTCAAGCTGTTTCCCGCGGAAATGATTTCGCCTGCCGCGGTGAAGGCCATGCGCGCGGTGCTGCCTGCGGATGCGTTGCTGCTGCCGGTAGGCGGCATCACGACGGCCAACATGGCTGCGTACCGCGACGCAGGGGCCAATGGTTTCGGGATCGGGTCGGCGCTCTATGTGCCGGGCCTGCCGGCAGCAGAAGTCGCGCGGCGCGCGAAAGCCCTGGTGGCCGCTTAGCGCGCCCGCTTGCGCGCCACCACCTTGCGGGCAGGCGCCGGGGGTTTCTGCTGTTCCATCCATTCGCGGATCAGGCGGCGGATCACCTGCGACGGCGTCATGTCCTGGTCGCGGCACAAATCCTCGAAGGCCGTTTTCTTCGCGGGATCGATCAGCACGGTAAGCCGGGCGGTCTTGAGATCCATGGGCGGGTGCGATGTTAATCCGATTCTAATCGCACACGCGGCCCGGGCAAGCTCAGCGGCCTAGGTGCCGGTCTTGCGTTCGGGGGTGGGCGTGTAGTCGACGCCATGCTTCAGCAGGTAGTCCCTGATGAGTTGCCTCACGACCTGCGAGGCCGTGATGTCCTGGGTTGCGCAGAGGAGTTCGAACGCCTTCTTCTTCTCAGCGTCGATCAGGACGGTCAATCGTGCGGGCTTGCGTTCCATGCTCGGGTGCGGGACGTGCTGAACATGATAATAGTCTGCACATATCGCGCGCCTTGAATGGTAGTACGAACCCGCGGCATCCGATCGGACGATGTCTCCTCCTGGGTACGGCGGTGGCTGAGGCACTTGTAGGCGCCGCCCAGCGCTGGGCTTCGCGGGCATGCGCCCGTTCAGGCAGCCGCTGTCCGGGCGAGCGCGGGCGGCGCTTCACGGATGGGCAGGTGCACCAGCGCGGCGCCCGCCGCCAGCAGGATGTCGAGGTACCAGACCAGGTCGTAGGAGCCGGTGGCCTCGAACACCACGCCGCCGAGCCAGGCGCCGAGGAAGCCGCCCAGCTGGTGCGACAGCATGACGATGCCGAACAGCGTGGCCATGTTGGCGGTGCCGAAGAACTTGGCGACGAGGCCCGCCGTAGGCGGCACGGTGGACAGGAACGTGACGCCCATGACCGCCGCGAACAGCAGCACCACGGTGCCGTCCTTGGGCGCCAGCAGGAACAGCAGCACGGCCATGCCGCGCGTTGCATAGACCAGCGACAGCAGCGACTTCATGCGCCAGCGGCCGACGGCCCAGCCCATGGCGACGCTGCCGACGATGTTGAACAGCCCCAGCAGCGCCAGCGACCAGCCGGCCCACTGCGGGGGAAGACCGCACTGCGCCACCACGCCCGGCAAGTGCGTGGCGAGGAAGGCCACGTGGAAGCCGCAGACGAAGAAACCGGCCGTGAGCAGCAGGTAGCTCGGGTCGCGCAGCGCCTGCGCGATCGCCGCCTTCGTGCCGAGTGGCCGCCCGGCCTTGGGCGCCGACGTGCCGGCGGAGCTGCCACGCAGCACGAACGCCGCGGGAATGCACAGCAGCACGATGAGCCCGAGGATCTGCATGGCCGAGCCCCAGCCCACGCCGACCATCAGCGCTGCCGCAATCGGCGCGATGAGGAACTGGCCGAAGGAGCCGCCCGCATTGACGATGCCGCTGGCCAGCCCTGCGCGCTTCGGGTCGATCAGGCGCGTGGTGGCGGCCAGCAGCACCGCCGGCCCTGCCATGCCCGCACCGCCGGCCGTGAGGACGCCGATGGCGAAGACGAGGCCCGCAGTGGTGGTCATGTAGGGCGTGATGAAGCCGCCCAGTGCAACGAGCATGGCGCCTATGGCGATCACGCGGGCCGTGCCGATCTTGTCGGCCACCGCACCGGCGAAAGGCTGGGTGATGCCCCACCACAACTGGCCGAAGGCAAAGGCCAGGCTCACGCTCGCCACGCCGAGCCCGGTTGCGGTGTTGATCGGCGACACGAACAGGCCGGCCGACTGGCGCGTGCCGAGCATCAGGGCGAATGTGCCTGCAGCGGCCAGCAGGACGAGCCAGAACGCCGGGTGGCGCGGACGGGGCTGGTCATTCATCGTCTTCTCCGGTATCCACTTCGGACAGCAGGTCCATGCATTCGTCCAGCAGCGCATGCAGCGCCACAACGCGTTGCGGCCCCAGCCGCTGGTTCATCTCTTCCTGCGCCACGCGCCAGCGGCGCTGCGCCTCCTGCCGCTTCGCGCGGCCGAGTTCGGTGGCGGTGACGAAGCGGCTGCGCGCGTCGGGGCCGGGGGCCATCGCCAGCAGGCCGGCGTCGACGAGCGGACGCAGGTTGCGCGTGAGGGTGGAAGGCTTGATCTTCATCTCGCGCGCCAGGTCCCCGCAACGGATGGGCCCCAGCTTGCAGGCATACGACAGCAGCGAGTACTGCGTGCCTTTCAGCCCGGTGCGGCCGACCTCCGCGTCGTACACCTGCGCGACGCGCCGCATCACCTGCCTGAGCTTGATGTTGGTGCAGCCCTGGGGCTTGACAGCGGCGTCCATGATCGACTATTGTAGCTGCAACTATTGCATATGCAAGTTATTTCGTGGAGCAAGGAATGGACGACAAGCTGCAAGAGTGGCTGGCACGAGAGCGCGAAGTGATGGCCATGGAGGAGAAGGCCGGGTGCGGCGTGTCCCGCGCCGACCAGGTGGCGGGCAAGTCGGGGCTGCAGATGATGCAGGGGCTGCTGCAGGGCGAACTGCCCTACCCGCCCATCATGCGCACGCTGGACTACCACCTGGTGGAAGTGGGCGACGGGCTCGCCATCTTCCAGGGCACACCGGGCCCTGCGCACTTCAACCCCATGGGTGGCATCCACGGCGGCTGGTACTCCACGCTGCTCGACTCGGCGCTGGGCTGCGCCGTGCACACCAAGATGCCCGCGGGCCGCGCGTACACAACGGCCGAGCTGAGCGTGAACATCGTCAAGGCCATCGGCCCCAAGGTGCAGCGTGTGCGCGCCGAAGGCAAGGTGATCCACTGCGGCCGGCAGCTGGCCACGGCCGAAGCGCGCCTTTACGGGCCCGATGGAACCCTGTACGCGCATGCCACCACCACTTGCCTGGTGTTTGAATTGAAGTGACCGTCGCATAATCGGCGGCATGAGACTCCTGCACACCATGCTGCGCGTGGGCGACCTGCAACGCTCCATCGACTTCTACACCAAGGTGCTCGGCATGCAACTGCTGCGCACCACCGAACGGCCCGACCAGAAGTACTCGCTGGCGTTCGTGGGCTACGGCACGAACCCCGAGCACGCCGAGATCGAGCTCACCTACAACTGGGGCGTGGACAAGTACGAGATGGGCACGGCCTACGGCCACATCGCCATCGGCGTGGCCGACGCATACGCTTCGTGCGAGCTGATCCGCACCAACGGTGGCAATGTCACGCGCGAGGCCGGCCCGGTGAAGGGCGGAACGACCGTGATCGCATTCGTGACGGACCCTGACGGCTACAAGATCGAGCTGATCCAGCGCGCGGGCGAGTGAGCCTCAGCGAGGCAGCGCAGCAGCCTCGCGCGCCAGCTGGGTGACCTTCTGCCAATCGCCCGCCTTCATCGCATCGGCCGGCGTCAGCCACGACCCGCCCACGCACGCGACGTTGGGCAAAGCGAGCAGTTCACGAGCGTTCGCCGGATTGACCCCACCTGTCGGACAGAACTTCACATCCGCAAACGGCCCTTGCCACGCCTTCAGCATGGCCACGCCGCCCGCCTGCATCGCAGGGAAGAACTTGAGCGCGGTATAGCCGTCTTCCTGCGCGGCCATGATCTCGCTGCCGGTGGCCACGCCGGGCAACAGCGCCAGGCCCAGGTCGTGGCAGGCCCTGCCGACGGCATGCGTGTAGCCGGGACTCACGGCAAAGCGCGCACCGGCCATGGCGGCGGCCTGCGCATCGGCGGCGCTGCGCACGGTGCCCGCACCGACCACCGCGTCGGGCACTTCCTTCGCGATCGCCTCCATGCACGCCAGTGCGGCGGGCGTGCGCAGCGTCACTTCGAGCATGCGGATGCCGCCCGCCACCAGCGCCCGCGCAAGCGGCACGGCATAGGCCACGTCCTCCAGCACGATTACCGGGATCACCGGCGCGGCGAGCATCACTTCCAGCGCGGTCGGCTTCACAGCCATGTGCAGGCTCCTTCTTCGGCTTCGAGCGCATGGCGGCGCATGTTGGCGAACAGCTCGCGGCCATGGCCGTGCGCGTTCGCTTCCTTCAGCTCGTGCGGCATCGAGGCGGGGTCGCGCGCTTCCCACGCTTCGGCGCCCACCATCGCCTGCAGCGTGCCTTGCACCGCATCCAGCCGCACGATGTCGCCGTCGCGCACGCGCGCGAGCGGCCCGCCGGCCGCGGCTTCGGGCGACACGTGGATCGCGGCGGGCACCTTGCCCGATGCGCCGCTCATGCGGCCGTCGGTGACCAGCGCCACGCGAAAGCCCCTGCCCTGCAGCACCGCCAGCGGCGGCGTGAGCTTGTGCAGCTCGGGCATGCCGTTGGCGCGCGGGCCCTGCCAGCGCACCACGCACACCACGTCGCGCTCCAGCTCGCCCGCCTTGAAGGCGGCGAGCAACTGGTCCTGGCTGTCGAAGATGCGCGCGGGCGCCTCGACCACGTGGCGCTCCTCGGGCACGGCCGACACCTTGATGACGCTGCGGCCGAGGTTGCCGGTCAGCAGCTTGAGGCCGCCGGTGGGGGAAAAGGGAGCCGATGCGGGGCGCAGGACGGAGTCGTCGCCGCTGGGGCCCACATCGCGCCAGGCAAGGCCCCCGCCCATGGAGGGCACCCGCGTGAACTCGCGGATCCCGCCTTCGCGCACCGTCGCCACGTCTTCGTGCATCAGCCCCGCGTCCAGCAGTTCGCGGATCACGTAGCCCGGCCCGCCGGCCGCCTGGAAATGGTTCACGTCGGCCACGCCGTTCGGGTACACACGCGCCAGCAGCGGCACCACGGCCGAGAGCCGGTCGAAGTCGTCCCAGTCGATGACGATCCCGGCGGCGCGCGCCACGGCCACCCAGTGGATCAGGTGGTTGGTCGAGCCGCCGGTGGCGAGCAACGCCGACATCGCGTTGACGATGCAGCGTTCGTCGACCTGCTGTCCGATGGGCGTGAAGCGCCGCGCGCGCACGTTGCCAAGCACCGTGCGCACGGCTTCGCGGGTGAGGTGCTCGCGCAGCTCGTCCTGCGGCTGCACGAAGGCGGCGCCGGGCACGTGCAGGCCCATTGCCTCCATCAGCATCTGGTTGCTGTTGGCCGTGCCGTAGAAGGTGCAGGTGCCCGGCGAGTGATAGGCGCGCGACTCCGCGTCGAGCAAGGCTTCGCGCCCGACCAGCCCCTGCGCCGCCTGCTCGCGCACCTTGGCCTTGGCGCTGTTGGAAAGCCCGCTGGGCATCGGACCCCCCGGCACGAAAACCATGGGCAGGTGGCCGAACTGCAGCGCGCCTATCAGCAGGCCCGGCACGATCTTGTCGCAGATGCCCAGCAGCAGCGCGGCGTCGAACACGTCGTGCGTGAGCCCGACGGCCGTGGCCATCGCAATGGTGTCGCGCGAGAACAGGCTCAGCTCCATGCCGGCTGTGCCTTGCGTGACGCCGTCGCACATGGCCGGCACGCCCGCCGCGACCTGCGCCGTGGCGCCGTGGCGCCGCGCCTCGTCCTTGATGATGTCCGGGTACGTGGCATACGGCGCGTGGGCCGACAGCATGTCGTTGTACGAATTGACGATGGCGATGTTGGGTGCGCGTTCGGACACGACGCGCAGCTTGTCGTTGGCAGGCAGGGCCGCGAACGCATGGGCCACGTTGGCGCAGCCCAGGCGGTCGGTCCCGCGGTCGCGCTGGCCCGCCGCTTGCACGCGCTGCAGGTAGGCTTCGCGCGACGTGGCGCTGCGCTCGCGGATGCGCTCGGTCACGGCCGCCACCACGGGATGGAGTTTCATGTCGGTCTGGAATCAGGTAACTTAGTTACAGCTCCATCCTACCCCGGAAAGCGCCGCAGCGGGGCTTCCGGGTTACGAATGCGTTACCAAACGGGGGGCGGTAGAGTTGCGGTCCATGAGCGAGTTGCCCAAGCCGCTGCGCGACCCCAAGCCCATGCTCGACTGCGTGCTGCGCGAGTGGGGCGGCACCGATGACCTGTGGGTGTTCGCCTACGGCTCACTCATCTGGAGCCCCGACTTCGACTACGTGGAGCGGCGCACCGCCCTCGTGCACGGCTGGCATCGTGCGCTGAAGATGTGGAGCCGCATCAACCGCGGCACGCCTGAGCGACCGGGCCTCGTCTTCGGCATGTTGTCGGGCGGCTGCTGCCGCGGCATGGTCTACCGCATCCGCCACGACCACGTGGCCGGCGCGCTGAAGACGCTGTGGAAACGCGAGATGGTCACGGCCGTGTACGACCCGCGCTGGCTCACCTGCCACACGCCGCAGGGCCCGGTGAAGGCGCTGGCCTTCACGCTGTCGCGGCGCAGCCCCAGCCACACCGGCAACCTGACCGAGGAAGAGTACCGTTCGATCTTCCGCGAGGCGAAGGGTATCTACGGAACCACTTTCGACTACGCCCATCGCACACTCGAAGAGCTGAAGCGCCACAACATCCACGACCGGCACCTCGAGAAACTGCTGAAACTGCTCGAACCCTGAAGAAAAGGAGAACACCATGGGTACCCACCACTTCGCCATAGCCGCGGCGGCAGCCGCCTTGCTGGCCGGCTGCGCCACCCCCCAGGGCCCCACCGCAGTGGCCGACCTGCAGGCCACGCGCGGCAATGCCACCACCGGCACCGTGCGTTTCACGCAGGCCGGCGGCAAGGTGCAGGTCACCGGCGAAGTGCGCGGCCTCAAGCCCAACGCCGACCACGGCTTCCACGTGCACGAGAAGGGCGACTGCTCCAGCGGCGACGGCATGAGCACCGGCGGCCACTTCAACCCCGACGGCAAGCCGCACGGCCAGCATGGCGCAGGCGCGCACCACGTGGGCGACCTGCCATCGCTGAAGGCCGATGCCATGGGCGTGGTGCGCTTCAGCTTCGAGTCCGGCTCGATCAGCGTCGGCAGCGGTACAGCCGACATCGTCGGCAAGGGCCTCATCGTGCATCGCGATCCCGACGACTTCCGCACGCAGCCCACCGGCAATGCCGGCCCGCGGCTCGCCTGCGCGGTGATCCGGCGCACTTGAGACGCCCGCGCCTCGCCCGGGCACTGCTGGCGATTCCGCTGGCCGCAGCCCTGCTGCTGGGCGCGGCGTGCATGGCCTACCCGCCCGAGTACGTGTGGCGCGTCTTCATCTGGCGCGATGCCGATGCCGACGACCACACGCGCTTCCCCATGCGCAGGATCGCGCCGGCGCCGGACGCGCGGCCCTTGCCCGTGCGCGACGAGAAGCCGGCCGTGCAGGCGGCGTGGCGCAAGGCGGGCGGCGGTGCCGACATGGAGGCGCGGCTCGAGGAACTCGGCACGCAGGCGTTCGTCGTTGTGCATGGCGGTGAAATCATCTACGAGGGCTACTTCAACGGGGGCTCGCCCGACGGCTGGGTGACGTCGTTTTCGGTGGCCAAGTCGATGGTGTCGGCGCTCGTCGGCATCGCCATCGCCGAGGGCGCCATCGGCAGCATCGACGACCCGGTGACGCGCTACCTGCCCGAATTGCGGCAGCGCGACGCGCGGTTCGATGCCGTGACGCTGCGGCACCTGGTGCGCATGGCATCGGGCATCCGGTATCGCGAGTTTCCCTTCCTGCACGGCGACGACGCCAAGACCTACTACTACCCCGACCTGCGGGCGCTGGCGCTGGGCGAAAGCCGCATCGACGGCGCGCCGGGCCGCAGCTTCCACTACAACAACTACCACCCGCTGCTGCTGGGCATGGTGCTGGAACGCGCCACGCGCATGCCGGTGGCGCAATACCTCGAACGCAGGTTGTGGCAGCCGGCCGGCATGGCTTCACCTGCGTCGTGGAGCCTCGACAGCGAGTCCTCCGGCTTCGAGAAGATGGAAAGCGGCATCAACGCCACGGCCCGCGACTTCGCGCGCTTCGGCCTGCTGATGCTGCGCCAGGGGCGCAACGGTGACCGCCAGGTCGTGCCCCAGTCATGGGCGATCGAAAGCACGGCGCCGGATGCCGCGCCCCCGCCGCCGGGTTACTACGATGCGTCGCCCTGGACGCGCGGCCGGCGCGACCGCTACTACCAGGCCTTCTGGTGGGGGCAGCGGCGGCCGGGCGGCGGCTATGACTTCGCGGCCCGCGGCAACCACGGGCAGTTCGTCTTCGTGTCGCCCGCGAACGACCTGGTGATCGCCCGCAATGGCTGGCGCTATGGCATGGACGCCAAGCAATGGTTCGAACTGGCGCAGTTCATGGCGGACGAACTCGGGCCGCGTACCGCACTGGCGTCAGTCAGCGCCGGGCGTTGAGTTCCTGTTCGGCAGCGCGCAGGTCCTGCACGGTGTCGATGTCGGTCACGATGCCGGGGTCGGCCAGTTCCAGCCGGAACGCCCGGTTGGCCTGGACAATGGCCGCCGCGCCCGCCAGGCCCGACAGGGCCAGCAGTTCGTCGCGAAAGCGAGGGCCGAACCCGACCGGGTGGCCGCGTTGCCCGCCATGCACCGGCAGCACCAGGTCGTGCGCTTCGAGCGCTGCCGCAACGGCCAGCAGGCTGGCCGGCTGCACCAGCGGCAGGTCGGCGGGCAGCACGAGCCAGCCTTGGGCATCGCGCGTGGCCGCGACCGCAGCGGCTATCGAATCACCCATGCCTGCGTGCCCCGCGTCTTCCAGGTGCCACGGCAGGCCGCTGGCCTGCACCGCGGCCAGCGTGTGCTCGATCACGGGCTTGCCGGCCAGCAGCGCACGCAGCTTGCTGCCCTGGCCGCCGGATGCGACGAACCGGTCGCCGCGGCCGGAAGCCAGCACGATCACGGTGGGCTGTGCGGACATGGTGCCAATGTACCGCGTGCGAGAATCGGCGCATGAGCCAGACGTCCGATCGCATCGCGCAACTCCGCAAGAGCTACGAGCGTGCCGAGCTCGGCGAGGACGCGTCGCACGCCGACCCGGTGCTGCAGTTCGACCAATGGCTCACCGAAGCGATCGTGGGCGAACTGCCCGAGCCGACCGCGATGACGCTGGCCACCGTGGCGGGCAACCTGCGCCCGAGCACGCGCGTGGTGCTGTGCAAGGGCTACGACGCGCGCGGCATCGTCTGGTACACCAATTACGAAAGCCGCAAGGGGATCGAGCTGGCGGGCAACCCGTTCGCGTCGCTGCAGTTCCATTGGGTCGAACTCGAACGCGTGGTGCGCATCGAGGGCTGCGTGGAAAAGGCTTCGGCCGAAGAGAGCGACGCGTATTACGCGACCCGGCCGCTCGACTCGCGCATCGGCGCGTGGGCCAGTCCGCAGAGCCAGGTGATTTCCGGCCGCGGCGTGCTGGTGGCCAACGCCGCGAAGTTCGGCGCGCAGTTCATGCTGAACCCGCCGCGGCCGCCGCATTGGGGGGGGTATCGGCTGGTGGCGGACCGGTGGGAGTTCTGGCAGGGGCGGCGCAGCAGGTTGCATGACCGGTTGCGCTATTCGCTGGTGGGTGGTTCCTGGGTGCGGGAGCGGTTGGCACCCTGAACGGTGGGGTACGCGCTGCGCGCTTTGACCCCACCCTACGGAAACCCGTCCACGTAGGGCGGGGTCGAAGCGCCGCAGGCGCGCATCCCGCCGCACACGGGGTCGAAGCGCCGCAGGCGCGCATCGCGTCGTCAATGCGCCAGCTTCAAGCCGACGATGCCCGCAAGGATCAAGCCGATGCACACCAGCCGCGCCACGGTGGCCGGCTCACCGAACAGGACGATCCCCAGGATCACCGTGCCCACGGCACCGATGCCGGTCCACACCGCATAGGCCGTACCGACGGGCAGCGTGCGCATCGCCATGCCCAGCAGCACGACGCTGACCACCATCGCCGCGACAGTCAACGTCGACGGCCACGGCTTGGTGAATCCATCGGTGTACTTCAGGCCGATGGCCCAGCCCACCTCGAACAGGCCGGCAACGACGAGGATGAGCCAGGACATGGTTGAATCTCCTTCGTGTTCGCGTTAGTATAACTACCGTTATAACAGTGGGTGGCTGCCATGCACGTCCTGAAACTCACGCAGATCGGCAACTCGGTCGGTGTCATCCTGCCGAAAGAAGCGCTCGCGCGCCTCAGGCTCGAGAAGGGCCAGACCGTCTTCCTCACGGAAACGCCGGAGGGCTACGTGCTCACGCCTTATGACCCGGCCCTCGAAGAGCAGGTGCAGGCGGGCCGCGAATTCATGCGTGAATTTCGCGACAGCTTCCACCAGCTCGCGAAGTGAGCTGGCGCTGGGTCGACCGGCAGGCGCTGCTGCTGCTCCACGGCGAGAGCCTGGCTGAGCACGGCGGTGCTCCCGGATTGAGGGACGAAGGCCTCTTCGAGTCGGCGCTTGCGCGAGTGCCGAATTCTGCCCACTACGGTTCGCCCGACTATGCAGACCTCGCGGCTGCCTACGGCGTGGCCTTGGCCCGCAACCATCCGTTCATCGACGGGAACAAGCGGGCAGCCTTCCTGGCGGTCGGCCTGTTCCTGTTTCTGAGCGGGTGGCGGCTGAAGGCGACGCAGGCCGACGCCACCCTCACCATGCTGGCTGTGTCCGCAGGTGAACTGGACGATTCGGAATTCGCCTCCTGGATCAGGAACAACACCGCGAAGCGCTGACTCCCTACTTCACCGCCACCGCATCCGTCACCCGGTAATACAGCCCATACGGGTCATCGTTCAGTACGGCAAACCGGCCTTCGATGGTCACGGGCTCCTGGGTGTACTTTACCGGCTCCTTCGTCTTCACCTCGATCATGCTTTCCGGCCCGCCGGGCACGCAGAAGGCACAGGTGAGCGGCACCGAGCTCAGCAGGAAGTGCTTCTGCTTCTCGCCCGGCTCCAGCGGCATCATGAAGCCCTGCACGCGCTGCTTCTTCTGGTCGAGTGCGAGCTGTTCCCGCGCGAAGACCGGCACGATCTTGTTGTCCACGGCCTTGGTCTTCACGTCGGTCAGCAGCGACCACGGCACCACGTCGCCCCGGTTGGGCAGCGGGGCGATGGGACTGTTGGGACTGTGCACGCCAGGACCCGTGCCGGCGGGCACAGGCGACGACAGCTGGGCCTGCGCAGCGAAGGCCAGCGTCGAAGCCAGCAGGAAAGCGGCGGTCTTCATGATGGGTACTCCAGGCACGTGCATCAATGCTCGTGCTTCATGCCGCAGTATTTTCCTATACCGAGGCCCTTGCAAGCGTCCTGCAGCTGGCGCTGGCAGGTGTCGTGCCCCTTGTTCGACTCCAGGCACTTCGCCATCTGCTCGTGGGCAGCGGCCATCGCACGATGGCGCTGCACGTCCTTCTTCACCGCTTCGGCATCGTGCTTTTCCGCTGCCAGCAGGGCCAGCGGGGCGAGCAGCACGGCGGCCATCCATAGCTTCATCATCTTCACCTCGAATTGAGCAGGCGGGCCACGTCGACCCGGTAAGCCGCGATGGCGGGGACCAGCGCTGCCAGGCCCGCTGCGGCAACGGCCGCCACCGGGATCCACGCTTCAGCCGCCGCCCAGGTCCAGCCGGTGACCGGCACCGACTGGCGCGACTGAAGCACATAGCCTACCAGCGCCGCGAGCCCGTGTCCCGCGGCCAACCCGATGGCCGAAGCCAGCAGGGCAAGCCACAGCGCCTCGCAGAACAGCAGGGCGGCCACTTTCCACGGCGGCGCACCCAGCATGCGCATCATCGCGAGGTCGGCGCTGCGCTCGCGCACGGCGTTCCACAAGGCGATGAAAACCGACAGCGCGGCCACCAGCAGCAGCACCGCGCCGAAACCCCGCAGCACGTCGGTGCCCGTGCCCAGCATGCGCAGCAGCCGTGTCACTTCGACGGCAGGGGCCGCGGCCTGCATGTTGGTCTGGCTGTTCACGAAGCGAGGGAAAGTCACGGCGGCCAGCGGCGTCTTGTAGGTCACCAACGCCATGGTCACTTCGCGTTCCGCTTCCAGCGCCTTGCGGTCTTCTTCGTCGACGGCCAGGGCCTTCTCGTGCACGCGCCACACCGACTCGATGCCGGTAAGCACGAGGCGGTCGAGCACGCACTGGCAAGGCGCCAGCACGCCGACCACGCGATACGGCACGTCGCTGTGCTGCTCGCCGCCGGGCGCCAGGCCGTGGCTGCCGCTGAACTGCATGCCGTTGGCCAGCCCCGAGTTGCGTGCCACTTCCGCCCCCAGCACGGCCTCCATCGGCTCGCGCCACAGGCGCCCCTGCGCGGGCTGCACCCGGTAGTGCTCGACGTACTGCGGGGTCGTGCCCGCGATGCGCCAGCCGCGGAAGGTGTCCCCCAGCGCCAGCGGGATCACGTGCTTCACCATCGGGTGGCCCGACAGCCTGCGCACGTCTTCCAGCGCCACGTTGCCCGGCGGCACGTCGATGTGGAACACGCCCGCCATGATCAGCTGCAGCGGGCTGCCCTTGGCGCCGACCACCGCGTCGATGCCCGCCAGGTCGCGCTCGAAGGCACGGTCCACCTGTTCGCTGACCAGCACGACGAAGGTGATGGCCGAGACGCCCAGCGCGAGCAGCAGCAGGTTGAGCACCGCCGCCAGCGGGCGCGACCAGAGGTAGAGCAGCGCGAGCGACGCGGTCTTCATGCGGCCAGGCGATGCACGATGGCGCCGCCCATCGCTTCGCGCACGCGCGCGTCGTGCGTCGCGATCACCAGCGTGGCGTGGCAGCGCGCCGCCGACTCGCGCAGCAGGGCCAGTGCAGCTGCGGCCGACTCGTCGTCGAGGCTGGCGGTCGGCTCGTCCGCCAGGATCACCTTCGGCTGCATCAGCGTAGCGCGCGCCAGCGCCACGCGTTGCGCTTCGCCGCCGGAAAGCTGCGAGGGCTTGCGGTGCGCCAGCGCCCCCACCCCCAGCGCATCGAGCGCGCTGCGGATGGCGGCTTTGTCTTCGCGCACGCCTGCAGCGAAGTACGCCAGCGCCAGGTTGCCTTCGACCGTGAGCGCTTCGCTCAGGTGCAGCTTCTGCGGCAGGAAGCCGATGGTGCGGGAACGCCAGCCATCGCGCGCCGCGCCCGGCAGCTGCGACACCGGCTGCCCTGCCACGACGGCGTCGCCGCTGGTGGCGGTGAGCAGGCCCGCCAGCAGCGCCAGCCAGGTCGACTTGCCGCTGCCGGAGCGCCCCTGCAGCAGCAGCGTGCCGCCCTGCGGCACGGCCACATCGCCGAATGCGAGCGACGGCCCGGCCGGATGGTCGTAGCGCAGCGCCCGCGTTTCGATCACGGCTTGGCGAACTCGCGGAAGGTCTTGCGGAACTTCTCCACCTTGGGCGCGGCCACGGCGAGGCAGTAGCCCTGCCCGGGGTTCTTCTCGAAGAAGTCCTGGTGGTAGTCCTCGGCCGGGTAGTAGTCGGCCAGCGGCTTGACCTCGGTGACCACGGCCTTGCCGTACACCTTGTCCACGATGAGCTGGCGCACCATCGCTTCGGCCACCTGCTTCTGGTCGGCGGTGGTGTAGTAGATGCCGCTGCGGTACTGCGTGCCCATGTCGTTGCCCTGCCGGTTCAGCTGAGTCGGGTCGTGCACGACGAAGAAGATCTCCAGCACCTGCCGGGTGCTGATCTGCGCCGGGTCGTAGGTGAGCTTCACCACTTCGGCGTGCCCGGTGGCCCCCGTGCACACCGCTTCGTAAGTGGGGTTGGGCAAGTTGCCGTTGCTGTAGCCCGACTCGACGTCGACGACGCCGCGGACCTCCTTGAACACCGCTTCCGTGCACCAGAAGCACCCGCCGCCCAGCACGATCGTTTCCATATGGTCAGGCCTCTCTATAGGTTGAGAACTGTAGTCGAGGCGCTTGACGCCGGCTTACTCAGCCACTACATTACTAACCAGTCAGTCAGTAATTTCAGCCATGCCCCTGGACAAGTTCATCGCCCGCACCGACGAGGCGCCGGCGAAGCGCGAGCGCCGCAAGGAAGCCCGCCCCGGCGAACTGCTCGACGCCGCGCTCGACCTCTTCGTCGAGAAAGGGTTTGCGGCCACCCGCGCCGAGGAAGTGGCCGCGCGCGCCGGCGTGTCCAAGGGTACCCTCTTCCTCTACTTCCCCAGCAAGGAAGAACTGTTCAAGGCGGTGGTGCGCGAGAACATCTCCGGCCGCTTCAAGGAATGGAACGAGGAGTTCGAGACTTTCGAGGGCAACACGGCCGACATGGTGCGCTACTGCATGAAGGTATGGTGGGACCGCATCGGCAACACGCGCGCTTCGGGCATCACCAAGCTGATGTTCAGCGAGGCGCGCAACTTCCCCGACATCACGGCCTTCTACCACCAGGAAGTGATAGTCCCGGCCAACATGCTGATCCGCCGCATCCTGCAGCGCGGCGTGGACCGCGGCGAGTTCCGCGAGCTGGACATGGACTACGCGGTGTTCAGCATCATCGCGCCGATGATCTTCCTGATCATGACGAAACATTCGCTGGCCCCCTGCGTGCCGCGTGAGTACGCGCTGGACCCCGAACGCTACCTCCACTCGCAGGTCGAGACCGTGCTGAACGGCATCTGCGCACGCCCCGACGGAAAACGCCCATGAAAAGCATCCCCTGGAAGTGGCTGGTCGCGGCCCTCGTCGTCCTGCTGCTGGCTGCCGGCGCGATGCGCATCGTCGGCGCGCGGAAGGACCAGCAGGCGGCGCTGGCCGCCGCCGCCGCGCAAAAGGCGCAGGCCGTCGTGGAACTCGCCGCCGGCGACATCGTGAAAGCCGAGGCGCGCGAGCTGGCGCAGGGCCTGCCGATCTCCGGCTCGCTGAAGGCGGTGAACTCGGCCCTCGTGAAGGCGCGGGTGGCCGGCGAGTTGCAGGACCTCGCCGTGCGAGAAGGCGACGCGGTGAAGGCCGGACAGGTCATCGCGCGCGTGGACGCCACCGAGACGCGCGCCCGCCTGCGGCAGGCCGAGGAACAGGCCGACTCTGCCCGCGCCCAGATCGAGATCGCGCAGCGCCAGTGGAACAACAACAAGGCGCTGATGGACCAGGGCTTCATTTCCAAGACGGCGCTGGACACCTCGTGGAACAACTTCACATCGGCCCAGGCGAACCACAAGGCCGCATTGGCGTCGGTGGAGATGGTGCGCAAGTCGATGGACGACACCGTGCTGCGCGCGCCGATCGCGGGCATCGTGTCGCAGCGGCTCGCCCAGCCCGGCGAGCGCGTGGCCGTCGAAGCGCGCGTGGTCGAGATCGTGGACCTGTCGCGCATCGAGATGGAAGCGACCCTCAGCGCGGCCGACTCCGCTGCCGTCACGGTAGGCCAGGCGGCGCAGTTGCAGGTGGAAGGCAGCGGCAAGCCCGTCGCCGCCAGGGTCGTGCGCATCAACCCGAGCGCACAGGCCGGCAGCCGCAGCGTGATGGCTTACCTGGCGATCCAGGACCCCACGGGGCTGCGCCAGGGCCTGTTCGCCCAGGGCACGCTCGCCACGGGGCGCACCAGCACGCTGGCCGTGCCGCTCGCATCCGTGCGCACCGACAAGCCGACGCCTTACGTGCAGGTGGTCGAAGGCAACCAGGTCCGGCACAAGCAGGTGGAGCCGGGCGTGCGCGGCGAGTCGGGCAAGGAGACCTGGGTCGCCGTGGGCGGGCTGCAGCCCGGCGCCGTCGTCATCAAGGGCCACGTGGGCCCCTTGCGCGAGGGCACGGCCGTGAAGTTCACGGCAGCGCCGCTGGCGGCCCCCAAGGCACCGAGCCCCTGACATGTGGTTCACCCGCGTCAGCCTGAAGAACCCCGTGTTCGCCACGATGGTGATGCTCGCCATCGTGGTGCTGGGCATGTTCTCGTACCAGCGCCTGAAGGTCGACCAGTTCCCCACCATCGACTTCCCCGTCGTGGTGGTGATCACCGAGTACCCCGGCGCCGCCCCCGAGATCGTCGAGAGCGAAGTGAGCAAGAAGGTCGAAGAGGCCGTCAACTCCATCGCCGGCATCAACGCCCTGACGTCCCGCAGCTACGAGAACCAGTCGGTGGTGGTCATCGAGTTCCAGCTCCACATCGACGGGCGCAAGGCGGCCGACGACGTGCGCGAGAAGGTCGCTTCGGTGCGGCCCACCTTCCGCACCGAGGTGAAGGAGCCGCGCGTGCTGCGCTTCGACCCGTCGGCCCGCGCGATCTGGTCGCTGGCCGTGCTGCCCGACGCCAGCAAGGGCGCGCGCCCCATGGGCGGCGTCGAGCTGACCAACTGGGCCGACCAGGTACTGAAGAAGCGCCTGGAAAATGTGCGCGGCGTCGGCTCGGTCACGCTGGTGGGCGGCACCAAGCGCGAGATCAACATCTACCTGAACCCGCAGGCGATGGAGTCAATGGGCGTCACGGCCGACCAGGTGGCCGCCGCCGTGCGCACCGAGAACCAGGACCTGCCGGTGGGTGCGGTGCGATCGCTCGCGCAGGAACGCGTGGTGCAGATCGACGCGCGCATGCAGCGGCCCGAGGACTTCGCCCAGATCATCGTGGCGCGGCGCAACGGGGTTCCCGTGCGCGTGAGCCAGGTCGCCCGCGTAGCCGACGGCGCGCAGGAGGTGGAGAGCCTGGCCCTGTACAACGGCGAGCGCACGCTGCTCATGTCGGTGCAGAAGTCGCAGGACGAGAACACCATCGGCGTGATCGACGGGCTGAAGAAGACCATCGACGAGATGCAGGCGCAGCTGCCGCCCGGCGTGCGGCTGGAGCCGGTGACGGACAACTCGCGCCCCATCCGCGTATCGGTGGCCAACGTGCAGCGCACGCTCATCGAAGGTGCCGCGCTCACGGTGCTCATCGTCTTCCTGTTCCTGAACTCGTGGCGCTCCACGGTCATCACCGGGCTGACGCTGCCCATCGCGCTGATCGGCACCTTCCTCTTCATGTACGCCTTCGGTTTCACGATCAACATGATCACGCTGATGGCGCTGTCGCTGTGCGTGGGGCTGCTGATCGACGACGCGATCGTGGTGCGCGAGAACATCGTGCGCCACGTGCAGATGGGCAAGCCGCCCTACCAGGCGTCGATGGACGGCACCCACGAGATCGGCCTGGCGGTGCTGGCCACCACCTTCTCCATCGTCGCGGTGTTCCTGCCCATCGGCTTCATGGGCGGCATCATCGGCAAGTTCTTCCACGAGTTCGGCGTCACCATCGTGGCCGCCGTGCTGATCTCGATGTTCGTGAGCTTCACGCTCGACCCGATGCTGTCGTCGATCTGGCACGACCCCGAAATCGAGGCGCACGGCAAGCCGAAGGACAAGCTCACGCTGTACGACAAGACCATAGGGCGCGTCACGGGCTGGTTCGACCACGCCACCGAGCAGCTGATCGATACCTACCAGGCCATCCTGAAGTGGGCACTGGTGCATCGCCTCGCCACCGTGCTCGGCGGCTTCGCCATCTTCGTGGCCAGCGTCTTCATGGTGCCGTTGCTCGGCACCGAGTTCGTGCCCAAGGCCGACTTCTCCGAGACCAGCATCAACTTCTACACCCCGGTCGGCTCGTCGCTGGAGCTCACCGAGGCCAAGGCGAAGCAGGTCGAAGCGATCGTGCGCGAGTTCCCCGAGGTGAAGTACACGCTGGCATTGGTGAACGCGGGCAACGCGCAGGGCAAGATCTACTCGTACGTCTACGTGCGGCTGGCCGACCGCAAGGACCGCACGCGCAGCGTCGACCAGATGTCGGGCGTGCTGCGCGACCGGCTCAAGCAGGTGCCGGGCATCACGGTCACGCACGTCGGCCTGCTCGACGCGGTGGGCGGCAACAAGCAGATCGAGTTTTCGCTGCAGGGCCCCGACCTGAAGGAGCTGGAGCGCCTGTCGCGCCTGGTGATGGAGCGCATCCGCCCCATCCCCGGGCTGGTCGACCTGGACGCCAGCGTCAAGCCGGACAAGCCGGTGATCGACATCGACGTGAAGCGCGACGCCGCCTCCGACCTGGGCCTTTCGGTCGCCCAGATCGCCGGGTCGCTGCGCACGCTGGTGGCCGGGCAGACAGTGGGCAACTGGCGCGCGCCCGACGACCAGACCTACGACGTGAACGTGCGGCTGGCGCCGGACGCACGCACGCGGCCGCAAGACCTGGAGCGGCTGCCGTTTGCCACCGGGACCAACGCCGACGGCAGCTCGCGCATCGTGCGGCTGAACCAGGTGGCCACGGTGAAGGAGTCGACCGGGCCCAACCAGATCAACCGCCGCGACCTGACGCGCGAGGTGGCGATCAACGCCAACTCGTTCGGGCGCGCCGCGGGCGACATCTCCAATGACATCCGCTTGCAGCTCGAAGGCGTGCAGTTCCCGCCCGGCTACCGCTACTCGTTCGGCGGCTCCACCAAGAACATGCAGGAGTCGTTCGGCTACGCCGTCTCGGCGCTGGCCATGGCGGTGATCTTCATCTACATGATCCTGGCCAGCCAGTTCAAGAGCTTCATGCAGCCGCTGGCGCTGATGACGTCGCTGCCGCTCACCCTGATCGGCGTGGTGCTGGCGCTCATGATGTTCGGCTCCACCCTGTCGATCTTCTCCGTGATCGGCATCGTGATGCTGATGGGGCTGGTGACCAAGAATGCCATCCTGCTGGTGGACTTCGCCATCCGCAGCCGCGAGCAGGGCATGGAGCGCAGCGCCGCCCTGCTGCACGCCGCGCGCGTGCGGCTGCGCCCCATCCTGATGACGACGCTGGCCATGGTGTTCGGCATGGTGCCGCTGGCCTTTGCGCTGACCGAAGGCTCGGAGCAGCGCGCGCCCATGGGCCAGGCGGTGATCGGCGGGGTCATCACGTCGTCGCTGCTGACCCTGGTGGTGGTGCCGGTCGTTTACTGCTACCTGGATGACCTGGCTCAATGGATCCGCGGACGCCGGCGGCCGGCGGCGGGGGGCGCCGGGGGCGAGCCCGTCGCGGCTTCTAAAATCGGGCGTTTGCCCTGACACCCCCCGGAGAAGAACACCATGACCGCCGACATCGACTACGACCGCGCCCGCTTCCTCATGATCGAGCAGCAGATCCGCCCCTGGGACGTGCTGGACCCCGACGTGCTGGCGCTGCTGGCCGTCGTCAAGCGCGAAGACTTCGTGCCGCTCGCCCACAAGGCACTGGCCTTCGTGGACATGGAAATCCCGCTGGGTAGCGACTCCGACGAAGCGCTCAAGGCGGGCCGCTGCATGCTGGCGCCCAAGGTCGAAGCCCGCATGCTGCAGGACGTGGCGCCCCAGCCCCACGAGAAGGTGCTGGAAGTGGGCGCCGGCTCGGGCTACATGGCGGCCCTGCTGGCCGGCCGTGCCCAGCGCGTGATCACGCTGGAGATCGACCCCGGACTGGCCCGGATGGCCCGCGCCAACCTGCAGAAGGCCGGCGTCACCAATGCCGAAGTGCGCGAAGCCGACGGCTCGCGCGGGCTGGCCGCCGAAGGGCCGTTCGACGTGATCGTGCTCAGTGGCTCGGTGGCCGAAGTGCCGCAGGCGCTGCTGGGCCAGCTGAAGGTGGGCGGGCGGCTGGCCGCCATCACGGGCCAGGAGCCCGTGATGCGTGCCACCGTCATCACCCGCACCGGCGAAGCCGCCTGGAGCACGAGCCAGCCGTGGGACACGGTGGCACCGCGCCTGGCCAACTTCCACGAGCCGTCCAGGTTCCACTTCTGATGGTCGACCAGGTCCGCCCCTCCTTGCTGAACGACTGGGCCACGCACGCTGGTGCGCGGGCGCAACTGGTCGACGTGCGCGAGCCGTGGGAACTGCAGACGGCCGCCGTGCAGCCACCGGAAGGCTTCGACGTGGTGGTGATCCCGATGAACGAAATCCCAGCGCGTGTGGCAGAGCTGGACCCGGAAAGGCCCGTGGCCTGCCTTTGCCACCATGGCGCGCGCAGCTTCCGCGTGGCCATGTTCCTCGAACAACAAGGCTTCGCGAAGGTTGCCAACATCGCCGGCGGCATCGACGCATGGAGCCAGGAGCTGGACCCGGGGGTTCCCCGGTATTGAACCGACAAGGAAGAGGATCGATGAAACTTTTGCGGCTACTTTCGCTGCCGTTGGCCCTTGGTGCGGCCTACCCCCCAGCCCATGCCGAGAGCCTGCTGGAACTCTATGACATGGCCCGCTCGTACGATGCCGCGTGGCAGGCGGCCAAGTCGCAGTACGACGCGAACCTGGCGAGTGCGGCCCAGACCCGGGCCTTCATCCTGCCGCAGGTGGGCCTGGGTGCGGGCATCAACCGTAACTCGTTCGAGAACAACAACCCGGCGACCGACCGGAATTACACGACCCAGAACGCGCAGATCAGCGCGTCCCAGCCCCTGTACCGGCCGGCCAACATGGCCACCTACCGGCAGGGCCAGCGGCGCGCCGAACTGGCCGGGTACCAGCTCACGCAGGCGAGCCAGGACCTGATCATCCGCGTGAGCCAGGCCTACTTCGACGTGCTGGCGTCGCAGGACACCCTGACCTTCGTGCAGGCGCAGAAGGCGGCGGTGGCCGAGCAACTCGCCTCGGCCAAGCGCAATTTCGAAGTGGGCACGGCGACCATCACGGACACGCGCGAAGCGCAGGCCCGCTACGACCTCGTGCTGGCGCAGGAAATCGCCGCCGAGAACGACCTGCGCGTGAAGCGGCTCCAGCTCGATACGGTGGTGGGCAAGACCAATGCGCGGCCCAACCCGCTGGCGGTGCCCCTGAACCTGCCGACGCCGCAGCCGGCCAATCCCGATGCATGGGTGGCGCAGGCCGAGGCGGCCAGCCCCGCGATCCTGCAGGCGAAGAAGGCGGTGGAGATCGCCGAGCTGGAGACCGAGAAGGCGCGCGCGGGCCACAAGCCGACGGTGGACCTGACCGCCAGCTACGGCCTCACGCGCAACCGCAACGGCAGCGCCTCATCGCCGCTCGACTCGCGCCCGGAGAACGGCGCCATCGGCGTGGCGTTCAACCTGCCGCTGTTTGCGGGCTTCGCCACCGAGAACCGCATCCGCGAAACGCTGGCGCTGGAAGAACGCACGAAGAACGACCTGGAGAACACGCGCCGCAGCATCGCGCAGGCCGTGCGTACCGCGTACTTCGGGGTGGTGTCGGGGCAGAACCAGGTGCGCGCCCTCGAGTCGGCCGAGGCGTCCAGCCAGAGCGCGCTGGACGCCAACCGCCTGGGCTACCAGGTGGGCGTGCGCATCAACATCGACGTGCTGAACGCGCAGAGCCAGCTGTTCCAGACCAAGCGCGACCTGGCGCAGGCGCGCTACAACGTGCTGCTCGGGCAGTTGAAGCTTCGGCAGGCCAACGGCACGCTGGGCGCGGAAGACCTGGCGCGGATGAACGCGTTGTTGGCGCGGTAACGGCTACCAACACCGGCTAGGTGACCGTAGGGTGGGCAGCAGAGCTGCCACCCTACGAAGCAACAACCAGCGCAAGCAGCGCTTCAGCCGTCCGTGCCGCCGCCCCCCGATTCGCCGCAGCAAAAGCTTCACCGGCATCCGAAGCCGCCTGCAGCCTGGCCGGGTCGTTGCACAGGCCGACCGCTGATTGCACGGCTTGCGCGACGGACGCCACCCGGAACGCCGCCCCTGCCGCCTCTGCCAGCTGCGCAGCCTCCGCAAAATTGAACGTGCTCGGCCCCATCACCACCGGGCAGCCGCAAGCCGCTGCCTCGATCAGGTTCTGCCCGCCCAGCTCGACGAAGCTGCCACCGAGCAGCGCCACGTCGGCCAGCCCGTAGTAGAGCGCCATCTCGCCGAGCGAGTCGCCGATCCACACGTCGGCGGGTTGCGGCGCGCCGTCCCATGCACTGCGCCGCGACACGCGGAGCCCGCCCTCACCGAAGAGGGCAGCCACTTCATCGAAGCGCTGCGGATGCCGCGGCACGACGAGCCACTGCACACCGGCTTCGCGCGGCAAGGCATCCAGCAACTGCGCCTCCTCGCCCTCGCGCGAGCTGGCGAACATCACGACCGGCCGGCCGGCAGCGGCCCGCCACGCGCGGCCACGCGCGAGCTGCGCAGCATCGGGTGTCGCGTCGTACTTCAGGTTGCCGAACACGCCCTTCACGGTCGCGCCGGCACGCGCCAGCCGCCGCGCATCGTCCTCGGTCTGCGCCCACACGGCAGCGAGCGACTGGTACGCCGGCTGCGACAGCAGGCGGACCCGGCGCGTCTGGCGCAGGGTCTTGTCGCTCATGCGCGCATTGGCCAGCACGAGCGGGATGGCGCGCTCGCGGCACGCGGCCACCAGGTTGGGCCACACCTCGGTCTCCATCAGCACGCCCGCGCACGGCTTGAAGTGTTCCAGGAAGCGCCGCACGGCGCGCGGCGTGTCCCACGGCTGCCACACCTGGATATCGCCGTCGCGCAGGAAGCGTGCGCCCTCGGCGCGACCGGTCGCCGTGCCGTTGGTCAGCAGGATGCGGATGCCGGGGTCGCGCTTGCGCAACTCGTCCACGAGGATCGCCGCCGCGCGCGTCTCGCCGAGCGAGACCGCATGGATCCACAAGCGCCCCGGCTGCGCATGGCCGACGTAGTCGCCGAAGCGCTCCTCGACGTGTTCCAGGTAGCCGGGCTCGGCGGCGCCGCGCCGGCGCAGCTTGCGCCGCAGGAGCGGCTGCGCGCCCATCACCACCAGCGAGTAGAGCGGCCGCATCATCCGGGGACGGTCGCGCGCAGCCAGGCGTCCCACACGCTGTCGAGAGAAGGCGTGGGACTCTCATACACCGCACCCTGCCGCGGGTTGCCCACCGGCCCGGTGCGCCAGGCCGTGTCGAAGTTGTAGATCTGCACGTGCGGCAGGTCGAGCGCCACCGCTATGTGGCTGAGCCCGCTGTCCACGCCGATCGCGCCTGCGCAGGCCGCGAGCCGGTTGAACAGCGTATCGAGCGGCCAGCGCGGCCACACCTCCGCCCTGGGCCCGAGCGCGCCTGCGATGCGCTCGCTGCGGTCCAGCTCCACTTCGTTGCCGTGCGGCAAGCCGATGCTGTAGCCCTGCGCGACCAGCTTTCGCCCGAGTTCGACCCAGTGCTTCTCGGGCCACAGCTTGTCGGGCCGCGACGTGCCGTGGATCAGCGCCACGCAATCGGTCTTGTCTGCAAACCGCCCGTCGGACGGCACGAGCCCGTAGCGCAACTCGGCGGGAATGTCGTAGCCCAGGCTGCGTGCGCACATCTCGCGCGAGCGGGCCACCGCATGGATGCGTGGCTCGATCGGCACCGCCACATCGGCCGCCCAGCGCGTGGGCACTTCGTAGCTCGATCCTTCGGTGGGGTTGGCCATGGCGAAGCGCAGGCCGCCGGGGGCCAGCTGCGCCACACGCGACACCAGGGCCGACTTGGCCAGCCCCTGCAGGTCGATGATGGCGCCGTACTCGTCCTCGCGCAGCGTCTCGCGAAAAGCCACCCACTCGGCGCGCGTCTTCGGCGACAACAGCGCCTTGCGCCAGCGCCTGAGGTCGCTCTGCACGACGCACTGCACGCCGTGGCAGCACTCGACGAGCGGCGCAAAGGCCCGTTCCACCACCCAGTGCACTTCGGCTCCGGACACCTCGCGCACGATGTCCTGCACGGCGGGCATGGCGTGCACCACGTCGCCCAGCGAGGAGAGTTTGACGATGAGGATTTTCAATGGCTGGCTTCGCCGACCTTCGCGTCCGGTTTCACGGTGCGCAGCAACGCCAGCATCGTATCCTCGATCCGGTGCAGCGCCGCGCGCGTCTGCCCTTCGAAGCGCAGCACCAGCACCGGAGTCGTGTTGGACGCGCGGACCAGCCCGAAACCGTCGGGCCAGTCGACCCGCAGGCCGTCGATGGTGGACACCTCGGCCGGCGCGTCGAACCGGGCCGTGCGCACCAGCTCGGCCACCACGCGGTGCGGCTCGCCCTCGGCACATTTCACGTTGAGCTCCGGCGTGGAGAAGCTGGTCGGCAGCGACTCCAGCAGGGCGCCCGGATCGTCGTGCTTCGAAACGATTTCCAGCAGTCGGCAGCCCGCATAGGTGCCGTCGTCGAAGCCGTACCAGCGCTCCTTGAAGAAGATGTGGCCGCTCATTTCGCCGCCCAGCGGCGAGCCCACTTCCTTCATCTTCGCCTTGATGAGCGAATGGCCGGTCTTGTACATCAGCGGCACGCCACCGGCCTCGCGGATGGCAGGCGCCAGCCGCTGCGTGCACTTGACGTCGTACAGGATGGTCGCGCCCGGTTCGCGCTGGAGCACGTCGCGCGCGAACAGCATCATCTGCCGGTCGGGGTAGATGTTGTGGCCGTCCTTCGTGATGATGCCGAGCCGGTCGCCGTCGCCGTCGAAGGCGAGGCCCAGGTCCGCGCCGGTCTCGCCGAGCCTGGCGATGAGGTCGCGCAGGTTCTCGGGCTTGCTCGGGTCGGGGTGGTGGTTGGGAAAGGTGCCATCGACTTCGCTGAACAGTTCGGTCACCTCGCAGCCGATGGCGCGAAAGATTTCGGGGGCCGATGCGCCGGCGATGCCGTTGCCCGAATCGACGACGACCTTCAGCGGCCGCGCGAGCCGGATGTCGGACACGATGCGGTCGCGGTACGAAGGAAAGATGTCGACGCTGCGCACCGTGCCGGCTGCGGCGGCGATGTGCCAGCTTTGTTCCTCCATGACCCGGCGCAGCGCCTGGATCTCGTCGCCGTGGATGGCACGCCCGGCCATCACCATCTTGAAGCCGTTGTAGTCTTTCGGGTTGTGGCTGCCCGTCACCTGGATGCCGCTGGCGCAGACCGTGCTGGCAGCGAAGTAGAGCATGGGGGTGGTGGCCATGCCGATGTCGATGACGTCGACGCCGGTGGCCGTGAGCCCGCGTATGAGCGCGGCACTGAGCGCGGGACCGCTGAGCCTGCCATCGCGGGCGACGGCGACGGTCGTCTCGCGTTCCGCCCGGGCCAGCGTCCCGAAGGCGCGGCCGAGCGCCTCGGCCACCTCTTCGGTCAGCGTGGCAGGAACGACACCGCGCACGTCGTACGCCTTGAAGATCGTGGGGGAGAGCTGCATCGAAAAATTGTAGGCGTGAAGGGACATGTCCGAAAACGGCCAGTCTACCCCCGGCGAATGGGTAGGATGACTGCATGCCCGTCCATGAACCCCACCTGCAGCCCGATGCCTGCTACCTCGCCCTGAAAGCGCGCGACGCGCGCTTCGACGGCCGGTTCTTCACGGGTGTGACAACCACCGGCATCTACTGCCGTCCGGTCTGCCGGGTGCGCACGCCCAAGCGCGAAAACTGCCGCTTCTTCGGCCATGCGGCGCAGGCCGAAAGCGCGGGCTTCAGGCCGTGCCTGCGCTGCCGGCCCGAGCTGGCGCCGCAGTCGATGGCCTGGTCGATACAGGACGCGGGCGCGATCCTGGCGCAGCAGGCCGTGCGCCTGCTCGACGAGCCCGAAGCGTGGACGAGCGAGCCCGCGACGGTGGAGTCGCTGGCCGGCCGGCTGGGCGTGAGCGACCGCCACCTGCGCCGCCTGTTCGAGGCGCAGCTGGGCGTGTCGCCGCTGCAATACCTGCAGACCCGGCGGCTGCTGACGGCCAAGCAGCTGCTGGCCGATACCGACCTGCCCATCACGCAGGTGGCCCTGATCAGCGGCTATGCCAGCGTGCGGCGCTTCAACGCAGCTTTCGTCGAGCACTACGGCCTGAACCCGACGCAGTTGCGGCGTGAAGGCGGGCAGGGCGGGCACGGCCTGCAGGTGCGGCTGGGTTACCGCCCGCCGTATGACGTGGCCTCCATGCTCGGATTCTTCGCCACGCGCGCGATGAAGGGCGTGGAGACCGTGTCGCCCGAACGCAGCGAACTGTCGCGCACGCTCGGCATCGAGTCGGCGGGTGTGCAGCACGCTGGCTGGGTCACGGCGCGCTTCGATGAAGAACGCCACCTGCTGGCCGTCGAAGTGAGCGACGGTCTGCGAACGGTCCTGCCGCAGGTGATCCGGCGCGTGCGCGCGATGTTCGACCTCGACGCCGACCCGCAGGCGATCAACGCCGTGCTGCACGAACCGTTCCCCAACGGTGATGGGCTGCGCGTGCCCGGTGCGCCGAGCGGCTACGAGCTGGCAGTGCGCGCCGTGCTCGGCCAGCAGGTCACGGTGGCGGCTGCCCGCACGCTGGCGCAGCGCCTCGTGGACCGCTTCGGCGTTGCCATCGAAACGCCGCTGCCCGGCCTGCAGCGCCTCTTTCCCGCACCGGCCGTGCTGGCCAGTGCCGGTGGCGACGCGCTGGGCCAGCTCGGCATCGTGCGGCAACGGCAGGCGGCCATCGTCGCCATCGCGCAGGCCGTGCACGAAGGCCGCCTGCAGCTGCACGCGGGAGCCGACATCGAGGCCACGATGGCCGCGCTGAAGGAGCTGCCCGGCATCGGCGACTGGACGGCACACTACATCGCGATGCGCGCCCTGCGCTGGCCCGACGCCTTCCCGGCCGGCGACATCGCCTTGCAGAAAGCGCTGCGCGTGCAGGACCAACGCAACCCTGCGCGCGAAGCCGAAGCCGCGTCGCTGGCCTGGAAGCCGTGGCGCAGCTATGCGGTCATCCGCGCCTGGTATGGAGCAACATGATGAAACACCTGAAGTACGAGAGTCCCCTCGGCACCATGCTGTTGGCCGCCACCGAAATGGGCATCGCCGGCATCTGGTTCGAGGGCCAGGCCCATGGCCCCGACACACGCGGCTGGCGCGAGGACCCGCAGGACCCCTTGCTCGTGAAAGCCGTGCAACAACTCACGGAATATTTCAAGGGCGAACGCGTCGACTTCGACCTGCCGCTCGACCTGCAGGCGGGCACCGAGTTCCAGCAGTCGGTGTGGCGCGCATTGCTCGCCATCCCGCGCGGCCAGACGACGAGCTACGCCGCACTCGGGCGCAGCATCGGCCGTGATGCGCCGCGGGCGGTGGGTGCGGCGGTGGGCCGCAACCCGCTGAGCATCGTGGTGCCCTGCCACCGCGTGCTCGGGTCAAGGGGTGACCTCACGGGGTATGCGGGCGGGCTGGAACGCAAGAGCGCATTGCTCAAGCTCGAGGGCATACTCGGCGGGCCATGAACCTCGCATCGGTCACCGACTTCCTGCTGCTGGCTGCCATCTGGGGCGCGTCCTTCCTCTTCATGCGCATCGGCGTGGTCGAGTTCGGCGCGCTGCCGACGGCTGCCGTGCGAGTGGCCGTGGCCATGCTGTTCCTGCTGCCGCTGATGGTGTGGCGCGGTTTCGGCGACGACTTCCGCAAGCACTGGAAGACGGTGACGCTGATCGGGCTGCTGAATTCCGGTGTGCCCTTCGCCCTGTTCTCGTTCGCGCTGCTGTCGATTACCACGGGGCTGTCGGCGATCCTCAATGCCACGGTGCCGCTGTTCGGCGCGCTCATCGCCTGGGGCTGGCTGCACGACCGCCCGACCGGCTCGCGCATGCTGGGGCTGGTAGTGGGCTTCTTCGGCATGGCCATGCTGGCCTGGGACAAGGCCAGCATCAGGCCCGATGCCACCGTTGCCAGCGGCGTGTGGGCGGTGCTGGCGTGCCTGCTCGCGTCGATCTGCTACGGCTTCGCAGCCAACGCCGCGAAGAAGTACCTCGTGGGCATCCCGCCGATGGTAGCCGCCACGGGCAGCCAGGTGGGCGCCACGGCGGGACTCGCATTACCTGCCCTGCTCTCCTGGCCGGCGCAGATGCCCAGCCTGCAGGCATGGGGCAGCGTCATCGTATTGGGTGTCCTGTGCACCGGCGTCGCCTACATCCTGTACTTCCGGCTGATCGAACAGGCAGGGCCCGCGAAGGCGGTGGCAGTGACCTTCCTGGTGCCGGTGTTCGCGGTGATCTACGGCACGCTGTTCCTCGGCGAACCCGTCACCGCCTGGATGCTGGGCTGGGGCGCCGTGATCATCATGGGGACTTCGCTCGCCACGGGCCTCGTCAAGGTGCCCTCGCTCAGGACGCAAGCATGACTTCAGCGCGCAAGATGAAGCTGCACGTGACGCCGCCGAAGCCGCGCAACCCGCTGGTGGCCGCGGCCGCGCAGCGCAAGGCTGGCTCGCACCGCAAGTCGAAGTCGAGCGAGCGCCATCAGTCGAAGATGGCCTTGAAGCGGCAACTCAAGGACTTGTAGGCTGGGGTGCAACCCCAGCTCAGAACCTTGGCAGGTCCCCCAGCCGCATCCCCGGCGCTTCTTCCGCCAGTGCCAGCGTCTCGGTACCTTCGGGCAGCACGTCGACCTTCACGCGCGGGCCGGGATGCAGCTCGCCGTGCTCATCGGGGAACATCGTGATGACGGTGTCGCCTTCCACCAGCCGGTCGACCACCTCGACCAGCCGTGCCGGGGTGGGCGACAGGTCCCAGTGGGCGAGCGTACTGTCGACCAGGCCCATCATCGCCTCGACGATCTGGTGGCCTGCGTAGCGCACGGCGGTAATGCCATAGATGGGTTTCTCAACCATGCCGGTATTGTGGGCGCCCACTCAGCGGGCTCGATAGGCGCGGGGCGCAACCCCGAGTGGGAAGGTGCCTACGGTCGCTACACTGGCAGTCCCGTGGACACGCAACCCGCCTTACCGCCGCTGGGCAAGCCGCACGCCCGGCGCCTGCGCGAGATCTACCGCTCGGCCGGCTGGCCCTGCCAGGACGCGCTGGAGATCGACCTGCTGGCCGCCGGCATGCTCGAACGCGTGCACTCCGCTGCGGGCCACGTGACCCTGCGCGTGACCGACTCGGGCGTGCGCTGGATCGCGGCCACGCTGGCGAGCAACCGCGCCGCGCTCTCCGCACACGAGGCGCTGGTAGCCCAGGTGGCACTGGAGATGTGCCGCGCGGGCCGGCTCGCGTGGCGCGGGCTCAGCCTGCGCGCGCAGGTGCCCACCGGCGACGCGGCCAAGCCGCTGCGCTGGTGCATCGCGAAGCCGGATGTCTTCTCGATCCGCCACACCTCGGTGGAAGCGTACGTCGAGCCCATCGTGCACGAAGTGAAGGTGCGCCGGGCCGACCTGCTGGGCGACCTGCGCAACGGTGCCAAGCGCGGCGCCTACCTGGACCTGGGCGAATGCTGGTACGTGCTGGGTTGCGATGCGCGCGGCAAGCCGATCGCCGAGCCCGAAGAGATCCCGCCCGAATGCGGCGTCATGGTGATGCAGCAGTCACGGCTGGCGGTCGCGCGCCCGGCGCGCCGTGCGGCGCGTGCCGCACTGCCTTTCGGTGTGTGGGTGGCGCTGGCCAAGGCTACGCCGGTCGGTGACGTCGACGAGGATGCCCAGGGGATGCTGGGCCGCGATTAACGCTGGCGCGGGTGTTCCGACTTGCCCTGCTCGGGGTCCGGGACGTGGCCCTTTTCGGGGTCGGGCGGCGTCGACTTGGACTTCGGCTCGGGGTTGGCCGGTTTCGGCGGCTCCGTCGGTGCCGGTGAGGGCGTGGTCGCGTGACCCGTGGTGTTCATTCCATCCCCGTCTCTTCGTCGTCGCTCGGGATGTCTTCCTCCAGCCACATCTCGGGCTCCTCGCGGTCCAGGTTGGGCGTAGGCGGCGTGACGTTGGCGGGCTCGTACGGATAGGACATGACTGGACCTTTCAGGGCTTGGGCGGCTTCACGCCCGGATCTTCGGGTTCGGCAGGCGGCAGCGCCGGGCTGAACTCGGGCTCCACCGGCAGGTGCGTGGTGTTCGGCGCCGACGGTTCGGTGTCCGGCGTTGCCGGCTCGGGTTCTACGGGATGCGTGGCCATGGCACTTTGCGTTTGAAAGGTCAAAACGGGCTCTTGTCGCCCAGTGCCTGTTCTACCGGCGGATCGACCGGTTCACAAGCCTGCTCGTCGGGATGTCCGTGATGCGGGTCAACCGGCGGCGAAAAACCGTCGCCTAGCTGGTCCGGCTCGGGCTGCGACCCGTGCAGGCTGGGATCGATGTCGTAGGGAATCATCGCGATCTCCTTTGCAGCGATGGTGGCCACAGGCGTGGCCGTGCCGGCTCGGAGCGCATGCCTTTCGCATGTCGTCCGCGGCCCAAGGCCGCGTCAGTGGTTGTCGCGTGGGTCCTGTTCGGCCAGGCGCTCGGCCTCGCGGCGCACCACCGCACTGGGCTCGTGCGTGAACGGCAGCCGCGGCAGCCCGATCAGCGCCTGCAGCCGCGCATGCGCGCGGTCCATGTCCGCGCCAATCATGGCCAGCGCTACTTCATGGCCCGGCTCGGTGCGGGCCACCTCGAGATAGGCTGCGCGCAGGCGCTGGTAATCCCCCTCGGCCCGCGCAACTTCCTGTTGCAGGGCAAGGATCTTGACGTGTTCGGCTCGGCTGTAGCGCATGGTTCCTGCTCCCCGAGCGGCGGATGTGGGTGGCGGGCTGTCGGGCTGCATGGACCCTTCTACCCTGTGGGGCGGTCCAACGTGCATTCCAACGGCAACCGCAAGTAACCGGTCGTGACTCCGCCGGCCTCGCCGCTCTGTTGAAGTCCATGCTAGCCCCGCGCTGCCGCTCGGCTGTGTAGGACATCACGGACGGCCGGTGCAGTCCCGTGCAGAAGTGCGCAGCGCGCGCCTCCGGCGCCGCGAGAAAACTCACGGACGTTTCGGGATGTCGAGCCCGAGGATGACCGCAGGGCGCTCCAAGAAGGCCTGCAGGACGCGCCGCATGTTGGTGAAACGGTCTTCCAGCATGATCGACACCTTCACGCCGTTGGGCGTGGTCAGCGAATACAGCTGCAGGCGGTCGGGGTGCTGCGGAGTCCACTTCTGCGTGATGGGGAATGCGTCGAAGTCGGCCATGGTGTCGCTATTGTGATCGCGCGCCTTGCGGTGAAGCGTCAGCATGCGAGGTACCGCAGGAGCGATCCATGACCGAAACCATCCACCACCGTATCTGCCCCCTGTGCGAGGCGTGCTGCGGGCTGGAGCTGAAAGTGGCGGGCGACAAGGTCGTCGCCATCCGCGGCCACGAGGCCGACGTTTTCAGCGCTGGCTACATCTGCCCGAAGGGCGTGGCCCTGAAAGACCTGCATGAAGACCCCGACCGCGTGCGCACGCCGCTCATCAAGCGCGACGGCCGCTTCGTGCCGGCCACGTGGGACGAGGCTTTCGCGTTGATCGAAGAGCGCCTGGTGCCTATCCTTTCGGCGCATGGCCGCGACGCCCTCGGGTTGTCGCTCGGAAACCCCGGTGCGCACAAGATGGGCCTGCTGCTCTACGGGCCCAGGCTGCGCCGGGCATTGGGTACGCGCAACATCTTCAGCGCCTCCACGCTCGACCAGATGCCGCGGCACGTGGCCAGCGGCCTGCTGTTCGGCCACCTGTTCAACGTGCCCGTGCCCGACCTGCCGCGCACCGGTTACCTGCTGGTGCTGGGCGCCAACCCGATGGCCAGCAACGGCAGCATGTGGACGGTGCCGGACTTCCGCGGCAAGGCCAAGGCGTTGCGCGCGCGCGGCGGCAAGCTGGTGGTGGTCGACCCGCGCCGCACCGAAACGGCGGCGCTGGCCGACGAGCACCACTTCATCCGGCCCGGCGCCGACGTCTTCCTGCTGGGCGGCATGGTGCACACGCTGTTCGACGAAGGGCTGGCCGATGCGGGCCGCATCGCGCCGCTGGTGAACGGCATCGACGACGTGCAGGCGGCCGTACGCGGCTTTGCGCCCGAAGCCGTGGCCGCGCGCTGCGGCATGGACGCAGCGACCATTCGCCGACTGGCACGTGAAGTGGCTGCCGCGCCCAGTGCCGCGGTGTACGGCCGCATCGGCACCTGCACGCAGGAGTACGGCACGCTGGCCACCTGGCTCATCGACGTGATCAACGTGCTCACGGGCAACATGGACGAGCCCGGTGGATCGATGTTCCCGATGGCGCCGGCCTTCGCGGCCAACACGACGGGCGAACCGGGGCGCGGGCGCGGCGTGAGCTTCGGCCGGCATCGCAGCCGGGTCAGCGGCGAGCCGGAAGTGTTCGGCGAGATCCCGATGACCTGCATGGCCGAGGAGATGGAGACGCCCGGTGCCGGGCAGGTGCGCGCCATGATCACCGTGGCCAGCAACCCCGTGCTGTCGTCACCCAACGGGCCGCGCATTGCCAGGGCGCTCGACCAGCTCGACTTCATGGTCAGCATGGACATCTACGTCAACGAGACCACACGCCATGCCGACGTGATCCTGCCGGCGCCGTCGCCGCTGGAAGACGACCACTACGACGTGGCGTTCAGCCAGTTGTCGTGGCGCAACCAGGCACGCGTGAGCGCGGCGGTGTTCCCTGTCGCCGGCAGCGTGATGAAGGAGTGGCAGACCCTGCTGAAACTGCAGGCCATCGTCGAAGGCAAGGGCGCTGTCGTGGACGCCACGGCGCTCGACGACGAACAGTTCGCCGCCGATGCAGCCAAGCAGTTCGGCAAGCATGCAGCAGCCGTGATCTCGGCCACTTCGCACCTGAAGGGCCCGATGCGGCTGCTGGACGTGGGCCTGCGCATGGGCCCGTACGGCGACCAGTTCGGCCGCAAGCCCGATGGCCTGAACCTCGCCAAGGTGCAGGCCGCCCAAGGCGGCGTGGACCTGGGAGAACTCTTGCCGCGCCTGCCCGCGCTGTTGCGCACGGCGAGCGGCAAGGTCGAACTCGCGCCGCCGTCGCTGCTGGACGACCTGAAGCGGCCTGCGGCGGACCTGGCGCGGGGCGAGCCGCCCATGGTGATCATCGGCCGCCGCGAGGTGCGCTCCAACAACAGCTGGATGCACAACCTGCCGCTGCTGGCCAAGGGGCCGGAGCGCTGCACGGCGCTGGTGAACCCTGCCGATGCCTCGCGGCTGGGGCTGGCCGACGGCGTCATAGCGCGCATCGCCAGTGCACACGGCGAGGTCAACGCGCGCGTGCAGGTGAGCGACGAGATGATGCCGGGCGTGGTGAGCCTGCCGCACGGCTGGGGGCACGACCGGCCCGGGTCGCAGTTGTCGCTGGCGAGCCAGCGGCCGGGCGCCAACCTCAATGCGCTGCTCGACGACTCGCGCAGGGACCCGCTGTCCGGCAACGCCGTGCTGGGCGGCGTCGCGGTGACGCTGGCGCCGGCCTAATACTGCCGCGCCGGTACTTTCGCGCGCAGCAAGGGCAGTTCCGCCGAGCCTTGCAGCTGGCAACTGAGCCGGCTCGAGTGCTTGCGCTCGGCCGCCACGAAGTCGAGCATCGCGAGTTCTTCGTCGCCGGGCGCGGGCAAGCCCGGCGCTTCTTCCACGTACACATGGCAGGTCGCACAGGTGAGGCAGCCGCCGCATTCGGCTTCGATGCCTTCGACGCCGTCGGCCAGCGCCGCGCGCATCAGCGACTGGCCGGGCGCGAGTTCGAATTCATGCAGTTGCCCCGATGAGGATGTGAGTTTGACGGTGGTCATGGACTGCGATGGCATAGTGCGAGATTTTGCGTGAACCATGCTCAAGCAACTGCGCCGCCAATTCATGCAGGGCCCGAACCTTTGGGGCGGGCAGTCGGGGCTGGCCATCGAGCTGCGGGCCGAGGGCGAAGCGCGAGAGCTGAGGTGGCGGCCGCGGCCGGCCGTGCTGGAGGACCTGTGGCGAACGCTGCGTGAGAGTGGCGCGGTGCCCCTTGCCCGAGCGGCAACGGTGGGCAACGCGCGGTTTCCCCTGTTCGCCCTGATGCTGGCGACGGCCGAAGCGGTCGTGCGCGACTACTGCGTGCGACCCCGGCCGGGCACGTGCTCGGTCGCCGAAGACGGGGTGATCCGCCTGTTCCTGCCCTGTGACGAAGAGAGGACCGGCCGCGCAGCCTGGGCGGTGTCGCTCGTGGTCGCTACCCAGCTCGGCGCCCTCGTGCGCGGCGACCCGCAGGCGGTGCTAGCCGTTGCGGGGGCGTATCGGAAGGCGCGCAGCACCGCACAACGGGCGGTGCCCCTCCCGCCCGATGCGCGAGCGCGTGTTCCCATCGCGGGCATCACGGGCAGCCTGGGCAAGACCACCACTTGCCACATGGTCGCCGAGATCCTCGGTGGCACAGGGCTCACCGTGGGGCGCTCGACCACGCAGGGCATGTGGGTCGGCCACACGATGGTGGACCGCGGGGACCGCGCGGGTGGCGGCTGGGCCGCGCGCCTCCTGCAGGACCCCACCGTTCAGGCCGGCGTCTTCGAGCTGGCGCGCGGCGGCCTGCTGAAGCGCGGCATGACGCTCGACGGCGTCGACGTGGGCGCGGTGCTCAACATCGAGGACAACCACGTCGGCATCGACGGCATCACGTCGCGCGAGGACATGGCCGGATTGAAGCGGCTGGTGGTGCAGCACGCGCGCCAGGCAGCGGTGCTCAATGCCGACGACCCGCTATGCCTGGCGATGCGCTCATGCGTGACGGCGCCCCGGTTGTGGCTGGTCAGCATGCACCCGCACAACGCGGCGCTGCAGGCGCACCAGGCGGCGGGCGGCGCCGTGGCCTACGCGGACGAAGCCGCGACCCTGCACTGGTTCGACGGCGGCCGGCTGGTCGGCCGCCTGCCGGCCGCCGACGTGCCTGCAACATGGCAGGGGCGCTGGCGGCCGGCCATCGCGCATTCGCTCTTTGCCGTGGCGATCGCTTCGGCGATGGGTGTTCCGTTCGAGGCATCCGCCGCAACGCTGCGCCGCTTCGACAGCACGCCGGCCAGCAATCCGGGCCGCATGAATTTCTACCAGGGCCTGCCGCACTCGGTGCTGGCATGCCACATCGACGGCCCGCAGGCGACGGCCGAACTGGCTGCTTTCGTGAAAGGCCTGGAAGTGGCGGGGCGCAAGAGCCTGCTGGTCTGCACGGCGGGCAATCGCCCCGACGAGTACATCTTCAAGGTCGCGCAGACTTTCGCGGGCGCGTTCTCGCGCTACGTCTGCTCGGACTGGGGCGAGCTGCGCGGCCGCCCGCCGGGCGAAGTCGCGCGGCTGCTGGCACAGGGGCTGCGCGAAGCAGGCGTGCCCGCAGAGCAGGTCGTCGCGGCCGCGACGGCCGAGGAGGGTGTTCGGCTCGCCTATGGGGACTTGCGCGCAGGCGACCTGGTCGTCGACAACACCGTGTCGGACGCGGACCGCGCGGGCTGGCTGGCGGCGCGCGGTCTTGCGCCCTAGCGGCGTGCCACGAACTCGTACACGTAGTGGCTGCTCTGCTTCTGCTCCCACTTGTCGGCCAGGTGGTAGGTGCGCTTCCAGATCCAGCGCGTGCAGTAGTACTTCAACGTCGACTTCTTCGTGCAGTTGCCGATGTTGAAGGGCATGTGGAAGCTGATGCGCTTGCCGCGCACCACCTGCCGCATGTCGAACGGCTTGGCCAGCCGCGTGCCATGCGCGTCCAGCGCAATCGCGTAGATGGCCGGGTCGGTGACGGCGCGGCTTTCTTCCACGTTGATGCCCGACACCGCGGTGGTGCCGATCGCATTCAGCGGGCTGTACTGGCGCAGCACCGAAGCGGCCAGGCCCGTGTAGCTTGGCCACAGCGCCGGCATGGCGCTGGCGCCGCCGTCGTAGGAGTGCTCCGCCACGCCCTGCAGCAACGAGTAGTGGTTGCGGTAGCGGGCGTGCGCGTCCAGGGTCGTGCCCGGGAAGGCGTTCGCCACCGGCATCACCATGCCTTGCGGGCTGAGATAGGGCGTGCAGCCGCCGGAGAAGAACGAGAAGGGCGCCAGCGCTTTCAGGTCCTTGTGGCTCAGCCACATCTTGGTGCCCCGCACCAGGCGCGGCAGCCAGTCGGAAAACTCGAATGCCTTCACCGGCTGCGACACCGTGAACCCACTGGGCGGCAGCACCAGGGGAAACACCGGGTTGGAGTTGCCGCATGCGGAGTTCATCGTGACGACGCCGTCGTCCAACCCGGGCAGCAGCAGCTTGGTGAGTCCCGCGGCCTGGTTGCCGAGTGCATGGCCCCCGGCGACGGTGACAGTCGGCACGGGCGAGTTGTTGATGGCAATGCCCCACACGCCTTGCGCCACTGCGGGCATCAGGTCGAGCAGCACGCTGGTCAGCAGGAACGAGAGGTCGGCGTTGCACGAGTTGGTCGTCCCCAGCAGCGCATCGACGACATCGCAGATGACATTGGACGCCGCACCCAGCGGCGCGCCGGCCGATGCAACGAGCAGGCCCGCGGTAGCCACGCGGCTGCCCGAAGTGGCGCCGTTGAGCGCGACATGCGCCACCATCTTCGACACCACCTGCACGCCGCCCGGCCCGAAGTCACCGGCATGCGCGCGGCCGAAGGCGGAGCTGGTCACCAGGGGCCCGGTGGAGTGGCCGATGACGATGCAGCCGTTGAAGCAGAACGGCCGCACATGCCCCGCCGGAAAGCCCGGCGGCGTGACGACGTTCAGGTTGCTGACCATGGCTCGGCGGACCTGGTCCAGCAACGTGTGCTGCGCGTAGGCGAGCCGCTGGCTGGTGTTCCAGGCCACCAGCAGGTAGCGGTTGGACTTGGGCACGTAGACCGGCACGGCATCGCCCGGCCCCCACTGCCAGCCGGCCCCGGGCCACGGGTCGCCGGGGCTGCCCGCGAGCGGTGAAGACATGTGCTCCACGAGGTGCGGCGTCCAATAGGTCTCGGCACTCGTGCGGAAGAAGCCGCCCGCGCCCAGGAACTCGGCGGAGTCCGCGGGCCAGGTGCGGCTGGCCGGACCGGTAGGGTCCGCGATGCGCCCATGCAGGTGGCTGGTGTCGAGCCCGTGGACGTAGATGATGTCCCGGCCCTCGAAAGGCATGTTGGCGTCCAGCAGGGAGCTGTCATTGCAGTCCACCGGCTTGATGGTCCCGGGTGAACCGGCCGTGCCTTCGGTGCGGATGGAGCAGCCCGACTGCGTGAACGACGCGAAAGCCGGCAACGTGGGGTGCGGCATGGCCGCGAGTTGCGCGATCGCGTCCGGGCCCCACTTGTCCGTCTCGTACTGGGCCAGCGCCTGCTCCGCTTCGTCCGCGCCGGCGGGTGCGGGCTCTTCGGCGGGCAAGGTGCCGCCGATCGACGGCTCGCACGGCAGGTTGGGGTAGAACGCGTCGGTCGTGGTGTCCTGGTCCGGGTACAGCGCCGCGATCGATCCGTTGTCTTCGTCGACGCTCACCGGGGGCTCGGCCTCGAAGGCACCCACCGGGAGGATGGCGGTGCCCTTGGCATCGGCCTTGATGCCCTGGTCGCACGATGCAATGCGGCTCGCGAAGTCCGCGACGTTGGCCACATGCACGATGTTCCCGCCGGTGTGCGTAGCGCCCAGCAGGTAGATCTTCCCCTCGGAGACGCCGAGGTACAGGTTGTTGGACGGGTAGTAACGGTACTCGTAGGGCCCGAGCACCTTCGTCTCTTCGGCGGTCGGGAACAGGTCGGCGAACCTGGACTCGGCCCAGTCGAACACCTGCTCGATCGACAGGGGCTCGGGTTCGATGGCGGCTGCGCTTCTCACGCTGGGTTGGAGCATTCGAGCCGCTGCGAACGAGCGCGTCGACGGCTGGAGGTCGCCCGCGGAGCCGTAAGGCGCCGACAGCAGCGGGTGGTCGGCGCGGCCGCCGCCGCAAGCGGAAAGGGCCAACGCGAGCGCGCACGCGCCCAGCAGCCTGAAGGACATCATGGAAGTAGAACCCCTCGCGGTACTTCTGCAGGGTGGGGAGAAAGAGAAAGAGGCGACGCCGCACGAGCAGCGGCGCAGCGAGCAAGCGTTCCGTGTCGGCACCGCCCTGGCGGGCGCTTGTTCAAGTCCGCTTATAGGCGCCGGACCCGGGGAAGTCAACGATGTGCGCGCCGCTACCGGTGGCGCATGAACGCCAGGTCGATGGACCGTCCTGTCGCGCCCTTGTACTGGCCGGCCAGTTGCCCGCCTTCCAGCTTGAGGTCGAACACGCGCTCGGGGCACAGGTTGGTTTCCCTGGAGGCCACCTTCAAGGTCGTGCCGTCGAAGGTGCCGGAGACTGACCCGTTGTCGCAGCCGTAACTGCCGGTCCCGCTCATTCCCGACGCGTACACGACGAAGCGGCCGCTGGCACGCTGGTCCGGCTCGACCCTGCTGACGGTCAGCTCCACGCTGGCAACGCCCGGGGCACCCGGCAAGATGATTCCGGCTGAGCGCCAGGTACCGATGGGTGAAAGCGCTGTCTGCGCGATGGCGGCGCCACACGCCAGGGCGGCAACGACGCCGAAGCGGATCAGGCAATTGCGAAGAGTCATGGCTGTCTCCTGTGCAGGTGGTGTCGCAGTCGACCTTCCTTGCCGTATCTCAAGGTTTCCTCGTGCAACCTCGCAAAAATAGGCCGCGGCCGCGCCGAAGTCCCGAAGGCGAACGAATTCGCCGGTAAACCTGCGGTAAGCGGCGTGGACCCGGGGGTGAAACATGAACGCGCCAGGCGAACGCACGCTCCAGGTGGGGCATGGGCTGTTCGATCCGCTCAGGGGCGAGCTCGTCCTGGGGGGTCACCGCGCCAGGCTGCGGCCACGCACGGCCACCGTCCTCGCCTACCTGGTCCAGCATGCCGGCCGCACGGTCGGCAAGGACGAACTCATGCAGGCGGTCTGGCCCGACGCCATCGTCACCGAGGACTCGCTGGTCCAGTGCGTGAAGGAAATCCGACAGGCGCTTGGGGAGCCCGGCCGCGACTGGGTCCGTACGGTGCCGCGGCTAGGGTATGCATTCGCGGCGGACCGGCCCGCGCCGGCCCGCTGGCGCAAGGCGGCCATGATCGGACTCCTCGCACTGGTCGTGGCCGGCACCTTGGGATGGCGCTCCTGGCCCGCATCGCCGCCTTCAAGCGCATCCGCGCCGCCGCGTTCGTTCGTGGTGCTGCCGATCGTGAACCAGACCGGAGACCCGGGTCACGACCGGACTGCGGAGGCCATGACCGAGTCGATCACGGACACGTTCGGGCGCGGACGCCTGACGGTCGTGGCGCCCAGCACGGCTTCCGCTTTCAAAGGCCAGCAGGTCGACGTGCGCAGCCTCGGCGCGAAGCTGAATGTGCGGTATGTCGTGCAGGGCGTGCTGCGCATGGACGAAACCCAGCCCGTGCTCACGGTCCGCATGGCCGATGCATCGACCGCCGTGCAACTGTGGCAGCAGGAACTGCGCATCGGCCCGGGGTGGTCGCAGCAGCTGCGCGAGGACCGCGACGGCATCACCACGGCGCTGATCAACGTGATGAGGGTCGCCGATGCACGGCGCGACGGCAACCCCGGCGCCGTCAGGGCCGCGGAGCTCGTGAGCCGCGCCAGGGACCTGATGCGCGGCCCGCCTGCGACCACCGAAGCCGACCGGCAGCGGCACGTGCAGGCACTGCTGCAGGAAGCCCTGCAGCTCGACGACCAGCTGGCAGCCGCGTGGTCGATCCTCGCATTCACGTACCTGCACGACGTGCGCTTCAGTCCCGAGCGCACGCGCAAGCTGCAGCGAGCCGTCGAGGCGGCCGAGCGCTCGGTCGATCTCGCGCCGACGAGCGACACCGCCCTCATCACGCGAGGCTTCGTGTACATCGAAGAGGGCCGCCCGGCGCTAGCCCTGAAGATGCTCGATCGCGCCATCGAACTGCATCCGAAGAACGCTTTCGGCCTTGCCATCCGCGGCATTGCGCTGCTGCACCTCGGTCGCGCGCAGGAGGCTCTGGAGTCGGTCCGGCAGGCCATGCGCCTGAGCCCCGGCGACCCCAGGATGGTCCGTTGGCACACGTACGAAGGCATGGCCTTGCTGCATCTCGGGCAGGATGAGGCCGCGGTGCAATCGCTCGCCCACGGATCGACGGATGCGTCGCCAGCGCCATATGCCCACCTTTACCTCGCGAGCGCGCTCGCCCTGTCGGGGCGGCTCGACGAGGCGCGAGCGCAGGTGGCACGTTTTCCGCAGCTCTACCCCGGTGTTACCTTGGGCCGGATGCGCACACAGGAAGCCTCCAACGCGCCGGAATTCCTGAGGCAGCAGGAGCGCGTCTACGCGGGCTTGCGCCGCGCCGGCATGCCGGATTGAACCGCGCCACGCTGATGGTCGCGCTACTGCTTGCGCGTCAACACCACGTCCTGCACTCCGGGCACGTCGGCGGTGTACCGGCCGACCAGCCGTTCGCCTTCCAACCTGAGGTCGAACACACGCTCGGCGCACAGGTTGCTTGCCGGCGAGGCCACCTTCAAGGCCACGCCGTCGAAGGTCCCCGACACCGAGCCCCGGTGGCATCCAGGCCCCCGGAACCGGCCGTCCGTGACCGGGAACGTGACGAAGCGTCCCTCGACGCGCTGGTCGGCCCCGACCCTGCTCACCACCAGTTCCACAGGGTCGACCCAGGGCGGCGCGCTGGTGACGATCCTGCCTGAACTCCAGGTGCCGACGGGGGAAGCGCCCGGGTCGGCCACCGCGGCACAGCACAGGACGGCAAGGAAGCCGAAGGGGTACACGGACTGGCGATGTCTCATGAGTCTCTCCTCAGGTTGCCACGCGAACATTGTTCGCAGTCGCAAGGAAAGTCCCGAAAGCGGACGAAATCGCCGGTAAACCTGCGGTAAGCCGAGGCAAAGGAAAGAGCGCCGCACGCTCTGTCGCCTCCACGCTGGCCAAGACGGCTTCCTGAATCGGTGCCGCTGGGTCGAAGTCTTTTATGCGTGGCGCCCCAACCTTCCCGATGAGGCCGACAACCACCTCATCGAACTCGGCGTGGCCGCGCAGGCAGACGCGATCGTGACGCGAATCTGCGCGACGTGTCGCGTGGAGAATTGAAGTTTCCCTCTCTCAAAGTGCTTACGCCCGAACGATGCCTGGAGGTATTCCCATGTCCACATTGACCATCCGTTTGCCCGATGACAAGCATGAACGGCTGAAGGCCCTCGCACGGTCCAACTCCATCAGCGTCAACAAGCTCATTGACGAACTGGCGACGGTCGCGCTTGCCAACTATGACGCCAAGGTGCGGTTCGAAACGCGCGCGGCCCGAGGCAACCCCAAGCGGGCGCTGGCCTTGCTCGACAAGCTGGATCGTGCGGGTTGATCCAACCAAAAAAATACGGGCCGCCAGGGCCCGTACTTGCTTCGTCGATGGCGGAGTGGACGGGACTCGAACCCGCGACCCCCGGCGTGACAGGCCGGTATTCTAACCAACTGAACTACCACTCCGCGTGGCTGCGGCTTTCGCCCCCTTGCGAGGGCCAAGTACCGCATAACTTGGCGACCCTACGGGGATTCGAACCCCGGTACTCACCGTGAAAGGGTGATGTCCTAGGCCTCTAGACGATAGGGTCAAAACCTGGACTGATTTTCCGACACTTTTGGTGGAGGTAAGCGGGATCGAACCGCTGACCTCTTGCATGCCATGCAAGCGCTCTCCCAGCTGAGCTATACCCCCGTTGGGTGTCGAGCCTCGCATTATAGCTTGGTTTTTTACAGGGCCCGCAGCCGCCGCAAAACCTGTTCGCGCGTGCACAACGCCAGCACCGCGTCCAGCGACGGCGTCTGCGCCGTGCCCATGACCAGCACCCGCACCGGCATGGCCAGCTGCGGCATCTTCAGGCCGGTGGCGCGCAGCGTTTCCTTGATCGATTCGGCAATCGCCTCTCTCGTCCACGGGCCGCCCTCGAGCATCTTCGCCAGCATCGAGACGGCCGGTTTCACGGCGTCGGTCAGGTGCTTCGCGGCCTCTTCCTCGTTGCGCTGCGGCTCGTCATAGAAGCGTTGTGCCCAGGCGGCCAGGGCGACCGTCGTCTCGCAACGGTCCTTCAGCAGGCCGCAGATGGCGCTCAGGCGCGCGTCCGGCGCCGCGCCTCGCTGCTGGAGCAGCGGCTCCACCAATGCGGCCAGCCGGTCGTCGGGCGTCGCCTTCATGTGCTGCGCATTCACCCAGCGCAGCTTGGCCTCGTCGAACTGCGCGGCGCTGCGCCCCAGGTGATCCAGGTCGAACCACTGCAGGAACTGCTCGCGGCTGAAGATCTCGTCGTCGCCGTGCGACCAGCCCAGGCGCGCGAGGTAGTTCACCATGCCGTCGGGCAGGTAGCCTTCGTCGCGGTACCAGGTGACGGCCTTGGCGCCGTGGCGCTTGCTCATCTTCTCGCCCTGCTCGTTCAGCACCGTGGGCAGGTGCGCGTACACCGGGGGCTCGTGCCGCAGCGCGCGGAAGATGTTGATTTGCCGCGGCGTGTTGTTCACGTGGTCGTCGCCGCGGATCACGTGCGTGATCTTCATGTCGATGTCGTCGACCACCACGCAGAAGTTGTACGTGGGCGTGCCGTCGGGCCGCGCGATGACCAGGTCGTCCAGTTCGTCGTTGCTGATCTCGATGCGGCCCTTCACCTTGTCGTCCCACGCCACCACGCCGCCCACCGGGTTCCTGAAGCGGTACACCGGCTTCACGCCGGCGGGCACGGGCGGAAGGGCCTTGCCCGGCTCGGGGCGCCAGGTGCCGTCGTAGCGCGGCTTTTCCTTGGCCAGCATCTGCCGCTCGCGCAGCGCGTCAAGCTCTTCCACGCTCATGTAGCAGGGGTAGACCAGGCCGCTTTGCTTCATCTGCTCGACGACTTCGCGGTAGCGGTCCATGCGCTCCATCTGGTAGAACGGCCCCTCGTCGTGGTCGAGGCCCAGCCACTGCATGCCTTCGAGGATCACGTCGACCGCAGCCTGCGAAGACCGCTCGACGTCGGTGTCCTCGATGCGCAGGATGAAGACGCCGCCCTGCGAGCGCGCGAAGGCCCACGGGTACAGCGCCGAGCGGATGTTGCCCAGGTGGATGAACCCCGTGGGGGATGGGGCGAAACGGGTACGGACTTTCAACTACGCTTCCTGTGCGTTCGGGATGGACAGCCGCGACGTGTTTTCTTCCAGCGGGTCTTCCTGGCCGACACGCGCCTCGTTGATGCGCGCAATGTCCTCGGCATTGACGTCGCCCGTGACGTACACGCCGTCGAAGCACGACGCGTCGAAGCCGTCGAGCATGGGGTTGAGCGAGCCTATGGCCTTCTTCATGCCGTCCACGTCCTGGTAGATCAGCGCGTCGCAGCCGATGATCTCGCGGATCTCGTCGACCGTGCGGCCGTGCGCCACCAGCTCGGTGTGCGTGGGCATGTCGATGCCGTACACGTTGGGGTAGCGCACCGGCGGCGCGGCGCTGGCCAGGAACACCTTGCGCGCGCCGGCGTCGCGCGCCATCTGCACGATTTCCTGGCTGGTGGTGCCGCGCACGATCGAGTCGTCGACCAGCAGCACGTTGCGGCCCTTGAACTCGCTGCCGATCACGTTGAGTTTCTGGCGCACCGACTTCTTGCGCACGCCCTGCCCCGGCATGATGAAGGTGCGGCCCACGTAGCGGTTCTTCACGAAGCCTTCGCGGTAGGGCAGCCCGAGCAGCTGCGCCAGCTGCATGGCGCTGGGCCGGCTGGACTCGGGGATCGGGATCACCACGTCGATCTCGTTGGGCGGCACGGTGGACACCACGCGCTTGGCGAGCGTCTCGCCCAGGTTCAGGCGCGCCTGGTACACCGAAATGCCGTCCATCACCGAGTCGGGCCGCGCCAGGTAGACGAATTCGAAGATGCAGGGGAACAATTGCGGCTTGTCGGCGCACTGCTGCGCGTGCAAGCGGCCTTCCAGGTCGACGAACACCGCTTCGCCCGGCTGCACGGTGCGCTCGAACTTGTGGCCGGTGCCCTCCAGCGTGACGGATTCGCTGGCGACCATCACCGTGCCATCGGCGCCGCGCCCGATGCTCAGCGGCCTGATGCCGAACGGGTCGCGGAACGCGACCAGGCCGTGCCCGGCGATCAGCGCCACCACCGCATACGAGCCGCGCACGCGCCGGTGCACGTTGCAGACGGCCGTGAAGACGTCTTCGGGTTTCAGCGGCAGGCCGCGCGTGGCCTTCTCGAGTTCGTGCGCGAACACGTTCAGCAGCACCTCGGTGTCGCTCTCGGTGTTGATGTGGCGGTGGTCGGTGGTGAACAGCTCGGTCTTCAGCACCTGCGCATTGGTCAGGTTGCCGTTGTGCGCCAGCGTGATGCCGAAGGGCGCGTTCACGTAGAAGGGCTGCGCCTCCTCTTCGCTGTAGGCGTTGCCGGCCGTCGGGTAGCGCACCTGGCCCAGCCCCACGTTGCCCGGCAGCGCGCGCATGTTGCGCGTGCGGAACACGTCGCGCACCATGCCCTTGGCCTTGTGCATGAACACCTTGCGGCCCACCTGCGTGACGATGCCCGCGGCATCCTGCCCGCGATGCTGCAGCAGCAGCAGGGCGTCATAGATCAGCTGGTTGACCGGGCCGCTGCTGACGACGCCGACGATTCCACACATATGCCGTTCCTTCAAACGCTGGGGTGTTACCCCAGCCTACATTCATACCCGAAGCATTACACCGGTAGGTACCGGCCGAAACGATCCGGCAGCACCGGCTGCAAGCCGCGCAACGCCGCCGTGGCGACGTCCGCGGTTCTCGATTCCGTCCACCACTCGCCGTTCTTCAGCGGCGTCACGTGCACCACAACGGCCAGCACCAGCACCAGCACGATGCCGCGCACCAGCCCGAAAGCGGCGCCCAGGGTCCGGTCCACCGGCCTCAGGCCCACCGCCTCCACCATTTTCTTCGTCAGCCACGCCAGCAGGCCCCCGGCAAACACCGTGGCGATGAACACCACCAGGAAAGCCCCTGCATAACGGATGGCCTCGCCCGCTTCGCCCATCGGCAGCATCACGGCCACGTCCGGCGCCAGCCACTGTGCCACGACGAAGGCCGCCAGCCAGCTCAGCACCGACAGCACCTCGTAAACCAGGCCGCGCAACACGCCCAGCAGCACCGACACCAGCAGCACTGCCAGCACCACCCAGTCGAGAGTGGCGACCATGCCTACAAGGTGAGGATCCGGGCCTGCAATTCCAGCCCCTTGATCTTCTCCGCCGCCCTGTCGGCTTCTGCCCGCGTGGCGAACGGCCCGACCCGCACGCGGATCAGCTTGCCTTCCTTGGTCTCGGCCACGTGGGTGTATGTCTTCATGCCGGCCCGCTCGACCTTCAGGCGCGTCTCGCGCACCTTGTTCGCATCGGTGAAGGCGCCGACCTGCACGACGAAGCGGCCGTCGGTGCCAATGGGTTCGTCCAGCAGCTTGCCTTCCAGCAGTGCCTGCGCACGCGCGCCGTCGTCCGGCTTGGCTTCGGTCTTCACTTCGGGCTTGGGCTCGGGCTTGGCTTCCGCCTTCGGTTCCGGCTTCGGCTCGGGCTTGGCAGCCTCGACCTTGGCCACCTCCACCTTCTCGGGCGCTTTCTGCGCGGGCACCGAAGCGGCCGCTACCACGCCCGACGCCTGCGGTGCCGGCAGCGCCGGCACGGCCAGCGGTTTCACCTTGTTGCGGTCGGGGATCTCGATGGGAATGTCGACCGGAATGGGCCGCGGCTGCGTGTCGAACAGCAACGGGAAGCCGACCACGCCCACCAGCACCAGCATGGAGGCACCGATCAGCCGGTGGCGCGCCCGGCGGCGCATGGCCTCGATGCTCTCGCTCGGCGGGGCCGACGAGGCCTCGTCGGCACTCTTGCGTGACTTGAACAGGGCCATGAATGTGAGTTACGTGGCCAGGTGCTTGCCGTTCAGGCGGGGCACGCCGTCCTTGAGGACGCCCCCCACCGTGAAGAACGATCCGAACACCAGGATTCTATCAGCGGGCCCTGCTGCGGCCACTGCAGCGGCCAGCGCATCCTGCGGCGTCGTGTGGGTGCTCGCCTGCACGTCGCTGCGCGTGGACGTGCCGCGCCACAGTGCCTGGAGTTGCTGCGCGCCGGCAGCGCGCGGCGTGGGCAGGCCGGTGAAGTACCAGCGGTCCACCAGCGGGTTCATGCGGGCGAACATGGGTACCAGGTCCTTGTCCGCCATGGCGCCGAACACCGCGTGCGTGGTGGGGAAGAAGCCCATGGCGTCGAGGTTGGCCGCCAGGGCAGCCACCGAGTGCGGGTTGTGCGCGACGTCCAGCACCAGCGTGGGCTGGCCGGGAATGATCTGGAAGCGCCCCGGCAGCTCCACCATCGCCAAGCCGTTGCGCACCGCCTGCGCGGTCACGGGCAGGCGCGGCCTGAGCGCTTCGAGCGCCGCCAGCACGCCCGACGCGTTCACCAACTGGTTGGCACCGCGCAGCGCGGGGTACGCAAGCCCGGCATAGCGGCGGCCGCGCCCGGCCCAGGCCCATTGCTGCTTGTCGCCGGAGAAGTTGAAGTCGCGGCCCTGCAGCCACAGGTCGGCGCCGATGGCGGTGGCGTACTGGATCACGCTGTGCGGCGGCGCCGGGTCGCTGACGATGGCGGGGCGGCCTTCACGCAGGATGCCGGCCTTCTCGCGGCCTATGCTCTCGCGGTCGGGGCCCAGGTACTCCATGTGGTCCAGGTCGATGCTGGTGATGATGGCGCAGTCGGCATCGACCACGTTCACCGCGTCGAGCCGACCGCCCAGTCCCACTTCGAGGATGGCGACGTCGAGCGGCGACGCGGCCAGCAGGCTCATGATGGCCAGCGTGGTGAATTCGAAGTACGTGAGCGGCGTGTCGCCGCGCGCGTCCTCGACGGCCTGGAAGTGCGGCAGCAACTGCTGCGCTTGCACGATCTCGCCATCGATGCGGCAGCGCTCCTCGAAGCGCACCAGGTGCGGCGAGGTGTACACGCCGGTCTTCCAGCCCGCCTGCAGGGCAATGGCTTCCAGCATGGCGCAGGTCGACCCCTTGCCGTTGGTGCCGGCCACCGTGACCACCGGGCAGGTGAAGGCATGGCCCATGCGCGCCCACACCCCGGCTACCCGCTCCAGTCCCAGGGCAATCGCTTGCGGGTGCTGGCGCTCGCAGTACGCCAGCCACTCGTCGAGGTTCTTCATGCCGCCGATTGTCTAAGATCGCGCCATGGCCATCATCCTGTACGGCATCACCAACTGCGACACGGTGAAGAAGGCGCGCGCCTGGCTCGAGGGCCAGGGCGTCGCCTACGAGTTTCACGACTTCAAGAAGCAGGGCGTGCCCGAGCAGCGGCTCGACGCCTGGCTGCGCGAAGTGGGTTGGGAGAAGCTGCTCAACCGCAAGGGCACCATGTGGCGCAAGCTCGACGCCGCCACGCAGGACGGCGTGCGCGACGCGGCATCGGCCCGCGCGGTGATGCTGGCCACGCCCAGCGTGATCAAGCGGCCCGTGGTGGAGTGGGGCGGGCCGACAACGGTCGGCTTCGACGACAAAGCCTGGTCGGCGCTGGCAGAGCGCTGAAACGCGGGATTTTTACCGCATCTTTACCCCTTTTGATGCCGTTTTGGCTCTGCAGTGCCTAAAATTTGTGCACCCAGGCAGTAGAGAGGGAAATCGCATGAAACAGCTAGCCGTCATCCCATTGGCGCTCGTAGCCGCCGGCGCCCTGGCGCAGGAAACCGGCAGGGTCATTTCCAGCGTTCCCGTCATCCAGCAGGTGGCCGTGCAGCGGCAGGTCTGCAGCAACCAGGTGGTCCCCGCGGCGCAGCCCCAGACCAGCGGCCTCGGCGGCCTGTTCGGCGCCATCGCCGGGGCTGCCATCGGCAGCCAGATCGGCAGCGGCAGCGGCCGCATCGCAGCCACCATGGCCGGCACCGTCGGCGGCGCGCTGCTCGGCAACAGCGCCGAAGCCCAAGGCGGTGCGCCGTATGCCACGCAGCAGGTGCAGAACTGCACGCCGCAGACTTCGTACGAAAACCGCGCAGTCGGCTACGACGTGACCTACGAGTTCGGCGGCAAGCAGTACACGGCGCGCATGCCCAACGACCCCGGCCCGACGGTGCAACTGCAGGTGACGCCCGTGCCCGACGCGCGCCCGCCCGCGGCCGGCCAGCCGCTGGTGACCGCGCCGCCGGTGTCGCAGGTCGCACCTGTCGTGGTGCCGGCGGAAACGCTGCACACGGTCGTGTACCCCAGCTACACGTACGTGCGCCCTGCGCCGTATTACTGGTACCCGCCCGTCACGTTCAGCTTCGGCTACGTGCACCACGGCGGCCGCCACTGGCACCGCCGCTGGCGCTGATCACAACGGTGCCTGCAACACGGCACCCTTGAACAGCACCGGCCCGGTCGGGCCGCCCTCGCCCGGCACGCCGCCCTTGGGCTCCAGGCTCACTGCGAGCGCCGGCGACTGGCGCAGTTGCTGTTCCACCGCAGCCAGCTTCATCACGGCGTCGGTGCCCAGCACACCCATGGACCGCGGGCCGCCTTCGGTCAGGGCCCACAGCTGCAGCGACTTGTCGGCCGCTTCCTGGTAGCCCCCCACGCGCTTGAGCGTGAGCGTGTTGTGCTTCGGGTCGAACAGCGCCAGCATCGAAGCCGATTGCTTGTCGTCGGCCAGCACCGCCACGTAGCGGATGTCGGGTTGCGCCTGCAACTGCGCCAGCAGCTGCGCGTTGCGCTGGGCGAGTTGCGTGCCCTGCTGGCGCAGCTGCGCCAGTTCGGCGTCGCGCTGGTCCACGTCGCCGGCCAGCTTGACGGCCACCGAGACCGCAACCACGGTGGCGAGGGCTCCGCCCAGGGCCAGCACCGGCCACCAGCGGCGCCTGGGCGCTGGCGGGGCTTGCGGCTGCCGTTCGGCCGCCAGCACGTTCTCGATGCGCTTCCACACATTGGGGTCGGGCGCCTGCGAAGGCTGCAGTTCCATCAGGGACACCAGCCGCTCCTGCCACAGCATGGCGGCGGTACGCACGGTGGGGCTCTGGCGGGCGACGGCTTCGAAGCGGCGGCGTGCGCCGCCGCGCAGCGTGCCCAGCGCGTAAGAAGCCGCGATACGGTCCAGCAGGTCGGGGTGGCGGGCCAGGTCCATGCCGCACCGCTCACGCGAAGCGGGCCATGCAGCCCCGCAGTTGATCCAGCCCGCGGCGGATCCAGGTCTTCACCGTGCCCAGGGGCAGCTTCAGCTCACTGGCCAGCTCGCTGTGGCTCAGGTCGCGCAGGTAGGCCAGGCTCAGCACCTCTCGCTGCTTCGCCTCGAGCTTGCGCAGGCACTCGTGCAGCGCCCAGGCCTGCTCGCTCGCCTGGGTCGTATCCATCGGGTTGGCCGCATCGCCCGCCACGGTTTCGCTGATGGCCTCGTCCAGCTCGACGGCAGCGTCCGCCCGCTCGCTGGCGCGGCGCCGCAGGAAGTCCAGCGCGCGGCTGCGCACCACCAGCCCCATCCACGCGAAGGGCGGGCTCAGCGTGGCGCGATAGTTGCCCGCCGAGCGCCAGATGGTGATGTAGGCCTCCTGCAGCACGTCTTCGGCCCATTCGCGGTTGCCCAGCACGCGCAGGGCCAGCCCGAAAAGCCGGGGCGAAGTCAGGTCATACAGCTCGCGCAGGGCGATTTCGCCGTCGCGCGAGCGCGCGGCCACGCGCTGCATGAGCGCGATGATCTTCAGGTCGGGTGAGTCCACGGGCATACCGACTGAATACGCACCGGCGGGCCGGCTGGATTCAGGCACGTAAAATTGGGCCATGACTACCGAGAAGATCGACGGCGTGGCCGTCACGACGCGCGCCAACGTGTATTTCGACGGCAAGTGCGTGAGCCACAGCATCACCCTGGCCGACGGGACGAAGAAGTCGGTGGGGGTGATCCTGCCCGCGACCCTCACCTTCAACACCGGCACGCCTGAAATCATGGAATGCGTGGCCGGCGCCTGCGAGTACAAGCTGGCCGGCAGCGACCAGTGGGTGCGCAGCGCCGCGGGCGAGCAGTTCAGCATCCCGGCCAATTCGTCGTTCGAGATCCGCGTGGCGGAGTCCTACCACTACATCTGCCACTTCGGCTGACCCCATGAGCACCATCCTCGAACACCTGCCCACCGGGCAAAAGGTCGGCATCGCCTTTTCCGGCGGGCTGGACACCAGCGCCGCGCTGCACTGGATGCGCAAGAAGGGCGCCGTGCCCTACGCGTACACGGCCAACCTGGGCCAGCCCGACGAGCCCGACTACGACGAGATCCCGCGCAAGGCCATGGAGTACGGCGCCGAGAAGGCGCGGCTGGTGGATTGCCGCAAGCAGCTGGCGCACGAGGGCATCGCCGCCCTGCAGGCCGGCGCGTTCCACATCTCCACGGCCGGCGTCACCTACTTCAACACCACGCCGCTGGGGCGTGCGGTGACGGGCACCATGCTGGTGGCCGCGATGAAGCAGGACGACGTGCACATCTGGGGCGACGGCAGCACTTTCAAGGGCAACGACATCGAGCGCTTCTACCGCTACGGGCTGCTCACCAACCCGGCGCTGAAGATCTACAAGCCGTGGCTCGACCAGCAGTTCATCGACGAGCTGGGCGGGCGGGCCGAAATGTCGGCTTTCATGACTGCATCCGGCTTTGCGTACAAGATGTCCGCGGAGAAGGCGTACTCGACCGACTCCAACATGCTGGGCGCCACGCACGAAGCCAAGGACCTGGAGAACCTGAACTCCGGCATCCGCATCGTCAACCCGATCATGGGCGTGCCGTTCTGGCGCGACGACTGCGCGGTGAAGGCCGAGGAAGTGCGCGTGCGTTTCGAGGACGGCCAGCCGGTTGCGCTGAACGGCAAGACTTTCGCCGACCCGGTGGAGCTGATCCTGGAAGCCAACCGCATCGGCGGCCGGCACGGCCTGGGCATGAGCGACCAGATCGAGAACCGCATCATCGAAGCCAAGAGCCGCGGCATCTACGAGGCCCCGGGGCTCGCGCTGCTGTTCATCGCCTACGAGCGGCTCGTCACCGGCATCCACAACGAAGACACCATCGAGCAGTACCGCGACAACGGCCGCAAGCTGGGCCGGCTGCTGTACCAGGGCCGCTGGTTCGACCCGCAGGCCATCATGCTGCGCGAGACGGCGCAGCGCTGGGTGGCGCGCGCGATCACGGGCGAGGTGGCGCTGGAGCTGCGCCGGGGCAACGACTACTCGATCCTCGACACCGAGTCGCCCAACCTGACCTACGCGCCGGAACGCCTGTCGATGGAGAAGGTGGAAAACGCGCCGTTCTCGCCGAAGGACCGCATCGGCCAGCTGACCATGCGCAACCTCGACATCACGGATACACGGGCCAAGCTGGCTGTGTATTCGCGGGCGGGGTTGTTGAAGGGGGGCGGCGACGCGCCGTTGCCGCAGCTGGGCGACGATTAGCGTGCCAGCCACGCCTTCACGGCGCCGGCCCGCTCCTGGGAGACGATGACCTCGTCGTGCGCAGGCGGAGTCAGCACTACCGACAACCGCCCCTTCCCCGCACCCACGAAGCTCGCCACCGCCTCCGCATGCACGACGTAGCGGCGGTTCAACCGCAAGAACCGCTGCGCATCCAACGAGGCCTCGATCGCCGGCAACCCCTCGTCCAGCATGTGCCGCTCGCCTTCCCACGTGACGGCGAACGCCAGCTTGTCGTCAGACACGAAATACGCCACGCGCTCCAGCGGCACCACCACATGGCGAGCACCGAGCCGCGCGATCACGCGGCTGCGCACAGCCGGCACGCTGAAATGCCGGCGCAACTGCTCCAGCTTGCCCAGCGCCCGCGCCAGCTTCGCCTCGTCCACCGGCTTCAGCAGGTAGTCGATCGCCCTCGCCTCGAAGGCCGAAATCGCGTACTCGTCGTACGCGGTCGTGAAGATGGTCGGGCACGGCAATTGGGCCGATTCGAACAGCTCGAGCGACAAGCCGTCGGCCAGCTGCATGTCCACCAGCAGCAGGTCGGGCGGCGGGTTGGCGGCGAGCCATGCCCTGGCCTGCCTGACCGATTCGGCAGTGCCCGCTACGCGCGCATGCGGCGCCACGCGTGCGAGCGCCTCCACCAGGCGATCGCGCGCCGGCGGTTCGTCCTCGGCAATGAACACCTTCATGCCGTGACTCCCGGCACGCGCACCCGGAAAACATCGCCCGAAACATCGACGGTGATGCCCTGGCCGCCCAGCGCGCGGCAGCGCTCGTCGAGGTTGCGCAGGCCCACGCCCAGCGATGGCCTGGCGCTGCTGCGCGGGCGCACCGGGTTGCTCACCTCCACTCCGCCGGGAGCAGCAGCGATGGTCACGACCAGCCGGTCGCCCGACTCCACCCGGTTGTGCTTGACCGCGTTCTCCAGCAGCGTCTGCAGCGACATCGGCGGCATGCGCAGCTCGAAAGCGCCCGCTTCGATGTCGAGCTGCAACGCGTCACCGAAGCGCAGCGCCAGCAGGCGGTGGTACATGCGCACGAATTCCAGCTCCTGCGACAGCGGCACGCTGTCGCTGTTGCGGCTGGCCAGCAGGTAGCGGTACACCTCGGCCAGCGTGTCGCAGAACTCGCGCGCCACCCGCGCGTCGTGCCGGATCAGGTGGCCGAGCGTGTTGAGGCTGTTGAACAGGAAGTGCGGGTCCACCTGCGCTTTCAGGCCGTCGAGCTCGGCCTGCGCGCGCAGCCTTTCGAGCCGCTCGACGCGCACCATGTCGCCCTGCCGCTCGCGAATGAGGAACACGGTTTCGTAGGCGTGCGTCACGAACAGCACGCAGAGCACGTTGGTGAGCGTCACCAGCTCGATGGTGCGGATGTCGACGGGCAGGCCCGCCGCCCGGTACCAAGCCCACAGCGCGGCGATGGTGAGCGGCGCGGTGAACAGCACGTTGGCGCTGACCAGCGACACGAGCTTGCGCCACGGCACCGAGAACCAGTCGAGGTGGCGGCGCTGGCGAAACAGCAGCCAGCGGTTGCCGCCCCAGATGGCCGCCGCCAGCGCGATGAACCAGACGAAGCCCAACCAGAACAGGGCCGAGCCCGGCGAGACCGGCCCGTACAGGCCCGTGAGCACGGGAATGCCGGTGCCGAAGGCCAGCACGCCCACCGCCATCACGGGGCGGTCGTCGAACAGCAGCCCGGGCGGCCGGGCATCCGGCTTCGGTACGCTCATATCCGGTTTCGGTCGGCTCCTGCTTGATCCGCGGCGGCGGTCATCCCACCATCGACGCAACGAGGAGGTGCCCATGGAAGTGCAGATCCATTATCCGGCGGTGCTCGTGGCCGCACTCATCAATTTCGCCATCGGCGGGCTGTGGTATTCGCCCCTGTTGTTCGCCAAGGTGTGGGCACGCGAGGCCGGCATGACCGAGGCGCAGCTGAACCAGGGCGGCATGGGCCGCATCTTCGGCCTGGCCTTCGTCGCCAACCTCGTCGCGGCCGCCAACCTGGCGGCATTCGTGGGGCCGAAGGCCACGCTGGGCTTCGGCACCTTTGCCGGTTTCGCCGCCGGCCTGGGCTGGGTGGCCATGGCGCTGGGCGTGACCTACCTGTTCGAGCGCCGCAGCCTCAAGCTGTGGCTGGTGAACAGCGGCTACCAGGTCGTCGCGTTCACCGCGATGGGCGCCCTGCTGGGCGCCTGGCACTAGCTTATTGCGGCGGGTATTTCGCGAACCACTTGCCCAGCGTGGCCGACATGCGCAGCAGCGCATCGTTGGCGGCGGCCGCGTAGGCGTCGTTGCTCGTCTCGGCAATGGCCTTGGTGGTGCTGCGCGCAGCGCCGCCCAGGTTGGGGATGCCGCCGAGAAAGCCGACGACGTTGAGCGCCGTTCGTACGCCCCGGTTGTCTTCCTGCGCCGTCACCTGCATCTTGCCGAACTCCATCGGGCTGGCGATGGCGCCGGACATCTGGAAGCTGCCTTCGTCGCCCTTCATCAGCATGCCGTTGCGGAATTCCTCGGTGCGGATGTACAGGCTGCTGAAGCCGGCGACCGACATCGCCATCTCGCCGCCCGTCTCGGCCGAGCGCGCCACCAGGCCCGACTGGTTGCCGCTGGAACTCATGCGGGCGAAGTTGACGAACACCACGGGCGCGATGACCACGGCGTTCAGCTTCGACGAGATCTCCTGCAGCTTGCGGTAGTTGCCCAGGTCCAGCATGCCCGAGTCGCCCCACTGCCCTTCGAAGTGCGTGAAGAACAGCGGCATGCCGCTGGGCGAGAAGAAGTTGGCGGTCTGGCCGTTCTGCTCCTTCACGTAGCCGCGGTTGCTCTGCTTGATGCCTGCGTAATGTTCCAGCAACTGCTCCATGGGCACCACCTCGCGGCCGGACGCGGCCAGCAACGCCACCAGGTCCTTGTACGCGCGGTCGGTCACGTTCTGCATGGTCGTGCCGTCCACGCCTTTCAGCTCGACGAAGAATGACGATCTTGCGCCGCTGAAGTCCATGCCCGGCAGGTACGCACTGCGCACTTGGGCGGTGATCTTGTTGTCGGTGATGAAGGCCACCCGGAAGCCGACGATGGCCACGCGCTTGCCGGCGGGCAGCACCTCGGTGACGTTCTTGCCGAAAGTGCCGCCCATCTTGCCCTTGAAGCGGGCGTCGGGGTCGGGGTCGGCCAGCGTGGCCATGGCGGCAGCCACCGCGGGCGGCACGGGCGCGGCAGCCGCCGCAGCCGGTGCGAAGCCCGGCGCCATGGCGGGTGCCGCAGGGGCCGCAGGCGCCGCCGGCGCAAAGCCGGGGGCAGGCTGGTTGCTGCCGTCGCCGGAAGCCGGCGCCTGGCTGAATGCGGTGCAAGCGGCCAAAGCGAGAAGGAGGGCAAAGGTACTGCGCAGGTAAGACATGGCGGCTCCGGGGTAGTAACAAGCGGTGACAAACCATTCTATGAATGCGCGGCCGTTTCGCACATCCCCCCGAACGAGGGGGCGATTGCCATAGGATGGGAATGGGCGGATCATGGATTCGCATCACGGAGGACCGGCCATGGCTTCGAACACCCTCGCAATCCTTCCTGCCATCGGCCAGATGCGCGTCTGCCGGCCCGACCAGCGGCAGGCGTCCGTCACCCTCGACTCGCCGGCGCTCGAGGTGATGACCGACCTGACGCGCGTGGCTGCCGCCGTGACATCCCCGCAGGACACCATGGATGCGGCGCACGCCTTCATGGTGAAGCGCGGCGTGCGCATGCTGCTGGCGGTGGACGACCAGCAGAACCTGGTGGGCATCATCACCACCAACGACATCCTCGGCGAGAAGCCGGTGGCGGTGGCCGAGACCCGGCGCATCCCGCACAGCGACATCCTGGTGGCCGACGTGATGACGCCGGCCGACCGCCTGGAAGCTTTCGACATGCATACGGTGGAACGTGCACGAGTTGGCCAGGTGGTGGCGAGCCTGCAACATGCCCGGCGGCACCACGCGCTGGTGGTGCAGCAGTCGGCCGATGGCCAGCGCGAGGTACGCGGTATTTTCTCGCTGTCGCAAATGGCGCGGCAGCTGGGGATGGCGCTGCAGCTGCCGGTGCAGGCGAAGTCGTTTGCGGAGATCGAAGCGGCGTTGGCTGGCTAACGATAGCTGGGGTGCAACCCCAGCTCTCTTCAAACCACCACCGGCTCCGGCTCCAGCCGGATCCCGAAACGCTCGTAAACGCTCGTCTGGATCGCCCGCGCCAGGGTCACCACCTCGCCCCCGGTCGCCCCGCCCCGGTTGACCAGCACCAGCGCCTGCTTCTCGTACACGCCGGCCTTGCCCACCGACTTGCCCTTCCAGCCGCAGGCATCGATCAGCCAGCCCGCCGCCAGCTTCACCGAGCCGTCGGGCATGGGGTAATGCACGATGCCGGGGTCACGCGCGATGATGTCCTGGCACTGCTCGGGCGTGACCGTGGGGTTCTTGAAGAAGCTGCCCGCGTTGCCGATGACGCGCGGGTCGGGCAGCTTGGCGCTGCGGATGGCACAGACCCAGTCGTAGACCTGCCGGGCCGACGGGTCGGTGACACCGGTTTCAGCCACCTTGCGCTGCAGGTCCAGGTAGCCCAGCAGCGGCTTCCAGGGCTTGCGCAGCCTGAGGCGCACACGCAGGATCAGCGCCCGCCCCGCCAGCCCCAGGTCGCTGTCGCGCGCCGCGCTGTGCTTGAAAACCGAGTCGCGGTAGCCGAATGCACACTGGGTCGCGTCCAGCGAGAACACCCGGCCGGTGTTCAGGTCGACCGCGTCCAGCGACTCGAAGCTGTCCTGCAGCTCCACCCCGTAGGCGCCGATGTTCTGCACCGGCGCCGCGCCCACGGTGCCGGGGATCAGGGCCAGGTTTTCCAGCCCCGGCAGGCCCTGCTCCAGCGTCCAGGTGACGAAGTCGTGCCAGTTCTCCCCCGCCCCGGCTTCGACCAGCGTGGAACGCGGGCCGTCTTCCAGCACCTGCCGGCCCATGATCTCGACCTTGAGCACCGTGGCCTTCACGTCGCCCGTCAGCACGATGTTGCTGCCGCCGCCCAGCACGAACTTGGGCCCGGCGCCCAGGTCAGGGTGCGCCAGCACCGCCTGCACGTCGGCAACGCCCTGCACCCGCACCATGCTGCGCGCCCTGGCAACGATGCCGAAGGTGTTGTGCGGCTGCAGCGGCGCGTTGGGCTCGACGATCATGGGACAATTGTGACCCAAGGAGAAGAAGATATGCCTTCGTTCGACGCCGTGCTCGAGCCGGACATGGTCGAAGTCAGGAACGCCGTCGACAACACGGCCAAGGAAATCGGCACGCGCTTCGATTTCAAGGGCACCGCTGCGGCCATCGAGCTGAAGGACAAGGAGATCACCGTCACCGGCGACGCCGACTTCCAGCTGCAGCAGGTGCAGGACATCCTGCTGGCCAAGATGGCCAAGCGCGGAGTCGACGTGCGCTTCCTCGACAAGGGCGACGTGCAGAAGATGGGCGGCGACAAGGTGCGGCAGGTGCTGCGCGTGCGCAACGGGATCGAGTCCGAGCACGCGAAGAAGATCCAGAAGCTCATCAAGGAAAGCAAGCTGAAGGTGCAGGCCGCCATCCAGGGCGAAGTGGTGCGCGTCAGCGGGACCAAGCGCGACGACCTGCAGGCCGCCATCGCGCTCGTGCGCAAGGAAATGGCCGACCTGCCCCTTGCCTTCACCAACTTCCGGGAGTGATGCCATGTCCAAGCGGATCGTCGCTGCGGCGCTCGCTGCCTTGCTGGGCGGCGCCGTGCAGGCCCAGACCGTGGCGCTGCAGGGCATGCTCGGCAGCAAGGCGCTGCTGATCGTGAACGGCGGCGCGCCGCGGTCGGTGGCGCCCGGCGAGTCGCACGAAGGCGTGAAGGTGCTCTCCACGCTGGGTGACCAGGCCATGCTGGAAGTGGGCGGCAAACGCTTCACGCTGCGCGTGGGCGATTCGCCCGCCAGCGTGGGGGGCGGCCCGGCCCCGGCACGCGGCAACCGGCTCGTGTTCACCATGGACAGCGGCGGCCACTTCATGCCGCGCGGGTCCATCAACGGCCGGTCGGTGCAGTTCCTGGTGGACACGGGCGCCACGTCGGTGTCGCTCAGCAAGGAAGACGCCGACCGCATCGGCGTGAAGTACGAAGCCACCGGCCGCCCGGTGATGCTGCACACCGCCAACGGCAACGTGCGCGGCTGGCTCGTCAAGCTCGACTCGGTGCGCATCAACGACGTGGAAATCTACGGCGTCGAGGCCGTGGTGTCGCCGGCCGGCATGCCGCACGTGCTGCTGGGCAACAGCTTCCTGTCGCGCTTCCAGATGAAGCGCGAGAACGACATCATGGTGCTGGAGCGGCGTTATTGAGCGGCAACCCGCCCACTGAGCGACCGTCCGCGCTGGGGCCGCTGCAGGCACCGGTGTTCCGCATGCTGTGGCTGACGTGGCTGGCAGCCAACACCACGATGTGGGCGAACGACGTGGCCGCGGCCTGGCTGATGACGTCGATCGGCCCGTCTCCCCTGTGGGTGGCGCTGGTGCAGAGCGCCTCCACCCTGCCCGTCTTCCTGCTCGGCCTGCCCAGCGGCGCGCTGGCCGACATCGTGGACCGCCGGCGCTACTTCATGGTCACGCAGTTCTGGGTGGCCACGGTCTCGGTGCTGCTGTTCGCGGTGATCTGGATGGATGCGCTCACCGCGCCGCTGCTGCTGGCGCTGACTTTCGCCAACGGGGTGGGGCTGGCCATGCGCTGGCCGGTGTTCGCGGCCATCATTCCCGAGATCGTGCCGCGGCACCACTTGCCGCAGGCGCTGGCCCTGAACGGCGTGGCGATGAACGCATCGCGCATCGTCGGCCCGCTCATTGCCGGCGCGCTGATCGCGAGCGTCGGCAGCGAGTGGGTGTTCGCCATGAACGCCGTGCTGTCGGTGACGGCCGGCTTCATCATCATGAGCTGGCGGCGCGAGCACACCGAAAGCCCTCTGGGGCGCGAGCGGCTGGCCAGCGCCATGCGGGTGGGCATGCAGTACGTGTGGCAGTCGAGCCGCATGCGCGCGATCATGCTGCGCATCGCGCTGTTCTTCCTGCACTCCACCGCCATCATGGCGCTGCTGCCACTGGTGGCCCGCGGCATCCAGGGCGGCAAGGCCGGGACGTTCACCGTGCTGCTGGCTGCCATGGGCGTCGGGGCCATCGTTGCCGCACTCGTGATGCCGCGCATCCGCGCCTGGCTGCCCCTGCAGCAGCGGGTGCTGCTGGGCACGGCCCTGCAAGGCGCGGGCTCGGTGGTCGTGGCCTTCGCGCCCAATGTCTACGTGGCGGTGCCGGCGATGATGATCGCCGGCATGGCGTGGCTGACGGTTGCGAACACGCTCACCGTCGCCGCGCAGATGGCCCTGCCCGATTGGGTGCGGGCGCGCGGCATGTCCATCTACCAGATGTCGCTGATGGGTTCCACCGCCGGCGGCGCGGCCCTGTGGGGACAGGTCGCCACGTGGTACGGCGTGCACACGAGCATCCTGGTAGCGGCCGCGAGCAGCATCGTGCTGATGGTTGCAGCGCAGCGGCTGGTGGTGGACCGCGGCACCGAGGAAGACCTGACGCCCAAGCGCGGCGTGATGAAGATCCCGCAGATGCCCGCGCCGCCGGCCGCCGGGCGCATCCGCGTGACCATCGAATACCGCATCGACCCGGCGCGCACCCAGGAATTCCTGGCGATCATGCAGGAAAGCCGGCGCAGCCGCCTGCAGCAGGGCGCGCTGAACTGGCAGCTGCTGCACGACCTGCACGACCCGGCGCACTTCATCGAGGAGATCACCGACGAGTCGTGGACCGAGCACCTGCGCCGGTTCGACCGTGTGACGGCTTCGGACGTGCAGTTGCGCGACAGGCGGCTGGCCCTTCATGTGGGTGAAGAGCCGCCGCTGGTGACGCGCTACCTCATCGAGGCGGAATAGGCGGTCACTTGCGCAGGTTGACGGCGAGCAGTTCGTGCTGCTGGGTGCCCGCGCCCGCGAAGTGCTCGGCACTGCGCCGCAGGTCCGCCTTGATCCACATGCCCATGTCGACGCTGGACCACATGGTGTCGACCGACCCCGGCGCGGTGCACACCACGCGGAACGAATCGAAAGTGCCGGCCCGCACGGTGACCTTCTCGAATTCCTTGTGCCAGGTCAACCTTGCTTCAGCAAGCGAGGGCTGCGCGAAAGGTCAGGAACGCGGCCCCGTACGCGAGCCCGAACAGCGCGGCCGCCACGCCCGCGGGCAGCGCCCAGCTCCCGGACTCGCGCCGCATGGCGACCAGCGTGCTCACGCATTGCGGCGCGAACACGTACCAGGCCAGCAGCGCAAGGCCGGTGGGCAGGCTCCAGTGCTGGGCGATCAGCAGGCCCAGCTGCTGCGCAGCGGCGTCGCCGGTGGCGGCCACCGCATACACGGCGCCCAGCGCACCGACCGCCACTTCGCGCGCAGCCAGCCCCGCCACCAGCGCCACGGCGATCTGCCAGTTGAAGCCTGCAGGCGCGAACAGCCCCGCGAGCAGGTGGCCCAGCTGGCCGGCGAAGCTGTACTCGATGGCCGGCAGGGCCGCATCGGCGGGCGCCGCTGGAAAGCTGGCCAGGGCCCACACGAGCACGGTGAGGCCCAGGATGATGCCGCCCACGCGCCGCAGGAACACCAGCGCGCGCTGCCACAGCCCGATGGCGAGGTTGGCGGCGCGGGGCCAGTGGTAGGCGGGCAGTTCCATCATCAGCGTGCGGACCTGCCCGTGTGCGGTGGCGTGCTTCAGCAGCCACGCCACCAGCGCGGCGGCGGCGACACCCGCCAGGTACAGCGCAAACAGCACGAGGCCCTGCAGGCCGATGCCGAATCCGAGTTCGCGGCGCGGGATGAACGCGCCGATGAGCAGCGCATACACCGGCAGCCGCGCCGAGCAGGTCATCAGCGGCGCCAGTGCGATCGTCACCAGCCGGTCGCGCGTGTTCGGGATGGTGCGGCAGGCCATGATGCCGGGAATGGCGCACGCGAAACTGGAAAGCAGGGGGATGAAGGAGCGGCCCGAGAGGCCGAGGCCACCCATCATCCGGTCGAGCAGGTACGCCGCGCGCGGCAGGTAGCCGGACTCCTCGAGCACGAGGATGAAGAAGAACAGGATGAGGATCTGCGGCAGGAACACCAGCACCCCACCCGCGCCCGCGATCACACCGTCCACCAGCAGGCTGCGCAGCGGTCCGGGGGGCAGCCACGCGGCGATTTCCGAGCCGGCCCGGAGCGCCGCCGCCTCGATGCCGTCCTGCAGCGGCGCCGCGCCCGCGAAGACGGCCTGGAACACGAAGAAGAGCACCGCGGCGAGCAGCAGCGGGCCGGCGACCGGATGCAGCACGAAGCGGTCGATGCGGTCGGTGGCTTCGGGCGGCAGCGCACCCGCCAGGCCGAGCCGTGCCAGCAGGCGGTCGATGCGCTGGTGGTCGCCCTCGCCCACGGCGGGAGGCGGGGGAACCTCCCACTTTGCGCGATCGTCGAGCAGCCGCCGCAGCGTTTCGACACCCTCGCCCGTCACGGCCACCGTGCGCACCACCGGCAGCCCGAGTTCGCGCGACAGCGCGTCCGCATCGATCGTAAGCCCGCGACGCTCGGCGGCGTCGCACATGTTGAGCGCCACCACGCAGGGCAGGCCGAGCTGCCTCGCCGCGAACACCAGCCGCAGTTGCCGCCGCAGGTGCGTCGCATCGACGACGCACAGAAGCAGGTCGGGCCGCTTCTCGCCGGCCGCCGAGCCGAGCAGCACGTCACGCGTGACGCGCTCGTCGGCGCTGCGCGGGTGCAGGCTGTAGGTGCCGGGCAGGTCCAGCAGGCGCAGCTTGCGCCCGCCCTCGGTCGTGAAGCGGCCTTCCTTTCGTTCGACGGTGACGCCTGCGTAGTTGGCCACTTTCTGGCGGCTGCCGGTGAGGCGGTTGAACAGCGCCGTCTTGCCGCAGTTGGGGTTGCCCAGCAGCGCGAGCAACGGCCCTGGCGGGTGGACGTGGACGACCGCTTCACCTGGGCGCATCACGCGGCCTCGACGTGGATGCAGGCGGCCTCCTGGTGCCTCAGCGCAAAGGTGGCACCTTCCCCCAGCCGCACGACGAGCGGCCCCTCGGGCAGCAGCGCACGCCGCAGCACGCGCACCAGTTCGCCCGGCACGAAGCCCATGTCTTCCAGCTGGCGGGAACACCCCGGAAGCCCGGGCGGCGCCTGCAGCGCGCAGATGAGGGCTGCCTCTCCGTAGGCGAGTTGGGCAAGGGTGCGCGGCAGGTCCATCGGCACAGTCGAACTCGGATGAGAACGATTTGCATTCTGATGAACCGGGGGAAAGGCATGTTGACCGGCGTCAACGATCACGCCGCAGTGGGAAGCTCAGCCCGCCAGCAAGCCCGCCGCGGCCGCCCCGGCCTTGCAGATCAACTCGTCTTCCTCACCGGTGCCGCCGCTGGCGCCAGCCGCACCCAGGATGCGGCCGTCCGCGTGCTTGACCAGCACGGCGCCGGTCTGTGCAATGAACTTGCCGTCGCCGGCGGCCGCCAGCGAGGTGAAGAAAGTCGGGTTGTCCCTGGCGCGCTGCGCCAGCACGCCCGAGGCGGCTCCCATGGCCACGGCTGCATAAGCCTTGCCGCGCGCAATCTCGAAGCGGAACATGCTGGCGCCGTCTTCCCTGGCGAACGCCTTCAGGTTGCCGGCCTCGTCGACCACGGCAACCCCCATCGGCTTGTAGCCCATTTCCTTTGACTTCGCGAGCGCACCCGCAATGATCTGGTTGGCTTGCGCCAGCGTCAGCGTACCCATCGATCCTCCGGCATGAAACCCGCAGATTTGACCACATGCCCCGTAACGGCTCAGGTGACCGGCAACCGCAGCAGCTCCTGGAGCTCCAGTCGCGACAGGCCGTCGACCATGTCCACCAGCTTCAGGCCCTGCGGCGTGCACTCCAGCGTCGCCAGGTCGCCGTACACGCGCTTCACGCAGCCGATTGCCGTCAGCGGATAGCTGCAGCGCTCCACCAGCTTGCTCTCGCCCTTCTTCGTGAGCAGGTCCATCATCACCCAGGTCTGCTTCGCGCCGACGGCCAGGTCCATCGCGCCGCCGACCGCGGGAATGGCGTCCTTCTCGCCGGTGTGCCAGTTGGCGAGGTCGCCGGTGGCCGACACCTGGAAAGCGCCCAGCACGCAGATGTCGAGGTGGCCGCCGCGCATCATCGCGAAGCTGTCGGCGTGGTGGAAGTAGGCGCCGCCGGCCAGCATGGTCACGGGCTGCTTGCCGGCGTTGATCAGGTCGTAGTCTTCCTCGCCAACGGCCGGCGCCGGGCCCATGCCGAGGATGCCGTTCTCGCTGTGCAGGACAACCTCGAGCCCGCGCGGCAAGTGGTTGGCCACCAGCGTCGGCATGCCGATGCCGAGGTTGACGTAGGCGCCTTCGTGGATGTCGCGCGCCACGCGCTGCGCCAATTCGCCCTTGGTTCGCCTGCGATAGGCCGCCATGCTCATGCCTCCTTGCGGAACCCGCCCGCCGTGGTGGCGGTGCGCGCCACCTGCACGATGCGATGCACGAAGATGCCGGGCGTGACGACCGACTCGGGGTCGAGCGAACCGAGCTCGACGATTTCGTGCACGCTGGCCACCGTGCGCTGCGCGGCCACCGCCATCACCGGCCCGAAGTTGCGCGCCGCCTTGCGGTACGTGAGGTTGCCCCAGCGGTCGCCGCGCTCGGCCTTGATCAAAGCCAGCTCGGCGTGGATCGGCTGCTCGAAGACGTGCATGCGGCCGTCGATCTCGCGCGTCTCCTTGCCCTTGGCGAGTTCGGTGCCGTAGCCGGTGGGCGTGAAGAAGCCGCCGATGCCCGCGCCCGCGGCGCGGATGCGTTCGGCCAGGTTGCCCTGCGGCACCAGTTCCAGTTCGATCCTGCCGCTGCGGTACAGCGCATCGAACACGTGGCTGTCGGCCTGCCGCGGGAAGCTGCAGATGACCTTGCGCACACGGCCCGCCTTCAGCAGCGCGGCAAGCCCGGTGTCGCCGTTGCCGGCGTTGTTGTTGACGATCGTCAGGCCGCTCGCGCCCTGCTCGATGAGGCCATCGATCAGCTCGTTCGGGATGCCGGCAGTGCCGAAGCCGCCGATCATGACGGTGGCGCCGTCGGGCGTGCCGGCGAGCGCGTCGGCGATGGTGGCGGCAACCTTGTCGATCACGGTTGGGGGGCGAAGCGGCTCATGCCTCCCATTCTCACCGCATCAGGGCGGCAACGTGAGCCTCGCCCGCTGGCGTGCCTTCTCGAGGGCCGCCGACAGGGCTGCGCGCCGCGGGTCGGACGGCGGCAGCAGCGCCTCCAGGCGCTCCCAATACCCGGCCGCGCGAACGAAGTCGCCGCGTTCCCAGGCGGCGCTGCCGGCCAGGTCGAGCGCGCGGGCGTTCGATGCGTCGAGTCCCAGCGCGCGCTCGAGCAGGCGCTCAGGCTCGCCCGCGAGCCTGTCGCCCTGCGACATGGCGACGGCTTCGGCCAGTTCCACCCAGACGGCCGCGTCACGCGCCACCTTGGCATCGCGCGCCAGTGCTTGCGCAAAGCCTGCAGCCGCTGCGTCGTGGCGGCCTGCGGCGACATCCATGCGCGCCTTCAAGACGCGGGCCCGGCCATCGTCGGGCTCGTCGCGCACTTGGCGCTCGAGCAGCGTGTAGCGGTCCGGCGGTGGCACCGGGGCCACCAGGTCGAAGGCGAGCACGGCCGCTGCCGCCAGCGCCGCCAGCGAGGCCAGCGAGCCGGCCACCGCGGCATGACGAGCGTCAACGCGCACCGGCTGCTCCCGCGACGGCGGGCGCCGGCGCCGATGCCGGGGTCGCCACCCCCCGCTCGGTGCGGCGCTTCGCCATCGCATCGTCCAGCACCTTGATGCCGGCCTGCGACAGGGCCATGCCCTTGTTGATCGACTCCTCGAACTGTTGCGGGTGGTGGAAGTGCGCGCCGTTAGTGGCCGACCACCATTCCCAATGGATATGCGCTTCGGAGTGCTTCGCGCGAGCCTCGGCCAGGACAGCCGCATCCACGCCCATGTTCTGCGCCGCCTCGAACTTGTCGACCAGCCGCGTGAGCCAGAACTCGGCCTTGCGCATCTTGCCGACCCAGCGGTTCTTCAGCGAGTCGATGCTGTACACCGCCTGCTTCTCGGTCCAGGTCTTGTGGCAACCCAGGCACGCCTCGCGCGGGTAGTGCCGCGGCGAAGTCTGCCAGTGCGACGTGTACTTCTTGCCCGTCTTCGGATCCACGGCCTTGGGCATGTGGCACGTTGCGCACTCGGCACCGGCCTTCTGGTGCGTGCTGTTGTAGAACACTTCCACGTCGGGGTGCTGGCCCTTCCACAGGATGGCGCCGGTGATGCCGTGGCGGAAATCGCCGAAGCGCAGGTCCTTGTAGTGCTGGCCGATGTCCGTCACCGCCTTCAGCGGGAAGTGGTTGGTGCGCGCATCGTCCATCCCGATCGGCTGGCCCGTGACGGGGTCGAAGCCGGGGTTGCAGTTGTATTCCACGTGGCACTGCGCGCACTGCAGCTTGCTGTCGTAGCGGCTCAGCATGGCCACCTTGCGCGTGAAGCCGCGCTCGCCGAGTTCCTTCACGTCGATCTTCGCGCCCTTGGGGTCCTTGTGCCACAGCGTGTCCTTCTCGGGACGCGTCAGGGCCTGGATCAGGCCGTCGCGAATCACGCGCGGCCCGGCCGAGTGCGGGTCGTGGCAGAAGATGCAGTTGACCGAATGGTTGACGTCCTTCACGAACTCGTTGACCTTGGACAGCCGGCTCCACTTGGCCTTGGGCTCGGGGTCGCCCATGTAGGCCCAGTCGAGGATGTGGTCGGCGGTCTTGCACGACATGCACACCGGGTTGGCGGCGGCCGCCGTGCCGGGCTTGAAGGCCTTGTGCGGCTCGCCCGGGAAGTCGTCTTTCAGCGCGTCCCAGATTCGGAAGTTGCCGCCCATGCGGGTGAGGCCGGCCTTGCCTTCCTTGTTGGAGAAGCGGCCACCGAACGCGCGGTCCACGGCCAGCTGGTCATACAGCGCGAACGCGTGCGAGCGCGGTTCGTTGTGCTCGCGCGTGAACCCGTGCGGCATCAGCAGCTTGTCCAGCGCTCCGGCCGCGGCGACGCCCTTTTCCTTGTGCGCCGTCTTGTCCGTGTTCATGGCGTACATGGTGCGGAACTGGTTGGCGTGGCATTCGCCGCAGTTCGCGGGGTCGGTGGTCGTCGGAGGCCGGCCCTTGCCGAACTTGCGGTGCGCCTCCAGCCCGGTGTGGCACGAGTCGCAGCCGAGCTTGCGGTGGCTGTTCTTCTCGTGGAACTCCTGGATGGCCTCGTGGCATTCGTAGCAGTCCTTCGCGTTGAAGGCCGATGCTTTCACGGGAGTCTTCTTCTGGGCGTGGGCCGGGACCGCGACGACGGCCACTGCAATGGCCGCCACCAAAGTCGCCAACACGCGCCACGGGCTCCATCCGGACCGGGCAGGCATGTTGCACCTCCTGTGCATGACGTTGGCCGGCTCCGGCAGGAGCCAGCACAGTCAAATCATGCGCCGCCCGCAACGGGCAACAGGAGGGGAATGGACGATCGTTGACCGGCCTCAAGAATGGCGGCTACTTCTTCGCGCCGAGCTTCGACTCGGAGCCTTGCAGCAGGCGCTGGATGTTCTCCCGGTGCCGCCAGGCGAGCAGCGCGCCCGTCGCCACCAGCGACAGTGCCACCGCCGTCTCGGCATACCAGGCCACGCGGTTGCCCAGCAGGTAGTAGGCCGGCGCGAAGACGGCGGCCACCAGCGACGCGAGCGACGAGTAGCGGAAGAAGAAAGCGATGATGAGCCACGTGAGCCCGGTGGCCAGGCCCAGCGCCCAGTGGATGCCGAACACCACGCCGATGAAGGTGGCCACGCCCTTGCCGCCCTTGAAGTGGAAGTACACCGGGTACAGGTGGCCGAGGAAGGCGGCCAGGCCCACCATGGCCATGGTGCCGTCTTGCATGCCGTAGGGCTTGCCGAACAACTTGACCAGCAGCACCGGCACCAGCCCCTTGCACGCGTCGAGCAGCAGCACCACGATGGCGGCGGCCTTGCTGCCGGAGCGCAGCACGTTGGTGGCGCCGGGGTTCCTGCTGCCGAAGGTGCGCGGGTCGGCCAGGCCCATGACCTTGCTGATGATGACGGCGAAGGCTAGCGAGCCGACGAGGTAGGCGGCGGCGGTGGCGAGGATGGGGTAGAGCAGCTGCACGGGTCGTATTGTGCAACGGTGCCATCACTCTTCCAGCGCACAGTTCACCGCCTTGGCCCCGAGCAAGTCGACACACACCTTCGGGTCGATCCCCACCAGGTACCCCCGCCGCCCCCCATTGATGCAGATCCGCGGCAACGCCAGGATCGTCTCCTCGATATACACCGGCATCTCCTTGCGCGTGCCGAAAGGCGAGGTGCCGCCCACCAGGTAGCCGCTGTGGCGGTTGGCGACTTCGGGCTTGCACGGCTGCACCGACTTGGCGCCGACCTGCCGCGCCAGGTTCTTGGTCGACACGGTGCGATTGCCGTGCATCAGCACGATGAGCGGCCGCGCCTTCTCGTCTTCCATCACCAGCGTCTTCACCACGGTGAACGGATCGAAGCCGAGCACCTGCGCGCTGTGCTGCGCGCCGCCGTGCTCCAGGTAGTCGTAGGGATGCTCGGTGAACGCGACCTTGTGCGCCCTGAGGAAGGCGGTGGCCGGCGTTTCGCTCACTCGGTCTTTCTTGCTCACGCGCGGATTGTGGCCTACGCAGCGCCCGCCCAACCGGATTCATGGCTGTGCGCGCTGCAAGGACATGGCATCCGGTTGCACCACGCCCCGCGTACTGCGCTCGCCGACCCGGCAATCCCAACCAGGAGAGACCTTCATGAGAAAGACCCGGATCACGAGCGCGGTGGCGGTGGCCGCCGGCGCGCTGTGCGCCGCCAGCCTGAGCCTGGCCTCCAGCCACCGCGAGGCGCCGTTCATCACGACCGTGCCCAAGGTGGACGCCACCGACTTCTACATGTTCCGCAGCTACGAAGGCGTGGCGGCCAACGGCAGCGGCGGGCGCAGCGACTACGTGACGCTGATCGCCAACTACCAGCCGCTGCAGGGCCCGTACGGCGGGCCCAACTACTTCTCGATGGACCCGAACGCGCTGTACGAGATCCACATCGACAACAACGGCGACGCGGCGGAAGACGTCACCTTCCAGTTCCGCTTCCAGAACAAGCTCAACAACGTGTCGCTGGCTATCGGCAGCAAGAACGTCGCCATCCCGCTGATCCAGGCGGGCGGCGTGGCCAACGTCAACGATGCCAACCTGAACCTGAACGAAACGTACACGCTGGCAGTGGTGCGCGGCAACCGCCGCACGGGCAGCGTCCAGGCCGTGGCCAAGGCCGGCGGCGGCACGACGTTCGAAAAGCCGGTCGACTACATCGGCGTGAAAACGCTGGGCAACGCGGCCGCCTATGCCACCTACGCGGGCAAGCACATCCACGACGTGAAGATCCCGGGCTGCCCCAGCGGCAAGGACAGCGGCCGCGTGTTCGTGGGCCAGCGGCAGGAGGGCTTCGCGGTCAACCTGGGCACCATCTTCGACCTGGTGAACGCGCCACTGGCCGTCATCACCAACCCCGCGAACATCGATGCAGCGGCGGCCAATTCGATCCAGGACGCCAACGTCACGTCGATGGCGCTGGAGGTGCACAAGGATTGCCTCACCAACGGCAGCGAGCCCGTGATCGGCGGCTGGACCACGGCCAGCCTGCGGCAGGCTCGCATGCTCAACGGCGCGCCCTCGTCGGGCCACCAGTCCAATGAGAAGGCCGGTGGCGCATGGACGCAGGTGTCGCGGCTGGGCAACCCGCTGGTCAACGAAGTGGTGATCGGCCTGAAGGACAAGGACAAGTTCAATGCGTCCAAACCGAAGGACGACGGCCAGTTCCTCGACTACGTCACCAACCCGACGCTGCCTGCGCTGCTGGGGCTGGTGCTCACCGGCAACCCGGCCGGGCTGGCACCCACCAACCTGCCGCGCACCGACCTGGCCACCGTGTTCCTGACCGGCATCACCGGCGTGAACAAACCGGCCACCGTCACGCCTTCGGAGATGCTGCGCCTGAATACGTCGACGCCGCCGGTGCCCTTCGCGATGCAGAACCGCCTGGCGATCGTCGGCAGCCTGAAGATGTCGCCGGCGGGCACCGACTTCGCCGGCTTCCCCAACGGCCGCCGGCCCAAGGACGACGTGGTCGACATCGCGCTGGTCGCCGTGCTCGGTGGCCTGTGCATGGCCAACGGAGACGGCAACACGCTGGGCCTGAACAGCATCCCGGGCGTGGCGGGCGTCACGTCGGCGTGCAAGCCTTCCAGCGTGCCTGCCGGGTCCGCGTCACTCGACGTGCACGACGCGGTCGACCAGGCCGTGGTGCCCTTCCTGTCGGGCTTCCCCTACCTGAACACGCCGCTGCCGGGTTCGCAGTGAAGGAGCCGGCCATGAACCAGCGACACCTGGCCGGCCTGCTGGCCCTGCTCTTGTCCGCTTGCGGCGGCGGCGGTGGTGGCGGCTCGCCCGCGACCGCCGACCCGTTCGTCAGCGGCACCGACGTGCCGCGCTCGGCCACCGAGTCACCGGCCGCCGCTTTCGACTTCGCCAACGGCGTAGCGGCTAGCGTGAGTGAAACCTCGGAACCGCTGGTGCTGGGCGACGCGACGCTCGCCACCAGCGAAACCGAAGAGCCGAAGCCGCTGTGAAACTCGTGCGCGCCGCCGCTGCCTGCCTGCTGGGGCTGCTTGTCCTGGCGACAGGAGCGTGGGCGCACGACAGCTGGCTGGCGCCCGCACCCGCCGGCGGCTGGGTGCTGCACACCGGGTCGCGCTACCCGCACGCCGAAGGTCCGGGCGTGCCCGCTCCCGTCACCTGCGGCGGCGGCTCTTGCTGGGTGCAGACGGGCGAAGCGCACGTGGAACTGGAGCCGGGCCTGGTCGAGACCTACTTGCGGGAGATCCGGCCTCCAGCCGCCATTGAGCACCGCTGGGACGCGATGCGCGAAGCCGGCGTCGCGTGGCACGAGCGGTACAGCAAGTTCGCTCGCGTCGACATGGCCGGCACGGCGTCACGCATCATCGCGGGCGCGCCGCTGGAAATCGTCTCCGAAGGCCGCGCGATGCGCGTGCTGTCATACGCGCGACCGGTGGCGGGGCAGTCGGTGGAGCTGGTCAGTGAATCGGGCGAGGTGGCCACCTGGTCGCGGTCGGACCGCGAAGGCCGGGTCTACTTCGACCTGCCGCGGCCCGGCCGCTACCTGGTGCGCGCCGTCCGGCTGGCACCCGACGGCCTGCGCTGGCGCAGCCACTTCGCGACGCTGGCGCTCACGCGGCCGGGTCGCGCATCTCCCAGCGCACCCGGTCGATAGCCTCCAGCAGTTCGGGCGACAGCCTGGTGCCCCACGCATCGAGGTCTTCGTCGAGTTGCGCCACCGACGTCACGCCGATGATGGTGCTGGCAACCTGCCACTTCGTATAGCAGAAGGCCAGCGCCATGCGCGTCGGCGTGAGGCCATGCTCACGCGCCAGCGCGTTGTAGCGGCGCGCGGCGGCCAGCGCGTCGGCGCGGCCCCAGCGGCCCTTGCGCACGGTGTCGAACTTCGCGATGCGCGCATCATTGGGTGCCGCCGGCCCTTCGAAGCCCGACTCGTCGTACTTGCCTGCCAACTGGCCGAAGCCGAGCGGTGAATAGGCCAACAGCGAAACGCCCAGTCGGTGCATCGACTCGTCCAGGCCGTTCTCTACGGCGCGATTGAGCAGGCAGTAGGCGTTCTGCACGGTCGCCACGCGAGGCAGGCCGTGCTGCTCGGCCAGTCGCACGAATTCGTGCAAGCCGTACGGCGTCTCGTTGGACAGGCCGATGGCGCGCACCTTGCCCTGCTTGACCAGCCGGTCGAACGCTTCCAGCTGCTCGTGGATGGTCGTCGTCTGCGTGCGCTCTTTCGAGGGGTCGTAGTAGATCTGCCCGAACTGCGGCACGTTGCGCTCGGGCCAGTGGATCTGGTACAGGTCGATCACGTCGGTCTGCAGGCGCTGCAGCGATTTCTCGCACGACGCGACGATGTCGGCCGCCGTCAGTCCGTTGCCTTCGCGCACCCACGGCATCCCGCGCGACGGCCCAGCCACTTTGGTGGCCAGCACGATGCGCTGGCGCATGCCGGGTCGCGATGCGAACCAGTTGCCGATGATCTTTTCCGTGGCACCGAAGGTCTGCTCGCGCGCCGGCACCGAGTACATCTCGGCCGTGTCGATGAAGTCGACGCCGCGCTCGACGGCGCGGTCGAGGATGGCGTGCGCCTCGGGCTCGGCGACCTGCTCGCCGAAGGTCATGGTGCCGAGGCAGATGGGGGTGGCTTGCAGGCCGGAGCGGCCCAGGTGGATTTTCTGCATGGGGGTGTAGTTTGTCATGGCTGCTTTAACCCTGCCTTCACACTCTTGAACTCCCTCACGCGCTCTCCGGCCCCAGGCCGAGGGGGTACCCTGTTGCGCGAATGTCCCCCGCTGACGCGGCCGCGGCCGCTGGCTCCTCCTTTATTTCGCGCAACAGGGTACCCCCTCGACCTGGGGCCTCCGGGGAGTGGCGTGCACAGATTCGCCAACCCTCGAGAATGTCGCTGCGCTCGAGCCTATGGCCCGGTGAACGAATCGATCGCTTCGAAAGACTTGTACGCCTGGCGCTCGTCAACGTAGACATGCACGACTACTGCATGAAAGTCCGAGCTCGGTGTACCCAGCACAGCCTGGTACCTGCCTGAGAACCGATCCCACGAAAACGGCAGGCCAAGCTCGATGAGAGCTTGCTCGATCTTGCTTCGATCATCACCAACCTTCACGCGCTCGCCAAAGTCTCGCCGCAGGTCCGCGGGAGTCCGGCGCACGAACTCCGGACAACTTGCGGACTTCGCGGCCGCGTCAGATCGCCTGACCACGGCGTTCATGCATGACTGCAGGTCAAAGGCATCCGCGCTGACGCTCACTGACACAAGCGTGGCGATCGCGGTGAGTTGAAGCGTTCTCATGAGTCTCAACGGAGCGTAGACACAGCTCGCTCCAGATGTTAGCCGCACGTACCCAGAGGCCCCAGGCCGAGGGGGTACCCTGTTGCGCGAAATAAAGGAGGAGCCAGCGGCCGCGGCCGCGTCAGCGGGGGACGTTCGCGCAACAGGGTACCCCCTCGGCCTGGGGCCGGAACGCGAGTGGGAGTTGGATCCCGGGTCAAGCCCGGGATGACGCGGCGAGGCCCCGCGCACGCTCCTCCTCCTGCAAGCGCAGGACCCGCCTCTGCACCTTCCCCGTCGTCGTCATCGGCAACGCCTCGATGAACTCGATCTCCTTCGGATACTCGTACGGAGCGAGCTTGCCCTTCACGTGGTCCTGCAACTGCGCAATGAGCACGGCATCGCCCACCACCTGCGGAGCCAGCACCACATACGCCTTGACCACCGCGCCGCGTTCCTTGTCGGGCTTGGGCACCACGGCAGCGTTGATCACGGCCGGGTGCTTCACCAGGCAGTTCTCGATCTCGCTCGGGCCGATGCGGTAGCCCGCGGCCTTGAACACGTCGTCGGCGCGGCCCTGGTACCACAGGTAGCCGTCGGCGTCGCGCGTGGCGAGGTCGCCGGTGCGGCACCAGTCGCCGGTGAACTTTCGGCGCGTGGCGTCTGCGTTCTTCCAGTAGCCGAGAAAGAAGATCGGGTCTGGGTCGCCATGCACGTCGAAGCGATTGACTGCCACGTCGCCCGGTACGCCCACCTCGCACTCGTTGCCTGCGTCGTCGATGACGGCCACGCGATGGCCCGGGTACGGCCGCCCCATGCTCCCAGCACGTGCCGGCCAATGGATCGCGCAGTTGCCCACCACGTAGTTGATCTCGGTCTGCCCGAACATCTCGTTGACGGTCACGCCCAGGTGGTCGCGGCAGTACGTGAACACGGCGTCGCCCACCGCCTCGCCGGCACTCATCATGCCGCGCAGCTTGAGGCGGAAGTGTTCGCTGGGCTCGGGGTAGGCCTTCATCATCGCCTTCAGCGCCGTCGGGAACAGGAAGGTGTGCGTCACGCCGTGCTCCTGCATCAGCGTGAAGGCCAGGTCGGGGTTGAAGCGGCCGTTGTACGCGATGATGATGCGGCCGAAGTACAGCGTCGGCAGCAGCGCGTCCATCAGCCCGCCGGTCCAGGCCCAGTCTGCCGGAGACCAGAAAACGCTTTGCGTTTCTGGCTCCGGCAGACTGGGCGTTGCCCCAGATGTGCCCGCCCCCACCCCGGCCCTCCCCCTCACGGGGGAGGGAGAAAAGCCGAACCAGTTCTGGCTGCACACGAAGCCCGGCAGGTTGCCGATGATGGCGCGATGCGGGATCAGCGCGCCCTTGGGCGGGCCGGTCGTGCCGCTGGTGTAGATCAGCACGGCGCCATCGTCGGCATGGGTCTTCGCGGGCGTCCATTGGGGCGACAGCAAGGCGCGCTCGCCTTCCCAGCTCACGTCGCCCGCCACCCCTACCCCTACGACCTTGCGCAGCAGCGGGCACTGCCCGCGCACTTCGAGCACGTTCGCGTAGGACGACTCGTCGCAGATCGCCACCACGGCTTCGCTGTCCTGCAGGCGGTATTCCAGCGCGTCGGGGCCGAACAGCATCGACAACGGCATCGCCACCGCGCCTAGCTGGAACACCGCCATGTACGCAATGGCCGTCTCGAAGCGCTGCGGCATGACGATGGCCACGCGGTCGCCGCGCTGCACCCCCAGGCCGGCCAGCAGGTTGCTCATCAGGTTGGCTTCGCGCTGCAACTGCGCGTAGGTCAGGGTCGATGCGGCGCCATCGACACCGTGCGCGCGGATCGCCACGCGCTGTGCGGCGTCGCCCCGCCGCGCCCACCGGCCGCAGCAGGCCTCGGCGACGTTGAAGTCCGGCGGCACCAGCCAGCGGAAGCCCTCGTGCATGGCGCGGTAGTTGTCCCTTGCTTGACTGCCCGTCATGGGGAACTCCTTATGATGAGTTGAATGTACCAAGCACGGCGCACCCCCCGCAGCGAGTTTGTCCCGATCCGCACCCTGAAGTACCACGTGTGGGTGTGGGGCGAGCCGCGGCCCGGTGTCGCGCCGCTCGTGATGGTGCACGGCTGGATGGACATCGGTGCGTCGTTCCAATTCGTCGTCGACGAGTTCGCGCAGGACCACTACGTGATCGCGCCGGATTGGCGCGGTTATGGCCTGACGGAAACGCCCGACACCGACAACTACTGGTTCCCCGACTACCTGGCCGACCTGGACTTCCTGCTGGATCACTATGCAGGCGATGCGCCGGTGGACCTGGTGGGCCACAGCATGGGCGGCAATGTGGCCATGCTGTATGCCGGCGCGCGCCCGTCGCGCGTGCGCAAGCTGGTGAACCTGGAAGGCTTCGGCATGCCCGCCACCAAGCCGTCGCAGGCGCCGGGCCGCTACGCGAAGTGGATGGACGCGCTGAAGGACTACCACCGCGGCGGCCTGGCGATGAAGGCCTACGACTCGCCCGAAGGCGTGGTGGGCCGCCTGATGAAGACCAACCACCGCCTGACGCGCGACAAGGCCGAATGGCTGGCGCAGCACTGGTCCAGGCAGGAAGCCGACGGGCGCTGGCACATCCTGGGCCACGAAGCGCACAAGATCATCAACGCCAACATCTACCGCGTGGATGAGGTGCTGGAGCTCTACAAGGCCATCACCGCGCCCACGCTCTGCGTCGAAGCCAGCCACGACAGCCTGCAGGGCTGGTGGCAGGGCCGTTTCACGCTGGCGGAGTACCACGAACGACTGAAATCCGTGGCCGACCTGCGTAGGACAATCATCGACAACGCGGCCCACATGCTGCACCACGACCAGCCCGCCGAGCTGGCCCGGCTCATCGAGGACTTCGTGCGCGATTCCTAGCTCGGCAGCTCTTTCCCGGGGGGCGGCGGGCCAGATTGCGTGAATTTTTCCGCGAGCGCGCCCTCGTGTCCCGGCGGATGGGTAACACCCCTTGCCGTAGGAGGTGTCCTACCCCACACTCCATTTCGAATTCGATAGGGGTGACTCATGAGGAAGTTGGGTGTGACGGCCCTCCTTGCGGCCGCGGTGGCCGGTCCTGTGTTTGCCGGAACTGCGGAAGAGTTCGAGCAAGGCATGGGCACCATGTGGGAAGTGCTGTGGCACCAGAGCGGCACGCCCACCCGGCTGGTGCGCTGGGAGCAGGACATCCGCGTGCGTGTGACCGGCATCGACCTGGCACTGCACAAGGAATACACCCTGCGGGCGCTTCGCTCCGTGGCTGACGAAGCCGGCGTGAAGCTGGTGGACGTGAGCGACCGGCCCGACGCGGCGCAGGTCGCCAACCTGAGCGTCGAGATCACGCCCGACAACACGCTGGAAGACGTGCAGCCCTGCGTGACCTTCCTGAACTTCGCTACCGAAAGATCCATCGACTCGGCCGCCGTGCAGATGCGCTCCAGGGACGCAGCGCGCTGCGCATATCACGAAGCCATGCACGTCATGGGCGTGCGCGGCCATCCCGCCGGCAAGACGGTCCTGAGCTACTTTCCCGGGCGCACCGACGCGCTGCTGCCGCTGGACCGCGTGATGCTGCGCGCCTGGTACTCGCCCAACATGCGTGGCGGCATGACGCCCTTCGAGGCGCTGCCCGTGCTGGCCGACGAGCTGATCAGGACCTTGCCCGAGAGGGCCGTGGCCGCGAAAGCGCGCGAGAGGTTCTTCAACAGCACCATCGAGCAGATGCGCGCCTTCGCCGACGGCGGCGGTGACGTGCCGACGGTGGTGAAGCGTTCCGGCAAGTGGACGGTGGACGGCGTGAAGTTCGGCCGCACCGAGATGAGCTACTTCCTCGGCATCGCCTACCTAGAAGGCACCACGGTGGCCCAGGACACGAGCCAGGCGCAGAAGTGGCTGCGGCGTGCGGCGAGCGCGGGCAACCGGCCGGCGCAGTCGCGGTTGGGTGCTTTCCGATGATTTGTCATTGCGGGCTTGACCCGCAATCCACCTTAGAGCGGCACCACCGCTGCTTCTCGTTCCGGGACCAGCCGCAGGGGGTACCCTGTTGCGCGAATGTCCCCCGCTGACGCGGCCGCGGCCGCTGGCTCCTCCTTTATTTCGCGCAACAGGGTACCCCCTGCGACTGGTCCCTGCGGGGAGTGGCGTGCGAGGACAGCGTCCTCCTTTCGAGATTGATGGCGGAAGCCTCTCTCAGCTCACTTGACCTGGCTGACCTGTTGACGAGCCTTGCCCATGCACTGGGTCCCAGTTTTAGCACTCGCGAGAGTCGCTCGACCTCACCTCAACATGCAGTGATACAGAGGTCTGCACCGCAGATGCTGAACTACCGCGGAACCGCGCTAAAAAATTGGAACAACCGTACTGGACGCGAAGGGAAAGGAGTGTTTCAAGTAGGCTGGCGATCACTGAGGGGGCTCCGAGCGGGCTCCTTCGGCGGGTGGCATGGCCTCCGCCTTCGCCCGCTCGTACATGTCCTCGTACCCCGGTTGAATCACCGCAAAGCCTCCGCTCGGGCCTTCCTCTGCCCACCCTTCGGGGGTGAGCCCTTCAATCGTCACGCGGACCTGATTTTCCTTATCTGCAATCGGGCGGAAGTCGTCCTCTCGACCCCACCACTCATCGACGATGTACTTTCCGCGACCGAGGGTCAGGTAGTACGTGCCCAGCTTGTGGATCTTCTCGCGCTCGTTGACTCGCGCGACAACGGCAACCCCGATGAGCGCGAACACGACGGTCGTCGGCATGTGCAGCTCGCCCCTGCCAAAGCGCCAACGGTGCTGGAACTGTCCGGGCAGCGGCTCGACAGAGAACTCCGGCGGCACTTCATCCCCGTGAGCGTGGCTGCATCTGAAAATCTCGTAGACCACCTCGGCCCAATCCGGGGTTGGCGTGCGCGACAGCGGGACGTTGCCCCACTTGGTATCGACAAGATTGATGCCTGCACCGAGCATCGGCTCAATCAGCCAGTAGTAATCGCGCAGACACCTGACGTATCGAACACGGACCCTCTTCTCGGTGGGGTAGAGCCGCTTTGCGGTCGCGTCAATCGCGATACAAGCGTGAAGCAAGGCGGGATCGAACTTGCCTTGCTCCATGTGGTCAATCGCGTACCCAACGTGCTCGGCGATCCTCATGCGGGAATGTTAGCGCCACTCGCGCCAACGGCCAATTTCGACGGTCTACGGCTGGTCTCCTAGTCTGGCCCACTAGCTTCCGCGTCCTTCCGCTTCAGTTCCCGAAAGGCATCCTGAAGTTTCGCAAGCAGTTCCTCATGCGCTTTCGCCGCATTTGGCCGATCAGGCGCGTCTCCCGACCTTCATCTCCCGCCAGATTCTCTGCCGCGCACCAGCATCGCGCAGTCCGCAATCGACCGTTTCCGGCCACGCCTCATCTGGCTCATCGGCCCCTGCAGTCAACGACGATCCACCTCATAGCCGAGCCACCCTCTCGCATTCCACGCCCCGGAGGGGCCAGCCGCAGGGGGTACCCTGTTGCGCGAAATAAAGGAGGAGCCAGCGGCCGCGGCCGCGTCAGCGGGGGACATTCGCGCAACAGGGTACCCCCTGCGGCTGGTCCCGGAGCGCTTGAGAGGAAGCTCTGGGTCCCCGCCTACGCGGGAATGACGAGGGCAAAGCAGGCAACCCGCCAGAAGTGCGAGAATTCCCGGTTCACAAGGAATCCCGCAATGGACGCAGAACAAATCAACCTGATCGGCACCACCCTGGCCGACCTCCAGTCCCGCACCGCCGACCTCCGGGGGTATCTTTGACTTCGATGCCAAATCGGAGCGGCTGAGGACCGTCACCGCCGCGCTGGAAGACCCGGCAGTCTGGAACGACCCGAAGAAGGCCCAGGAGCTGGGCAAGGAAAAAAAGCAGCTGGACGGCGTGGTGCTCACGCTGCAGAACCTCGAGCGCGAGCTGTCGGACAACCTCGAGCTGTACGAGATGAGCAAGGAAGAAGGCGACCAGGCCGGCCTGGCGACCATCGAGGCCGAGGCCGCCAAGCTCGAAGCCATCGTCAAGGACCTCGAGTTCCGGCGCATGTTCAACCAGCCGGCGGACCCCAACAACTGCTTCCTCGACCTGCAGGCGGGCGCCGGCGGCACCGAAGCGTGCGACTGGGCGTCGATGCTGATGCGCCAGTACATCAAGTACGCCGAGCGCAAGGGCTTCAAGTACACGGTCGAGGACGAGACACCGGGCGACGTCGCCGGCATCAAGAGCGCCACGCTCAAGATCGAAGGCGACTACGCGTTCGGCCTGCTGCGCACCGAGACCGGCGTGCACCGCCTGGTGCGCAAGTCGCCGTTCGATTCGTCGGGCGGGCGGCACACCAGCTTCGCGTCGGTGTTCGTCTATCCCGAGATCGACGACTCGATCGAAATCGATATCAACCCGGCGGACGTGCGAGTGGACACCTACCGAGCGTCCGGCGCGGGCGGCCAGCACATCAACAAGACCGACTCGGCGGTGCGCCTCACGCACATCCCCACCAACATCGTGGTGCAGTGCCAGGACAGCCGCAGCCAGCACAGCAACCGCGATGTCGCCTGGAAGCGCCTGCGCTCGCGCCTGTACGACTTCGAGATGCGCAAGCGCCTGGAAGCGCAGCAGAAGCTGGAAGACACCAAGACCGACGTGGGCTGGGGCCACCAGATCCGCAGCTACGTGCTGGACAACAGCCGCATCAAGGACCTGCGCACCGGCGTGGAGATATCGGCGACGCAGAAGGTGCTGGACGGCGACCTCGATGTGTTCATCGAGGCTTCGCTGAAGCAGGGCGTGTGATGAGCGTAGCTGGACTTCTGTTCGACATGGACGGCACCATGGTCGACTCCATGCCGTTCCACGCGCGAAGTTGGGGCGAGTTCACGCGCCGCCACGGCATCGCGATGCCCATCGATGAGGTCCTGCGGCGCACCACCGGCCGCAACGGCGTCGAATGCATCCGCGAGCTGTTCGGCGCCGGCACGCCCGAAGCGCGCTGCCTCGAACTGATCGCCGAGAAGGAAGGCGTATACCGCGAACTGTTCGCACCGGTGTTCACCGAAGTCGCGGGCTTTCGCGCCTTCGCTTCGCGCGCGCGCCAGCGTGGCCTGAAGATCGCCGTGGGGACCGCGGGCGACCGGCACAACATCGCCTTCGTGCTGCAGCACCTGAAGTTGCCGCTGCCGCCCGACACCATCGTCGGCGGCGACGAAGGCCTGCCGGGCAAGCCCGACCCCGCCCTCTTCCTCGAAGCCGCGCGCCGCCTCGCCCTGGCACCGGCCCAATGCGTCGTTTTCGAAGACGCGCCCTTCGGCATCGAAGCGGCGCGCCGCGCCGGCATGCGCGCCGTCGCCGTGTGCACGTCGCATGGCGCCGATGAACTCGCCGGCCCCCACGTGATCGCGCAGGTGCGCGACTTCCACGAACTGATGGACTCGAACTTCCTGGAGACAATCGATGCTGCGTGAAGGTCACAACAAGGTCATCTACCGCGCCGACTACCAGCCGCCGGCCTTCTGGATCGACAACGTCGAACTCACCTTCGACCTGGACCCCGCCAAGACGCGGGTGCTCAACAAGATGCGCATGCGCCGAAACGCGCAAGCCGGCGCGCAGGCCCTGCGGCTGGACGGCGAGGAGCTGAACCTGGCGCGCGTGCTGGTCAACGGCCAGGGCACCTCGTTCAAGCTCGAAGACGGCCAGCTCGTGCTGGAGAACCTGCCCGAAGGCGAAGACCCGTTCGAGCTCGAGATCTTCACGACCTGCGCACCGGCCAAGAACACCAAGCTGATGGGCCTGTACGTGAGCAACGATTCGTTCTTCACGCAGTGCGAGGCCGAGGGCTTCCGCCGCATCACCTACTTCCTGGACCGGCCCGACGTGATGGCCAGCTACACGGTGACGCTGCGTGGCGACCGGCAGAAGTACCCCGTGATGCTGTCCAACGGCAACCTGGTGGAACAGGGCATGCTGGAGGACGGCCGCCACTTCGCCAAATGGGTCGACCCGTTCCGCAAGCCCAGCTACCTGTTCGCGCTGGTGGCGGGCCAGCTGGTGTGCCGCGAGCAGCGCGTGCTGTCGCGCGCCGGCAAGGAACACCTGCTGCAGGTGTACGTGCGCCCGGGCGACCTGGACAAGACCGAGCACGCGATGAACGCGCTGATGGCTTCCGTGGCGTGGGACGAGGCGCGCTTCGGCCTGTCGCTCGACCTCGAGCGCTTCATGATCGTCGCCACCAGCGACTTCAACATGGGCGCCATGGAGAACAAGGGCCTGAACGTCTTCAACACCAAGTACGTGCTGGCCAGCCAGGCGACGGCGACCGACGTCGACTTCTCCAACATCGAGTCGGTGGTGGGCCACGAGTACTTCCACAACTGGACCGGCAACCGCGTGACCTGCCGCGACTGGTTCCAGCTGTCGCTGAAGGAAGGCCTGACGGTGTTCCGCGACCAGGAGTTCAGCCAGGACCTGGCCGGCGAAGCGTCGGCGCGCGCCGTCAAGCGCATCGAGGACGTGCGCGTGCTGCGCACCGCGCAGTTCCCGGAAGACGCAGGCCCGATGGCGCACCCGGTGCGGCCCGACCAGTACCTGGAGATCAACAACTTCTACACGGTCACCATCTACGAGAAGGGTGCCGAGGTGGTGCGCATGATGCAGACGCTGGTGGGCCGCGAAGGCTTCCGGCGCGGCATGGAGCTGTACTTCCAGCGGCACGACGGTTACGCGGTGACCTGCGACGACTTCGCGCAGGCGATCGCCGACGCCAACCCCGACTCGCAGCTGGCGCAGAAACTCGACCTGTTCAAGCGCTGGTACACGCAGGCCGGCACCCCGCGCGTGAAGGCTACGCCGCACTACGACGCCGCTTCCGGCATCTACAACCTGACGCTGTCGCAGTCGTGCGCGCCCACGCCGGGCCAGACCGACAAGCAGCCCTTCGTGATCCCGATCGCGCTGGGCCTGCTGGCGGCCGACGGCCGCGAGCTGACGAGCGGCATGCATGTGCTGACGGAAGCGAGCGAGACGCTCAGCTTCCCCGGCTACAGCGAGGCGCCGGTGCCGTCGCTGCTGCGCGGTTTCAGCGCGCCCGTGATCCTGGACATCGAGTACACGGATGAACAGCTCATCACGCTGCTGGCGCACGACAGCGACCCGTTCAACCGGTGGGAAGCCGCGCAGCGCCTGGCCACCGGCCGCGCGCTGTCGTACATCAACAGCGAAGCGCTGATGATCAACGAGATCCGGCTGGACATCGCCTTCACCGACGCGCTGCGCAGCGTGCTGCGCCACCCGGCGCTGGACCCGGCGTTCAAGGAACTGGTGCTCACCCTGCCCGCCGAAACCTACCTGGCGGAGCAGCTGCCGGTGGTCGACCCGCAGCGCATCCACGGCGTGCGCGAAGCCATGCGCGAGCAGCTTGCGCAAGTGCTGGCCGCCGACTGGGAATGGGCGTACGAGCAGAACAAGGACACCGGCGCCTACCGGCCCGACGCGGTGTCCAGCGGCAAGCGGGCCCTGGCCGGGCTGGCGCTTACGCACCTGTGCCTGGCGGCGCGCGCCAGCGGCGACGCCGTGTGGCCGGGCAAGGCCTACCAGCGCTTCAAGGACGCCACCAACATGACCGACCGTTTCAATGCGCTGGCGGCACTGGTGATCAGCGGCCATTCGCTGGCGCAAGAGGCTCTCAAGCGCTTCCACGCGATGTTCCGCCACGAGGCGCTGGTCATCGACAAGTGGTTCGCGCTGCAGGCCGGCGCGCCGGACCGCGGCGGCAACGTGCTGCCCGTGGTCAAGCAGCTCATGTCGCACCCCGACTTCAGCATCCGCAACCCGAACCGTGCGCGCAGCCTGATCTTCAGCTATTGCAGCGCCAACCCGGGCGGCTTCCACCGCGCCGATGCAGCGGGCTATGTGTACTGGAGCGACCGCGTGCTGGAACTCGACGCGATCAACCCGCAGGTGGCGGCGCGCCTGGCGCGGGCGCTCGACCGCTGGAAGAAGCTGGCCGAGCCGCTGCGCAACGCGGCGCGCGAAGCCATCGCGCGCGTGGATGCGAAGCCCGACCTGAGCAACGACGTGCGCGAGGTGGTTTCGCGCGCCCTCGCCGATTGACACGATGAGCCAGAAGATCTCCCTCACCCGCTACCTCGTCGAGCAGCAACGCTCGCACGGCCACATCCCTTCCGAGCTGCGCCTGCTGATCGAGGTGGTGGCCCGCGCCTGCAAGGGCATCAGCCACGCCGTGACCAAGGGCGCGCTGGGCGGCGTGCTCGGCTCGGCGGGCAGCGAGAACGTGCAGGGCGAGGTGCAGAAGAAGCTGGACATCATCGCCAACGAAGTGCTGATCGAGGCCAACGAATGGGGCGGCCACCTGGCCGCGATGGCCAGCGAGGAGATGGACGGTATCTACGTGGTGCCCAACCGTTACCCGCAGGGCGAATACCTGCTGCTGTTCGACCCGCTGGACGGCTCGTCCAACATCGACGTGAACGTGAGCATCGGCACCATCTTCAGCGTGCTGCAGAAGCCCGAGGGCCCCGACAGCGTGACCGAGCAGGACTTCCTGCAGGCCGGCAGCCGGCAGGTGGCGGCGGGCTACTGCATCTACGGCCCGCAGACCACGCTGGTGATGACGCTGGGGCATGGCGTTTCGATGTTCACGCTGGACCGCGAACAGGGCTCTTTCGTGCTGACCGGCGAGGGGCTCCGCATTCCCGAGGACACGAAGGAATTCGCCATCAACATGAGCAACATGCGCCACTGGGACACCCCGGTCAAGCGCTACGTCGACGAATGCCTGCAGGGTAAGGAAGGCCCGCGCGGCAAGGACTTCAACATGCGCTGGATCGCGTCGATGGTGGCCGACGTGCACCGCATCCTCACCCGCGGCGGCATCTTCATGTACCCGTGGGACAAGCGCGAGCCCAACAAGCCGGGCAAGCTGCGCCTGATGTACGAAGCCAACCCGATGGCTTGGGTGGTCGAGCAGGCCGGCGGCGCCGCCACCGACGGCAGGGGGCGCATCCTCGACATCGAGCCGACCCAGCTGCACCAGCGCGTGTCGGTGATCCTGGGCTCGAAGCATGAAGTCCAGCGGGTGACGGCGTACCATTCGGCCTGATGGCCCCCCAGAACGCTTTCTACGCACAGTCCGGCGGTGTCACCGCCGTCATCAATGCCTCGGCCTGCGGCGTCATCGAGACGGCGCGCGCCAACCGCGGCCGCATCGGCAAGGTGTACGCGGGGCGCAACGGCATCATCGGCGCGCTCACCGAAGACCTCATTGACACCAGCAAGGAAAGCGCCGCGGCCATCGCGCAGCTGCGCTACACGCCTTCGGGCGCATTCGGCTCCTGCCGCTACAAGCTGAAGTCGCTGGAAGCCAACCGGCGCGAGTATGAAAGGCTGATCGAGGTCTTCAAGGCCCACGACATCGGCTACTTCTTCTACAACGGCGGCGGCGACTCGGCCGACACCTGCTACAAGGTCAGCCAGCTCAGCGAGAGCCTGGGCTACCCGATCCAGGCCATCCATGTGCCCAAGACGGTCGACAACGACCTGCCCATCACCGACAACTGCCCGGGCTTCGGCTCGGTGGCCAAGTACGTCGCCATCTCCACGCTGGAAGCCTCTTTCGACGTGCGCTCGATGGCGAAGACCTCCACCAAGGTGTTCGTGCTCGAGGTGATGGGGCGCCATGCCGGCTGGATAGCGGCCGCGGGCGGGCTGGTGGAGGACCACGGCATCCCGGTCATCGTGCTGTTTCCCGAAATCGAGTTCGACCGCGACAAGTTCCTCGCCCGCGTCGACACGCTGGTCAAGAAGCACGGCTACTGCAGCGTGGTCGTGTCCGAAGGCTGCCACCACCCGGACGGCACCTTCCTTGCGGAGCAGGGCACCAAGGATGCATTCGGCCATGCGCAACTCGGCGGTGCAGCGCCGGTGGTGGCCGGCATGATCCGCGACGGACTGAAACTCAAGTTCCACTGGGCCGTGGCCGACTACCTGCAACGCGCGGCGCGCCACGTGGCTTCGAAGACCGACGTGAAGCAGTCGTATGAAGTCGGCGCGGCCGCGGTGAAGCTGGCGCTGAAGGGCCACAACGCCGTGATGCCGACGATCGATCGCGTGGGCGACAAGCCCTACAAGTACCGCATCGGGATGGCGCAGCTCTCGGACGTCGCCAACAAGGAGAAGTTCATGCCGCGCGGCTTCATCACGGCCGACGGCTTCGGCATCACCGAAAAGTGCAAGCGCTACCTGCGCCCGCTGATCCAGGGCGAGGACCCGCCGAAATACCGGGACGGCTTGCCGGTGTATGCCACGCTCAAGAACGTGGCGGTGGCGAAGAAGCTGCCCGCCTTCGGTTGATGCTGCTGGACGACAGCCTGCGCCAATCGATCCGGCAAAACCTGCTGTCACACCCCGTGCACGCAGCGCCTGTCGGGCGCGGCCACCGCGCAGCCGTCGCAGTGGCAGTCACCGAAGAAGGCCACGGCGCCCAGTTGCCGGGCATCCGCGAGTGCACCGCATGGAGCCATGAAGCGGCGCTGATCCTCACGCGCCGCTCCCTCACCCTCAGCAACCATCCCGGCCAATGGGCGCTGCCGGGCGGCCGCATCGACGAAGGCGAAACGGCCGAGCAGGCCGCGCTGCGCGAACTGCACGAAGAGGTGGGCCTGGTACTCGCGATGGACACCATCCTCGGCCGCCTCGACGACTTCGTCACCCATTCGGGCTTCGCCATCACGCCCGTGGTCGTGTGGGCGGGTGAAGCGCGCCGGCTGGTGGCCAACGACGCCGAGGTCGCCAGCATCCATCGCATCCCGGTGGCAGAGTTCATGCGCGCCGACGCGCCCATGCTGGAGCCCATCGCCGGCAGCGACGCGCCGGTGCTGCGCATGCCGGTCGGCGGCAACTGGATCGCCGCTCCCACCGCCGCCGTGCTCTACCAGTTTCGCGAGTGGTGCATCGCGGGGCGGCCCACCCGCGTGGCGCACTTCGAGCAGCCGCTGTTCGCGCGGCGCTAGGGAAAGCACCCTCCCCAGCCTGTTGACGGCTGGCTGGTCGACTCTCTACCCTTGCGGCTGGTCCCATCCAGCAGGAGCAGTCATGGCCTATCCCCGCATCCACCTCCTGGCCGCCGCGGCGGCCCTCACCTTCGCCGGCGCCGCCTCGGCCCAGCAGGTCACCCTGATGACCGGCCCCCAGGGCGGCTCGTGGGTGCCGCTGGGCGGCGCCCTCAAGCACATGTGGGAACAGGCCGTGCCCGGCCTGCAGATCCAGCAGACGCCCGGCGCCGGCATCGCCAACGTGCGTGGCGTCGACGAGGGCAAGGCGCAGATCGGCTTCGCCAATTCGTCCACCACGGTGGACGGCATCGCCGGCCGAGCGCCCTACCCGAAGAAGGTCACCAAGGTCTGCCAGGTGGCCAACCTGTACCCGCAGTACTTCCAGGTGGCGGCGCTGGCCGACGCCAAGATCGAGTCGTACGCCGACCTGAAGGGCAAGGCGCTGGTGACGCAGCCCAAGGGCAACACGGCCGAAGCGCTGACCGAGGCCATCCTCAAGCTGAACGGCCTGAACTACCAGGCGCTCAGCAAGGCGAACTTCCAGGCTTCGTACACCGACGCCGTGGCGATGATGAAGGACGGCCACGTGCAGGTGATGACGCTCGGCACGACGGCCCCCGCCTCGGCGGTGATGGACCTGGCGAGCGCCCGCGACGTGAAGCTGGTGCCGGTCGACGACAAGACCATTGCCGGCCTGCAGAAGGAGAACCCCGGCTACCAGAAGCTCACCATCAAGGCCGGCACCTATCCCAAGCAGGACAAGGACGTGCCCGTCATCGGCTACTCCACGCACATCGTGGCGTCGTGCGACCTGCCGGAAGACACGGTCTACCGGATGACCAAGGCCATGGCGCAGAACGTCGACGCGATGGCGGCGGTGGTCAAGCCGATCGCCGGGCTCACGCCCAAGGCGATGGCGGCTGACATCGGCGTGCCCCTGCACAAGGGCGCGCTGAAGTTCTACAAGGAAACGGGCGCGCTGTGAGCGCGCCGGCCGGGCAGGTCGTTTCGGACGAGATCCCGGCCACTGCGCCGACTTCGCGCATCCTCGCCGTTGCGGTCACCCTGATCGCGACGGCCATGTCGCTGTACCACATGTACGTGGCGGCCTTCGGGCCGCCCGAAGCGGTGGTCTTCCGCGGCACGCACCTGCTGTTCGCCCTGACGCTGGTCTACCTGCTCTACCCCTTCCGCCGCAGCGGGCCGGTCGCCTGGCGCGTGCTGGACGTCGTGCTGCTGGCGCTGGCGTGGGGCTTCATCCTCTACATCTTCCTCAACTACACCTACTTCATCAACCGCATCATCTACATCGACGACCTGACGGTGTGGGACAAGTTCTTCGCGGTGGTGAGCGTGGTGGTGGTGCTGGATGCGACGCGCCGGGTCATCGGCTGGGCGCTGCCGGCGACGGCACTGGTGTTCCTGGCGTACGCGGTGTTCTTCACGCACGTGAAGGGGCAGGTGCTGCTGGAGCAGCTCTACCTGTCCACCGAAGGCATCTTCGGCTCCACGCTCGGCGTGTCCGCAAGCTACGTGATGCTGTTCGTGCTGTTCGGCGCCTTCATGGAGAAAAGCGGCACCGGCCAGCTGTTCATGGACTTCGCGATGTCGCTCACCGGCCATTCCGCCGGCGGGCCCGGCAAGGTGGCGGTGGTTTCGTCCAGCCTGTTCGGCACGGTGTCCGGCAGCGCCGTGGCCAACGTGATGGTCGACGGCCCGATCACGATCCCGCTGATGAAGCGCACCGGGTTCCGGCCGCCCTTCGCGGCGGCCGTCGAGTCGGTGGCCTCCACCGGCGGGCAGATCATGCCGCCCGTGATGGGCGCGGCGGCCTTCGTGATGGCCGAGTTCCTCGTGGTGCCCTACGCCCAGGTTGCGCTGTGGGCCCTGATACCGGCCATCTTGTTCTACGTGGGCGTTTTCTTCGCGGTGCATTTCGAGGCCAAGCGCCACGGGCTCGCCGGCGTGCCGCGCTCCGAGCTGCCGCGCCTGGGCGAAGTGATGATGGTGCGCGGGCACCTCTTCATACCCATCCTGATCGTGCTGGTCTGGCTGGTGCTCGGCTATTCGGCGCCGCTGGCTGCGCTGGTGGGCGCGCTCGCCTGCCTGCCGCTGGCGCTGATGCGAAAGAGCACGCGCGCCGGCATCACCTGGCGCAGCGTGGTCGATGCGCTGGTGGACGGGGCGCGCAATACCCTGGCGGTGGCGATGGCCTGCGCCTGTGCGGGCATCGTGATCGGCGTCGTGACCATCACGGGGCTGGGACTCGTCTTCACCGAATTCGTGATCGGCCTGTCCAAGAGCTCCCTGCTGCTGGCGCTGGTGCTCACGGCGTGCGCCGGCATCGTGCTGGGCATGGGCATGCCGACGACACCGGCGTACATCGTGATGGTGTCGCTGCTCGTGCCCGCGATCATCAAGCTGGGCGCGTTGCCGGCTGCGGCACACATGTTCGCGTTCTACTTCGCCATCCTGTCGGCCATCACACCACCCGTGGCGCTGGCGGTGTTTGCCGCCGCCGGGCTCGCCAAGGCCGACATGTGGCAGTCGGGGTGGGAGGCGGTCCGCATTGCCGCGCCGACCTACATCATCCCCTTCATGTTCGTGTACGAGCCCTCGCTGCTCACCATCGGCGGCTGGTGGCCCGCGCTCACCTCGCTGCTCACCGCGTCGATCGGCGTGATGTGCTTCGCCGCGGCGCTGCAAGGCTACCTGCTTGCGCGTGAGGCCAAGCCATGGGAACGCGTATTGCTGCTGGTGGCAGCCCTGTTGCTCATCAAGCCCGGCCTGGTGACCGACCTCATGGGCTTCGCGCTGCTCGGCGTGGTCTACTTCAGCAACCGGCTGGGGCGCGCCCGCGTCGCCCAGCGGCAGCAGCTGTAGGCCCTTCAGGTGCTGCGCAGGCGCAGCTGGTTGGGCAGGGGCACGGAACGGTGCAGCACGTCCTCGGCCAGCCACATGGCCGAGCGGCGGGCCCGCTCGGCCACCATGGGCAGCGGCATCTGCACGTAGTCGTCGTTGAAGACCTCGAAGCTGTAGTCGCCGCGGTAGCCGAGCGCGTCGATCTTCAGCACCATCTCCACCAGTTCGTGCGTGTGCACGCCCTCGCCCGGGAACACGCGGAAGGTGCGCGCCGTGGCCATGCGTTCCTCGAAAGTGCGGGTCTCCTGCCACATGAAGTCGGACAGCTGCACCAGGAAGATCCGGTCGGGGTCGAGCTCCTCGATGGCCTGAAGCGGCGTCCTGGCCGCGAGGATGTGGAACGAGTCCAGGCCCACGCCCAGGTTGGGACAGTCGGCGCGGCACACCACGTCCCATGCGGTGGTGAACTCGTTGACCGTGCGGCCCCACGACAGGCCTTCGTAGGCGATGCGGATGCCATGCGGGATGGCCAGCATGGCAAGCTTGCGCAGGTCGCGCGCGATGTGGTCCAGGTCGGCGCTGGCGTGCGTGGAGGTCGACGAGCATGCCAGCAGCACCTTGCAGCCGAGCGCGGCGCACATCTCCAGCATGGCCTTGGCGATGTCCACCTTGTACTGGTGCAGGTGGCCGGCGAGGCCTTCGAAGTCGCGCAGCACCTGGAAGCCGGTGCCGCGCAGCCCGCTCGCGCGCACCGCCCGCACCGCCGCCTGCCAGCCCTGCGGGTGGCCCGACAGGTCGTTGGCCTTCAGCATCACCTGGCTGAAGCCGGCATCGCGCATCGCTTCGAGCTTGGCCTCCAGCGGGCCGGCCAGCGTGATCGTGTCCATCCCGAAGCCGCGGATGGCCTGGTGCACGCTGCGCGGGTCGTTCATGGCCGCTCGCTGTGCACGAGCTCGAACACCACGCCGCCCAGGTAGGTCTTGGTGAGTGCGCCGCGGTTTCCGGTGTGGGCTGCTTCGGTTTCGACGAACTCCATGCCCAGGGCGCGCAAAGCGCGCACGGCGGCCGGCACGTCCGGCACGCCCAGGCCGATGCGCTGCAGGCGCTCGCTGTCGTCTTCGGCGTCCGGCTCGGGCTCGATCACCTGCAGCATGAACGCATTCGCGCGGTCCACGGCGGGCGAGCGCAGCAGCTTGCCCGAAGGCATGATGCCGAAGCGCTGCTCGTCGGGGATCACGCGCATGCCGAAGAGCTCCTGGTAGAACTCGATCCAGTCGTAGGTGCGCGCCGTGCCGATGTACTGCACGATGCCGAAGAAGTGGATGCCGGCCACCGCCTGAGGCCTTGCGTCCACCGAGGGAATGGGCACGAAGTCCACGTCGTAGATCGAGAACTCGCGGTAGCGGTCGACGAAGAAGATGCGGCTGCCGCCCACGCCGTGGATGGCGGGGATGTGCAGCTCCATCGCCTCCGGGTGGGTGGTGGCTTCCCAGGCGCCGCGGTCGAGCACGTAGCGATGCGCCGAGCGCGCGTCGCGCACGCGGAAGGCCACGGCACTGAGCACCGGGTTGCCGGGCAGCGCCTCGGCACCGGCGTGGGCGTTGACCACCACGTTCAGGCCGCCTTGCCGGTACAGCAGGACCTCGCGCGAGCGATGCCGCGCGACGGGGCGAAAGCCCATCATCTCCAGCACCTGCCCGAGCGCCTGCGGGCGCGCCGTGGCGTATTCGACGAACTCGACGCCGTCGAGCCCGATGGGGTTGTCGGCATCGCTGTACGACGCCTGCAGCGGCTCGCGCGCGTGCTCGGGGTGCAGCAGCAGGTCGCTCATGGCTGGTACTCCAGGCGGGCCAGTGAACGGAGGTTCTCGGGGGTCGTGGTGGGAAAGCCGAAGAACTCGAGATACGGCGGGATCATCTCGAACAGCATGTCGGTGCCCACCTGCACCCGGCAGCCGCGCTCGCGCGCGGCTGCGAGAAACGCCGTCATCTCGCTCTTCATCACCACCTCGCCGACGAAGGTGCGGGCTTGCAGCCGCTCCATGTCCACCGGCAGCGGGTCGCCGGGATTCATGCCCAGCGGCGTGCCGTTGACCAGCAGGTCGAAGCCGGCGGGGTCGTTGCTGCCGGTGCTGACCGCCATCGCCGGGTAGTGCGTACGCAGGCGCGACGCCAGGCCGTCGGCCGACGGACGGTTCACGTCGTAAAGGGCAAGCTGTCGCACGCCTGCCGCGGCAAGCGAAGCGGCAATGGCCGACCCGACGCCGCCGCAGCCGACCACCAGCGCGCTGGCCCCGCGCAGCACCAGTCCCTTGCGCTGCAGGCCGCGCACGAAGCCCTCGCCGTCGAACATGTCGCCCACCAGCTGGCCGTCGGCATTGCGCTTGACCGCGTTGCACGCGCCCGCCACCTTCACGGTGGGGGTCGTTCCGTCGAGCAGGTCCACAACGCTCACCTTGTGCGGCATGGTGATCAGCGCGCCGCGCGTGTTCTCCAGGCCGAACACGCCTTGCAGCACGCCTTCGAAAACTTCGGGCCGGCAGCCCATCGGCACCACCAGCGCGTTGGCGCCTATGGATTCGAAGTACGGGTTGTAGATCATCGGCGCCTTGAACGAGTGGGTGGGGAAACCCAGGTGCGCGATGATCTCCGTGTGGCCGTCGATCCGCATGGGGTGCTGCCTCGGCTTACCTGCGCACCTTGTCCAGCTCGGCCATCACCGCCTTGACGGTGGCCTCGCCGACGCTCGCCGAGTGCTTGGCGATCACCGGCTTCATCCGGTCGCGCAGCTTGGCGACCTCGGCGGGCGGCAGTTCGGTCACCTGCATGCCGTTCTTCTTCAGTTCTTCCAGGATGCCGGCCGCCGCCGAGCGCGACTGCTCGCGCTGGTACCGGGACGACTCGGCCACCGCGTCGGCGATCACCTTCTTCTCGTCGGCTGCCAGCGTGTCCCAGAACTTCCTGCTGATCACCACCGACTGCGGGTTGTACTGGTGGTTGGTGAGCGCCAGGTGCTTCTGCACCTCGAACAGCTTGGCGCCGCGGATCGTGGCGACCGGGTTCTCCTGGCCGTCCACCGCCTTCTGCTCCAGCGCGGCGTACAGCTCGGGGAAAGGCAGCGGCGTGGGGTTGGCGTCGAGCGCCTTCACCCAGTCGACGTTGATGGCGTTCGGGATCACGCGCAGCTTCAGGCCGGCGATGTCCTCCACCTTGGTGATCGGGCGCTTGCTGTTGGTGATGTTGCGGAAACCCAGCTCGTAGTAGCCCAGGCCCACGATGCCTTTTTCCTCGAGCTTGGCGTGCAGCGCCTTGCCGAACGGGCCGTCGACCACCGCATCCGCCTCGCGCGGGTTGCCGAACAGGAACGGGAAGTCGTAGACCTCGAAGTCCTTGACCAGGCTGGCGAAGATGCCCGAGTTCATCGAGGCCATCTCCAGCGTGCCGCCCTGCAGCGCCGACACGTTGGCCTGGTCGCTGCCCAGCGCGCCGCCCGGGAACACGTTGACCTTGAGCTTGCCGCCGGAGTTCTTCTCCACGAGTTCGGCAAAGCGCTCCATGCCCATCACGATGGGATGGCCCTTGGCGTTCTGGTTGGCGAACTTGATGGTCCTGGTCTGCGCGTGGGCGGCGCCCATGCAGGCGACGGCGACGGCCGCCGCCAGGGTCTTGAGGAACAGTCGTTTCATGGGGTCGTCTCCTTGGGGTAGATCAGGGGGGTTCAGCCGTAGAACCAGCGCGCCGGCACGAGCACGAGGCTGGGGAAGAACACGAGCAGGAACATCACGGCGAACTGGGCCAGCATGAAGGGCCACACACCGCGCGTGACCTCGTCCATGCTCACCTTGCCGACGCCGGCCACCGTGCTCAGCACCGTGCCGACCGGCGGCGTGATGAGCCCGATGGCGTTGTTGATCATGAACAGCACGCCGAAGTACACCGGGTCTATGCCCGCGGCCTTGACGAGCGGCATGAACACCGGCGTGAGGATCAGGATGGTGGGCGTCATGTCCATGGCCGTGCCCACCAGGATGGTGATGACCATGATGACGACGAGCAGCAGCGTCGGGTTGTCGAGCAGCGGCTTGAGCAGCGAGACCAGCTCGGCCGGGAGGTTCGCCACCGTGATCATCCAGGCCGACACCATGGCGGCGGCGACCAGGAACATGATGACGGCCGTGGTCTGCGCAGCCGAGAGGAACAGGCCGTACAGCTGCGACAGTTTCAGCTCGCGGTACACCACCGTCGAGACGAACAGCGCGTAGACGGCGGCCACCACCGCGGCCTCGGTGGGCGTGAACACGCCGAACTTGAGGCCCACGACGACGATGACGGGCAGCCCGAGCGCGAACGTCGCGTCCCTGAGCGCCTTCAGCACCATCGACAGGCTCGCCTTCGGCGCACCCTTGATCTTCTCCTTGCGCACCAGCCACCACCAGGTGCCCCAGAGCGCGGCGCCCAGCATGAGGCCGGGTGCGATGCCGGCCATGAACAGCTTGGAGATCGATACGTTGGCCGCCACGCCGAACACGACGAAGCCGATGCTCGGCGGGATGATGGGCGCGATGATGCCGGCCGATGCGATGAGGCCGGCCGAGCGCGCGGTGTCGTACCCGGCCCGCTGCATCATGGGCAGCAGCAGCGCCGACAGCGCCGCGGCGTCGGCGACGGCCGACCCCGAAAGCGCGGCCATGATGATCGCGGCCATGATGGCGACGTAGCCGAGGCCGCCCTGCACGTGGCCCACCAGCGTGAGCGCGAAGTTCACGATGCGCCTGGACAGGCCGCCCGCATTCATGATCTCGCCCGCCAGCATGAAGAACGGCACCGCGAGCAGCGGGAAGCTGTTGGAGCCTTCGATGGTGTTCTGCGCGAGGATCTGGGCGTCGAACATGCCCAGGTGCCACATCAGGGCGGCGCCGCAGAACAGCAGCGAGAACGCGATCGGCACGCCGAGCGCCATGGCGCCGAGCAGTGCGCCGAGGAAGATCGTGATCGTCATGGCTTGCGCAGCAGGCCGGTTTTCGACACGTCGGCAGGGTGCGGGTCACCGTGCGGCATGTCGTCGGATTCGGAGATGGCGACCAGGTCGGTTTCGGACAGGCGACCGCGCAGGAGCTTCCACAGTTCGTGCGCGATGATCACGCCGGCGAGTACGGCGAAGACCACGCCGGGCGCATAGAGCCAGGCCATCGACGCCTCCATTACCGCGCTGGTGGTGCCGTAGTTGATGACCGCCTGCTGCCAGGACCCCTTGAGCATCAGCCAGCACATGGCCAGCATCAGCACGTGCGCAGCCACGTAGCAGGCTTTCTTGCCTGCCACCGGCAGGCGCGAAACCAGCGAGTCGGTGCCCAGGTGGGCATGGCTGCGCATGGCAACCACCGAACCCAGGAACGTCATCCATACGAACAGCCAGCGCGAGAGTTCTTCGGAGACGGTGATGCCGGAGTTGAAGCCATAGCGCAGCACCACGTTGCCGAACACCATGAGGACCATCAGCCCGAGGCACAGCACCATCAGCAAGCCGAACAGCCGGCAGGTCGCGTCGATGAGTTTTTGCATCACCGGCGCATTTTGTACGGACTGGTTAGTTTTATTGTCGGGAGAAACCCCTACTTCCGGCAGAACCTGACGATCATCTCGACCACATTGTCGCGGCGCTGCGCGATGTATGCCGGCGACTGCATGTCGACCTTGAAGATCGTGCCGAAGGTGTGGCGGTTGGACACGTTGAAGAAGCTCAGCGCCGAGATCGACGCGTGGATGTCGACGGGGTCCAGCCCCTTGCGGAACTGGCCCGCCTTGACGCCCCGCTCGCAGATCTTGCGGATGGCGTCGATGGCCGGCACGTTCAGGTCCTGGATGCGCCGGCTCTGCGCCAGGAACTGGCCGCGGTTGATGTTCTCGGACATCACGAGGCGGATGTAGTTCTCGTGGTGCAGGTGGTGGTCGAAGGTGAAGGCCACCAGGCGGCGCAGCGCCTCTTCGGGCTCCAGGTCCTGCAGGTGCAGTTCGGCTTCGACATCGCGCACGCGGCGGTACGACTCTTCCAGCACGGCCAGGTACAGGCCTTCCTTGCTGCCGAAGTAGTAGTAGATCATCCGCTTGCTGGTGCGCGTGGCCTCGGCGATCTCGTCGATGCGTGCGCCGGCCAGGCCCTTCTCGCCGAACTCGGCCTCGGCCACTTCGAGGATGTTGGCCTTGGTGCGCTCCGGGTCGTTGGTGCGCGTCGGCTCCTTGCGCGCCCCCAGCGGCTTGGCGCCGGCCTTGCCGGTCCGGCGCTCATGTACCAGTTCGTTCATTTTGGGAAGTATAGGCCTGCGGCATGTCAAGGCGCAATGCATGCCCGCAGGTAAAGTCAGGCCTGATGAAGCGCCTGCACCTGCTGGTCCTGCTGGGCGTCCTGGGCACGGCCCTCGCCCAGGACGACGACGAGCCGCCGCCGTGGACCCCCGAACCCGAGCCGGTGGTGATCCACGACACTGCGCTGCCCGAATGGTCGCGGCTGCAGCAGCCGCCGGAAGCTTTTTCGGCGCTGCCGCTCGACAAGCGCGGCCGCCCCGACTGGTCGCGCGCACTGGCCGGGCGCCTCATCGAGCCGCGCGCCGAACTGAAAGGCGGCACCGCCCTGCCCGGCTACGACAACGACGTGGTGATGAAGAACACGGCGCAGATGCCCTTCGTGAAGTTCCCGCACCAGGCCCACAACGCGTGGCTCGCCTGCAGCAACTGCCACGATGGCCTGTACTCGCAGAAAGCGGGCACGGCCACGACGACCATGGCGGCGATCTTCCGCGGCGAATCCTGCGGTTCGTGCCACGGCAAGGTGGCTTTCACGCCGATGTTCACCTGCGAGCGTTGCCACAGCGTGCTGCAGCCGGGGCAGAAGCCGTGGTGGTGATGCGCGCCCAGCTGTCGAGCGGCTTCGCTGCCAACGGTCTGGGGGCGCCGGGATTCACTGCCCACGGATGATCGCTCAAGATCTATGAAATGTTTCTCATACTTGACATTTTTCCTTTAATGACTATTATGGGAAACATATGAAGGAAGGAAAGGTCGAACCCCTCTTGCGCATCGGTGCCGAGATTCGCCTTGCACGCAAACGCCAGAAGGTCAGCGCGGTCACTGCAGCTGAGGCGGCCGGCATCTCGCGCGTGACCCTCCACCGGATCGAGCGCGGTGAACCGACGGTCGCCGTCGGTGCATGGGTGGCGGTCGCCAAGGCACTCGGTTTGCAGCTTGGGATCACGGGGATGGGCTCACCTGCCGGCGACGCATTGCCTGACCGCATCCGGCTCGCCGACTACCCGCAGTTGCGCCAACTGGCCTGGCAGCTGGAAGGCGTCGAGGAGCTGGAACCGCAAGAAGCATTGGCGCTTTACGAGCGCAACTGGAGGCACGTCGATCGCGCCAGCCTCAGTGCCTCGGAACGTGCGTTGATCCAGGCACTATCGGCAACGCTCGGTGGGGGCAAGCTGCTTGTTTGAACGGCCTCATCACCGCGACGTCGCCCTCGTGCTGCAGGCGCTGGAACCGCAGGCGCTGGCGACCCATCGGTGCTACTTCGGTGGCGGAACCGCGATGGCGCTCAAGCACGGCGAGTACCGCGAGTCGGTGGACATCGACTTCCTGGTGTCTGATATCGCCGGCTATCGCGAGCTGCGCCAGTCGCTCCCGGCGGCCCGTTCACTCAAGCCCCTGCTGCGCCCCGGCATGGACCTCGGCCTTGCTCGCGACATCCGCGCAGACCAGTACGGCATCAGGACGATGGTGCGCTCCGGCGAGGCACTGATCAAGTTCGAGATCGTGCTCGAGGGGCGGATCGAACTGGCCCAGCCCGGTGATGCGGACCGCATCTGCGGAGTAGCGGTGCTTTGTGCCCTGGACCTCGCCGCCGAAAAGCTGCTGGCGAACGCCGACCGCTGGCCGGATGACTCGGTCTTCAGCCGCGACCTGATCGACCTGGCGATGCAGCGAGCGCCTCGCCAGCTGCTGCTCGACGCCTGTGCCAAGGCTGAAGGCGCCTACGGCCAGTCGGTGCGACAGTCGGTGGCACTGGCCGTGCAAGCCCTGCGCAAGCGGCCGGGGAGGCTGGAGAGCTGCATGAAGGCACTCGGCATGACGGCAGTCACACAGGCACAGCTGTGGCAGGCCATTCGCAGGCTCGAGAGGACGCTGCCCGCGTCGCCTTCTTGAGTCAGGCAGGCGCCGCCATCCACTCGTCGATCAGCCGCTCCAGCACGCCGAGGGGAACCGACCCGTTGTCGAGCACGGCGTTATGGAACTTACGAATGTCGAATTTCGCGCCTAGCCTCGCCTTCGCGCGGTCGCGCAGCTCCTCGATCTTCATGCGGCCGATCATGTAGCCGAGCGCCTGGCCGGGCCACGACATGTAGCGGTCGATCTCGTGCGAGATGAAGGTCTCGCCCATGCCGGTGCGCTCGATCGTGAAGTCGATGGCGCGCTGCCGGGTCCAACCCATCGAATGGATGCCGGTGTCCACCACCAGCCGCACCGCACGCAGGGCCTGCCACTGCAGGTGCCCGAACAGGGCGTACGGGTCGTCGTACAGGCCGATCTCGCGGCCCAGCGTTTCGGCATACACGGCCCAGCCTTCGCCATAGGCGTTGTAGCCGTCGGCCCGGCGGAACGCCGGCAAGCCGCGCATCTCGGTGGCGCGCGCGACCTGCAGGTGGTGGCCCGGCATCGCCTCGTGCGCCGTCAGCGTCGCCATCATCCACGTGGGCCGCGCCTTCAGCGCGAGCACGTTGGCGTTGAACCAGCCGCCGCGGCTGCCGTCCAGGGCGGGGCCGTCGTAGTACTCCGCTGCACCCGGACCCTTGAAGGCCGGCATGGCACGCACGCCATAGGGCGCGCGCGGCAGTTCGACGAAGAGGCGCGGCATCTCGGCGTCGATGCGCTTGGCGATGTCGCGATAGCCGGTGAGTAGCGAGTCGGCCGACGCGTGGAAGAACTTCGTGTCGGTGTTGATGTACTGGATGAACCCGGCGAAGCCGCCCTTGAAGCCGGTGCGCGTGATGATGCCGTCCATCTCGGCGCGCAGGCGCGCCAGTTCGCGCTGGCCGATGTCGTGCACCTGCGCCGCCGACAGCGACGTCGTCGTGCGGTGGCGCACCACCATGTCGTACACGCGCTGTCCGTCGGGATAGCCCGCCAGCGCGCCGCTGGCCGGTGCCTTGGCCATGTACTCGCTGGCGACGAAGGCGCGCAGCTTGCGCAGCGCGGGTGCAACGTGCTGCTCGATGGCGGCCTTGCCGGCTGCCTTCAGCCGTGCCTGGTCGGCGGCCGCAATGCCGCTGCCCATGCGCATGAACGGCTGGAAATACGGCCCGTCTTCGGCGTTGGCGGGCAGCTGTTCGTCGATCTGCTTCAGCACGCGTTCGAGCACAGGCAAGGCCGACACCCATCCCATGGCCATGCCGCGCCGCAGGTGCGTGAGCTGCTGGTCCATCTGCCGCGGGTAGGCCGCCATGCGCTTGAGCAGTTGCTCGAAGTCGCTCGCCGAGCCCACTGGCACACCGAACATCAGATCGGCGAACTCGCTCTGCAGGCCACCCATCGCACCCAGCATCAGCGTGCGATAGCCGGGGGCGGCCTGCTCCTCGACGCGACGCCCCATCTGGTACGCAAAGAGGTCCAGCGACACGCGATCCGTCTGGCCCAGCCGGTCGCGGCGGATCGCCCTGGCTTCGGCCAGGTAGCGCACCACCTGCGCGTCCCAGGCGTCGGTCGCTTCCTTCGACTCGTCGGCCAGGCGGTCGTTGAAACGATGGTCACCCTTCCAGGTGCTCCATTCGGGGAAGCGCTGGGCCACGTCTTCCCAGTGCCGGTCGAAGAGGGCGTGGAGTTTGTTCGTTTCTTCGTGGTCGGCGGCCGGCTGTGCGTAGGCTGGGGTGAAACCCCAGCTCACCGCTGCGGCCATCCCGCCCTGGACAAGGGTGCGCCGCCGCATCATCCGCGCTGCATCGTGGCCCGCAGCGACTCCTTGAGGATGCCCAGGCTCTCCTCCAGGTGCGCGCGGGATTCGACCGACCGGTTGCCCGGCCTGGCGACGGCGGCGCGAAGCTGCTGCTCGAGCCGCGTGGCGTTGTAGCGGACCAGGCTCAGCGCATCGGCCGGCATCGCGGCCGAGCCCTTGGTGAGCAGCGCCGACAGGCGCTTCAGGTGCTCGCGCTGCAGGTTGCGGCGCAGGCGGTCGATCTCGCCGCCGCTCGCCAGCTCGCTCCACACCGCGCGCTGCACCGTTTCGTACACCTCGTTCAGCGAGATGATGCCCTTGCGTTCGGATGCGGGCACATACGACGGCAGGTCGAGCAGGCGGCTCGCCGTCGACGGGTTCATCAGCCGGTCCAGTGCGGGCAACTGCACGCGCGCCACGGCCGTCGTGATGTCGGCCGGCCCCTGCCGCTCCCACTCCTGGTAATCGACGGACAGCGACGCGAGCAGCTCCGGCTTGAAGCGGAAGCTGTCGGCGCTGAAGATACCGCTGGCCAGGAACTGCAGCGCCTCGCGCTGCTTGGCCGGCTCCACCGGCCGGAACGCCGGCCGGTTGCTGGTGCCGGGCAGGTCGCGCACGGCGTGCATGCCGCCGACGTACTTGGCGGCAAGCGACGCCGAAGCGCCCAGCGGCCCGAAGCCGGCCATCAGCGAACGCCGCTGGCGCAGCGGGTCTTCGCCCTCGCGCGGCTTGCGCTCCTGCAGGCGCGCCCACAGCTCCTGCGACAGCTTCAGGCGCTTGCGGTAGTAGGCGATCGGGTCGTCGCCCAGGTCGAACAGGTTCGCCATGGGGTCCATGCCGTCCACGCCGCGTCCGGCATCGGTGTCGTCACCGAAGGCGAGCCCGGGCTCCGTGCTGCGCGCTGCGATCTTCGCGAGTTCCTGCTTCTCCTTCGCCGGGTCCAGCGGCCGGTACGCGTACTCGATCGCCCAGTAGTCGTAGGCGCCGATCGTGGTGCGGTGGTAGCTGCCCTGCTTTTCACCCTTCACGGCCAGGTTGAAGGGCGTGTAGTCCATCACCGAGTTGCCCAGGCCGTTGGCGTCGAGGTACGCGCGGTCCTGCAGCTGCGCGCCGGTGAGCACGGTGGAGCCCTTGAAGTTGTGCTTGAGCCCGAGCACGTGGCCCACCTCGTGCATCATGATGCCCTTGATCGCGTCGGTGACGAACGCTTCGGCCTCGGGGCTGTCGGCGTCGATCTCGCCGCGCGCTTCCAGCAGGTCCATCGCGAAGTGCATGTCCATCGCGGCATAGGTCATGTCCTCGCACAGGAAGCGCGAGCGGTCGTTGCCGTTGCGCCAGGGTGCGGTCAGCTGCGCCAGCTTGTCGTGGCTGGACGCGCCGATGTCCTCGACGACGAAGCGCCGCGAGCCGCGCGCGAACACGTCGCTCATGCCGATGTCGGCGTCCAGGATCTCGCCGGTGCGCGGGTCGGCGTCGCTCGGGCCGATGGCGAAGCCCACGTCGGCACCCACGAACCAGCGCACCGACGCGTGCCCCGCGTCCATGTTGTCCCAGTCGGCGTCGTCGGGCTGTTGCCTCACCACCAGTGCGTCGCGGATGCCGATCTTCTCGAAAGCCTTGTTCCACTCCAGCACGCCGGCCGCAACGGCGGGGCGGTACTTCACGGGGATGTTCTTGTCGAGCCAGAACACGACCGGCTTCACCGGCTCCGAAACCGCCGCCGCCGGGTCCTTCTTTTCCAGCCGCCAGCGCATCACGTAGTGCGTGCGCGGGTTGGCCTTCATGTCGCCGCCGAGGTCGGTGAACGACTCGGTGAAGTTGCCCACGCGCGGGTCGCCGGCGCGCGGGCGCATCGGCGTGTCGGGCAGCGCGAGGAAGCTGTACACGTAGTCGACGAACAGGCTGCGCGGGTCGGGCGTGGCCTGGGGCGGGGTCGGCGGCTTCACGGCCGGCGGCGTAAGCGGAGGCGCGGGAATGCGCGGCGTGGCGAAGTGGATGCGCGCCGTCAGGGTCGACAGCCGCTCTTCGGCGCGCACGCGTTCGAACGACGAGTTGGCCCGGTCCACCGAGAACGGCAGGCGGTAGGCCCGCTCCAGCCGCGTCGAATACGCGGGAATGTCGGAGAACAGGAACGACGCGTCGACCAGCACCGACTTGCGCGTGGGATGCTCGGCGCTGACAACCGCAGCGCTGCCGACCAGGCTGGGTGAAAAAGCCTGCTCGATGGCGCGCTTGCTGCCCTGGTCGGCCACAGCGCGGAACTGCGTGTTCAGCGCGATCAGCTGCATCTGGCGGCCGATGCGGCGGAACTCCACCATCTGGGAGCCCGCCATCTGGCTCGCGTACAGGCCGCGCTCGCCGACGGAGCTGGCGATGTTGACGCTGAAGAGGAAGGGCTTGCCCAGCAGCTCCTTCGGGACTTCGAGCCAGACACGCTCGTCCTTCTGCCACAGCGGCACGAACCCTTCCATGCGCTTCGCGTCCTTCACCACGTCGTTGAAGGCGCGCAGCGGGGCAGGTTCGCCCTGCGGCCGCGATGCGGCGGATGCGGGCGGTGCGGCGGCGGGTGCGGCCGCGGGTGCGTCGGCGTTCGGCTCGCCTTGCGCGGCCAACGCGAGCGGAATCGCCGCGAGCAGTGCGGCGACGGATCGCTGGATCTTCATGGATGGCTCCTCTGCCCGGACCTCCGCGCGTCTCAGGGCTGGAAGCCCACTGCAGCGAGCGCGCGTGCCGGGTGAATCAGTGTACGACGGCCGTCCGCAGTGCGCTCGGCCGTGCTGCGCATGATGGACACCAGTTCCTGCGGCTTCAGCTGCGGCTTGATCGCTAGCATCTTCGCGGCCAGGTTGGTGACCTGCGGGGCCGACATCGACGTGCCGGAAATCGCCAGCCGGCCACCCCCGGGCACGTAGCTTTCGACCTGGTAGCCGTTGGCGTGCAGCAGCACGGTGGGCCCGTAGCTGGTGAAAGGCGCTTCGTCACCGGCCTTGTCGACCGCACCGACCGCCACCACGTTGGGCAGCACGATGCCAGACGGATAGCCTTCGTTGAACGTCGGGTCGTTGCCGGAGTTGCCGGCCGACACCACGAACAGCACGTCGGGCAGCGACTCGAGCGCCTTGACCAGCGCATGGCGGTAGTTGTCGAAGTCGCGGCGCGCCAGCGCCTTGCGCTCGGCGATGTCCTTGCCGATGCCGCACTGCTCCAGCGCCACCTCGTAGCCGCGCACGTTGCCGCCCCAGCTCATGTTGACCACGCGCGCGCCGGTCTTGCGGATGAAGTCCGCGTACGCGCCGAGGTTGCGCACGTCGCGCGCCAGCAGTTCGGGCGTAGGGCAAGGGTCGGGCAGCAGCGTGTGTCCGAAGTCGATGCGGGCGTTGGCAAGCCGCGCGTACGGGTTGCCGGCCATCGCGATGCCTGCCACGTGCGTGCCGTGCTGGTAGCCGCTGGTCAGGCGCAGCTCCTCGATCACCGGCTTGTATTGCGCAGGCGCCAGATTCGACAGCAGCAGCTTGACCTCGGTGGCCTCGGGGCTGTCGACGTTGGACGTGAGGTCCGACAGGCCCTTGCTGCGGCCTTGCAGCTGCGGCAGGCGCGCGCGCAGCTCGCCCGGGATGGGCTTCAGCGGTGACGTCGACGGCAGGCCCTGCCGGTCGAAGGCGATGAAGGCCTGCGAGCCGTCCGGCGCGGTGGCCCACCGGTCCTTGAAGATGGGTGCGTCGGTGCCGCTGTCCCACACCACGATGGTGACCGGCTTCAGGTTCATGCCGGCGGGCAACGCCACGTCGCGCGCCTTCCAGATGTCGGGCTTGTCGGTCTTGTTGGCTGCGACATAGCCGCCCACCGATGCCAGCAACGTGTCCTTCAGCGGCAGGATGTAGGCCAGGCTGTAGCGCGCCCCCACCAGTGCCGGCAGCAAGTCGGAGCTGATGGCGCCGGTACGCGTCGCGACGGGTTGCAGCACTTCGCGCACGCGGCCGAGCGCCCCTGCCTCGCCGGCCGTTTCCAGCCCCGCCTTCATGCCCAGCACGTCGTTGCGCACCACGTCCCACGGCATGCGGGCCAGTTCCTCGGCCACCAGCCGGCCCACTTCGGCGCGCCACGCGGGCGTGCCCGCGCTGCCGGTCCTCTTCGCCGCGTTCGCAATGGCGCGCGCCGTGATGCCCGACAACAGCTTGTCGGCCGGCTTTTCCTGCAACTCGCGCACCTGCGCGGCGCGCGCCAACGCATCGTCCCAGCGGCCTTCGAGCAGGTCGATGGCCTGCAGCAGCCCCAGCAGCGAACGCCTGGTGGCCGCCTCGGCGATGTCGTGCGTGGCCAGCACGGAGCTGGTGTCGTCGTAGGCGCGCTTGGCCAGCGCGCTGAACAGGCGCGGGTCGCGCACGATGGCTTCGAGCTGGCCTTCGACCTGGTAGGTGAAGCGCGGCAGGTCCGCCGCGCGCTCGATGCGCTTGGGCGCCTGCGCCAGCGCGCCGCCCGCCACCAGCAGCGCGGCCAGCGCAACGATGGCGAGCCGCTTCATGCCACGGCCCCGTGGAAGCCGCGCGGGATGGCCGCCAGCAGCTGCTGCGTGTACGGGTGCTGCGGCCGCTCGTAGATCTCTTCCGAGCTGCCGCGCTCGACGATCTCGCCCTGGTTCATCACCAGGATGTCGTCGGCCATGTACTTCACCACCGCCAGGTCGTGGCTGATGAATACGTAGGTGAGGCCGAATTCTTCCTGCAGGTCCAGCAGCAGGTTGAGCACGGTCGCCTGCACGCTCACGTCGAGCGCGCTCACGCTCTCGTCGCAGATGATCACCTCGGGGCGCATCGTCAGGCAGCGCGCGATGGCGATGCGCTGGCGCTGGCCGCCCGAGAACTCGTGCGGGTACTTGCCGAAGGCCAGCGCGGGCAGGCCCACCTTCTCCAGCCAGCCCAGGGCGAGCCGCGTGCGCTCGTTGTCGTCGGCGCCGATGCCGTGGATGCGCATCGGCTCCATCAGGACCTGGCCGATGGTGAAGCGCGGGTTGAGGCTGGCGTACGGGTTCTGGAAGATGATCTGGATGCGGCGGCGCCATTCGCGCAGCTGCTTGGCACCCAGCGTGGCGAGGTCGGTGCCCTCGAACAGGATGCGGCCGGCCGTGGGGTCGGTCAGGCGCGTGAGCATCATGCCCACGGTCGTCTTGCCCGAACCCGACTCGCCCACCACGCCCAGCGTGCGGCCCTTGTGCAGCACGAAGTCGGCCTGCTGCACGGCGTGGATGTCCTTGCGCTGGAACAGGCCCGTCTTCAGGCGGTAGGCCTTCTTCAGGCCGGTGACTTCGATCAGCGGCGCGCCGGTGGCGGGCACTGCCTCACGGTCGGTCGCCTCGGGCGGCCGGTTGTTCATGATGTCGTCGATCACCGGCAGGCGGCGCGGCCGCGCGTCCAGGCGCGGGCGGCAGGCCAGCAACGCCTTGGTGTAGGCATCCTGCGGGGCCGAGAAGATCTGCGACGAAGGGCCGGCTTCACGCACTTCGCCGTTGCGCATCACGATCACGTCCTTCGCGATCTCGCCCACCAGCCCCAGGTCGTGGCTGATGAACAGCATGCTCATGCGGTGCTTCTCCTGCAGGCCGGCCAGCAGGTTCACGATCTGCCGCTGCACCGTCACGTCGAGCGCGGTGGTGGGTTCGTCGGCGATCAGCAGCTTGGGCTCGCAGGCGATCGCCATCGCGATCATCACGCGCTGCTGCTGCCCGCCCGACAGCTCGTGCGGGTAGGCGTCCAGCCGCGCGCGCGGCTCGGGGATGCCCACTTCGGCCAGCAGTTCCTGCGAGCGGTTGCGTGCCTGCCGGGGCGACATGGCCATGTGGATGCGCAGCACTTCGGCGATCTGCTCGCCCACGGTGAACACGGGGTTCAGCGAGCTCATGGGCTCCTGGAACACCACCGACATGTCCTTGCCGCGCAGCTTGCGCATTTCTTCCTGCGGCACGTGCAGCAGGTCGCGGCCCTGGTACAGCACTTTCGATTCGGCCGGCACGACGGCGTTGTCCGGCAGCAGCCGCACGATGCTCATCGCGCTCACGCTCTTGCCGCTGCCCGACTCGCCCACCAGGGCGACCGTGGTGTTCTCCGGCACGTCGAAACTCACGCCGCGCACGGCTTCGAACATTTCGTCCTTGCCGATGCGGAAGGAGACCTTGAGGTCGCGGACTTCGATGAGGTTTGTGGTCATGGTTGACGTTATTGAACGCAGAAGACGCAGAAAAAATTCAAAAGACGCAGAAGGAATTCATTGGAATTCTTTTGCGATTTTTGTATTTCCTTCTGCGTCTTCTGCGTTCTTAATGCTTGCTCAACGCAGCTTCGGATCGAGCGCGTCCCGTAGGGCATCCGTGAGAAGCGCAAAAGCCGTCACGAAAGTCGCCATGAAAGCCGTAGCCGCGGCAAGCTGCCACCACTTGCCCAGCACCAGCTCGGTCTGCGACTCGGCGAGCATCGTGCCCCAGCTCACCATGTCGATCGGCACGCCCAGGCCCAGGAACGACAGGATCACCTCGGCCTTGATGAACGACACCACATGCAGCGACAGCTGCACCAGCACCACGTGGCTCACGTTGGGCAGGATGTGCGTGAACATGCGCGACATGTGGCCTGCGCCGATCGCTTCGGCGGCGCGCACGTACTCGCGCCCGCGGTGCTTGATGTACTCGGCCCGCACCAGCCGGTAGATGCCGGTCCAGCCGACCACGCCCAGGATGATGACCACCGGCACGATGCTGCTGGAGAACACCTTGCCCATCGGCCCGTACTTGAACACCGCCGCCAGCGCGAAAATCAGCAGGATGTACGGGATCGACGTGAAGACGTTGTAGACCCACTCCAGCAGGTCGTCGATGCGCCCGCCGAAGTAGCCCGCCACCGCGCCCAGCCCCGTGCCGATCAGCGTAGCCAGCAGCGCCGCTGCGATCCCGACCATGATCGAGACTTGCGCGCCCTTGATCGCCTTGTCCAGCACGTCGCGGCCGATGCGGTCGCCGCCGAACGCCAGCGTGGGCGCGCGCACGGAATTCACCGTCTGCACCTTGGCGGCGCGCTCGTTCCAGTCCTTGTAGTACGGCGCCAGCGGGTCGATGTCGCTCAGGTCCACGTTGGGCTGCCGGGGGCCGTCGGCCACGGCCTCCTGCTTCTTGTCGGCGCCCACCACGTGCGGCGGCGCGAAAGGCTCGCCCACTTCGCGCTGCCAGCCGCCGGCCAGCACGCCCAGCTGGGCCAGCACCACCATGGCGAGGAACACCGCCACGACCCACAGCGACACGATGCCGACGCGGTCGTTCTTCAGCCGTGCCCACGCCTGCGCCCAGACGTTGGGCGACTTCGGCAGCTGGGGGACGACCGGCGCAGTGGCGACGCCGGCCTCGACGGCGGCGGGCAGCGCCGCCTCTTGCGTGGAGGAAACCGCGCTCATTTCAGCACCACCCGGGGATCGACGAACTTGTAGAGCACGTCGGTGATGAGGTTGATCACCATCGTGAGCGCTGCCAGGTAGATGGTCACGGCCTGGATCACCGGGAAGTCGCCGCGGCCGACCGCCGCATAGACCTCACGCCCCAGCCCGGGGATGGAGAAGAACACCTCGATCAGGAACGAGCCGATGAACACGCCCGGCAGCTGCGTCGCCACGTTGGTGAGGATGGGGATCATCGCGTTGCGCAGCACGTGCTTGAACAGGATCGAGTTTTCGCTGACGCCCTTGGCGCGCGCGGTGCGCACGTAGTCGTGGCCGATCTCGTCCAGGAAGAAGCTGCGGTACAGGCGCGTGTGCGGCGCCAGGCTCACCAGCACCGCCAGCAGCACCGGCAGCGGCGCGTACACGAGCAGGTTGGTGAGCGTGCTGTTGCTCCACCCCTGCACCGGGAACCACCCGAGCTGGAAGGCGAACAGGTACTGGCCGATGATGATGTAGACGAGGAAGCTGATGGACAGCGCGATGGTCGAGATGATCATCACGGCCCGGTCGGTCAGGCTGCCGCGCACGTAGGCCACGGCCATGCCGGCGACGATGGCCAGTCCCACCTCGAGAACGAGGATGGGCACCATGATCGTGAGCGTGGCCGGCAGGCGGGTAGCGAAGATGTTGGCCACCGTCTCCTTGGTAGCCCAGCTCGCGCCCCAGTCGAAGGTGACGACCTTCACCACGAACAGCCACAGCTGCTCCAGCACGGGCTTGTCCAGGCCCAGCTGGCGCCGGATCGAGTCGATCTGCTCCTGCGTGGCCTGCAGGCCGCCGAGGATTTCGGCCGGGTCGTCCCCGAAGTACTTGAAGAGGAAAAATACCAGCAGGATGACCCCGGCAAGGGTCGGGATCATCTGCAGGATCCGTCGCAGGATGTAAGAAAACATGTTGTGGGGCGGGTGGCGCGGGTAGCGACCGCCGGTCGGACTTCGGGAAACCGCTCGTGGCGGTGGGCTGGGCGCGCATTATGCTTGCGCCTCGCTTTTCCCAGTATAGGTGTTTCCAACCATGAGCTATCGCACCTGGGCACGGGCCATCAGCCTGTGTCTGGCCATAGCCGCCGCACACCCCGCGACGGCACAGGCTCCGAGTGCCGAGAAGGTCCTGCGCTACGCGTTCCCCGTCGCCGAAACCGGCTTCGACCCCGCGCAGATCAACGACCTCTATTCGGCCGCCATCATCGCCCACATCCTCGAGGCGCCCTACGAGTACGACTACCTGGCGCGCCCCGCGAAGATCGTGCCCAACCTCGCCGAGGCCATGCCCGAGGTCTCGGGGGACTTCAAGACCTTCACCTTCCGCCTGAAGCGCGGCATCTACTTCACGGACGACCCGGCTTTCGGCGGCAAGCCGCGCGAAGTGGTGGCGCAGGACGTCGTCTACTCCTTCAAGCGCTTCATCGACCCGAAGAACAAGAGCCCCAAGTTCTCGGGCTTCCTCGAAGAGAAGATCCTGGGGCTGGAAGACTTGCGCAAGAAGGCCGAAGCCAGCGGCAAGTTCGACTACGACACCGAGATCGAAGGCCTGAAGGCGCTGGACCGCTACACGGTGCAGTTCCGCCTGGGCGAGCCGCGACCGCGCTTCATCTACAGCCTGGCCGACCCGGCCACGCTGGGCATAGTGGCGCGCGAAGTGGTCGAGAAGTATGGCGACGCGATCATGGAGCACCCCGTGGGCACCGGCCCGTTCGTGCTGAAGGAGTGGAAGCGCTCGTCGCTGATCACGCTGGCACGCAACCCGCAGTTCCGCGAGAAGCGCTTCGACGGCGAGGCTTCGGACGCTGTCGCCCTTGAACTGCTGAAGCAGTTCAAGGGCCGCAAGCTCCCGATCGTCGACCGCGTGGTGGTCTCCATCGTCGAGGAACCGCAGCCGCGCTGGCTGGCCTTCCTGAACAGCGAGCACGACTTCCTCGAGCGCCTGCCGCAGAACTTCGTGACGCACGCCATCCCCAACAACAAGGTGGCGCCCAACCTGGCCAAGCGCGGCGTGCAGATGGAGCAGACGCCGCTGTCGGACTTCACGATCTTCTACATGAGCATGACCAACCCGGTGACGGGCGGCTACACGCCCGGGAAGGTCGCGCTGCGCCGGGCCATCGGGCTGGCGATCAACAACGCCGAAGAGGTGCGCCTGCCGCGGCGCGGCCAGGCCATCGTGGCGCAGGGCTTCGTGATGCCCAACACCACGCTGTACGACCCCAGCTACCGCTCCGAAATGGGCACGCACGACCGCGCCAAGGCGGTAGCCCTGCTCGACCTGTTCGGCTACGTCGACAGGGACGGTGACGGCTGGCGCGACATGCCCGACGGCAAGCCGCTGGTGCTCGAATACGAAACGCTGTCGCGCGCCGACTACCGCGAACTCGACGAGATCGTGAAGAAGAACCTCGACGCGGTCGGCCTGAAGCTGGTCTACAAGATCGGCAAGTGGCCCGAGCAGTTGCGCGCCTCGCGCGCGGGCAAGCTGATGATGTGGGGCTACGGCAATTCGGCCACCACGCCCGACAGCGGCAGCGTGCTGGCGCTCGGCTACAGCAAGTCGGCCGGCCAGCAGAACCACGCGCGCTTCAGGAACGACCGGTACGACGAGCTGTACACGAAGCAGCTGGTCATGCCCGACGGCCCCGAGCGGCGCGCCGTGATCAACGAGGCGCAGCGCATCCTGATCGCCTACATGCCTTACAAGCTGAAGGTGCATCGCATCGCCACCGACATGTGGCACCCGTGGGTCACCGGCTACAAGCGCCACCCGTTCCGGCGCGACTTCTGGCAGTTCGTCGACGTCGACACGAGCAAAGCGCCCAAGGGCAGCGGCGCAGGGCTGTGACCATGGCCGGGGTTCCTGTGCGCTGGGGTTTCACCCCAGCCTACGTGCTGTGCGCGATGTTGCTTGCGTTGGCGCTGCCTGCGCAGGCGCAAGAGAAGGTGCTGCGCTACGCGTTCCCCGTCGCCGAGACCGGGTTCGACCCGGCGCAGGTGAACGACCTGTACTCGCGCATAGTCACCGCCAACATCTTCGAGGCGCTGTACGGCTACGACTACCTCGCGCGCCCGGCCAAGGTCAAGCCGGTGCTGGCCGACGGCATGCCGCAGGTGTCGGCGGACTTCCGCACCTACACCGTCAAGCTGAAGAAGGGCATCCACTTTGCCGACGACCCGGCGTTCGGCGGCAAGAAGCGCGAAGTGACGGCGCACGACGTGGTGTTCACGTACAAGCGCATCATGGACCCGAAGAACAAGAGCCCGCTGGTCAGCGGGCTCGAGGAAGAGAAGATCATCGGGCTGGCCGACCTGCGCAAGGCCGCGCTGGCGGGCGAAGCGAAGTTCGACTACGACACCGACATCGAAGGCCTGAAGGCGCTGGACCGCTACACGGTGCAGTTCCGGTTGGGCGAGACCAGGCCGCGCTTCATCTTCACGCTGGCCGACCCCGGCATCTTCGGGCTGGTCGCGCGCGAGGTGACCGAGAAGTACGGCGACACGATGATGGAGCACCCGGTGGGCACCGGCCCCTTCATGCTGAAGGACTGGCGGCGCTCGTCGAAGATCGTGCTGGTGCGCAACCCGGGCTACCGCGAGGTGCTGTACCACGCCGAACCGCCCGCCAACGATGCGGTGTCGCAGGTCATCTACGCGAAGATGAAGGGCCGCAGGCTGCCGATGGTGGACCGCGTGGAGGTGTCGATCATCGACGACCCGCAGCCGCGCTGGCTTTCGTTCCTGAACAACGAGTACGACTTCCTCGAGCGCCTGCCCGAGAACCTGGCCACCCACGCGATCCCCAACAACCGGCTGGCGCCCAACCTCGCCAAGCGCGGCATCCAGATGGAGCGGGTGCCGCTGTCGGACATCCGCATGCTGTACTTCAGCATGCTCAACCCGGTGGTGGGCGGCTACTCGCCCGGGAAGGTGGCGTTGCGTCGCGCCGTCGCCCTGGCGATGGACAGCCAGCAGGAAGTGCGGCTCGCGATGCGCGGGCAGGCGATGGTGGCGCAGGGGCTCGTGATGCCCAACACCTCGAGCTTCGACCCCGACTTCCGCTCGGAGATGGGCACGCATGACCGCGCGAAAGCCATCGCGCTGCTCGACATGTTCGGCTACACCGACCGCGACGGCGACGGCTGGCGCGACCAGCCCGACGGCCAGCCGCTGGAGCTGGTGTACGACACGCTGTCGGCAGCCGACTACCGCGAGCGCGACGAGGTGCTGAAGAAGAATCTGGACGCGGTGGGCATCAGGCTCACGCTGCGCATCGGCAAGTGGCCGGAGCAGCTGCGCAATTCGCGCGCCGGCAAGCTCATGATGTGGGGCTACGGCCTGTCGGCCAGCTCGCCCGACAGTGCGGGTGTGCTGGCGATGGGCTACAGTGGCTCGTTCGGCCAGCAGAACCACTCGCGCTTCAAGAACGACAGGTTCGACGCCCTGTATCGCCGGCAGGCCGTGATGCCCGACGGGCCCGAGCGCGACGCCGTGATCCGCGAAGCCGTCCGTATCATGGTCGCCTACATGCCGATCAAGGTGCGCGCGCACCGCATCGGCACCGACGTCATGCAGCCCTGGCTCGTAGGCTACAAGCGCCACCCCAACGCCCGCGAATTCTGGCAATACGTGGATATCGACACCAGCAAGCTACCCAGGAAGTGACCAACATGAAGAAGACCCTCATCGCCATCGCCGTTTGCGCGCTCGCCGCGCCCGCCTTCGCCGGCGTGGTGCCGCCCGGCGTGCAACTGCACGCGACGCAACACCTGACGCGCAACAACGGCTCCGAGCCCGAGTCGCTCGACCCGGCCGTGGCCGAATCGGTGGGCGCCAACAACATCACGCGCGACCTGTTCGAAGGCCTGACCGCGAACGACAAGGACGGCAAGATCGTCCCCGGCGTGGCCGAAAGCTGGAAGCAGACCAATGCGACCACCTGGGTGTTCAAGCTGCGCGCCAACGCCAAGTGGTCCAACGGCGACCCGGTGACCGCGCAGGACGTGGTGTACGGCATCCGCCGCTTCGTCGACCCGAAGACCGCGTCGCCCTATGCCGTCACCTACGGCAGCTTCCTGCTCAATGGCAAGGAAGTCGCGCAGGGCAAGAAGCCAGGCACCGAAATCGGCGTGAAGGCGCTGGACAAACTCACCGTCGAAGTGAAGACGCCCTTCCCGGTGCACTTCCTGCCCAGCCTGATGTCCAACAACAACCTCGGCCCGCTGCACCAGGCCAGCGTGGAGAAGTTCGGCAAGGACTGGACCAAGCCCGGCAACATGGTGTCCAACGGCGCCTTCGTGCTGAAGGAGTGGCAAGTCAATTCGAAAGTGGTGCTCGAGAAGAACCCGCAGTACTGGGACGCGGCCAACGTGCAGCTCACGCGCGTCACCTACATCCCGATCGAGGACGGCAACTCCGACATCAAGCTGTGGGAAGCCGGCCAGAACGACATGGTGTACCAGCTGCCGCCCGGCACCTACGAGGACCTGAAGAAGAAGTACCCGAAGGAGACGAAGAACGCGCCGATGCTGGGCATCCGCTACTACTCGTTCCAGACGCAGAACCCCGCCTTCAAGGACGTGCGCGTGCGCAAGGCGCTCACCATGGTGATCGACCGCGACATCCTGTCGCAGCGCATCACGGCCGACGGCCAGGCGCCCCTGTACGGCCTGATCGTGAAGGGCCTGGAAGGCGCCGACATGTTCGAATACGAGTGGGCCAAGTGGCCCATGGCGAAGAAGGTGGAAGAGGCGAAGAAGCTGCTGAAGGAAGCCGGCGTGCAGCCGGGCACCAAGTACACCTTCTCGTACAACACGAGCGAGTACCACAAGAAGATGGCGATCTTCGCGCAGTCGGAATGGAAGACCAAGCTGGGCCTGCAGACCGAGCTGGAGGCGATGGAGTTCAAGGTGCTGCTGAAGAAGCGCCACGACGGCCAGTTCCAGATCGCGCGCAACGGCTTCATCGCGGACTACAACGACGCGACCAACTTCCTCGCGCTGGTGCGCTGCGACTCGGACCAGAACAACAACTTCAACTGCAACCGCAAGGCCGAGGACATCATCAACGAGGCCGAGAAGAGCGACGACCCGGCCAAGCGCAAGCAGATGCTGACGCAGGCGACGAAGATGATCCTGGCGGACTACCCCATCATCCCGCTGGTGCAGTATTCGCTGCCGCGCTTGGTAAAATCGTACGTTGGCGGGTATTCGCTGGAGAACGCGCAAGACCGTTTCCGCAGCAAGGACCTGTACATCATCAAGCACTAGGCGCGAACAGCGTCGTCATCCCCGCGGAGGCGGGGACCCAGAGCTTCCCTCTCCATGTGGTCCTACACCCTGCGCCGCCTGCTGGCGGCCATACCCACCTTGCTGGCGGTCATCACCGTCAGCTACTTCCTGCTGCACGCGGCACCGGGCGGCCCGTTCGACCAGGAACGCAAGGTCTCCGAAGCCGTGCTGGCGAACCTGAACGCCAAGTACGGGCTCGACCTGCCGCTGTGGCAGCAGTACCTGAAGTACCTGGGCAACCTGTTGCAGGGCGACCTGGGCGCGTCGTTCCGGTACGCCGACTGGTCCGTCAATGACCTCGTCGCTGCCGCCCTCCCGGTGTCGCTGTCGATCGGCGGCACGGCCATGGTGCTCGCGCTGGTGCTCGGTGTCGCTCTCGGCACGGTCGCGGCCTTGCGGCAGAACAGCGCCGCGGACTACGCCCTGATGCTGGTCAGCAACCTCGGCAGCGTGGTGCCGTCGTTCGTGATGGGCCCCGTGCTGGTGCTCGTCTTCGCGCTGTGGCTGCGCTGGCTGCCCGCCGGCGGCTGGGAAGCTTTCCAGTGGCAGTACATGCTGCTGCCGGTCGCCCTGCTCACGTTCATCAACGTGGCCACCATAGGCCGCGTGATGCGCGGCAGCCTGATCGAGGTGATGCACAGCAACTTCATCCGCACGGCACGCGCCAAGGGCCTGCCAACCCGCACCGTGGTGCTGCGCCACGCCTTCAAGCCGGCGCTGCTGCCGGTGGTGTCGATCATCGGCCCGCTGGCGATCTCGTCGATCACCGCCGCGCTGGTCACCGAGACCGTGTTCTCGCTGCCGGGCATCGGCAAGCTGATCGTCAACGGCGCGGGCAACCGCGACTACACGCTGGTGCTGGGGCTCGTGGTGCTGATCACCGTGATCGCGGTCGCCCTCAACCTGCTGGTCGACCTGGCGTATGCCGCGCTCGACCCGAAGATCAGGTACTGAAGCATGCTGACCAACAAGAACGACACCCTCGTCAGCACACTCGAAACGACGCGGCCCGCCATGCCGGGCCGCAGCCCCTGGTCGGACGCGCGCCGCCGCTTCATGCGCAACAAGGCGGCAGTGGCCAGCTTCATCGTGCTGGCCATCATCACGCTGGCCTGCATCTTCGGCCCCATGGTGCTGCCGCACGAGTTCGACACCGCCGACTGGGACGCGATGAAGCTGCCGCCGTCGCTGAAGAACATGCACTGGTGGGGCACCGACGAGTCGGGCCGCGACCTGCTGGTGCGCTGCCTGATCGGCGGGCGCATCTCGCTGATGGTCGGCCTGCTGGCCACGCTCGCCTCGGTGGCGATCGGCATTGCGTGGGGCGCGACGGCCGGCTTCATCGGCGGCAAGACCGACGCCTTCATGATGCGCGTGGTCGACATGATGTACGCCATCCCCTACCTGCTGATCGCCATCCTGCTGGTGACGCTGCTGGGCCGCGAGTTCTACCTGGTGGTGCTGGCGATCACGGCTTTCTCGTGGATGGACATGGCTCGCGTGGTGCGCGGCCAGACCCTGTCGCTGCGCCACCGCGAATTCGTCGAAGCGGCGCGCGCCGTCGGCGTGCCGACGCGGCGCATCATCTTTTCGCACATCGTGCCCAACCTGCTGGGCATCGTCGCGATCTACACCACCGTCACCATCCCCGGCGTGATCCTCACCGAGTCGGTGCTGTCGTTCCTGGGCCTGGGCATCCAGGAGCCCATGACGAGCTGGGGCGTGCTGATCGAGGACGGCACCAGCGTGATGGAAGGCTCGCCCTGGCTGCTGCTGTTCCCGGGCGCGCTGTTGTCGGTCACGCTGTATTGCTTCAACTTCATCGGCGACGGGCTGCGCGATGCGCTGGACCCGAAGGAGCGTTGAACATGCCGCTCCTCGACATCCAGGACCTGAGCGTCCGGTTCAAGACACCCGAAGGCGAAGTCTGCGCCGTCAACGAACTGAGCCTGAAGCTCGAGCAGGGCCAGACGCTGGGCATCGTGGGCGAGAGCGGCTCGGGCAAGAGCCAGAGCATGCTGGCGATCATGGGGCTGCTGGCAGCCAACGGCAGCGCCAGCGGCAAGGCCGTCTACAACGGACAGGACCTGCTGGCACTGCCCACGCCGCAGCTCAATCGCATCCGCGGCGACCGCATCGCCATGATCTTCCAGGACCCCATGACGTCGCTCAATCCGTACCTCACGGTGGAGCGGCAGATGACCGAGGTACTGGAGTTCCACAAGAAGCTGTCGCGCAAGAGCGCGCTGCAGCTCGCTATCCAGACACTGGAGCAGGTGCGCATCCCCGACGCGGCACGCCGCATCCGCATGTACCCGCACGAGTTCTCGGGTGGCATGCGCCAGCGCATCATGATCGCCATCGCGCTGCTGTGCCAGCCCGACCTGCTGATCGCCGACGAGCCCACGACGGCGCTCGACGTGACGGTGCAGGCTCAGATCATCGCCATGCTGCGCGACCTGCAGAAGGAATTCGGCACCGCCATCATCATGATCACGCACGACCTCGGCGTGGTGGCGGGCATCTGCGACGAAGTCGCCGTGATGTACGGCGGCCGCGTGATGGAACAGGGCAGCGCCGAAGAGATCTTCTACCACCCGACGCACCCCTACACGCTGGGCCTGCTGAAGGCCGCGCCGCGGCTCGACCAGGACGATGGCCTGCTGGCCGCGATCCCCGGCACGCCGCCCAACATGGCGCGGCTGCCCGCGGGCTGCGCCTTCAACCCGCGCTGTACGTTCGCCATGGATGCCTGCCGCACCGATCGGCCTGTCTTCGTCGACGGGCGCGCCTGCCACCGCGACCCTGCGGAAGTGGAGGCTGCACGATGAGCGACACCCCCCTGCTCTCGGTGCGCGACCTCCACGTCGGCTTCAAAGTCCGAAACCCGCACGCCTCGCCCTTCGCGCCGGCCCTCACGCTGAAGGCAGTCAACGGCGTCAACTTCGACCTGATGCCCGGCGAGACGCTGGGCATCGTGGGCGAGTCGGGCTGCGGCAAGTCGACACTGGCGCGTGCGCTATTGAACCTGGTGCCCGCGCAATCCGGCAGCATCCGCTTCAAGGGCGAAGAGATGCGTGGCGCGCCGCCCCCGGCATGGCAGAAGATGCGCCGCGAGGTGCAGATGGTGTTCCAGGACCCGCTGGCCTCGCTCAACCCGCGCATGAACATCGCGCAGATCGTCGGTGAGCCGCTGCGCACCCACGAGCCTCAGTTGTCCGGCGCCGAAGTGCTGGCGCGCGTGCGCCGCATGCTGGAGCGCGTGGGGCTGTCGAGCGAGCACCTGTACCGCTACCCGCACGAGTTCTCGGGCGGGCAGTGCCAGCGCATCGGCATCGCGCGCGCGCTGATCCTCGAGCCGAAGCTGGTGATCTGCGACGAGCCGGTGTCGGCGCTCGACGTGTCGATCCAGGCGCAGATCATCAACCTGCTGCAGCAGCTGCAGCGCGAGATGAACCTGTCGCTGCTGTTCATCGCGCACGACCTGGCCGTGGTGCGCCACGTGAGCCGGCGCGTGCTGGTCATGTACCTCGGCAAGGTGATGGAACTCGCCGAGAAGCACGCCCTGTACGAAACGCCGCGGCACCCCTACACCCAGGCGCTTCGCTCCGCGGTGCCTATCGCCGACCCGCGGCTGGAGCGCGCCAAGGACATCCAGCTGCTGCAAGGCGAGATTCCGTCGCCGATAGACCCGCCGAGCGGCTGCGTCTTCCGCACGCGCTGCCCGCACGCCATGGACGTGTGCGCGCAGCAGGTGCCGCCGCTGAAGCGGCTGGACGAGCGGTGCGAGGTGGCGTGCTGGCTGTATGAATGACACACGTCATCCCCGCGGGAATGACGCATCACGTGCCTGGTACACCCTGCCTGAAGGCGACCTGCTGCGCGATCGCCTGTACCGGCGGCTCTGGCTCTCGATCCTGATCAGCTCGTTCGGCAGCCAGATCACGCTGCTGGCCGTGCCGCTCACCGCAGCCGTGCTGCTGCAGGCGAGCGCCACGCAGATGGGCCTGCTGACCGCAATGGAGATCGCGCCCTTCGTGCTGCTGTCGCTGCCTTCGGGCGTGTACCTCGACCGCATGCGGAAGCTTCCGGTGTACATCTGGGGCGAAGCGTTGATGGCATTCTCGCTGGCGACCGTGCCCATCGCGTGGTGGATGGGCTGGCTGAACATGCCGTACCTCTACGTCATCGCCTTCGTCATCGGCTGCGTCTACACCGTGGCGGGCAGCGCCGCGCAGATCGTGCTGACCCAGATCGTGCCGCGCTCGCGCCTGGTGGAAGCGCACGCCAAGAACGCGCTGGCGGGCTCCACGGCTGAAGTGATGGGCCCGGGCGTTGCCGGTGCGCTGATCCGCCTGGTGGGCGCGCCGGTGGCCTTGCTCGCCGACGCCGTACTGCTGGTGTTCAGCGTGACGATCCTGCGCGGCCTGAAGATCGAGGAGCCGCCGCACTCGCTGATCCGCGACGCCTTCTGGCCCGCGCTGAAGGCGGGCCTGCGCTTCGTGGCCGGCGTGCCCCTGCTGGTGGTCATGGCCATCCTGGTGGGCGGCTGGCAGATGTGCCACAACATGGCACTGGTCGTGCAGATCCTGTTCGCCACGCGCGAGCTGGGGCTGGACGAGCGGCAGGTGGGCCTGTGCTACATCGGCCTGGGCGTAGGCAGCGTGCTGGCCGGCGTTTTCGGCAACCGCGTGTCGCGCCGCATCGGCGTGGGTCCCAGCCTGCTGCTGGGCTTTGCGATCTGCGGCCTGGGCTGGCTGCAGGTGGCGCTGGTGCCCGCGGGGCGCTTCGGCGTGCCTTCGTTCGTCTTCATGCTGGTCTGCTTCGCCACGGGCGCCGTGCTGGTCTTCATCAACTTCCTGTCGCTGCGCCAGGCGCTCACGCCGCAGCCGATGCTGGGGCGCATGACGAGCACGATGAGGTGGCTGATCCTGTTGCCCGCCGCGCCGGGCGCTTTGCTGGGCGGCTGGATGGGTGAGCACCTGGGTCTTCGTTGGGCACTCGGGACGGCGGGCATCGGCGTGCTGGTGTTGACGGTTGCGGGCTACGTCCTTACGCAGCTTCGCCGGGTGCGGGAACTGCCGCAGCAGGGGTAGTTTCGCGACTTTCCCATGAGGTCTTGAACGCAGAGGAAAGCATCAAAAAAAACCGCCGGCGAACCGGCGGTTTTTTCGTAGCAGCAGTGCGTATCAGAACTGGTGACGCACGCCGATCTTGTAGTAACGGCCCACAGCGCCGCTGTAGTCCAGCGGGTTGTAGTTGATGGCGCCGTACGTGACCGGGTCCCACGGCGGGATGCGATCGAACAGGTTCTGGATGGAACCGTAGATCTCGGTCTTGTCGCGCAGCTTGTAGCGCAGGCCCAGGTCGAACGTGGTGAACGAGCCGATACGGCAGCCGGTCGGGGCATCTGCACCGCTCGGGAACAGCACCGCGCAACCTGCGGGGTCGCCGCGGAAGTTGGTGCCCGAGAGGCGGCCGCGGTAGTTGGCCGAAAGGCCGACGCGCCACGGACCCATTTCCCAGCCGGTGGCCATGCTGATACGGTCACGCGCGGTGCCGATGCAGTTGGTCACGTCGCAGTTGCCGTGCGTGCCGACGAAGTCGCGCACGGTGCCGTCCGGGTCCACGCGCTCGGACTTGAGCATGTGGGTCCAGGTGACGCCCGCCGTGATCTTGCCGCGGCCGCCCTCGAGGTCCCAGCGGTGCTTCAGGTCGAGGTCGATACCCTTGACCGTGGTGCGCGACGCGTTCACGAACTGTTCCAGCACCGAGATGATCGCGCCCGGGTCGCCGGGTCCCGTCGAGGTCGACGGGTCACGCACGACACGGCCGGCTGCGATCGCGGAGTCGGTCGGCTCGGTGCCGATCTCGCCCTTTCGCTTGGTCTGCCAGTAGTCGATGGCCAGGCCGGTCTTGGGCGTGATGTCCCACACCGCACCGACCGTGAAGCTGTCGGACTTTTCGGGCTGCAGGTTGGGGTTGCCGGAGATCAGCAGGGCCACGGAACCGGCCGAGCAGGCAGCCACCACGCCGGCTGCGCAACGCAGCGGGTCGGCCGCGGCGGTGAACGCCGACACCGAGACGCCGCCTGCGGAGATTTCGGCTGCACCCGGGGCGCGGAAGCCCTTGGAGTACGTGCCACGCAGGGCGAGGTTGTCGACCGGGCGCCACTTGAGGCTGGCCTTCGGAGTGAAGGAATTGCCTACGTCGCTGTAGTGGTCGTAGCGGGCAGCGATGCTCGCCTCGAGCTGTTTGGTCACCGGGAACAGGCCTTCCGCGTAGGCGGCCCACACGGTGCGGGCCGCGCTGTAGGCGGAATAGCCCAGGCCGATGATCTGGCCGGTGCTGGTGAACGTCGTGGGTTCGAGCGTGGCCGACTCGCGGCGGGCTTCGAGGCCGGCTGCAAAGCCGATCGCGCCGCCGGCCATCTTGCCGAGCTCGGTCGTCACCTTGACGTCGGCCTGCGTGATTTTCGTCTTGCCGTCGTTGCCGATGGTGGGCGACAGCACGCTGTACAACGCGGCCGAGTTCAGGTTGGCATTCTCGCCGATACGCCAGAACGGAGCCACGCCGCCGTTCGCTGCCACCAGCGCCGCATAGGCCGGGCTGGTCGCCGAAGCAGCGGCCACGTTGGCAGCCGTCGGGTTGAGCATGGCAAACGCGACGTTACGAACCAGGAAGCCCGTACGGCTGTTCGACACCTCGTTTTCCGAGTGCAGCAGCGCGGTGTCGTAGTCCCACGTGCCCCAGGTGCCCTTCATGCCCAGCAGCGCGCGCGTGAAGGTGGAGTCGAGGTTGCCGACGCGCGGGCCAACGTCCGCTGCCAGGTAGCGCAGGCGGGCAGCGCTGCCGAAGTACGGGTTGTCGGGGTGCGCAGCGCCCAGCGCCACGCCGGCGTTGGAAACGGGGCCGATCGGCGAGCCGACCGAGCCGCTGACGCCCGACGGCGTGCCGGAGGAGGTGGACTCACCCTTGTACAGCGTGAACTCGCCATAGACTTCCGTGTTCGCATTGAGCATCTTGCTCGCGCGCGCAAAGAAGTTCATGGTCTGCTGCTCGGGCTGTACCTGCGTGTACTGCTGCGTGGCATCGATCAGGCAGCCGCCGCCGTTCGCGTCGCCACCCTGCGGGTAGTTGTTCGACATCGCGGCGCAATCGATCGCCGGGAAGTTGCGGGTGAAGCCGGTCTGCGCCGTGTTCAGGTTGTGGCGGCTGTAGTACTCGAGGGTCGCCGGGTTGCGGACGTTGCCGACAATCGAACTGCCTGCCAGGTTGGTCTGGATGATCACGCCCGTGCCGCCGGTCGCCACCGCGCCCGTGCCGCCGGTGTGGTCGAAGCCGATGCGGCGCAGGTCGGACTCGCCGATCAGGCCACGGCCCTTGCGGTCGCGGTTCCAGATGGCTTCCTTCTTCATCATCTCGAAGTTCAGCAGCACGCTCAGGCCGGACGCCTCGTTGACGAAGCCGTGTGTGATGGCCGCCTTCAGCTCGTTGCCGTCGCTGTAGCGCGAGGTGCCGCCGTCGACCTTGACGACCGTGCCATTGAAGTTCTTGCGCAGGATCACGTTGACCACGCCGCCCAGGGCGTCGGAGCCGTAGATCGCCGAGCCGCCGTCCTTCAGGACTTCGACGCGGTCCACCGCTTCCAGCGGAATCATGTTCAGGTCGACGAACTGCTTCTGGCCGTCGTCCGCCAGGCCGTACGGCGCGATGCGGCGGCCGTTGATCAGCACCAGCGTGGCGTGCGCGCCGAAGCCGCGCAGCGAGATGCCGGATGCACCCGAAGCAAAGCCGTTGCCGAACGTCATGGGCACCGAGCCCGCGTTGTCGGCCGTCAGGGTCTGAAGGTATTCAGCAACCGAGCTCTTGCCCGAGTTGATGATTTCTTCCCGCGTGACCGTCTGCACCGGCGCCGCCGTCTCGGCGTCTGCACGCCGGATGTTCGTGCCCGTGATTTCCACGCGCTGCAATGACTGGGCCTGCGCAAGGGTCTCCTGCGCAACCATCATCGACGCGGTGCCGCATAGCGCTGCGATGACAGCGCGCGCCACCCCGGTTTTCTTAAACCTGGTGTCCGTTTTCATGTGTTCTCCAGACCAATTCCTGAAAGAGTGTGGGCTTGAGCCCCTACCCCGCACATTGGGCGATTACGCTTCCGGCAAAAAAATTGCCGGGCACGACGTCCCGGCAAGAACTCTTACATAGACAAGTTGGGCCGTCACTTGGAGGAAGCCCGTTTCGCGCCTCCGTGTTGCCCAAATACATCAGGGTTTCATTTGGGGGTGTTACTCCACCCTGAAAGCGAATTCCTGCGTAGCCAGAACCTCGGCGCCCGACACGCACTGGTACTGCAACATGGCGTCGCGTACCGTGGAGTGAAACACCTGCGGACCGGACAGGATGGTGACCTCGACCACCTTGCCGTTGCGGATCAGGGCCTGGGCCCGGACCACGCCTTCGGTGCGTTGCTGGATCGCCCGGCGCGGCATTTCCGGCTTGACCTGCGTCGGGCAGGCGACGCCCATCTCCTGGCGGGTGGGGCCGACCGGTGCGGGGGCCGGCGGCGCGGGCGGCGCCGGCGGCGCGATGACGGCCGGCGCCGTGGGCGGCGTCTGCACCGAGGCGATGGCCGGCGCGTTCGATGGCGGCGGGGTCACCTCCGCCGGCGGAACGAAAGGCGGCGGCGGGGCCTCGACCTTCGGCGGCGCCTTCACGATCTCCTTGGGCGGCGGCGGCGGTGGCGGAGGCGGGGGCGGGATGATCACCTCCTGGATCACCGCGGCTTCCATCGGCTTCTTCACGATCTCCAGCGCCTTGCGCGCCGTGCCCGTGACGAGGGCCCATGCGATGAAAAGGTGGAGCGCGATGACGGCGACCCAGCCGGCGGTGCGGCGCGCCGGGTCGTTGCCCGGGTACTGTTTGCGGTGCATCGATGTGGCGCTCATTGGACGAACTGCTCCGCTCCGAGCACCGTCATCTTCTCCAGCCCGTTGCGCTTGGAGCTTGACAGCACGTTGGCAAACACCGCGTACGAGGCGTCCTTGTTGGGACGGATCGCCACGACCGGCTGGGGGGTGCGCGCGGCCACCTCCTTCATCTTCTGCTCGAGCTCGGCCGCGTCGACCGGCAGGCCCTGCCAGTACACGGTGCTCTTCTCGTCGATGTCGATCTGGAGCTTTTCCGGCTCGATGTTGGACGGCGGGGTGCCCACCGGCATCTCCAGGTTCACGGCGTGAAGCTGGATCGGGATGGTGATGATCAGCATGACCAGCAGCACCAGCATCACGTCGATCAGCGGCGTGGTGTTGATGTCCATCATGACTTCGGCATCACCCCCCTTGCCGAACTTGCGGGCCTTCAGGCCCATGGACTTCTTCATAGGTGTCTTTCGCTTCCGGCCGTCATCCGCCCAGGGGCGGGGGCTCGGTGATGAACGCCACCTTGGTGATGCCCGCGACCTGGCAGGCGTAGAGCACTTTGCCCACGCCGTTGTACTTGGCGGAGAGGTCGCCGCGGATCTGCACCTCGGGCTGCGGCTTCATGTGCGAAACCTTCTTCAGCCTTTCGATGAGCGCGCGCGGGTTCTCCATCTTCTGGTCGTACCAGAACACGTTGCCCTGCGGGTCCACCGAGATGATCACGTTCTCGGGCTTGGTCTCCCGCACTTCCACCCGCTCCTTGGGCAGCGCTACGGGAATCGAGGTGGTGACGACGGGGATGGTGATCAGGAAGATGATCAGCAGCACCAGCATCACGTCCACCAGCGGCGTGGTGTTGATGGCGGAGATGACTTCGTCTTCACCGCCGTCGGTATGTCCGACTGCCATGGCCATGGGTTGTCTCCTTCGCGCGCCTCCAGTGGCGCGCAGGCGGGAAGAATCAGGCGGCCTTGCCGGCCGAACCCACGATCACGGCGTTGAGTTCGTCGCTGAACTCGCGCACTTCGTCCATGATGGCCTTGTTGCGGCGCGCGAGCCAGTTGTACGCGAGCACCGCAGGGATCGCCACCGCCAGGCCGATGGCCGTCATGATCAGCGCCTCGCCCACGGGGCCGGCCACCTTGTCGATGGAGGCCTGGCCCGAGATGCCGATGGCCGTGAGCGCGTGATAGATGCCCCACACCGTGCCGAACAGGCCGACGAAGGGCGAGGTGGAACCGACGGTGGCCAGGAAGGCCAGGCCCTTCTGCGTCGCCGCGTGCACGCGGTCGACGGCAGCGGTGATCGACATCGGGATCCACTCGTTCATCGGGATGTGGCCCTTCAGGCCGCCATGGTCGGCGGTGGCGGCCACGCCCGATTCGGCGATGAACCGGTAGGCGCTGTTCTTCTCCAGCGCGTTGACGCCTTCGCTCACGGTCTTGGCACCCCAGAACTTGAGGTCGACCGTGCGCGCATGGCGGTTCATCTTGATCTGCTCGAGCAGCTTGACGACCAGGATGTACCAGGTGCCCACGGACATGATGGTCAGCAGGATCAGCACGAAGCGTGCGACCAGGTCGGAACCCTTCCACAGCGCTTCCAGGCCGTAGGGGTTGTCGGGCTTGTCGCCGTTGGCGGGCTTGGCGGCCGGCGCAGCGGCGGGCGCGACAGCGGCGGCAGGCGCTGCAGGTGCGGCAGCGGATGCGGCGGCGGGGGGATTGGGGGAGGACTGGGCCAGCGCGGGGTGGCCGGAGACGAGCGCGAGTGAAACTAGTGCGCTCGCCGTGAAGGCGCGCATGTACGAAGAAACCAAAATACGATCCTTTTAGCTGGGTGTGTAAAGGCTGGGCGCGACGGGCCACGGGAGGTGGGTGTGCCGCCTCAGGCTCTGCTCCGGGGCAGCATTGTAGGGCCCACCGGGTTAATCCCCCGCTGCTGCCAAACGAGCCTCCTCGTTTCCGATATCAGGGCTAGCCCCAATACCAGGCTGGCCTTGAGGGGCTGGCACCTTTCTGGTGCGGCACTTTGGTGGCTATAATGCTAGGTTTCCGCCGGAGTAGCTCAGTCGGTAGAGCAGCTCATTCGTAATGAGAAGGTCGGGGGTTCGATTCCTCTCTCCGGCACCAATTCCAGCAAACCGGTGGCTGGATTGACTAGAACTTTCCAGCCAGCCGCAGGATGCGCCCCGCATCGGTTTCCGCGATGTATAGGTTGCCCGAAGCGTCGAACGCCGGATCCCGGGGGCTGCGCAGCCCTTCCAGAATGACGGAACGATCGCCGTTCGCCTTGACGCGCAGCAGCCTGCCCGCCGCGCGTTCGGCCACATAGAAGTCGCCTGACGGCCCAATCGCAACGCCGATCGGGGTGTCGATGTCCCTGGCCACTGTCTGTACGACCCCGTCCGCTGCCACCCTGACAAGGCGCTTGCCGGAAGTATCCGTAACAAAGACGGCCCGGTCCTTCCCGAAGGCAAGGCCGTGCGGACGAAATCCCTGAACGACCATGCGTCCGGTATCCCCCGGGAACTTGTAGGCCCTGACTCGCGCACCCACAAGTTCGCAGACCAGCAGCTCGCCGGTTGCGTTGAATGCCAGATCGACCGGGCTGACCAGGTTCTCGATGTAGGTCTCGGGCTTGCGCCCGGGCCGAACGATGAGCACCCTCCCCGTGGCCGTCTCGGCCACATAGAGGTTGCCCTGCGAATCGATATCAAGATCATGGGGGCCTTCCAGTCCGGCGGCTACCCTGCTGGCTTTCCCATCGAGGCTGATTTTCACGATGGTCCCGCCGGCTTCCTCCGCGACCCAGACGTCGCCCCTGCGGTCCACGAGCACGCCGCGCGGCCCGCGCAATTGTGTGGCAAAGATCGTTACCGCCAGGCCGGGTGCCGCCTTGACCGGCGGGCCCACACCCTGCTGCACGGAGACCTGGCCAAGCGCAGAGGCCGCGCTGCATGCGAGGACGAGTGCGACGACCAGGCGACGCCGCACTGTCGTGAACGAGGCCATGAAATCTCCTTCTTCGGGCAACAGGTCACGCCGTCCGGCAGCTCGCCGGACCCAGGCGCAGCGCGCGCCGTCGAGTCTGCTCTTCAAGCTGCGGTTCTGCAACGCCGCGACCAGCGGGGCCGGAAGCGGTTGCCCGACGCAGGACCATGCCGGTGTCACATCCAAGAAGTTTCCTACATGAGGAGCTGCGTCGACATCCCAAACTGGTCCATGACAAACGGGAGCACGCCATGCGCACACCTGCACAGATTGCCGGCCATCCCATCCACCCGATGCTGGTCACGATTCCGATCGGCCTGTGGATCTTCTCGCTGGTATGCGACTTCATCGCCATGCGCTCCGGCGCACCCGGTACATGGGCCTCGGCTTCGCTATACGCGATGGTCGGCGGCATTCTCGGCGCGCTCGCAGCAGCGTTGCCGGGGCTGGTCGACCTGCTCTCGTTGCGCAAGACGCCGGTGCTGCCAACGGCGGTCAAGCACATGGCCCTGAACCTCACCATCGTCGCCCTGTACGTGATCAACGCCTGGATGCGCTGGGACGCATCGACGGCCGCGCCGGCAGGCGCTCCGCTCATCCTGTCGCTGGTTGCGATCGCGATGCTGCTGGTCTCGGGCTGGCTCGGCGGCAAGATGGTGTATGAGGCGGGCGTCGCGGTGCACACAGAGGACCTGGGCATGACTGCCTCCGGCGACCGCTGGGCACAGGAGCGCGCCAGCACCGCACGAACGACCGCGAGCCCCGGTGCGCGGCGCGACCGGGCGATGGCCGGCGACACTTCTCGGGCGACGCACGAGCCGCAGGGCGACGAGCGGCCGTTCGCCGGCAGGTCTACGGGGCCGCCGCGCGAGTAGCGGCGAAGAAATGGGTGCGCTACGGCCTGATCAGCTGTCTCCCGGGATGTTCAGCTTCGCAGCGGGCACCCTCCGCGCCCTTGCCACGCGCGCCAGGTTCATTGCCCAGCCCTCTTCACGCGGGGTTACGCTCCTCTCACCTTCCGCCCATTCGTGTGCCTGCAGGCCCGCGCGCGCCGCCATCTCCGGAAACTCGATGCTCCAGTAGCGGTAGCGTGCATCGCCCACCGGCAGCAGGTTCTGGTGCCCACGCGCGGGATCGAACAGGCCGGCCACCGGCAGGTGGATCACCTGCGCCGATTCGGACAGCCAGGCGGCCAGCCACGCAAACGAACTGATCGACAGGGCCACGTGCCCGGCCGAGCGCAGCGTCTGGAAATCATTGGCCGCTGGCGCCGCCGGAAGGTAGCGCGCCGCAGGAAAGCGCTTGCGCAGCGCGTCGGTGTAAGGCGACGGCTGAAGTTGCCCCATGAAGACGGGCCGCTTGCGCTGCGCCTCGACCACGGCCTCGTAGAAGCGAAAGGGCAAGGGGTAGTAGCCGGCGGAGCCACCGCCCTCGATGTCTTCCGCACGCACGCTCAACAACACTTCGTCGTCGCCCACCGGCTGCGGCACTTCTTTCGACACGAACAACGCGCGCTGCTCGGCGACATCGGCGTAGTACTCCACCCGCATGCCCCATGCTTCTATGACGACTGCGTCGAACGCGCCTGCGCGCAGCAGGTGCGCCACTTCGTCCAGGTCGAACATGTGTCCGCGCAACACCATGGCGCGCGCTGGATGGGGCGCGGGGCCGACGGCGGGCCAGTCCCACTCGGGCAAGCCCGGGCCATAGACCTTCGCGCGGTCGCCCAGCCGGCGCTTCAGTTGCAGCGCCAGCATGTACTGGAACATCACGTTGGCCAGGCGGCCACGAGGGTGGATGATGAGCGGCAGCTCACGCGTCATCTCGCGAACCGAGGTACGCGGCGACGGCTTCCTTCAGGCCGCCGGCGCTGTCGCTGAAGCGCAGCGCCGGCTGGCTGCGGTCGATGTCGCGCTGCGGGTCGTAATCGTGGTCCGCGAGAATGGCGTAACGCTGCGCATACTGGCGCGCTGCCATCGGGCCATGCCACAGGTGCATCAGGCGGTTGTCCGCCCATCCCAGCCCGCTGCCCACGGGCAGGCAGCAAGCGGCCCAATCGCGAATATCCGCTTGTTGGCTCAGCGTAACGGGGCGGGTCTCGAACACTTCATCCAGCCTGCCCACGCTGCCCGCCGCCACGAGGAAGTCGCCACCGCCGACGATGCCGTTCTCATAAAGGCAGAAGTTGCCTTCATGCAGCCGCGCGGCAAGCGCCATGCCGGGATTGCCGCTCACCACCAGGTTCTTGACGCCTGCGAAGGCTTGTACCAGCGCATCGTCAGAGGAGAAGAGCTCCTTGCCCTGGCCCATCGCATACGCCAGCGAAGGTGCGCAATGGGACGGCACCGACGCCAGCATCCCGGAGCGCGTCGCAACGCCGGGCAACTCCGGCAGGTAGGCAACTTCCGAGTAGCACTGCACCACGGGGGCCTGGTCCAGTGCCTCCGAGACCTTCGCCGCCCAGTGCTCGTCCTCGAACACGACGTCGGCGTCGATCATCGCGACGTCGCGTGCGAGCCCATGCTCGCGGATGTAGTCCAGCCCGCGATTGAGCAGTCGTTCCTTCTGCCACATGAGGTCGCCGCCCTCGACGCGCAGCACCACGTCGGCGTCCGACTCCTGCAGCTCGAAGCGGCCGTCGCGGGCCCACTCGACGGCAACCAGCGGCACGCCCAGGTGCTTGCGGAAGATGCGGTAGTTGCGCGGCCGCCGCTCACCACGGAACGGGTTGAAGTAGGAAGTGAGTGCGACCAGCCCGGACGTCATGGCAATGAAAACCCCTGTGGCATGCGAATCTCGCCCCTCACGTGCGGGGCCAGCAGCGCGAGCGCCAGCTTGAGCCGCATCGCGTCGGTGTTGCGCGCGTCGGCGCGCACGTGGACTTCGTCCACATGCAGCCACGGTACGCCCTTCTTCAACATCTGCGCGGGAGTAAGCGCCGCCACCACCGCCGTGGCGCGGGGTTCGAGTTCGGCCGACCATGCGGCGGACGCCGGCTCGCGCCCCGGCAGCGACAGGCGCTCGCGGCCCAGCCAGTTGCCGTCGGAACGCACGGCCACCACCTGCTCGCCTTCGCTTTCGAGTCGCGCGGCGATAGCCGTCACGAAGCCGTCCGCCAGCGGCGCACCCCCATCGTCGAGCACCAGTACGGCCCTGAGGCGCGCCGGTGGCTGCACCCGGCTCAGCAGCAGGTCGCGGTACACCTGCGGCGCGAACTCGGTGCTGATCTGCGGCTGCGAGTTCACCTCGCAGATGCCGGCGGTGCACTCGGTCCACGAGACGGCGATGTCGGGGATGATGAGGTCGACGCCGGCCAGGTCGAGCCGCAGGGCCTGCGCGGCGCGCACCGCCAACTGCGCGTTGTCGGGGTGCATCTGCTCCATCACGTCGTGTGCCGTGCCCCCGGTGGACATGTTGGCGCGGCGCCTGAGCGCGACGAACTCGCCCGCAGGCGGGACGCTGGCCGCCGTCATCCCGCGCAGGGCCAGCAGTTCGCGTGCCTCGTCGTCCAGCGACACCAGCGTGGCGCGATCGCGTGACGCCGGCGCGGCAGCGAGCGCGGCTTGCACCAGTTCGGCCACGGTGCGCACGCCATCCCCGTCCACGCCGCCCGCACGCCGGCCGATGGCCTTCACGACACGGCCGTCGTGCACCGTGATGCGGTAGTCGTTGCCGTCGACGTGCTTTTCCACCAGCACGGCGTTCGACAGCGACAAAGCGTGCGCATGGCACTGCCGCACCTGCGCATTGGTGCGCAGCCCGGCGTGCACGCCGTCGCCGCCGTCGCGGTCGTCGGGCTTGACCACCACCGGGTAGCCGAGTTCATGCGCGGCCCTGACGGCGGCGTCGGCCGTGGCGGCGCGAACATGCCGGGGCACCGGCAGCCCGTGCTGCGCCAGCACGGCCGCCGTGTGGTATTTGGAACGCGCCAGCTTGGTCCCGACGGCCGGTGTGCGCTCGGTCATCGTGCTCTGGAAGATGTGCCCGTGGCAGCCCGAGCCGACCTGCAGGTAGTTGCCGGTCAGCCACCTCAGCGGCAGGTCCAGTTCGTGGCAGGCCCGGGCGATGCGCATGGTATTCACACCGCCCTGGCCCAGCTCGGTGCGCAGGTCGCGGCGCGAGGCATCCAGCTTCGCCTGGGCTGCAGCGGGCAGCTTCTCGCCGCCTCGCAGGTTGGCAACCAGCACCAGCCATTCGATCACGTCGCGCGTGTAGCGCCGGTTGAAGGTGGGCACCAGCACCGGGTACTGCACCCATCCCTGCCGCCGGGAAGCCTCTGCCAGCAGCACGCCGGGCTGCATGACCGACGTGTGCCCCAGTGTTTCCATCGCCAGCACGAGTTGCAGGAAGGCGTCCGGGCCGAAGCCGCCCTGCAGGCAACGGTCGATCTCCTCGGCCGCAAGGCCCGAGCCCGCCTGCAGCGCTGCGTGCATCGCTTCGGTGTCCCACTTGGGTTCGGCAGGGGTGCGCATGATGACCGTCAGCAGCGGCCCGCGCAGGCCCTTGCCGTGCCCCGGCATGACGCCCCACGACTCTTCCAGCAAGGACAGCGTTTCAGCCATGGGGCAGGCCGCCGTAGCGCCACCAATCGCCCAGCCGCTCGTCCCACTCGGGCGGGTCGAAGGCCAGCTTGCCGGCGCGCGGCGTGAAGGTGAGTTCGCCGAACCGTACGCCGCCGCGGCAGCCATACAGGTCGACCCGCACGAAGTCGAACCCCTTTGAAAGGCGGGCCGCAAGATCGAGCATCTCGCCGAAGGCGGCCGGCCGCTCGAGCGGCGGCGCTTCGTAGCGCTCGCGGTACGTCAGGCGCACCGGCTCCCACGACGGCGTGAAGAATCGGTGGATGGTGTGCGACCGGCTGCCCACCTGCACCAGCCGCGGCACGCCGTCGAAGCAGAAGAAGATGTAGTCGAGCGGGCCGTCGGGGTGGCCGTCGTCCAGTACTTCTTCGATGAGCAGCCGGCGCGGCACGTCCCAGTAGTGGTACTCACGCCGGAACCAGTAGTACGAGCCGGACTGCCAGCGCGCGGCAAGCGCCTGCGCTTCGCCTGCATCGTGCGGTGCACGCAGCGCGCTGCCCTTGCCGGAGCCCTCGTTGCACTTGAAGACCGCCTCGGCGGGCATGCGCTCCCACGGGATCTCGCGGGCGTCGTCGCCGGACCACAACACGGGCGTGAGGTATCGCTCGCCGATGCGTTGCGCCACGAAGTCGTGCACGGCCAGCTTGTCCGACAGCCGCGAGTAGGTGTGGCAGCCCTTCTCGTGCACGTCGAGCATGCGGCAGTAGAGCTTTTCGGTAAAGGTGCGCGCCTTCGCACGATCCAGCGCGCGGCCATGCTCCGAACGAAAGTACCCATGCAGGATGCCGGGGCCCAATGCGATGGCGTCCGCATCGCGGCCCGCTTCGCGCAGCGTTGCAGACTGGTCCAGCAATCCCTGTAGGTCGTTCACTTGATGTTTCACTTTACACTGGACAAGCAGTCACAAGAACCTGAGGGCAGTAACCATGATGAAGTCGACCTGGGCCGCTCTCGCGGCCGCGATGATACTGGCCGCCTGCGGCGGCGGAGGGGATTCCGGGGAAGCAACCGCTACGCCGACACTGGCTACGGCGCAGCTGGCGCGCGCGAAACCCGAAGCCTGCCGGCAGGATCCGTCGGCCCACGCCATGGTCGACGGCGAGTGCCTCGAGAAGCTGCAGCTGCCCTCGCCTTCGGTTCCGGCCATGGCTGCCGCACCACGTGCCGCCGTGCCCACCCTGACGGCTACGGCGCTCTTCGATTGGGCGCGCGTCGCCTTCCCGCAGTTCTTCACGGGCGCGGAGACCAACAGCACTTCGGGCCCGTTCACGTTCCGCTACTTCGCGGGCTCGGGCAACTACGTGGCCGTCGCCTCGGGCGGCGTCTATGTGCTGGGCCCCATGAGCGCCTGGCGCATCCTGTACGTCGGCGAGCTGGCGGAGTTCACGTGCCTGGTCTACACGTGCGGTCCGGTCGACACGGTGCCGGGCGACTCGTCGACCAGCGCCAACGTCACCGTGGGTGGTTCCGTCACCGGCACGATCGACACGGCGGGCGACGCCGACTGGTATCGCGTGTTCCTGCAGGCGGGCACCACGTACACGTTCGACCTGCAGGGAGCGTACAGCGGGCAGGGCACGCTGGACGACCCCATCCTGCGCCTGCTGAATTCGGGCGGTTCGCAGGTGGCCTACGACGACGACGGCCGCGGGGGGTACGAAGCGCGCATCACCTACACGGCCACCTCGACCGCCTGGCACTTCCTGTCGGCGCAGGCGTACCAGACGGACACCGGGACCTTCAGGCTGTCGGTCGCGGGCGGCACTGGCGGCGGCGGGGGTGGTGGCGGCGGCGGCACCGTCGACTGGAACTCCTCCATGTCGGCCACCGAGATCGTGCAGTTCAACGAGACGCTGGCCGTCAACGCCCGCGCCGGCCAGGGCTTCAGCATCACGGGCGGCACCATGGACGTGGAGCTGATCTTCGCCAGCCAATACTCGGCCGACGTGTACATCACCGACGGCGCGAGCATCAGCGCGTGCGTCAACGGCAACGCGTTCCAGTACTACACGAGCTACTCGATGCAGGGCCAGTTCGGTTTCAAGGCGTTCTCGCTGCCGCCCGGCGAGTACGGCGTATGCGTCGCGAACAAGTCGAACTCCACCAACGCCGTGCGCGTCGAGTTCCAGGAGCAGCCCACCGTGGTGGGCTTCGCCTACAACGGCCTGCGCTTCAACACCGTGGCGCAGAACGTGTCCGCGGGCAGCCGCTTCGTGCAGCCTGTCACCATCGGAAACACGTACCGCGTGGTGATCGACGGCGCCAACAGCGGCGGCACCTTCTACATCATCCCGGCCGACCAGCAGGCGGCCTTCCTTGCCGGCAACACGTTCCAGTACTACACCGACATCGACTGCGGCAGCGGCCGCGCCGCGCCGGGGCTGTGCGAACTCACCGGCGTGGGCACCAACGCCGCCATTGCCTACGAGAACGATACCGGCGCCACGCAGTCGATCGTGATCATCGGACGCGACTACGTGCCGCAGTAGCGGCCGCTATCCAGCGTGTAGGGTGGGCAGCTCTGCTGCCCGCCGTGCAAGCAATGGGTGGTTTCACTTCAGGAACTTGAGTGAACTTGACACCACCGTGAGCTCGACGAAAGCCGAGGCGCTGCGCGTTTCCGGGCTGAAGGCCAGCGGGAAACCGCCCATGTTGGTGGGTGGCATCTGCTCCAGCGCGGCCTCGAGCATGCCGGGACCGATGTCGCGCGGCTTCGCCCGCTTCAGGGCCTCGGTGAGCCAGCGCGCCGCCACGTAGCCTTCCATGCTCGCGAAGTCGGGCGTGACGTTGCGTTCGGAGCAGAACGCGAGAAAGTCGCGCGAAATGGCCGTGCCGCCGTTCCAGGGGAAAGGAACCACCTGTGCCACCGACAGGCCGACGGCCAGCGCTCCGAGCTGCTCGACGAGCACCTGCCCGCCCACCGTCGACAGGGTATAGAACGTCCCGCCGAAGCCCGCCTTGCGCGCGGCCTTGACGAACGCCGCGCTCGCGCTCGGGTTGGCGCCGAGGATGATCGCCTGCGGGTTCGCGCCGGTGAGTGCCGGCACCGCGGCGCCCACGTCGGCGCTGCCGCGCGAAACACTGGCGCTCGCGCTGCCGGCCAGCTTGGCCGACTCGGCCGCCTGCGCGAACGAGTCGCGGATTTCCCATCCGGCCGACTCGTACTCGAACAGCAGCGCCAGGCGGTTGATGCCGATCGACGTGGTATGGCGGATGATCTGGCGGATCTCGTCGCGGTGGCCGGCGCGCAGCAGGTAGACGTTGGCGTTGTCGCGCTGGCGCAGCACGTCCATGCCGCTCACCGGCGCGATGAAGGGTACGCCTTCGGCCGCTGCCGCCTGCATCCCCTCGCGGTTGGCGCCCGGTCCCGCGAAGCCGAAGAAGCCGGCCACCCGGTTCGAGCTGGTAAGCAGCTTCGCGTTGGTCGTGGCGCGCTCGACGACACCGCCGTCGTCCAGCGTGACCAGCTCGAACCGCATGCCCCGTACGCCACCTTCGGCGTTGACATGGTCGAACCAGCCGAGTGCCGCGTCGCGGAACTGGCGGCCGACGGCGCCGTTGGCGCCGCTGAGCGACGTGGACTGGCCCAGCCGCAGCACCCCGTCCTGGGGGGCTCTCCGGGCAGGCGCCGCCATCGCAACGGTGGCGCAGGGAAGTGCCGCTACCCCGCAGGCAGCGGCGAGCACCTTTCTTCGATCCAACATCCTTGTCTCCTCGTGTCCTGCAGCGGCCCGGGACGCGTGACGGGCCTACCAGCGAAGCGCGGCTGTGTGCACGGGCGCATCCCACAGCGATTTCAGTTCTTCATCCAGCATCGAGATCGTGAGCGAGGCGCCGGCCATCTCCAGCGCCGTGGTGTAGTTGCCCACCAGCGAGCGCGCGACCCGGATGCCTTCGCGTTCCAGCAACTGCGCCGCGCAGTGGTAGACCAGGTACAGCTCGACCAGGGGCGTGCCGCCGAAGCCGTTGACGTGCAGCAGCACCTCGGCGCCGCGCGCCGGCTTCAGGTCGCCCAGGATGGCGGCCATCAGTTCCTCGACGATGTCGCGCGCCGGCTTCACCGGCCCGCGGCGGCGCCCCGGCTCGCCGTGGATGCCGACGCCGAACTCCATCTCGTTGTCGCCGATGTCGAAGGTCGGCCGGCCGGCCGCCGGCACGGTGCAGCTCGTGAAGGCCACGCCCATCGACGCCGTGCGGCTGTTCACGCGGTCGCCCAGCGCCTTGCACTGGTCGAGGCTGGCGCCCGCTTCGGCCGCCGCGCCCACCAGCTTCTCGACCACCAGCGTGCCTGCGACGCCACGGCGACCGGTGGTGTGCGTGCAGCGTTCCACCGCGACGTCGTCGTTCACCAGCACCGTGGCGCAACGTTGCGGCAGCATCTCCGAGGCCATCTGGAAGTTCATCACGTCGCCGGCGTAGTTCTTCACGATGAAGAGCACGCCTTCGCCTGTGTCGGCCGCTTCGGCGGCAGCCAGCATCTGGTCGGGCGTGGGCGAGGTGAACACCTGGCCCGGGCAGGCGGCGTCGAGCATGCCCTGCCCGATGAAGCCGCAGTGCAGCGGCTCGTGGCCGGAGCCGCCGCCGGAGATCAGCGCCACCTTTCTGGCTGCCGGTTGGCTGCGCGTGACGAAGACCGGGTCCAGGTGCAGCTTCAGCAAGTCGGCATGTGCGGCCGCCATCCCCTGCAGCGACTCCTGCAGCAGCAACTCCACGTCGTTGACGAACTTCTTCACGATGCGGCTCCTTCGGTGAGCATGTCGCAGACGGCGAACACGGCCACCTGGCTGGTCTTGGCACCGGGGTCGATGTGGCCGAGCGCGCGCTCGCCCAGGAAGTGCGCGCGGCCCTTGGTGGCGATCATGTCGCGCGTGGCGAGCATGTTGGCCTCGGCCTCCTGCTTGAGCTTCGAGCACACCGTCTCGCGGTCGCTGCCTTCGGCGGCCAGCCTGAGCAACAGGCGCGACGTGGGGATCAGCACGTCGAGCATGGTCTTTTCGCCGACGTCGGCCTTGCCGCGCTGCTTGATGGCCTCGACCCCGGCGGCCAGCGCCACGGCGAACTGCTTCGCGTCGGGTTCTTCGACGCCGGCGAGGTCGCGCCCCATCGAGATGAAGAAGCTGCCGATCAGCGGGCCCGAGGCACCGCCGATGGTGCTGAGCAGCTTCATGCCGATGCGCTCGAACGCCTGGGCGGGCGGCAGGCCGAGCAGGTCGCCCTTGAGCGCGACGATCGCCTCGCAGCCGCGCCGCACGTTGATGAAGTGGTCGCCGTCGCCGATGGCGCGGTCGAGCGACTCGATATGGGCCTCGTTGGCCAGGATGGCCGACTGCACGGCCTCGGCCGCGGTGACGATGTCTCGGGTGTTCATGGTGGTTTCGGTCGTTGGCGTTCAGGCAGGCACGCGGTGCCCGGTCGGGTCGAAGAGCAGGCGGTGCTCCGGCGGAAAACGCAGGCGGATGCGCGACTGCGGGGCCGGCGCGGTGTCGTGCATGAAGCGCGCGCGCACCTCCACGCCCTGGTATTCCGCGATGACGTGGTGCTTCAGCAGCGACGACTCGATCACGGTGCATTCGAAGCCGTCACCTTCGGCCGCCTGCTGCACGTCCTCGGGCCGGATGGCTATGCTGGCGACGCCTGCGGGGTGTTCGCCGGCGAACCAGCCCGCGGGCAGCACGTTGACCTGCGGCGAACCAAGGCGCTGCGCCACATGGATCGTGTCGGGCCGGCTGTAGACCTGCTCCGGCGTGCCGACCTGCTGGATGCGTCCCTCCCCCAGGATCGCGATGCGGTCGGCCAGCGTGGTGGCCTCCACCTGGTCATGCGTCACATACACCACGGTGGCGCCGCTTTCGCGCTGCAGGCGCTTGAGTTCCACGCGCAGCTCCTCGCGCAGCTTGGCGTCCAGCGACGACAGCGGCTCGTCCATCAGGTACACGCGCGGCCTGCGCACCAGCGCGCGGCCGATCGCCACGCGCTGCATCTCGCCGCCCGACAGTGCGGTCGACTTGTTGCCGAGCTTGCGTTCGATGCGCAGGGTGGCCGCCACCTGCTCGATGCGCCGGCGGATCTCGGGCTCGGGCACGCGCCGCGCCGGGGCGCGCAGCGGGAAGGCCAGGTTGTCGTACACGCTCAGGTGCGGGTACAGCGAGTACTGCTGGAAGACGAACGAGCAGTCGCGCGTGGCGGGCGGTGCCGCCGTCACGTCTGCGCCGTCCATCAGCACGTTGCCGCGTTCGGGCCGCTCGAGGCCCGCTATCACGCGCAGCGTGGTGGTCTTGCCCGCGCCGCTCGGGCCGAGCAGGACGAAGAACTCGCCGTCGGCGATTTCCACCGTCAGGCCGTCCAGGGCGGTGACGGTGCCGAACTTCTTGCAGATGCCCTGCAATGCAATGCTAGCCATGACGCATCCCCGGTTGGTGCGCGAGCGTGGTCGCGCTCGGAAGCAGCTTCTCGGTGGCCGAGTCGAACAGCACCACGTGCCGCGTATCGAAGGCCAGCCCGACGTGCAGGTCCAGTTCGGGCCGCGCGGTCTTGTCGGCCAGCGCCTTGATCGTGCCGGCCTCGGTTTCGACTTCGACGACCCAGTGCGAGCCGAAGTACTCGACGTGCTTCACGCGCCCGCCCAGGCACCCCTGGTCGTTGCCGACCAGGCTCACGTACTCCGGGCGCACGCCCAGCACGCCGACAGCGGCAGGCGCATCGACCTGCGGCACCGTGATGTTGCGGCGCGCGATGCGCACGAACGTGTCGCCGCGCACGACCGGCGAGTCGGCAACCAGCAGGTTCATCGGCGGCCGGCCGATGAAGCGGGCCACGAACAGGGTCGCCGGGAAGTTGTAGATGCCGTGCGGGTCGTCGGCCTGCAGGATCTCGCCCTGGTCCATCACGACGATGTGGTCGGCCAGCGCCATCGCCTCGTTCTGGTCGTGCGTGACGAACACGGTCGTGGTCTTCAGCCGGTCGTGCAGCTTGCGCAGCTCCACGCACATCAGCTCGCGGAACTCGGCGTCCAGCGTGCCCAGGGGCTCGTCCATCAGGAAGGCCTGCGGCTGCCGCACGATGGCGCGGCCCAGCGCCACGCGCTGGCGGTCGCCGCCGGCCAGGCCGTTGACGCTCGAGCCCAGCAGGTGCTCGATGCGCAGGATGGCGGCTACCTCCTTCACGCGGCGCTCGATCTCGGCGCGCGGCACGCCCTCGTTGCGCAACGGAAACTCGAGGTTGCCGCGCACCCCCAAGTGCGGGTACAGCGCGAACAGCTGGAACACCATGGCGATGTCGCGCTCGCGCGGGCGGCGGTAGGTCACGTCGTCGCCGGCCAGCGTGATGGCGCCCGAGGTCGGGTACTCGAGGCCGGCGATCATGCGCAGCGTGGTCGTCTTGCCGCAGCCCGAGGGGCCGAGCAGCACGACGAACTTGCCGTCCTCGAGCACCAGCGACGAGTCCTTCACGGCGATGAAGTCGCCGAAGCGCTTGTGCAGCCTGTCGATGCGGATCTCGGCCATCACGCCCCCTTCGGCAGCTTGCCGGCGATCGAATAGCCGACGACGCCGGCCAGCAGCACGGTGAAGCCGTAGCTGAAGACGTCGATGGACCACGGCTGCATCAGCATGAGGAGGCCGGCTCCGATGGCGGCGGCGGTGGCGCGCTCCCAGGGCGCGCGGCGGAAGAATCGGCGGATGTTCATTTGCGGATCGCCCCGAAAGTCACGCCACGCAGCAGGTGCTTGCGCAGCAGTACGGTGAACACCAGCACCGGCAGCAGGAACAGCGTGGTGCCCGCGGCCATCGCCGGCCAGTCGAGGCCGCCCTCGCCGATGATGGTGGGAATGAATGGCGGCGACGTCTGCGCCGAGCCGCTGGTGAGCAGCAGTGCGAAGGCGTACTCGTTCCACGCGAAGATCAGGCAGAAGATCGCCGTCGTCGCGATGCCGGTGGCGGCCTGGGGCAGCACCACCCGCAGGAAGGCCTGCCAGCGCGTGTAGCCGTCGACCATGGCGGCCTCCTCGTATTCGCGCGGGATCTCGTCCATGAAACCCTGCAGCAGCCAGACCGCGAGCGACAGGTTGACCACCGTGTACAGCAGGATCAGCCCCGTGTAGGTGTCGTTCAGCCCGAGCTGCCGATACATCAGGTAGACGGGAATGGCGATGGCGATGGGTGGCATCATCCGCGTCGACAGGATGAAGAACAGCCAGTCGTCCTTGCCCGGCACGCGGAAGCGCGAGAAGGCGTAGGCCGCCAGCGTGCCCAGGATCACCGACAGCAAAGTCGATCCGAAGCCGATGGCCAGCGAGTTGAGGTATCGGTCCTTGAAGCGCGACGGGCCCGCCAGGATCATCTGCTGGTCGCGCACCAGCGCTTCGTACCAGGTGGCAGGCGCCGGCAGCGCCGCCAGCTCCTCGGCGGACACCCGCGAGCGGGTGGTGAACAGGTTGACGTAGCCGACCAGCGAGGGTTCGGCCAGCACCTGTGGCGGGTAGGCGATGGCGTCGCTGGGCGTGCGGAAGCTGGTCATCACGATCCACACCAGCGGGATCAGGGACAGCAGCGCGTAGGCGATGACGGCGGTGCCGGCGAACCACTTCGAGGCGCTCGAAGGCTCCAGCGGGCCGTGGGGAATGGTTTTCATCGTTGCTTCACCTTGTCGAGGAAGCGCACCGTCACCAGCGACATGCCGTAGATGGCGACGAACAGGATGATGGCAAAGGCCGAGCTGTAGCCGGTGCGCCATTTCTCGAACGCTTCGCGCTTCAGGTGGATGGAGGCGAGTTCGGTGACCGAGCCGGGGCCGCCGTTGGTGAGCTGGTCGACCAGGTCGAACATCTTGAAGTTCTCGATCGAGCGGAACAGCAGCGCGAGGATGATGAAGGGCATGACCATGGGCAGCGTGATGCGCCAGAACTTGGTCCATTCGGAAGCCCGGTCGATCTCCGCGGCTTCATACAGGTACGGCGGGATCGAGCGCAGGCCGGCCAGCAGCAGCAGCATCACGTAGGGCGTCCACATCCAGGTGTCCACCAGCACGATCGCCCAGGGCGACAGGTGCACATCGCCCAGCATCGTCAGCTTGTCGGGGCCGCCGAAGAAGCCGACGATGTAGTTGAAGATGCCGTACTGCGGCTCGAAGAAGTACTTCCAGAACGTGCCGACCACGGCGGGCGCCAGCATCATCGGCAGCAGGATGGCGGTGCTCCAGAAGCTGTGCGTGCGAAAGCGCCGGTTCAGCAGCAGCGCCAGCGCGAAGCCCAGCAGCAGCTGCAGCGCGATCGACCAGCACAGGAAGTGCGCGGTCGTGCGCATGTTCTCCCAGATGGCCTCGCTGTTGAGGACGCGCTGGTAGTTGTCGATGCCGAGCCATTCGATCGGCGCGTTGGGGCGGTTGGCGCGGAAGTTGGTGAACGACAGGTAGACCGTCCACAGCAGCGGGAAGATGTTGAAGGCGAGCAGCAGGGCGACCGTGGGGCCGACGAACAGCCACGCCAGGGCGCGGTCGGACAGGCCGGGGCCGATCCGCTGCAGCCCCGCGGGGGCTGCGGCGGGCTCGCGCAGGGGGCCCACGCTGCTCGCGGATGCCGCCGCAGCCGCCTGCGGCTGGCGCCATTGGGTAAAGGCACGAGGTTTCACGCGGGCTCCTTGCGTCTCTTATTTGAGCTTCCCGTCTTCCTTGAAGACTTCGACCCAGTCCTTCACCAGCGCGTCGAGCGCGGCCTGCGGCGAGCCCTTGCCGGCGACGACGTAGTCGTGCACGCGGTTCTGCATGGCCAGCATCAGCTGCGCGTAGGACGGCTCGGCCCAGAAGTCCTTGACCATCTTCATGGAGTCGAGGAACACCTTGGCGTACGGCGTGCTCTTGTCGAAGCCCTGGGCGTTCAGGATCGACTGGTGGCAGGTGAAGCCGCCGGCGTCCCACCACTTCTTCTGCACGGTGGGCTGCGCGAACCACTTCAGGTACTCCAGGGCCATGTCCTTCTTGTCGGAGTACTTCACCACCGAGATGCCCTGGCCACCCAGCTGCGCGAACTGCTTGTCGCCCTTGGGGATGGCGAAGAAGCCGGTCTTCTCGCCGCCCACCTGCGGGTCCTTGGAGATGCCGGGGAAGAAGGCGATGAAGTTCATCTGCATCGCGACCTGGCCCGACTTGTAGGCGTCGAGGTCCTCGGTCATGTACGCGTTGCTGTGGCCGGGCGGCGTCACGGTGTCGTACAGGTCCTTGTAGAGCTTCAGGCCCTTGGCGGCGCCGGCGCTGTTGACGTAGCCCTTCATGTCGTACGGCTTGGCCGGGTTCTGGTAGTCGAACCCGTAGGCGTACAGCGCGTTCGTCACGCCCATCGTGATGCCTTCGGAACCGCGCTCGGTGTAGAGCGCCGCGCCGTAGACCTTCTTGCCGTCGATGGTGCGGTTCTGGAAGAACTGGCCGACCTGCCTGAATTCGTCCCAGGTCTTCGGCGGCTCGAGGTCACGCCCGTACTTCTGCTTGAACTCGGCGCGCAGCTCGGGCCGGGCGAACCAGTCCTTGCGGTAGGTGAACGCCACCGCGTCGCCCATGGCCGGCAGTGCCCAGTAGTTCGGCGTACCCTTCGGCCACTCGGAGTAGCCGGTGACCGTGGCCGGCATGAAGTCCTTCATGCTGATGTTGTTCTTCGCGAAGAACTCGTTCAGCTTCACGTAGTGGCCTTCGGTCGCCGCGCCGCCGATCCACTGGCTGTCGCCGATCAGCAGGTCGCACAGCTTGCCCTTCGAGTTGAGCTCGTTGAGCATGCGCTGCGCGAAGTTGGGCCACGGCACGAACTCGTACTTCATCTGGATGCCGGTCTTGGCCGTGAAGTCCTTCGACAGCTCCACCAGGGCGTTGGCCGGATCCCAGGCCGCCCAGCACAGCGTCAGGGTCTTGTCTTGCGCGTGCGCGCCCAGGCCCGTGCAGGCCAGAGCCATGCCCGCGACCAGGCGCAAGAGGCTAGCTTTCACTTTGCTCATCAGTGTCTCCATCCGCGCGGGGGACCCCCGCAAAAAGGTTGCAACCCGGGCCCGGCGGCCCATCCGCCGGCACATCAGCTTTTGGCCTGTGTCCGCGAGGACAGCACACGGATCGGCCGACGTCTGATGTGATTGATGTTATTTACATCATTAAATCAATCAATCAATACAAACCCTAAGCACCTAATTCACATCAACGTCCAGGTCGGTCGCAGGAAGCAATTGCAGTACAGTGGCGCAGGCGATTGATTGAATTGAGGGGAATGCCAGTCACGATCACCCAGATCGCGGAGTCCGCCGGAGTGAGCACTGCCACGGTGGACCGCGTTCTCAACAACCGGCCCGGCGTGAATCCGGCCACCGTCGAGCGCGTCCGGGCGGTGATGGCATCGCTCGGCGCCGGCAGCCCCATGCGCGGGCGGCCCCGCTCCACGCCCAGCTACCGCTTCGCCTTCGTCCTGCCCGCTTCACGCCGCGGCTTCTTCGACTCGATCGACCGCGTGGTGGCCCAGGCGGCGGGCGACTTCCGCCACCAGCACATCACCGAGATCACGCACCGCCTGCCCAACCAAGACGGCAACGACTTCGCGCACGAACTCGCCAAGATGACCGACCTGGACGGCGTGGCGCTGCTCGCACCCGACGTGCCGCAGGTGAAACTGGCCATCAACGAGCTGGTGCGCAGCGGGGTGCACGTCGTCACGCTGTTCTCCGACGTGCCGGGGTCGCTGCGCGAAACCTTCGTGGGCGCCGACAACCGGGCGGCCGGGCGTACCGCCGGCCTGCTGCTGGGACGCGGGTTGCCGCACGGAGAAGAGGGCCGTTGCGTGATGCTGTCGCCGCCGACCCGGTTTGCAGCGGAGATCGACCGGCGCATCGGCTTCAGCCAGGTGCTGGAGGAGCGGTTCCCCGCCGCCCGGCTCACCGAGGTGCCCGACCTGCCGGAAGCCGAAGACCAGGCGTACAGCTTTGCGCGCGAGTTCCTCGACCCGGCGAAGACCGGCGGGCGCATCCACGCGATCTACAACATCGGCCCCGGCTCCCACGGCGTGGGCCGCGCGCTGCAGGAATTCGGCTACGACAGCTCGCTGGGTTTCGTCGTGCACGACCTGCTGGAGATGCACCGCTCGCTGCTGGTGGCCAACGTGGTGTCGTACGTGCTGCAGCAGGACGTGCACTACGCGGTGATGACCGCAGCGAAAGTGCTGCGCCTGCTGTGCGAGGAAGTGCGCGGCGCGCTGGCGGTCAGCAACCCCCGCATCGAGATCATCACGGCGGAAAACCTCGCTTAGTCCCGCAGGGGTCGCGGCAGGTGACAGGCGGGCGTGTCGATATCCATAATGGGACCAACAGGCTGCTGCGCATGAAGAAGTTCATCAACCTCCCGAGCGACACCGTGTACGAGTGCGCGCTCGGCTTCGCGGCTGCCCATGCAGGACTGGTGGCACTCAACGAAGAGCCGCTCTTCATCCGCCGGCGTGAGCCCAGCCGCGCCAAGGTGGCGCTGATATCCGGCGGCGGCTCGGGCCACGAGCCCCTGCACATCGGCTTCGTGGGCACCGGCATGCTGGACGCCGCCTGCCCCGGCCAGGTGTTCACCTCGCCCACGCCCGACCAGATGCTCGCCGCAGCGAAGGCGGTGGGCGGCGAGGCCGGCGTGCTGTTCATCGTGAAGAACTACGCCGGCGACGTGCTGAACTTCCAGATGGCGATGGACATGATGACGACGGAGTTCGCGTCGGTGCTGGTCAACGACGATGTCTCCATGGATTCGGCCGCCCACACCGCCGGGCGCCGCGGCCTGGCCGGCACGGTGGTCGTCGAGAAGATCGTGGGCGCAGCGGCCGAGCGCGGCGACGGCCTCGCGGCCTGCAAGCGCATGGCCGACCGCGTCAATTCGCGCACCGCCTCGATCGGTGTGGCCCTCACGAGCTGCACCGTGCCCGAAGCGGGCGTGCCCACGTTCGAAATCGGCCACGGCGAGATGGAGATCGGCGTCGGCATCCACGGCGAGCCGGGCCGGCGCCGCGCCGCCGTGCAGCCGGCCGCGGCGATCGTCGAAGAACTGCTGCCGCCGATCCTGAAGGACATCGGGGCGAAGGCCGGCGACGAGGTGCTGCTGTTCGTCAACGGCCTCGGCGGCACGCCCCTGATGGAGCTGTACCTGCTGTACCGCGACGCAGCCGACCAGCTGTCGAAAGCGGGGTTGCAGGTCGCACGGTCGCTGGTGGGCAACTACACCACCTCGCTCGAGACGGCCGGCGCATCGCTGACCGTCACGCTGCTCGACGCCGAGCTCGCGGCCTTGTGGGACGCACCGGTCCTCACGCCCGCCCTGCGCTGGTAACCCGCCCCCGATAGAATGCCGCGATGCCCGCGCGCACGTGGTACTTCGGCTGGAACATCGTCGGCGCAGCGGCCTTCCTCACGCTGCTGTCCGTCGGCATGCGCCTGGGCATAGGCCCGTTCTTCCTGCCCATCGCCAGCGACCTCGGCTTCAGCCGCAGCCTGCTGGCGGCCATCGTCGCCGTGGGCATGATCTGCTACGGCTTCGCCATGCCGCTGGCCGGCTGGCTGGTAGCTCGGCGCGGCACGCGCTTCGTGCTGCTGGTGGGCACCACCATCGTCGCGGCCTCGGTGGTGTGGTCCGTTACGGCGCGCTCGCCCGTCGGCTTCGGCCTGGCCTTCGGCGTGGCCCTGTCGGTGGGGCTCGCCTTTACCAGCCCGGTGGCGCTCACGCCCATCATCAGCCGCTGGTTCACGCGCCAGCGCGGCATGGCACTGTTCTTCCTGTCGACGGGGTCGATGGCGGGCATGGCCCTGCTGACGCCGCTGCTCGCCTGGGCCATAGTCGCCTACGGCTGGCGCGCCACCCTCGTCGGCTATGCGGTCGTCTTCATCGCATTCATCGTGCCGGTGGCGCTGTTCGTGATGCGCGACGATGCGCCGGCGCACACCGACCTCCCGCCCAGTGACCGTCCGAGCGCCGGTCCGGCCGGCGTGTCGCCCCCGCAGCCTTCGCTTGGCGTGCGTGCCGTGCTCGGCACCGCACCTTTCTGGATGATCTTCGCGGGCCTGTTCGCCTGCGGCTTCAGCATGAACCTGCTGGGCACGCACGGCGTGCCCATGCTCATGGACCACGGCTTCGATGCGCACACCAGTTCGTTCGGCATCGGCCTGATCGGGCTGGTTGCGATAGGTGGCACGCTGGTGCTGGGACGGCTGGCGGACCGGCTGCCCCGCAAGTCGATCCTGTTCGCGATCTACTTCGTGCGGGGGCTCGGCTTCTTCGGGCTGGTGGCCGTGGGCACGCACTTCGAGCTGTACCTCACCTCGGCCATCGGCGGCATCGTGTGGGCCGGCAGCATCGCGCTGTCGTCGGCGATCCTCGCCGACATCTACGGCGTGCGGCTGGTAGGGCTGCTGTATGGGCTTGCCTACCTGGGCCACCAGCTCGGCGGCATGCTCAGCTCGTGGCTGGGTGGCTGGGGCTACGAGACCTTCGGCACGCACTGGATCGCTTTCGGCGCATCGGGCGTGCTGCTGCTGGCGGCGGCGTTCCTGTCGCTGAGGCTGCCGCCACGCGGGTACGAACTGCGCACGCAAGAGGACTTGCAGGCCGCACGCCAGGCCGGCACCGCCTAGGCAACTTCCACTTCTTGCCAATCGGGCTGCACGAAGCTGCCATTGGCGCGCGTGCCGCCGCCGCCTACAGTCGGCGCGTGAACCCAACGACTTCTCCCGGCCGCGCATCGGGCGCGCCGCTCGCCGGCGTGCGCGTGCTCGACCTCACGCGCCTGCTGCCCGGTCCCATGGCGGCCCTGCACCTCGCCGACCTCGGCGCCGACGTGATCAAGGTCGAGGACATGGGCGCGGGCGACTACGCCACGGCGTCCGTGCGCGAACTCGTCAATCGCAACAAGCGCGCCATCCGCATCGACCTGAAGCAGCCGGCCGGTGCGCGCACGCTGCTGCGCCTGGCGCGCGATGCCGACGTGCTGGTTGAAGGCTTCCGCCCGGGCGTGATGCAGCGGCTCGGCGTCGGCTACGACGCGGTGTCGGCCGTAAACCCGCGCCTCGTGTATTGCAGCATCAGCGGCTTCGGGCAGTCAGGCCCCTTGAAGGACCGGCCCGGCCACGACCTGAACTACGGAGCGCTGACGGGCGTAGTCGACCAGGTCGGCACCGCCGCCGGCCCTGCGCTGTCGAACCTGCCCCTGGCCGACCTGCTGGGCGGCACCATGACGGCGGTGATGGGCATCCTCGCGGCGCTGTTCGACGCGCAGCGCACCGGCTGCGGCCGCCACGTGGACGTGGCCATCGCCGACGGCGTGCTGGCGCATGCCGTGCTGCCGCTGGCCGCGCTCAACCAGCATGGCCATGTGCAGCCGGCGGGCCAGGGCACCCTGACCGGCGCGCTCGCCTGCTACGGCCTGTATCGCACATCGGACGGCCGCTTCGTGGCCGTCGGCGCCCTCGAGCGCAAGTTCTGGGAGGCGCTATGCCGCCAGCTCGAACGCGAAGACCTCACCTCGCTGCACCGCAGCGGCGACCCGGCCGTGGAAGAGCGTGTGCGTGCCGAACTCGAGGCGGTCTTCGCGGCCCGACCGCTGGCGCACTGGACGGCACTGTTCGCCGACGGCGAAGCCTGCGTCACGCCGGTGCTGAAACTCGGCGAAGCGCTGGCCCATCCGCACTTCCAGGCGCGCGCGATGGTGCTGCCCGGACGCGAGCAGGGGTCGCAGCAACTGGGCTGCCCGGTGAAGATGAGCGGCTGGCAGCCGGTTGCGCCGCGAGCCGCGCCGCTTGCCGGGCAGCACACGCATGAAGTGCTGCGCGAGGCCGGCTTCGACGAGGCGGAAATCGCCGCCCTCCTTGACGGCGGTACCATCGGGCCGCAATGACGGCTCCCCGCCACACGGTTGCGATCCAGCAGGTGCAGATGGTGCTGCAGGGGGCGCGCTACCGCGGCAAGGACGTGACGGCGCTGCTCGAGCGGGCCGGCATCCCGCCGTTGCTGCTGGACTCGCCGCTGGCCCGCGTCTCGCAGCAGCAGTACGCCGGCTTGCTGCGCCTGCTGCGCCGCGAACTGCGCGACGAACTGTGGGGCCTGACCAGCAGCCCGCTGCGCCCCGGCACCTTCGGCCAGTGCATGCAGCACCTGGTGGGCTGTGCGACGCTGGGCGCCGCCTTGCGCCGCGGCTTCGCCTTCTACGACCTGCTGCTCGACGACTTCGTGGCGCGGCTTGCGGTGGAGTCGGGACAGGCCCGCATCCGCTTCGTGCTGCGCCGGCCCAGCGATGCGCGGCTCGACTACGCCGTGAAGGCGTTCATGCTGTTCACCTTCGGCTCCGCGTCGTGGCTGGTGGCGCGCCGTATCCCGTTGACCGGCGTGGACTACACCGCAGGCATGCAGTCTTCGGAGACGTCGCGTGTCTACCAGGCGCCGCTGCGCTCCGCGCAGCCGCACGTGGGCATGACCTTCGATGCGCACTGGCTCGACCTGCCGGTCGTGCAGTCGCCGCAGAGCCTGCGCGAGTTCCTGGCCGGCACGCCGGCCAGCCTGGTGGTGCGCTACCGCGACTCGAGCAACCTCACCGAGCGCATCCGGCGCCTGCTGCGCAAGCGCCTGGGCGATGAATTGCCGTCGCTGGAAGAAGTGGGCGAAGCGCTGGCCGTTACGCCGCAGACGCTGCGCCGGCGCCTGCGGGAAGAAGGCCGCGGCTTCCAGCAGATCAAGGACGAGCTCAGGCGCGACACCGCGGTGGAACTGCTGACCGCCAGCCGCCTGCCGCTGCTCGACATCGCCAACCGCGTGGGCTTCTCGGAGGCCAGCACCTTCCACCGCGCGTTCAAGTCCTGGACAGGCGTCGCGCCGGGCGAGTACCGCAGCTCGCGCACGCAACCCGGCACGTAGCGGCAACGGACGATTCCTGCCAATCGCTTTGGCCGTTCCGGCCATTGGTGCGCGGCGCGCACGCGCCTAACCTCGCGGCATGTACCTGACGCAAGGCCTGCACCGCTCGCTGCAACGCCATCCCGGCAAGACCGCCCTGACGCATTTCGCCGACGGCGCGCAGCGCCGCCATACCTTCGCGGACGTGGCCGACTCGGTGGCGCGCCGCTCCGCCGCCCTCGCAGCGCGCGGCATCCGGGCCGGGGACCGCGTGGCCCTGATCGCACCGAACACCGACGAGCTGGTGCTTGCGCTGCTCGCGTGCTGGTGGCTCGGCGCCGTGGCCTGCCCGCTCAACATCCGCTGGAGCCCGGCTGAACTGGCTTTCGGCGTGGCCGATAGCGAAGCGGCATTGCTGCTGCACGACGAAGCTTTCGTGCTGCCGGATACGCGCACGCCGCAACTGTCGCTGGCCGCCCTGGCGAACGAAGCGCGGGCCTGTGCGCCTATGGAAGACACGCGCACGGGCGGCGACGAGCTGGCGACGATTCTCTACACCGGCGGCACCACTGGCCGCTCCAAAGGCGTGATGCTCACGCACGCCAACTTCTGGGCCGCCTCGATGGCACGCGGCGCCGAGCTGAACAACTCGTCCGGCTCCGTCACCCTGCTGGTCGCCCCGCTGTTCCACGTGGCCGGCCTGGGGCGGCTGGTCGGGCAGATGATCGTGGGCGGCGGCTGGGTGACGATGCCGCAGTTCCGCGCGCCGCAGGCGCTGCAGGCGATCGAGCGCGACGGCGTGAGCGACATCATCGTGGTGCCCAGCATGCTGCAGTCGCTGCTGGACGACCCCGCTTTCGACGCCGCGTACGTGCAGGGCCTCACGCGCATCGCCTTCGGCGCCGCGCCGATGCCGCCCGACCTGCTGGATCGCGCACTGGCTGCTTGGCCCCACGCCGAGTTCTTCCAGGCCTACGGCCTCACCGAGACCGCGGGCGCAGCGTGCATCAACCTGCCTGCCAACCACCGGCTGGAAGCGCGCGGGCGCGGCCTGCTGCATTCGGTCGGCCGCGCTGGGCTGGGCGCCGAGATCGTCGTGGCCGACGAGTCGGGCCGCGAGCTGCCGCGCGGCGAAGTCGGCGAGATCCTCGTTCGCGGCCCCATGGTCATGCAGGGCTACTGGCGCCTGCCGGACGCCACCGCCGCTGCATTGCGCGACGGGTGGCTACGCACCGGCGACGGTGGCCGCATGGACGCCGAAGGCTACCTGTTCATCGCCGACCGCCTGAAGGACATGATCATCACCGGCGGCGAGAACGTGTACAGCGCCGAAGTCGAAGCCGCCCTGCGCACGCACCCTGCCGTGGCGCAAGCCGCAGTCGTCGGCGTGCCCGATGCCCGCTGGGGCGAGGCCGTGCATGCAGTCATCGTGCTGGCACCGCAGGCAGTGGCAGACGGCGACGCACTGCGCAGCTGGTGCCGCGAGCAACTGGCCGGCTACAAGTGCCCGCGCGGCTTCAGCTTCGTGCGCGAGCTGCCGATGTCGGCGGCCGGCAAGGTGCTGAAGAACGTGCTGCGCGAGCAGGTGCATCCATGAAGCCGGTGACGGGTGCCGACCCGCGCAAGCTGTTCGACGCGGTGCCCTTCATGGGGCTGCTCGGCGTACGCCGCGAGTTCTCGGCCGACGGCCGGGCCCGGCTGGTGCTCGATGCGCGGCCCGAGCTGGGCAACGTGATCGGCTCGGTGCACGGCGGTGTCGTCTTCACGCTGCTGGACGTGGTGATGGCCAGCGCCGCCGTGTCGCGCGTCGACTTCAAGCGGACCGCCGTCACGCTGAACTGCAGCTCCAGCTTTCTCGAACCCGGCCGCGGCCGCCTCACCGCCGATGGCGAGGTGGTGGGCCGCGACGACGACATTGCCACCTGCCGCGCCAGCGTGACCGACGAGCGTGGTCGCCTCGTCGCCCAGGCCCACGGATCCTTTCGCTACCTGCCCCTTCCCGCCAACGGAGACACCCCATGACGCCAACCTTCACCCGCCGCAGCGCCATCGCCGCGCTGCTGGCCGCCGCTGCGGCCGCTCCGGCCTTCGCCAGCGACCCCTACCCCAGCCGCCCGATCCAGCTGGTGCTGCCCTTCCCGGCCGGCGGCTCGTTCGACCCGATCTTCCGCTCGCTCGCGAACGCCGCGGCGCAGGACCTCGGCCAGCCGGTGGTGCTGATGCACAAACCGGGCGCGGGCGGCGTGACCGGCACGGCAGGGCTGGCCACTATGGATGCGGACGGCTACACCATCGCCGTGATGCACAACTCGGTGATCCGCGCGCCGCTGGTGCAGAAGGTGACCTTCGATCCGCTGAAGGACTTCACCTACCTGATCGGGCTGGCCAACCTCACCACCGGCATCACGGTGGCGGCCGACGCGCCGTGGAAGTCCATGCGTGAACTGCTGGACGACGCGAAGAAGCGTCCCGGCGCCATCAGCTGGGGCAACGTGGGCGCGATCAGCGTGAACCGCATCTACGCCGAGCGGCTGGCCAAGGCCGCGGGTACCAAGTTCAACCTGGTGCCTTTCAAGGGCGGCGCCGAGAGCTTCCAGGCGCTGATCGGCCGCCACCTGGACGTGTACGGCGACCCGGGCTTCGGCCCGCAGGTGCAGGGCGGCAAGGCACGGCTGCTCGCCACCTTCACCGCGCAGCGGCTGAAGCGCTACGACGCGCCCACCATCAAGGAGCTGGGCCATGACCTCGTCATCGAGTCGCCCGTCGGCCTGGTAGCGCCGAAGAACCTGGATGCGAAGATCGCCGCGCGGCTGCACGCCGCCTTCCGCAAGGCCGCCGCCGACCCGGCTTACCTGCAGCAGGTGGAGCTGTTCGACATGCAGCCCAACGTGACGAGCGCCGAGGCCTACGCGGCCTACGCGCGCGCCCAGTTCGAGCGCGAGCAGAAGATGCTGGCCGAAATCGGCTTCAAACCGGAGTGATCATGGCCTTCGACTTCTCTTCGCGGCACGTGTTCGTGGCCGGCGGCTCCAGCGGCATCAACTTCGGCATCGCGCAGGCGTTCGCGTGCGCCGGCGCCAACGTGAGCCTCATCAGCCGTTCGGCCGACAAGGTGGCGGCAGCGGCTGCTCAGATCCAGTCGCTGGGCGTCCAGGCCCTCGGCATGGCGGCCGACGTGCGCCAGCCGGAGGCGCTGCAGGGCGCCTTCGCCGCCGCCGCCGAACGCTTTGGCCCCATCGACGTGCTGGTGTCCGGCGCCGCCGGCAACTTCCTGGCGCGCGCGCTGGACATGTCGCCCAACGCTTTCAAGACCGTCGTCGACATCGACCTGCTGGGCAGCTTCAACGTGGCGCGGCTCGCGCACCCGCACCTGCGCAAGCCCGGTGCGTCCATCGTGCAGATCTCCGCCGGCCAGTCCTTCACGCCCACGCCCTACCAGGCGCACGTGTGCGCGGCCAAGGCCGGCGTGGACATGCTCACGCGCGTGCTGGCGCAGGAGTGGGGGGCCGAAGGCATCCGCATCAATTCCATCGTGCCGGGCCCGATCGCCGACACCGAAGGCCTGAAGCGCCTGGCGCCGACCGACGGCACGCTGGATGCGATGGCCCAGCGCGTACCGCTCAAGCGGCTGGGGCGCATCGAGGACATCGCGCGCATGGCGATGGTGCTGGCGAGCGACTGGGGCTCCTACGTCACGGGGGCGGTGATCCCGGTGGACGGCGGGCTCGCGCTCACCGGCCCGCGCGACTTCACTGCCGCCGCCGAGGCCAGCCGCCAGGCCAGGGTATGAAGGGCATCCGGCTGGAGCGGGCCGTTGGCGGCGAAGCGGTGGCGTCGCTCGAGCCGCAGTCGCGTGATCCGGAGGCCCACGACGCTTTCCACGGCGGCGCGCTGGTGACGCTGCTGGGCGTGGCGATGGCCAACGCCGCCAGGTCGCGCACCGGCTTCACGCGCGAGGTGGTCACGGTGGACCTGCACGTGGGCTTCGTGGCCGCATCGTCGGGCCGCCTCGTAGCCACCGCGCGCGCCACCGGCGGCGGCCGGTCGGTGTGCTTCTGCGAGGCGCAGGTGCTGGACGAGCACGGCAGCGCGGCCGCGCAGGCGATGGGGACGTTTCGCTATCGCGATGCCGAAGGGGTGCGCAGCCTGCCAGAATAGGCGTCGATCCAACGGAGGACTCGATGATCGTCGAACGCATCTGGACCGGTAACGCGTACCGCAACTACAACTACCTGGTGGCCTGCCCCGAGACCGGCGAGGCGCTGGCCATCGACCCGCTGGACCACGAGAAGACGCTGGCCACCGCCCGTGTGAAGGGCTGGCAGATCACGCAGGTGCTCAACACGCACGAGCACCACGACCACATCGGCGGCAATGCCGCGGTGGTGGCGGCCACCGGCGCCAAGGTGATCGCGCACCACCGAGCAGCCGGCCGCATTCCCGGCGTAGACCGCGGCGTGCAGGCCGGCGACGTGATCAAGGTGGGCAAGCGCGTCGAGCTGGAATGCATGGACACGCCCGGCCACACGATGTGCCACATCTGCCTGCGATCGCACACCGACCAGCCGGCACTGTTTTCCGGGGACACGCTGTTCAACGCCGGTGCCGGCAACGTGCACAACGGCGGCAACGTGGACGACCTGTACGCCACCTTCGTCGGCCAGCTCGCAAAGCTGCCGGCCAACACGCTGGTGTACCCGGGGCACGACTACATCGAGAACAACCTGAAGTTCACGCTGGCGCGCGAGCCGGGCAACGAGGCGGCGCGTTCGATGCTGCCCCAGGTGGCCGGCCACGACCCCGCAACGTCGCTTGTCACCACGCTGGCCGACGAGCAGCGCATCAACACGTTCATGCGGCTGGACAGTCCCGGCGTGATCGCGAAGCTGCGCGAGGACTTCCCCGACCTGCCGGACCGGCCGGATGCGAAGACAGTGTTCACGAAGTTGCGCGAGTTGCGCAACAAGTGGTGAGCGGGGAGTGCGTCAGCCGGCCGCCTTGACCGGCTTCGGCGGCACGCCGAACTTCTCGCGCAGCGGCTCGTGGCCCAGCGGCGGGAACTCCACCAGCGCCTCGGGCACGCGCCGGTCCGGCACCTGGTCGAGCAGGTGGCGGATCAGCGTGAGCCGCCCGCGCCGCTGGTCGTTGAAGTCCACCAGCGTCCAAGGACAGGCCCTGGTGTGCGTGGCCTTCAGCATGGCGTCACGCGCCGCGCCGTACTCCGCGTACTTGGCACGTGCCTGCACGTCGATGGGACTGAGCTTCCAGCGCTTCAGCGGATCGGCCAGCCGCTCGGCAAAACGTTCTTCCTGCTGCGCCTGGTCCACCGTCAGCCAATACTTCAGGAGCAGGATGCCGTCGTCGACCAGCAGCTTCTCGAACACCGGCGCCTGCGCCAGGAAAGCCTTGGTCTCGGCCGGCGTGCAGAAGCCCATCACGCGCTCGACGCCGGCGCGGTTGTACCAGCTGCGGTCGAACAGCACGATCTCGCCGGCAGCCGGCAGGTGCGGCACATAACGCTGGAAGTACCACTGCGTCTTCTCGCGCTCGCTGGGCTTGGCCAGCGCTACGGTGCGGCACTGTCGCGGGTTCAGGGTGTCGGCAATCGCCGCGATCACGCCGCCCTTGCCTGCCGTGTCGCGGCCTTCGACCACCACGGCCAGCCGCTGGCCCGTGTGCTGCAGCCAGCGGGCCACCTCGTTCAGTTCCACCTGCAAAGCGGCAAGCTGTTCGAGGTAGTCCTTCTTGCCGAGCTTGTCGGCCTTGCCGGGTTTGGGCCTCTTCATCGATGCATGGTAGCGGCAGAATGGCACCATGGACGCCGACGCCTCGCTCCTCCTGCGGTCCCTGCTCTCGAAGCGCCCGGTCGCTGCGCTCGCCACGCTGCACCGCGGCGAACCTGCGGTGTCGATGGTGCCGTTCGTCCTGCCGGCAGGCGCGACGGACCTGCTGGTCCACGTGAGCGGGCTGGCCACCCACACGCGCGACATGCTGGGGCACGCCAGGGTCGGCGTGCTGGTGATGGCGGAGGCCGGCGGGCCCTGGTCGCCACAAGCATTGCCGCGCGTGGCGCTGCAGGCCGATGCGGTGCAGCTGGACCGCGGCGGCGCGGCCTATGCGCAGGCGAAGGCGCACTACCTCGCCTGCTTCCCGGACTCGGAGCAGACCTTCGAGCTAGGTGACTTTTCGCTGTTCACCCTGAAGCCCGTGTCCGCGCGGCTGGTGGCCGGGTTCGGCCGGGCATACAGCCTGGTGGGGGCGGCGCTGGACGGCTGGCTGCGCGAGGCCGCGCCGCCCGGCTGAACATTTCCGCCAATCGTTTTGTCCCGATCGGCGATTGAGCCGGCGGCCACCCGCGGCGAGACTCCTGTCGAACCAACAGGAGTCCTCCATGACGCGCATGCAGCGCCCCGTCCACGTCGTCGGCGTGGGCATGATTCCCTTCACCAAGCCCGGTGCCAGCGATCCCTACACCGTGATGGGCGCCCGCGCGGCGAAGCTGGCGTTGGAAGACGCCGGCGTCGACTACGCGCTGGTGCAACAGGCCTATGTGGGCTATGTGTACGGCGACTCCACCGCCGGCCAGGCCGCGATCTACGGCGTCGGGCTCACCGGCATCCCGGTCTTCAACCTCAACAACAACTGCTCCACCGGCTCGTCGGCGCTGTACCTCGCGCGGCAGGCGGTGGAAAGCGGCGTGGTCGAATGCGCCATCGCGCTCGGCTTCGAGCAGATGCAGCCCGGCGCGCTGAAGGGCGCGTACGACGACCGTCCGGCGCCGATGGCGAAGTTCGCCGAGGCCATGACCGGGAAGCAGGGCTACGACCCCCAGGCTCCCCGTGCCGCACAGTTCTTCGGCGGCGCCGGGCGTGACTACATCGCGCAGTACGGCATCCGCAAGGACACCTTCGGCCGCATCTCGGTGAAGGCGCGCCAGCACGCGGCGCGCAATCCGCTAGCCGTGTTCCGCCAGACGCTCACGCTCGACGAAGTGATGGCCGCGCCGACCGTGTTCGACCCGCTGACCCGCTTCCAGTGTTGCCCGCCCACGTGCGGCGCAGCGGCCGCCATCGTCTGCTCGGCAGAATTCGCGAAGAAGCACGGCCTCGACCTGCGCGTCGTCATCGCGGCGCAGGCGATGACCACCGACACGCCCTCCACTTTCGACAGCAAGGACATGCGCAAGCTGGTCGGCTACGACATGACGGTGGCTGCGGCGCAGCAGGTGTACGAAGCGGCGGGCATCGGGCCCGACGAGCTCGACGTGGTCGAACTGCACGACTGCTTCACCGCCAACGAGCTGATCACCTACGAGGCGCTGGGCCTCACGCCCGAAGGCACCGCCGAGCGCTTCATCGTGGACGGCGACAACACGTACGGCGGGCGCATCGTCACCAATCCGTCGGGCGGCCTGCTGTCCAAGGGCCACCCGCTGGGTGCCACCGGCCTCGCGCAGTGCTACGAACTCGTGTCGCAGCTGCGCGGCCGGGCCGAGCAGCGCCAGGTGGAAGGCGCGCGGCTCGCGCTGCAGCACAACCTGGGCCTGGGCGGCGCCTGTGTCGTGACGCTGTACCAGGCGGTGCAATGATCGACCGTCGCCACATCGGCCACGAACTGCCCGCCTTCACGGTGGCAGTCGAAAGGGGCCGCCTGCGCTTCTTCGCCAGGGCCACCGGGCAGGCCGACCCCGTCTACACGGACGAAGCGGCCGCGCAGGCCGCAGGGCATGCGTCGCTGCCGGTGCCGCCGACCTTCCTGTTCTGCCTGGAGATGGAGTCGCCCAACCCCGCCGCCATCCGCGAACTGCTCGACATCGACTACCGCCGAATCCTGCATGGCGAGCAGGGCTTCACCTACCACCGCCTGGCGCATGCGGGCGACACGCTCACCTTCCGCCAGCGCATCGAGGACATCTACGACAAGAAGAACGGCGCGCTGGAATTCGTGGTGCGCCGCACGCAGGTCAGCAACCAGCGCCACGAACCCGTGGCCGACCTGCGCTGCGTGACGGTGGTGCGCCATGGTTGACCCCACCGCCCTGAAGGCCGGCGACCGGCTGCCGCCGCTCGCACTGCCGCCTATCACCCGGCTGGACCTCGCGCTGTACTGCGGCGCCTCGGGCGACCACAACCCGATCCACGTCGACATCGACTTCGCCAAATCGGCCGGCATGCCCGACGTGTTTGCCCACGGCATGCTGTCGGCCGCGTGGCTGGGCCGCCTGCTGACCGACTGGGTGCCGCAGTGCGCGATCCGGTCGCTGGACGTGCGCTTTGCCGCCATCACGCACGTGGGCGAGCGCATCACCTGCACCGGCACGGTGACCGAGACCTTCGAGCACGAAGGCGAGCGCTGCGCCCGTATCGCGCTGGCCACCACCAACTCCGACGGCATGGCCAAGCTGTCCGGCGAGGCGCTGGTCGCCTGGCCGCTCTGATCACGAAGGAAACGCCATGAACCGCAAACTCGAAGGCAAGGTCGCTCTGGTGTCGGGCTCCGGCCGCGGCATCGGGCGCGAGATCGCGCTGAAGCTCGCAAGCGAGGGCGCTCGCGTCGTCATCAACGACCTCGACGCCGAACCCGCGCAACAGGCCGTCGCCGACATCGTCGCGGCCGGCGGGCAAGCCGTCGCCTGCGCCGGCAGCGTGACCGACGCAGGCTTCGCCGAACGCTTCATCGGCACCGCGCTGGAGAACTACGGCGGCCTCGACATCATCGTCAACAACGCCGGCTACACGTGGGACAGCGTCGTGCAGAAGATGAGCGACGACCAGTGGGAGGCCATGCTGGCCGTGCACCTGACCGCACCCTTCCGCATCCTGCGCGCTGCCGCGCACTTCATCCGCGAGGCCAACAAGCGCGAAGCGGAAGAAGGCCGCGACGTGTTCCGCAAGGTGGTGAACATCTCCTCCACCTCGGGCGTGTACGGCAACGCGGGCCAGGCCAACTACGCGGCCGCCAAGGCCGGCATCAACGGGCTGACCAAGGCGATGGCCAAGGAATGGGGCCGCTACAAGGTCAACGTGAACAGCGTCGCCTTCGGCCTCATCAAGACCCGGCTGACCGAAGCCGACGCCAATGCCGGCGCCACCATCAACGTGCAGGGCAACGAGATCCGCGTGGGCGTCAACCCGCAGATCCTGAAGAACGCCGAAGCCATGATCCCGCTGGGCCGCGGGGGCACGCCGGAAGAAGCGGCGGGCGCGGTGTACCTGTTCTGCATCCCCGAGTCCAACTACGTCAGCGGCCAGGTGCTGGTCTGCGGAGGCGGCCGGCCGTGAGGGACGCCCCGCGCGCCTGGATGGACGAGGAGCTGCAGATGCTGCGCGACTCGGCGCGGCGCTTCTTCCAGCGCGAGTGCGTGCCCCACGAGATGCGCTGGCGCGCCCAGCACCACGCCGACCGCGAGATCTGGGCCAAGGCGGGCGCCGCCGGCCTGCTGTGCGCCAGCATCCCGCAGGCGTACGGCGGCAGCGGGGGCAGCGCGCTGCACGAGGCGGTGATCTGCGAGGAGCAGATGTACTCGATGTCGCAGGCCTTCAGCAACAACGTGCACAGCGGCATCGTGGCGCACTACATCCTGGCCTACGGCAGCGAGCCGCAGAAGCAGCGCTGGCTGCCGCGCATGGCCACCGGCGAGCTGGTCGCCGCCATCGCCATGACCGAGCCAGGCGCCGGCACCGACCTGCAACGCATACGCACCCAGGCGCGCCGCGAAGGCGGCACGTATCGCGTGAGCGGCGCCAAGACCTTCATCACCAACGGCCTGCACGCCAACCTGGTGGTGGTGGCGGTGAAGACCGGCGAAGCGGCCGGTGCCAAGGGCATCTCGCTGCTGGTGGTGGAGACCGAAGGGCTGGCGGGCTTCCGGCGTGGTCCGCTGCTCGACAAGCTGGGCCAGAAGACGCTGGATACCACGGAGCTGTTCTTCGAGGACGCGCCGGTGCCGGCGGACAACCTGCTGGGCGGCGAGGAAGGCAGCGGCTTCGCACAGCTGATGCAGCAGCTGCCGCGCGAGCGGCTGCTGCTGGCCGTAGGCGCGGTGGCTACCATGCAGCGCGCGATCGACGAGACGCTGGTCTATGTGCGCGACCGGCAGGTGTTCGGGCAGCCGCTCATGGCCATGCAGAACACGCGCTTCAAGCTGGCCGAATGCCAGACGCTGGCCACCGTGGCGCGTTCGTTCGTCGACGACTGCATCGCGCGGCTGGCGCGCGGCGAGCTCGACGTGCCGACGGCGGCCATGGCCAAGTGGTGGGCCAGCGACACCTGCTGCCGCGTGATCGACGAGTGCCTGCAACTCTTCGGCGGCTACGGCTACATGAACGAGTACCCGATCGCGCGGCTGTACGCCGATGCGCGCGTGTTCCGCATCTACGGCGGCGCCAACGAGGTGATGAAGGAGATCATCGCCCGCGGCATGGAGAAGCAATGAGCAGCGAGCGACCGCACTTCCGGTTCTGGCCGAAAGGCGTGGCACGCGAGTTGTACGTGCCGCACGCGACGCTGCCCGAGTACCTGGACACGGCGGCGCGGCGCTTCCCGGACAAGCCGGCCATCGTTTACTGCGGCAGCGTCACCACCTACGACCACCTGAAGCAGCAGGTGGATGGACTGGCAGCGTGGCTGGTGGAAGACGCCGGCGTGCAGCCCGGCGACCGCGTGCTGCTGGCCAGCCAGAACTGCCCGCAGTTCGTCGTCGCGTTCTATTCGATCCTGCGCGCGCGCGGCGTCGTGGTACCGGTCAATCCGATGAGCAAGGCGCAGGAAGTGCGCCACTATGCCGACGACAGTGGTGCGTGCGTGGCCTTTGCGGCGCAGGAGTTGCTGGAACACTTCGACGGCTTCGAGCGCGTTGTCGTGCATGCGTACAGCCAAGCGGTAGCGGCGGACTGCCCGGACGAATTGCCGGATTGGGTGACGCGACCGCTCCTTCCTCTCACCAACCCCTCCCACGTAGGGTGGGCAGCTTGCTGCCCACCCGGCGACTCGCAAGCACGCGCCGGTGGGCAACAAGTTGCCCACCCTACCGACTTGGCCATACTGCCCTACACCTCCGGTACCACCGGCCGCCCCAAGGGCTGCATGCACACCCATGCCACGGTGCTCGCATCGCTGGCCGCCTCCTCGGTTTGGAAAGGCCTCAACAACGACACCGTGGTGCTCACCGTCGCCCCGCTGTTCCACATGCTCGGCCTGCAGAACGGCATGAACATGCCGGTGTTCCTCGGCGGCACGTCCGTCATGCTGCCGCGCTGGAACGCGGCCCTGGCGGCGCGCCTCATCGAGCGCCATCGCGTAACCGCGTGGACCGCGCCGCCGGCGATGATCCTCGACCTGTTCTCCAGCCCCGAGACCGGTCAGCGCGACATCTCCAGCCTGGCCCTGGTGTCGGGCGGCGCCGCCGCCATGCCCGAAGCCGTCGCACGGATGATGCAGGAGCGCCACGGCATCACCTACAACGAGGGCTACGGCCTCACCGAGACGGCGTCTTTCCTGCAGGCCAACCCGCTGCAGCGCGGCAAGCGCCAATGCCTCGGCATCCCGGCGCCCGGCGTCGACACGCGCATCGTGGACCCCGAGACGCTGGTGGAACTGGCACCGGGCGAAGTGGGCGAACTGGTCACGCACGCGCCGCAGGTCATGGCGGGCTACTGGCGCAACCCCGATGCCGACCGTGAGTCCTTCTTCGAGCGCGACGGCAAGCGCTTCTTCCGCACCGGCGACCTGGCCTCCATGGACGAGGAAGGCTACTTCTTCATGCGCGACCGGCTCAAGCGGATGATCAACACGTCGGGCTACAAGGTCTGGCCGGCCGAAGTGGAGAACATGATGTACGAACACCCGGCCGTGCACGAGGCCTGCGTCGTCGGCGTGCCCGATGCGAAACAGGGCGAGGCCGTCAAGGCGTTCGTCGTGCTCAAGCCGGGCCTGCGCGGCGAGTTGGGCGAACCGGAGCTGGTGGCCTGGGCGCGCGGCCACATGGCGGTGTACAAGGCGCCGCGCTTCGTGGAGCTCCTCGACGCGCTGCCGAAGTCCGCCACCGGCAAGGTCCAGTGGCGCGAGCTGCAGGAAGCTGCACGCGCGGGAGCCAAGCCATGACGGTCCGCCTGCAACGCCAGGGCGCAACGGCCGTGGTCACTCTCGACAGCCCCGAGACGCGCAACGCCTTCACGCCCGCGCTGAAGGACGGCCTGGCACGCGCCGTGGCCGACATCGTCGCCGACCGCGAAGTGCGGGCCGTCGTCATCACCGGTGCCGGCGGCCATTTCTGCGCCGGCGGCGACTTGCGCGGCATGGCCGGCGGCGCCCTGGCCGGCGCGGAGGGCCGCTTGCGCATGCAGACCGTGAACCGCTGGATACGCGAGCTGGTCCTGCTGGACCGCCCGGTCATTGCCGCGGTCGACGGCGCGGCCTTCGGCGGCGGCTTCAGTGTCGCGCTGTCCGCCGACTTCGTGCTGGCTACGCCGCGCGCGCGCTTCTGCATGCCCTTCCTGAAGCTCGGCCTGGTGCCCGACTGCGGCGCGTCGTACACGCTGCCGCGCGCCGTGGGCGTGCAGCGCGCCCGCGAGCTGATGTTGTCGGCGCGCGAAGTGCCGGCGGCCGAAGCCCTGGCACTCGGCATCGTGATGGAACTGCACGAGCCCGATGCGCTGCTGGCGCGCGCGCTGGCGCTGGCCGCCAGCTTCGCCGAAGCCGCGCCGCTGGCCGTCAGCCTGCTCAAGCGCAACGTCGCCGACGCCGGTGCGCTCGATGCGGCCCTCGACGCCGAAGCCAACGCGCAGGCACTGGCCTTCGGCACGGCGGAACATCGCGCGGCCGTGCAACGCTTCCTCGACAAACTTCCTCCCACTTTCCAATGGCCCACGAACCCATGAACACTCCCATGCTGGCCGGCAAGGCCGTCATCGTCACCGGCGCCGGCGGCGGCATCGGCCGCGACATCGCACTGGCCATGGCGCGTGAAGGCGCCAGCGTCGTCGTCAACGACATCGGCGCCTCGGTTTCGGGCGAAGGCAATGACGCCGGGCCCGCCGCCGCGGTGGTGGCCGAGATCCGCGCTGCCGGCGGCAAAGCTGTGGCCAACACCGATTCGGTTTCCGAGTCGGCCAGCGCCGCCCGCATCGTCGGCACCGCGCTCGAGGCGTTTGGCCGCCTGGACGTGGTCGTCAACAACGCCGGCATCCTGCGCGACCGCTTCTTCCACAAGATGAGTCCCGAAGAGTGGGACGCCGTCATCAAGGTGCACTTGTACGGCAGTTTCCACGTGAGCCGCGCCGCCGCGCCGCACTTCAAGGAGCAGCAGTCGGGCTGCTACATCCACATGACTTCCACCTCCGGGCTGGTCGGCAACTTCGGGCAGGCCAACTACGCGGCGGCCAAGCTCGGCATCGTGGCGCTGTCGAAGTCCATCGCGCTCGACATGCAGAAATTCAACGTGCGGTCGAACTGCATCTCGCCCTTCGCCTTCAGCCGCATGATCGGCTCGATTCCCACCGGGACGCCCGAGGAGCAGGCCCGGGTCGAGCGCCTGAAGCAGATGACGCCCGCCAAGATCGCGCCGCTGGCGGTGTGCCTGGCGAGCGACGCCGCCCGGGACACGAACGCGCAGGTATTCGCCGTGCGCAACAACGAGATCTTCCTCATGAGCCAGCCGCGGCCGGTGCGCTCGGTGCATCGCGGCGAAGGCTGGACCCCGCAGTCGGTGGCCGCGCACGCCCTGCCTGCGCTGAAGGCGAGCTTCCATCAATTGGAGCGCTCGGGCGATGTGTTCTGCTGGGACCCGGTTTGACATGAACGACCCCAAAGGCGTCCAAGCCTTCCACCAGGCCGAGCTCGACGCCGGCCGCTTCCTGGTCCAGCGCTGCAGCGCCTGCAGCAGGCACGTCTACTACCCGCGCGACGGCTGCCCGCACTGCGGCAGCGCCGCGCTGGAATGGGTCGCACCCAAGGGCACCGGCACGGTCTACGCGGTCACCACCGTGCGCCGCAAGCCGGCCGACGGCGGCGACTACAACGTGTCGCTGGTCGACCTGGACGAAGGCGTGCGCCTCATGAGCCGCGTGGACAACCTGCCGCCCGGCGAAGTGCGCATCGGGCTGCGGGTGCGCTCGCGCGTGGAGGTGAAGGACGGCCGCGGGCTGGTCCTGTTCGATGCGACGGGGGCTGCCACATGAAACACGACCTGGAATCCCTGCGCGGCAGCGCCGCCATTGCGGGCGCCGCCACTTTCGGCTGCGGCGAGGCACCCGGCTTCACCGACATGGAATTGCTGGCACGCGCTGCGCGCGCAGCCGTCGCCGACGCGGGCTTGGCGCTGAGCGACATCGACGGCCTGTGCACGGCGAGTGCCTCGGCCGTGATGTGGAGCCTGCCCGTCATCGAGTACCTGGGCCTGAACCCGCGCTACGTCGACGCCACCATGATCGGCGGCAGCAGCTTCATCGCGCACCTGCTGCCCGCGATGCAGGCGATCCGCTCGGGCCAGTGCCGTGCCGTGCTGGTCTGCTACGGCAGCGTGCAGCGCACCAGCACTTTCGGCCGCAAGGAGATCGTGGGGCTCAGGCCCTTCCTCGACCCGCAGCCTTACGAACACCCGTACCAGCCGATGCTGCCGCCTTCGGCCTATGCACTGGCGGCGTCGCGCCACATGCACGAGTTCGGCACCACGCGCGAGCAGCTCGCCGACGTGGCGGTGGCCGCGCGCGCGTGGGCACAGCTCAATCCCGAGGCCTTCATGCGCGACCCCCTCACGCGCGCCGACGTGCTGGCGGCGCGCATGGTGTCCGACCCGCTCTCGGTGCGCGACTGCTGCCTGGTCACCGACGGGGCCGGCGCCTTCGTGCTGGTGGGCGCCGACCGCGCGAAAGACCTGCCGAAGAAGCCCGTGTACGTGCTGGGCAATGCCACTGCCGTGTGGCACCGCCAGATTTCGGCCATGGCCGACCTCACCGTGACGGCGGCGAAGCAATCGGGTGCCGAAGCCTTCGCGATGGCGGGACTGAAGCCCACCGACATCGACGTCGTGCAGCTCTACGACGCCTTCACCATCAACACCCTGCTGTTCCTGGAAGACCTGGGCTTCTGCCCCAAGGGCGAGGGCGGCCGCTTCGTGCAGGACGGCGCCATCGCACCCGGCGGGCGCTTGCCTGTCAACACCAACGGCGGCGGGCTGTCGTGCGTGCATCCGGGCATGTACGGCATCTTCGCCGTGATCGAAGCCGTGCGGCAGCTGCGCGGCGATGCCGGTGCACGCCAGGTGCCCGGCGCCAGGACCGCCGTCGCGCACGGCAACGGCGGCACGCTGTCGAGCCAGGCCACCGCGATCCTCGCAACCGAAGAGGCCCTCCCATGATCCGCGACCCCGATACCCTCGCCCAGCTGCTGGACGCCGTCAACCGCTTCGTGCGCGAGAAGCTGGTGCCCGCCGAACACCTGGTGGCCGAGACCGACGAGATTCCCGAAGACCTGGTGCGCGGCATGAAGGAGCTGGGCCTGTTCGGCCTGACCGTGCCCGAAGCGTACGGCGGCCTCGGACTGACGATGGAAGAAGAGGTGATGGTGATGCTGGCCATGGGCCAGACCTCGCCCTGCTTCCGTTCGCTGTTCGGCACCACGGTGGGCATCGGCTCGCAGGGCATCCTGATGGACGGCACGCCCGCGCAGAAGGACAAGTACCTGCCGCGGCTGGCCACCGGCGAACTGGTCGCGTCGTTCGCCCTGACCGAGCCCGAGGCCGGCTCCGACGCCGCATCGCTGCGCACCACGGCGGTTCGTGAGGGCGACCACTACGTCGTGAACGGCACCAAGCGCTTCATCACCAACGCACCGCAGGCCGGCATCTTCACGCTGATGGCGCGCACCGACCCCGAGGACAAGGGTGCGGGCGGCGTGTCGGCCTTCATCGTGGAGGCGAACACGCCGGGCATCACCATCGGCCGCAAGGACCGCAAGATGGGCCAGCGCGGCGCGCACACCGCCGACGTGATCTTCGAGGATTGCCGCGTGCCGGCCGCGCAACTGATCGGCGGCAAGGAGGGCCAGGGCTTCAAGACCGCGATGAAGGTGCTGGAGAAGGGACGCATCCACATCGCCGCCATCTGCGTGGGAGCGGCCGAGCGCATGCTGCGCGACGCGCTGCACTACGCCGTGGAGCGCAAGCAGTTCGGCCAGCCGATCGCCGAGTTCCAGCTGGTGCAGGCGATGCTGGCGGACAGCCAGGCCGAAGTCTATGCGGCGCGTTGCATGGTGATCGACGCCGCGCGGCGGCGCGACGAGGGGCAGAACGTGGCCACCGAGGCGTCGTGCTGCAAGCTGTTCGCCTCCGAGATGTGCGGCCGCGTGGCCGACCGGGCGGTGCAGATCTTCGGCGGCGCCGGCTACATCGCCGACTACGGCATCGAGCGCTTCTACCGCGACGTGCGGCTGTTCCGCCTGTACGAGGGAACCAGCCAGATCCAGCAGATCGTGATCGCCCGCAACATGGTGCGCGAGGCGGCGCGTTAGTTCCACCCACCAGGAGACAAAGCCATGGACTTTTCCAACCTTCGACGCGCCGCACTGGCCGCCGCGCTCGCCCTGCTCGCGCCCATCGGGGCCTTCGCGCAAGCCGCGTACCCGGGCCAGCCCGTGAAGTTCGTCGTGCCCTACCCCGCCGGCGGCGCGACCGACACGCTGGCGCGCACCGTCGCCCAGAAGCTGGGCGAGGCCTGGGGCCAGCCCGTGCTGGTGGAAAACCGGGTGGGCGCCGCCGGCACCATAGGCAACAACTACGTGGCCAAGGCGCCCGGCGACGGCTACACGGTGCTGGTGGCGATCACGGCGCTGATCCAGCAGCCCTCGCTGATGGACAAGCTGCCCTACGACGCGCTGAAGGACTTCGCGCCGGTGACGATGATCGCGCGCAGCCCCAGCATGCTCGCGGTGCCGGCGGACTCGCCGATCAAGTCGCTGAACGACTACATCGCGTATGCCAGGGCCAACCCCGGCAAGGTCAGCTTCGGCACCTACGGAGCCGGCACATCCGCACACATCCAGGGGTCCCTGCTGCAGCAACAGGCGGGCCTGAACCTGATCCACGTGCCTTTCAACGGCGCGGCGCCGCTGGTGACGAACCTGGTGGGCGGCCAGCTCTCGTCGGCCTTCATCGACAGCGCTTCATCGCGCCCGCACCTGCCCAAGCTGCGGCCGCTGGCCGTGACGGGCAGCGCGCGCATGCCGGGCCTGCCGGACGTGCCGAGCTTCCAGGAGCTGGGCTATCACTCGTTCGACCCCTATGGCTGGTTCGGCCTGCTCCTGCCGGCTTCCACACCCCCTGCCATCGTGCAGAAGATGTCGGACGAAGTGAACCGCATCCTGCGGCTGCCCGAAGTCACGGCGAAGATCGAGGCGCTGGGCCTGCAGGTGGGCGGCGGCAAGCCGGACGAGTTTGCAGCGGTGCTGCGCAAGGACTCGGGCATCTACGCCAAGATCATCAAGGACGCGAACATCCGGCTCAGTCAGTAGGTCTCCAGGTGCAGGCGGCCGTCGCGCTTGAGCGCGGCGCCGATTGCCTCCCAGTTCAGCCCCGCCTGCACGGCTATGTCGCGCAGCGCCAGCACCACGCCTTCTTCCATCGATTTCAGCCCGCACACGTAGAAGCACGCGTTGGGGTCGGCCAGCAGCGGCGCGAGGTCGGCGGCACGCTCGCGCAGGAGGTCCTGCACGTAGCGCTTGGGCTGTCCCGGCGTGCGGCTGAAGGCGAGGTTGATGTCGATGAAGTCCCGGGGCAGGGTTTGCAGCGGGCCGAAGTACGGCAGTTCTTCGCGCGTACGGGCGCCGAAGAACAGCATGAGCTTGCCGCCTTCGAACTTGCCGCTGGCGCGCAGTCGCCTGCGCCACTCGGTCATCGCACGCATCGGCGCCGAGCCCGTGCCGGTGCAGATCATCACGATGTGGCTCTTCGGGTGGTTGGGCATCAGGAAGCTGGCGCCGAACGGCCCGATCACCTGCACCTTGTCGCCCACCAACAGGTCGCACATGTAGTTGCTGGCGACGCCGCGCACGGCATTGCCCTGGTGGTCCTGCAGCACGCGCTTGATGGTGAGCGACACATTGTTGTAGCCGGGCCGCTCGCCGTTGCGCGGGCTGGCGATGCTGTACTGGCGCGGGTGGTGCGCGCGCCCGTTGGCGTCCACGCCGGGCGGCAGCACGGCGATGCTCTGGCCCTCCAGCACCGGAAAGGGCGTGTGCCCGAAGTCCAGCACGATGTGATGCGTGTCGTACTCGCGCCCGACCTCGGTGACGCGCAGGTTGCCGGTGACGGTGGCGGTGACGAATTTCTCCGGTGCCTTCGGCCCGTACAGATTGGTGAACGCGTGCGCGGCCGACCACGGCGGCACGGTGGCGCCGTAGTCGGCGCTGCGAAAAGCTTCTTCCCGCGTGGCCGATGCCAGCGGCGCGTCAACCGGTGGCGCTACGTCCACGGGCTGGGCGCCGGTGTCTGCGGAGAGCTGGCCCGGCGTCAGTTCCGGCGGCAGCTCGTCCCAGGTGAGCTGCTCCGCGACCGTGTAGGCCTTCACGCGCGCCACCTGCCGCCAGTTGTCGATGCTGCCGGTGGGACACGGCGGGATGCAGTCCATGCAGTGGTTGCATTTGGCCGCATCGACCACGTAATTGCGCGAGTCGTGCGTGATCGCACCCACGGGGCACGTGGCCTCGCAGGTGTTGCACCGGATGCAGATCTCGGGATCGATCAGGTGCTGCTTGAGGATGATCAGTTCGGAGTGGTCCATTCCCCTCAGCCAAATCGCACGTATTCAAAATCCACCGCCTGCCGGTTGATCCCGATGGCGGGCGGCGCGATCCAGTTGGCGAACTTGCCCGGCTCCACTACGCGGCCCATCAGGGTGGCGACGAAAGCGCGATCCGTGGCGCTCGGCAGCCAGTCGTCGACGCGTGCCTTCCATTCGGCTTCGCCCACCACCTGCCCCTCGGGCGAGACCTTCAGGCCGGCCAGCCCGCCGATGTTGCGGTGGAATGCCTTGTGCGGAACCTTGAGGCGGAACGGGATGCTGTACTTGTCGATCACCCGGTTCCAGCGTTCCACGCCGCCCATGCTGTCCTTGATGTAGTCGTCGCGCAGCACTTCGTTCAGCGCGTTGAGCATCGGCACTTCCTTCTCGACCAGCCGGCCTTCGCGCGCCTGCAGGATGCGATAGGTGTCGCCCTTCAGGTGGTGGTCGTCGGCTCGCTTGCCTTCCTCGAAGCGGCCCTTCAGGCCGGTGCTGTAGAAGGTGGCGGCGTTGCTCGACTCGTCCGCGCCGAACAGGTCGATGGTCACGCTGAAATGGAAGTTCAGGTAGCGCTGCAGCGTGGGCAGGTCCACGACGCCGGCTTCGCGCAGCTTCTTGGGGTCGTCGGTCTTCAACTCGTTCATCACCTGGCAGGTGCGCTGGATGATGCGGCTCACGCCCGACTCGCCCACGAACATGTGGTGCGCTTCCTCGGTCAGCATGAACTTCGTCGTGCGCGCCAGCGGGTCGAAAGCGCTCTCGGCCAGCGCGCACAGCTGGAACTTGCCGTCGCGGTCGGTGAAGTACGTGAACATGAAGAACGACAGCCAGTCGGGCGTCGGCTCGTTGAAGGCCTGCAGGATGCGCGGGTTGTCCGACTGGCCGCTGCGGCGTTCCAGCAGCGCCTCGCCCTCCTCGCGGCCGTCACGGCCGAAGTACTTGTGCAGCAGGTACACCATGGCCCACAGGTGGCGGCCCTCTTCCACGTTCACCTGGAACAGGTTGCGCAGGTCGTATTGGCTGGGGCAGGTCAGGCCCAGGTGGCGCTGCTGTTCCACCGAAGCGGGTTCGGTGTCGCCCTGCGTGACGATGATGCGGCGCAGGTTGGCGCGGTACTCGCCGGGCACGTCCTGCCACGCGGCCTCGCCGAGGTGGTCGCCGAAGTGGATCTTGCGGCCCTGCTCGGCGGGGTTCAGGAAGATGCCCCAGCGGTAGTCCGGCATCTTCACGTGGCCGAACTGCGCCCAGCCCTGCGGGTCGACGCTGATGGCGGTGCGCAGGTAGACGTCGAAGTCCTGCGAGCCATCGGGCCCCATGTCCTGCCACCAGCTCAGGTAGTTGGGCTGCCACTGCTCGAGCGCACGCTGCAGCGCGCGGTCCTCGCTCAGGTTCACGTTGTTGGGGATCTTCTCGCTGTAGTTGATGGCGCTCACGAAGGGTCCTTTAAAAGCAGTAAAGTGCAGTCAGTATCGTGCAGAATATTGCATTGTTTGATTCAGCGCAAGGAAAATCATGCGATATACTGCTGCCGTGAACCCCATCACCCCCGAAACCTTCCGCGCCCAGCTGGCAACGCTTACGGGGCAACTGGCGGGGCGCCCGCTCGATGCCGTGCTCGACGCCTGGCTGAACGCCGAACACGGGAGCGCCAGCGACACCTATCGCGCGTTGCGCTCGGCGTGCCAAGCCGGCGTGGAGCAAGGGTGGCTGTGCAACCGCGAAGGCGGCGGCATCCGCTACGGCCGCATCTTCAAGCCGGCGGACGACCTGCACGGCTTTTCGGTGGACGTGGTCGACATGGCCGACATCGCGGGGCCGCACCATGCGCACCCGCAAGGCGAGATCGACCTCGTGATGCCCATCGAAGGCGATGCGACGTTCGACAGCCGCCCCGCCGGCTGGGTGGTCTACGGACCCGGCAGCGCACACCGCCCCACTGTGCGCAATGGCCGCGCGTACGTGCTGTACCTGCTGCCGCAGGGGCAGATCCAGTTCACCTGAGGTCCGCGATGCGATTCGACAATGCCTTCATTCCGGGGCCGCTGCTCTGGTCTTCTCCCTTCATCCGCTGGCAAGGTGCGACCGCCGACCTGTCGAGCCTGGACCTGGCCGTGCAGGTCACGCAAGACGCGCTGCGGGCCCGCGGCTTCGACACCACCGAAGTGGCGCAACTGGTCTACGGCACGACCGTGCCGCAAGCCGGCAGCTTCTACGCCGCGCCGCTGGTGGCCGCGCGCATGGGCCTGGCGGGTGTGGGCGGGCCCACCATCGCGCAGGCCTGTGCCACGTCGGTGGCCTGCATCGCGCAGGCAGCCGCTGCCACGCAGCTCGCCGGCGGCGAGACCCAACTCGTGGTCACGGCCGACCGCATCAGCAACGGCCCGCTGCTCGTCTACCCCCGCTCGGGCGGCATGGGTGGCAGCCCGCAGACCGAGCACTGGGTGCTCGATTCCTTCGCGGCCGACCCGTGGACCGGCGAGTCGATGCTGTGCACCGCCGAAGCCACCGCGCAGGACGGCGGCTTCACCCGCGAGCAATGCGACGAACTCACGCTGCTGCGCTACAGCCAGTACCAGCAGGCGCTGCAGGACGATCGCAAGATCCAGAGGGAGTACTTGCAGCCCATCGTCGTGAAGCAGCGCAAGGCCGTGCGACAACTCGATGCCGACGAAGGCATCACGCCCTGCACGCTGGAAGGCCTGCGCGCGCTCAAGCCTGCGCAGGCCGGCGGCGTGACCACGCCGGGCAGCCAGACGCATCCGGCCGACGGCGCGGCGGGGCTGGTGGTCACCAGCCGGGACAAGGCACGCTCGCTGGCGCGCGACCGTGGCGTCGTGCAACTGCTCGCCGCCGGCTTCGCGCGCGCCGAGAAAGGCCGCATGCCCAAGGCGCCCGCGCTTGCCGCGCAGAAGGCACTGGCTGCGGCCGGCCGGACGGTTCGGGACCTGCAGGTCGTGGTCACGCACAACCCCTTCGCGGTCAACGACCTGTGGTTCAGCCGGGCATTGGACTTTCCGCTGGAACGGATGAACCCGTTGGGCTGCAGCCTGGTCTACGGCCACCCGCAAGGCCCCACCGGCATGCGCGGCGTCGTGGAACTGGTTCACGCGTTGCGGATGCGCGGCGGCGGCCTCGGGCTTTTCACCGGCTGCGCCGCGGGCGACATGGGCGCTGCGCTCCTCGTCAGCGTCGAGTAGTAGCGGCGGGGCTCAGTCCCAGCTGGCGCCCGTCTTCAGCACGATGGGTGCCCACTTGCGCGACTCCAGGTAGATGAGAGCGGTAAGCGCCTCCACCGAGGACGGCGCGACGTCGATGCCCAGCTTGGCGAACTGTTTCTTCACGTCCGGGTGGCCGATCGCCTTGGCCAGCTCGCGGTTGAGCGTGTCCACGATGGCGGGCGGCACGCCACGCGCGGTGAAGATCGCGAAGAAGGCCTTCACGTCGAAGCCCGGCACGCCCGACTCGGCGACCGTCGGCACGTCGGGCAGCAGATGGGAACGGCGCGACGACGTGATGGCGACCGGCCGCAGCTTGCCGCCGCGTATGTGCTCGATCACGCCGGGCAGGTTGGCCAGCATCACCGGCACCCGGCCACCCAGCACGTCCTGCAGCGCGGGCGCGTCCCCCCGGTACGGCACGTGCCGCATCTTCACTTGCAGCGCGTCGGCCATCATCTCGGCCGACAGGTGCACCGAGGTGCCCGCGCCGGGCGACGCATAGGTCACGTCGCCCGCTCGCGCGAGCGCGGCCACGTCCTTCAGGGTGCGCGCCGGCACGGCCGGGTTGACCACCAGGATGTTGGGCACGCTGCCTACCAGCGTGAGCGGCTGCACATCGCGCACCACGTCGTAAGGCAGTTTCTTCGTTAGCAGCGGGTTGATGGCGAAAGAGTTCATCGCCGAAATGCCGATGGTGTAGCCGTCGTGCGGCGCTTTCAGCACGTGGTCGACGCCGATGTTGCCGCCGGCGCCGGGCTTGTTCTCCACCAGCACGGTGATGCCCGAGAGCTCCTGCATCTTCTGCGCGATGGCGCGCGCCTGCAGGTCGGTGGTGCCGCCGGGCGGGTAAGGCACCACCAGCCGGATCGGGCGCGCCGGAAAACGCTCCTGCCCCCACGCGGGGGCGGCGGCCAGCAGGGCGGCGCCGAGCAGGCGGCGGCGTGTCGGGAAGGGCGTGGGCAGGGACATGGCGTTTCTCCGGGGGGCGGGGTCATGAAATTGGATTGAATCTTAACGTTGATTAGATATAATTCAAGCGCACTTGGTCGGTGTTAACCCCTAGCATCGCCCACCCAAATCTTAACTTTGATCAGTTTCAAGGACGTCCATGTTCCAGAACCACCTGCTCGCGGGCAAGCGCATCCTGGTCACCGGTGGCGGTTCGGGGCTCGGCCGCGAGATCGCCGCCCGGTACCTCGAGCTGGGCGCGCAGCTCTACATCTGCGGCCGGCGCAAGCCTGTGCTCGACGGTTGCGCAGCCGAACTGATGCAGCTGTACGGGGGCAGCGTGAAGACCTTCGCGCTCGACATCCGCGATGCGGCGGAAGTGGAGCGCATGGTCGAAGCGATCTGGGCCGACGGCGGCCCGCTCGACGGCCTGGTCAACAACGCAGCGGGCAACTTCGTGAGCCGCACGCAGGACCTGTCGCCGCGCGGCTTCGACGCGGTCGCCAACATCGTGCTGCACGGCACCTTCTACGTCACGCAGGCCATCGGCAAGCGATGGATCGCGGACAAGCACCCCGGCTCCATCATTTCCATCGTGGTCACCTGGGTGCGCACGGGTGCGCCCTTCGTCGTGCCTTCCGCCATGTCGAAGGCCGGCATCGACGTGATGACCAAGTCGCTGGCGGTCGAATGGGGGCCCTACGGCATCCGCCTGAACGCGATCGCGCCCGGCATCTTCCCGACCGAGGGCGCCAACAAGCGCCTGTCCCCCACCGAGGAGTGGAAGGACGGCGTGGTGCGCAACCCCATGAAACGCGTGGGGCGCATGAGCGAGCTGCAGAACCTGGCGGTGTTCCTCATGGCTGACGGCGTGGCGTGGCTCACCGGCGAAACCATCGCGATCGACGGCGCGGGGCACTACCAGAACGGCGCCTCGTTCACCCACCTGGCCGACCTGAGCGACGAGCAGTGGCAGGCCATGCGCGAGGCCATCCGGCGCAAGGACGCGCAGGACAAGCAGCAGGAGGCGGCGTGACGCCCGCAGCGCTGAGCGTGGATGCCATCGTCGATGCGGTGGCGGCGTCACGCGGCACGGCCATCGCAGTGGTCACCGAAGCGGGCGAAGAGGTGTCGTACGCGCAGCTTGCGCAGCGCATTGGCCTGGCGGCCGACGCGCTGCGATCGGCCGGCTTGCGCGCGGGCGACCGCGTGCTCCTGGTCGCGGAGAACTGCCTGGAGATGATCGTGGCCCTGTTCGCCACCCTGCGCTGCGACGCCTGGGCGGTGCCGATCAATGCCCGGCTCTCGGCGGCCGAAGTGGATGCCATCCGCAAGCACGCCCAGCCACGCTTGTGCATCTACGCCAGCACGGTGTCCGAACCGGCACGCGCGCACGCGCAGCGCGCCGGCGCCTTGCAGCATGGGCTACCCGGCATCGGCGTGGTGGCGCTGTCCGCGGCCGATGAAGCCGTGCAGCCCGAGCCGGCCGCAGAAAGCGCGCAGTCGCAGGTGGCGGTGGTGATCTACACCTCGGGCAGCACCGGCAGCCCCAAGGGCGTGATGCTCACGCATGCGGGCCTGCGCTACCTGGCGGACACCTCGGCGGCACTGGGCACGCCCGGGCCGTCCGACCGCGTGTACTTCGCACTGCCGATGTCGCATTCGTACGGATTGACCACCGTGATGCTGTGCACCCTGGCGGCCGGGGGCTGCCTGCTGCCGGTGGCACGCTTCTCCGCCGACCAGCTGGCCGCCGCCATCCGCGACGACGGCATCACCATCTTCCAGGGCGTGCCGGCGATGTATGCGCGGCTGCTCGAGTGGGCGGCGGCAAGCGGCGCGAGGCTGGCGCCGAACCGCCTGCGCATGTGCTACATCGGCGGCTCGATGATCGACAAGCCGCGCAAGGCGGCGGCCGAAGCCCTGCTGGGGCAGCGCCTGCACCACGGCTATGGCCTGACCGAGGCCGGGCCGACCGTCACCCGCACGCTGGGCGGCGAGGCACCTTCCGATGCCAGCATCGGCTTGCCCTTCCCCGGCGTGGAAGTGAGCTTGCGGGGCGCAGCGGGCCGCGCCGTGGCGCCCGGCGAGGAAGGCGAGCTGTGGGTGCGCGGCCCCAACCTGATGAAGGGCTACTACCGCGACCCGGTCCAGACGCGCGAAACGATCGATGCCGATGGCTGGCTGCATACCGGCGACCTGGCTTGCCAGGGCCCCGGCGGCGAGCTGCGCATCGCCGGGCGCATCAAGGAGCTGATCATCCACGGCGGCTTCAACGTCTACCCGGCCGAGGTGGAAGCCGCCATAGCGGCGTTTCCGGGCATCGCCCAGTGCGCGGTGCTCGGGTACGCGACCGGGGGCGACGAGGAAATCGTCGCCTTCATCGAGCCGCAGGCCGGCAAGTCGGTGAGCCTCGCAGAGCTCGAGCGCTTCCTGCGCGAGCGCCTCGCGCCCTACAAGATTCCGCGGCGCTGGCGCGTGATGGAGCGCCTGCCGGCGTCCGGCACCGGCAAGCTGCTGAAGGCCGCCATGCGCGGCCTGATCGAGGAAAGCACCGCATGAACACCGTGCTGGCGCGGGAGCGCACCATCGAAAGCCTGCTGCGCCCGCGCTCCATCGCCGTAGTCGGCGCCTCTGACAGCATCCTCAAGATCGGCGGTCGGCCGCTGCACTACCTGCTGCGCCACGGCTACGGCGGCGCGCTCTATCCCGTCACCCAGCGCGGTGAGCCGGTGCAGGGCCTGCGTTCCTACACTTCGCTCGACGAGCTGCCGCAGGCGCCCGACTGCGTGATCCTCAGCGTGCCCGCCACGGCGGCGCTCGCGCAGGTCGAAGCGTGCGTGCGCGCCGGCGCGCGCAGCGCGATCCTGTTTTCATCGGGCTTTGCCGAGATGGGCCCGCAGGGCCGGCTGGCGCAGGCCGACCTGCTGGCGGCCGCGGCCGAAGGCGGGCTGCGCCTGCTGGGGCCCAACACCATAGGCACCGCCAACTTCGGCACCGGCGCCGTGCTGTCTTTCGCCTCCATCTACCAGGACTTCGCGCCGCAGGACGGGCCGGTGGCCGTGGTGGCGCAGAGCGGTGCAGTGGGAGCTTCGGCCTACGCGATGCTGCGCGACAACGGCCTGGGGGTGCGCTATGTCTGCACCACGGGCAACCAGGCCGACGTGGAAGTCAGCGACTTCGTGCAGGGCGTGCTCGATGATCCCACGGTCTCGCTGGTGCTGCTTTACCTGGAGGAGGCGCGCGACCTGGGCGCGCTGGAAGCGGCGCTGGGGCTGGCGCGCTCGCGCGGCGTCCCGGTGCTGGCGCTGGCGGCCGCGCGCAGTGCCAGCGGCGCACGCATGGCCCACTGCCACACGGGATCCGAGGGCACCAGCGATGGCCGGCTGGCACGGACGCTGGAAGCGCAGGGCTGCCGGCTGGTGGCGAGCCTGCCCGAACTCACGGCCAGCGCCGCGCTGTACCTCGCCGCGGGCCGGCCGCCTCGGCTGCCGCGCGTGGCTATCGTGAGCAACAGCGGCGCGTCCTGCGTGATGGGCGCCGATGCCTGCGACGCCCAGGGCCTGGCGCTGGCGCAGGTCTCACCGTCTACGATTTCGGAACTCGACGCGCTGCTGCCGCCGTTCTCGCGCAGCCGCAACCCGGTGGACCTCACCGCCATGCTGCTGGCCGACGCGGCGCTGCTGGAACGCAGCGTGTCCGCCGTGCTGCACGACCCGAATTGCGATGCGCTGGCGCTGAGCCTGCTGGCGGTCGCGGGCACGGGCTACGACGTGCCTCGCTTCGCTGCCGAGACAGCGGCCGCCGTGCACGCGAGCGGCAAGCCCGCCGTCTTCAGCTCACCGGACGGCCGCATCCGGCAAGCGTTTGCCGGCCACGGCCTGGCCGTGTTCGCGAGCGAGACCGACGCCGTGGCAGCGTTGGGCGCGTACGCCCGCCACCACGCCTGACACCCATCGAGGAAGCATTCCATGCAAGACGCCGCCATCGTTTCGTTCGCCCGCACGCCCATCGGCCGGGCCTTCAAGGGGGCCTACCGTGCCACCCACGGCGCCACGCTGGGCGCGCACGTGGTGGGCCACGCGCTGCAGCGCGCGGGCGTGCCGGCAGACGCCGTGGACGACGTGATCCTCGGCTGCGCTTTCCCCGAAGGCGCCAACGGCTTCAACCTGGGCCGCATCAGCGCGCTGGCGGCGGGCTTGCCCGACAGCGTGCCGGGCGCCACCGTCAACCGCTACTGCTCCTCGGGGCTGCAGGCCATCGCGATGGCGGCGCACGCCATCCAGGCCGGTGCCATGGACGTCGCCGTGGCGGGTGGCAGCGAGTCGGTGAGCTGCGTGCGCGAGCACACCAACAAGCACATGCGCGAGGAACCGACGCTTGCCGCCGCGCGGCCGCAGGTCTACATGCCGATGCTGGAGACTGCAGAACTCGTCGCGCGCCGCTACGGCATAGGGCGCGAGCGGCAGGACGCCTACGGCCTGCTGAGCCAGCAGCGGCATGCGCAGGCGCGCGCGCGTGGCGCGTTCAGCGACGAGATCGTGGCGCTGCCGTCGGCGCCGCTCGCCCTTGACGAAGGCGCGCGCGAATCGACGGCGCAGGGGCTCGCAGCGCTGGCCCCGGTGCTGGAAGGCGGCACGGTGACGGCAGGCAGCGCGAGCCAGCTCTCCGACGGCGCGGCGGCTTGCGTGGTGGTGTCGGGCGCCGCGTGCAGCGCGCAGGGGCTGCGGCCCCTGGGCTGGTTCCGCGGCTTCGCGGTCGCCGGCTGCGACCCGTCGGAGATGGGCATAGGGCCGGTGTTCGCAGTACCCAAGCTGCTGGCACGCGCAGGTCTGAGGGCCGACGACATCGGCCTGTGGGAACTGAACGAGGCCTTTGCGGTGCAGGTGCTGTATTGCCAGGAGCGCCTGCAAATCCCGATGGACCGGATCAACGTCAACGGCGGCGCCATCGCCATCGGCCACCCGTTCGGCATGAGCGGCGCGCGGATGGCCGGCCACGCGCTCATCGAAGGACGGCGGCGCGGCGTGCGCTACGTGGTGGTCACGATGTGCGTGGGCGGCGGCATGGGCGCGGCCGGCCTGTTCGAAGTGACTGCCTGAGGCGCTCAGCGCTTTCCGGTCCCCATGCCGTGGATGAAGATGTCGAAGATGGCGCGCGCAGTGCCCGCCGGGTCCTTGCGTAGCACGTAGGTCGGCGTGTTCTGCGGGCTGGTCATGATGTGGGCCAGCCCGTGGCAGGCGGTCCAGGCCGCCAGCGTGGCCTCGCGCCGCCGCTCCATGTTGCCCTCGTGCGCCAGCAGGTAGTCGGCCACCGCCGTTTCCAGCACGCTGTACGAGCGGATCGCCGCATCGTTGAGTTCCGGGAAGCGCGACTTGTCCGGGATCTCGGGCCCGTGCATCAGGTGGAACAGCGCGGGATGTGCGCGCGCGAACTCCACGTACGACAGCAGCACTGCCATCAGCCGGTCTTCGGGGTCGCGGCGGTCCTTCATGGCCTGCATGCGCTGGTCGAACAGCATGCGAAACCCCAGCGCCGCAATCGCGGCCAGCAGGCCGGCCTTGCCCTCGAAGTGGTGCAGCGGCGCCGTCTGCGTGACACCGGTGCGCCGCGCGATCTCGCGCATGGTGAGCGCGGCCTGGCCTTCGGATTCGAGCATGGCCAGGCCCTGCGTCACCAGTTCCTCGCGCAGGTTGCCGTGGTGGTAGGCGGTCTTGGCTTTTCGTTTGGCGGCAGGCATCGGCCTGCGCATCTTAACCGTGCAAAGATGGACCTTCAGGCCGCCAGCCGGCTGGCCGCCACCCACGCCTCGAACGACTGCGGCTCCACGCCCGTGAGCGCCCGGTAGTCGCCCGTCACGTCGGCCAGGCCGCCCGCTGCGGTGTTGGCATCGAACGAAGCGACCACGCGCGCGATGGGCTGCGGCATGCCCGCTGCGACCATCCCCTGCACCAGCCCTTCCAGCGGCACCGGCACCACCTCGATGGGCTTGCCCGTTGCGCGGCTGAGCAGCGACACGATTTCCTGGCGCGAGTACGCCCTGCACCCGGTGAGGGTGTACCGCGTCTTGCCCGCCGCGTTGCCGGCCAGCACGCAGGCGGCTGCACGCGCCACGTCGTCGCGCGCGATGTGCGCGATGCGGCCGTCACCCTCGGCGCTGTACCACTTGCCCGAAGCGATCGCCGGCGCCAGACCCATCAGCTGGTTCTCGAAGTACCAGTTGTCACGCAGCACGGTCCAGCCGGGCAGCGCGCTGGCCGCGAGCGCCGCTTCGGTGCCCGCGTGGTCGGGCGCGAACAGCACGGCGGAGGATTCCGGCTTCGGCATGGAGGTGTAGACCAGATGCGCCACGCCGGCCTGTTCGGCCGCGCGGAGCGCGTTGCGGTGCTGCTCCAGCCGGCGGCCCGGCCGGTCGAGCGCATCGGTGCTGACCACCAGCACGCGCTGCACGCCCTGGAAGGCTGCAGGCAGCGCATCGGCGTTGTCGAAGTCGGCGGCACGCACCGTGACGCCCTGGGCCGCCCATTCGGCGAGCGCTTCGGGCTTGCGGCTGGCCGCAAAGACCCGGCCGGCGGGCACCTTCAGGGTGTGCAGCAGGTGGTGGAGCACGCGGGCGCCGAGCTGGCCCGAGGCGCCGGTGACGAGGAGGGTGGGTTCCATGGTTCAAGTTCCTTTCAGTAACCAATATCCGGTTCGTAAGCTGGTGCCGGTATGATGTGGCCAGCCTGCAGCGTCCGCAAGAAGGGAGCGCGAAGTGCGCAGGTGACCGCGAAGTAACCGACCCCGGGAAGCCCGCCATGACGCTGCACAAGTCCACCGCCGATTTCTCCGACCGCTGCCCCGTGCGCGACGTGCTCGACCGCATGGGCGACCGCTGGAGCATGCTGGTGCTGATGACGCTGGAGGAAGGCGGCACGCTGCGCTTCTCGGTGCTGAAGGGCAACATCCCCGACATCTCGCAGCGCATGCTGGCGCAGACGCTGCGCCGGCTGGAGCAGGACGGGCTGGTCTCGCGCGAGGTCTTCCCCACCATCCCGCCGAAGGTGGAGTACACCCTGACGGCGCTGGGCCGCTCTTTCCTGAAGCCGCTGCGCGGGCTGGTCGAGTGGGCCGACGCCAACCATGCCAAGGTGCGCAAGTCGCGCGCGGCCTACGTGGCGCCGGCCGGGCACGCTGCGCGCTGAGCCCGGGAACGCTCAGGCCGCCGCCACCACGCCCGCGTCGTGCAGCCGGCCGACGGCGGCGCTGTCCAGCCCCAGCACTTCGTGCAGCACCTCGTCGGTGTGGGCGCCCAGCAGCGGGGCCGGCGCCGTCGGTTCGCGCCCGAGTGAAGCCACTCGCACGGCGGAACCCGCCGCGATGTGCGCTCCGATGCCCGGCGTCTCGATGCGCTCGAACACCGGGTTGGTGGCGGCATTCACGCGCGGGTCGCCCGCCAGCAGTTCACCCACGTTGCCATAACGGCCCCACGTGGCCTTGTGCGCTTCGAGCTCGCGGATCGCCTGCTCGCGCGTGCGGACGGCGAACCAGGGCTCGATCAGTGCGGCGATGGCGTCGCGGGCCTCGAAGCGCTGCGCTTCGTCCGCCAGGTCGACGCCGGTCGAGCGCTGCAGCGCAGCCACGCCTTCGCCGATGCCGCAAGCGCTGACCAGGCACTTCCACTGGCTGGCCGAGATCGCCACCACCATCAGGCGGTGCCCATCGGCGCAAGCGAAGTCGCGGCCGAACGCGCCGTACAGGTGGTTGCCGATGGAAGGGCGCTCCTGCTGCAGCAGCTCGGCCTCTGCCAGCACGCCGAGGTGCGACAGCATGGTGAAGGCCGCGTCCGCCAGCGCCAGCTTCATCTGGGTGCCTTCGCCCGTGCGGCGCCGCCGGTCCACCGCCGCCACCACGGCGAATGCGGCCTGATAGGCACACGCGATGTCCCAGGCCGGCAGAACATGGTTCACCGGCTGCTGCGCCGAGCCGCCGCCCGTCACGTAGGGATAGCCGGTCGCGCAGTTCACGGTGTAGTCCACCGCCGTGCTGCCGTCGGGGTTGCCCTGGATGGTGCACGTGATCATGTCGGCGCGGCGCGCGGCCAGCACCTCGTGCGCCAGCCAGGGCGTGCCGATGTTGGTGAGCAGCACACCCGCGTCCGGCCCCGGCGCGGTAGCGAGCGCCTGCACCAGCTCGCGGCCTTCGGGCCGGCGCAGGTCGATCGCGACCGAGCGCTTGCCCTTGTTCAGGCCGGTCCAGTACAGGCTGCGCCCCTTGCCCTCGGGATGCGGCATGCGGGGCATGCGCGCGTAGTCGATGCCGCCGCCCGGCAGGTCCACCCGGATCACGTCGGCGCCGAACTGCGCCAGTGTCAGGCCGGCCAGCGGCGCCGCGATGAAGGCCGAGCTTTCTATGACGCGCAGGGCGCCTAGGATGGGGTACGTCATCGCTTCAAGCGCGTTCGAAGATGGCCGCGATCCCCTGCCCGCCGCCGATACACATGGTCTCCAGCCCGTAGCGCGCACCGCGCCGCTGCATCTCGTGCAGCAGCGTGGTCATGATGCGCACGCCGGTGGCGCCCACGGGGTGGCCCAGCGAGATGCCGGAGCCGTTGACGTTCAGGCGGTCTTCCAGTTCGTCCATCGACGATTCCCAGCCCTGCACGCAGGCCAGCGCCTGGCAGGCGAAGGCCTCGTTCAGTTCGACCAGGTCCATCTGGTCGAGCCGCAGCCCCATGCGTTTCAGGAGCTTCGCCACGGCCGGCACCGGGCCGATGCCCATGTGCGAAGGCTCACAGCCCGCCACGGCCCAGCCGGCCAGGAAGCCAATCGGCGTCAGGCCGAGCGATGCCAGCTTGTCTTCGGCCACCACCAGGCAGGCCGCCGCGGCGTCGTTCTGCTGGCAGGCATTGCCGGCCGTCACGACCCCGTCCTTCATGATGGGCAACAGCCTCGCCAGAGAAGCGAGCGTGGCGTCGGCCCGCACGCCTTCGTCGCGGTCCACCTGCATCACTTCGCCCTTGCGCTGCGGCACCGCCACGGGCACCACTTCACCTGCGAACCGCCCCTCGGCCCACGCCGCCGCTGCGCGCTGCTGGCTGCGCACCGCGAAGGCGTCGGCCTGCTCGCGCGTGACCTTGTAGTCGCGCGCCAGGTTCTCGGCGGTCTCGATCATGCCGCTGATGCGGCCGAAGCGATGTTCGGGCTGCGAGCGTTCGCGCCCGCGCTCCAGCCGGTCGTGCAGCTTCACCGAGCCGGCCCGCTTGCCCCAGCGCATGTCGGTGGTGTAGTACTCAACGTTGCTCATGCTCTCCACGCCGCCGGCCAGCACCACGTCGGCAGCGCCGGTCTGCACCATCATCGCGGCGGTGGCGACGGCCTGCACGCCGCTGCCGCAGCGGCGGTCCATCTGCATGCCGGCTACCTCGATCGGGAAGCCGGCCTGCAGCGCCACCCAGCGGCCGGTGCAGGGCGTCTCGCCGTTGGTGTAACTCTGCGCGAAGACCACGTCCTCGATCAGCGCAGGGTCCAGCCCGGTGCGCTGGACGATGGCACGCGCGACGGTGGCCCCGAGTTCCTCCACCGGCACGGGACGAAGCATGCCGCCGTAGGCGCCGATGGGAGTGCGCAGGGGACTGACGATGGCGGCTCGCCTCATGACTCGACCTCTTTGCGGTGAAGGGAAACTGAAAGCCCGTGCGTGAAGCGGGGCGCCTCTTTGGCCAGGAAGGCGCGCACGCCTTCACGGGCTTCTGCGGAGGTGAAGGCCCGTTCCGACAGGGGCAAGGCGCGGGCGATCGCCTCGTCTTCCGAAGTGTCGAAGCTGTGCGCGATGGCCTGCTTGCACAGCGAAACGGCGAGAGCGGGCCGCTCGGCCAAGGTGGCGGCGAGTTCGCGGGCCAGGGCCACCGCCTGCCCGCGAGGCGCGATGCGGTTGACCAGCCCCCACGCGAGCGCAGTGGCCGCGTCGATCGGCTCGCCCAGGAACATCAGTTCCTTGGCGCGGCCGGCGCCGATGCGGCGCGTCACGCGCACCGGGCCGCCGCTGCCGGGAAAAATGCCCAGCTTGATCTCGGGCAGCGCAAAGCGGGCCGCCTCGTCGGCCACGACTAAGTCGCAGCACACGGCGATCTCCAGGCCGCCGCCGAAGGCCAGGCCGTTGACGGCGGCGATGGTGGGCTTGGGGAAGTCGTCCAGGCCGCCGAACACGGCATGCTGCAGCGCCAGCTTCTCCGGCACGATGCGCCCCGGCGTCATGAGCGGCCGGAATTCGGCGATGTCGGAGCCGGCGCAGAACGCCCGCTCGCCGGCGCCGGTGACGATCACCGAACGCACCGATGCGTCGGCGGCGAGCACATCCAGCACCCGGCCCAGCGCTTCGGTGAGGCCGCGGAAGACGACGTTGAGCGGCGGATTGTCCAGCGTGATCGTGGCGACACCTTCGATCACCACGCAGCGTACCGGCCCTTGCCCGAAGCCCGGCAGCACAAGCGGCGCGGCTTCAGCCATAGCGCCCGCCCGTCACGTGCAGCACCTCGCCGGTGATGAAGCCGGCGCGTTCCGACACGAGGAAGGCCACGGCATCGGCAATGTCGCCGGGCTGGCCCACGCGCTTGATCGGCTGCATCTGCACGGCCCGCTCCTTGATGGTCTCGTAGGTGGGCAGCGCCCTCACCATCTCGGTCTCCATGAAGCCAGGCGCCACGCAATTGACCGTCACGCCGTAGCGCCCCTCTTCGATCGCAAGCGCCTTGGCCATCCCGATCAGCCCGGCCTTGGCAGCCGAGTAGTTGGCCTGCGTGGGGTTGCCGAAGTGCGCGCGGGAGCTGATGTTGACCACGCGGCCCCAGCCCTGCTCGATGAAGTGCGGCATCACGGCCCGGGTGGCCAGGAAGGCGCCCTTGAGCATCACGTCCATCACCAGCGTCCAGTCTTCCTCGCTCATCTTCACCAGGTACTTGTCGCGCGGGAAACCGGCGTTGTTCACCAGGATGTGCACGCCGCCGAAGGTGGCGCGGGTCCCGTCGACCAGGCGCTGTACGTCGGCGGCCTGTGTGATGTCGCCCGCGATGCAGTGTGCGCGCAGGCCGTCGGCCTGCAGCGCGGCCGCGGTGGCCCGGGCCTGCTCGGCGTTGATGTCGGTGACGACGACTTGCGCACCCTCTTCGGCCAGTCGGCGGGCCGTGGCGGCGCCCAGTCCGCGGGCCGAGCCGGTGACGATGGCCACCTTGTCCTTGATCTGCAGGTCCATGGCTTGTCTCTCTTCGTGATGGTGGGGTTCAGGTCAATGCACGGGCGGGCGCAGGTCGACCCGGCTCTTGTCGAGCACGACGGCGTTGCGTGCGGTAGCGACGGTGCGCAGCGACACGACATCGCCGTCCACCCACATTTCGGTGCGCAGGGTCTCGCCCGGGAACACCGGCGCGGTGAAGCGCACGCGCATGCCGGCGAAGCGCCGGCTGTCGTAACCCAGCAGCGTGCGCAGCACCGCATGCGCGGCAACGCCCATGGTCGCCATGCCGTGCATGATGGGCCGTTCGAAGCCGGCGGCGGCGGCCACCTCCGGGTCGGCATGCAACGGGTTGTAGTCGCCGCTCAGCCGGTACAGCAGCGCGGCCTGCGGCAGCGTGGGCAGTTCACATACCGCATCCGGGGCGCGGCCGGGCAGCTCATGGGGCGGCGGCGGCGCGCCCTCGGTGGCGCTGCCGCAGCCGCCGTCGCCACGCAGCAGGGTGAGCTGCGTGACGGTCGCGAGCGGACGCCCCTCGGCGGATTCGATCTCGCGCACCTGCTGCATCAGCGCGCCCTTGCCGGCGCCCTTGTCCCACAGGGCGGCGACGCGGTTGCGCCCGGCGACCAGCCCTTCCTCCGGCAGCACGTCGTGCAGCACGATGGACTGCTCGGCGTGCACGAGGCGGCGCCAGTCGATCCCGGTGTCGGCTTCGCGCGCCCAGAAGCCGGGAAAGGCCAGCACGTTGGCCATGGTGGGCAGCGCGGCCAGGCCGTCCTCGAACACGTAGCGCAACTGCCCGCGGTCCAGCGGGTCGGCGCCGAGCCCCACGCCCAGCGCGTACAGCATCGTGTCTCGCACGGTGTAGCGATGCTCGACGGGAACGAAGGTGCGGCGCAGCAGGGCTTGTGGATCGATCGTCATGTCAAGCCTGCGCCGCACGCATCATCTGCCTGGCAATCACCAGCTGCTGGATCTGCGAGGTGCCTTCATAGATGCGGAACAGCCGCACGTCACGGTAGAAGCGCTCGATGCCGCTGTCGGCCGTGTAGCCGGCGCCGCCGAAGATCTGTACCGCGCGATCGGCAACGCGGCCGCACATCTCGCTGGCGAACAGCTTGGCGCTGGCGGCTTGCAGCGCGATGACCTCGCCTGCGTCGCGGCGCTGCGCCGCGTCGATGACCATGCAGCGCGCCGCATATAGTTCCGCCTGGCTGTCGGCCAGCATGGCCTGCACGAGCTGGAACTCGGCGATGGCCTGGCCGAACTGCTTGCGCTCCATCGCGTAGCGCAACGCGTCGGCCAGCATGCGCGTGGCCACGCCGACGCACACCGCCGCGATGTGCAGCCGGCCCTTGTCCAGCACCTTCATCGCCGTGCGAAAGCCCTGCCCTTCCACACCGCCCAGCAGGTTGGCCGCCGGCACCCGGCAGCCCTCGAACACCACGTCGCAGGTGTGCGAGCCGGCATGGCCCATCTTGCGGTCAGGCCTGCCCAGCACGATGCCGGGCGTCTTCGCGTCCACCAGGAAGGCCGAGATGCCGGCGGCGCCTGGCTGCGCCGGGTCGGTGCGGGCCATCACCGTGAACAAGCCGGCATACGGTGCATTGGTGATGAAGCGCTTGGTGCCGTCCAGCACATAGTGGTCGCCCAGGCGCACGGCGCGGGTGCGCAACGACGCTGCGTCCGAGCCGGCCTCCGGCTCGGTCAGGCAGAACGAGGCGATCACTTCACCTGTGGCCATGCGCGGCAGCCAGGCTTGCTTCTGTTCGGCCGTGCCATCCCACACCAGCCCCTGCGAGCCGATGCCCACCGTGGTGCCCAGCAGCGAGCGGAACGCCGGCGAGGTCTGCGTGAGCTCGAACACCACTCGCACTTCCTCTTCCATCGTCAGGGCCAAGCCGCCGTATTCCTCGGGGATGGTCATGCCGAACAGGCCCAGTTCCTTCATGCCTTCGACCAGTCGCGACGGAATCTCGTCGGTGCGGTCGACTTCTTGCTCGGCCGGCACGAGCTGTGCGCGCACGAAGCGCCGCACGCTGTCCAGCAGCAGCTCCAGGGTCTCGTCGTCGCGGATCACGGCTTCTCCTCGGCCAGCAGTTCGATCACGGCGTCGGCCGCGTAGGCGCCCTGCCCCTCGGGCATGGCGAAGACCGGGTTCAGGTCGATGGACTGAAGGCGCGGCCCCGCGGCCACCGCAAAGGCCGACAACCGCGACAACATGCGCGCCAGCGCGGCGATGTCGGCAGGTGGCCGGCCGCGCGCGCCCTGCAGCAGCGGCGCCCCCTTGATGGAACGGATCATGCGCAGGGCCACGTCCTCGCCGAAGGGACAGCGGTGGAACACCACGTCCTTCATCACTTCCACGAAGATGCCGCCCAGCCCGAACATGGCCACCGGCCCGAACACCGGGTCGCGGTGGATGCCCAGGATGCATTCCACGGCACCGCTCAACTGCCTGGCCACCAGCACACCTTCGATGCGGGCCTGCGGCATGGCATTGCCGGCACGTTCCAGCAGCGTGCCGAAGCCACTGCGCACGCTCGCTTCGTCTTTCACGTCCAGCAGCACGCCGCCGATTTCGGACTTGTGCAGGATGTCGGGCGACAGCACTTTCAGCACCACCGGAAAACCGATCTCGCGCGCCGCGGCCACCGCGGCGTCGGCGGTCGCGCAGGCGTGCTCAGGCCCGCTGGCAATGCCGGCCACAGCCAGCAGCCGCTTGGCTTCGGCCTCGCTCGGCGTGGCCGCCGGCAATGCAGGCACGTCGACCACCGGCGCCGGCTGGCGCGGCGCCGCCGCGAAGGAGCGGCCGAAGCGGCCCATTGCCTCGATGGCGACGACCGCGCGAGTCGGGTCCTCGAACACGCAGAAGCCATCGTCCTCATAGCCGCGGATCTGCCCGGCCGAGGCCTGCACGCACAGCACGAACAGCCGGTCGGGATGCCTCTCGCGCACGCGCGACAGCTCCGCGCGCAGGCGCGGCGCCACGCTGGGCGCGCCGGCGGTGTAGGTGAAGAAGCCCAGGATCGACGGATAGCCGCCTTCGGCGACCAGGGTTTCGGTGAAGCGGCCGACCAGCGACAGGTCGTTGAGGAACTGCGCCGTCACATCCACCGGGTTGCGCGGCGACGCGAAGGGCAGCAGCGCCTTCAGGGCCGCCTGCGCCGCGTCGGGCATCTGCGGCACCGGCAGGCCCACGTCCTCTGCCGCGTCCGAGGCGATGACGCCGGCGCCGCCGCTGACGGTGATGACGCCCAGCGCGTTGTCGGCGGGGTAGATGCGCCGCGTGGCGAGCCGCGCAATGTCCAGCATCTGCTCGGTGCTCGCGGCGCGCACGGCGCCCAGTTCGGCGAGCACGGCGTCGATCACGGCGTCATTGCCGGCGATGGACGCGGTGTGCGATTGCGCGGCCGCGCCACCCACGGCGCTCTTGCCGACCTTCATTATCACCACGGGCTTGCGCGCGACGCGTGCCGCTTCGAGCGCGGTCACGAGCCCCCCGGCCTCGCGCACGCCTTCGGAATACAGCGCGATCACGTCCGTGTCGGCGTCTTCCACCATCATCCGCACCACATCGCCCAGCGTGATGTCCGACTCGTTGCCGGTCATCACGCAAGCCGACAGGCCGATGCCTGCCGCCGTGGCGGCCGCCAGCAGGTGGCCGCCATAGGCGCCCGACTGGCTGACGATGGCGACACGCCCGGGCCGGGGCATGCCCAGCTCGACGCTGGACAGGAAGCTGCCGAAGAAGCCGGTGCGCGGGTTGACGATGCCCAGCGAGTTGGGCCCGAGCAGCCGCATGCCGTGCCTGCGCGCGGCCAGCACCATCGCATGCTGGAGCGCCGCACCGTCGTCGCCCGATTCGGCGAAGCCGGCGCTGAACACGATGGCAGCGGTGGTGCCGCGCTCGGCGAGCTGGCTCACGACTTCCACCACCGACCGGGCCGCGACCGCGACGATCGCCACATCGGGCGTTTCGGGCAGGGCAGCCACCGAGGCGTAGGCCGGCAGGCCCTGCACCGTCGCTCGGCCCGGGTTCACCGGCAGGATGCGGCCAGTGAAGCCCTGCGAACGCATGTAGGCGATGGGCCGTCCGCCGATGCGCGTGACGTCGTCGGAAGCCCCGATGACGGCCACGCTGCGCGGATGCAGCAGGCGGTCGAGGGATCTGGGGAAAGCGTTCATTCGGCCTTGGCGCCGGAGGCCTTGACCACCTTGGCCCACTTCTCGACTTCCGAGCGCATCAGCGCGCCCAGTTGCTCCGGTGTGGTGGGATGGGCCGCGGCCCCAAGCCCGGCGAAGCGCGCCTTCACGTCGGCGGACTCGAGCGCCTTGCGGATCTCGGCGCTCAGCTTCGCCACGATGTCCTTGGGCGTGGCCGCCGGAACCACCAGGCCGTTCCAGCCGATCACTTCGAAGCCGGGTACACCGGATTCGGCTACGGTCGGCAGTTCGGGCGCCGCAGCCGACCGCGTGGCGCCCGTGGTCGCCAGGCCCTTCAGCTTGCCGCTGCGCACGTGCGGCATCGCGGAAGTCATGAAGTCGAAGGCGACTTGCGCGTGCCCGGCCATCACGTCCGCCAGGGCCGGTGCACTGCCCTTGTACGGCACGTGCGTCATCTTGACGCCCGCCATCAGCGCGAACAGCTCCGGCGCCAGGTGGGTGGACGACCCGTTGCCGGCCGATGCGAAGTTGAGCGCACCCGGCTTGGCTTTGGCCAGCGCGATCAGTCCGCGCATGTCGTTGACCCCGAGCGAAGGCGACACCGCCACCACCATCGGGCTGCTGGTGATCTGCGAGACCGGCGCGAAGTCCGAGAGCAGGTTGTAGCCGAGCTTTTCGTACAGCGACGGGTTGATGGTGTGGCCGGTGGTCACCAGCATCAGCGTGTAGCCGTCGGCTGGTGCGCGCGCCACCAGGTCGGCGCCGGTGTTGCCGCCGGCGCCCGGCTTGTTCTCGACGATGACCGGCTGCCCGAGCTGCTCGGCGAGCTTCTGGCCCACGGCGCGGGCGGCGATGTCCGAAGGCCCGCCCGGCGTGTAGGGCACGACGATGCGCACCGGCTTGTTCGGGAAGGCCTGGGCCAGCGCGGGGCCGAAAGGCGCCGCGGCCAGTGCGGCGCAAGCGGCGGCCAGGAAGGTGCGTCTGCTGGAAGTCATGTTGTCTCCGGGATTCGTGGGTCGAAGGGGATGCTGGATCCTAGGCTCTGGGCGATACCCGGTCCAATACCGTTGATGGAATCAGCGATACACTTCATGTATCAGATGGACCTGAGGCAGCTTCGCCAATTCATCGCCGTCGCCGACGCCCGCAGCTTCCGGCGCGCGGCCGAACTGCTGTTCATGGCCCAGCCGCCCCTGTCGGTTGCGATCCGCAAACTGGAAGAGGAAATCGGCGTGCCGCTGCTCGAGCGCGGCTCGCGCGGCGTGCGCCTGACGGCAGCAGGGCAGGCGGCCTACGACGCCGCCGTCAGGTGCTTGCGCGGCGCGGAAGAGGTCGCCTCGTCGGCGCGCGCCGTGGCCAAAGGCGAAGCGGGGCGCCTGCGCATTGCCTTCATCGGCTCGGTCACCTACGGGCTCATGCCGCGCCTGATCCAGGCCTTCAGCCGCCGCTACCCCAACGTCCACCTGGTGCTGCGCGAAGCCACCAACTTCGAGGCCCTGACGGCCGTGCAGGGCGGCGCCATGGACCTGGGCTTCGTGCGCGTACCGGCCATTCGTCCCGAGGGAGTCCAACTGCAGGTGATCACGCACGATGTCTTTTGTGCCGCGCTGCCGGCCGGGCATCCGCTGGCGCGGCGCAAGACCGTGGCGCTGGCCGACCTGGCGCACGAACCCCTGATCGGCTACACGCCGTCGCAGGTGGGCGGCGCGCTGCACGCGGCTGTGATGCAACTGTTCGTGCAGGCGGGCATCGCGCCGCGCGTCGTGCAGGAAGGCGTGCAGGTGCAGACCGTGATCGGCCTGGTGGAAAGCGGCCTGGGCGTGGCGCTGGTGCCCTCGGTGCACGCGCCGCATGCCTCGCAGCGCGTGGCCTTCCGGCCACTGCGCGGGATGCCGAAGGACGCTTTCATAGGGATCGCGCTGGCCTATCACACGCATGAGGAGAGCGTGGTGGCGCGGCGGTTTCGCGAGGTGGCGGTCGAAGAGCTCGGCCCCCTGCGCGCGCCTCAGCGCGCGCGGTAGTGCGCCAGCAGCGCTTCCACCAGCGCCTGCGCATACGACGGCAGCGTCGCGCGGTCGCGCACGAGGATGTAGCGCTCGCGCACGCGCCAGGCATCGGTCAGCTCCACCTGCACCAGCTTCATCGGCTGCAGGTTGCGGCGCGCGGCGCTCTCCGGGACGATCGCCACGCCTACGCCGCCGCCCACCATGCGGCACATGGCGTCGAAGCTGGCGAGCTGGATGCGCAGGCGCATCGGCTTGCCCATGCGCTCGGCATGCTGCTGCAGGAAGCTCTGCAGCGTGCTGCCGTGGTGCATGCCGACCATGTCGTCCTGCAGCGTATCGGCAAATGCGATGCGCTTGCGCCGGGCGAAGCGATGGCCGCGCGGCACCACCAGCACCAGGCGGTCGGTGCTGAAGTGGATGGCCTGCAGGCCCAGCAGGTCGACGGCGCCGGCCACGATGCCGATGTCGGCGCGGGCATCGAGCACGCCACGGGCGATGTCGGCGTTCGGTTTTTCCTGGAGGTCGACGTTGACGCGCGGGTTGGCGGCCAGGAAGCCGGGGAGGATTTCCGGCAGGAAGTCGGTGACGGCGGTGGTGTTGGCGAAGACCCGCACGTGGCCGCGCAGGCCTGCGCCGTACTCCTGCAGGTCGCGCTTCAGCTGCTCGGCTTCGCGCAGCACTTCGCGCGCGTGGTGCAGGAAGGCTTCGCCGGGGGAAGTCAGGCGCACGCCGCGCGCCTCCCGCACGAAGAGCGGCAGCCCGGCCTGCTCCTCCAGCGACTTGATGCGCGCACTGGCCGCGGCCAGCGACAGGTGCTGGCGCGCGGCCGCGCGGGTCAGGTTGGCCTCTTCCGCGGTGGCGACGAAAAGGCGCAGGTCCGTCAGGTCGAACTGCATGCGGCCATGCTAACCCAGCCTTCGGAATTGCTGAAGCCTGGGTCTTGAATTGCCCGATTGCGCCAACCGGCCGGCGGCGCGACCATACGCCATGGCCGAAGAATCACTGGAGCAATGGGTCGGCAGGACGGAAACCCTGCACGACGACATCACTGCCGCGCCCGTGCGCGCGCTGTCCGCCACGCTCGACCGCGACGACCCCGCGCCGCAGCCGGGCACGCCGCTGCCGCCCCTGTGGCACTGGCTGTACTTCCTGCCCATGCACAAGGCGCGCGAAATCGGTCCCGACGGCCATGCCAGGCGCGGAGGCTTCCTGCCGCCGGTGGCGCTGCCGCGGCGCATGTGGGCGGGCGGCCGGCTCGCCTGGAACCTCGACAACGAGCTGGTCGTCGGCGACGCGGCGAAGCGCATCTCGCGCATCGCATCGGTCAGCCGCAAGTCGGGCCGCACCGGCGACCTGGTGTTCGTGACGGTCGTGCACGAACTGCACAACGGCAAGGGGCTCGCCATCACGGAGGAGCATGACATCGTGTATCGCGGTGCGCCCCAGCCGGGTGACCCGGTGCCTGCACCGGCGGCGGCCGCACAGGGCGCTGCGTGGCAAAGGGAACTCACGCCCGACGACGTGCTGCTGTTTCGCTACTCGGCGCTCACGTTCAACGGCCATCGCATCCACTACGACCGCCGCTACGTGACCGAGGAAGAAGGCTACCCGGGCCTCATCGTGCACGGGCCCCTGATTGCCACGCTGCTGCTCGACCTGGTGCGCCGGAACACGGACAAGCGCGTGCGCCGCTTCGAATTCAAGGCCGTGCGGCCCACGTTCGACGGCAACCCGATGCGCGTGAACGGGCAACCCGAAGGCAACACCGTGCGCCTGTGGGCGCAGGACCATGAAGGCTGGCTCACCATGAAGGCCAGCGCAGAACTCGAACCATGAAACACGAAGCCGGCCAGTACCAGGACATCCGCGACGCGGTGCGCGACCTCTGCGCGCAATTCCCCGACGAGTACCACCGCAAGGTCGACGAACAGCGCGCCTACCCCGAAGCCTTCGTCGACGCGCTCACCAAGGCCGGCTGGATGGCCGCGCTGATCCCGCAGGAGTACGGCGGCTCGGGGCTGGGCCTGACCGAGGCCTCGGTGATCATGGAAGAGATCAACCGCTCGGGCGGCAACTCGGGCGCCTGCCACGGCCAGATGTACAACATGGGCACGCTGCTGCGCCACGGCTCCGAGGCGCAGAAGAAGCACTACCTGCCGAAGATCGCCACGGGCGAATGGCGCCTGCAGTCGATGGGCGTGACCGAACCCACGACCGGCACCGACACCACCAAGATCAAGACCACCGCGATGAAGCAGGGCGACCGCTACGTCGTCAACGGCCAGAAGGTATGGATCTCGCGCGTGCAGCACAGCGACTTCATGATCCTGCTGGCGCGCACCACGCCGCTGGCCGACGTGAAGAAGAAGTCCGAGGGCATGTCGATCTTCATGGTCGACCTGCGCGAGGCGGAGGCCAGCGGCATGACCGTGCGGCCGATCCCCAACATGGTCAACCACGAGACCAACGAGCTGTTCTTCGAGAACCTCGAGATCCCCGCGGAGAACCTGATCGGCCAGGAAGGCCAGGGCTTCAAGTACATCCTGGACGGGCTGAACGCCGAGCGCACGCTGATTGCGGCCGAGTGCATCGGCGACGGCTACTGGTTCATCGACCGCGTCACGAAGTATGTGAAGGACCGCATCGTGTTCGGCCGCCCGATCGGGCAGAACCAGGGCGTGCAGTTCCCCATCGCCGAGTCGTACATCGAGGTCGAAGCCGCCAACCTGATGCGCTGGGAGGCCTGCCGCCGATTCGACGCGCACGAACCCTGCGGCGCGCAGGCCAACATGGCCAAGTACCTGGCCGCCAAGGCGAGCTGGGAAGCGGCGAACGCCTGCATCCAGTTCCATGGCGGCTTCGGCTTCGCCAACGAATACGACGTGGAGCGCAAGTTCCGCGAGACGCGGCTTTACCAGGTGGCGCCGATTTCGACCAACCTGATCCTTTCTTATGTGGCCGAGCATGTGCTGGGCCTTCCTCGATCGTTCTGAGCGCAGAAGACGCAGAAGAAATACAAAAGACGCAGAAGATTCAAGATCGGATGTCCTTCTGCGTCTTTTGACTTCCTTCTGCGTCTTCTGCGTTCCAAGCCCAACCCGAAGATGAACACTCCTCCTCTCGACGGCATTACGGTCGTCTCCCTCGAGCACGCGATAGCGGCCCCCTTCTGCACGCGGCAGCTGGCCGACCTCGGCGCGCGGGTGGTCAAGGTCGAAAGGCCGGGCAGCGGCGACTTTGCGCGGGCGTACGACACGCGCGTGCGCGGGCAGTCGTCGCACTTCGTGTGGACCAACCGGTCCAAGGAAAGCCTGGCGCTGGACCTGAAGGACCCACAGGACCTGGCCGTGCTGCAAGCGCTGGTCGCGAAGGCCGACGTGCTGGTGCAGAACCTGGCACCGGGCGCGGCGGCGCGCATGGGCATGTCGTTCGAGGCATTGCATCCCAAGCACCCGAAGCTGGTCGTCTGCGACATCTCCGGCTACGGCGACGACGGCCCCTACCGCGACAAGAAGGCCTACGACCTCTTGATCCAGGCCGAAGCCGGCATGTTGTCCGTGACGGGCACGCCCGAGACGCCCAGCAAGGCCGGCAACTCGATGGCCGACATCGCGGCCGGCATGTACGCGTATTCCGGCATCCTGGCCGCCCTGCTGCAGCGCCAGCGCATGGGCGAAGGCAGCCACATCGACGTGTCGATGCTCGAGTCGCTGGGCGAGTGGATGAGCTACCCGATGTACTACGCCTTCGAAGGCGCGCCGCCGCCGCCGCGCACCGGCTCGTCGCACGCCAGCATCTATCCGTATGGGCCATTCGCATGCCGCGACGGCACGGTGATGCTCGGGCTGCAGAACGAACGCGAGTGGGCTGTGTTCTGCGACAAGGTGCTGCTGGATGCGGCGCTCGCCACCGACCCCCGGTTCGATTCCAACTCGAAGCGCAACGTTCACCGCGCCGACCTGCGCTCGATCATCGAGGCCGAGTTCGGCCGGCTGGGCACCGTGCAGGTTGAGCAGCGCCTGGACGAAGCGCAGATCGCCAATGCCCGCATGAACGACATGGCCGGCGTGTGGGCGCATCCGCAGCTGAAGGCACGCAATCGCTGGCGCACGGTCGGCTCGCCCTCGGGCGACATCCCGGCGCTGCTGCCGCCGGGACGCAACAGCAGTTTCGACTACCGCATGGACGCCGTGCCCAGGGTGGGCGAGCACACCGAGGCCATCCTGCGCGAACTTGGCATGGAGAAAAGAGCATGACCCATCCCGGATCCGAACTCGCCGCCTTCGCCGCCGGCCTGCGCTTCGAACACATTCCAGCGGCGGTCGTGCGCAAGACCGAAGACCTGCTGGTCGACTGGTTCGCATCCGCGGTGGCAGGGCACGGTTCGCGGCCCGTCGAAACGATCGCGAAGTTCGCGCGGGCCATGGGGCCGCAGGACGGGCCGTCCGAAGTCATCACGTCGCGCAAGCGCACGTCGCCCTACTTCGCCGCGATGTCCAATGCGGCCGCCTCTCACGTGGCCGAGCAGGACGACCTGCACAACAGCTCGGTGCTGCACCCGGCCACCGTGGTGTTCCCGCCGGCCGTCGCCGTGGCACAGGCCATCGGCGCGAGCGGCAAAGAGCTGGTGGCGGCATCGGTCGCCGGCTACGAAGTGGGCATCCGGGTCGGTGAATTCCTCGGCCGCTCGCACTACAAGGTGTTCCACACCACGGGCACCGTGGGCACGCTGGCGGCCGCAGCGGCCGTAGGCAACCTGCTGGGGCTGGACGCGCAGCAGATGCGCCACGCCTTCGGCTCCGCCGGCACGCAGGCAGCGGGTTTGTGGGAGTTCCTGCGCACGGCTGCGGACTCCAAGCAACTGCACACGGCGCACGCAGCAGGCGCAGGCTTGATGGCTGCTTATCTCGCCAAGGACGGTTTCACCGGCGCCGACCGCATCTTCGACGGACCGCAGGGCATGGCCGCGGGCATGTCCAGCGACTCGGACCCTTCCAGGCTGGCCGAGGGCCTGGGCTCGCGCTGGGCGACGGCGGAGACTTCATTCAAGTACCACGCCTCCTGCCGCCACACGCACCCTGCCGCGGATGCGCTGGCCCAAGTGATGCGCGAGCGCCAACTGAAGCCCCAGGACATCGCCAAAGTCGTCACGCACGTCCACCAGGGCGCCATCGACGTGCTGGGCCCGGTGGTCGACCCGCAGACGGTGCACCAGAGCAAGTTCTCGATGGGGACCGTGCTGGCGCTCGTCGCCGCGCATGGGCATGCGGGGCTTCCCGAGTTCGAGCACCACTTCCGCGACGACAGCGTGGTGCAGTTCTGCCGCCGGGTGGAGATGGTGCTCGATGCCGAAGTGGACGCGGCCTACCCGCGCCGCTGGGTCGGCAAGGTGACGGTGACGACCACCGACGGCCGGACGCTGCACGGCCGCATGGACGAGCCCAAGGGCGACCCCGGCAACACGCTGTCGCGCGACGAGATTTCGGCCAAGGCGCTGCAGCTCGCAGCGTTCAGCGGCGGCGCCACCGAAGCAGGGATGCGCTCTGCGGTGCAGCGCCTGTGGAACGTGGCGCAATGGCAGCGGGTGGGCATGCTGCTGGCGGCATGAGCCGCACGGCCGCTCCGAAGGCTCATAGCCCCGCAGTTCGCAGAACGGAGGGTAGTCCAATGAGCATGGAAGCAGTCCAGGGCGCCCGCAGCTTCCTGTTCGTGCCCGGCGACCGGCCCGAGCGCCTGCCCAAGGCGCTGGCGAGCGCGGCGCACGCCGTCATCGTCGACCTGGAAGACGCCGTCGCGCCTGGCGACAAGCCGCGCGCGCGGGCGGCCCTCGCGATGGCCTGCGCGTCGTTGCCCGCGCAGCAGGTGGCGCGCCTGCTGGTGCGCATCAATGCGGCGGACACGCCCTGGCATGCCGAAGACCTAGCGCTGCTGCGCGAACTGGGGCCACATGGGTTGGCGGGCGTGGTCGTGCCGAAAGCCGATTCGGCGTCCGTGATCAGTGCGGCGGTCGAGGCGGCCGATGCGCCGGTGCTGGCCCTCATCGAGTCGGCCGCGGGCTTGCACGCCGCAGCCGCAGTGGCCAGCGCTCCGGGCGTCGCGCGGCTCGCATTCGGCCACCTGGACTTCCAGGCCGACATCGGCATGCAGTGCGGCGAGGACGAACGCGAGCTGGATGCAGCGCGTCTCGCGATCGCAGTGGCTTCGCGCGTGGCAGGCTTACCGAAACCCGTGGACGGCGTCACGGCCGCCATCGACGACGAGGCCCGGCTCACCGCCGACGTGGCGCGCAGCCGACGTTTCGGGTTCGGCGCCAAGTTGTGCATCCACCCGAAGCAGCTCGACGCCGTCCACGAGGGCCTGGGCCCGACGCAGGCCGAGCGTGACTGGGCGCGGCGCGTGCTGGAAGCGGCGGACCGCAACCCGGCCGGCGCCTTCCGGCTGGACGGCCAGATGGTGGACGCGCCGGTGCTGCTGCGCGCGCGCAGTTACCTGGCCTGAAGCAGCCAGTCGCGAAAGGCGAGCAGCGCCGGGTTGTCGGCCTTCCCTTCGGGATGCACGAGGTAATAACCCAGCTCGCCGCCTTCGAAGCTGCCACCCACGTCGGCCAGCAGGCCGCGCGCCAGTTCGTCCTGGACCAGCACGCGCGGCACGAGCGCGATGCCCAGCCCATGCACCGCGGCCTCGATCGACATCGAGAACAGCTCGAAGCGCGGCCCCGACATGTCGCCTTCCACCCGCATGCCCTGCGCGGCGAACCAGCGCCGCCAGTGGTGCGTGCGCGTGCCCTGCTGCAGCAGCGGCAGGCGTGACCAGTCGGCGGCGCGCAGCTTCCGGCCGCGCGGCACCAGCCCCGGCTTGCACACGGCGGCCAGCACCTCGCGCATGAAGTGGATGCCCTGCGTGCCCGGCCACATGCGTTCGCCGGCATAGATGGCCGCATCGAAAACCGTGTCTTCGAACAGGAACGGGCGGCTCTGCGCCGACATGTGGATGCGCACGCCCGGATGCCCCGACTGGAAGCCGGCCAGGCGCGGCACCAGCCAGCGTGCGCCGAAGGTCGGCACGACGGCCAGTTCCAGCACGGCGCCTTCGGAGCCCTGCGACATCAGGTCGACCGTGTCCTGTTCCACTTCCGCCAGCCGGCGGGCCACCACCCGCTGGTAGCGCTGCCCGGCGTCGGTCAGCGCCACGCCTCGGCTGCTGCGGCGGAACAGCCGCAGGCCCAGGAACTCCTCCAGCGCGCCGACCTGGCGGCAGACGGCGCTTTGCGTCAGCGCGAGTTCGTCCGCAGCGCGGGTGTAGCTCTGGTGGCGCGCGGCCGATTCGAAGGCCGTCAGCCAGGCGGTGGAGGGGATCTTGCGGCGCATCGTCTTGTGCCGATTATGCACAAGTCGATGCGAATTGATCGTTTGTCTTATAGGCAGGGCGCCGGTAGATTCGGCTGTTATGAGCACATCGCACAAGACTGCCTTCAACTGGGCCGACCCGCTGCTGCTGGACCAGCAGCTCTCCGCCGACGAGCGCGCCGTGCGCGATGCGGCTGCGGCCTATTGCCAGCAGAAACTGGCCCCGCGCGTGCTGGAGGCTTTCCGCCACGAGAAGACCGATGCCTCCATCTTCCGCGAGATGGGTGAGCTGGGGCTGCTGGGCATCACCATCCCCGAGCAG